>NZ_LN850107.1:4936741-6170926 GCF_900070365.1 Alloactinosynnema sp. L-07 | reverse complement strand
CCTCGACCCGGAGCGCCTGGCCCGCCGCGCGCGCTAATGGTCTGAGACAAGACGAGAGGTCGGGCGCCGCCCCCGACGCGGCGCACCGACCTCTCATACTTTGCGCGGGCCATCCCCCGACGGCTCACGCTCCCCGCCCTCCGGCTCGGGCCCCGAACCCTGTCTCCCGGAGGAACTCTTCGACGTCACTCGGCCTATCGCGTTCCGCCACTCGGCCGTGACGGTCTACTCAGGAACTTTCGCAAGTCCCCTGCCCTGAACTCAAGGGTTATCACCCTCATGGACTCCTGGGCGCGGAGTTTCGTTGCCTGAGTCCACTCAGAAACCAACTTCTCGTTATCCAAACGAGACTTACCCCGCACTCGGGTGTCTCAAACCACCGAAAATAACTGGTACGGCCGTACCAGAGTGCGGCATACTGGTACGCATGTCCCACTCCGCAGGCCTCGCTGACTACCGCACCGCGCTCACCACCCCGGGAGCGCGGGGTCCTGTGCTGTCCGCGCTGGTCGGCAGGCTGCCGATCGCGATGGTGGGCCTGTCGATGCTGCTTTACGTGCAGCGGGCCACTGGCTCGTTCGCGATCGCCGGGCTGGTCTCGGCGGGCAGCCTCGTGGGTGTGGCGGTCGGCTCGGTGGCCCAAGGCCGGATCATGGACCGGGTCGGCCCGACCCGGCCGCTGCTGATCACCTCGGCGGTGTTCACCGCGTTCGTCGCGCTGGGCGTGCTCGCCATCGAGTCGCACGCGTCGACGTTCGTGCTGGTCACGCTGGGTTTCGCGATCGGCACGACGGAGCCGATGATCGGCTCGGCGTCCCGGGCGATGTGGACCCGGCTGCTGCCTCCCGGGTCCGCGCGCAACGCGGCTTTGGCGTACGAGTCGATCAGCATGGAGGTCTTCTTCATCCTCGGACCCGCTCTGGCGGGCCTGCTCGTCGCGATGCCGTGGGCGGGTACCGGCGTGGTCGCCGCGTCGGCCTGCATGGTGGCGGGCGGTGTCTCGTTCGCCCTGATGCCGACGGTGCGCACGTTCCGGCCGGACCGCGCGCAGGTGAGCGGCACCGGTCCGCTCGGCGCGCTGGCCGCCCCCGGCATGCGGACCGTCGCCCTGGCTGCGATGGGCTTCGGCGTGACGATCGGGTTCATCGAGGTCGCGGTGCCCGCCGCGGCCACGCACGCCGGGAACGCGCCCGTGGGTGGTCTGCTGCTCGGACTGTGGTCGGTCAGCTCGGTGGTGTTCGGCGTGCTCTACGGGGTCAGGCCGTGGCCGCGGGCGATGTCGCTGCGGCTGCCGGTCCTGCTCGGCGGGTTCGCCCTGACCACCTTGGTGCTGGCCATCCCGACCTCGCTGATCGGGCTGGGCGTCGCGCTGCTGCTCGTCGGCACCCTGATCACCCCGCAGGCCACCGCCCACTCGGCGGCGATCGAACTGGTCGCGCCGAAGGGGACGGCCACGGAGGCGTTCGGCTGGGTCATCACGGCCGTGACGCTGGGTCTGGCGCTCGGGCAGTCGGTGAGCGGGTACCTGGTGGAGAACGTCAGCCTGACGTCGTCCTACTTCGCCGCCAGCGCGGCGGGCCTGCTGTTCGCGGGCATCGTCTACGCCCGGCGGGACACGGTTGTCGACATGCACACGGCGCCTTCCGTGCGGGAGCCCGCCCTGGTCTAGCGGGCCTGTGGACAACTTTTCGCGGGTGTCGGTGATTCGAGCTACCTTCGGCTCATGGACCTGACGATCACCACCGCCGAGCTGGCCACCGCCGCCGCCGACGTCATCCGACTCGTGCCCGGCAAGCTCGTCGACCCTGTGCTCAGCGGCCTCCTGCTGACCGCCACGGCACAGGGCGTCGAGCTCGCCGCCAACGATCGCGAGCGCACCGCCCGGGTCACGTGCGACGCGCTCGTCCACTCGGAGGGTCAGATCCTGGTCCCGGCCAAGCCCCTGGCCGAGACGTTGAAGGCGTTAGAGCAACCACAGGTCCGGCTGGTCGTCGAAGGCACCCGACTGGCCATCCGGGCCGAGGGTGCCCGCTTCGCCCTCCCCCTGCTCGACGTCGAACTGCACCCCGGCGTCCCCTCGCCACCTGCTGCGGGCGGCTCGGTGTCGGCTCGCCTGCTCGCCTCGGCCCTGTCGACGGTCGCCGCCACCGCCGCCAGAGACGAAGCACTGCCGATCTTCACCGGTGTCCGCGTCCGGTCGGAGGGGCCGAACCTGGTCCTGCGGGCCACCGACCGCTACCGCATGGCCATCGCCACGATCCCCTGGCAACCCGGATCGGCGTCGGCCGAGGTGGACGCGCTGATCCCGGCCACCCTGCTGGCCGAGGTCGGCAAACAGGTCAACGGCTCGGTCTCGATCGGTGTCGACGCCAACCGCCTGGCGTTGACCTGGGACGACATGGTGGTCACCACCGCGGTCCTCGACGGCAGCTACCTCACCGAGACCAAGCTGGCCCTCGCCGACGTCGACACCCATGTCGAACTCGACGCCGACACGTTCAGCAACGCCACCCGCCGAGTCGCCCTCTTCACCGACACCCGCGGCGTCGTCTCCGTCGAGGTCGGCGACACCCACCTGCGCCTGCGCACCGCCGACCGCCAGACTGGTGAAGCCGAGGAATCGGTCAAAGCCACCATCGACGGCGGCCGCACCAGCCCGTCCTACCAGGCCCGCTACCTGATCGACGCCTTACGCCCGTTCGCAGGCCGCCGCGTCCACCTCGCCATCCAGCCGGGCATGCGCGCCACGGTCGTGACGGCGGTCGAGCCTGGGGAGGTGGATCTCAGGTACATCATCATGCCGATGCTGCCCCCGAAGACGACCTGACCGGTGCACGTCGCGGGCAGGGTCCCACCCAAGCCGACCCGACGACCGAATCCGACCGCCCAGCGGGTTCGCGACCCGGCAGGCCTGCTCGCCACGCAGGCCGACCCGACGCCCATCGGGTGTGGCTGTGGGCTCGAGACCGGGGCTCGTCAGGGTGAGCGGCGCAAGTAGTCCAGTTGGGCGCGGACCGACCACTCGGCGGCGGGCCAGAGGGACTGGTCGACGTCGGCGTACACGACCTCGACCACCTGGCGCGGGGACGCGTCCGGGCCAAGGGTGGTGAGGGCGGCTCGGATCTGGTCGAGGCGTTGGGTTCGGTGGGCCAGGTACTGGGCCGCGACCGCGGGCAGATCGGGCAGGTCGGGTCCGTGGCCGGGCAGGACCACGCCGGGCAACCGGCGGAGGGTCTCGAGTGAGTCGAGGTAGGCGCCTAGGTCGCCGTCGGGTGGGGCGATGACCGTGGTGCCCCGGCCGAGCACGGTGTCGCCGGTCAGGACGGCGGGCAGGCTGTCGTGGGCGACGGTCAGGCAGACGGAGTCGGCCGTGTGGCCGGGGGTGTGCACGACCTCGATCTCCAGACCGGCGAGGGTGAGCCGTTCACCGTCGGCCAGGGGCGCCGCGCCGAGGCAGAGGGCTGGGTCGTAGGCACGGATCGGGGCGTCGGCCTTCCGGGCGAGCCAGGGTGCGCCTTGGACGTGGTCGAGGTGGTGGTGGGTGATGAGGATGGCCTCGATGGGGCCCGCGGCTTCGAGGACGCGGGTCAGGTGGGGCTCGTCCTCGTAACCGGGGTCGACCACGACCGACCCGCCCGCGCCTGGGGAGCGCAGGATCCAGGTGTTGGTGCCGTCGAGGGTCATGGTGCCGGGGTTGTCCTCGAGCAGCACCGACGCGTACGGCGTCACCGCTCGCACGACGCCGTAGGCGGGGTGGGTCATGAATCGGCCTCGGCGAGGACGACGCGGACCTTGGTGCCGTCGCGGACGACCCTGGGGATGATCTTGTCGATCGTCCGTTCAGCCGCCATCGCCGAGGCGACGGACGGGTGGTCGTTGAGGTCGGCCAGAGCCATCCACGTCGGGGGCATCAGGCCGCGTCTGCCCGCTTCCCAGTCGGCGAGGGCGGCGCCAGGGTGTTGCCACGCGACGTCCTGGGCCTCGGTGGTGGCGCCGTCGGCGTGCTGGCCCTCGGGCATGGCGGCGAGGAAGAAGCGGGTGTCGTAGCGGCGGGGTTCCTCAGCGGGGGTGACCCAGTGCGCCCACGGCCGCAGCAGGTCCGCGCGCAGGACCAGGTCGTTGTCGGTGAGGAACTGGGCGAACGAGTACTTCCGGTCGACCAACTCCTGGCGAGCCGCGTGGAACGGCCGCGCGTCCGACACCACTCGGGTCGCGTCGGGACCCGCGAGCAGGACGCCGGACTCCTCGAAGGTCTCCCGAACCGCCGCGCAGACAAGCGCACGCGCCGTGGCCGGATCACACCCGAAGCGCTCCGCCCACCACCGCGCGTCCGGGCCGTGCCAGGCGACGGTCGCGTCCGCGTCCCGGGGATCGACGCCGCCACCGGGGAACACAGTCATGCCCCCCGCGAAGGCCATCCCGACCACCCTGCGCAGGAGGAACACCTCCGGCCCGGATTCGGCGTCGCGAACAATGATGACGGTCGCGGCGTCTTTGGGCACCGCGGGCGGGTCGGGCGGCTCCGGGGGAACGAATCCGTCCGGCAGCACCATCTCCTTGGGCAGCTCACGCACGCCCCGACCCTACGCGGCCGACCGGACCCCAGAACACCACCGAGCGACACACCACACTCCGCCCACCCAGGCCCGCGGAGCGCCTGTGTGGGGGTGGGGGCGCGCGGATGGCTGCCCTTCTGGACATTACGGGTGTGGCCGACCAGGCAGACCCTGGCGGAATGGCTGGCGAAATCCTTCTGCGCACCGGGTCGACCGAGTCCGACTGGGTGACCTATCTGCAACAGCTCCTCCGCTCGGAGGGCTACTGGGACGGCGAGGACACCGGCGTGTTCGACGACGCGCTCGACGCTGCCGTCCGTAACTATCAGACCGCGATGAACATGCAGGTCGACGGGGTTGTCGGTAGGCAGACCTGGGGTGGCCTGCGCGACCACGTTTCCCTCGAACCCGGTCCGCCCGACCCCGCCGACGGCACCGGCGACGGCGACGGGGACCAAGCGGGGTGGCAGGCGGGCGAGGTCGACCACGGCGTCGTGCACATCACGCAGCAGAGTGAGGCGACCTGCTGGGCCGCGGCCATCGCGATGATCATCAACTACCGGGACGGGTCCGACTTCGACGACCACACACTCTGCGATCACGTCGGTCTGGACCGCGACGGCGCGACCGTCGCGGAGGTCGACCAGGCGCTCGCGCAGGTGGACATGCACCTGATCGCACCCGCGTGCTTCACGCCAGACGGGTGGCTTCAGCTGCTGGACAACGGGCCCAAGGGCGTGATCGTGCCCGGCGCGCCGTGGCACCGGATCGTCATCGCGGGTGCCAAGACCGACGGGACGCCCGAGGGCACATGGCTGCACGTGCTCGACCCCGCGGGTGGCGACAGCTGGCAGAGCTACGAGGACGTCGAGGAGCAGTTCGAGGCCGGGGCGCCGCGCTCGAACAACATCTTCGGCTACTGATCGGGCGCTGACGCCGACCAGGCAGGATGTCCGGCATGGGTGACACCGTGCTGCGAGTCGGACTGGTCGGCGCTGGGCCGTGGGCGGGCAAAGTGCACGCGCCCGGGATCGATGGGCATTCGGGGACCGAGCTCACCGCGGTGTGGGCTCGGCGACCCGAGGCCGCGACGGGACTGGGCGCGCCCGTGGTCGGCGGGTTCGACGAGCTTTTGTCCATTGTGGACGCCGTCGCGTTCGCCGTGCCGCCCGCGGCGCAGGCCGAGTTGGCGATCAAGGCGGCGCGCGCGGGCAAGCACGTGATCCTGGAGAAGCCGATCGCGGAGTCGGTCGAGTCGGCGCGGCGGCTCGCGGACGCCGTCGGCGAGGCGGGTGTGGCCTCGATCGTGGTCTTCATCCGGCGGTTCGCGCCCGAGACTCGGGAATGGCTGGCCGACGTCAAGGCGCACGGTGGCTGGGCGGGCGGCAACGCGCGGTGGCTGTCCGGGGCGCTGCTGGGCGGTGACTACTCGTTCTCCACCTGGCGGCACGACGGTGGCGCGCTCGCCGACGTCGGGCCGCACGTGTTCGACCTGCTCGACGCCGCGCTCGGGCCGGTCGCCGAGGTGATCGCCGCCCGGCGGACCGAGCCCGACCTGTGGAACGTGGTGTTCGGCCACGAGAGCGGCGCGACCAGCACGGCCACGCTCTCGATGCGGCTGCCCACCCGACCGACGGTCACCGAGATCTCCGTCTACGGCGAGCCCGGCTACCGCGAGCTCACGGGGCGCGCGACCAGCGCGCAGGACTCGTTCGCCACGCTGCTCGACGAGTTCACCGCCCTCGTCCGCGACGGGCGTGCCGACCACCCGCTGAGCGTCCACAGGGGACTCGCCATGCAGCGGCTGCTAGCCGCCGTGGCAGCGCGGGTCTAGGACTGGTCGGGCGCCTGCAGTGGAACCCCGTTGACCAGCGTCGACCGGTTGGCCTCCTGCCAGTCGTAGGACGTGTCCGACTTCCACGCGGGCGTCTCGCCGCCCTCGCGGCGGGCCAGTTCTTCCTGCAACTCGCGCAGCAGGCTCAGTTCCTGGTCGTCGGCGTCGGCCTCGTCGCCCGCCTGCGGGATCCACGGCTCCTTGGCGGGCTTGGGCGCCGGGGCGGGCTTGGGCGTCGGCGACGGCGTCCAGGACGGCGGCGACGTCGACGAGCGCTCCAGCGGCACCGCCGTGGCGTAGCGCATCGCGGAGTGGTGGTAGTCGCTGGACTCGGTGCTGTCGCGCAGGACCTCGACCGACGCGGTGAGTCCCGCGCGCCGCAGGGCGTGCTCGACCCGGTAGGCCGTGGCCGGACCGGATCCGCTCGGGCCGACGCGGATCAGCACGACGCGGTGCGGCACCGGGCCTGACGCCGCTCCGGCGGGCGTCAGGCGCCAGACCGCCCACACCGCGCGGATGTCGGGCAGCACGTCGAGGACCTGGATGGTCGCCTCGGCGACCCCCTGGTCGGCCCCGATGCCACCGATCTTGCCGGTGGAGAACTTGTGCGAGGTGCTGACCGTGGACTCCGCGATCGCCAGCCGCTCGGCGACCGCCGGGTCGCAGTGCGCGGCGGCCATCAGCTCGGTCAGCTCCTCGTGCTCGACCCTGGTCACCGGGATCGGCCCGGACGCCAGCGAGCCGACGATCAGCTCCAGCGCCCGGTCGACCTCGGTGGAGGCGAGCAGTTCGCGGGCGTCGGCGAGCGCGTCGTCGTCGAGCCTGCCCGCCAGGGCCAGCAGGAGATCGTGCACTCGGACCGGGAGCGTGACTCCCGACCACCCGGTGCCTGTTGCGACCTTTGCCACGATCGACCCCTCCACTCAGCTCGGGACTAGATGGCCCTTGGCCACCAGCGACTCCGATGCCGCCAGCGCGGCCCGGTGGTACACCGGCGGTTCGAGGCCCTCGGGGAGCACCTCGACGGCGGGTTCGTAGGTTCCCAGTGCCCGCAGCACGCGCTGCAGCTCCCCGGTCAGCCGGGCCGAGTCGCCGGTCGTGGTCACCAGGACGACCCTGGTCGCCGCGCCCGCGCCGGTCCGGTCCCGCCGCCACGTCGACCGCGCCTCGACCACGTCGGGCCGACCGCGCAAGATCGCCATGAGGACCACCGCCACCGAGTCGCCCATACTCACCCAATCGGGGGACTCGGTGGAGAAGGTGTAGTCCACGTCACTGATTTCGTCCACCCACGAAACAGCGTTGAGCCGCTCGGAGTCGGCGCCCGCGGGCAGCAGCGAGCCGTTGATCAGCCGAAACTCCGACGGCGTGATCCCGACGCGCTCGCGCAGCAGGGTCAGCGGCAAGGCGCGCGCGACGGCGTCGAGCGAACCGCCCGCCAGCCAGTCGCGCAGCCGCCACAGCTCCCGGTCACCGAGTCGGCCCGCGAGTCGTAGCAGCAGCTCGTGGCACTCGGCCGCGCCGGTCATGCGACTTCGACAATCAGCTCGACCTCGACCGGCACGTTCAGTGGCAGCTCCGCGACGCCGACGGCCGAGCGGGCGTGCAGGCCCGCGTCGCCGAAGATCTCGCCGATCAGGTTCGACGCGCCGTTGATCACGCCCGGCTGCCCGCCGAAGCCCTCGGCGGAGGCCACGAAGCCGACGAGCTTGACCACCCTGGTCACCGCGTTGATGCCGACCAGGTTGTCCACCGCGGCCAGCGCGTTCAGCGCGCAGATCCGGGCCAGGTCGGCACCCTGTTCTGGGCTGATGTCGCCGCCGACCTTGCCCGTCGCGACGACCTTGCCGTCGACGAACGGGACCTGGCCCGCGGTGTAGACCAGCGAACCGGTGCGCACCGCCGGGATGTAGGCCCCGGCGGGCGCGGGCACGGTGGGCAGCTCGATGCCCAGCTCGGTGAGACGCTCGCGCCAGCTCATGTCAGGCTCCCTTGGGACGCTTGAGGTAGGCGACCAGCGACTCACCGGTCGGACCGGGCAGCACGGTGACCAGCTCCCAGCCGTCCTCGCCCCACTGGTCGAGGATCTGCTTGGTCGCGTGGATCAGCAGTGGCACGGTCGCGTACTCCCACTTCGTCATGGGCGGCAGCCTAGAACAGGTGCATACAGTTGATGGCTACGGTTGCGGTGTGGAGACCTGGCGGATGATCGCGACCGTGTTGCTCGCCGTTGGCGGCGTCGTCTTGATGCTGGTCACGATGGCCAAAGTGCGGGAGCGGACCGGCTCGGGCAGCACGGTGGCGATCACGGGGGCCATCGGGACGACGGTGCTGGTGTTGCTGTGCGTGTTGACCCTGACGGCGCTGGCGCCCCCGATCGCGTGGGGCACGGTGATCGTCGTCGGCGTGGTGGGTTCAGTGATGTTGCTCGTAGGGTGACCGGTCGATCAGCGTCGCGACCAACCGGGCATTTACGCTGAAAGGGTGACCACACCCGTCGTCGGCTGGACCGAGCAACTGGCCCACGCCCGTTTGCACGTGGTCACCGGCAAAGGGGGCACCGGCAAGACCACCGTCGCCGCCGCGCTGGCCCTGGCGATCGCGTCGAGCGGCAAGCGGGTGCTGCTGGTGGAGGTCGAGGGCAGGCAGGGCATCGCCCAGCTGTTCGACACCCGGCCGCTGCCGTACTCCGAGGAGCGGGTCGCCGCCACGCACGGCGGGGGCGAGGTCCGCGCGCTGCACATCGACGTCGAGGCCGCGCTGCTGGAGTACCTCGGGATGTTCTACAACCTGGGCTTCGCGGGCCGCACGCTCAGCCGGATGGGCGCGATCGAGTTCGCCACGACGCTGGCGCCGGGCCTGCGCGACGTGCTGCTCACCGGCAAGCTCAAGGAGTGCGCGACGCGCACCGACGACACCGGCAGGCACCACTACGACGCGGTGGTCCTCGACGCGCCGCCGACCGGCCGGATCGTGAAGTTCCTCGATGTCACCAAGGCCATGGCCGACCTGGCGAAGGTCGGCCCGATCAAGGGGCAGAGCGACGGCGTGGTGCGGTTGCTGCACTCGGCCGACACCGCCGTTCACCTGGTCACGCTGCTGGAGGAGATGCCGGTGCGCGAGACCGTCGAGGCCGTCGAGGAGTTGGACGGGGCGGACCTGCGGCCCGGCGCGGTGATCATGAACCGGGTGCGGCCGCCGCGGCTGCCCGCGCGGTCGGTCACCGCCGCCGCCGACGGCCGGGTCGACGCCACGCGGGTGCGCAACGGGCTGAAGTCGGCGGGGCTCAAGCTGTCCGCCGAGGACCTTGACGGCTTGGTCGAGGAAACCGTGGAGCACGCGATCCGGGTGCAGGCCGAGCAGCGCGCGCGAAACCAACTCGCAGAAGTCGACTTGTCGATAGTCGAGCTGCCCGACCTGGTGGACGGGATCGACATGGCCGCGCTCTACGAGCTGGCCGAGGCTCTGATCGACCAGGGTGTGCGATGAACCTCGATGTCGACGCGCTCATCGACGACCCGGACACCCACGTCATCGTCTGCTGCGGGTCCGGCGGCGTGGGCAAGACGACCACAGCGGCGGCCGTGGCGGTGCGCGCTGCCGAGCGCGGACGCAAGGTCGTGGTGCTGACGATCGACCCGGCGAAGCGGCTCGCCCAGGCCCTTGGCCTGCGGGAACTGGGCAACACGCCGAAGTCGGTCCAGGTCGACGGCTTCGAGCCCGATGGCGAGCTGAGCGCGATGATGCTGGACATGCGCCGCACGTTCGACGACATGGTGCTGGCGCACGCGGGTGAGAAGCGGGCGCAGGAGGTGTTGGCGAACCCGTTCTACAAGACGATCTCCAGCTCGTTCTCCGGCACCCAGGAGTACATGGCGATGGAGAAGCTGGGCCAGCTCGCCGCCGAGAGCCGCTGGGACCTGATCATCGTCGACACCCCGCCGTCCCGCTCCGCCCTGGACTTCCTCGACGCGCCACAGCGGCTGTCGACCGCGCTGGACGGCCGGATGATCAAGCTCCTCACCGGGCCCGCGCGCGCGGGCGGCTGGGGCATCCGCAAGGTCGTCAGCACCGGGTTCGGCCTGTTCGCGCGGGCCGTGTCGACCATCGTCGGCGGCCAGTTGCTGGCCGACGCGTCGGCGTTCGTGCAGGCCTTCGACGGCATGTTCGGCGGCTTCCGGGAACGCGCCCGCAAGACCTACGAGCTGCTGCGCTCGGAGGGGACCGCGTTCGTCGTCGTCGCCGCCCCGGAACCCGACGCCCTGCGTGAGGCCAGCTACTTCGTCGAGCGGCTCGCCGCGGAATCGATGCCGCTGGCGGGCCTGATCGTCAACCGGACCCACCCCGTGCTGTCGGCCCTGCCCGCCTCGAAAGCGCTGGCGGCCGCGGAGAACCTGGAGACGGCGGGCGACTCCCCGCTGGCCGCGGCCGTGCTGCGGCTGCACGCCGACCGGGTGGCGCTGGCCCAGCGGGAGCGCAGACTGATCTCCCGGTTCACCAAGGCCCACCCGACCGTCGCGCTGGTCCACGTCCCGGCGATGGCCACCGACGTGCACGACCTCGCCGGGCTGCGCACCATCGGCGCGAAACTCGGCAAGGACTAGGGCCTGTGTTCTAGCCGACTCGGATGTCCTCGTCGTCGTATGTGTGGCTGCGGCGCGCGTCGTCCAAGAGCTCGCGCCAGGAATCCACATCCGGCCTGCGGCGCAGCAGCGCGCGGCGCTCCCGCTCGGTCATGCCGCCCCACACGCCGAACTCGATCCGGTTGTCCAGCGCCTCGGCCAGACACTCCGTGCGGACCGGACACGCGATGCACACCAGCTTCGCTTTGCGCTGCTCGGCCCCGCGGACGAAAAGCCCGTCCGGATCCTCGTCCCGGCATGTCGCGCGGACTCGCCAGTCGACCTTCGTTTCGAGATGCATAGCCCCCACCCCTGTCGTCGTCGCGACCCTGAACCGATACCCCCCGGTACCGGCTGCGTCCCAGCCCGTGAGCTGTTCTGCCTGTCGTGAGACGTTGACGAACCTTAGTGGGTATCGGTTCCATCGAGAATGGGGGGCGGGGTAGGTGTTACCTAATGTCAACTTCCGATCGGTCGCCTTCCGGTGCTCCCTCCGGCGGACGCGTACGCTGGGCGCCGTGCGTCTGGGTGACAGTTTGCTGAAGCTTCTTGGTCTGTGCCTACTCGCCGGCGTGCTGGTGGCCGGCATGTTGTTCCCGCTGATGGGGGCGCTGGGGGTGGTGTCCAATCGGGCGAGCGACACGATCGACAGTGTGTCTGCGGACCTCGTCGCGACCGATCCGCCGTTGATCACCACGATCACCGACAGCGCGGGCAAGCCGATCGCGTCGCTGTTCGACCAGTACCGGATCCCGGTGTCGGCCGAGCAGATCTCGCCGACGATGAAGGCCGCGCTGGTGTCGGTGGAGGACCGGCGGTTCTACGAGCACCACGGTGTCGACTGGAAGGGCACGATCCGCGCGGCGGTGTCGAACCAGACCGGCGGGGACGTGCAGGGCGCTTCGACGCTGACCCAGCAGTACGTGAAGAACTACCTGATCAACGTGGTCAACCGGGGCAACAAGACCGAGCAGTCCAAAGCCCAGGAGCAGACCATCGCGCGCAAGCTGCGTGAGGCGCGGATCGCCATCCAGCTCGAACAGAAGATGAGCAAGGAAGAGATCCTCACCGGCTACCTGAACGTCGTCGAGTTCGCCTACGAGGTCTACGGCATCGGCGCGGCGTCGAGCGCGTACTTCGGGACCACGCCGGACAAGCTGACCGTCGCCCAGTCGGCGCTGCTGGCGGGTGCGGTGAACAACCCCGTGCTCTACAACCCGTGGCGCAAGCCGACCGAGACGCTGGCCAGGCGCAACGTGGTGATCGACAAGATGGTCGAGAACCAGAAGCTGTCCTCTGACGCCGCCGAGATCGCCAAGAAGGAACCGCTGGGCACCCTGCAGTCGCCGTTGAAGCCCGCCGCGAACTGTGTCGGCGCGGGGCCTGAGACCGGCTTCTTCTGCCAGTACGTCTACGACTACTTGCAGAAACTCGGCTTCACCCAGGACCAGATCCAGACCGGCGGCTACACCATCAAGACCAGCTTCGACGCCCGCGCCACCCAGATCGCCAAGGCCGCGGCCGAGGCGGAGGTGCCCAAGACGCAGCCGGGCATCGCGAACACGATGGCCATCGTGCAGCCTGGCAAGGAACGTCACCAGGTGATCGCCCTGGTCGCCAACCGCGACTACGGCCTCGACCCCGCCAAGGGCCAGACCACCTACGGCCTGCCGAGCCGGGTGGCGAACAAGTTCGGCGCGGGCTCGATCCACAAGATCTTCACCTCGGCCGCCTACCTGGAGAAGGGCGGCGGCATCATGAACCAGATCGACGTGCCCAACTTCCACAACTCGACGGTCTTCGTCGGCGGTGGCAAGAGTTGCGCGCGCACGGCGCGGCCCAACGACGGCGACACCCGGGTGTACTGCGTGCAGAACGCGGCGGACTACCCAGCCAAGATGACGCTGCAGGACGCGCTGGCGACCTCGCCGAACACCGGGTTCGTCATCCTGGAGGAGCGCGTGGGCATGGGGCCGGTGGTCGACATGGCCAGCCGCCTCGGTCTGCGCGAGACGATGGCGTCGAGCATGGGCGGGGTCGACCCGGATCCCAGCCGCAAGGAGGCCGAGTACCGCCTCAGCCAGTCCGACTACTTCAAGCCGTCGGAGAACAGCCCCGGCAAGGCGTCGTTCACCCTGGGCCCCGGCCCGCTGAGCACGGTCGAGCTGGCCAACGTCGGCGCGACGATCATGAGCGGCGGCGTCTGGTGCCCGCCGAGCCCGCTGATCGAGATCCTCGACCGGGACGGCAAGAAGATCGAGGTCAACGAGCAGCCGTGTGAGCAGGCGGTGGCCGAACCACTGGCCAACGCGCTGGCGGTGGGCCTGTCCAAGGACGACACCAGCGGCACCGCGACCCGCGCCGCGGCCGCGGTGGGCTGGAAGCGGCCGATGATGGGCAAGACCGGCACCACCCAGGACCACAAGTCGGCCGGGTTCATCGGCGCGACCCCGCAGTACTCCGCGGCGGTGCTGACGTTCAACGACAGCAACAAGCCCCAGGGCATCTGCGACGCCGAGCCACACCCGAGGCTGTGCGGCACCGGCGGCAACATCTACGGCGGCAAGGTGCCCGCGCGCACCTGGTTCGCCACGATGACGAAGGTCCTCGAGGGCCAACCCGCGCTGGGCATGCCGGGCGTGGAGCAGCGGTACCTCGAAGGCGGGCCGGAGATCAAGGTCCCGGACGTCATCGGCAAATCGGCCGAGGAAGCGACCGGCATCCTGCAGAACGCGGGCTACCAGGTCACGGCCAAGGACCGCAACGACGCCCGCAAGAAGGGCACCGTCGTCAGCCAGTCCCCGCGCGGCGCGGCCCTGACCGGCGAGATGATCACGATCTTCGTCAGCACCGGCTACGTGCCGCCGCCGAAGACCTCCGATGTGCCTGTCCCGCCGACGGAGCCGGGTGTGCCACCGCCACCGGGCGGTCCGGGCAACGGCCCGCCGGGCAACGGCGACGGTGTCACCAGACCGCCGGGCAACGGCGGTGGGAACGGACCGCCGATCACTATCGGCCCAGTCCCCTGACGAATTCGGGGCCCGATCACCTTGGTGGTCGGGCCCCGATTCTTTGTCGTGACGGTCATCGCGCTCCCGGCCCCGACACTGCCGACCATCGATTCAGGCGTTGAGGGCAGGCGGGTATCCGTGGTTGATCAGCGTGCTTGGGGTACGGGCACTCCGGTCAGCCGGTGAGCTTCGCCTTGACGGCGGCGGCGACGCGGCCGCCATCGGCGCGGCCCGCGACCTTGGTGTTGGCGGCCTTCATGACCTGGCCCATCTGCTTCTGGCCGGGGGCGGCACCGAGCTGGTCGGCGACCTCGGCCACAGCCGCGTCGACCAGGGCGGTCAGTTCGGCGTCGTCGAGTTGCTTGGGGAGGTAGGCGGCGAGGACTTCGGCCTCGTCGAGTTCGAGTTGGGCCTGCTCGGCCCGGCCCGCGCCCGCGAAGGCCTCGGCGGCCTCCTTGCGCTTGCGCACCTCGCGAGCCAGGACCTTCTGCACCTCGTCGTCGGTGAGTTCCCTGGCGTCGGTGCCCGCGACCTCTTCGGTGGTGATGGCGGCGAGACCCATGCGCAGTGACGCGGTCCGGGTCTTCTCGCGGGCCTTCATCGCGGTCGTCAGGTCGGTTTTCAGCCGGTTCTTGAGCTCAGCCATGCAAGGAACCCTACTGGCCTGGCAAACGCGATACCCGCGATGCCGCCCCGGCCCCGTACCCTCGACGGCGTGAGTGACCTAGCCACGACCCTG
The DNA here is from genome assembly GCF_900070365.1 of Alloactinosynnema sp. L-07. Classification (NCBI taxonomy): domain Bacteria; kingdom Bacillati; phylum Actinomycetota; class Actinomycetes; order Pseudonocardiales; family Pseudonocardiaceae; genus Alloactinosynnema; species Alloactinosynnema sp. L-07. The sequence goes on along the minus strand of NZ_LN850107.1, from coordinate 6,156,164 downwards.
CGCCGCATCGCCATCGGCACCACCGCGCTCGGCGCCGCCACCCTGGCCTACGCCGCCGGGTACGAGCGCACCCGCTGGACGCTGCGCGAGGCCACCCTGCCCGTCCTGGCCGAGGGCGCCCGCCCGCTGCGCGTGCTGCACATCTCGGATCTGCACATGATGCCCGGCCAGAAGTCAAAGCAGGCCTGGGTCGCCGAACTGGACAGCCTCAACCCCGACCTCGTCGTCAACACCGGCGACAACCTTGCGCACAAGCAGGCCGTGCCCGCGGTGGTGCGCGCCCTGTCGCCGCTGCTGAACCGGCCGGGCCTATTCGTCTTCGGCAGCAACGACTACTACGCGCCGAAGCCGAAGAACCCCGCGCGCTACCTGTTCCCCTCGGACAAGCGGGTCCACGGCATCGCCCTGCCATGGCGCGACCTGCGCGCCGCCCTGGTCGAGCGCGGCTGGCACGACCTGACCCACACCCGTACCCGCCTCACCATCGACGGCCGCCTCATCGCCGCCGCGGGCGTCGACGACCCCCACCTCAAGCGCGACCGCTACGACGAGATCGCAGGCCGCCCCGACCGCACGGCCACCCTGCGCCTGGGGGTCACCCACTCCCCGGAGCCGCGGGTGCTGGACCGGTTCGCCGAGGACGGATACGACCTGGTCCTGGCCGGTCACACCCACGGTGGCCAGCTGCGCATCCCCGGCTACGGCGCCCTGGTGACGAACTGCGAGCTGGACCGCTCGCGCGCACGCGGGTCGTCGCGTTGGGGAGCGCACACGTGGCTGCACGTGTCGGCGGGCCTGGGCACCTCCCCGTACGCGCCGGTGCGGTTCGCCTGCCCCCCGGAAGCGAGCCTGCTGACCCTCATTCCCCGCCCGACCGGCGGCGATCCGGCGGCGGAGGGTTCAAGGGGAGCCCGATTCGGAGCCCGGGCGCGGGTCCGCTAGACTTCCCCTCGTTCCACACTCGGGGTGTGGCGCAGTTTGGTAGCGTGCTTCGTTCGGGACGAAGAGGTCGCAGGTTCAAATCCTGTCACCCCGACGCAGGTCAGGCCCTGTCCACTTTGGACAGGGCCTGATTTCGTCTCGGCCTGACCATGCGGCCCGACCGTCGACGCGCGGCCCGGCCGTGGCTGGTTCAGGCGATAAGCAGGCGAAGGCCGAGCTCCGCCGCTTCGAGATCGAGAAGGTCGCGGTTGCGTTCGGCCCACCGGCCTGAGGCGAGGTCGTCCCGGAGGGTGCGCACCGCCCTCTGCTCGGCGTCAGGTCCGACTTTGGCCCAGATCGATATCCCGCGACGGACACTCTCGTCCAGGTATGCCTCGGGCCTGCGCCAGTAGGCCTCGAAGAAGCCGTCAGCGCAGTCCCATGGGATCAGCACCGGTTCCATCCGGGCCCCGATCGCGCGCGCCAGTTCCGTGGCGAGGCCGACGCGGGAGGCGGCGACCTCAGGCAGGTAGTCGCGAGTCAGCCAGAACCGGCTATGCCAGCTCGCTTCAGTGGTGTCGCAGGTGAACACCACCACGCGGCGCGCGACGCGGCGCATCTCGCGCAGGCCTGCGATCGGGTCACGCCAGTGGTGGACGGTGGCGAAAGCCATCGCGGCGTCGAAGGACTGGTCCTCGAACGGAAGGCGCTCCGCGGCGGCGGCCACGCACGGCGCCGCGCCTGCGGGGCGCTGCGCCCGCATGACCGCCGAGGGTTCCACCGCGGTGACATCGCGGTGGGAGGGCTCGTAGGAGCCGGTTCCCGCGCCGACGTTCAGCACGGTCCGGGCGTCGCCGAGCGCTGCCCAGACCTGCTCGGCGATCCGCGGCTCGGTTCGCCGCGTCGTGGTGTAGGTGGCTCCGATGGAGTCGTACAACTGCGCGCTGGAAATAATGTCCTCCCCGATTCTGTCTACTTGGCGTGCTGCCTGCGGACCATCTCGGTGATCCAGATGGGCGCGAACGGTGACGTGCAGTTCGGCGGCGTCGGGTAGTCCTTGAGCACCTCCAAGCGCTCACCGATGGCGAGTGCGCGGGCGCGGTGTCGAGCATGCTCGATCCCGATCTGGGCCAGGCAGTGGTTCATCGCCCATTGCAGGCGGTCCGGGGCGTCTTTCATCTCCGCCTCGATGAGGTCGAGCAGTCCGGCGAGGTCGAGGCCCTCTGGCTTCTTCGCCACGCGCTCGGTTGTCAGTGCCCAGCCCGCGCTCGCGACCACTGGATCCGGGTCGGCGAACCAGGCCAGGCGCAGGTATTCGACGTGTGCGGTCTTCTTCACGACATAGTTCACGAGCCAGTCGTGCACCTTGGGGGTGCGGGCCTCGCGCAGCATGGCGTCCAGTTCGTCGCGTTCGAACGCCTTCGGGCGGCAGATCAGGATCGCGAGCAGCCTTGCCGCGGTGTCGCCGGTCTCCCAGAGCCCGCGCGCGAGTTCCTGCTGCGTCTTCAGCCGCTTCGCGAGCGCGCGCAGTTTGCTGAGGTTCACACCGTGATCGTCACCGTGTCGCTCATTCACCACGCGTGCCTTGGGGTCCTCAAGCGCGGCCAGCTCGGCCATCACCTCGGCCCGCGTCGTGTCCGCCACCTCAGCCTCCTGCCTCCTTGACCATACTTATGCCATGGAGCCCGATCTCGCCACCGTTGTCGCGGTCTGTCGCGATGGGGAGCACCGGTTCAGCAAGCCCGTCACCGCGTCGATCAGCTTGCTCGCCGGGCTTGGGGTGGAGGGTGACGCGCACGCGGGGGTGACGGTTCGCCATCGGTCGCGGGTGGCGGTGGACCCGACGCAGCCGAACCTGCGGCAGGTGCATCTGCTGCACGAGGAACTGTTCGAGGAGTTGGCCCGCGCGGGATTCGGGGTCAAACCGGGGCAGCTCGGGGAGAACATCACGACCCGCGGGATAGATCTGCTGGCGCTTCCCCGGCACACGGTCCTCCGGATCGGCGCCGAGGCCATCATCGAGGTGACCGGGTTGCGCAACCCGTGTGCCCAGATCAACAGCTTTCAGTCGGGGCTGCTCAAGCAGGTGGCCCACCTGGACGCCGACGGTCGCCTCGTGCGCAAAGCCGGGATCATGGGTGTCGTCCTGCGTGGCGGCCGGGTCGGGCCGGGCGACGCGATTCGGGCCGAGATTCCGTCTCTGCCCCATCTTCCACTTGAGCGGGTGTAGTCATCGCTGAGATCCGGGTGATCGTTCTCAACGGTGGTTCCAGTTCGGGCAAGTCCGGGATCGCTCGGTGCCTGCAAGCGGTGCTGCCCGATCCGTGGCTGACGTTCGGGGTCGACACGCTGATCGAGGCGATGCCCGCGTCGATGCGGGAGTCGGACGCGGGCATCGAGTTCGCGCCGGACGGTGGGGTGGCCGTTGGGGACGGGTTCCGGGCCCTGGAGGACGCGTGGATCGACGGGATCGTGGCGATGGCGCGGGCGGGGGCACGGGTCATCGTCGATGAGGTGTTTCTCGGTGGAGCCACGTCGCAGCGGCGGTGGGTCGACGCGTTGGGTGGGTTGACGGTGTTGTGGGTCGGTGTCCGGTGCGAGAGCGCGGTCGCCGAGGGACGGGAGATCGCGCGGGGCGATCGGGTTCCGGGGATGGCCGCCGCGCAGGCGGAACTGGTTCATCAGGGCGTGGTCTACGACCTGGAAGTGGACACCACCCGTGCCGAGTCGATGGAGTGCGCGCGGATTGTCGCCGCGAGAGTGGTTTGACGGGCTGCTTGTCCGCGAAGACAAACAGCCCGTCGACGCCTACTTTGGCAGCACGACCAGGTTCAGCTGATCGTCGGTTCGGCGGGTCGCGACCACGTGCCAGGCCAAGGACTCCGCGCACCAGACCTCGGCGTGGACTGACTTGACCGCGACGTTGACGTCCATCGTCGACTCGTTCCGAGTCAGCGCGGTGATCACCGGGCGGTGGCCGTCGTCCGGCATCATCACCACGGCGATGACGAGCATGTCGCGCGTCCAGTCGATCTCCGGCAGCGGACTGGGCTCTCGCCGAGTGGACCACCAACGCGCCCACTCGGCAGGCTCCCGCACCGGATACGCGCCGAAGTCGGGCTCCTTGACCTCCCACTTCGTGACGAGCAACTCGTTGCGAACTGTGTTGAACGGTTCGGTCATCACTCACCCCCGCCGCGAAGTATCTACTCCGACTCGTGCAGGTGGGTGGCGAGGGCGGCGGCCTGGGCGGTGAGCCAGGCGTCGAGGCGTTCGACGTTCGTGTTTCGGGCGAGGCGGAACTCGCGGGCTCGGCGGAGGTCGACCACCAGCGGCGTCGCGCCCGGGAGCAGGTCTGACATGCAGATTTGCAGGACGCGCAGCGCCGCGTTGGCCGCGTCCTTGGTCAGTGGCTGTTCCTTGAGGTGGAACAAGACCGCATGTTCCCCGGCCGACGAGCGCATGCCCAGGTGCGGTGCCACCGACACGTCCACGTCGCCGACGCGCAGGTTGCTGGTCCCGGTCGAGGTGAGCGTCGCGCGGGTGCGGGGCCACCAGGTGAGGAAGCCGTCGGACAGCTCCGTGTAGGCGCGGGACTGGCCGGACAGGTCCGTGGCGTCGATCGCGGCGGACAGCAGCGGCTCCGGTTCGTCGGACGCGGCGGCCTGACGCAGCGCGCGCAGGATCGGGCCGTAGAAGTCGACCCCGGGCCGTCCGGCGACGATCTCCGTGCGGCGGGTGCGGTCGCTGGTGGCGTACTCGGCGAACGAGGTGGTGGCGATCATGGCTGGCGTGCGGTGAATCATCGGGCTCCCCTCGAAATCCCTTGTCTCCCAAGGAAACTACCGAAGGGGTACGACAATTCAGGCGAGCAGATCGCGCCCGTTCTCGGTGACCGAGATGGCCATCCCGGGGCACCCGCCCGCGGCGTCGAGGACGTCGTCGTCCGGGTCGATCTCGGGGTTCTTGACGGTCGCCGCTCGGCCTTCGAGGGCGAAGTGGTCGGGGGCTATACCGGTGCACAGGCCCGAGGCCACGCACGCGCGCTCGTCAACTTCGACTTTCCAGGTCACACCGCCAGCCTAGAGGCGACCCGGGCGGCGGGCCTACTTCTCCCGGAAGGAATCCGTCACCGTGCGCAACGCGGGCTCGGCCTGGTCGCGGCGGTCGGCGAGGGTCCAGGTGAGTATCTGGTGGTAGGCGCGGGGGCCGTCCACCACGGTGCACCAGTAGACGATCCCGTTGCCCTCGAATTCGCCGGTCAGCTCGTAGCGAACCGCCGGGCGGCCGCCGACCTCGATCGGCTCCGGCTGGCCGGTGGCGGTGCCGCCGAGGCCTTCCACGGAGATCAGCGCGGTCTCCTCGTAGTCGGCGAAGTCCTTGAAGTCGGCCTTTTCGTCGCTGACGACCATCAGGTACCGCTCCTGGTAGATCTGCGCCTGCGCGATGACCGCGCCGCTGACCTGCAGGGACTCGGGCATCTGGGCCCACTTCGACGGCACCGACACGGTGCTGCCGCCGTCGCTGGCGGTGACGACCTTCGTCGTGGTGTCCTCGACGGCGCGGGGTCGCTGTTCTTTGGTTCCCGTGGTCTCGACGACCAGCCAGACGACTACGCCGATGAACAGCGCGGCGACGGTGGACAACAGGATCCACAGCCGCCGATGACTCTGACCGACCATGACCACTCCCCCACCCGCGTTCGATAGCGGACGACGTCGAGCGTACCGGCCTGGCAGGATCGCAACGGTGACCAACCATCCTGTCGCCGAGGTCCCCGACCGGCTCTTCACCGACGACGCCACCGAGGCGCGCTGGCGGGCCCGGTTCCACGCCGCGCGGCTGTCGCTGCCGGAGTGGGCCAGGGACGCACCCGACCGCACCGTCTACACCTCCAACGCCAGCGGGGTGTGGGAGGTCTACGCCTGGGACCGGGCCACCGACACCCACCGGCGGGTCACCGACCGGCCCAACGGCACGCTGCACGCCGTCCTCACCCCCGACGGTGAGCACATCTGGTGGTTCGCCGACACCGACGGCGACGAGTTCGGCTCGTGGGTCAGCGAGCCCTTCGGCGGCCGTCCGGCGGGGGCCGAGGCCACCGCGGCGGTCAAGGGCACCAAGCCCGGCTACCCGGCGGGCATCGAGGTCGGCCGCGACCTGCGGGCGGTCGGGGTCGCCGACGACGACGGCACGACGGTCTTCCTGGCGCGCGGCGGCGGCGAGGCCGAGGTCGTCTACCGCGACGAGCACGACGGCGGCGTGGCCGCGCTGTCGCAGGACGAGACGCTGCTGGCCATCGCGCACTCCGAGCACGGCGACAACCGCCACCCGGCGCTGCGGGTCTTGGCGACCGCCGACGCCTCCACCCTCGCCGAGAAGTGGGACGGCAAGGGCAAGGGGCTCGACGCGATCGCGTTCAGCCCGGTCGACGGCGACCAGCGGCTGCTGGTGCTGCACGAGCGCCGGGGCCGCGAGGAGCTGCTGATCTGGGACGTCGCCGCCGACACCGAGCACGAGATCACGCTCGACCTGCCCGGCGAAGTCACCGCCGACTGGTACACCGACGGCACCGCCCTGCTCGTCGCGCACACCCACGAGGCGCGCAACTCGCTGCACCGCTACGACATCACCACCGGCGAACTCTCCACTTTGGACACCCCAGCCGGCACGATCGGCTCCGCGCACACCCGCCCGGACGGCACGGTCGAGTACTCCTGGTCCAGCGCCGCCGACCCCGCGGTGGTCCGCGCGCTGTTCGCCGACGGCACCGAGCGCGTCCTGCTGACACCGCCCGGCGAGCGCGCGCCCGGATCGGCCCCGCTGGCCGACGCCTTCGTGGAGACCCCGAACGGCCGCGTCCACGCCCTGGTCGCGCGCCCGCAGGACGCGCCGGACGGGCCGCTGCCGACGGTGTTCAGCCTGCACGGCGGCCCGCACGCCGCCGACGAGGACCGCTTCTCGGCCTACCGCGCGCTCTGGCTCGACGCCGGGTTCGCCGTGGTGCACGTGAACTACCGCGGCTCCACCGGCTACGGCTCGGCCTGGCGCGACGCCATCGAGGGCAGGCCCGGCCTGACCGAACTGGCCGACGTCGCCGCCGTGCACGCGTGGGCCGTGGAGTCCGGCCTGGCCGACCCGCGGCAGTGCGTGGTCAACGGCGCGTCGTGGGGCGGCTACCTGAGCCTGCTCGCGCTGGGCACCCAGCCGGACCTGTGGGCCGCGGGCGTCGCGGGCGTGCCGGTGGCCGACTACCTGGCCGCGTATGAGGACGAGATGGAGCCGTTGCGCGCCTTCGACCGCGCGCTGTTCGGCGGTTCGCCGGACGAACTGCACGACCGCTACGTCGAGTGCTCCCCAATCACCTACGTCGACGACGTGAAGGTTCCGGTGCTGGTCCTCGCGGGCGAGAACGACCCGCGCTGCCCGATCCGGCAGATCGACAACTACCTCGACCGGCTGGCCGAACGCGGTGCGCCGTATGAGATGTACCGCTACGACGCGGGCCACGGGTCGCTGGTGGTCGCGGAGACGATCAAGCAGTCATTGATCGAGGTCTACTTCGCGCTGCGGGCGCTCGGGCTCAGGTAGCGCGGGCCAAGGCGAACTCGACGACCTGCAGGCCGATGGTCCGCAGGCTCGTCGAGACCTGCGGGTCGCTGCACTCGCCGCCGCCGTCGAACAGGACCTCGGCGGAGTTCACCGCCGCGCCCAGCGGCGTCGGCCAGCCGCGCAGCGCGTGCACGACCGACCGCAGCGCCTGCAGCGTCGTCACCGACGCCTGCCAACCCGACGCGGTGGCGATGCAGCCCACGGCGCGGCCGTCGAGGTAGGGGCGGGTGTCGTCGCGCAGGTCCTCGACGTAGTCCAGGGCGTTCTTGACCAGCCCGGACACGGTGCCGTGGTAGCCGGGTGAGACGAGGATCACACCATCGGCCTCGCGAAGTTCGTCGACCAGCCGCATGGCTTCGCGCGAGCGCTCCGGCACGGCAGGATCGTAGAACGGGAGCACCAGATCGGCGCCGGACAAGGCGGTTGTCTTCGCACCCGCCTCAGCGGCCCCGGCCAGCGCGATCCGCAGCGCGCGCTCGGACTGAGAGTCTGTCCGCAGGGACCCACCGATTCCGACCACCGACACCGTCACCCTGCCATCCTCGCACCCGAAGAGTGGCTGTCCGCACGCCCTACCGACAAGTAACGTGCCCGGGAGATGTCAAGGAGGCCAGATGTCGAATCCGTTGGACCGAGTGCCGCTGTCGGTGCAGTCCGCCTTCGTCCGCGCCCTGCTCGCCCTGCCGAAACCGATCCGCAGGCGCATCGCGGGCAAGCCGGTCCGCATCGACGGACAGGAACTCGCGCTCGACGCGCAGCTGTTCCTGCTGCTGGAGAAGGCATCGGGCTACCGTCTGGTCAACGGCACTCCCGAACAGGCCCGGCAACGCCTCGCCGCGTCGCGCTCGCTGGTCAGCGGACCTCCGATCGAGCCGGTGACCGTGCGCGCGCTGACCATCGAGGACAGCGTTCCCGCCCGCTTCTACGCGCCGGAGGGTGTCGGTGACGACGCCCCGCTGCTGGTCTACTACCACGGTGGCGGCTGGGTCGTCGGCGACCTCGACAGCCACGACAACGTCAGCCGCTTCCTGGCCAAGCGGGCCGGGGTCAAGGTGCTGTCGGTGGACTACCGGCTGGCTCCGGAACACCGGTTCCCGGCGGCGGTCGACGACGCGCTGACCGCCTTCAACCACGCCGTCAAGAACGCCGCCGAACTGGGCATCGACCCGGACCGGATCGCGGTCGGCGGCGACAGCGCGGGCGGCAACCTGGCCGCGGTCACCGCGCTGCAGGCGGTCCGGGCGGGCGGCGCGGTCCCCAAGTTCCAGCTGCTGATCTACCCGGCGGTCGACGCCTCGGTCCGCAGGCGGTCTCGGGAGCTGTTCGCCGATGGCTTCTTCCTGACCAGCGCCGACATGGACTGGTTCCGCGAGCACTACGCCCCCAACGAGGACGACCGGGTCAACCCGCTGTTCTCGCCGCTGCTGGCGGAGGATCTGACCGGCTTGCCGCCCGCGTACGTGGCCACGGCCGGGTTCGACCCGCTGCGCGATGAGGGCGAGGCCTATGCGGAGAGGCTGAAGGAATCCGGGGTTAAGGTGATCGCGGTTCGCTATCCGGACCTGATCCATGGCTACTTCAACTTCCTCGGCGTCGGCAGGCGATTCCAGGAAGCGGCGGTAGAGGCGGCTGTCGCACTGCGGACAGCGCTGGCGCTCTGACGCGGCCGGGGCGCCGGGTTGGCGGGTGGGCCCGTCACCTATGCCCGTTCGATCAGGAAGCTGGCCATCACCCCCTGTGACCCGACGCTAATTCGCTTGCCAACCGACCGCTGAACCGTGTCGGATCGGGGGCATGCAGCAGTACCGCCGGATGCTCGGCCTCCCCGGCGTGAAGACGCTGATGATCGTCATGTTCGTGGCCAGACTCCCGATCACCGCGGCGTCGATCGTGGTCACCCTGCACGTCGCCGTCGGAATGGACCGCGGCTACGGCCAAGCAGGCCTGGTCGGCGCGGCGAGCACGGTCGGGATCGCGCTGGGCGCACCGATCATGGGCCGGGTCATCGATAGGTTCGGGCTCCGGCCGATGCTCGTCGTCGTCACCCTCGGTGAGACCGCCTTCTGGGCCGCCGCTCCCTCCTTGACCTACGAACTCCTGCTGCCCGCCGCCTTCGTCGGGGGCTTCTTCGTGGTGCCCGCGATGTCGATCGGCCGCCAGGCGATCTCAGCTCTGGTGCCGGAGGAACTGCGCCGCACCGCGTACTCGCTCGACTCCGTTTCAGTCGAGTTGACGTTCATGATCGCCCCGGCCTCGGCGGTCGCCGTCGCCACTCAGGTGTCGACCGAGACAGCGCTGTCAGCGATGGCCGTGGCGGTGTTCGCCATCGGCGTGCTGCTGTTCATCGTGAACCCGAAGGTTCGCGCCGATCATGAGGAAGCCGCTGGTGGGGTGCGGATCCCGCGGCGGGAATGGCTGACGCCGCAACTGCTCGGGGTGTTCGCGGTGGGCGCGGGCGCGGTGTTCGTGCTCGCCGCCACGGATGTCGCCGTGGTGGCGACGCTGCGGGCGGCCGGGCAGCTCGACTGGACCGGCGCGGTGATCGTGGTGCTGTGCCTTGCCTCGGCGACCGGCGGCGTGGTGCACGGGTCGCTGCGCCGCGGTCTGCCGCCGAATGTCCTCATGGGACTGATGGGGTTGCTGACCCTGCCCGTCGCGCTGGTGTCCGGGCAGTGGTGGCTGTTGGCCCTCGCGCTGGTCCCCTGCAGCTTCCTCTGTGCACCCACAATCGCAGCGACCAACGAACAGGTGAACACTTTGGCCCCCGCGTCGATGCGGGGAGTAGCCACCGGCTTGCAGAGTTCCGCGTTCACCCTCGGCGCCGCGGCCGGTGCGCCGCTCGCCGGATTCGTGATGGATCACAGCTCAGCGCCGTGGGGGTTCGTCGTGGGCGGGGTCGGCGGGGTGCTGGTGGCGGCCATCGGGGTCGCCACGCGGCGGTCTCACGAAAAGGTGAACCTGGCTTTCCCACAAGAAGATTCACCAGCGGTGTGCTTACGATCGGCGAGCCCGGGCACCGACTAAAAGTCGTACGACTGAACGCTCTTCGGATCTTCAACTTGTCAGGGGAAGTGAGCCGAAATGTTCAGGAAATTGGCCATTGGTCTCGCCGCCGCCGCCACCGCGCTGGTCGGCTTCAATGTGCCCATGGCCGCCGCCGACCCACCGAGCGCGTGCGGCGCCGCCACCGCGACCCTGCAGGACAAACTCGCCGAGTTGGGCGAAGCCCTGGCCGCGCCGCCGGAGGAGCCCGCGCCAGACCCAGAACCGGCGCCAGAGCCAGAGCCCGCTCCGGAACCGGAACCCGCTCCCGAGCCCGCACCGGAACCCGAACCCGCGCCGGAACCGGCACCTGAACCCGAACCGGCACCCGAGCCGGAACCCGCGCCGGAACCGGAACCCGCTCCCGAGCCCGCACCGGAACCCGAACCCGCGCCTGAGCCTGCACCGGAACCCGAACCGGCTCCGGAACCTGAACCCGCGCCGCTGCCGCAGGCCCGGTCCACTCAGGACGATGGGTTGATCGTGGAGCTCGTGTCCGCGGTCAAGACGACCGTCGCCGCGCTGCTGGCCAACGCCTGTCTGCCGGACGTCCCGCCGGGTGAGGGCACGGAGCTGACCAGCTGCCACACCTTCACCGCGGCACTGCTTTCCCACGTCCACGGCGCGGTCGCCGACGTCACCGTCGCGACCGAGCTTGACCTCGACTCCATCGGCGGCCACGTCGACGGCGCCAACGACGCCATCGACGGGCTGCTGGCCGACGCCTGCGTGCCCGACGCCGAGCCGCCGCTGGTGCCCCCGCTCCCTTGATCCAGTGACGCGGAGTCAGTGAACGGCTCCAGCCCCGAAAAGGGGCTGGAGCCGTTCCTCATGTCACGGGGCGAGCAGGTACCCGAGCCGGTACTCCTGGTTGTAGCCCTCGCAGTTGGCATAACCCGAGTCGAAGTGGCCGCCGTTGTACGTGCAGCGATAGAGCGAGATCGTCTTCGCGCCTTCCGGTGGCGCGGTGAAGATGTGGCCGAGGAGGGCGATCATCTTGTGGCCCTCGCAGCCGCCGCTCTGGTCCGCGGACGTGAAGTGGTCGTCCGAGGCGTTCTGCTTGCAGGAGTACAGCTTCTTGGTGCCGGGCGCGGCTTTCGCGGACAGGTCGCCGAGCTGGTGTTCCCGGTTGAAGCCCGCGGGCGGCGGAAAGGCCGTCGTCGTGGAGAGGTGCCAGCCGGTCGGGTGGTTGTAGCGGATCAGGGTCGTCCGCTGCCAGGTCGGCGTCGTCGTGGTGGGTGCGACCGTGGTCGTCTGCTGCGGGGGCGGCGGCGGGACCGCCTGGGTGGTCGTCTTGCCAGGGGCGGCGGACGACGACACCGCCGAGGAGACCGTGGTCGGCGTGGCCGACGACGACGAAGGCGCCGAGGACGAGACCGAGGGCGTCGAGGTCACCGTCGGGGTCGACGGCTGGGCCGTCTGCGACTCAGTGGGGCGGTCGCGCTGGTCGTTGGCCACCGCGGACGGGTTGCCCTGCTGGCCGGTCGGCAGGAACGTGAACACCGCGACGAGGGCCGCGACGACCAGGGCGCCCGCGCTCGCCAGGAGCAACGGCAGCCGCTTGCGGCTCGGCTTGTCCTCCTCCCACGGGTCCACCGCGGCCCACGGCACCGCGACCGGAGCCGCGTCGTTCGGCCTGGTCGAGCGGGTCGGGGCGGCGACCATGGTCGTGGGGGCCTCGACGACCTGGGTCGCGTCGGCCGGGGTGACCGCAACCGTCGCGTCCGACCCGAGCAGCGCGCGGGCGGACGCGCCGGTCAGGCGGGTCTCGGGGGTCTGGGTCAGCAGACCCGCCAACAGTCCGGCCAGCGGCTCACCGCAGCGCGACGGGACCGGGCGTTCGGTGAGGATCGCGTGCATCGTGGCGGCCGTGGTGGTGCGCGTGAACGGCGCCCGACCCTCGACCGCGTGGAACAAGGTCGCGCCGAGGGACCACAGGTCGGTCGCGGGTGACGGCGGCGAGCCGGTGAACAGCTCCGGGGCCATGTAGCCGGGCGAGCCCATGATGCCGCCGGTCGCGGTCAGGCTCGGGTCGTCCACGGCGCGGGCGATGCCGAAGTCGGCGAGCTTCACCCGGTCGCCGGGCAGCACCATGATGTTGCTCGGCTTGACGTCGCGGTGCACGATCCCGGCATCGTGCGCGGACTTCAGCGCGCCGAGGACCTGCTGTGCGATGGTGACGACGCGGGACTCGGCCAGCGGGCCCGCCGCGATCAGGTCGGCCAGCGTCGGCGCCTGGACCAACTCCATCACCAGGTAGGCGACGCCGCGGTCGAAGGACACGTCGAACACGGTGACCACGGCCGGGTCGTTGAGCTGGCCCGCGGTCCTGGCTTCGCGCAGCACGCGTTCCTGGAACACCGCCGGGTCCTGCCCGTGCGGGAACGGCAGTTCCTTGAGCGCGACCTGCCTGCCGATGACCCGGTCCTCGGCCCGCCAGACCACACCCATGCCACCCCGGCCGAGTTCGCCGAGCAGGGCGTAGCGCCCAGCGACCACCCTCGGTACGACCATGAAAACCCCCCGATCCCCGCTGTCGGCCGACAGCCTACGAAAGGGGGGTGTTCACGTCACCGCTGGGCCGCGATCGACTCCGCGATCTCGTAGGTGTTGAGCGCGGCACCCTTGCGGAGGTTGTCGCCGCAGACGAAGAAGTCGAGCGTGTTGGGGAAGTCCAGCGCCTGGCGGATGCGTCCGACGTAGGTCGGGTCGCCGCCCACCACGTCGGCCGGGGTCGGGAACTGGCCCTTCTCCGGGTCGTCGACCAGCACCACGGTCGGCTGGGCCGAGAAGATCGCGCGCGCCTGCTCGACCGTCACCGGCTTGGCGAACCGCGCGTGGACGGCCAGCGAGTGCGTCGTGACAACGGGGACGCGCACGCAGGTGGCCGAGACCTTCAAGTCCTCGATGCCGAGGATCTTGCGGGACTCGTTGCGCACCTTCAGTTCCTCGCTGGCCCAGCCGTCGGCCTTGAGCGAACCCGCCCACGGCACCACGTTGAACGCCAGCGGCGCGGGGAACGGCGAGTCCTCCTGCGCCAGACCGGCCGCCGCGAGCGCCTCGCGAACGTCCCCTGCCTTCTCGCCGACCGGCTTGCCCGCGACCGCCGCGTACTCGGCGTACAGGCGGTCGATGCCGTCCTGGCCCGCGCCGGACGCGGCCTGGTAGGAGGCCACGACCAGTTCGGTCAGCTGGTATTCGCGGTGCAGCGCGCCGATGGCGGCCATCATCGACAGGGTCGTGCAGTTCGGGTTCGCGATGATCCCGCGCGGCGCGTCGGTGATCTTGTCGGCGTTGACCTCCGGCACGACCAGCGGCACATCGGCGTCCATACGGAACGCGCCCGAGTTGTCGACCGCGATGGCGCCGCGCGCGGCGGCGATCGGGGCCCACTGGGCCGAGACCTCGTCGGGGACGTCGAACATCGCCACGTCCACGCCGTCGAAGACCTCCGGGGCGAGCGCGAGGACGGTCAGTTCCTCGCCGCGCACGGTGATCTTCTTGCCCGCCGAACGGGGCGACGCGATCAGGCGCACCTCACCCCACGGCCAGTCCTTGCGGCCGTTCATGATGTCGACCATGACGGTGCCCACGGCACCCGTCGCGCCCACCAGGGCCAGAACCGGACCGGACATCAGCGACCACTCCCGCCGTACACGATTGCCTCTTCGTCGCCGCCGAGTTCGAACGCGTCATGGATGGCGCGCACGGCCTCGTCGAGCTGGGTGTCCCGGATCAGGACCGAGATCCGGATCTCCGAGGTGTTGATGATCTCGATGTTGACCCCGGCCTTGGCCAGCGCCTCGCAGAACATCGCCGTGACCCCGGGGTGCGACCGCATCCCGGCGCCGACCAGCGAAACCTTGCCGACGTGGTCGTCGTAGAGGACCGCGGTGAAGCCGAGTTCCTCGCGGATCTTCTCCAGCGCGGCGACCGCGGTCGGGCCGTTGCTCTTCGACAGGGTGAAGGTGATGTCGGTCTTGCCCGACACCGTGCTGGACACGTTCTGCAGCACCATGTCGATGTCGATCTCGCTGTCGGCCACGGTCCGGAAGATCCGGGCGGCCACACCGGCGTGGTCGGGGACGCCGGTCACGGTGACCTTCGCCTCGGACCGGTCGTGCGCGACGCCGGTGATCATCGCCTGTTCCACGGTCAAGTCCTCCATTGATCCGGCGACGATCGTGCCGGACTTGTTGCTGTACGACGATCGGACGTGGATGGGGACGCCGTAGCGGCGCGCGTACTCCACGCAGCGCAGCATGAGCACCTTCGCCCCGCTGGCGGCCATCTCCAGCATCTCCTCGTAGGTGACGCGGTCGAGGCGCTTGGCGTCCGGCACGATCCGCGGGTCGGCGGTGTAGACGCCGTCGACGTCGGTGTAGATCTCGCAGACGTCGGCGTTGAGGGCCGCGGCGAGGGCGACCGCGGTGGTGTCCGAACCGCCGCGGCCGAGGGTGGTGATGTCCTTGGTGTCCTGGCTGACGCCCTGGAAGCCCGCGACGAGCACGATGTAGCCCTCGTCGATCGCGGCCTGCACGCGGCCCGGCGTGACGTCGATGATCCGCGCCTTGCCGTGCACCGAAGTGGTGATCACGCCTGCCTGGGAACCGGAGAACGACCTTGCCTCGGCACCGAGCGCGCTGATCGCCATCGCCACGAGGGAGTTGGAGATGCGCTCACCGGCGGTGAGGAGCATGTCCATCTCGCGCTCCGGCGGGACGGGGTTCACCTGCTTGGCGAGGTCGAGGAGTTCGTCGGTGGTGTCACCCATCGCGGAGCACACCACCACGACGTCGTTCCCCGCTTTTCGCGTCGCGATGATCCGCTCGGCGACCCGTTTGATCCGGTCGGCGTTCTCCAGCGAGGATCCGCCGTACTTCTGGACGACGAGCGCCACTGCGTGCAACCTCCTCAAGCCGCGGGCGGTCGGGCGATGCCGTGCCGCCATCTCCGGGTGAGCCTACCTGCGACGTCGTTTACCTCTTATGCGCTGTGTGTTCCCCGCCACCACATCGCGGCCCGAACATCCGCCCATTGGTGAACGTAGATGTTCATAATTGAGGTGATCACCAACGAAGGGAAGATCGATGCGCTTGTCCATCAGACTCGGCGGCCTCATCGCCGCCGCCTTGCTGCTGACCGCGGGCACCGCGGGTACCGCCGCCGCCGACGCACACCCCGCGGCCCAGGCCGCCATCGAGGAACTGCGGGCCAGCTACGGCGCCCCGGGCGGCAGCGCGGTCGTGCGTGACGGCGACACCCTGTGGAGTGTCACCACCGGCACCCGCGAGCTCTGGTGGAACCTGCCGTTCGGCCCGGACCACAAGGTCCGCGTCGGCAGCCTGACCAAGCCGATGACCGCCACGATCGTGCTCCAGCTGGTGGCCGAAGGGAAGATCGACCTCGACGCGCCCGTCGCGACCTACCTGCCCGGCGTCGTCACCGGCAACTACGACGGCAACGTCATCACCACGCGCCAGCTGCTCAACCACACCAGCGGCATCGCCGACCACCTGCCGAACGACGCCGCAGGCTACGCCGACTTCAAGTACACCCAGCCGCAGACGATGGCCACGGTCGCCTCCTGGGGCCTGGCCAAGCCCGCCCTGTTCGCGCCCGGTGCGGGTTTTCTCTACTCGGGCACGAACTACTTCCTCGCCGGAATGATCATCGAGGCGGTCACCGGGCGCACCTACACCCAGGAGCTGACCGACCGGATCGTCACCCCGGTCGGTCTGACCAGCACGTTCCTGCCCACGGTCAAGACCCTGCCGCCCGGACACGTGCGCGGGTACATCGGCACAGGGTTCTTCGCGGTGGACACCACCGAACTGGTCGATCCCAGCATCGGCGGACCAGCGGGCGGCCTGGTGTCCAGCGGCGCCGACGAGACGAAGTTCTACCGGGCGCTGTTCGGCGGCCAGCTACTCGCGCCCGCGCAGATGACCCAGCTGCTCACCCCCAACAACGCGCCGGGCTCGACGGCGCCGAACTACGGCCTGGGCGTCGACAAGTTCGTGCTCCCCTGCGGCGGAATCGCCTACGGCCACTACGGCGTGTGGCCCGGCTACCAGTCGATCGCGGGCGGCACGCTCGACGGCTCCCGCGCGGCGTTCGCGGTGATCAACGTGTTCAACGGCGGTGGCGGAAGCGACTCCAACGGCCTGGACCGCTCCGTCACGCTGACCAAGGTCCTCTGCGACGGTCACTGAGCTGACTGACGGGCACGGCGGTCCTCGCCGCCGTGCCCCATTGGCCCGGATGGCGCAGCCGCTACCCTGGTGGCCTACGGCCTGGCACACGGGGAGGCGGGCAGGCATGTCTACTGACGTGGTGCCCACGAGCGCCGAGGAGGCGACGCCCACTCGGCAGGCGCCGGTTCCGCACCGCGTTCGACGCTGGTCGCTGGTCAGGATCGCCAATCTGCTCGCGCCTGGTTTGGTGTTCCTCGGGGTGCGCGAGATCGGTTTGCTGGTGCTGTCGTGGATGGCGGGGCAGAACGGCCAGTCCGCCACCAACGCGCTGAAGTCTTGGGACGGGCAGTGGTTCCTGGCCATCGCCGCGCACGGCTACGACGGTGTGCCGCCCAATCTGGTCGACGCGTTCAACCGGCGCAGCGCCGAGACGCCGCTGGCCTTCTTCCCCGGCTATCCGACGGTGGTCGGCTGGCTGAGCGATCTCGGGTTCCTGCTGCTGCCGTCGGCGCTGGCGATCACGGTCGCGTTCGGCGTGGTGTGCGCGTACGGGATGACCAGGCTCGGCACGATCATCACCGGCGGCTCGCGGCGGGTCGGGCTGATCCTGGTGGCGCTGTTCGCCGCGTCGCCGATGGCGATCGTGCTGTCGATGGCGTACTCGGAGGCGATGTTCTGCGCGTTCGCCGTGTGGGCGCTGGTGTTCGTGCTGGAGCGGCGGTGGATCGCCGCGGGCCTGTGCTGCGCGGCGGCGGGCCTGGTCCGGCCGACGGCGGCGGCGCTGATCCTGGCCGTGGGCCTGGCCATCGTGATCGCCGTGGTCCAGCGGCGCGAGACCTGGCGGCCGTGGGTCGGCGGGCTGATCGCCCCGGTCGGCCTGATCGGCTACCTGGCGTGGGTCG
The DNA here is from genome assembly GCF_900070365.1 of Alloactinosynnema sp. L-07. Classification (NCBI taxonomy): domain Bacteria; kingdom Bacillati; phylum Actinomycetota; class Actinomycetes; order Pseudonocardiales; family Pseudonocardiaceae; genus Alloactinosynnema; species Alloactinosynnema sp. L-07. Next base: position 6,138,490 of record NZ_LN850107.1, on the reverse strand, counting down.
GCACGCGGACCGGCGAGTGGGACGGCTGGTTCGCCCTGCAGCGGCGCGGCTGGGACTCGGAGTTCGACGGCGGCGGGGCGACGGTCAAGTTCAGCCTGGAAGTGTTGGGCAACGCGCGGTCGGTGCTGGAGGTGGCCACGGTCGGGCTGATCGTGGTCGCGCTCGCCCTGCTGGTGATCTGCTGGCGGCGTCGGCTGGAGTGGCCGCTGGTGGTCTACGCGGCCGGAGTGCTGGCGATGGACCTGTGTTCGAACGGCCTGATGAACTCCAAGGCGCGGCTCATGGTGCCCGCCTTCACCCTGCTGATCCCGATCGCGATCGGCCTGGCGAAGCGCCGAACGTCGACGGTGCTGCTGACGCTCGCGGGCGCGGCCGTGGCGTCGGCCTGGTTCGGCGCCTACTCGATCACGTCGTGGGGCTATGCCATCTGAGCCGCATCCCTTGATCAAGGCCCGCTGGAGCCCGCGCGCGCTCGACCCGGCCGGTGTAGTGCCGGAGGACGCCCTGCGCCGGATGCTGGAGGCGGCCCGCTGGGCGCCGTCGTACGGCAACACCCAACCCGCGCGCTACCTGGTCGGGCCGCGCGGCACGTCGACGTTCGACCGAATCCTGGCGTGTCTGAACCGGGGCAACCAGGCGTGGGCGGTCAACGCGGGTGCCCTGCTGGTGGCGTGCGCGTCGACGGTGAACGAGAAGGGCGTGATCCCGTACGCCGAGTACGGCGTCGGGCTCGCCACGGAGAACCTGGTCCTGCAAGCCGTGGCCGAGGGCCTGGTCGCGCACCAGATGGCCGGGTTCGACAAGGCGGCGGTGGTCGCCGAGTTCGACCTGCCGGAGACGATCCGCCCGCTGGCCGCCGTGGCCGTCGGCGTGCTCGGCTCGCCGGAGCTGCTGCCGCCGGACAAGCGCGAGCGCGAAACCAAGCCGCGCAGGCGAAAGCCGCCGGAGGAACTCGCGTTCACCGACCGCTGGGGCCAGGCGTTCTGATCAGGCCAGGCGGCGGATGAGCTTGGCGACGACCGTGGAGACCACGAGCCAGAACACCGCCGCCAGGCCGTAGTTGACCAGGACTTTGAGTTTCTGGTCGTCCGGCGTGAAGAGGTCCCTGAAGGCCAGTGACAGAGGCTCGGCCCAGCTCCGGAAGAAGCTGGTGATGCCGTTGCCCGTGTTCGCGTTGCCCATCACCAGGACGACGTGCACGACCAGGATCAGGGCGATCAGCAGCCCGACCCAGCGGACCAGGCCCGCCACCAGCCCGACGATGTCGGCCCGCCACTCGGCGGGGGTGCGCCGGGGCTGGGCTTCGGTCTCTTCGGTGCTGTCGGCCATGAGCGAATTCTGACACCCGTCAGCGCAGCGCGCGAGCCACCAGTCCGGTCACCACCAGCCAGAACACGGCGGCCAGGCCGTAGTTCACGATGACGGCGAGTGTCTGGTTGGCGATGGGGAACAGACCGGGGAAGAACAGCGCGAGCGGCTCGGCCAGCGACTGGATGAACCGGAAGAAGCCGTTCGCGGCGTTCGCGCCGAAGATGATCAGCAGGACGTAGACGACCTCGATCAACGCGAACAAGGCGCCGATCCCGGCGACGATGCGGGCGGGGGTGCTGCGCCCACGCCCCCGAGCTGCGTACCACCTGTGCGTAGTCATGGTCGAGATATGCCCCGACCAGGGGATCGTCAAACGTTAGGCCGACACTGGGGAGCGATGAGCATCGAGGAATTGCGGGCCGCGATCGGGGAGGCCGAGACACTCATTGCACAGGGGCTGGCGATCTTGCAGGCCGCACCCGAGCCGATTGAGTCCGCCGTGGCCTGCCTTGGCGTGCTGCTCGAGTCATCGGTACGACTGGAGGCTGACGCGGCGCAGGGCAGCCTGGTCGAGGCCGCCGAGCAGTTGGTCGCAGCGCGGCAGGCGGCGAAAACGGCGCTGGAAGCCGCAGAGCTGTTCAAGGCGGTGCTGTAGGCGATGAGTGTCCAGGACGTCATCGCGGGTCTGACGCCCGTCGTCGAGGGGTCGGAGGCGCTTCGCGGACAACTCATGGTCGCAGCTGGTCAGTTCGACCAGGCCCAGGCTGTGTTGGCTAGGGCGACCAGTGGCAGCAGTAACCCCCACCCGCCCCGAGCGGTCGCCGCGCTGGAGCAGGTGCGGGAATCCGTCAGTCACACGCTTGGACTGCTCGCGGGGATGGAGAACTACCTCGCCATGTATATGCGGGGGCTAACCGATCCTGGCGTGGTGGCGGGGCTAGCGGCCCGGGAGGCTGAGGGGGCGAGCAACGGCAGCGAGCGTGACTGGAAGCTCGGCTATGACCCCGCGAGTCAGCGGTATCGGCGCGGCGAAACTGTCACTGCCCGACGCGTGGAAGACGAGCGTCGTACCGTCCTGGTCCGGTCGACGAGGAAAAAGGGGCCGGACTGGATCGGCCCGGACGGCAAGACCTATGACGCTGTCGGTCCATTCGCAGGCAAGTACTTCGATCGACAGTGGGAGATCTTCCAGGGCAGGATCGTGGATCACATGACCAAAGCTGACTGGGTGCCGGTCGACGTCTCCCAGTTCACTCCCGAGCAGATCGCGCGCGTGCGAGAATTCATCGGGCCTCTCGGCCCCCGAGTCTTCACCGTGGGAGAGTGATGTCAGGCGACATCTGGATCACCAGGCAGCTTCGTTGGCCGGTCAACGACTCGCTGTATCACTGGGTCCTGGACTTCCTCATCGATCGCACCGTTGACGCAGAGACCCTGGCCGACCTCGAAGAGATCCGCGACGAGAACCTTGGTGTCGTCGTGGTCGAGGACTTCCCGACTCCGGTTCGCAACACCATGGTCGCGGCCATCCGTGACGAACTTGTCCCGGACGCGGAGAAACGTCTGCCGGGCGAGGACTGGGCTGAGTACCGGGACGCCCTTCGCGAACTCGCTGGTCTGGCCTCGGCCGACGCGGCAATCGAGGCGCCGACCTCCGACGGCACGTTCTAGAGGTCGTCCTAGCGGGCGAGCAACGCTGAGCTGAGCAACGGCGCCCCAAGTCGGATCTTGACCTGCGGGGGCGTCAAACGTTGGCAGGCACGCGGCGGGGGAACCAGGTGGGGACCGGGAAGGTCAGGACGCCGCCGGACGGGTTCTTGGAGTCCCGCACACGGACCTCGGTGGCGAAGGCGACCTCAACGCAGTCAGCTTGGTTGGGATGGCTGAACGTCGACTTTCGCCACTCTCCGTGCATCCTGTTTCAGCTCCGTCCGTAGTCGACCACCATTCTCGCCAGGAAATCCACCGAATCGGATGATCCCAGCGCGACCCGGTCCAGCTTACCGGCGAAGCCACGGAACCTCGCGATGCTTTCCGACGCGTGCAGGAATCCCGCAGCATCGGCGCTCTCGATGTAGACGATCGGATCGTCGTCGCGGAACTCGAACAGCGTGAACGCGCCGTGACTGTCATAGAAACCGTGCTTGAAGGGGATGATCCTGACTGTGATGTGCGGCTGTTCATCTCTGCCCATCAGCCATTGGAGCTGATGAGTCATGACTTCCGATCCACCGCAGGGCCTGCGCAGCATCCCCTCGTCAAGATAGGCGACATAACGCGGGCTGAGCCTCGCGTTGAGGATCGCCTGGCGATCCAGCCGTGCGGCTATCCACTCTTCCCGCACCTGCTCATCGGAGTTGGCGAAACGCATGAGCGCCCGGATGTAGGCGGGTGTCTGGAGCAGACCGGGAACCAAAGCGGGTGAGAACTGCGTGATCTTGATGGCACGCCGCTCGAAGTGTTTCAGTGCGGGCAGGAGCCGGGGCCTGTGGTCTCCCGACTCTAGCCAGTGTGGGGCGTCGAGATTCTCGGCCAGTTCCATGATCCGAGTTCGATCCGCCCCCGTCACGCCGTAGATGGCCAACAGCGCCGACACGTCCGTGGCGAGGGCGAAACGTTTGGCGGTCTCGGTTCGGCTCAAGGTCGGCGCCGAGGTGCCGATCATGCGGGCCGCGTCCCTCGTTCTGAGGTTCGCGCCCTCGCGGGCGGCCTTCAACTCCATCGCGAGTGCCCGCACCCTGGCGGGGCTTTCGTTGCTGATCACGTCCTCATTGGAGCGCCGCCGACAACAGCGCGCAACCAGCCCAATCGGTTGAGTCATTTCGCCCCTCGAAACCGTGTCCGCCCAGGATGTGGACACCGGATTCCACATTCGGCCGAATGGTGGCTACTCTGGCCAGGTGGCTCTCCTCCTGCTTCGCTGCCGCGACGGGGCCTGACCAGGCCGGCCCCCCGTCGCGGGGTTTGGCGTTGCCGCCGGTCGCCGACTCTCGTCAGCAGGAGACCCGCACATGAGCAGCCCCGATTCGTATACCTCTGCCAACAGCCGCATCCGCACGCCCGCACGCCCGGCCCCCGACGGCCAGTCCGCGTGGAATCCGCAGCTGGGCAGCTCGATGCCGTTCCACCGGTACCGCCCGTTCCCCGAGCTGGTCGAACCCATCGTCGTACCCGACCGCACCTGGCCGGACAAGCGCATCACCAAGGCACCCCTGTGGTGTGCCGTCGACCTGCGTGACGGCAACCAGGCGCTGATCGACCCCATGTCCCCGGCCCGCAAGCGCCGCATGTTCGACCTGCTGGTGCGGATGGGCTACAAGGAGATCGAGGTCGGCTTCCCCGCCGCCAGCCAGACCGACTTCGACTTCGTCCGCGAGATCGTCACCGAGGGCGCCATCCCGGAAGACGTCCGCATCCAGGTGCTGACCCAGGCCCGCCCCGAGCTGATCGAGCGCACCTTCGAGGCCGTCGAAGGCGCGCACAGCGCGATCGTGCACCTCTACAACTCCACCTCGATCCTGCAGCGCCGGGTCGTCTTCCGGCAGGACCGGGCGGGCATCAAGAAGATCGCCACCGACGGCGCCGAGGTCGTGCTGGCCTTCTCCGAGAAGTACGCCGACACCGACTTCCGGTTCGAGTACTCCCCCGAGTCCTACACCGGCACCGAACTGTCCTACGCCGCCGAGGTGTGCAACGCCGTGGCCGCCGTATGGCAGCCGACGCCGCAGCGGCCGATGATCGTGAACCTGCCCGCGACCGTCGAGATGGCCACGCCCAACGTGTACGCCGACTCGATCGAGTGGATGCACCGCAACCTGGACAACCGCGACTCGCTGGTCCTGAGCCTGCACCCGCACAACGACCGGGGCACCGGCGTGGCCGCCGCCGAGCTGGGCTACCAGGCCGGGGCCGACCGGATCGAGGGCTGTCTGTTCGGCAACGGGGAGCGCACCGGCAACGTCGACCTGGTAACCCTGGGCATGAACCTGTTCAGCCAGGGCATCGACCCACAGATCGACTTCTCCGACATCGACGAGATCCGCCGCACGGTCGAGTACTGCAACCAGCTGCCCGTGGCCGAGCGCCACCCGTGGGGCGGCGACCTCGTCTTCACCGCCTTCTCCGGCAGCCACCAGGACGCCATCAACAAGGGTTTCGACGCCATGCGCGCCGACGCGGAGGCCGCCGGTGTCGGGGTGGACGAGCACCCGTGGGAGGTCCCGTACCTGCCGATCGACCCGAAGGACATCGGCCGCTCGTACGAGGCCGTCATCCGGGTCAACTCGCAGTCCGGCAAGGGCGGCGTCGCCTACATCATGAAGACCGAGCACCAGCTCAAGCTGCCGCGTCGGCTGCAGATCGAGTTCTCGCAGGTCATCCAGGCCGTCACGGACAACGAGGGCGGCGAGGTCAGCCCCAAGGAGATGTGGGACGTCTTCGCGGGCGAGTACCTCGACCGGGTCACCCCGCTGCGGCTGCGCCGCAACCGAATCTCCGATGACGGCGAGGGTCGCGACGAGATCGAGGCCACCGTCAGCGTTGAGGGCGAGGAACACCAGATCACCGGCGCGGGCAACGGCCCGATCGCCGCGTTCGTCGACGGCCTGGCCTCGGTCGGGTACGACGTGCGGGTCCTGGACTACTCCGAACACGCCCTCACCTCCGGCGATGACGCCCGCGCCGCCGCCTATGTCGAATGCGCGGTCGGCGACCAGGTCCTGTGGGGCGTGGCGATCGACAGCTCGATCGTGGCCGCCTCCCTTAAGGCCGTCGTGTCCGCGGTGAACCGGGCCAACAAGTAGCCGGTCTACGGAGTCAGGAGTCCGCTGAGGAGAAGGCCGAGGGCGTGCGAGACGGTGGCACGCGTCGCGGGCTTGTCGTCGGCATGGGCGATGAGGAGCGCGGACTCGATCAGAGCGCTGAGGATGATCTGGGCGAGCGGCGGGGCGGGTTGGCGCTGGATGAATCCAGCGTCCATCCCGGCCTCGAGCAGTTCGATGATCACTTGGAGGCCGTAGTCGGCCTCGATCGCCCGCCATTGGGTCCACCCGAGCACGACGGGGGCGTCGAGCAGCGCGATGCGGCTGACTTCGGGCCTGGTGCACGCGTCGAGAAACACGTTCATCGCGGCGACCATCTGTTCCGGCGGACCCTGCTGCGCCGACACGGCGGCGCGGATCTCGGCGACCAGCTCGGCTTCCACGACCAGCAGCAGTTCACGGAACAGTCCGCGTTTGTCGCCGAACTGGTGGTGCAGCGCGCCCCGGGTCAGTTCGGCGGCACTGACGATGTCCTCAGCGGTCACGGCGCTGTATCCGCGATCGGCGAACAGCTCACGGGCGACCCGGAGCAGGGTGGCCCGGGTCGCCTCCGATCGTTTCTGCGGCTTGCGGGGCATAGGTCATTGTGTTCCAGGGACTTCGGACCCGATGAAGTCGGTGATGAGTTCGGCGAGGCGTTCGGGCTGGTCCTCGGGGACGAAGGTGTAGCTGTCGGGCACCTCGACCAACGTCGCCATCGGGAACAGGTCGGCGAGCGCTTGCCCCAGCGACAAGGGAAACAGCCGGTCCTCTGGCGACCACGCCAGCAGCACGGGCTTGGTGAACCCTGGTAGCCGACGCGCCGCGGCAAGGCTGTGGCGCCGGTGCACGGATCCGACGAACGCTCGAAGATCCCGCCGGATATCCGAACTGTCCCCGGAGGGCAGGCAGTAGGAGTCCATCACCTCGCGTGGGATGGGTCGCTTGCTCAGCCAACCGTATGTGAGCGGCAGGCGGCGCAGGGGCGGCACCCGCAGTATCCGACCCAGGAGCCAAGCCGCGCCGGGCAGCCGGATGAGCTTGGTCAGGTAGTTGAAGGTGGGCGGGAAAAAGCGGTCGAGTGCGTCGCAATTGGTGAGCACGACCCGTCCGATCCGCTCCGGGTGCCGGGTCAGCAGGATCTGGGTGAGCGCTCCGGCGGTGTCGTTGGCCACCAGGGTCACGTCGACCAGGTCGAGCGCGGTCAGGAATTCCGCGATGAGGTCTGCGACCGCCGGGGGCGACAGGTCGGCACCCGCGGGCATCGGAACTCGATGCGCGCCGAGCGGCAGATCCACGGCCAGGCAGCGATACCCGCCTGCGGCCACCTGGGGAACGACCGCCCGCCAGAGGTCCGAGTTCGCCATCAGACCGTGAAGGAACACCACCGGAGGGCCCTCGCCGCGCTCGAAGTAGTCCAGTTTGGCCGCTCCGGCGTCCACCGCGCGACGGGAGCCGAGTTCCGTGCTGATCGTCATGCGGCCAGTAAAACATACATCCCGTATGTTTTAAATGTCGGTGGGCGAGTTGATCTGGGCCAAGCCGCCGTCGACGGCCAGTTCCACACCGGTCGAGTAGGTGGCGTCGAAGCCGAGGAACAGCACGGCTTTCGCGACTTCCTCCGCGGTCGCGTGGCGGCGCATCGGGATGATCGCGTCGCCCGCGGCCATGAAGTCGGCGCGCTCGGCTGCGGTCAGGCCCGCGACGCCCATGGTCGGGGTGTCGGTGTAGCCGGGGGCCACGGTGCTCACCCGCACGCCGCGACCGACCAACTCGACGGCGAAACCCTTGGCGAAGGAGCGGACGGCGGCCTTGGACGCCAGGTAGACGGTCATCCCCGGCGCGGCGGTGCCGTCGGTGACGGTGGTGAACACGATCGCGCCGCCGTCGACCACCAGGGGCGCGAGGCCCTGGGCGGTGAAGAACGCGCCTTTGGTGTTGACGTCGAAGATCCGGTCGAAGGCGGCTTCGTCGACCTCGCCGACCGGGCCGAGTTCGGCAACGCCCGCGTTGACGAAAACCAGGTCGGTGCGGCCGAACTCTCCTTGGACAAGTTCTACGAGCGCGTCAATGTCGGTGCGGACGGTGGTGTCAGAGCGGACCACGATGGCCTGTGGGCCAAGCTCGGCGGCGGCCTTGTCGACGGTGTCCTTGTTGCGTCCGGTGACGATCACCCGGCCGCCGCCCTCGATCACGGCTTTCGCCGTGGCGAGGCCGATGCCGTGGGTGCCGCCGCTGATGACGGCGGTTTTGTCGGTGTAGGTACCCATAATCCCTTCAGAGCAGATCGACGAGGCTGGAGAGTTCGGTGTTGGCATGACCGGCGGCCACGGCACGGTCGACCAAGGCGGCCAGCGGGGCCAGCAGTTCCGGGCTGACGCCGTTCGCGCGGCACGCGGCGGCCAGGTTGGGGAACGCGGCGGCCTGCATGCCCAAAGGCGAGTCGACGTCGGTGGTGTGGTCGCCGGAGTCCACGCGCCGGGCCAGGTCCGGCAGCAGGCCGGACATCGCGGCCAGCCACGGGACCAGCAGTTCGGTCAGTTCGGTCGCGGTGGCCTGCTTGCGGACGAACGCGGCGGCTTGGACGAACCCGGCGAACATGCCATACATGCCGGTCAGCAGGGCCAGGTCGAACATCGCCGCCCGGCCGGGCTCGGCGCCGACGTAGTTCGCCGCACCGAAAGTCGAGAGAACGGGCTCGGCCTGGTCGAACGCGGTCCGCGAACCGCTGTAGAGCAGCATCGCGTGCGGGGTGCCGATGCCGGGGGGCACGGCCATGATCCCGCCGTCGAGGTAGTCGGCGCCGCGCTCGGCGGCCCAGTCGGCCATCGCGTCGGCCTGCTGGGGAGTTCCATTCGTGAGGTTGACCAGGGTGCGGCCCGCCCAGTCCGCCCATTTGGCCACGTCCTGGGCCACCGGGTAGTCGAGTACACAGAGGACGGTCAGCGGACTCGCGGCGACGGCTTCGGCGGCGGTCGCGGTTTCGTTCGCGCCCTCGGGGGCTTTGCCGGGGGTCCGGTTCCAGACGGTCGTCGGGTGGCCCGCGGCGACCAGTGCTCGGGCGAGCGCCGACCCCATGGCGCCCAGGCCGATCACCGTCACGGGGTTCTTGTCATTTCCGTTCACGCGACCAATCGTCGGCTCCTGCCGGTGAATGATCAAGTAGGTACAATATTGTCAGCTACTTACCTTGAGGTTAGCGGGGGAAATGGAATCGCCTTATGTGTGCGGAATCGACGCGGCCATCGACGTCATCGGCGGCAAGTGGAAAGTGCTCATCCTGTGGTCGCTCAACGTCCGGACCTGCCGCTTTGGTGAGCTCAAGCGGGAGCTGCCCGGTGTGAGCGAGAAGGTGCTCGCCGCCCACCTGCGGGAATTGGAGGCAGCGCAGGTGGTCCACCGGGAGGTGTTCGCCGAGGTCCCCCGCGAGTCGAATACTCACTGACCGAATACGGAGCCGAATTGAACGCCGCACTCGGGCCACTCGGTGAATGGGGGCAGAAACACATGGACACCATTCTGCGCAACCGGGTCGAGGCTTAGGTCAGGCGGTTCTCGAAGGCGAACTTCGCGGCGGCGGTGCGGGATGAGACGTCGAGTTTGGTGAAGATGTTCGACAGGTGCCGGGCGACGGTCTTCTCGCTGAGCACCAGGGTCGCGGCGATCTCGGGGTTGCTGTGCCCGGCCGCGACCAGCCGCAGCACCTCGACCTCACGTTCGGTGAGTCCACCTGGGACGGTGGGGGTGAGCAGGCGGGCGGCGGGGGCCGCGCCGAGGTCGAGGAAAGCCTGGCGGGCCGAGGTGAGTTCGGCTGTCGCGGAGTGCTCGTCGCCCAAGGCGCGCAAGGCCGTGCCGATGAGCGCGCGGCAGCGGGCGACCTCGTACGGCGCGTCGAGGCGCTGCCACTCGTGCAGGGCATTCTTGAGTTCGGCGAGCGCGGCGGGCGGGTCGGCGGCGAGCAGCACACCGCCGCGCGCGTAGTGGGCCATCGCGCGCAAGGCCGCGCAGCCGAAGGACTCTGCGATCGACATCAGCTCGGCACTGATGGCCGCCGCGTCGTCCGGTTCGCCCGCGGCGAGCAGGACCTCCACGGCGCCGGGCAGCAGTTGCGACCGGTGCACCGGGTCGCGGGGTTCGGCGAGCAGCCTGCGGACCGCGGCCAGCGCGGCGTCCGCCCGGCCGTTGACCAGCCACAACAGTGCCAAACCCGGCTGCGCTTCGTGGCCGAAACCCGCTGCCCGGTCGTAGGCGGCCTGGGCCGCTTCGAACTCGCCGCGCAGCCGCAGCACATCGCCCCACTCGGCCAGCGCGAGTCCGGCGGGCGCCGGGAACTCGGCGTCGAGGTAGCGGTGGACGGCGAGGTCGAACTCCTCGATGGCCTCCGGGTAGCAGCCGTGCACCCGCATGAGCTGGCCGCGGTGCACCGCGCACTGGCCGGTGAACAGGAGCAGGCCCGGCTGTGCGTCGATCCAAGCGGTGAGGGCGCTGGTCCACTCGGCGGCGCGGCCGTAGTCGGAGACCTCCCGGCAGGCTTCGATCATCGAGCAGTAGACCTGGCCCGCGATGATCGGCGACACCTCGCCAGTGGCGACACCGATCATCGCCTCGTCCAGCAGCGCGAGCCCTTCCTGGACCCGGCCCGAGTAGAGCGCCATCCTGCCCTGCGCATTGAGGCCGGTAGCGGTCAGGTCGGGGTCGCGGAACCGGCGGCCGTAGTCGGACACCTCCAGCGCCATGGCCTGCGCGGCGGCGAACTCGCCCGCGAAGACGCTGCCCATCATCAGGTGCATGAGCAGGTAGCCGCGCTCGACCACGTCGCCGGGGACCTCGTCCAGCAGGCGTTTGCAGCGGCTCACCCAACCGCCGCCGATGGCGGCCTCGCCGCTGGTCAGCAGGACCAGCGCCAGCCAGAACCCGCAGCGGACCGCGGCGAGCGGGTCGCCCGCGTCGAGGTGGCCCTGGTAGGCGCGCTGCATGGCCTGCACGCAGTCGTTCTTGCGGCCGACCAGGTAGGCGGCGGTGGCGAGGCGGGCGAAGTCGTCGGGATCGAGGTCACCGACGTCGGACAGCGCGTCGTACGCCGCCACCCAGCGGCGGTGCTCGAAGGCCGCGCGGGCCTTCGCCAGGTCGTCGACCACGCCCACCTTGGCAGGATAACCGCCGGTCAAGCCGCCACAGACACCTTGCGCGCGGCGATTCGCCTGGCGACGAACTCCGCGTCGCGGCCCGCGCCGGGCAGCAGCATCGAGCTGAACGCGTACTGGAAGCTCAGGCCGCAGAAGTAGAGCCCCGGGGCGTCCTTGACCAGGCCGCGCAGTTCGGTCGGCCAGCCGTCGTCGCCGATGATGGGGAGTTTGATCCAGTCGAACACCTGCTGGAATCCCGTGCACCAAACCACGTTGGCCACGTCGATGGTTGTTCCATCGGCGAACTGCGGGAGCCCGTCCTTGACCCCGGTGACCCGGTCGGTGACCCGCTCGACCTTGCGTTCTTCGAGATCGGCGCGCTTGACCCGGAGCATCGGTCCACCGTGGACCCGGATCTCCTTCATCACCTTGCGGCCGATCGGCGTCCGGCGCGTGAGCAGATGCTTGGCCAGGAACATCATCACCGGCAGCCCCAGCTTCGCCCGCCGCGACTCCAGCCGGAACGGGATCTGTCCACAGTCACGTCCACAGAGGACGGTCTCATGGGTGAGCGCGACCTCGTAGGCCACATCGGTCCCCGAATGCGAAGCCCCGACGACAAGGACGCGGCCGGGCTTGAGCTGGCTGGGCCTGCGGTACGCACTGGAGTGCAGCTGGCGGATGCCGGGGTCGAGCCGGTCGGCGAACTCGGGGATGTCCGGTGTGCGGCCGAAGGTGCCGGTGGCGACGACGACGTTGTCGCACGTGATGGTGTCAGCGCCGAGGGCGGCTTCATAGCCCGTCTCGGTGGCTCGGAGGGCTTCGACGCGGGTGCTCATGCGGACGGGGAGGTCCCAGCGCAGGGCGTAGGACTCCAGGTAGTCGGCGACCTCGTCCTTGCCGGGGAAGGTCCAGGGGGCCTTCGGGAAGGGCATGCCGGGGAGGCCGTCGTACTTGGCCGGGGTGTAGAGCCGCAGGGTGTCCCACTGCCTGCGCCAGTTGTCGCCGAGGCGGTCGTTGCCGTCGACGACGAGGAAGTCCCGCCCCAGCTTGCGCAGGTGGTAACCGGTACTGAGACCGGCCTGACCTGCACCGATGATGAGCGTCTCGACGTGTTGAGTGGTCATGTCGCGCCTCCTCTGTGGGGGTGGCTTCGACGTTAGAGAGTGACGGGGGCGTTCGCGTCGGACGGAATACCCATCCTTGCGGAGGCCGCGTGGGTAGGTCGACTCATTCAGAGAGCGTTCGTTTTGTTCGTTTGCGGTAGCATTGGGCTATGGCGACCACTATGAGCGAGCGGACGTTACTGCCTCCGGCCGACCCCGGACGACTGAACGACGCCCTAGTGGCCTTGACTCGACACTCACCCGACCGAGCTGCCCTGGTCGCGCCTGACGGCAGCCGCTTGGACGTGCCCACCGAGGTGTTCGACCTGCTGAGAGACGTACTCCAGGCGCTCTCGCAAGGTCTCGCCATCACGATCGCCCCATCGCACACCGTGCTCACAACCAGCGAGGCCGCTCATCTTCTTGGGATCTCCAGGCCGACGCTGGTCCGGTTGCTCGAATCAGGGGAAATCCCATATGAGCAGCCCGCCCGGCATCGACGCGTCCGCCTTCAGGACGTCCTCGCCTATCAAGAGCGCGCTCGGCGTGCACGAGCGGCGGGTCTGGACGAGATGGTGCGCGACGCTGAGGATCACGGAATCTACGACTTGCCGGAGGACGTGCCCTTCGAGCGTCTACCCCGATGAACAGCAGCGCGGCCCGGTGCCGCCCATCCGGTACGCGCGGCGGTAGCCATGGATCTCCTGGTACCGCAGGGTCACGGCGAGCGGGTCGGGCGCGAACACATGAGCGGCCTCGGGCATGACGCACCTCCGCGCCCATTGACGCGCGCGAGTGTTGTGCCCCGATATCCGCCGGGTTTCACTTGAACCGCCCTCGGAAACGGCGATGGGCGCCACTGAAGTGACGCCCATCGCCGATCAGGACACTTAGGACTCAGTCGCCGCGGCGCCCGTTGGGTCGATGGTGATCTCGCCCTGGTTCTCCGGGAAGTGGCAGGCGGCCTGGTGGCCGGGGGCGAGGTCGACCAGCGGGGGCTCCTCGACCTTGCACACCTCCTGCGCCTTCCAACAACGGGTGTGGAAGCGGCAACCCGACGGCGGGTTGATCGGGCTGGGCACGTCACCCTGCAGCCGGATCCGCTCGCGGTTCTCGCGGCGGGCGGTGTCCGGGATCGGGACCGCGGACAGCAGGGCCACGGTGTACGGGTGCATGGGGCGCTCGTACAGCGCGGTGCGGTCGGCGACCTCCATGATCTTGCCGAGGTACATGACCGCGACCCGGTCGGACACGTGGCGCACCACTGACAGGTCGTGGGCGATCATCACGTAGGTCAGGTCGAACTCGTCCTGCAGATCTTCGAGCAGGTTGACGACCTGGGCCTGGATGGACACGTCCAGCGCGGACACCGGCTCGTCGGCCACGATCAGCTTCGGGCGCAGGGCCAGGGTGCGGGCGATGCCGATGCGCTGGCGCTGGCCGCCGGAGAACTCGTGCGGGTACCGGTTGTAGTGCTCCGGGTTCAGACCGACCAGGGCCAGCAGGTCCTGCACAGCGCGCTTGACGCCGTGTTCGGTCTTGACCTTCTGCAGGCGGAACGGTGCGCCGACGATCGTGCCGACGGTGTGGCGCGGGTTCAGCGAGGAGTACGGGTCCTGGAAGATCATCTGCACGTCGCGCCGCAGCGGTCGCATCTGGGCGGTCGACATGTGGGTGATGTCGCGACCCTCGAAGACGATCTTGCCCGCGGTGGGCTCCAGCAGGCGGGTCAGCAGCCTGCCGGTGGTCGTCTTGCCACAGCCGGACTCGCCGACCAGCGACAAGGTCTCGCCCTGCTTGACCGAGAAGGTCAGCCCGTCGACCGCCTGCACGGCGCCGACCTGGCGCTGCAGCAGGCCGCGGCGGATGGGGAAGTGCTTCTGCAGACCGGTCACGGTCAGCAGGTCCGCGCCGAGCGTCTTGGGCTCGGCGGCGGGGGTGTCGGTTTTTGCTGTCACGGCGTCCCCGTCTTCGATACTCACAGCGTCGGCCTGATCTCGGTGTCCCAGATGCGGACCCGGTCCTCGGCGGTCAGGTGGCAGGCGATGTGGTGGCCGCCGCCGATGTCGCGGAACTCGGGCCGCTCGGTGGTGCTGAGCCCGCCGGTCGACTCCTGGTAGACGCAGCGCGGGTTGAACGGGCAGCCGTCCGGGACGTTGATCAGGCTCGGCGGCGTGCCCTTGATCGGCACGAGCCGCGCGGTGCGCTCCCGGTCAAGTCGCGGCATCGACCGCAGCAGGCCCCACGTGTACGGGTGCTGCGGCGAGTTGAAGATGTCCGACGCGGTGCTGTACTCCACCGCGCGGCCCGCGTACATGACCATGATGTCGTCGGCCAGCTCCGCCACGACGCCGAGGTCGTGGGTGATGATGATGACCGCGGAGTTGAACTCCTGCTGCAGGTCCCGGATCAGGTCGAGGATCTGCGCCTGCACCGTCACGTCCAGCGCGGTGGTCGGCTCGTCGGCGATCAGCAGCTCCGGGTCGCACGAGAGCGCCATGGCGATCATCGCGCGCTGGCGCATGCCGCCGGAGAACTGGTGCGGGTAGTCGTCCACCCGCGACTTCGGGTTCGGGATGCCGACCCGGTCGAGCAGGTCCATGGCGTGCTTGCGCGCGACCTGCTTGGTGACCTTGTTGTGGATCCGGTAGGCCTCGACGATCTGCGCGCCCACTGTGTAATAGGGGTGCATCGCCGACAGCGGGTCCTGGAAGATCATCGCCATCCGCTTGCCGCGCAGCGACCGCACCCGCTCCTCGCTCGCGCCGACAAGGTTCTCGCCGTCGAGCAGGACCTCGCCGGTGATGTGGGCGGTGCCCTTCTTGTGCAGGCCCATGACCGACAGGCTGGTGACGCTCTTGCCGGAGCCGGACTCGCCGACGATGCCCAGCGTCTGTCCGCGGTCGACGCCGAAGGTGAGGTTGTCGACCGACTTGACGACGCCGTCGTCGGTCGGGAAGTGCACCCGCAGTTCGCGGACTTCGAGGAACCTGTTGCCGGGGGCCGCCTGCGGAATCACTTCGCTGACTTCGGCCAGGCTGTCTTCGGGATTCGTGGTCACGTGGTGCGCACCCTCGGGTCGACGACGGCGTACAAGAGGTCAACGACCAGGTTGGCGATGACGATGAAGAAGGCGCCGGTCAGCGTCACGCCCAGCACCTGCGGCAGGTCGTTGTTGGCGACCGCGATGACCGCGTACTGGCCGATGCCCGGCAGGGAGAAGGTGGTCTCGGTCAGGATGGCGCCGCCGAGCAGCAGGCCGACGTCGAGACCGAAGATGGTGAGGATCGGCGTCAGCGCCGAGCGCAGGCCGTGCTTGACGACGACGGTTCGCTCCGGCAGGCCCTTGGCCCTTGCCGTGCGGATGAAGTCCTCGTTCATCGTCTCCAGCATGCCCGCGCGGGTGAGCCGCGCGTACTGGGCCGCGTAGAGGAAGGCCAGCGTGATCCACGGCAGCGACAGGCTGCTGAACCACAGCAATGGATCCTCGGTGAGCGGTCTGTAGAAACTGCCGCCGACCGACCAGCCGAGACCGTCGCGGAAGATCGACAGCGACAGCATGCCGGTGAAGAAGATCGGCAGCGAGACGCCCGCCAGTGCGATCATCATGGCGGACCGGTCGAAGATCGTTCCTCGGCGCAGCGCGGAGAGCACGCCGGTGGCGACACCGGCCAGCACCCAGATCAGGGCGGCACCCGCGGCCAGCGAGATCGTCACCGGGAGCCTGCCGAGGATGTCGGGCAGCACCGGGTTCTGCTTGAGGAACGAGTAGCCGAGGCAGGGCGCCGGGCACTGCTCGATCGACGTGCCGGTGTTGTACTCCGACCCGACGATCAGCCCCTTGGCGAACTTGCCGTACTGCACATAGAGCGGGTCGGTGAAGCCGAGCTTCTGGGCCATCTCGTGGATCTGCTCGGCACCGGCGGTCTTGCCAACGTAGCGGGAGGCAAGGTCGTCCGACGTGGCGCCCGCGAGGCGGGGCACCAGGAAGAAGATCGAGAACGTGACGGCGGTGACCACGAAGAGCAGGATCACTGCTCCGATCAGCCTACGGACAATGTATGTGAACACCGTACTCGGCGTGGTGGCCCGCGGTGCCGCGGCGATCCGCCGCGGCACCACAGGCCACCAGTGCCTTCACCTACCTCTATGCGTCTCGAGATCTACTTGCGGGAGGTACCGATGGCCGTGTAGTCGTACATGCCGAACGCCTCGGTGACGAAGACGTTGGTCAGGTTCTCCGGGCGGTACAGCAAGCCCTTCGACCAGACACCCGGCAGCGCCGCGGCGTTCTGCATGACCAGTTCGTCGGTCTTGGCCCACAGCGCCTCACGCTTGGCCGTGTCGGTCTCCTTGAGCGCCTCGTCGATGGTCTTGTCAACCTCGGGAAGACGAATACCGAGGTTGGTGTTGCCACCGGCCGCCCGGATGACCCGGGAGTCGACGATCTGCTGCATGAAGCCGAAGCCGTCGTTCCAGTCCGCGCCCCAGCCGTAGATGATCAGGCCGATGTTGTTCGCCTTGGCGAAGTCCGGCTTGCCCACGTACAGCTTGGTGTAGTCGGCCAGCGGGAAGGGCTTGATCTCCAGCTTGATGCCGACGCGGCCCAGGGCCTGCTGCATGGCCTCGGCGGTCGCCTTCTCCTTCGGACGCTCGGCCCGGTAGGAGATCGCGGTGCTGAAGCCGTCCGGCTTGCCACACTTGGCCAGGGCTTCCTTGGCCTTGTCGACGTCGCCCTCGGGCTTGGTCAGGGCCTCGTACAGGTCGATCTTCTTCTGACCGGGGATGACCGGCGGCATGAGGCTGGTCGCGATGTCACCACCGGTGGCACCACCGTAAGAGCGCTGGTAGGCGGTCTTGTCGGCGGCGTACAGAACGGCCTTGCGGCAGTCGATGTTGTCCAGCGGAGCGACCTCGGAGTTCAGCACCGTGAACCAGGTACGGGCGTTGACCGGGTTGTCGGACTTGGCCTTGAGCGCCGGGTCGTTGAGGACCTTGGCCTGGCCCGCGGGCTGCACGCCGGTGCCCTCGATCGAGATGTCGAGGTCGCCGGACTGCAGGCGGTTGTCGACGTCGTCCGCGTTGACGTTGAGCTCGACCTGAATCTTGTCCGCCAGCGGCTTGCGGCCGGTGTCGGGGTCGGACTTGGGGTCATAGTGCTCGTTGCGCACGAGGACGAACTTCTTGCCGAGCTCGTTGGTCTCGAACTTGTAGGGGCCCGTCGAGATGACGTGCTCCTTGTACTTCGTGCCCGTGTCCTTGGCCTGCGGCACCGGGATCGTCGACGGCAGCGCCATGAAGTAGTCGAACCCGGAGAACGAGGTCTTCAGGTTGAACTTGATGGTGTAGTCGTCCGGCGTCTCGATCGCGGTGATCGCGTCGACGTTCGGGTCGGCGTACGGGCCCTTGTAGCCGTCGGGCACGGCGAGGAAGTCGCCGAGGTACGTCGGGCCGTTCGGGAACGTGGTCTTGTCCAGCGAGCGCAGGACCGCGTACTTGACGTCCTTGGACTTGACCTCGGTGCCGTCTTCGTACTTGATGCCCTTGCGGAGCTTGTACGTCCAGGTCTTGGCGTCGTTGCTCGGCTCACCGAGCTTCTCCGCGAGGTCCGGGGCGAGCTTGTTGCCCTCGGCGCCCGGAGCGGACTTGAAGACGACTAGACCGCGGCCGTAGTTGCGGATGAAGTTCCACGAGTAGCCGTAGTAAGTGTCGGCCGGGTCAAGGGAGTCCCAGTCGCCCGAGTTGGCGAAGCGCAGCGTCCCACCCTTCGTGTCCGACGGGTTGAAGACCTTGCCGACCGCAGCGCCGAACCCGGGAGTGGTCGTGCCACCACCACCGTTGTTGCCGCCATTGGACGTGCCCCCGCCACAGGCCGACAGGCCCATCGCGGCGGCCGCACCGAGTGCGACAACCGAGACAACTCGATTTTTCTTCATCTCCAGTTGCACCCCTTTATCGGTTAGGAGTTGAAACTCAGGGAACGCGGATGATCACCGCGAGCGCGGGTCGAGCGCGTCCCGCAGACCGTCACCGAACAGGTTGAACGCCAGAACGGTCACGAAAATGGCGAGGCCGGGCGGGAACATGAACTGCGGATCGACCTGGTACCACCGGGTCGCGTCCGAGAGCATGCCGCCCCACGTCGCGGTAGGCGGCGGCACGCCCACTCCAAGGAAGGACAGTGCCGCCTCGAACAGGATGTTGGTGGGGATCAGAAGCGTGGAGTACACCAGGATCGGTGCGACAAGGTTGGGCAGCAGTTCCTTGAACAGCACGTACTTGGGCTTGGCGCCCAGGCTGCGCGCGGCGTCGACGAACTCGCGTTCGCGCAGCGACAGTGTCTGTCCGCGGACGATGCGCCCGATGTAGGGCCAGTTGAAGAACCCGATGATGAAGATGATCACCACGATGCGCAGGGTCAGACCGTCCAGGCCGAACCCCGCGGTGCCGATGACACCGACGAGCGCGATGGCGAACAGCAGCAGCGGGAAGGCCAGGAAGATGTCCATCAGCCTGCTGATCAGGGTGTCGACCCAGCCACCGAAGTAGCCTGCGACGATGCCCATGACGGTGCCGATGACCACCGACAGGATCGTCGCGAGGAACGCGATCAGCAGGGAGATCTTGGCGCCTTCGACGACCCGGCTGAAGATGTCGCGGCCGTTGCCCGGCTCGACGCCGAAGATGTGCTCGGAGCTGACCCCGCCGCCGCCGCCGATCGGCAGGCCGGTGTCGGCGTCGACGAGCTTGTAGTCGCGGAAGTTGGGGTCGGTCCCCAGCAGGTCGATGATCAGCGGGGCGAAGACCGCCACCAGGACCAGGAAGACGACGACGAGCCCGCCGGTCATCGCGACCTTGTCGCGCTTGAGGCGACGCCAGGCGATCTGGCCGAGCGAGCGGCCCTGGATCGCCTTCTGGCTCGCACCCGCGAGGGTGGCCTCCGGTGGCACCGCAGCGGTCGCCTCGGTCACTTCGAGTGGCGGCGTCATCCGCTCGACCGCCCGTGCCGGGGCGACTGCGCGACAAGTCGAGGCGTTCCTGCCCGACTAAGTCGCGCGGATCGCTGGTAAGCCATCACGCACTCCTCGTGTCCCCGATCGAAAACTGTGCACGGGATCTCACCGTGTGGTCGCCGACCATAGCCGCTTCGGTCTACTTCCCTTAACTACGGGAGGTCACGATCCGGCCAACTGGCATACGACGAATATGCCGTCCGCGATCGTGTCGCCACGGTCAGTGAGATTTGCGAAGAATTCGTCCGTTCAGCGGACACTCAAGGTGGGCTGACCGGTCAGGAACGGACACGCACGTCCGCGCGCTCGCGGGTGCCATCGACGGCGAACCAGCCGGTCTCGAACGCCTGCCAGCGACTCAGCTCGGCGCGGCTGGCTTCGCCGTCGCGGGCCACCGACCTGGCCAATCGGGTGCCGGGATCGGCGCATTCGGCCCAGACGAGCAGAGAAATCCGGTGCTGAACCGAGCGCCGCCCGGCCGAAACACCTTCGACGATCAGCACCTCAGGAACACCGACAGTGATCAAATCGCCGGGTCGGGGTATGCCATCTGCCCATATCATTTGCTTATAGCCGCCCGGCCGATTCGCGGCGAGCGGGTCGAGGACGCCCTCGACGAGCCGCGGCCACCAGGCGACCGGATCGGTCCACGTGGCGAAGTGATCAGTCGGCACGACGGCCGTGGACACACCCTGTTCGCGCAGGTCAGCGGCCAACTGGGCGGCCACGGTCGACTTTCCCGCGCCGGACGGGCCGTCGATGGCCACCAGCCGGACCGCGCCCAGCCGGGGCGGCGCCGCCAGGACCCGACCGATCACACCGTGCGACGGCCGGACAGCGCCCGGCCCAGCGTCAGCTCGTCGGCGAACTCCAGGTCGCCGCCCATCGGCAGACCAGAGGCCAGGCGGGTGACCGTCAGGCCGGGGAAGTCGCGCAGCATCCGCACCAGGTAGGTGGCCGTGGCCTCGCCCTCGGTGTTCGGGTCCATCGCCAGGATCACCTCGGTGATCTCCGCGGCGCCGATCCTGGCGAGCAGCTGGCGGATGCGCAGCTGCTCGGGACCGATGCCGGACAACGGATCCAGCGCGCCGCCGAGGACGTGGTAGCGGCCCTTGAACTCGCGGGTGCGCTCGATGGCGAGGACGTCCTTGGGCTCCTCGACCACGCACACCGCCGACGGATCGCGCCGGGCGTCACTGCAGATGCGGCACCTTGTCTCCGCGGAGACGTTGCCGCAGACGTCGCAGAACACCACGCCGTCCTTAACCTTCTGCAGTGCGTCCTGCAATCGGGTGACGTCGGCGGGTTCGGCGCCGAGCAGGTGGAAGGCGATGCGCTGCGCGCTTTTGGGCCCGACGCCCGGCAGCCTGCCGAGTTCGTCGATCAGGTCCTGGACCGGGCCCTCGTACATCACATGCCCGGCAGGCCGAGCCCGCCGCCCAGGCCGCCCGCGAGGGGACCCATCTTGTCCTCGGCCAGCTTCTGCGCCTGCGCGCCCGCGTCGCGCACGGCGGCGACGATCAGGTCGGCGAGGGTCTCGGTGTCCTCCGGGTCGACCACTTTCGGGTCGATTTCGAGGGCCTTGAGCTCACCGGCGCCGGACACGGTCGCCACCACGAGGCCACCGCCCGCGGTCCCGGAGACCTCCGCGTCGGCCAGCTCCTGCTGCGCGCTGAGCAGCTGTTCCTGCATCTTCTGCGCCTGCGCCATGATCGCCTGCAGGTCCGGCGCACCGCCACCAGGAAACACCGTGGCCCCTCTCATCCGGGAACGACCCGACCACCTCGGGTCGGCGTCAAGTCCAGCTTAGTGGGCACCCACCTGTGGCATCGTGGGCGCCGTGCTGAGACGACACGCGACGGCCCTCGCCGCCGCCGGTGCCCTGGCCGCGGCGATGTCCGCGTGCGCGGGTCCGGCGGCCCAGTCCGGACAGGCGCTGCCGGTGGTGACCACGTCGTCGTCACCGTCAACACCATCGACGACACCGCCACCGTCGTCATCGCCGTCGGCCGAACCGACATCGTCCAGCGCGGCGCCGACGACAGTGCCGCCGACAGCATCGGCGAAGCCGACGACGCAGAACCCGCCCGCGACCGGGCGGGTCGTGGTGATCGATCCCGGCCACAACGGCGGCAACTCCACCCACACCGCGGAGATCAACCGGGCGGTGCCCGCCGGGCGCGGGCGGACCAAGCCGTGCAACACCACCGGGACCGCCACCCAGACGGGTTACCCCGAGCACGCGTTCACCTGGGACGTGGCGCAGCGGGTGCGCGACCTGCTCACCGCGCGCGGGGTCAAGGTGATCATGACCAGGAAGGACAACGCCGGAGTCGGCCCGTGTGTGGACAAGCGCGCCGCCATCGGCAACGAGTCCGGCGCCGCGGCCGTAGTGTCGCTGCACGCCGACGGCTCGACGGCGGCGGGCGCGCACGGCTTCCACCTGGCGTACTCGTCGCCGCCGCTGAACGCCGCCCAGGGTGAGCCGTCGCTGCGGCTGGCCCGCACGCTGCGCGACAAGATGGTCGCGGGCGGCTTGGCGACCTCGACTTACGCGGGCACCGACGGCCTGTCCCCGCGCGACGACCTCGCCGGGCTGAACCTGACCGAGCGGCCCACCGTGCTCGTCGAGTGCGGAAACATGCGCGACACAGCCGAGGCGGCCGTGCTCGCGAGCCCGGCGGGCAGACAGCGCTACGCCGATGCGATAGCCAACGGCATCCTCGGATTCCTTGGCTGACACCAGATGTGACAGGGTGGAGATCATGTCGGGGATGCGGGTGCTCGATGTCGACGAGCGCGAACGGTTGCTCATCGCGGTGGGCCAGGACTTGGCTGAGCTGGACACGAAGGGCACACGACGGGATCTAGCGCGCGTCCCGGACCTGACGGCGGCGAAGTACCTGCCCGGCGAACGCAAGATCGTCATCCAACACGGCTCCCCCGCCCGCCTGTCGCAACTGAAGATCGGCGGCAGACTCACCCCGCTGCTCGGCTCGGCCGACCACGCGACCGAGCTGTTGGGCGTGCTCCCCGGCCGGGTCGTGTACCGGGCCAACCGGCGCCACCGCCTGCTGTTCACCGTGGTGATCCGCAACGTGCTGGTGGGCGAGGAAACGGCGGTCTACGACCGCGGCGGTTCGGTGCTGGAGGCCGCGGTCAGCCCGAACAGCCGCTATGTCGCCATCCGGCTGCCGCGCAAGCTGATCCTGGTCGACACCATGCCGGTGACCGAGGACGACCACGTCCGGCTGATCTCCGCCGAACCGGCCACGCTGGGCAGGCGCAACCTGCGCTGGCTGCCCGACTCGACCCGCCTGGTCGCCACCGAGTACGCCGCCGATGAGGCCAGGGTGGTGCGGTGGACGGTCGGGGCGGAGCTGTGGCAGCCGGTCGTGCCGTCACTGCCCGCGGGCGCGGAAGCCCTGGTGGCACCGGACGGTCGACGGATCGCGGTGGTCGACGGACAGCGGATCTCCTTCCACCAGACCGACAACGGCCGCTTCCTGCGCGCGGCCGACCTGCCGGACCAGGTGGACGAGTTCATATGGTCGCCTGCCTCGCGCAGCGTCGCGATCTCCACGAAGTCGGGCGAAGCCGCGGTCGTCACCGCGAACACCGCCGCCGTCCGCACAGTCTAGAAAGCTGGTTCGGCGGCCCCGACGCCGCCGAACCAGCTTTGTCCTACTTGGACGGTGCGACACCGATCTTGTCGACCACCGCGGTCTCGACCGAGGTGAACGAGGTGACCGTGCCCGCCGGTAGGTCGGACTGACCAGAGCCCGCGGTCTGCCGCTCGCCGATGAACTGGCCGGTCGCCTCATCGATGATGATCTCGTGGCGCGCGACGTCGGTCTGGACGCCGAAGGCGACGCCGACCTTGCCGTCGAGGTTCGCCGCCCGGTCGGTCACCACGATTCCGGGAACCATCGCCAGCGCGCGGTAGACGGTGGCCCGGGTCTCGGCGGGCACGGTCCCCGACCGCAGGAAGTCGGCCACGTAGACCAGGAACTCCTGGTCCGGGGTCTGGCCGAGGCCCTTGGTTTCGGTGCGGATGCGGTCATAGAGCTGCTTGGCATCCTTCGGCAGCCCCGCGATGAACTCCGGCGACGGCTTCGCCCAGCCCGACCACCCCGCGCAGGGCTTCTCGTTGCTGTCGGCGGCGTAGAAGTCACCGCAGGGGGCGCGGCGCTCGCCTTCCGGCCAGCTCGGCCGGTCGACCGGGTAGCCCGCCGCCTTCGCCTCCGCTTCGGTGCCCTTGACCCATTCGCGCTTGCCGGTGACGTCGCGGCGCTGCATCCACTCCTGGTCGTAGGTCTGGGGGACCCACGTCTCGATCAGGTTCTCGGCCAGGTAGGCGAAGTCGGTGCCGCCGTCGCTCGTCGCGATGCTGGACATCCACCAGGCGCGGGTCGCGACATAGCGGTACTGGCCAGGCCCGACCGGCTGGTCTGTCGCGCCCACCCGGTCGGCGGCCTGGTTGAGCGCGGCGGCCGCCGCGCTCGCCGCGGGCGGATTCCCGTTGAACGAGAACGTCTGCGCCACCAGGACGCCCGCCGCCACCGCGACCACCGCCGCGGCGGACGCAACCAGCCGCCAGTGCTTCTTCTTGGTCCCCATTGAAGTGTTCCCCTCATCGGTGGTCGCCGCCCCGGCGGCGACCATCAGCTCGGCGCGCAGTCGTTCCATCGCGCGCGCGTCGGTCCGCGGGGCGGGATTCAGCCGGTCGAGCGCGTCGTCCAGTTCCTCGTCGGACCAGAGTTCACGCGGGTTGTGGTCAGTCATGGCAGTCCTCCTCCCGTGCGGATTGCTGAGTTCGATGACCCCGCCGCAGCGTCTTGCGCACCCGGTGCAGCCGTGACCGCACCGTGCCGACCGGGATGCCCAGCACTTCGGCGACCTCGGTGGAGTCCAGGCCCGCCCACGACGTGAGCAGCAGGACATCGCGGTCGCCGTCGGACAGCTCGGCCAGCGACCCCGCGAGCCTGCGCACCGCGGCCTCCGCGTCGACCCGGTCGACCACGCGCGTGTCGTGCGTGTCCTCCCGGTCGAGTGAGCGGGACCCAGCCCGCAGCGCACGGATCTCCTGGCGGACGTGCCGCCGCAGGAGATTGGTCGCGATCCCGTAGAGCCACGAGCGCACGGCCCCAAGGCGGGGGTCGTAGGCGTGCCGTTGGTTGAGCGCGACCAGGAAGGTCTCGCTCACCAGGTCGTTGGCGGTGTCCGGTCCGACCCGCCGGGCCAGGTAGTTCCGCAGCGGCCCGGCGTAGCGGTCGAACAGGCGGCCGAACTCCCCCGCCGGGTCCGGTCCGCCCAGGTACGGGCGGTCCTTGTCGGCGGGCAGCGACTCGGCGCCGTCGCGATCGGTCATCGTCCTCACATCATGTGTTGCCCGATGCGAGGCGACGCGTTCACGCGGTGCTCGACGCGGCCGGGATCACCACCGGCGGGGTCGCCGGACGGGCAGTCGCTGCTGACCTTGGCAGGTCGCGGCCACGTCCTCACCGAGTGGTGGAATCCTCGATCGGACGGGCCCGCACGGTTAGAAGCTGCACGAGAGGGCCGGGGCCGTCTGGTGCGGTTGAGAGGGCATGGGAGTCCGGAGCCGGAACTCAAGCCTCGAGCGGGCGGGCGCCGAGTTTGTCGGCGAGGAGCTTGAGCATGGTCTCTTCCGGGTCCTGCCGGGACCCCTCGGCACCGGGCTCGGGGGCGCGGGCGGCCTGGGCCATCAGCTCCTCCTCGTCCTCGGGCTCCGGCGGGAGTTCGGGCTCGGGCGGCTCAGGCGGTAAACCATCGCTGGGCGGCCTGCTGTCGAGGACCCGCTTGGGCGGCTCGTAGGTGCGGGTCGGCGCCGCGGCCTTGGCCTGCTGGCGGACTGGGCCGCCGCTACCGGGCGGGGCGTGCACGATCTGCACCCGCCAGGAGCCGCCGACCGCGGATCGGATGGCGGCGGTGATCGGCTCGATGTTGTCCGGCGAGGACAGCCTGCGGGCCAGTGGTTCGGCGGGGTGGCCGATGGTGACCAGGTCGCCGTCGACGGACTGGACGGCGGCCTGGGCGAGCATCGAAGCCCGCACCTTGCCCAGTGCCCGGAGCACCTCGGGCCAGACGTTGCGCATCGCCGTCGCATCCATGGCGCCCGGCGCCGAGGCGGGCCCGGCGTCGGCGGGCTCGGTTTGGCGGGCCGACTCGGCCTGACGAGGCTCGGTCTGACGGGCGACCTCGGGATGGCCAGCGGACTCAGCTTGGCGAGCAGGCTCCGTCTGGCGAGCGGGCTCGGACTGACGGGCCGACTCAGCCTGACGGGCCGACTCAGCCTGGCGGGCGGGCTCAGGCTGGCGGGCGGACCCGGCCTGACGAGCGGGCTCGGCCGCGCGCGTGGTCTGCGCCGCGGTCGGGGTGGGCTCGGCGTCGGCGGTGGGCGCGGTCGGCCGCGTCGGCTGGGGCGCGGCCCGCGCGGACTCGTCGGACCGAGCGGCCACAGTGGACTCTGCCGACGACCGGCGGCGGTACTCGCGCGCCGGGGCGGACTCGGATCGCGCCGCAGCGGACTCAGACCGAGCCGGAGCGGGCTCGGATCGCGCTGGGGACGGCTCGGCCGCGGCCCGCGCGGGCGCGGTGGCCTGCGCGCGGTCGGTCTGTGCGCGGTCGGTCTGTGCGGCCGTCTGCGCTTGGGGAGCGGGGCCGGACCGCACCCCGGCGGCCATCCGCGACTCCATCTGCTCCAACCGCTGCAGCACAGCCGAATCCGCCGCCGCGTCGGTGGGCACCGCGCCCGGCAGCAGCATCCGCGCGCACAGCAGTTCCAGCAGCAGCCTCGGCGCGGTGGCGCCGCGCATGTCGACGAGTCCTGTGTGGACGATCTCGGCGTAGCGGGTGAGGGTGCCCGCGCCAAGGCGCTCGGCCTGGCCGACCATCCGGGTGAGTTCGTCGCCGGGCGCGCTGACCAGGCCGCGGCTCGCCGAGTCGGGGACCGCGCGCAGCAGGACCAGGTCGCGCAGCCGGTCGAGCAGGTCGGAGGCGAAGCGGCGCGGGTCGTGGCCTGCCTCGACCAGCCGGTCGACCGTGCCGTAGACCGCCGCCGCGTCGCCCGCGGCGAGACCGTCGACCATGTCATCGATCAGGGCGACGTCGGTGACCCCGAGCAGCGACACCGCGCGCTCGTAGGTGACGCCTTCCGGTCCCGCGCCAGCGAGGAGCTGGTCGAGGACCGACTGCGTGTCGCGCGCGGAGCCGCCGCCCGCGCGGATGACCAGCGGGAACACCGCCGGTTCGACCGTGGCGTTCTCGGCGGCGCAGTTGCGTTCCAGCAGGTCGCGCATGGCGCCCGGCGGGATCAAACGGAACGGGTAGTGGTGGGTGCGCGAGCGGATGGTGGGCAGCACCTTTTCCGGCTCGGTCGTGGCGAAGATGAAGATCAGGTGCTCCGGCGGCTCCTCAACGATCTTGAGCAGCGCGTTGAAGCCCTGGGTGGTGACCATGTGCGCCTCATCGACGATGAAGACGCGGTAGCGGGACTGGGCGGGCGCGTAGAAGGCCCGGTCACGCAGTTCGCGCGCGTCGTCGACGCCGCCGTGGCTGGCCGCGTCGAGCTCGACGACGTCGACCGTGCCGGGCCCGTTCGGCGCGAGGCCGATGCAGGAGTCGCACACGCCGCACGGCTCGTCGGTGGGGCCTTCGACGCAGTTCAGCGACCGCGCGAGGATGCGCGCGCTGGAGGTCTTGCCGCAGCCGCGCGGCCCGGAGAACAGGTAGGCGTGGTTGACCCGACCGGCGCTCAACGCCGTGCGCAGCGGGTCGGTGACGTGTTCCTGACCGACGACCTCGGCAAAGGTCGCCGGGCGGTATTTGCGGTAGAGGGCGAGCGCCACGCCGCGACCTTACCGGTCAGGCCCGACATCACGTCGGTCGGGAAGCACCGGCCGCCGCGCGGCGTTGCACCACGGCGTGGCCACCTTCGACATCCCGTTCTCCGTGCTGGACCTGGCGCCGGTCGCCAGCGACTCGACCGAGACGATCGCCCTGCGCAACAGCATCGACCTGGCGCGCGAGACCGAGCGCCTCGGCTATCACCGCTACTGGGTCGCCGAGCACCACAACATGCCTGGCATCGCCAGCTCGGCGCCCGCGGTCCTGCTCGCGCACCTGGCCATGGCGACCTCGACGCTGCGGGTCGGGTCCGGCGGGGTGATGCTTCCAAACCACCCGCCGCTGGTGGTGGCCGAGCAGTTCGGCATGTTGGAGGCGCTGCACCCCGGCCGGGTCGACCTGGGGATCGGCCGGGCCCCCGGCACCGACCAGGTGACCGCCCGCGCGCTGCGTCGCTCGACCGGGCCGCTGTCGGCTGACGACTTCCCCGAGCAGCTGGCCGAGCTGGCCAACTACTTCACCGGCCGCGACCGGCGCGGGGTGACCGCCGTGCCCGCGCTGGGCAACCAGCCCGCGCTGTGGCTGCTCGGGTCCAGCAGCTACAGCGCGCAGGTGGCGGGGATGCTCGGGCTGCCGTTCGCCTTCGCCCACCACTTCAGCGCCGAGAACACGTTGCCCGCGCTGGCGCTCTACCGCGAGCGTTTTCGCCCGTCGGAGGTGCTGTCCGAGCCGTACGCGATGGTCGCCGCGTCGGTGATCTGCGCCGATGACGACGCGACCGCCCGTGAAATGGCCCAGCCAGGCGCGCTGCAGTTCCTCCAGCTGCGCAAGGGCACACCAGGGCGGATGCCCACCCCGGCCGAGACCGCGGCGTACCCATACACCGACCTGGACCGACTGATGATCGACGAGCGGCTGGACAGCCAGGTCATCGGCGGACCGGAGACCGTCCGGGCGGGCGTCGCCGACCTGCTGACGGCCACGGCGGCGGACGAGCTGATGATCACCACGAACGTCTACGACCACGCCGACCGGGTGCGCAGCTATGAGCTGCTGGCCAAGACCCGGGCATAAAGGGGACCCCGTGCACCTGCCAGAGCCCGCTTATCCTTGCTGCCTTCCGGCCCTGGGGAGGTTCGCGAGATGAACACCGCACGGGGTCCGAGTTCAGTGTACCGGGGCCGTGGGACACGGGTGTCACCCACCAGGGCAACACTGCTTAGCGCTACTAACGACAGACGCACAGCGGCCCGTGTCCGAGGGACACGGGCCGCTGGTGGCGGAGGATAGGGGATTTGAACCCCTGAGGGCTTTTACACCCAACACGATTTCCAATCGTGCGCACTAGGCCACTATGCGAATCCTCCAACGTCGGAGAGGGTACCGCAGCGGCTTGGACCACCCAAAAGCGGTAGTCAGGGTGGCGGGACGGGCCGCGCGCTGTGTCGCACACGGAACATTCACCGGAAACCCCTCTGCCGGGTGAAAACCTGTCCTGCCGGCAGGCGGGATCGGTGGCGCCGACTTAGCCTCGGGACGCTCATCGGTCTTCCAACGTAAGGACATAGACGTGGCTGACGCACTCGACTCCGGCCTGAGCCTCGCCGTGGGCCAGCAGCTCACCTCGCCGAACGGCAAGCACTCGCTGAAGCTGCAGGCCGACGGCAACCTCGTGCTGTCGACCAACGGCACGGCTGTTTGGGCCTCCGGTACCGACGGCTCCGGCGCCGTGCGTGGAGACATGCAGTCAGACGGCAACTTCGTGCTCTACAAGGACGGCGGCGACGCGGTCTGGGCCACCAAGACCGGCGGCACCGCGGGCGCCAGCCTGATCATCGGCGACGACCGCGGCGTGAGTGTCGTCGGTTCGGACGGCGGATCCCTGTGGACGTCCGGAACGGCCGAGGCCGTCGCCGCGCCGGAACCCGCCCCGGTGCCGGTGCCTACGCCCGCCCCGCAGGCCGCTCCCGCTCCCCCAGCGGCGCAGACCTACACGGTCGTTCCCGGCGACACGCTGTCGGCGATCGCGAAGCGGTTCTACGGTGACGGCAGCCAGTACATGAGGATCGCGCACGCCAGTGGGATCTCGAACCCGGACCTGATCCGCCCGGGACAGGTGCTCACCATTCCGGCATAACGCTCCACTTTGGACAGGCCCCGTCGATTCGGCGGGGCCTGTTTGGCTTGCTACGGCACAGGTTGCGGCCGTGGCGAGCTTGGTGTGCGGGTGCCTGTTTGGGTGGTTCGCCTTGATTTGGGGACCCCTAGAAATGGGCCTGTGCGGGTCAAAAGGCGAGCTCAAGGAACCTCACCCGCACCGCGATTTTAGGCCCATTTCCCCCAAATCAAGGCGAACCACCCAAACAGGCCGTTTTGCTTGGCCCGTTGCGTCTAGCCCGCCGCCACCCGAACCCGTTGCGGAACCAGGTCTGCCCGGTCGGCCGCTGCACGGCCCGCGCTCCACCCCGCCGCGTTGCTCACCGAAGAGTGCCGAGTTCGGACACCAGGGAACATGGCTTCGAATCGGGTGCGCACCGCCGCCTCCCGCCGAGTGAAGACCGGGACCAGACGGGTGTCGACCGAGACCTGGTTGACCACGGTCAGACGCTCGCGAATCCGTTGGGCGTATGCGACCAGGAACGCGTGTCGGTACGCCTTGGATCCGGAACCCGCCAGCGCGTGAGTGGCCTGGACATGTAGTGACCGCGAAAGCAGTGTGGCGAGCTCGATGTCGGTCGAGTGCCCCACAAGGACAACGCACCCGAGCTTCGGATAGAACACCGCCCGACATCGGTTCGCCCCGGCCACCGCGTCGACCAACTGTGCCTTGGGACCTTGGTAAGGCGCCTCGATCCACAGGCGAGCGGCGCCCGCCTCCTGCGGAACCTCATCAACAGCGGCCTGCTCGAAGGCGTACCTGGTCATCAGTTCCTGAGCCTTGGCCGAGAGCGCCTCAGCTTCCTCGGGAAACGGCGTCGACTCCGCCTTCGCCAGCAGACCCCGGACCTTCGCCAACACCCTTTCATCGACGCGGCCCGTGGGTTCCATCGCGACCACCGCGTCCGGAGGTGGCACCAACTCCGGGAGCGGCGGCAACGCGAGCAGGACCGCGAGCAGGTCGATCACCCGGGCGAGCGCGTCGGCCATGGGCAAGCGTTTGCGAGTGGCCCAGGCGGGTAAGTGGGCGCCAGTCCACCAGACGGTGGCGTCGATCTCCGCCAACTGGTCACGCCAGCGGGGATGGACCCGGCCGTATCCCGCGCACTGGGCCGCGATCGCGTCGGTGGCCAGGCCGGACAGGGGGCGAGGGGTGGCGCCGACGACGTCGGTGGGGGCCCAGCCGCGCCGCCAGAGGGACTCGATGGTGTGGGACAGGGCGGCGGCCGCGGCGGCGGGAGCCCGGTCGTGCACACCGATGTCGCGAACGTGTGCTGAGCGAGTCGCCGCGTCGGCCAGGGCGGCCGCGGTCAGGCGGGCCGCCAGGAGTGCGGTCTCTCGATCAGGTGTTCGCATGCGGACATGGTGCACCCCCGGTACGACAAACGCCGGCCACCCCCGCGGGGTGACCGGCGTCCGTCTCGAATAACGAGAGATCAGCCCTCGTCGTCCGGCGCGGCGTGGTCGGCCTTGCCGGGGTTCGGGTCGCGGGACAGATCGATCAGCGGGTGCCGCTGCGCGCCTTCCGGCGCCGCGTGCCTGCCGACCTTGACGTCCGTCTCGGTCTCCCTGCGAGTGTCGTGATCGGACACGACGCCCTCCTTAGCTCCCCTTGACTAACTGCACTCCCAACAAAGGCCAGAGGCTACCCCCGATGGGCGCGCACCCACTCGGAGATGCCGTCGCGGGTGATCGGCAATGCGGCGGAGATCACGTCGGCACCGTCCGAAGTGACCACCAGGTCGTCCTCGATGCGCACGCCGATGCCGCGCAGCTCCGGGGGCACCGTCAGGTCGTTGGGGTGGAAGTACAGTCCGGGCTCGACGGTCAGCGCCATGCCGACCTCCAGCACGCCCTCGTTGTACGCGCCCGCGCTGGAGTTGGCGCAGTCGTGCACGTCGAGGCCGAGGAAGTGGCCGACGCCGCAGGCGATGTAGCGGCGGTGGTGCTGGCCCGCCGGGTCGAGCGACTTGTCGACCGAGCCCGGCAGCAGGCCCCAGTCGTGCAGGCCCTCGGCGAGCACCCGCATGGCCACCTGGTGGAACGCATGGTACTCCCGGCCCGGCCGGACCTCGGCCATCGCGGCCAGGTGCGCCGCGTGGACCAGGTCGTACACCTGGGCCTGAGCGGGGCTGAACTCGCCGGACACCGGGAAGGTGCGGGTGACGTCGGCGGTGTACAGCGTGTCGATCTCGACCCCGGCGTCGAGTAGCAGCACGCCGTCCTCGGCGACCGGGCCGTCGCAGCGGGTCCAGTGCAGCACCGGGGCGTGCTCGCCCGCGGCCACGATCGAGGTGTAGCCGACGCCGTTGCCCAGGGTGCGGGCCCGACGGTCGAAGGTGCCCTGCAGCCAGCGCTCGCCGCCGCCGCGCACCGCCTCCGGCAGTTCCCGGGCCACGTCGGCGAAGCCGATGACCGTCGCGTCGACCGCGGCGCGCAGCTGGCCGATCTCCCACTCGTCCTTGATCCGCCGCAACTCGGACAAGACCGTGCGCAGCTCGCCGCTGTGGGCCCCGACCAGCGCGTCGAGCATCGGTTCGACCCCGCGCGCGGCCAGGACCTGCGGCAGGTTGCCGCGCAGCGCTCTTGGCAGCTCCTCCAGCGGGCGGCAGATGATGCCCAGCGCGTCGGACCACTCGGCCAGGCCGGGCGCGGCACCGATCCACAGCTCGCCGTCGCGGGCGTTGGCGAAGAAATCGGCCTCGGTCGGGCCCGCTGGCTCACGCAGGTGCAGCACGGCGTCGTGGCCGTCGCCGGAGGGGTGCATGACCAGCACGGCGCCCTCGGCGTAGCAGCCGGTGAGCCAGGCGAAGTCGCTGTCGGCGCGGAAGGCGTAGTCGGTGTCGTTGGACCGCACGGGCGCGCGGCCCGCGCCGAGCGCGACGCGCTTGCCGGGGAAGGCGGCCGACAGACGGGCCCGGTGCGCGGCGGCGGCCTTGGCGGCGCCGGGGACGGCCCGGACGCGGCGGTCGGCCGGGCCCCAGTCGTCGCGGATGTAGTCACGGAAACCTTCGGCTTCCACCAACTTCGACGGGTCTCGTCGAGCCGGGCGGTCGCTCATGGCACACCTCTCTCACGTAGGCCTTGCCACCACCAAAGCACAGCGGGCCCACGTCGTGTCGACGCGGGCCCGCTGCCTGTGGATAACTAGTTGTTCTACTGCTACCGGTTCGGCCAGGGGATGCTGGTCGGGACGAAGCGGGTGACCTGCGGATCGTGGTCGCTCGCCTGGTCGGAGAACTCGGCGTTGATGTGCACGATGTCGTAGTCCGGGCGCAGCACGAACGGGCTGACCGTGGTGTGGTCGAGCGCCTGCGCGTTGCCCTGGAAGACATAGCTGTACCGCTCGGTCACGGGCAGCCCGTTGATCAGCGCGCGCAGCACCCCGTCCTCGGTCAGCTTGGCCATCACCGGCGAGAACTGGAAGTCGTTGATGTCGCCAAGGACCACCAGGTTGGCGAACGGGTCGATCCGCACGATCTGGCGGGCGAAGTCGTTCACCAGCGCGGCCTGCTTGAGCCGCTGCACCTCGGAGGTGCGGTTCGGCGGCTGGAAGCGGCCGAACAGCGGCTGGTCGCCACCCTTGGAGTTGAAGTGGTTGGTCACCACATACACGGGGTGACCGCGGAAGGAGAACTCGCCGACCAGCGGCTTACGGCTGTTGAGCCACGCCTCGTCGGCCGGGGCGATCCGCGCGGGTGACGCGGACAGCCTGGCCTGGAACGGGAACCGGCCGCGGCCGACCTGCACCGGGGTCACCGAGTCGCCACCCGGGCGGTCCACAAAGGACACCCGAGCCGGGTTGAACAGGAACGCGACCCGGATGTTGCCGCCCGGCTGGCCACCGTCGGCACCGTTGACCGGGTCGATCTGGCGCCAGTCGTAGCGCGGTCCGCCGAGCGCGACGATGGCGTCGGAGAACTTCTGCAGCGTCTGGTCCGCGGCGACGACGCCGTTGTTCACCGGACCTGAGTTGTCCTGAATCTCCTCCAGCGACAGGATGTCCGGCGTCGACAAGTTGGTGATGACCGCCTGCGCGAGCCGGTCGAACTTGGCCTGCGAGTCCACCGGCGACAGGTTCTCGACGTTGTAGGTCGCCACCGACAGCTCGCCGCCCCGCTCCGCGCGGGTGATCTCGGGCTGGATGCCGCCGGAGACCAGGTTGCCCAGTTCAGTGGCCTGGATGACGTAGCCGCCGAAGCGGCTGAAGTCGACCGGACCCGCGGTGACACCCGCGAGGGTGTCGCCGACGTCGGCCACCGGGAACGGGCGCTGGGCGAACGGGATCAGCGACAGGACCTGGACCCGGCCGCTGTTCTGCTGCTCGTATCCGGTGAGGACGGTCGCGCCGCGCGCCGAGCGGTTCTGGTCGGGCTTGGTGGTCAGGAACAGCTCATTGAACGCCGTGGTCGGGCCGACCACGCGCGCGTCGCTGACCTGCACGCGCATGCCCTCACGCGACTCGAAGAAGTCGAGCGCGGTGGCGGCCGGGTCCAGGGTCAGGCCCTCGATCGACCCGCCGGGGCTGGGCGCGTAGGTGTCCGGGACGGTGGTCGGCGTGAGCGCCTCGGCTGCGGGCAGCGGGTTGCCGCTGGAGCCGACCGTCCACGTGGCGCTGGTCAGCTCGGTGGTGGCGAGCATGACCGACGACGCGGGCGCCGCGTCCGGGTAGAACTCGTCGACCGTACCGACGACGGTGACCGCGTCGCCGACGCCCACGGTCGGCGTGGTGGAGCCGGTGAAGACGAACAGGCCCTCGCTGGTGGCCGGGTTCGCGTCGGGCTGCGGGTCCTGGAACCAGAAGCCGCGGGCCGAGCCGAACGCGCGGATCGCGGTCACGACGCCGGTCGTGCTGACCTTCGTGCCGTCCAAGGTGGACAAGTGCGTCGTGCCCTGGATCTCACTGATCTTGGCCGGGGTCGGCGCGGGACCGCCGCCGCCCGGGGTCTCGCCGAGGGAGTTTGTCGGCGTCGGCGCGCCGATCGCGAAGTCGACCGAGTTGTTGTCGGTGTCGGTCAGCGCGGGGCGGGCGGCCGACGTGGTGTTCGACGTCGCGGGGGTCGCCGTGGTCTCACGGACCACGGCGGCGCCATAGCCGACCAGGTCGCGGACGCGGGTGTCGGCGGCGCAGTCGGCGGCGGTCTTGCAGGTCAGCGGCGTGGTCGTGGTGACCAGCGCGATCGTGCCGCCGGTGGCCGACATCGGGATGGCGCCGGTGGCGTCGGGCGTGGGCAGCGCGACGGTCCCGCCCGCACCGGCCGCCTCGGCGACCAGGTAGCGGCTGTTGGCGCCGAGCGCGCCGGTGAGCGGGGTGACCTGCCACGGACTGGTCGGGCTCGCCGACGCGGGCAGGTACTGCACGCTCCAGCCGGACAGGTCGACCGAGGCCGAGCTCGCGTTGGCGAGCTCGACGAAGTCATTGGTCAGGGTCGCACCGGAATTGCCCCCACCGCCGTACACCTCGGCGATGAGCGCGTCGGCGCTCGGCACGGCCGCGGCGGTCGACGCGGTGGCGGCGACGAAGCCGACTGACAGGACGGCGGCGCTGAACAGCGCTGCCCGGGGGCGCGCGGTTGTTCTCACGGGAAGTCCTCCCTCACTGGACGGTGAGGGAATCCTTCCCCTATCGGGTGAACATGGGAAGTCGGCGAAAGTACTTAAGGGGTCACGCCGCACGACTGACTTTGCCGCGCAGCTCGGTCGTCTGGAGCATCCAGAACACCGCGAACTCCGCGATGAGCAGCGCTTCCAGGACGAACAGCCAGTGGCCGAACCCCAGCCATTTGGACACCAGGCAACCGACCAGCGAAAGTCCCATGGCGAAGGCGACGAGGGAATAGCGGTTGGTGGCCACCTTGGCCGCGGCGGTGTCGCCCTGTTTCTTGGCGAATCCCACGGCGTTCACCATGACCACGCCGATGATGCCCGCGAACAGCGCGATAGCCGAGACGGCGTGGCCGATCCGCTCGAAAGTGTCGCCCCAGAAAAGGAAGAACACGGTGCCCGCGGCCAGCGCGGTCAGCGTCACGGCCACTGAGATCCGGGCGTACTTGCTGAGGGGCCGGTCCGGGTTCTTGCGCAGCCACCGCACCACCATCGCCAGCAACGCGGCACCGAACCCGACGACGAGCAGCGTGAGCACGTTGTTGCTCACCGCGTCTGTCAGCTCTTCCGCCGTCGGGACGTTGCTGACGGCGCAGGTGTTGTCGACCGTCGTGGGCACGAAAGCGACGACAAAGGCCATGAAACCGGAGTAGTCGAGCAGCACGTTCTCGGTGTCGGTGCTGCCCCGGTAGACGATCAGACAGGCGCCGATCGCACACAGGGCTCCGACGAACACCGCACGCGCGGGGGTGAAGTAGTAGGCGCTGATGGAGTGCTGGAGGCAGTCCGGGGCGCTGGCGAAGTACTGGACTATGACGGAGAGGAAGAGCAGGCCGACGAGCAGGACCATCGCCAGGCGCAGGGTCAGATAGGTCTGGTTGACGTTCTCGCTGGTGGTATCGGTCATGGCCCCTCCTCGCGCGATTGATCAAGTAGGCCACGCCCACGAGCGCGTCGAGTAGGGCCCAACGCACCGATCCCGCTGCGCGTTCGGGCAATCATTCGCGCCAGGTGCGTGATCGGGGCGAATGAGACCAGACAGCAGAACGCCCGTTCCCTGAGATCAAGGAACGGGCGTTCTGCCTGAATATGGCGGTGGCGGTGGGATTTGAACCCACGGACGGGGTGAACCGTCACGCGCTTTCGAGGCGCGCTCCTTCGGCCGCTCGGACACGCCACCGCAGAAGAGAGTACAGATCTGGGGGCGGGATCCGCTCGCGGGGGTGGTCATAGCGCCCGCGAGCCCGCCACCGGCCGTGGCGGGCTCGCGAAAGCCGGCCGCTAGCTCAGTTTGTCCTTGGCCTGCCCCAGTGCGTCCTCGGCCTTGTCGCGGACGTCGTGGGCGGCTTCCTTGACCTCGCCCTCGACCTGGTCGGCCCGGCCGGAGTTGGCCAGATCCTCGTTCCCGGTCAGCTCGCCGATCTTCTCCTTGGCATCGCCGATCAGCTGTTCGGCCTTGTCCTTGGCCTTGTCGAAAATGCTCATCGGGGCACTCCTCTCCCTGTCCGAGGGCTCGAAGCCCTCGCTACAGGGGTGTCCTGCGTTCGGCCTAATCCCACATCTTTGTGATGCAGGTCACACTATCGACGGTCAGCGAAAAACTCGTCGAGCAGAGCGGCGCACTCGGCTTCGAGGACACCGCCGACGACCTCGGGGCGGTGGGTCAGCCTGCGGTCGCGCACGACATCCCACAGGGAGCCGACAGCTCCGGTCTTGGGTTCCCACGCGCCGAACACGACGCGGGCGACGCGGGCCAGGACCAAGGCGCCCGCGCACATCGTGCAGGGCTCGACGGTCACCGCGAGGGTGCAGCCGGTGAGCCGCCAGCCGTCGCCCAGACGGGTGGCGGCGGCGCGCAGGGCGAGGATCTCGGCGTGGGCGGTGGGGTCGCCGAGGGCTTCGCGGGCATTGCAGGCCGCGGCGAGCACAGTGCCGTCCGGGCCGGTCACGACCGCGCCGATCGGGATGTCGGCGGTCGCGTCGGCGCGGCGTGCCGCCTCGATCGCGGCGCGCACCAGCTGTTCGTCCGAGGTCACTGCAGGATGGTGTCGAGGTGCTTGGTGAACTCGTCGGCGAAACCGAGGCGCTGGGCGATCATCTGCAGCTGCTCGTCGGGGTACAGGTCGATCTCGTCGATGATCACCTGCATCTCCGGGGCGGGCAGCCCAAGATCGGCGAGGATGTCGAGCGAGCCCTCCGGCCACACCTCGTCCTCGTCCTCCGGCGGGTCGACGCGCAGCAGGTCCAGCGCGTCGGCGGCGATGTCGTAGTCCAGTGCGGCGGCGGAGTCGGACAGCAGCAGGGAGACCCCGCCCGGACTAGGCCTGAGCAGCAGGAAGAACTCGTCGTCGATCGCGAGCAGTCCGAAGACCGCACCCGTCGACCTGGTCTTGCGCAACTCGGTGATGGCCGCGTCCAGCTCCCGCAGCGCGGAGCCGTCCATTGGGTCGCATCGCCATTTGCCGTCCTCACGGACGACCGCAACTCCGAAGCCCGTTACCGGCTCCTGCTCCGACATGGCCCCACCGTATTCCGATCAGCGGTCACCCGGAAGAAGCAGTCCCCCTAACTGGGGGTCAATGACACTATCGAGAGATGAAGACGCAGCCCGACCCGAGGTTCAGCGGCCTGTTCGAAGCCGCAAGGGCGCTCCAGCCCAAGACCGTCGCCCTCCGCCGACAGCTGCACAAACACCCAGAACAGGGGCTCACGCTGCCCCGCACCCAGGCCGCGGTGCTGCACGCGCTCGACGGCCTCGACCTCAAGATCCAGACCGGCACCGCCGTCGGCTCGGTCGTCGCCGTGCTCAGCGGCGCGCGCCCCGGTCCGGCCGTGCTGCTGCGCGGCGACATGGACGCGCTGCCGCTGACCGAGGAGACCGGGCTGGAGTTCGCCTCGGTCGAGGACGGCACCATGCACGCCTGCGGCCACGACACCCACGTCGCGATGCTCGCCTCGGCCGCGCGCCTGCTCCACGACCGGCGCGACGCGCTCTCCGGGCAGGTCGTGTTCATGTTCCAGCCGGGCGAGGAAGGCCACCACGGCGCCCGGTTCATGCTCGACGAAGGCGTGCTCGACGCCGCGGACAATCCGGTGGAGAAGGCGCTGGCGCTGCACATCACGTCCAAGGAGAAGTCCGGGGTGATCCGGTGCAGGCCGGGTCCGATCATGGCGAGCGCGGACTCGTTCCGGGTCGTGGTAACCGGTCGGGGCGGCCACGCGTCCACCCCGGCCGACGCGCTCGACCCGGTGCCCGCGGCGGCGGCGATGGTGGGCGCGCTGCAGACCGCGGTGACCCGACGGGTCAGCGTTTTCGAGCCCGCGGTCGTCACCGTCGCCCGGATCACGGCCGGGACCACGTCCAACATCATCCCGGAGACGGCGCTGCTGGAGGGCACGCTGCGCACGCTGTCCGAGCAGACCCGCAAGACGATGGTCGAGGAGATCGCGAGGGTCTGCGTGAATGTCGGCGCGGCGCACGGGTGCGAGGTCGAAGTCGACATCAAGCCGGGCTACCCGGTGACGGTCAACGACGCGGTCGTCGCGGAGTGGCTGGTGAAGCTGGTGGGCAAGGTCGGCGGGCAGGCCAACATCATGCCCAACCCGCTGATGGGCGCGGAGGACTTCTCCTATGTCCTGCAGCGCGTGCCGGGGGCGATGGCCTTCCTCGGCGCCTGCCCGCCGGGGATGGAACCGGCCGACGCCCCGCCCAACCACTCCAACCGGGTGGTGTTCGACGAGGCCGCGATGGCGCACGGGGTCACCACGTACGCCGCGTTCGCGCTGGCGGTGCTGGGGTCTTAGAGCGCGTCTGGGAACTGGCGTGCGTGAGAGTCGTGATGGAGATGGCTCCTGGCGGTGCGGCCGGATCGGCCGCATACCGGAGTGGTCTGTGGGCGTATCCGGCCGTGCCGCCAGGAGCCATCTCGGCGCGGCTATCGCGTGCGCCAGTTCCCAGACGCGCTCTTAGGGCAGGATGTGTCGATGCGATCGGTGTGCGTGATCGGCCTGGGACTCATCGGCGGCTCGGTACTGCGCGCGGCGGTCGGCGCGGGCCGCCCGGCGTGGGGCGCGACGGCGTCGGAGACCGACGCGGAGGCCGCCGCCGCGTCCGGCTTCGACATCGGGTCAGTGGAGGACGCGCTTCGACGGGCTGGCCGCGAGGACGCGCTGGTGGTCCTCGCGGTGCCGCTGACCGCCGTCGACCAGGTGCTGCGGCGGGTCGCCGAGTTCGCGCCGGAGTGTCTGCTGACCGACGTGGCAGGCGTCAAGGCTCCGGTGGCGGAGGCAGTCGCCCGGTACGCGCCCGCGACCCGGTACGCGGGCGGGCACCCGATGGCGGGCACGTCCGACTCGGGCTGGTCGGCGGGCTCGGCCGAGCTGTTCCAGGGCGCGGCCTGGGTCGTCACCACCGACGACGACACCGACTTCACCGCTTGGCGCGCGGCCGCCGACCTGGCCATGGACTGCGGCGCGCACGTGGTCCCGGTCTCCGCGGGCGAGCACGACGCGGCGGTAGCGCGGATCTCGCACCTGCCACACGTGCTCGCCGCGGTGCTGGCCGCCTGCGGAGTCGACGGTGGCCCGTTGGCGCTGGCCCTGGCGGCGGGCTCCTTCGGCGACGGGACCCGGGTGATGGGCACGCGGCCCGACCTGGTGTTGGCCATGTGCGAGGGAAATCGCGCCGCTCTGCTTGCGGCCGTCGACGAAGCCCTCGGCCGCCTCGGCGCCGCCCGCGGCGCCCTTGCCTCAACCGGCGCGCTGCGTGCGACGGTGCAGGCGGGGCACGACGGTCGGCTGACGCTGGACGCCCACCGGGCGGCTAAGTCGGCGCGGGTACTGGTGGATCTTGAAGGCGGGAACGTGCTGGAGGAACTGTCGGTGATCGGCGCGGACGGCGGCCGGGTGGTCGGGTTCGATGGCACGATGGCCGTGGCCGAGGTCCCGATCTCGGCCTGACAACCCGCGCACTGCCCTAGGCCTGGGGGCGGCGCGAGGTCGTAGACGGGCCTGGTTGGCTGCGACTCGCAGCGCAACCCGGCAGGCGCGAGTCCGATGGGCGCCGGGACTCGGCGTCAAGGTGACCGCGGGCCGGGTGATCGGGTTCGAGAGCACGACGGCTGTGGCCGAAGTCCCGATCTCAGCCCGATGACCGCGAGCGCACAAACCCCACCCGCCCTGGGGGGCGGCCCTTGAACCAGTCTATCCGAGCAGGGCGACAGATGATCTTGGTTCGGTGGTGCCTGTGGACAACGTGCGCAGATATCGGGTCGGCAACAAAACCGTGACCGGCCGCACACCGGCCCTACGTTGACGTCGTGGATCAACCCCCGCCGCCCGGCCGCAAGACGCTGCTTCGGCGTGCCGCGATCATCGTGGCCGGGGTGGTCGTCATCGGCGGGGCCGTCGCGGTGCTGCGGTCCCCCGAACAAGCTGCTGACCTGCCAAAACCCGTCGCCCCGCCACAGACCACAGTCAAAGAGTTCGCAGGCGACGCCGTCGTTATCCCGTCCCCCGGCAATCCCCCTGCCCAGCCGGAGGGGCTGAGCGTCGACTCGGGGCCGCAGCGGCTGCTGGTGGCGTGGGGGCCGCAGCGGACGGGCAAGCCGGAGCCCGAGCGCGCGGCGGGGTACGAGATCCGCTGGGGTCGCGACGGCACGCTCACCAACGTCCGGCTGCTCTCCCAGCCCGTCGCCCAACTCGACGCGTTGGACAACGATGTGGCGTATCAGATCGAGGTGCGGACGATCGACTCGTTCGGCAAGCGCTCGATGCCCGCGTTGACCGTGGGCACGCCGCGGGCGCCGGAGAACGAGCCGCCGTGGGTGTTTGTCGACCGGTTCGCCTCGCGGGTGGTGCCGGAGCCGTCGCGGTGGCGGCTGGCCGGGACCTCCGACTGCGGTCGGGCCACCCGCGGCGAGGGTCAGGACGGCAAGCGGATGGTGGTGAGCGGGCAGTGCGGCGCGGATCCGCTGGTGCTGCGGTCGCGGGCGCCGTTCCGGCTGCGCGACGCCCCCGTGGCAGGCGAGTTGGGGCGGCTGGTCCTGGAGACCGACCACCCTGGACAGGCCGGAGAGCTGACCATCGACCTCGTCCCCGGCCCGGCCGACCTGATCGGCTCGGTCAACGTGCCCGGCCCGTCCGGTCCGCCCGGCCTCGCGCAGGACGACCCCGGGCTCCCACCCGGCGCGGTCCGGATCCGGATAGCGGGGGCGACGGTGCCGACCGCGCAGGTGCTCGTCGCGGCAGGCACCCCGCGGTTGGGCGGTGCGGTGGCACTGACGCCGATGGCGCCCGCGGAGATCGGGATCTCGACGCGCTGGGAGGTCGTGTTCCGGGCCGACGGGATCCGGGTGGTCCGCGACGGCAAGGTGGTCGGCGGCGGCGACGTGGTGCCCGCGTGGCGGGAGGCGACGGCGCTGCTCGGGTTCGTCGGCGGACCCGGCGGGCTGCGCGCCGCGGTGGACCTGGTCGGCTTCCTGGGCGCGGAGACCGCGCCGCCGGTGCTCGTGGCCCCGCCCGTGCTCGACACCGGCCGGGTGATGGAGTCCGGCCCGCAGCTGTCCACCCCGTCCGGCGGTGCCCGGGTCGGCGGCACGGTCGGCGCGCAGTTGCGGGTGACGCTGGTGCCCGGCAACGCCACCCCGATGGAGCACCTTTACACCGTCGAGGTCGGCGGCCGCGAGTTCCCCACCCGACCCGCCGTCGCGGGTCAGCCGCTGATCCGCGGCGTGCGCTATCCGATCGTGGCCGACGTGCCCGCCGAGGCCCTGATCCTGCGCGCCGACGGTGACACGCTGCCCGTGCGGGTGCGCGGGCCGTTCCGCCGGGGTGAGGGCGCCGCGCGGATCGTCAGCGCGTCGATCGAGCTGCTGGCCCCGCCGGGGGCGGTGTCGGCGGCGGCCGGGTCCGGCACGGACGTGCCGCTGGCGCGCACCCGGCTGGCGCTGGCCCGGCCGTCGGCCCGGTTCCTCGACGCGGCGGGCCAGCCCATCGCGGCCGACACGGCGGTGCCACGCGGGCGGCTGGTGCTGGAGGTGACCGCGGACGGCCCCGGCGGCCAACGGCTCGGCGGCGAACTGGCCGGGTTGGCCGGGGTCGAGGTGCGGCTGGACGGGACGAAGATCGCGGGCATCCCGACCGTCGCCGACGGCCCTGGCGTGGCGGGGGTCTGGCGGCTGGCGCTCAACACCACGGGACTGTCGGCGGGCGCGCACACGATCGAGGTCAAAGCGATCGGCGTCGACGCGCGGGCGGCCTTCGCCGTGGCCTACGCGCCGTTCACCATCTAGATGACCTATGAATCCGTACGCGGGATAGCGCGTGCCGGACTCGCAGGCAGGGTCTAGACCCGGCCCGCCACGCCGGGGAAGTCGACGACCACGCCGTCGGTGTCCACGGTCAACTCGGTCGTCTCACCGTTCTGCGTGAACGCGATCACCGCGCCGTCGGCGTCGATGGATACCGTGCGATAGGACTGGGTGACCAGGCTGACCGCCAGATCCGGGGCGTTCACCCACACCACCGGCAGCTCCGCCTCGCCGGGCGTGCGGTGCAGGCCCAGCCTGCGGATCGGCAGCGTGTGGAAGGTGACCGCGCCCGCGACCGCGACCGTCAGCGAGCCATCGAACTCCTCGCGCCGGGAGGCACCGGCCCGGTCGACCAGCCAGGCGCCGTCCTCGGTCCGGCTCAGCGAGATCTGGCGTTCCTCTTCGGCGGTGGTCGTGCGCAGCAGCAGTCGACCAGCGGTCTCACCCTTGTCGACCGACGCCTCGAACGACGCGCTGAACGCCTCGACGTCGCCGTCCGCGGCGGCGATGAGCCTGCCCGACGCGCGCAGCCGGGTCTCGGCGACCAGCAGCCGCACGGACTCCAACCGGGGCGGGCTGACCCGCTGCCAGGTGTGGATGGTCGGTTTGCGGGCAGCAGGCGAGCGGGTCCCTCCCGGAGGAAGGACCCGCTCGTCGGCCTGATTGCCTAAGTTCACGCCTGAGTGCCCTCGGCGGTGCCGGGCTTGTCCGGGATCATGTCCTGGATCTTGTCGACGACCCCGTCGACCTGCTCGTCGTGGCCGAACTTGCCCTTGACGAACTCGCCCGCCTTCTCGACGCCCTGCTCGATCTTGTCGCCGTGCTGCTCGACAAGGTCTTCCGCCTTGTTCTTCAGCTCGTTGAAGTCGATGCCCATCGGTGCTCCTCACGCACTCAAAAGTCTGCTGTGCACCCTTCCAGCAGGGTACCAACCGGCAACTTACCCATTCCCGCTCAGTTCGCGACTCGGCGCCGCAGATGAGTGAGCCCCTTCCGGACCAGCCGGAAGGGGCTCAGCTCAGTGCGCTATCAGGCGGAGCGGCGGCGGCGCTGGTAGAGCACCGCGCCGGTGCCCGCGCCCACGAGTCCGACACCGATCAGGACCGGCAGCAGGATCGAGGCACCGGTGTCCGGCAGGTCGCTGCCCGGCGGGACCGGGGTGGTGGTCGTGGTGACCGGCGGGGCCGTCGTCGTGGTGGTGGTCGACGGCGCCGTGGTGGTCGTGGTCGTGGTGGTGCTCGGCGGCGTGGTCGGCGCGACCTTCCAGTCGCCCTTGGCGCCCGCCTCGACCTTGATCAGCTGCGAGTCGGCCACGATCAGCGACTGGCCGCGCTTGTCGCGGTTCTCGACCACGAAGAGCCTGCCGGTGTCGAGCTTGGACTCGCCCTTGAGCTGGAACTCGCCAGAGCCGGCGGCGGCGCCTGCCGGGACCTTCAGGTACAGCTCGGTGCCGTCCTTGATGTCACCGGCGGCGATCTCCTTGCCGTCCTTGTCGGTCAGCGAGACACCCTCGGGCAGCTTCTTCACGATCTCGGTGATGCCGCCGTTGGTGCTGACGGTGAACGGGCCGACGAGCTTGCCCGCCTCGCCGCTCTTGGCGTCCGGGTTGACCTCCAGCGCCGGGGTGGGCTGGTCCTCGATGCCGACGTTGGCCTCGCCGACGAGGTAGTTGTAGAGCGCGAGGACATCCTTCTCGGCGTCTTCGCGGGTCGGCGTCGGGTTCTTCTGGTTGAGGTCGACGTCGTCGCTGAAGTGCCACACCGCGGCCTGGGTCGCGGAGATGGCCTCGCGCTCCTCAAGGCCGTCCTCGCTCCACTCAAGGCCGGGGATGGCGTTGAGCTCGGCCAGCGTCTTGCCCGGGAAGCCGTTGTGCAGCGCCCAGTTGACCTTCGCGCGGTTCAGGTGGAACGGGGAGTCCTGCACGGGGTACTCGTCCCACGGGACCTCGACCATGTCCTCGTCGTGGTTGAGGTTGACGTGGATCTCGACGCAGTAGACACGCAGCGTCGAGCCGTCGTTGAGCTTGAGGGTGAACAGCGTCGGCTGGATCTCGCCGAGGTTGCCACCGCCCATGTTGACTTCCCAGCCCTCAGCCTTCGGCTCGTGCTGGACGCGCCCGACGACGGGGTCGGCGGCCGCGGGAAGCGCGGCC
Source organism: Alloactinosynnema sp. L-07 (assembly GCF_900070365.1). Lineage (NCBI taxonomy): Bacteria > Bacillati > Actinomycetota > Actinomycetes > Pseudonocardiales > Pseudonocardiaceae > Alloactinosynnema > Alloactinosynnema sp. L-07. Next base: position 6,094,043 of record NZ_LN850107.1, on the reverse strand, counting down.
AGCGTGAGGGTGGCTGCGGCGGCGGCGATCGCGACACCGGCGCGGCGGAGGGAGGAACGGCCCATGACTCTCCTTGAACGGATCCGACGTCAATCCTGGACTGCTGGATGCGCGCGGATTCGCCCAGAAGTCCGCCGCCACCGACTGCCGGAGATCAACTCACCCGAATGGGGTGATCACCGTAGATCAGTGCGGCGGACTCTACCGAGCGTTGTACCTAGTCCCTCAATGGGGTCACATTCCGATTTGGCAACTACTCCATCAGGTGACCCTGTCCAACTAGGACACTCTCCGAAACCACGTCCACCGAGGTCGGGGCCGGGTTATCGTCAGCCGGTGAGCGGCTGGCACAACGACGACCCGCTGCGGGACCAACCCACTGATAGCGGGTTTCCGACATCTGCGGGATTCGGCGAATCCCCGACCAGGGGTCGCTCGTTATTGCCCGCAATCCTCAGTGTCACCGCGATCGTGATCATTGTCGCCACTGTGATCACTATCGTTTTGCTGAACCGGAATGGCGGTACCCCGGAGCCCGTCTCCGCCCCACCGAGCACCCGGCCGAGCCAGACTGCGAGCCAAACTCCCACGTCGACCCGGACATCGGCGCCGGAACCGGGTCGGATCGACAATCCGCGGGCCCGGCTGGGCTACCAGGTCCCGGACGGTTGGAAGACCAGTGACCGAACCGTCGAGGTACTCGGCGTCGAGTTCGGCGGAACCGCCGCCTACGGCGCATATCAATGCGGTAACAACACCTACACAAGGTCGTTCGCCGTCAGCGCGGCGGCGCGAAGCAAGTCCGAGCAGCGCCTGAACCCGGAGCCCACGGCGGCCACCTTCGCCAAGGCGTTCGGCGAGCGCTTCTATCCGGGCGGCCAGGTCGGGGCACCGAGGAGCAGTGCCACCGAGGTCGACGGCGATCCGGCCGTGGTGGTCACCGTCAAGGTCACACCCAAGGTCGCCGACGCCGCGTGTGAGGCGTCGGACGCCGAGGTCACCGTGCTGGCCGTTCCCCTCAGCGACAAGGAGATCTCGCTGCTGGTCGTGACCAGCGACCTCGCGGGCGGCCCGGCCACCCCGAAGCCGCTGACCGCCGACGCCGCCCAGGAGATCGTGGAAAGCGCCGCGCGAATCTAGCGGTGTGACCCCTAGCCCTGCCAGGCGGTGACGACCTCGTCGAGCACCGACAGCGGCAGCGGGCCGCCGCCGAGCACCAGGTCGTGGAAGGCCCGGATGTCGAACCGGTCGCCGAGCCGGGCGGTCGCCGCGGCGCGGATGCGCTGGATCTCCAGCCGTCCGACCATGTAGGACAGTGCCTGGCCGGGGTAGCCGATGTAGCGGTCGACCTCGTTGCTGATCTCCAGGTCCGACACCGGGGTGTTCTCCCGCATGTAGGCCACCGCCCGCGCACGGCTCCAGCCCTTCGAGTGCAGCCCGGTGTCGACCACGAGCCGCGCGGCGCGCAGGGAGTCCATGGCGAGCATGCCGAGCCGGTCGACGTCGCCGGAGTACAGGCCCATCTCCTCGGCCAGCCGCTCGGTGTAGAGCCCCCAGCCCTCGGCGTAGGCGTTGACGTCGGCCAGCTTGCGCAGCAGCGGCAGGCCGGTCAGCTCCTGGGCGATGGTGAGCTGGAAGTGGTGGCCGGGCACGGCCTCGTGGAACGCGGTGACCTCGGAGGTGAACCGGTCGCGCTCGTGGGCGCGGTCGGTGTTGGCGTAGTAGATCCCCGGTCGGGTCCCGTCGAGCGCGGGCTGCATGTAGTAGGCGGCGGGCGCGCCGGGCGCCTGGGCGGCCGGGACCGGCTCCAGCTGACAGCGCTGCCCCGGCAGCCTGCCGAACCACTTGGGTGCCTCCGCCTCGGCCCGCTCGATGGCCGACCGGGCGTGCCCGAGCAGCTCGTCGGCGTCGCGCCAGCGCAGCGCCGGGTCGCTGATCAGCCGCTGGAAGATCTCGGCCTGGTCGGACACGCCGAAGACGCGGCCGCCGATCTCGGCGTACTCCGCGCGCAGCCCGGCGATCAGGTCGAGGCCGGTCTGGTGCAGGTCGTCGGGGGTGCGGTCGGTGGTGGTGTGCACCCGTGACAGCCCGGCGTAGATCGCGTCGCCGTCGGGCAGCGCGCACAGGCCAGGCCGGTCGTCGGTGCGCCCGTGCTGGGCGATCTCGTCGGCGAGCGCGGCCCGGTATCGGGCGAACGCCGGGCGCACGACCTCGGCCACGGCCTTTGCGCGCTCGGCGGCGCTGTCGTCGTGCTTGTGCGAAAGCAGCGGGTCGTTGTCGTCGGCGAGGTAGCGGTCGAGCTGGGCGATGGCGTTGTCGACGAGCCTGCGCACCGGCACCCGGCCCGCGACGATGCCCGCGCGGTGCCGGTCGAGGTGCCCGTCGAGGTGGCCGGGGATCGCGCGCAGCCTGGTCACGTAGTCGCGGGCGTGCTCGGCGTCGGGCAGCGAGACCATCGGCAGGAAGGTCAGCAGCGACGACGCGGCGCCGTTGAACAGGTCGGTGATCGTGTACTCGACCTGGCGGGCGTCGATCCGGTCGATGGTGGCCCTGGCCTGCTGGGCGGTGACCTGGGCGGTGACGTCGTCGGACGCCTCGGCCCTGGTGGCGATGTCGGCGCACTTGGCGCGGAGCGCGACTTCGGCCTCCTCGGACGGGTCGGCCAGGCGGTCGTCGTAGCCGGGCACGCCCATCAGGCTCGCGCCGAGCGGTTCCGCGTCGAACAGCACGTCGAGCAGTTCGTCGGCCAGGGCCGTGACGTCATTCACCCCAGAGGTCATGGCACGAGGCTACGCGGATGCCACCGTTCGATGTCACGATGTGGCGCATGGTCGACAGCCGCACCACCTTCGCCTTCGAGGTGACCGCCCGCAGCACCGCGGACGCCGCCACGATCTTCGCCTTGGTCGCCAACGGCGCCCGCTGGTCGGAGTGGGCCAAACCGCTGGTGTCGTACTCGGCGATCGAGCGCATCGGCGACCCGGCGCCCGCCGGGGTGGGCGCGGTGCGGCTGCTGGGCCACAAGCCGGTCCTGGTCCGCGAGGAGACGCTGGAGTACGAACAGGACCGCCGCCACCGCTACGCCCTGCGCACGCCTGGCCCGCTGCGCGACTACACCGCCGAGATCACGCTGACCCCACGCGAAGGCGGCGGCACGGACCTGGTGTGGCGCGGCAGCTTCGGCGAGCGGCTGCCCGGCACGGGCGCGGTGCTGCGGCTGGGCGTGCACAAGTTCATCGAAGCGCTGACGAAGAAGCTGGTCCGCGCGGCCGAGCGCTGACCGTCTCGGCCAGGCCGTCGGCCCACAGCGCATACCCCGCCTCAGATGGGTGAAAACGGTCGGCGCAAAACAGCCCGCCGTCGACGAGTTCACCGGGCAGCGGCACGTGACCCACGCCCGGCACCCGCCGAGCGATCCGCGCCGCCGCCGCGTCGAGTTCGGCCGCGCGGAGTCCCAGGACTGTCCGAAGTGGACGCGGCAGCGCCGGGAAGCGGTCCATCGGCGGCACTCCGGCGAACACGATCCGACCGTGGCGGGCGCGCAGGTCGATGCTCAGCCGCAGCAGGTCGCGGGTCCAGCGGGCGGCCGAGTGGAACTCGATCACGTCGTTGACGCCCAGCACGACCAGCACGACGTCGGCCGGGTCTAGCGCGTCGGCCAGTTCGGTTCGGGTGACGTGGGCGTTGGCGCCGATCCGGGCCGAGACCTGCCAGCGCACGGCGTGCCCGCGCGCGGCGACGGCGTCGGCCAGCCTGCCGGCGAGTCCGACCGCGTGGGTGCGGGCGCCGACGCCTGCCGCGGTCGACTCGCCGAGGACGGCCAGGCGCAGCGGGTCGCCGGACCCCGCGGTCCCGGTGGTGGGACCGTCCGCACCGGGCAGCCGCGGGATGGTGCGGCGCAGCATCAGGCCTTGGGCGGCGAGCACGGGAAGCAGGGCTGCGGTGGCGACTGTCGCGCGCATCAACGGCCCTTTTCCTGGGCACGCCAGCGCTCCATGAGCAGCGGGGTCTCCTTCTGCAGGAACTCGAAGAACCGCCGCGTGTCGCCGATGCGCTTGCCCGCGCGCGTGTCGGTGCCCAGCGCCTCGGCGCCTTCCCCGAGCGCGGCGTTCCACGTGTCGTAGAGCTTGTCGCGGTTGGTGATCGCGTCCAGCCAGGTGTCGTCGTCCACCGCGTAGTGGTCGCGCCGCTCGCCGGGTTCCCGTCCTTTGTGGACAAGATGGACCTGGTCGAGGTAGCGGACCGCGCCGGAGATCGCCGCCGGGCTGACGTTGAGCGCCTCGGCCAGCTCACCCGCCGTCATCCGGCCGGAGTCGGTGGCGAGCAGGCGGGTGAACACTCGCGCGGGCATGCGCGCCATGCCCGCGTCGGCCAGCAGCAGGGCGAACCGCTCCACGAACCTGGCCACCGCGTCGTCTTGGGATCTCTCGGTCACGGGCCCACCTTCTCATGCCACCCTTACGAGTTCTTAATGTTCACAAGTTTGTGAAATAAGAGTAGCTTCTGAAGTATGACAACCGCAATCTCGGTGTCCGGCCTGGTCAAGACCTTCGGCCGGACCCGCGCGCTCGACGGGCTCGACCTGACGGTGCGGACCGGGGAGGTCCACGGCTTCCTCGGCCCCAACGGATCGGGCAAATCCACGACCATCCGCGTCCTGCTCGGCCTGCTGCGATCCGACTCCGGCACCGCGACGCTGCTCGGCGGCGACCCGTGGAAGGACGCGACGGCCCTGCACCGCAGGCTGGCCTACGTGCCCGGCGACGTCTCGCTGTGGCCGACCCTGTCCGGCGGCGAGGTGATCGACCTGCTCGGCAGGCTGCGCGGCGGGCTCGACCAGCGCCGCCGGGCCGACCTGCTGGAACGCTTCGACCTCGACCCGCGCAAGAAGGGCCGCACCTACTCCAAGGGCAACCGGCAGAAGGTCGCGCTGGTCGCGGCGCTGGCCTCGGACGTGGAACTGCTGGTGCTCGACGAGCCGACCTCCGGGCTGGACCCGCTGATGGAGGCGGTGTTCCAGGAGTGCATTGAGGAGGAGCGCGACCGGGGGCGCACGGTGCTGCTGTCCAGCCACATCCTCGCCGAGGTGGAGACCCTTTGCGACCGGGTCAGCATCATCCGCGCGGGCCGCACGGTCGAGACCGGCACGCTGTCGGAGCTGCGCCACCTGACCCGCACCGCGATCACCGCCGAGTTGGCCACCCCGCCCAACGGCATCGCCGCGCTCGCGGGGGTGCACGACGTGAAGGTCAACGGGAACCACGTGTCCTTCGACGTCGACACCCGGGAACTCGACGGCGCGCTCAAGGCGCTCACCTACTCCGGCGTGCGCGCGCTGACCAGTCAGCCGCCGACGCTCGAAGAGCTGTTCCTGCGTCACTACCAGGAAGAAGTCGCCCGATGACCGGGACATGGCCGCTCATCCGGCTGGCACTGCGCCGCGACCGGATCATCCTGCCGATCTGGATCGTGCTGCTCGGCCTCACCCCCGCGAGCACCGTCGCGGCCTACGACCAGCTGTATCCCGACGCCGCGTCCCGGGTGGCGCTGAGCGCGGGCGCGGGAGCCAACCCGTCGATCGCGGTGATCTACGGACCGGCGTACGACCTGACCACCGCGGGCGGGTTCACCGCGTGGCGGTACGGGCTGTTCCTGGCTCTCTTCGCCGCGTTGATGAGCGTCTTCACCGTCACCCGGCACACACGCGCGGAGGAGGACAGCGGCAGGCTCGAACTGATCGGGTCGGCGGTGGTCGGCCGCTACGCGGCGCTGACGGCGGCGGTGTCGGTCGCGGCAGGCGCGAACGTCGTGATCGGACTCGCCGCGGCGCTCGGTCTGGTCGGGGCCGGGCTGCCCGCGTCGGGCTCGTTCCTGCTCGGACTCGGCGTCGCGGGCGCCGGTCTGGTGTTCACCGCGATCTCTGCGGTGACCGCCCAGCTGACCGAATACGCGCGCTCGGCCAACGGGATCGCGTGCGCGGTGTTGGGCGGCGCGTTCCTGGTCCGCGCGGTCGGCGACTCGACGGCGTCGCTGTCCTGGGTGTCCTGGTTCTCGCCGCTGGCCTGGCCGCAGCGCGCCAAACCGTTCGTCGCGGACAACTGGTGGCCGCTTGGGCTGGTCGTCCTGGTCGCGGGCGTGATCCTGACGGTGGCGTACTCGCTGGTGCCCCGTCGCGACCTCGGCGCGGGCCTGTTCCCGGCGCGGCTGGGTCCGGCGACCGCGCCCGCGTCGCTGTCGAGCCCGCTCGGCCTGGCGTGGCGGCTGCAGCGCGGCGCGCTCATCGGCTGGACCGTCGGCGCGGTGATCGTCGCGGCGGTGTTCGGGTCGATCGCCAACGGCATCAGCGATCTGGTCGGCACCAGCGACCAGGTGCGGGAGATCATGGAGCGGATGGGCGGGGCGCGGAGCCTGGTCGACTCGTTCATCGCGGCGATCGCGCAGCTGATCGGCATCGTGACCGCGATGTACGCGGTGCAGGCGGCGCTGCGGGCGCGGTCGGAGGAGACCGCCGCGCGCGCCGAACCCGTGCTCGCCACCGGGGCAGGCCGGGTGGTGTGGGTGGGCAGCCATCTCGCGTTCGCGGTGATCGGCTCGGCGGTGCTGCTGGGCGGCGCCGGACTGGCGATGGGGCTGGCGCACGGGCTGCGGATCGGCGACCTGGGCCAGGTCGGCGGGATCGTGGCCGGAACGCTCGCGCAGCTGCCCGCGGTGTGGGTGGCCGGCGGCGTCGCGGCGCTGCTGTTCGGGCTGCTGCCCCAGGTCACCACGGTCGCATGGGGCGCGGTCGCACTGTTCGCGTTGATCACGCTGTTCGGCCCGGCGGTCCAGTTGAGCCAGTCGGTTCTCGACATCTCGCCGTTCACCCACGTGCCGAGGATCCCGGGGGCGGAGTTCACCGCGACGCCGTTGCTCTGGCTCGCGGGGACCGCGGTCGTGCTCTTCGGCGCGGGTGTCACGGCGTTCCGTCGACGCGATGTCGGATGACGGAATGCGCGGGCTCGGAAACTAGTTACCCGATCGGGTGACTCCGACATATAGTTCGCGCAGCTAACAACTTCTTGGGGGCGGTCTCGGGTGACGGTGTCTGCGTTGGATCGGCCCGAGACCCTCCCCCGTGAAGTCTGGGTGCTGGTCGCGGCCAACTTCGTCATCGCCATCGGCTTCGGCCTGGTCGCGCCCGCCCTGCCCACCTTCGCCCGCAGCTTCGACGTCAGCGTGACCGCGGCGTCCATCGTGGTCAGTGCGTTCGCGGTGGCCCGATTGGTCTTCGCGCCCGCCGCGGGCGCGCTGCTCGGCCGGATCGGCGAGCGCAAGGTGTACCTGACCGGCCTGATGATCGTCGCGGTCAGCACGGGCGCCTGCGCGTTCGCCGACGAGTACTGGCAGCTGGTCACCGTCCGCGCGCTGGGCGGCATCGGCTCGACCATGTTCACCGTGTCGGGGGTCGCCCTCCTGGTGCACCTGACGCCACCGACCGTGCGCGGCAAGGCGACCGGCCTGTGGGGCACCAGCTTCCTGCTCGGCACCGTCGTCGGCCCACTGGTCGGCGGCGGGCTGATCACGATCTCGCTGCGCGCGCCGTTCATCGCCTACGCCGCGGCGCTGGTCGTGGCCATCCTGATCGTCTGGCTGTCACTGCGCGGGTCGACCCTGATCGCCGAGGCAGGCGAGAACCCGCACCCTGAGCTGCCGCTGCGCACCGCGATGCGCGACAGCGGCTTCCGGGCGGCGCTGGCGTCGAACTTCGCCAACGGCTGGGCGGCGTTCGGTGTACGCGTGTCGCTGGTCCCGCTGTTCATCACCGAGGTGCTCGACCGCGAGGACTCGTTCGCCGGGACCGCGCTGGCGGTGTTCGCGGCGGGCAACGTCGCGATGCTGATGGTGTCGGGCAGGCTGTCGGACCGCTGGGGCCGCAAACCGCCGGTCCTCATCGGACTCGTCGTGGCCGGACTGGCCACCATGGCCGTCGGCTACACCGAGTCGGTCCCGGTGTTCATGCTGCTCACCGCCGTCGCCGGGCTCGGGACGGGCATCCTCTCGCCGCCGCAGAGCGCCGCGGTCGCCGACGTGATCGGCAGCAACGCCCGCGGCGGCCAGGTGCTCGCGGCGTTCCAGATGGTCGCCGACATCGGTGCGATCCTGGGCCCGATCATCGCGGGCGTGCTCGCCGACCAGCTGTCCTACACCGCCTCGTTCCTGGCCACGGGTGCCCTGCTCATCGTGGCCGCCCTGATCTGGCTGCCCGCCCGCGAGACCCTGCCGCGCCACCCCGCCCCCGGCCCCGTCCACCCGACGCCCGCCGAGGCGATCGGCGCCGAACTGCCCTGAGTCGACAGTCACGGACAGTGTCCGGATTGCTCCGAAGGGGCGGAATCCGTTGATCCGGACCGGCAACGTCGGTCAAGTTCGTGCGTCGCGGCCTGCCGGGTGGGAGCCTTGTCATAGGGCATAAGGCAGGTGATTGGTATGGCGACGGCACTGTGGGTGGTGACAGCCGCGCTGTTCGCGGCGTTCATCATCTGGCGCCTGCGCCGAGCCAACCAGACACTCACCGCCATCCTGCGCGAAGATCACGCCGACGACTTGGAGCCCGCCGAAGTCGAGCAGCCCGCACACCGGATCGGCCGCCACCGCAAGCAGTAGGGCGTGGTTGAGAAGTGGCGTACGTGAGATCCGTGATCGAGGTGGCTCCTGGCGGTGCGGCCGGATCGCCCTCCTACCGGGCGTATTCGGGCGAATCCGGCCGTGCCGTCAGGGGCCGCCTCGGCGCGGATATCGCGTGCGCCACTTCTCAACCACGCCCTAGCCTGTGGATAACTTGCGACGCGTGTCGACACGGGCACGTAACGTGACCTCATGGCCTTCACCTTGGAATACAACAGCACCGTCAACGGCGTCACCTACGCTCTCACCGCGGTCGACGACGGCACCGCGGTCGACCTCGAACTCATCGGCGCCGCCGAATCCGGCGACATAGTCGCCGAGGGGAAAGTCCGCCTCCCGCCAGGCGGCGCGACCGCCGCGGCGGACCTTGTCCGCACCGCCCTGACCGCCATCGCCACCTTCGAGGGCAAACGGACCCGGACTCGCGTCGGCAACTCCCACGCCCGCTGGACCCCGGCCGACGACGCCGTGCTGCACGCGGATTGGCTGAGGTACCCACCCTCGACACCGGCGGTCGACGCCATCCGCGAACTCGCCACCGCCCGCCAACGCTCCTCCGCCGCCATCCGCGCCCGCCTGGGCAGGCTCGGCTGCGACCCGGACGTGGCGGGCAGGCTCCTGTCCGCCGAAGCCGCCGCGGTCGTCGGCCGGAACTCGGTGGCCGGGGAGATCTTTATCGCGGATGTGGAGGCCGCCCCTGGGCTGCCCGGTCGGTGAGTCGGTCGATCCCCAGGTGGTCCACAGGCCTGTGGACCACCTGGGACACAGCCCGACAAGGGGAGACAAGATCGCACCCAGGACCGGAGCGTCGCTCACGGCCGTCGCACGACGACCGACTTCTCCGTATCCACCCCGGGCAGCGTCGCCCGCTCGCATGGCGATCCGTCGACGTGACACCGCAGCAGGCCGAGTCCCCGATGGCCCGCGATCAGCACCGCGGTCTCGGTCTCCCAGTAGAAGTCCGGTGAGTCGAAGATGTCCATGGTGCCGAGCCCTTTGCTCCAGCCGCTGCCGGTGAGCAAGTCGGCGTGGGCGATCCACTCGGTGCCGCGTTGCCAAAGCAGGTACTGCCCATCGTTGGAGACAGGCGGCGGCTCCCAGGCCAGACCGACGCGACAGACCTTGCGCAGCACCGCGAACTCGGCTGCCGGATCGACCTCGACCAGGCAGGCATCCTGTGAGTCGGTGTCCGAGACCATCGCCAGCAGGTGACCCGCCGCGCCGAACCGCCCCAGGATCGCGAACTCCTTCAGCACAGGAGAAACCACGAACGCGCCCCGCGCCGGATTCCACGCGTCGACCGGCACCGCACCGAAGTCCCCGCTGACCCGGGCAAGCACAACCAGGTCCCCCGACCAGGCCCGCACCACCATGGACTGATCACCGGCGGGCAGTGGGGTTCGCGCCACCACGGTGCCCGACGGAAACTCGACCACCACGGCGTTCGCTACCTGGGTCCCGTCCTGATAGCTCCCGTTCCAGAACTGGACCACGGCCCGCTTCCCATCACGGTCAACGACGACCGCGGTGTCCGGCGCCTGGCCGAGGGGCGCGCTACTGCCGTCCTCCCGAACGAGCACCACGCTGTGCCCCTGCAGGCTGTCGACCCGCTGATAGGTGAGCAACCACCCGCCTACGACCCGAACCGCGTCGGCGACCCGCATGTCCGCCACGGCCGGAAGCGCGACCTGCCCCCCGCCTGCCCGCCGAAGCACCAGCCCGTCGACCAGATCCAACCTGGGCCGAGGCGATCCAGGAGCGGGCGCCACCGAGATCGACGTCGGATCGGCGGGCACCACCGCCACCGGCTGCCGCGCCACCTGCACCACCACGAGCGCCGCCGCGACCACAGCCACCACGGACCCGGTGATCGCCACCATCGCCCGACGCCTACGGATCCGCCGCCCCCCGGCGATCGCGCTGTCGGCCAGGTCAACCGTGTCCGGCACCACGGCCACCCGTGCGGCCAGTGCCTCTTGCAGGTTCTCCTCGATGCTCATCGGGTCACGCTCCCCTTTGCGTCCACCGGTTCGACACGACCGCGCAACGCCCCCAGCGCCCGCGACGTCTGACTCTTCACAGTCCCGACCGACACCCCCAGCGCGGCGGCCGTGGCGGCCTCGGACAGGTCGTCGTGGAACCGCAACACCAGCACGGCCCGCTGCCGCGCGGGCAGCTTGCGCACCTCGGCCCAGAGGTCCTGACTCAACGCCATCCGATCGGTGAAATCCGGCTGGACGACCTCAGGCAATACCTCGGTCGGCCGCTCGTCCCGCCACTTCCGCCGCCACAACGACGTCGCCGTATTCACCATGACCCGCCGAACGTAGGCGTCAGCCGCCTCGTGATCGGTGATCCGCCCCCACGCCAGATAGGTCTTCGTCAACGTGGTCTGCACCAGGTCCTCCGCGCTGGCCCAGTCCCCACTGAGCAAACACGCGGTCCGCAACAACGCGTCCTGCCGCGCGGCCACGAACTGGCGGAACTTCCCCTCGCCGTCCATCCGGACTCCCCTCGACACAAGGAGGACGCCGCGGCACGCCGAAAAGGTTGTCGGCCTCCGGGCCCCGGATGTGGTGAATCCGGACTTTGAGAGGGCGCCCGAGTTGAAGGACCGCAACGCGACGCTGGACGTGCGCGCGGCACTCGACAGCGCCGACGAACGGCGGCTCCGCGCACCCCGGTCGTCGTGCTCAGCTCCTTGGGGGGAACCGAGATGCACGGCGTCAGGCGTCGCGTCGGTGCAGCGTGACGGCGGCCGCCGCGATGGGGACGACAGCGTAGGCGGCCATCACGATCAGGCTCGCCTGTGTGGAGAGGTAGGCACCTTGCGTCTCGGCTGCTCCGGTGGTGAGCAACGCTGAGGACGCAGGCAGCGGTAGGTAGCTGACGATGGTCTCTACCCAGTCCAGGCTGATGAAGCTGAGGGTGCCGGGCAGCAGCAGCAGGACTGTCAGGGCAACGGTCACGCTGGCAGCGGTGGAGCGAAGGAGCGTGCCGATGCCGAGGGAGAACAGGGCGGCGGCGATGAGGGAGTAGAGGGTGCCGCCGAACACGCGCCAGGTGCCCGGGTCGTCCAGCGCTGGGACAAGGTCGTACTGCGAGAGCTGCGGCATGGTGACGAAGTAGGACAGGGTCACGCTGACGAGGGTCACGGCGGCGGTCAGGACGACCAGGGTGAGGGCTTTGGCGCCAAGGACGGGGATCCGGGTCGGGACTGCCGCGAACGTGGAGCGGATCATGCCGGTGGCGTATTCCCCGGTGATGAGCAGGGCGCCGAGGACGGCGATGGTGAGCATGCCGAAGTGGAAGCCGCCTGCGATGACCTCGGCGCCATGCATCTGCTCGATGCCCGGGGCCCGGGTGGGGTCGTCGGTCATGGCGCTCAGCGACATGGCGGCGGCCAGGGCCACCAGCGTGATCACCGCGGCGGTGGAGGCCAGCGCCCACCAGGTCGAGCGCAGGGACAGCAGCTTGATCCACTCCCCGCGCATGACCCCCGCGAAGGTGGGATGCACCTGCGCGGCGGGTGAGGTCATCGGGGGGTCGGCGGTCAGGGTGCTCATCGGTTCTGGCCCTTCCCGGTGGGGGTGGGTCGGGCGGTGGTGGGCTCGGAGCGGTACTCGACCGCGTCGTGGGTCAGGTTCATGTACGCCTCTTCGAGGCTGGCGCGGCGCGGGGACAACTCGTACAGCGGCAGCCCGTTTCTGAAGGCGACCTTGCCGACGTGCTCCGCGGTGGTCCCGCTGACCTCGATCGTCCCGGCCTCCGGAGCGGTGATGGTCACACCGTCGGTGGCCAGGGCGGCGGCGAGCTCGCCGACGCGCGGGGAGCGCACCCGCACAGCGCCGCTGGCGACGGAGTCGATGACCTGTTGGACCGAGCCTGCGGCGATGATGTGACCGCGGCCGATCACGAGGAGCTGGTCGGCGGTCTGGGACATCTCGCTCATCAGGTGCGAGGACAGGAACACGGTCCGTCCCTCGGCGGCCAGGTCGCGAACCAGCTGCCGAACCCACTGCACGCCCTCGGGGTCGAGCCCGTTGACCGGCTCGTCGAGGATGAGCGTTCGGGGGTCACCCAGGAGTGCGGCGGCGATGCCCAGGCGTTGGCTCATGCCGAGGGAGAACCCGCCGACGCGCTTGGTCGCGGCCCCGGCCAGGCCGGTCATCTCGATGACCTCGCTGACGCGGGAGGTCTTGATGTTGTGGGTGGCGGCCATCGTGCGCAGGTGCGAGCGGGCGCTGCGGCCGGGGTGCACGGCCTTGGCGTCGAGCAGGGCGCCGACCTCCCGCAGCGGGGAACGGTGCTGCCCGTAGGGCTTGCCGTTGACCGTGACGGTGCCCGAAGTCGGCCGGTCCAGTCCCATGATCAACCGCATGGTCGTGGACTTGCCCGCACCGTTGGGACCGAGAAACCCGGTGACGGTGCCGGGCGCGATGGTGAAGCTGAGGGCGTGCACGGCGGTCTTGTCGCCGTAGCGCTTGGTGAGCTGGTGTGCCTGGATCATGACCGGGGACCTCCCTGGGTGTTCGGTGGGGACTGGCGGGCCTGTGTGCGCATCTGACCTGCCGGTAGGGGCCTTGGAAGGCCCCTACGCGACGTCCCAGTGGTAGTTGGTGCCCACCGTCAGGAGGCCCACACCGCGGCACCGAGGCAGCTGGCTCCGAACAGGACGGGGACTGCTCTTGGGTTCACGCTTGCCGCTGGGCGCGAACGGTTTCACGGTCCGGGCTGGTCGCCATGGTCGCCGACGGTGCGGTGCGGGGCCAGGTCCAGGCCCACCGCAGGATGAGGGCGAGAAGGATCAGTTCCAGTGCGAAGCCAAGGCCGTAGAAGTAAGTCCAGGACTCGCCCACCACGTTGAATGCCGCGTAGGGGATCTGTACCGAGGCCACGATGAGGTTCGTGATGCGGTTCGCCCGGGCGGGCAGCGTCATCGACAGCACGATCATGAAGATCGGGATCGCCATGAGCGCGATGAAGGTGGTCAACAACGTCTGGTTGATGTCGAACTCAAAGACGACGCCGGCCAGGATGTCCTTGACGACGCCGGGCTTGAAGAAGGCGATGATGTCCACATAGGCGTACAGGAACATGAAGCTTGTCCACGCTGCGGCGAGCTTGGCTCTCACCGGGATCCGCGGGTCTTCCAGTGTGGTGGTGGGTTGACGTGTTCTCATCAGGGGCTCCGTTGTCGTGGTGCGGATCGGTAGGTCCACGATCTCCGAGCCCGGCGGCTGGCACATCGGCGTCGAGGCCGGACCCGCCTCGTTCGGTGGGAGGAGCGGCGTCTCGTTCTTTCGGTCGGTACCCGACGCCTCGGCGGTCCCTAGGCTGGGTGTGTGATTACCAACGCCCTGAGTTCGCTGTGGGCCGAGCCCCGCGCCACGGACGCTCCCGAACGGGTGTCGCGCGACTGGGTGCTGGTCGGGGTGTTGATGGTGACGGCGCTGCTCGAAGGAACCCTCCGAGAGGACGTCACCTGGCGGCTGGTCGTGACGATCGTGGCGGTCGGGCTCGCGCCGGTGCTGCTGTGGCGGCGTACCCACCCGTTGGTCTGCGTCGTGGTGGGCTTCGGCACCGGTATGGCGTTGGGACTGGCGAGCCTGCTGGGCGGGATCCCGGGCGTGGGCCTGAACACGATGGTCTACATCCTGGTGCTCGTCTACGCGCTGGTCCGCTGGGGCTCAGGGCGCGAGATCGTGATCGGGCTGGCGGTGGTGGCGGTCGCCGCGGTATTCAGCATTGCGACCGACTACACCGGGCCGACCGAGCTCTTCGGCGGGTTCGCCGTCCTGGCGGCGGCGGCGGCGGGCGGAGCGGCGTTCCGCTACCGCGCCGAGAGTTGGCGCCGGGCGTTGGGCCAGATCCGCAGCCAGGAGCGGGTCGGCCTCGCGCGCGAGCTGCACGACATGGTCGCCCACCACGTCTTGGCGATCGTTGTGCAGGCGCAGGCGGGCCGGGCGATGTCCGGGCAGCGACCTGAAGCGGCGCTCGAGGCGCTGGCGGCCATCGAAGGGGAAGCGTCGCGGACGCTCGCGGAGATGCGGGCGATGGTCCGGGTGCTGCGCGACGGAGCGCCTGCGGAGTACGCCCCCCAGCCCGGCGTTGCCGACCTGGTGTCCCTCGCCCGCCGCGACCCGGTCCCGGTCGTCGACGTGGAGTTGCCAGATGACCTGGACGAACTTCCGCTCCAGGTCGACGCGGCGGTCTACCGGCTGGCGCAAGAGGCGCTGACCAACGCCCTGCGGCACGCCCGCAACGCCTCGCGTGTGGAGATCCGGGTCGTAGAGGGCGCGGGAAGGCTGCGACTACGTGTGACCGACGACGGACAGATCGACCCGGCACGGTCGGTGAACCACGGCTTCGGGCTGCTGGGGATGACCGAGCGCGTGCAGCTGCTCGGCGGCACGCTGCGTGCCGGGCCCGCGCCCGAGGGCGGGTGGGCGGTCGACGCCGAACTGCCGACGAAGGTACGCCGATGACGGTGCGCGTGCTGGTGGCCGACGACCAAGATCTGGTGCGCACCGGCCTGTCGATGATCCTTGACGCGCAGCCCGACATCGAGGTCGTCGGCCAGGCCGCCGACGGCCACGCCGCCGTCGAGCTGGCGCATCGGCTCCGCCCCGACGTGTGCCTGGTCGACATCCGGATGCCCGGGCTCGACGGCATCGAGGTGACCGAGCTCCTAGCCGGGCGGGGCGTCCCGGACCCGATGGCGGTGGTGGTGATCACGACCTTCGACCTCGACGAGTACGTCCACGGCGCGCTTCGGGCAGGCGCCCGAGGCTTTCTGCTCAAGGACGCCGGGCCGGAGCTCCTCGTCCAGGCCGTGCATGCCGCCGCCGTCGGCGATGCCCTGATCGCGCCGAACATCACCCGGCGGCTGCTGTCCACCTTGGCCGCCAGGGAACCGTCGAAACGACGTACCCAACCGATCGATCCGCTCACCGACCGCGAGGAGGAGGTGCTGGCGCTGGTCGCCCGTGGCCGCACGAACGCCGAGATCGCCGCCGAGCTATTCATCGGCTTGACGACCGCCAAGACCCACGTCGCCAGCCTGCTGACCAAAATCGGCGCCAGGAACAGGGTCGAGATCGCGATGTGGGCGTACGACACCGGCCGGGTGGGGGACTGAACCGAACCTGACGTGCATGCACGACGACTGGTTCCCGGCAGGGTGGCTGCAGGGCGGCGGCCTGCGCTTGACAGTCGTCCTTGGCGTCGGCAGTGAGCTCAGGCGACGCACCTAAAGTCGACCAGCCAACGACTGGCCAGCGACCGGCGGACGGCGCGGATCTGCGGCCTAGCTGGCTCATTCCTAGGGCACCCAGAGAAACGCTCGGGCACCCAAAGGGGTCCGACAGCGAGAGCAAGCGGAGTGAAAATATCCGAACATAGACGAAACCGCAGCTAGACGAGGTCTCTCTGCGGTTTCGAGTGGTGCGCCCGAAGGGATTCGAACCCCTAACCTTCTGATCCGTAGTCAGATGCTCTATCCGTTGAGCTACGGGCGCGTGTTCAGTTATCACCCAGCGGGCTGGGTGGTACAGCGGAGGCTCCGGGATTTGAACCCGGGATGGGGGGTAACCCCAAACCGCATTAGCAGTGCGGCGCCATAGACCAGACTAGGCGAAGCCTCCCGGGGAGCCCCAAGCCGCTCGGCGGTAAGACTACACAGGGTGGGACGGCCCAAGCAAAACGCCCCCCTGGGGGCAGGGAAACAGCAGGTCAAGGGCCACATAGTCGGTGGACACGAAAGCGTCGCCGGATCGTGGTGTTCGGCCACATAGACACTCCAGCGGCCCCCGCTAGAGTCGAAATCGCCACACCCAGAAGGAGGGGCACACATGGACAAAGTCGTCCGCAGCGCCGCCGATGCGGTCGCCGACATTCCGGACAACGCGAGCCTGGCCGTTGGCGGGTTCGGGTTGTGCGGGATCCCGAGCGTGTTGATCCAGGCGTTGCACGAGACCGGGGTCACCGGGCTGGACGTGGCGTCCAACAACTGTGGGGTCGACGAGTGGGGGCTGGGGCTGCTGCTGCGCGACCGGCGGATCGCTCGGATGACCAGTTCGTATGTCGGGGAGAACAAGGAGTTCGCCCGCCAGTACCTGACCGGTGAGCTGGAGGTCGAGCTGACCCCGCAGGGCACGCTGGCCGAGCGGCTGCGCGCGGGCGGCTCCGGGATTCCCGCGTTCTACACCCGGACCGGGGTGGGCACGCAGGTCGCCGATGGTGGGGTTCCGTGGAAGTACGACACCGAGGGCAACGTCGCGATCGCGTCGCCTGCCAAGGAGGTTCGGGAGTTCGACGGGCTGGACTACGTGCTCGAGCGCGCGATCGTGTGCGACTTCGGCCTGGTCCGCGCCTGGAAGGGGGACCGGCACGGCAACCTCGTGTTCCGGGACTCCGCGCAGAACTTCAACCCGCTGTGCGCGATGGCGGGAAAGATCAGCATCGCCGAGGTGGAGGAGCTGGTCGAACCCGGCGACATCGCCCCCGGTGAGGTCCATTTGCCGGGCATCTTCATCCAGCGGGTCGTCCCGATGACACCCGAGCAAGCCGCCGACAAGCGCATCGAGCGTCGTACCGTCCGTCCGAAGCAGGAGGCCTGACGATGGCACTGACCCGTGAGCAGATGGCCGCGCGCGCCGCCGCCGAGCTGTCCGACGGCTCGTACGTCAACCTGGGCATCGGCCTGCCGACGCTGGTCCCGAACTACGTGTCCGACGACATCGAGATCGTGCTGCAGTCCGAGAACGGCATCCTCGGCGTCGGCGCTTACCCGTTCGAGGGTGAGGAAGACCCCGACCTGATCAACGCGGGCAAGGAAACCGTCACCGTCCGCAAGGGCGCGTCGTACTTCGACTCCGCCACGTCGTTCGGGATGATCCGCGGCGGCAAGGTCGACGCGGCGATCCTGGGCGCGATGCAGGTGTCGAAGGTTGGCGACATCGCCAACTGGATGATCCCCGGCAAGATGGTCAAGGGCATGGGCGGCGCGATGGACCTGGTCCACGGCGCCAAGCACGTTGTCGTGCTGATGGAGCACGTGGCCAAGGACGGCTCCTACAAGATCGTCAACGAGTGCTCGCTGCCCTACACCGGCCTCAAGGTCGCCCAGCGCATCATCACCGACCTCGCGGTCATCGACATCACCGCCGACGGGCTCGTGCTGCGGGAGACCGCGCCGGGCGTCAGCGTCGACGAGGTGCGCGAGAAGACCGAGCCGGAGCTGACCGTGGGCGCCGACATCCTGGAGATGGCTGTCGCGGTCTGACGCCGAAGCACCTGCGCTGGGCGAAAGCTCAGCGCAGGTGTGCGTCGAACCAGTTCAGTGCCCGCTGCCACGCCTCGAAGCCGCCGCTCTCGAAGGCGAAGCGGACCACGTCGGTGGCCACCTTGGCCGCGGCCGCGGCGTCGCGCAGCTTCTCGACCTGGGGTTCGGTGATGTCGTCGCCCTCGGTTCGGTAGAGGCCGAGCCACGGGCAGCGCAGATCGCCGGCGACCTCGATCAGCGCAGGCAGCCCGGCCGACAGCGGCTCGACGATGCCGCCGCCCGCCACCGTGACCGCGGCGCCGATGGTCCGGCTCGCGGCGACCACCAGGGCCACCGCGCCGCCGAGTTCGAAGCCGATGACGCCGATCCGGTCCGGGTTCACCGAGTGCTTGGCCAGCCAGGCGAACGCGATGTCGGTGGCGGCCAGCACGGACTCGCCGGACAGCTCGCTCACCTTGTCTCTGGCGGCCTCGTGGTCGACCTCGGCCGACCCGCCGACGTAGAGGTGCGGGACCACGATGAGCCACCCCTCGGCGGCCAGGCCCGCGACCATGGCGAGCACCGTGTCGGTGATGCCGCGCGCCTCGTGCAGGACCACGAGCCCACCGCGGGTGACACCGTCGGGCTCGGCGTAGGTCAGGCGCAGTTCACGGCCGTCGTCCAGCCGGATGTCCTCGGTATGGGTCTGGGCCATATGTCAACCCAACCACGGGTAGGTGTGTCCTCGTCAACGTGATCACCCGCTCACCCCGGGTGTCGGGATAGGTTCGGACCCAGCGGCAGCGTCGCCGCCACCGTGGAAGACGAGGAGCTCCGATGAGTGTCCGTACCCGCCCCGACCTGGCGGCCCTGCCGGACTACGTCCCGGGCAGGTCCATCCCGGGCGCGATCAAACTCGCCAGCAACGAGGTGTCGCTTGGCCCGCTGCCGAGCGTCGTCGCCGCGATCGCTCAGGCCGCGACCCAGATCAACCGCTACCCCGACAGCGGGTCCGGCGAACTGGTCGCCCAGTTGGCGCGCAAGCTGGAGGTGGCCGCCGACCAGGTGGCCATCGGCTGTGGCTCGGTGACCCTGTGCCAGCAACTGATCCAGGCGACCTGCACCGCCGAGGACGAGGTCATGTTCGGGTGGCGCTCGTTCGAGGCCTACCCGATCCTGACCCAAGTCGTCGGCGCCGCGCAGGCGCGCGTGCCGCTGACCGACGACCATTTCCTCGACCTCGACGCGATGCTCGCGGCCATCACACCCAAGACGCGCCTCATCTACTTCTGCAACCCCAACAACCCCACCGGCACCGCGCACCGCCGCGACGCCGTGGACCGGTTCATCGAGGCCGTGCCGGATGACGTGCTGATCGTCATCGACGAGGCGTACGGCGAGTTCGTCGACGACCCCGAGGTCCCCGACGGCGTGGACGTCGCCAAGGCTGCGTGGGCGGCGGGCCGGGACAATGTGGCGGTCCTGCGCACGTTCTCCAAGGCGTATGGGCTCGCGGGCCTGCGGGTGGGCTACCTGGTGGCGCCCCCGGTGGTCATCGCGGCGGTCAACAAGGCGTTCGTGCCGTTCGCGGTGAACGCCATCGCGCAGGTCGCGGCCATGGCGTCGCTGGAGGCCGAGGACGAGCTGCTGGCCAGGTGCCGCGACATCGTCGGCGAGCGCGGCCGGGTGCGCGCGACGCTCACCGAGTTGGGCTACGACGTGCCAGAGACGCAGGCGAACTTCGTGTGGCTGCCGCTGGGCGAGCGGACGGCGGCGTTCAACGAGCACTGCCTCGGGCAGAAGGTGATCGTTCGCGCGTTCGCGGGCGATGGTGCCCGGGTCACGATCGGCACGCCGGAGGAGAACGACGTGTTCCTCGCGGCGGCGGGGTCGTTCCCCCGCTAGGCGACCGGGTGGCGGCGTGTCCTGGCGGGCACGCCGTCACCTGACCAGAAGTTGAACGATCGCGGTGACACCGACGACGACGATCACCCCGCGCAGCACCGTCGGCGACAGCTTGCGGCCGACCTTCGCGCCGATCATGCCGCCGACGATTGCGCCGCCCGCGATCAGCGCGACCGCGTCCCAGGCGACCTCGGCGACGAAGGCGAAGATCACGCCGGACACGAGGTTGACCACGGCGGCGAGCACGTTCTTGACCGCGTTGATCCGCTGCAGGGTCTCGGTCATCAGGATGCCCATCAGGCCGACCAGCAGAACCCCTTGCGCCGCACCGAAATAGCCGCCGTAGACGCCCGCGGCGAACACGCCCGCGAACAGCGCGACACCGCCGTGCTCGTGGCGTTCCCACTCGGAGAGCTTGCGGGACAGCCACGGCTGCACGACGACCAGGACGAGCGCGAGTCCGATGAGGACCGGCACGATCGTCTCGAACGCGCCGGGCGGCAGGACGAGCAGCAGCACCGCGCCAACGGCCCCGCCGACCAGCGATGCGGTGCCCAGGCGCAGCAGCCGGGGCAACTGGCCCGCCAGTTCGCGGCGGTAGCCGATGGCGCCGGTGACCGATCCGGGGACCAGGCCGAGCGTGTTGGACACGTTGGCCACGACCGGCGGGAAGCCGACGGCCAGCAGCGCGGGGAACGTGACCAGCGTGCCCGAGCCGACGACGGTGTTGATGCCGCCGGCGAACACCCCGGCCAGCACGATCCCGGCGGCCTCCAGTGGCGTCATCGTGTCGTCCTCACGAGACGTGACCCTAGTTGGCCAGTTTCTCGTCTCGCTGCGTAAATGCGTTGAACATCTCATGCTCGGCGTCGTCCAGGTAGGACCGCAGGAGGTCCTCGGCGCCCTTGAGGTCGTTCTTGTTGACCTTCTTGACGATGTCCCGGTTGCGCTTGAGGTAACCCTCGTGCAGCGTCTGCGGGTCGCCCATCTCGTGGAAGCCCAGGCGCAGTTCGGCGCCGACCTGGCGCATCACCTCGTCGAGCCGGGGGCTGCTGACGAGGCCGACGATGGCCTGGTGGAAGCGGATATTGGCGGTGCCGACATCGGTCCACAGGCCGCCGTCGGCGGCCTCCTCACCGCGCTCGACAGCCGCCTGCAGGACCTGCGAGCCGTGCGCGTCGGCGAACTTGATCGCGGCGCACTCCAGGATGCGGCGGACGGTGTAGAGGTCGGCGACGTCGTCGCGGGACAGGCTGCGGACGAAGACGCCGCGGTTGAGCTTGTGCACCAGCAGGCGTTCGTGGGTGAGCAGCCGGAACGCCTCGCGCAGGGTGTTGCGGGAGACGTCGAGCGGGCCCATGAAGGACTCCTCGGTGATCCGCGTACCCGGCGGCAGCGCGCCTTCCATGATCAGGTCACGCAGTGCGGCCGCGGCGACCTCCGCGGCGCTGGAGCGTCCCTGCCCGAGCCTGCGGGCCAACATGCTCGCCCGCTTGACATCCTCCGCCGCCACGCGCCGCCTCCGATCGTTGGATTGTTCAACAAGTGAATCATCCGTTTGTCGGATTGTCATATTGTTGAACAATCCTCACACTCAACAATACGACATGTGAACAAGTGAACAATCCGCCGAAGGGGGAGCCATGACCGTGCCGCGCACCGACCAGGCTGAGACCGGCTGGTACCGATCACTACCGCCCAAGGGCCGCAAGGCCTTCGTCGGCGCGTTCCTGGGCTTCGGCCTCGACTCGTACGACTTCTGGGTGCTGCCGCTCGGCCTGGCCGCCATCGCGGCGAGCTTCGGGCTCACCACCGGCCAGACCGGTCTGCTGTCCACCGCGACCTTGGTGTTCTCAGCGCTGGGCGGCGTCATCGCTGGCGTGCTCGCCGACCGCATCGGCCGCGTCCGCACCCTGATGATCACTGTCGTCACCTACGCCGTGTTCACCGCGCTATGTGGCCTCGCCCAGAACTATGAGCAACTGCTGGCCCTGCGCGCACTGCAAGGCCTCGGCTTCGGCGGCGAATGGGCGACCGGCGCCATCCTCGTCGCCGAGTACACCGCGGCCCGCCACCGCGGCCGGGTCGTCTCGGTGATCCAGAGCTCATGGGCGGTCGGCTGGGGCGCGGCGGTGATCGCCTACACAGTGGTGTTCCACTTCGTCGACGCCGACCTGGCCTGGCGGATCCTGTTCATCACCGGCGCCCTGCCCGCCCTGCTGGTGTTCTACCTGCGCCGCGGCGTCGAGGACGCGCCCGTGTTCACCGAGCAGAAGTCCGCCGCCCGAGGGTCGCTGCGGGCGATCTTCCGCCGCGACCTGATCCGCACCACCGCGTTCGCCGCGCTGCTGGCCACCGGCTGCCAGGGCGGCTACTACACGCTGGCCACCTGGCTGCCCACGTACCTGAGCAAGCAGCGCGGCCTCACCGTGATCGGCACCGGCGGCTACCTCGCCTTCCTCATCACCGGCGCGTTCCTCGGCTACCTGACCGGCGGCCACCTCACCGACCGGATCGGCCGCAAGCCCTCGTTCCAGCTCTTCGCGGTCCTCAGCGCCGTACTCCTGCTGCTCTACACGCAGTTGCCCGCGTCGGCGTCCGGGTATGTGATGTACCTGGGCTTCCCGCTCGGCTTCTGCTCGTCGGCGATCTTCAGCGGGTTCGGCGCCTACCTGGCGGAGCTGTACCCCAGCCGCGCCCGCGGCGCGGGACCCGGCTTCACCTACAACTTCGGCCGCGCGGTCGGCGCCTTCTTCCCCGCCGTCATCGGCCTGCTCGCGGGCAGCTTCGGCATCGGCGGCGCGATGGCCTTCGGCGCGCTCGCCTACGGCCTGGCCATCGTCGCCCTGCTCGGCCTGCCCGAGACCCGCGACCGCGAACTGTCCTAAGTGGAGGAGACATGGACCCGCGAGAAGCCCGCGCGACCTTCCGCACCGGCGTGGCGCGAACCACCTCGGGCCTGGCCGACGGCTACGCCCAGGCCAACCTGATCGCCGTCCCCCGCGCCGACGCCTACGACGTGCTGCTGTTCGCCCAGCGCAACCCGAAATCGTGCCCCTTGCTCGACGTCACCGACCCGGGCGCGACCCGCACCCACCTGGCCGACGCCGACCTGCGCACCGACCTGCCCCGCTACCGCGTCTGGCACGACGGCGACCTGGTCGACGAACCGACCGACGTCACCGACGTCTGGCGCGACGACCTGGTCACGTTCCTGATCGGCTGCAGCTTCACCTTCGAGGCCGCCTTGACCGCGGCCGGGATCCCGATGCGGCACACCGAACAGGGCACGACCGTGCCGATGTTCCGGACGAACAGACCGTGCCGCCCGGCCGGACGGCTCAGTGGTCCGCTCGTGGTGTCGATGCGTCCCATCCCGGCCGCGCTGGTGGCCGCGGCGGTCCAGGTGACCGCCGCACTGCCCGCGGTCCACGGCGCGCCCGTGCACGTCGGCGCCCCGGAAGCGTTGGGAATCAAGGACATCGACCAGCCGGACTACGGCGACGCCGCCGAGGTCCGGCCCGGCGAGATCCCGGTCTTCTGGGCCTGCGGCGTCACCCCGCAGGCCGCCATCGGCGCGCTCCCGTTCGCCATCACCCACGCGCCGGGGCACATGTTCATCACCGACGTCCAGGAGTCCGCTTATCGATCCGGGGGATAGCCATGCCAGACACCGCCGCCTTCGCCATCCTGCTCGCCTGCCTGGCGATCATGTCCGTCCTCGGCAAGGCCCGCGTGCTCGGCGCGCTGGCCGTCACCGGTTTCGTCCTTGGCGCGATCTCCGCCGCCTCGGTGTTCGTCATGATCAGCTGAGAAGGGGCGGTGCCGGCACCGCCCCTTCACTCAGGCCCTTCGGCTGCTCCGGCCAACAGCATGGCAAGGCCGACGACGCTGAGGCCGATGAACACTGGCCCGGTCTCGGCCAACTCATCGTCCCGACGCGGCGCGGGCGGCGACCGTAGCCAGAACGTGAGCCGATCACCACGAAGCAGACAACGGGGAGTAGTCGATTAGTCCGAACAGGTGAGTCGAGATCACGATTTGCCGATGCGGGTAACGCGGCGGCCTCAGCGTGCGGATGCCCAGGGCATGACCTCGTCGCCCCGACCGCTGCCCGCCCGCGTTGCGCTCGGCCTCCTGGCATCGCTGTTCGCCGCGGCCGCGTTCGTCGCGGACGGACCTGCGGGCATGCTGATCGCCTTGGCGCTTCTCGCCCTGGCGATCAGCGCCACCGCGCTGATCGCGGGCCACGCGCGGTGGGCGTTCGTACCGAACCGGGCCAGGGCGACCGGTCTCGCCGCCGTCGCGATCGCGCTGCTGCTCACCGGCGGCGCGCTCCTGCCTGCCAAGCCGATCAGCAGGCTCGCCGCTGTCCCCTCGGCCGCGGGCCCCGCACAGGGCGTCACTGAGTCCCTGACGACGGTGACGTCGATCCCGGTCGCCACCACCACCGTCGCCACGACGACGGTCATCGCCACGACGCCCCCGAGGACCACAACCACGACAACCACCACAACGTCCCGCCCGAAGCCGACCACGACGACGCGCCCCGCCGAAACGCAGCCGGTCACCGCGCCCGCGACAAAGCCGGGCTGCGACGCGTCCTATCCGACGCTGTGCCTGCCGGGCACTGGGCCGGACCTGGACTGCAAGCAGATCCCCCAGCGCCGCTTCCCGGTCCGCCCACCCGACCGCCACCGCTTCGACGACAACGGCGACGGCGTCGGCTGCGAACGCTGACCTGACCTGACCTGACCTGACCTGACGAGCGTCACCCCGTTGACGTGGCCGGGCTGACGTATGGCGGACAAATGGTTGGTGCACAACGTTTCTCGAACGAGGATCCGCTCGCCCTGGAGCGCCAGGTCTGCCTCGCCCTGTCGATCGCGTCGAGGTCCGTGGTCGCCATCGACCGGCCGCATGGACCTCCCGGAGCTGTACCGCCTGCACCAGTCCTTGAGCCGAGTCATCGAGGCAGCGAAATGACCAAACCGTCCGCACCTAGACGCTTGTGGCACCTACTCGGCGGCCGCCTCCCCATGAGCTATCGCGAGTGGGTGTTCGCCGACGCGACCGGTCCAAAGTGGATAATGTGG
This sequence comes from Alloactinosynnema sp. L-07, assembly GCF_900070365.1. NCBI lineage: Bacteria > Bacillati > Actinomycetota > Actinomycetes > Pseudonocardiales > Pseudonocardiaceae > Alloactinosynnema > Alloactinosynnema sp. L-07. The sequence continues at coordinate 6,069,113 of NZ_LN850107.1, read as the reverse complement.
TTCACCGTGCGCGCAATACTTCGGGCACTGCCCCTGTCAGCGGCGATCACCTTGACCCTGACCCTCGGCTACCTGGCGGGCGCCGCCGAACAGGCCCGCAAACAGCGCACCGCCGCCCGCGACGTCGCCCAGCAGGCCGGCTACAACGCGGCCTGGCGCGAGTCCGCCTGACCTCGTATCACACCTTGATGATCGTGACCGACTGACCACAAAGCACAGCCAGGTCCTCAGGATCTGAGGTCAAGATCGTTGTTGGCCCCGTAGCCGCAAGTGCGGTAGCCGCGAGCATTGCATCGATGGCGTATTTGTGGCCGTGGCGTCCCGCCCGCTCCAGCAGGATTCCGGCCTGTCGCGCGACTTCGGAGGTGACGGCTTCCACCACCACCCGCGAAAGCACCCAGTCAAGCGACGGTCGGTTGATTCGGGGATGAATCACTTCGACCAACGTCGCCGCGCTCGTGACAACCCGTTCATCCTCCGCACGAGCCGCCGCCAACCACGCGGTGAGTTCGCGGTCACGAAGAACGGCCTTGGCGAGGCCTTCACTGTCCAGAATCAGCGTCACGCGGCGCCCGGGTGGTGCCGCTCACGAGCGGCGGCCAACTGCTTCCGTTTGGCCGATATCTCCTCCGGAGTGAGCGCGCCGTGCTCAGCCTCGGCCGCGACGATCAACTCGTCAAGATTGTCTCGCTCGATCTGACGCTGGACGGCGGCCTCGATGTACGCGGACACGCCGCGCTTGCCAACGCGGCCACGCACAGCACCGATCGTGCCGCTGTGCATGGACACCGAAACAGCCGTCATCGGCCCCTCGCCCGGCACCACATGATCAGCCATGCGTCCAGTCTAACAAATCTTCTAACAATCGACGAGCTGTGCGCACTGGGCACGTTGTGGCGCTCCCCGACGAACCGACTGCAAGCAAGGCCACAAGTGTGTGAGCTTTGTTGCGGAGGCGGAGGGATTTGAACCCCCGGACGGTTGCCCGTCTTCCGCTTTCAAGGCGGATGCATTCGGCCGCTCTGCCACGCCTCCCGTGACCGTCAGCCTAGCCAAGTCGGGAAGTCAGCCGAGGTCCAGGTGCTCGATCACGCGCTCGAAGAGGGCGGCTACGGCCTTTTGTTCCTCTGGGGTCATGAGATCGACCAAGTGGGCGCGGACGCCGGTGACGTGGGTCGGGGCGGCGGCGCGGAGGGTGTCCATGCCTTTTTGGGTCAGTTCGGCTACGACGCCGCGGGCGTCGTCGGGGCAGTCCGCGCGTTTGACCAGGCCTGCTTTTTCCAGGCGGGAGATCTGGTGGGACAGCCTGCTCTTGGACGAGGCGACCTGGCCCGCGAGCTGGCTCATGCGCATCTGCCAGCCCTCGCATTCGGACAGGCGCACGAGGACCTCGTAGTCGGGCAGGGCGATCCCGTCGCTGTCCTGGAGCTCACGGTTGAGCTGCTGGCGCAGCAGCTCGCTGGCGATGACGTAGGCGCGCCAGGCGCGCATCTCGTCTGGGTCCAGCCAGTGGGGGTCCTCGGTCACGCCGAACAGGTTACGGGCAGAGGCCGACGAAACCCCAGGTCCAGCCGAGAATCACGCCGCGCGACCGGGGTAACCCGATCGACGGGCCCGCTGCCGGGTGCGGCGGTGACGCGGGCCACCCGGTCCGCTTCGGACAGTGAAATCGAATTTCACCAGTTCAGGACGGGCGCTGGGGGTTGTAACGACCATGTGATGGGGGCAACATGGGTAGCGACGGTTGGCCCAAGTGGACCCGAGGTGCTACCCCGGATGCGCCAGGTCGCCGAGGTCGACCGAGAGAGGGTAGGTGGTGCCGTGGCGGAGCAGCTATCTCCAGTAGTGGCCAGCGGCACGCCGCGACCCCGCGGCTGAGGCGACAGCATCGACCCAGTCGTGACTGTGAGCGGCGAATCGCCGGATGATGGTGAGATCTCGTGCGTGACAGCACCTGCCCGGAATGGGCAGCGCGGTTCCCCTCAGGAGCCGCGAGGATCGCAACGAGCGTGCTGAAGGTCTGGCACCTCGACCGCCGTTGAGCTTTGCGTCGGACGTGTCTCCAGACCGCCCAGCAGGGCTCCGCGCCTGCCGGTTCGCCAGCGGCCACTACGTCATCGTGAGGAACCTGGGTGCGGCAGCCCGACGGCGCCGCACCCAGGCGCATGTCCGGCCTGCCGCGGCCGCTGGAGCCGGCTATCGTTTGACCCGAACCGGGGGCGGCGTGCCTTCGACGGTCCGACGCGGAGTGGCCAGTGGAGTTCAACGACGACGTAGCCCTGGATACGTCCCAGGTACAGGACATGCGGGGCTCGGGCGGCGGCGGGGTCGGCGGCCGGGTGGCGCTCGGCGGCGGCGGGCTCGGCATCGTCGGCATGATCATCTACTTCTTGCTCTCCCAGCTCGGCGGCGTGCCTGCGGGCGCCCCGCTGAGCACCAACGACGTCGGCACCGGGCAGAGCGTGTCCAGCTCCGACCTGTCCAAGGAGTGCCGGACGGGCAAGGACGCCAACACCAAGCAGGACTGCGCGCTCGTCGCGGTCATCAACTCCATCCAGGGCTACTGGACCGACACGTTCGCGCGTTCCGGCAGCACCTATCAGGCCGCGCCGACCATCTTCTTCACCGACGGGGTCAACACCGCCTGCGGCAGCGCGACCTCCGACGTCGGCCCGTTCTACTGCCCCGCCGACCAGAAGGCCTACATCGACCTGCGGTTCTTCAAGGAACTGCAGACCCGCTTCGGCGCCCAGGGCGGCACGTTCGCCGAGGCCTACGTCCTGGCCCACGAGTACGGCCACCACGTGCAGAACCTGCTGGGCACCTCGGACCGGGTGCGCCGCGGCAGCGGGCCGACCTCCGACGCGGTGCGGCTGGAGCTGCAGGCCGACTGCTACGCGGGCGTCTGGGCCAACCACGCCACCACGGTGCCCACCTCCAGCGGCAAGCCGCTGATCAAGTCGATCTCGCAGGACGACGTCAACCGCGCCCTCGACGTCGCCGCCCGCATCGGCGACGACTTCATCCAGGAGAACCTGGGCGGCGGGCAGGTCGACGAGAGCCAGTTCACCCACGGCTCGTCCAAGCAGCGTGAGCGCTGGTTCACCGCTGGCCTGAACACCGGCGACCCGGCCCAGTGCGACACGTTCAGCGCCCGCGACCTGGGCTGATCCCGAACAAAGAAACAACCCCTGCGGCCGAGGCCGCAGGGGTTGTTCTCGTTATGACTGCTTACGCGGCAGGCAGGTTGGAGTGGATGCAGCCAACCTCGTCGGTGCCCGCGACGTGCGACGCGTGCGCCGCGGCGTCCTCTTCGGCCATCTGGACGCGCATCATGCGAGTCTGCGCGGCCCGCACCTCGGCGCGCTTGACGCGCGGCGGGATGCCGTTGACGTCCTCGGTGCTGATCGCGTAGGACGCGGTCACCCAGGCGAGGGCGTCGGAGTTGCGGTCGAGCGCGGTGCGGTTGACGTTGCCCAGGTTGTCGCACTTCTGGTGGTAGCACTTGTCGTAGGCGACGTTCGCCTGGCCGCCCCAGAGGTCGGCCTGGGCCTGGGTCTTGATGCCCTCGGCGCCGGTGAACAGGCCACCGGCCGGGATGCCGACGGCGATGAAGCGGCCGTAGTCCGAACGACCCGAGAAGTCGGTGCCCTGCGTCGGGGTGCCGGTGGCGCCCAGGAAGTTGACGAAGGCCTGCTCGATCTGGGCGGAGCCGTACGGGCCGGGGCCCGCGCCGACGGCGTCGGAGTCGTCACCGTCGTAGACGAAGTAGGCCGCGTTCGGCGAGCCGATCATGTCGAAGTTCAGGTAGAGGGCGATGTCGACCTGCTGCTCGAAGGTCAGCGAGTCGACGTACCTGGTCGAGCCGACCAGACCCAGTTCCTCGGCGCTCCACCACGCGAACCGCACGGCGTTGCTGACCTTGGGGGAGCTGCCCATCTGCAGGGCGGTCTCCAGCAGGCCCGCGGAGCCGGTGCCGTTGTCGCTGATGCCCGCGCCCTGCAGGACGCTGTCGAGGTGGGCGCCCGCCATGACGACGTTGTCCTTGCGGCCGGTCTTGGTCTCCGCGATGACGTTGTAGGAGGTGCGCTCCTCACGCAGCGCGCGCAGCTCCAGGGTGGCCGTGCCGCCGGACGCGGCCAGTGCCAGGCCGTCGGCCTTGGTGATGCCGCCGGTGGGCAGCTTCGCCGCAGCCGGGTCGCTCAGGGTGCCGTTGAGCGGGCCGTCGGTGTTGTTGTAGATGACCGTGCCCACCGCGCCCGCCTCGAAGGCGACGGCCTGCTTCTGGGCGAAGGTGCAGCCGCCGCGCGAGACCAGGGCGATCTTGCCGGTGGCGCCGACGGACGCGTAGTCCGCGATCTCACAGCCCGGGGTGGTGTCGCCCGCCAGCGGCACGACGGCCAGGGGCGCGGTGACGCCGCCGACCGAGGTGGAGAGGCTGTAAGTCATGATCGAGATCGGCACCGCGGTGCCGCCAGCGGTCAGCTTCTCGGCCAGGGTCTGGGTGAAGGTGAACGGGAACTCGTGCCGGGTGACGTCGAAACCGGCGCCCTTGAGCTTGGCCTCGACGTATTCGGCCGACTTGTTGTAACCGGGGGTGCCCGCGCCGCGGGTGCCGCCGTTGGCGTCGGAGATGCGCTGGAGGGCGATCAGGTGACGGTTGACTCCCGCTCCCGTGACCTTCTTGACGAGGTTCCGCGCGAGCGCGGGGCCGTCCGGCAATTCGGCAGACGCGTTCGGCGCCGCCGATGACGGAATAGTGGTGAACGCCAAAGCGCCGGTGGCCGCAAGGATGGCGGCTCCGACGCGGAGCGTCTTGCTTGTGGGCATGCAGGTCCCCTTGCTCATGGAATGGATGCCAACCGGTGACCGCCCCGACGCGATCGCTACTCCGGCGTGAGACACCCTCACCTGCGAAGGCTTTCTGGTCAATAGCTGTTCATCATCAACTGCGCACAAGTTCACACGGACAGACGAGAAACGCCGCGGCCGCCGGGGGCGAGCGCTACGGTCGTCCACATGCGAGCGATCACGGTCAGCGAACCGGGCGGCCCGGAGGTCATGGCGTGGACACGGGTCCCCGATCCCACGCCCGGACCGGGTGAGGTGCTGGTCCGTGTCGCGGCCACCGCGGTCAACCGCGCCGACCTCTTGCAGCGCAAAGGCTTCTATCCGCCGCCGCCGGGCACGACCGACACGATCGGACTGGAGTGCTCCGGCACCGTCGCCGCGGTCGGCGCGGGCGTGTCGAAGTGGACGGTCGGGGACGAGGTGTGCGCGCTGCTCGCTGGCGGCGGCTACGCCGAATTGGTGAGCGCTCCGGCCGAACAGCTCATGCCCATTCCCGAAGGTATCGACTTGGTGACGGCCGCGGCGCTCCCAGAGGTGTCGTGCACCGTTTGGTCGAACGTTATGCGGGCCGCCCGGCTCACCGAGGGTGAGACCCTGCTCGTGCACGGCGGCGGCAGCGGGATCGGCACCCACGCCATCCAGATCGGCAAAGCCTTCGGCGCGCGCGTCGCGGTGACCGCGGGCTCGGCCGAACGGGTGCGCCAATGCCTCGACCTGGGCGCCGACATCGCGCTGAACTACCGCGCGGAGGAATTCGAGAAACTCGTCCAGGCCGACGTCATCCTGGACAACATGGGCGCGAAATACCTCGCCCGCAATGTCACGGCCCTCAACCGCGGCGGCAGGCTGGTGATCATCGGCATGCAGGGCGGCGTCAGCGCGGACCTGAACATCGGCGCGCTGCTGGCCAAGAACGCTTGGGTGACGGCGACGAGCCTGCGGTATCGGCCGGTCGAGGAGAAGGGCGCGATCGTGGCGGACGTCGTGGGGAACGTGTGGCCGCTGATCGAGGCGGGGAAGGTGCGGCCGGTGGTGCACGAGGTGCTGCCGATCGAACGCGTCGGCGACGCGCACCGGATGCTGGACGAGGGCGGCGTTTTCGGCAAACTCGTTCTGACCGTGGGCGCCTGACGCCAGTGCCTGGCAGGCGGTCGCGATTCGCCAGGAGTTCGGCTGGACCGCGCGCCGACCGGGTTCTCCGGCGCGTGCGGCGCGAATTCGTCACGCTCGGCGTCGAGGAAGACCTGGGCCGCGACGGCATTCGGGAAGCTGATCGTCGCGCCGCATCTGGCGGCGAGGCATCGTCGAACAGACAGACTCACTTAGCGACGCACCGACGGGCAACCTGATTTTCGCCGCCGAGGAGCGGTAGCAAACAGCCCCCACCCACCTCGGGGGGACGGCCCTTGGCCAGTCTATCGGGGGCAGGTGTCAGTTTTGGGTGGTGGACAGGGGTGTGTGGATAACCGGCGCGGCCTGTGGATAACCGGGGGCTTCGATTAGAAGCGCTCGCCGGGGGCGCCTTCGGAGAAGAAGATCAGTTTCGCGCGGGCGTTGGCCAGAAGCGCGGCGGCGACCACGGTTGGCACGCTGCGGCGACGACTCAGGCGGGTGGCTTCCGCGCTGGTGATGAGGCGGGGGCGGATGCTGCGGGCGAGGACGTCCGCGTCCTCCTCGTCGGACCAGCGCAGGTCGCCGCCGCACCATTCCACGACCCAGGGCGTGCCGCGCGTCAGCAAGGCGGCGACCTCGTCTGGTTCCAGCCACGCGGCTTCGACCTGCCACAGCTCGCCTGCGCGGTCGTGGAGGGTGGCGCCGCGGACGGTTCGGCGGAGCGGGGCTGGGGTCGGGCGGGTAGGCGTGGGCAGGTGAGCCAGGATGTCGGCGAATCCGGTCTTGGCCTTGCGGCGGGCACTCACGGGCGCAGGGTGCCGACGGCGTGGACCAGTTGGTCGACCTCGACCGAGTTCGTGTAGTGGGCCAGGCCGATGCGGACGGCTCCCCCGACCTCCCCCACCCCCAAGGTGGCGAAGACGCCGCTGGGGGTGTCGTCGGCGAAGGCGCAGATGCCGTGGTCGGCCAGGTGGGCGACGGCGTCGGCGGCTTTCACGTCGGCGACGGTGAAGGCCAGGGTCGGGATGCGGCGCATGGCATCGCCGATGACCATGACGTGGCGGTGGGTTCGCAGGTCGCCGATGAGGCGGGAGAGCAGGCCCGCCTGGTAGGACTTGGCCGAGCTGAGTGAGGTCTGGAGGCGTTCGCGGCGGGTGCCGGTGGCGGCGTCGTCGAGGATGGCCAGGTAGTCGACGGAGGCGACCAGGCCCGCGAGCATCGGGTAGGCGTGCTGGCCGAGTTCGAGCCGCTCAGGGCCGATCGCGCGCGGGTCGAGCGAGGCCGCGGGGAGGCGGTCGAGCACGGCCGGGTCGGCGAAGGCCAGGGCCGCGACGGCGGGGCCGCCCCAGGCGTGGGCGGACACGGCGACCACGTCGGCGCCGACCGTATTGATGTCGAACGGGACGAACGGGGCCGACGACGACGCGTCGACCACCACGAAGGCGCCCGCCGCCTTGGCCAGGTCGGCGATCTTGTTCAGGTCCGGGCGGGTGCCGACCGCGCCGGAGGCGGCGGTGACCGCGACGACCTTGGTGCGGTGGGAGATCAGGTTCTCGTACTGCCAAGCGGGTAGTTCACAGGTCTCGATGTCGATCTCGGCCCAGCGCACCGTGGCGCCCGCGCGCTGGGCGACCCGCAGCCACGGCGCGGTGTTGGCCTGGTGATCCAGCCGGGACAGGGTGACCTCGTCGCCGATGAGCCAGCTGTCGCCGAGGGACTCGGCGAGGCGCGCGAGCAGGACGGCGGTGTTCGGGCCGAGCACCACCCCGGCCGGGTCGCAGCCGACCACGTCGGCCACGGCGCGCCGGGCGGCGTCGACGATGGCGTCGGCGCGCTGGGAGGCCGGGAAGGGGCCGCCGGGGCCGGACACGGGGGCCCGCAGCGCGGTCGACACGGCGGTCGCGACCTGCTCGGGCACCTGCATCCCGGCGGGCGAGTCCAGGTGCACCCAACCGTCACCGAGCGCGGGGAACAGCCCGCGGATCCGCGCGACGTCGAAGGCCATGGCCACACCGTACGCACGCTGGACGGCCGACGTTTAGTGGGGCGGGGCAGCGGATACCCTCGCAGACGTGACTTCGGTGGACTCCCCGTGGGAGATGCCCTTCGCACCGATTCCGATCTGGCCCAGGACGGAGCCCATGACCCAGCCAAGCAACACCCCCGACGGCAGCGACATCAACGGCGGTGACGACCAGGCCCACACGGTCATGGTGGTCGGACCAGACGGCTCCCCCCTCGGCGCCGCCCGCATCCCGGAGTCCGGCGCCGGGCCGAGCGAGTCGGTCGGCGACATGGTGGAGCAGCCCGCCAAGGTCATGCGGATCGGCACGATGATCAAGCAGTTGCTTGAGGAGGTGCGCGCGGCACCGCTGGACGAGGCCAGCCGCAACCGCCTCCGCGAGATCCACCACCGCTCGATCGCCGAGTTGGAGGACGGCCTGGCCCCCGAGCTGCGTGAGGAGCTGGAGCGACTGTCGCTGCCCTTCACCGAGGGCACCACCCCGTCCGACGCCGAGCTGCGGATCGCGCAGGCTCAGCTGGTCGGCTGGCTGGAGGGTCTGTTCCACGGGATCCAGACGGCGCTGTTCGCCCAGCAGATGGCGGCCAGGGTCCAGCTGGAGCAGATGCGCCGGGGTCTTCCCCCTGGTGTCGGCCCTGCCGACGGCACCGACGGCGCGGGCCCGCGGGGCACCGGACAGTATCTGTGACGTGACTTACTCACTGGGGCGCTCTGGCCGTATCCTTCGCTGAATTTTGCTCGGAGAGGAGCCCTGGATGCTCGACAAGGTGCGCGAAGTCTTGCGGACCGACGACCTCAAGCGGTCGCTGCGCGACAAGCTGGTCAACGCCGTGGAGGAGGTCGTCTCCCGGCACCACCGGGAGACGACCGCCGAGATCGACGCGCTGCGGGCCGAGGTCGGGCGACTGCGGGAGGAACTCGGCAGGCAGACCGAGCGCACCGCCGACCGGGTCATCGAGCGCGTCTCCGACTTCGAGCACCGGGCCCGGCGGGACATGTTCTACGCCGCCGAGCGCGACGCCGCCGCCGACAGCAGCCGGTTCGCCAACGAGACCATGCCCCAGGCCGCCCAGTTCACCCACCCGCACCAGACGCTCGAACACGGCCTCACGCTGGCCCCGGCGGGCGGGCTGGCGCTGGAGTTCGGCGTCTTCACCGGCACCACCCTCAAGATCATCGCCACCGCCCGCGGCGGCGAGGGTGTCTACGGGTTCGACTCGTTCGAGGGCCTGCCGTCGGACTGGCGCGCGGGCTACCCGGCCGGGGCGTTCCGCACCGACGGCCTGCCCGAGGTGCCCGGCGCCGAACTGGTCGTCGGCTGGTTCGACGACACCCTGCCCGGCTTCCTCGCCGCGCACCCCGGCCCGGTGGACTTCCTGCACGTCGACGGCGACCTCTACAGCTCGGCCAAGACCGTGCTGGAGCTGGTCGGGCCGCGGCTGCGGACCGGCAGCGTCATCGTGTTCGACGAGTTCTTCAACTACGCGGGCTGGCGCGAGCACGAGTTCAAGGCGTGGCTGGAGTACGTCGCCGCCACGGGTGTCGAATTCCAGTACGAGGCGTACACGACCGACAATGAGCAGGTCGTGGTCCGTATCACCGGGACGGACCGCCCGGCTGGGTGAACGAACCCGGCCCGACGGTAGTCTCGTATCCCGTGCAAACAACGCTGACCGAGGAGATGCCCGTGCCAGTGGTGGCGCACGCCGGGCGCACTTTCAGCCGTGCGGTCGATGATCTACGGCAAGGCTTCCACCAGCGCGAGCTGTGGGGGCACCTCGGCTGGCAGGACATCAAGCAGCGGTACCGCCGGTCGGTGATCGGTCCGCTCTGGATCACCCTGAGCATGGCCGTCACCGCGGCGGGCCTGGGCCTGCTGTACTCGCAGCTGTTCGGGACGCCGATCGGCACGTTCCTGCCGTATCTGACCGTCGGGTTCATCGTCTGGAACTTCATGCTCGGCTGCATGACCGAGGGCGCCGAGACGTTCATCGCCAACGAGGGGCTGATCAAGCACCTCCCCGCGCCGCTGACGGTCTACGCGCTGCGCACCGTGTGGCGCCTGACGCTGATGTTCGCGCACAACCTGCTGGTCTACGCGATCGTCCTGGCGATCTTCTTCCCGGATCTGGTCAAGGACGGGTACCTGCTCAGCGACAAGGGCCTCCCCCAGCCAGGTCTGGACTGGACGATCGTGCTGTCCGTCCCCGCCTTCGCACTGATCGCGCTGAACGGCACTTGGGTGGCGCTGCTGTTCGGCATCATCAGCACCCGCTACCGCGACATCCCGCAGGTGATCGGCGCGCTGACGCAGCTGCTGTTCTTCATGACCCCGATCGTGTGGCCGGTCGACATCCTGACCAAGCGCCTCGGCGAGGAGGGCGGCAACTGGGTGGTGCTGCTGGTCGAGCTGAACCCGCTGTACCACTTCATTGAGATCCTGCGCGCGCCGCTGATCGGCAGCACGCAGAGTTGGCACCACTGGGCCGTGGTGGGTGGCATCACGATTGTCGGCTGGGCGTTGGCCCTCGTCGCGATGCGCAACTACCGTGCGCGTATTTCCTACTGGGTCTAGTGAGGCATTCCGACATGGTCAGCATCGAGGTCCAGAACGCCTCCGTCGACTTCCCGATCTTCGACGCCAAGACGCGGTCGCTGAAGAAGGCCGTCCTGGGCAAGGTGGGCGGCAAGATCGGGACCGACACCAAGGTCCCCATCATCGAGGCACTGCACGACATCACCCTGTCGCTCAACGAGGGCGACCGGGTGGCGCTGGTGGGGCACAACGGCGCGGGCAAGTCCACGCTGCTGCGGCTGCTCTCCGGCATCTACGAGCCGACGCGCGGCATCACCAAGATCAACGGCAAGATCGCCCCGGTGTTCGACCTCGCGGTCGGCATGGACCCGGAGATCTCCGGGCTCGAGAACATCATGATCCGCGGCCTGTTCCTCGGGATGTCCCGCAAGGAGATGGAAGCCCGGGTCGAGGACATCTCCCAGTTCACCGAGCTGGGCGACTACCTGCACCTGCCGCTGCGGACGTACTCCACCGGCATGCGGGTGCGCCTGGCGCTGGGTGTGGTCACCTCGATCGACCCGGAGATCCTGCTGCTCGACGAGGGCATCGGCGCGGTCGACGCGGCGTTCATGACCAAGGCGCGCGACCGACTGGTCGACCTGGTCCGCCGGTCCGGCATGCTGGTCTTCGCCTCGCACTCCGACGACCTGCTCTTCGAACTGTGCAACACGGCCATCTGGATGGACGAGGGCCGGGTGAAGATGCACGGCTCACTGCGTGAGGTCCTGACCGCGTACAAGGGCCGCGACCCGTTCGAGCACATGAGCCCGGAAACCCTCGAAAGGCTCGGCGAGACCCTATGAGCACCCCGCAGCAGTTGCCGCCGGGATCGGTCGTGGCCGTGGTGGTCACCAGGCACCGTCGGGCGCTGCTCGCGGAGTCGCTGAAGATGATCGCCGCGCAGTCGCGTCCGCCGGACCATGTGATTGTGGTCGACAACGGTCCCGACGACCCGGCCAGGGACATCGTCGAGTCGTGCGGCGTGTCCGCCACCTACCTGGTCTCGCACCGCAACCTCGGCGGCGCGGGCGGGTTCGCCCTGGGCATGCTGCACGCGCTGGCCATGGGCGCCGACTGGCTCTGGCTGGCCGACGACGACGGCCGACCAGCCGACGAGACGGTGCTGGCGACCCTGTTGGACGTGGCCGAGAAGCGCGGCCTGGCCGAGGTGTCGCCGGTGGTCACCAACATCGAGAAGCCGACCAAGCTGGCCTTTCCGCTGCGCCGGGGGCTGACCTGGAAGCGCGACGCGCGCGAACTGGGCACCGACTTCCTGCCGGGGATCGCCTCGCTGTTCAACGGCGCCCTCTTCCGCGCCGACACCCTCGACGTCGTGGGTGTGCCGGACTACCGGCTGTTCTTCCGCGGCGACGAGGTGGAGATCCACCGCAGGCTGGTGCGCTCCGGGCTGCCGTTCGGCACCTGCCTGACCGTGTCGTACCTGCACCCGGACGGCTCCGACGAGTTCAAGCCGATGCTCGGCGGTCGCTTCCACGCGCAGGACCCGGACAACGCGATCAAGCGGTACTACACCTACCGCAACCGCGGCTACCTGATGTCGCAGCCGGGGATGCGCAAGATCGGGATGCTGGAGGTCGTCCGGTTCGGGCTGTACTTCCTGGGCACCAAGCGCGACCCGAAGGCGTTCCTGGAATGGCTCAAGCTGGTCCGCAAGGGACGAAAAGAGCAGTTCTTCCGCGTTTAGCTCTCAGCGGATCCGCTGTGGGTGAACTTCGGTTGCCGCGCAACGGTTTCGCTGATCTGCTGGGACCATGAACGACACCCAGCAGGCGCTGATCCTGCACCTGGCCACCGGCGGCGAGCCGGTCGTGTTCGCCTTGTCCGTCAAAGCCGCCAAGAGCCTGCGCAACCGGCTGCCCGTGCTGATGGGCTCCGGCGGTGTGGACACCCTCGAACTCGAGGACGCCAACACCGTCTCGGTGAACTTCGGCCACGTGGTCAGCGCCCACCTCGACGAACTGCCCAGCCACGCACGCGTCTACGGCAGCCCAGGACGGCGATCCAGCGGCTTCGGGGTCTAGTCGCGGAAAACGACGGTCCGCAGCAGGACGAAGTTGATCGTGGTGCCGACGGCCTGGGCGATCATCCACGCCAGCGCGTACTGCCAGCGGAACTCGGGCAGCACCGCCAGCATCAGCGCGTTGGTGCCGACGTTGACGAAGAACGTCACGGTGTAGAGCAGGGCGAACCCGCCCGCCTGGCTCGCGCCGCGGTCGCGGGCGCCCGCGAAGGTGAAGCGCTTGTTCAGGAAGTACGCCGTGGTGGTGCCCGCGATGAAGCTCAGCGCCTTGGCCAGGTGCACCCAGGTGCCCGCCTGCAGCAGCAGCCAATAGAACCCGGAGTCGACCAGCGCGCAGAAGCCGCCGACCATCGCGAAACGCATGAGCTGCTGAACCAGCCCAGCGCGTTGGGTGTCGTTCCCCACGTCAGCCACGTGCCCGTCCCTGTCTCCCCGACAGGGGCAGTCTAGGGCGCACTACGCTGGCCCGGTGGAGGATGCGAGATTCGAGACCCGCGCGCTCACCGGCTGGGGCCGCACCGCGCCGTCGGTCGCCACGGTCGCCCACCCGACCACCGCCGACCAGGTCGTCGCCGCGCTGGCCACGGCCGGGCCACGCGGGGTGATCGCCAGGGGGCTCGGCCGCTCCTACGGCGACCCGGCGCAGAACGCGGGCGGGCTGGTCGTGGACATGACCGGCGTCGACCGGATCCACTCGATCGACCCGGACACCGGCCTGGCCGTGCTCGACGCCGGGGTGAACCTCGACCAGTTGATGCGCGCCGCGCTGCCGCACGGGCTGTGGGTGCCGGTGCTGCCGGGCACCCGCCAGGTCACCATCGGCGGGGCGATCGGCTCGGACATCCACGGCAAGAACCACCACTCCGCGGGCAGCTTCGGCAACCACGTCCGCGCGCTCGACCTGCTCACCGCCGACGGCGAGGTGCGCACCCTCACTCCCGAGTCCGACCTGTTCTGGGCCACCGTCGGCGGCATGGGCCTGACCGGGATCATCCTGCGCGCCACCATCGCACTGAAACCCGTCGAGAGCGCGTACTTCGTCGTCGACACCGACCGCACGTCCACTTTGGACGAGACGCTGGAGCTGTTCGCGAACGGCTCCGACGCGCACTACGACTACTCGATGGCGTGGTTCGACTCGATCTCCGCGGGCGCGAAGCTCGGCCGCGCGGTGTTCTCCCGCGGCTCACTGGCCACAGTGGACCAACTGCCCGCCAAGTTCCGCGCCGACCCGCTGAAGTTCGACGCGCCGCAGCTGCTCACGCTGCCTGACGTCTTCCCCAACGGCCTGGCCAACAAGCTGACGTTCCGCGCGCTCGGCGAGGCCTGGTACCGCAAAGCGCCGAAGCGGGGGCGCGAGCAGATCCAGAACCTGACCGCGTTCTACCACCCACTCGACCTGTTCGGCGAGTGGAACCGCGCCTACGGCTCGCGGGGATTCCTGCAGTACCAGTTCATCGTGCCGTTCGAGGCCGACACCGAGCTGCGCGCGATCGTGCGGCGGATCGCCGAGTCCGGGCACGTGTCGTTCCTCAACGTCCTCAAGCGGATGGGCGACGGCAACGCCGCTCCCCTGTCGTTCCCGCGTCCGGGGTGGACGATCACCGTCGACTTCCCGATCGTGGCGGGGCTGCCGGAGTTCTGCGTCGAACTCGACCAGCGAGTGCTCGACGCGGACGGGCGGCTGTATCTGGCCAAGGAGTCGCGCACGGCGCCCGAGACCTTCCAGCGGATGTACCCCCGGCTCGACGAATGGCGGAAAGTGCGCCACGCGGCCGATCCGGACGGCCTGTTCATCTCCGACCAGTCGCGCAGGCTCGGCCTCTGAGTAAGGACTCAATCTTGATCAACGCAGTCGGCACCCCGCAGTCGCTCCTGCTGCTCGGCGGCACCTCCGAGATCGCCATGGCCATCGCGGAGAACTACCTGCGGCGGGCCCCGCTGACGGTCGTCCTCGCGGCCCGCCCGTCCGACCGGCTCGACGCCGCCGCGACCAGGCTGCGCGGCCTGGGCGCGACCGTGCGCACCGTCGAGTTCGACGCCAAGGACACCGCCTCGCACCCGGCGGTGATCGAGCAGGCCTTCGCCGAGGGCGACGTCGACGTCACGGTCATCGCCTTCGGACTGCTCGGCGACCCGGAACTGGCCTGGCAGGACCACGCGACCGGAGTGGAGTTGGCCCAGGTCAACTACACCGCGCCGGTGTCGGTGGGGATCGCGCTGGCCGAGCGGCTGCGCAAGCAGGGCCACGGCGCGGTCATCGCGCTGTCGTCGGTGGCGGGCGAGCGGGTGCGGCGGTCGAACTTCGTCTACGGCTCGACGAAGGCGGGCTTCGACGGCTTCTTCCTGGGACTGGGCGAAGCGCTGCGGCCCGCCGGAATCACCGTTACCGTCGTCCGGCCAGGATTCGTGCACACCAAGATGACCGAGGGACTCAAACCCGCGCCCATGGCCACCACCGCCGACAAGGTCGCCGAGATCGCCGTCGACGCCGTTCGCCGACGTCGCGACCTGGTGTGGGCCCCCGGCCAGTGGCGCGCGGTGATGTCGGTGCTGCGTCACATCCCCCGGCCCATCTTCCGCAAACTGCCGATCTGACGGTCAGCGCGCCACTACGATCGGCCACGATTGGGGGAATTTCGCCATGGACGAAGCCAAGTACCAAGAGACCCTGCGCCGGTTCGAGGAGCAGGCCGCCAAGGCCGCCACGCTCAAGGAGAGCATCGCCCAGCTCAAGGGCAGCGCGCGCAACGGCGACGGCTCGGTCACCGTCACGGTCGCCCCATCGGGCGCGGTGCTCGGCCTGCAGCTGTCCCCGGCGGCGATGAACCGCTCGCACACCCAGCTCACCCAGGAGATCCTGGGCACCATCCGCCAGGCCCAGCAGCAGGCCGCGGCGAAGATGGAGGAGACAGTCCGCCCCTTCGTCGGCGACGCCCAGTACGAACAGTTCCAGGCCGCCTTCAAGGCCCACTCCGCCGACGTCGAGCCGCTGGGTCCGTCGACTCCCCCGCCCGCGGCGAGCCTGCCCGGCCCGCAGGCCGGGGCGAAGCCCGACTTCGGCGGTCCGGTCCGGCAGCCCCGGGCCACCCGCCCGGCCGACGAGCCGGACGACGGTGACTTCTCCGGCGAGTCGATCTTCAAGGGGCGCCGATGACCAGCATGGACATCAGCAGCGGCACGCTCCTGGGCCACGCGGAGGGATCCACCAAGCAGTCCGAGAACTTCACCGGCCTCGCGAGTCTGCTGGAGCAGGCGCGGGTCCACGACGAGTGCTTCGGCCCGCTCGGCAGGCTCATGGCGGACTGCTACTTCGACTCACTGCAGGAGTGTCAGGACATGGCCACCAAGGCCTCGTCCTACCTGGTGCAGATCTCCGACGCGCTCAAGGACACCGCGAAGTCCTACGGCGACACCGACACCGACAACGCCACCGGGCTGACCTCGGCGGGTCAGGGCGTCGGGACGCTCGGGGACCTCAACGGCGCGGGCAACTCCACCCGCGACGGCTACTTCGAGCAGGCGGCGAACTACGGCAGCTCGTGGGCCGACGCCGCCGACAAGCTCCAGGACGCGGGCAGCCCGGCGGAGGCCGGGTTCGCGCTGTTCAACGCCCGCATGGAACAGCTGAACACCGTGATGAGCCCAGGTCAGGCCTTCGTCGACAACGGGCTGGGCTTCCTGATCTCGCTGGCGATCAGCCCCATCGTCAACTTCGTCCTGGAACCCGCCATCGGCGACCCGGAACAGATGAAGAGCACGGCCAAGGGCTGGGACAACGTCGCCACCTGGCTCAACGGCGTCGCCGAGCACGAGCAAGGCCGCGCCGACGCCACCGGCCAGGGCTGGCAGGGCGAGGCGGGCGACGCGTTCCGCCGCGAGATGGCCGAGTTCGCCGACGGCACCCGCGCGCTGTCGGGGGATGTCAGCAGCCTCAAGAACATCCTTGAGACCGCCGCGACCATCTTCGAGACGTTCGTCCAGATCGTCGTGGACATCATCCAGGAATTCGTGATCGGCCTGATCATCGAGTGGCTGGCCGCCCTCGCCGCCTCGTGGATCACCGCGGGCGCGTCGGTCGCGGCGGCCACGGGGCTGACGAGCGCGCAGATCGCGATCACCAGCACGCGACTGGGCACCAAGGTCGCGAACCTGATGCACAAGCTCAAGCCGCTGATCACGCAGCTGGAGAACGTGCTGCAGATGATCCGACAGAACAAGATCGCCAAGGCGGTCATCGAGAAGATCGACAAAGTCACCAAGATCCCGGTGGTGGGCAAGATGATCGGGACCAAGATCGACACCGCTAGTCCGGCCCTTGGCTTGATTCGCAATCATGGCGACGACCTGCTGACCAGTACGCCCAACCTGCGCATCGGTGCCCATGCGCTCGACGACATGGGTAGGAAGATCCTTGACGCCAACGGGAATCCGATCGCGCTCGCTGGTGAGAAGGCGCTCGCTCAGCGGGTGACTCGGACCGCGCTGGGCTATCTCGGGCTCAGCGGAACCACGGACACCGGCCGCGTGATCGTCACCGGCACCCTGGAGAACCTGCCGGGCGCGGCGGCGGAGTGGGGCGCCAAGCAGGTCGAGAACCACGTCGAGGACCCGTCGTCCTCCGCTGAGCGCGACGCCTCGCAAGAACGTGGATTCACCGTCGACTGATCCAGTGGGGGAAGCGCTCGTGCCCAGCCTCGTGACCAGGTTGACCCCTGGCCAAGCCATGTCCGCCACGCTCGGGTCGCTGTTGATGATCGGCGCCATCGCGGTACCCCTGGCGGCGCAGTTGAAAGGGTCTCCGACCGTGTTGGGTACTACGCTCGGCGTCGGCGTGCTTGGCGCGTTGACGCAGAGGCTCGCTTGGCGGTTCAGGCGGGACGGGGACGATCGGATCTTCTACGTATCCAGCTCCGAGCGAGTCCTCTACTACCTGTCCAACATCATCTTCTTCACGTTCCTCACGTTCGCGTTCTTCGCCGTGTTCGGCCTCATCGCCGGGATCATGGACTGATGAAGCCACCGTTCACCCTCCGCCCGGGAATCCGGGCCAGGGCCTTGATGGCACCCGGCGAGGAACTGCTCTGGGCCACGAGCCGCAAGTTGCTCGGGTACCGCGTGCGCGGGCTCCAACTCGACGGACAACCGCAAAAGGGCCTGGCTTCCCGGGTTGGCATGGGATTGGCAGGCATGGCGGGCGACGTGCTCGCGGCCACCGTGCCGCCTGCCGACGTAGGCGACTCGCGCGACAACGCCCCGCGACCCGACTACGAGGTATTCGGCCGATCGCCGGACCTGATCGCGGTGCGGTTTGCCCGGCTCATCACCGAGCCGGCTGTTTTGTGCCTCACCACCCATCGCCTGCTTGTGGCGGTGGCGGTCCCCGAGCCCGCACCCGAGCCGGAGCCATCGCGGGGATTTTTCGGGGAGCTGGCGAAGCTCGGCCGCGATGTGGCCACGGCGGCCACCACCCAGGCAGACGCGGGCCACGGCAGATCCACGGTCAACTCTGCTCTGCGCCCACTCACCGAGATCCCGCGCGGCCAGATAAGCGGGCTCTCGATCGAGGGCAACCCGCCGGTGCTGCGGCTGACCCTGGTCGACGGTTCCGGGTTCGACTTCAAGCACGGCGGCAACCGCGCCGGCCTCGAACGGGCGATCGCGCTCGCCAACGGAGCACCGGAATGACCCAGCCGTTCGACCGCGACGAGAAAGACATCCGCAAGATCGAGTTCGACGGGCGGTGCTTCGGCTCGCGGGTGGCGGGCCGGGTGACCGTGCCGCACATCCCTGGACCCGCTGATCCTCAGGTCTACTTCGACGAGCACCGTTGGGCGGTGCCGAACGAGGTCATCTCGGCGGGCCGGTTCGTCGGCAACGACTGGGCCGACGACCCCGCGATCGCGTGGTGGGCCGAGGCCAGCCATCCTGGCCAGGACGCTGTGCGCATGGTTCAGGCCGCCGGTGTCGCTCGCGGCATCGTCGCCCTGTGGGTGACCAACAAGCGACTCACCGTTGTTTTCCCGCAGAGGTATCTGATCGAGCACCGCGAGCGCAAAGAGCGATCGGGGCTGTTGGGCCGCGCCGCCGGCTGGTTGGACACCGAACCGGCCCCGTGGCAAGCCGGCGAGATCATGCACATCCAGGCGAGTGTCGACGCGGCCGGGGTGGCCGGGTTCGGGCCCGCCCGGCTCGGCCGTTCGATGCCGTCTGCGGCCTTCCTCGGCGTCTGGTTCCGGGACCGCTCGGTCCTGTACGTGCGGTGCGCCGACCCCGAAACCGAGGTAGCGCGGCTCAACAAGCTCCAACGCAGGTGAGATTCGCGCACTGACTGTGCGAAAATCGCCGGAGGGGGGAAGCCGTGCGGATCTTGGTGTTGGGACCGGTCGAAGTCAGAACCGGGGACGCGGCCGTCAACCTGGGTGGGCCCAAGCCGAAGGCGCTGCTGGCCGCGCTGGTGACGCAGCCGCGGCAGGTGGTCTCCATCGACCGGCTGGTGGACCTGATCTGGGATGAGCGGCCGCCGCAGTCGGCCACGGCGCTGGTGCACACCTACATCTCCCTGCTGCGACGCGGCCTGGCCGACGCGGGGCGCAAAGAGGTGCTGGCCACCCGGGCGCCCGGGTATCTGCTCGACATCGCCGACGACGACAGTGATCTCGGGTTGTTCGAACGCGCGCTGGACTCGGCTCGGCAGGCTGAGCGGGCGGCGGACTCCGGGGACGCGGCCGGGCACTACGCCGCGGCGCTCGGGCTGTGGCGGGGGCATCCGTTCGGCGGGGTCGACGCCGGGTTCGCGCGGCGGCGGGCCGACGGGCTCGAACAGCAGCGGCTGGGCGCCGAGGACGGGCTCGGTCGGTGTCAGCTGGCCGATGGCCGGGCCGAGGAGGTCGCCGAACGGCTGCGCGGGATCGTCGCCGCCCACCCGTTGCGGGAGGAGACCCGCGGGCTACTGATGCGGGCGCTGCACGAGACCGGCAGGCAGGCCGACGCGCTGGCGGTCTACCGCGAGGGGCGCACCCACCTGCTCGACGAACTCGGCCTGGAGCCAGGGGAGAAGCTGCGCGAGCTGCACGCGGCCATTCTGGATGGCACGCTGCGACCGATGAACGTCCCGTCGCAGCGCGCGCACTCCCCCGTCGCCGCGCCGGTCCCGGTCGGCGCGCCCGGGTTCCTGGCCGAGCCGGTGGTCGTGCCGCGCAACCTGCCGCCCGACATCGGCGACTTCACCGGCCGCGACGAGTCCCTGGCCACGGTGCTGGACTTCGCGACCAAGGACGCGGGCACGTCCGCGTCGACCGTGGTCGTCTCCGGGTTCGGCGGCGCGGGCAAGTCGGCGCTGGCCATCCACGCGGCGCACCGGCTGCGGGAGCGCTACCCCGACGGCCAGCTCTTCGCCGACCTGCGGGGCTCCGACCGCGACCTGGGCGCCTTCGAGGTGCTGGGCCGCTTCCTCGGCGCGTTCGGCGTCGCCGGGCCCGAGCTGCCCGCCGACCTCGACGACCGGATCGAGTTGTACCGGCGCACCGTGTCGGGCAGGCGGCTCGTCATCGTGCTCGACAACGCCCGCGAGGAGCAGCAGGTCCGCCCCCTGCTGCCCGGCGACGGCACCAGCCTGGTCATCGTGACCAGCCGCTCCCGGCTGACCGGGCTCGCAGGGGCCGAGCCCGTCGAGCTGGACTTCTTCGGCACCGAGGCCAGCGTCGAGATGCTGCGCAAGATCATCGGTGCGGAGCGGGTGGACACCCAGCTGGCGCAGGCCGAGCGGATCGCCGACCTGTGCGGCGGCATCCCGCTGGCCATCCGGGCCGCGGCGGCCAAGCTGCTGGCCCGGCCGCACTGGCCGCTGAAGTCGCTGGCCGCGCGCCTGTCCGACGAGCACCGCAGGCTCGACGAGCTGGCCATGGGCGACCTCGCGATCCGCTCCAGCCTGCGGCTCAACTACGCCGAGCTGGACGACCAGCAGCGCCGCGCGTTCCACCTGCTGTGCCTGCTCGACCTGCCCGACTTCGGCTGGTGGCTGGCCGCCCCGCTGCTCGACGTGTCGCTGGAGGAGGCCGAGGACATCGTCGAGCAGTTGGTCGACCTGCGGCTGCTGGACGTGGCCGGGGTCGACAGCATCGGCCGGGTCCGCTACCGCTTCCACGACCTCGTGCAGCTGTTCGGGGCCGAGCACGCCGCCGCCGACGAGCCGTCCGACCTGGTCGCCGCCGCGGTATCGCGCACGCTGGCCACGTGGATGGCGCTGGTCGAGGCCGGGTCCCGCAAGCTGCCGCGGGTCACGTTGGGTCTGCGCCCATCGCTGGCGTCCAACATCGAGGTCGACCCGCGGCTCATCGAGGAGACCGAGGCAGACCCGACCGACTGGCTCAAGTCCGAGACCGGCGCGGTGGTGCGCGCGGTGGAACGGGCGCATGAGTTGGGCATCGATGGGATGACCACGCTGCTCATCACCTCGCTGCTGAGTTCCCCGTTCGCCGCCCGCAACGAATTCGACGGCTGGCAGCGCACCCATGAGGTCGCGCTGTCGGCGGCCCGCTGCAACCACGACCGGCAGGCCGAGGCGGTCGTGCTGACCGGACTCGGGCAGCTCTACTACGAGAAGGACGACTTCCCGACCGCGCTGACGCACTTCACCGAGGCCCTCGGCCACGCCGAGGCCATCGGGGACGACACGACCAAGGCGATCGCCCTGATCGGCGTCGGCACCGTCCAGCGCGAGCAGGCCGACTTCGCCGCCGCGCGCGGCACGCTGGCCGCCGCGGCCGAGCTGGCGGAGTCGAGCGGCGACCACGCCGTCATCGCCGCCGCCCGCTACGGGCTCGGCGCGATCAGCCGCGACCACGGCGACCTCGACGCCGCGGCCGAGGAATTCCGCCGCTGCGTCGAGCTGTACCAGGCGACCGACGACGCGCGCGGGGCCGCGCTGGGGCTGCGCGGGCTCAGTCTGTGCCACCGGGCCGCGGGCGAGTACGCGCAAGCCGCCGCGCTGAGCGCCGAGGCCGTGGCGCTGCTGCTGACCGTGGGCGACCAGCTCGGCGCGGTCTACGCCCGACAGTCGTGGGCCAAGGCCAGCATCCGCGCCGGGGTGATCACCGAGGTCGAGTCCACCCTCGCGGCCGACGTGCGGACCTGCGGGCTGCAGTGCGACCGCTTCGGCGTCGCGCTGACCACCCGCACCCTGGGGGAACTGCATCTCGCGCTCGGCGACCTCGACCGGGCCCGCGAGCTACTCGGCGACGCCCTGGCGAAGTGGACCGAACTGGGCCTGCCGCTGTGGCGCGGCCGGACCCTGCGCGACCTGGCCGCCGCCGACCCCGCCGCGGCCGCCGAACACTGGGCCGCGGCCCGGGCGCTGTTCGCCCAGACCGGCGCGCGCGAGCTCGCGGAGCTGGCCGACCTGACCCCGGCGGACTGGTTGGCGATCGTGCAGGCGCCTTATAGGCGATCTATAGACGCGGCGCCGGACGAGCCGGGGTCCTGAAGCCGGGCTAGAGGCCGCTTGCAGGCGCGACCTCGATTCTTCTCGTGTCAGGGAAACGAGAAGAACGGAAGCCGCAGGACATGGCCGACACCGGGATCCGCCGCAGCGAGATCATCGAACGCGCGGAGAGCTGGCTGCGTCCGTCGGTCGCGCACAGCACGACCAAGTTCCACCAGAACGAGTTCGGCATCTACCGCACCGACTGCTGGGGCTACGTCTCAATGGCTTGGGGCCTGCCGGACCGCCGCGGTGGTGTCGACACCGTCGGCCTCGCCGAGATCAGCACGATGATCGGCCAGGACGACCTGCTCGCGGGCGACATCCTCCTCGACGCGCGCCACGTGACGATCTTCCACGAATGGGCCGACCGGGACCGCGCGGCTTGCTGGGGGTTCGAGCAGGCGGCCGGGACCGGAACCGTGCGCCGACTCATCCCGTATCCGCACGCCACGCCGCGCCGCTACGTCAACGTCTACCGAGGGAGACTGCTGGCATGAAGAACGACCGCACCCAACTGGCCCGGGACTGGGTTTCCCGGCGGTTTGTTGGGTGGCGCTAGGTCGGCTCGTCCGGGATGGGAGTGCGGGGTCCCTTCGCCATCAAGGGTCTAACTCGAGTCCGACGGCCTCAAGGGCGCCTGCGGCGTCGCTGCGCGATCGGCAAGCCGACCCTTGACCCCGTCGGACTCGAGTTAGGGATGGCATGGGCGAAGGAACGGGGAAGGTCTAGCGACCTTGAAAGCCCCGGATTGGGTGGCCAGGAGCTGCTTTGAGGCCGTGCGGGTGGGTGATTAGAGATAAACCGAAAGTCCCAGGCAGATGACCCAGCTGGCGCCGAGGACTTGGAGGGCTCGGTCTTTGAGGGCGATGTCTTCTGGCTCTCCGGCGCCGCCGTGGTCGATGTCGACGGCGTAGCGGAGGACGGCTATGACGAAGGGGACGATGGAGATGACGGCCCAGATGGAGTTGTGGGGGCTGCGTTCGCGGATCTCGAAGGCCCACAGGCAGTACGTGGTGATCATGATGGCCGCCGAGGTGGCCCAGACGAAGCGCAGGTAGCTCGACGAGTACTTCGACAGTGACGCGCGGATCTTCGCACCGGTTTGTTCGAAGAGGGTGATTTCGGCGTAGCGCTTGCCGGAGACCATGAACAGCGAGCCGAACGCGGTGACCAGCAGGAACCACTGGGACAGCGGGATGCTCGCGGCGACACCGCCCGCGATGGCGCGCAGGAGGAAGCCGGAGGCGACGATGCACAGGTCGATCACCGGCTGGTGCTTGAGTCCGAAGCAGTAGCCCAGCTGCACCGCCGCGTAGACCGACAGCACGATCACCAGCGGCCAGCCCGCGAGCATGCCGACGCCGAGTGACAGGACCAGCAGGACCGCCGAGACCGCGTAGGCCACCGGCACCGGGACGATTCCGGCGGCGATGGGGCGGTTGCGCTTGGTCGGGTGGGCGCGGTCGGCCTCGACGTCGACGGCGTCGTTGACCAGATAGACCGCCGAAGACACCAGGCAGAACGCGACGAAGGCGATGGCGGCGTCGGTCAGGACGTCGCGGTCGAGGATGCGGTTGGCCGCGAAGGGTGCGGCGAGCACCAGGACGTTCTTCACCCATTGGCGTGGCCGCGCCGTCCGCAGAAGCCCGACCAGCACGTTCGACTCCGTTGTCTTGATCGCCGAAGTGGTCATCGGGACCTCAGCTTGCGTCGCAGGAGGCCGCCGACGACCGCGCCGAGCACGGAGCCCGCGACGACATCGGTCGGGTAGTGCACGCCCAGGACCAGGCGGGAGAGCAGCATCGGCGGCACGAGCAGCGGGACCAGCCTGCGGCCGGTGAGGCCGGAGAACAGCACGGCCGCCGCGGTGGTGGAGGTGGCGTGTGACGACGGGAAGCTCAGCTTGCTCGGCGTCGACACCAGCACGCGGACCGAGGGGTCGTCCGGGCGAGGGCGCCGGACGACCCGCTTGACCGCGATGGACGCGGCGTGGGCCGCCACGACGCCCGCCGAGGCCGCGAGCCAGTCGCGGCGCCTGCGGCGGTCGACGGCGGCGCCGACCAGGCCGAGCGCGAACCAGCCCGCGCTGTGTTCACCGAACAGGGACAACCCTCGGGCTGCCTTCACCACCGGCCCGCGGCCGATGGCGCCCTGCACCCGGCTCAGTGCGGCGGTCTCACGCCCCACCACGGATGCGTTGTTGTCCACTTCGAGTACCTCCCGATCGGGCTTCTTCTCACCAGATCGGGAGGCGACGCCTCGATGTTTCTAACCGTCCAGTGAACCGTCGAGCGGAGCACCCTCGGTCAGGTGCGGAGCGATCTTGTTTTCGAACACGGAGAGTGCCGAGCCGATCGCCATGTGCATGTCGAGGTACTGGTAGGTGCCCAGCCGACCCCCGAAAATGATGTTCTTCCCGGCCGCCTCGGCCTTGGCCAGTTCCCGGTACTTGGCCAGCTTCTCGCGGTCTTCCGGGGTGTTGATCGGGTAGTACGGCTCGTCGCCGGACTCGGCGAAGCGGGAGTACTCGCGGACGATGACCGTCTTGTCCGCCGGGTAGTCCGTCCGCTCCGGGTGGAAGTGACGGAACTCATGGATCCGGGTGAACGGAACGTCCTCGTCGTTGTAGTTCATGACGGAGGTTCCCTGGAAGTCACCGGTGGGCACGACCTCGGTCTCGAAGTCGAGGGTGCGCCAGCCCAACTCGCCCGCGGAGAAGTCGAAGTACCGGTCGACGGGGCCGGTGTAGACCGTCGGGGTGCCCGCCGGGATCTGGTCGCGCACGTCGAAGTAGTCGGTGTCGAGCCGCACGTCGATGTTCTCGTGCTCGGCCATCTTCTCCAGCCACGCGGTGTAGCCGTTGACCGGCAGACCCTCGTAGGTGTCGTTGAAGTACCGGTTGTTGAAGTTGTAGCGGACCGGCAGGCGGGTGATGATGCCCGCGCCGAGTTCCTTCGGGTCGGTCTGCCACTGCTTTGCGGTGTAGCCGCGGATGAACGCCTCGTACAGCGGGCGACCGATCAGCGAGATCGCCTTCTCCTCGAGGTTCTGCGCGTCCTCGGTGTTGATCTCCGAGGCCTGCTCGGCGATGAGCGCCTTGGCCTCGTCCGGGGTGAACGACTTGCCGAAGAAGTTGTTGATCAGCGCGAGGTTCATCGGGAACGCGTAGACCTGGCCCTGGTACCGCGCGAACACCCGGTGCTGGTAGTCGGTGAACTCGGTGAACTGGGTGACGTAGTCCCACACCCGCTTGTTGGAGGTGTGGAACAAGTGCGCGCCGTACTTGTGGACCTCGATGCCGGTCTCCGGCTCGGGCTCGGAGTAGGCGTTGCCACCGATGTGCGGCCGCCGGTCGAGCACAAGCACGCGCTTGCCCAGTTGGGTGGCCGTGCGCTCGGCGATCGTCAGGCCGAAGAAGCCGGACCCGACCACGATCAGGTCATAGCCGCCGAAGTTTTCAGTGCTTTTCGCGGAGTCGCTCACGAGAGCCCAGGTTACCTGTGTGTAATCCGTCACATGAGTGGGCCCCGGCACCGCTCCCCGCGGCGCCGGGGCCCACGTCCCCTGTGGAACTACCCCTCCGAACTGCCTGCCTCGCCATGATGGACGCGCGGGGCCTCGGGGTCGTTGCTCGGCGGCGTCGAGTTTCGATCACCGGCTCGGCCGCCCAATCCGGGCAGCACGTCGGCGGCGACAGCCTCGAGCACGCTCTCGCGGCCCGCGTAGACGCCGTCGGGCCTGGGCCAGTGCGTCACGATGTCGGTGAAGCCCAGCTCGGCGGCCCTGCCTGCGTGGTCGCGGAAGGCCTCGACGCTCTCCAGCGAGAACAGCGGCGACGCGTCCAGGCTCAGGTAGCGGTCGACCGACGTCCGGTCGCGCCCCTGGTCGGCGAGGATCTGGTCGAACCGGTCGGTGCGCTCGGCGACCCCGCGCCACCAGTCGCCGAGGTCGGCGGCGTCCTTGCCGCCGAGGGTGATCCAGCCCTGCCCAAACCGCGCGGCGATCCCCATCGCCTTCGGACCGTCGGCGCCGATGAGGAACGGCACGCGGGGCTTCTGCACGCAGCCGGGGTGGTTGCGGGCCTGGACGGCGGTGTAGTACTCGCCATCGTGGTCGGTGACCGGCTTGGTGAGCACGTCGGACATCAGCTCGACGAACTCGCCGAACCGGGCCGTGACCTGCCGGGGCGTGATCTCCTCCTCGCCCATGACCGAGCGGTCGTAGCCGCCCTTGCCGGTGGCGCCGGAACCTAGGCCGAGCATGAACCGGCCATCGGAGATGTCGTCGACCGACAGGACCTGCCTGGCGAAGGACACCGGGTGCCGGAAGTGCGGCGACGCCACCAGAGTGCCGAGGCGCAGGGTGTCGGTGACCATCGCGGCGGCGGTCAGGGTGGCCATGGAGTCGAACCACGGCCCGTCGACCAGCGTGCGCCAGCCGAGGTGGTCGTAGGTCCAGGCGTGGTCGAAGCCGTAGGTCTCGGCCGCCCGCCAACGCGGCTCGGCGGCCCACCAGCGGTGCTCGGGAAGGATGACGATGCCAACTCGCACAGATCGAACCTAGCGTTTGCCGCCGACAGTTCCCACTTGCGTCACCGCAAATGACGTGGAGTGGCCGACGGCGTCATGGAAGATGGGCGTGTGGAGAAACCGCTGCTCATCGCCTCCGACATCGACGGCACCCTGCTGACCACCGACAACGACCTGAGCCCGCGGACCGCCTCGGTCATCAACCGGATCCTGGCGTCGGACACCCCGTTCGTGCTGGTCACGGGCCGACCGCCGCGGTGGATCCCGCCGGTCGCCTCACTGGCCGGGCTGTCGGGGTACGCGGTGTGCGCGAACGGCGCGATCATCTATGACATCGCCGCGTCTGCCGTGGTGAGCGTGCATGGGCTGGAGCCGATGCTGCTGCACGATATTGCTCACACATTGCAGTCGGTGCTCACTGACACGCATCTCGCGACCGAGTGGGCGGTGGTCGGGCCGTATGACGGTGGGATCACCTTCGCCACTGAACCCGGGTTTCGAAATCCGTGGGGCGATGCGGAGACGAACTATCGGCCGCGGGCTGAGGTGTTGGGCAAGCCCGCGACGAAACTGCTGGTCAGGCACGAGAAAATGACCAGCACGGAGATGGCGATGGCGGCTCGGGAGCTGCTTGGGGACGCGGTGGACGTGACGTTCTCGACGAACAGCGGGCTGATCGAGATCTCGGCGCCTGGGGTGACGAAAGCGTTGGGGCTGGCTGAGGTTGCTTCGTGGGCGGGGGTTGCCGCTACTGACGTCGTGGCGTTCGGTGACATGCCGAATGACATCGAGATGCTTCGGTGGGCGGGGCACGGGGTGGCGATGGCGAACGCGCACAAGTTGGTGGTGGCGGCTGCTGACGAGGTGACCGCTGCCCACGACGAGGACGGCCTCGCGCTGGTGTTGGAACGCTGGTTCTAAGACCTCGACCACACGAGGACGCCCCCCACCCGCCCTGGGGGGCTGCCCTGCTCCAGTCTATCGGCGCTGCAAGATCAACAGAGTTGGCGAGGGCTGGCTGTGGATAGCTCGGCCGATGTGGATAGCTCGGCCGACAGCCGAGCTTGGCCCATGTGGACAGTTCGGCCGATAGCTTGGCCGATGTGGATCGCTGGACGCTGTCCTGGGCGTGATGTGGACGGCCCCCAGCCGTGCGGCTCGGGGGCCTCCGCGTCCTACTCGGGGCGCTTCTTGTCCAACAGGGCCGCTTCCTCAGGGGTCGGGGCCGCGCCGCCCAAGTGCTTGGGGAGCCACCAGGAGTCCGCGTCGGTCGCGGGGGTGTCCGGGTAGTCCTTCTGGACTCGGTCGAGCAGTTCCGTCATCCGGGTCCGCAGTTCGACCGTGCGTTCCTCAAGGTCGTCCTCCAGGCTGACCGAGAGCGACTCGCCCGCGCGGATGAGGATGGGGATGTGGCGCTGTTTGAGGTCCTTGGGCCTTCCCTTGGTCCATAAGCGCTGGGTGCCCCACAGTGCCATCGGGACAATGGGGACGCCTGCTTCGGCCGCCATCCGGACCGCGCCCGTTTTGATTTCCTTGACGGTGAAGGACTGGCTGATCGTGGCCTCGGGGAAGACGCCGACGACTTGGCCGTCGCGGAGTCTGGCGACGGCTTCCTGGTAGGAGGCCTGGCCCGCCGATCGATCCACCGAGATGTGGTGCATGCCGCGCATCAGGGGGCCTGCGATCTTGTTGCGGAAGATCTCCTGTTTGGCCATGAACCGGACCAGGCGCTTGGCGGGCTGGGCGCCGAAGCCGCAGAAGATGAAGTCCAGGTAGCTGACGTGGTTGCACGCGATGACCGCGCCGCCGGTGGCGGGGATGTGCTCGACGCCCTGGACGTCCAGTTTGTAGTCCATGACCCGGAACAGGGTCTTCGCCGCCAGCACCACTGGCGGATAGACGAGCTCGGCCACTAGCCGCTCACTGTCTTGGCGGCCTGCTCCCGCAGGGCGATCGGCGCGCCCGCGAGGTCTTCCTCGTTGCAGAGGAGCTTGACGTCGTAGTACGGCGATCCCTCGCCGTCGTCGTAGTCGAGATGGATGGCGATGACGTCCACCGGTTCACCGAGCCACTGCTGTGTACTTCGCAACCACGACGCGGCCCGCTCCAGGGCCGTTGGCAGATCGTCGTCGCGGAACTCGACGGGGCGGTAGGGCACGCCCTGTACTTGATCGCCTCGGTGTTCGGGGCGGGGCAGGTCGACCGATACGCCTGCTTCGTCGAGGTCTAGCGCGATGGATTCGGTGTTCTCGATCCCGGATTTCTGGCTGGCGAGCTCGCTCACAGTCAAAGCGTCTCCCAGCAGGGGTAGCGCCGCAACCCCCGACCCGGTGTCGCGGCACACGTGCGCGGCACCCGTGGTCTGTGGTTGACTGTGTGAGGTCGTAAGTTTTCTTGAGTACGTGTTAGATCACGCTCGCAAGAGATCGTTGCGGGCGCGCGGTTTTCCTCCAGGTCAAGCCGGAGAAGTCGCCGTCTGAAACCGACCAGGGCGCGCACGTCCGTGTGTGCTTTAGCGGTACCTGTTGAGGAGATAGACGTGGCACAGGGCACAGTGAAGTGGTTCAACTCCGAAAAGGGCTTCGGCTTCATCCAGCCGGACGACGGCGGCGCTGACGTCTTCGTTCACTACTCGGAGATCCAGGGTTCGGGCTTCAAGAGCCTGGACGAGAACGCCCGCGTGGAGTTCGAGATCGGCCAGGGCCAGAAGGGCCCGCAGGCCACTGGCGTTCGCGCCATCTGAGCTTAGCTCGCAAACCAGAACGGGCCACTCTCCTCGGAGAGTGGCCCGTTCGGCGTTTCCGGCTCAGAGCACCGAGCGGGGGAAGTCCGGCTTCGGGTTGAAGCGCATGCCTTCGACGACCTTCTTGAGCAGGCGGATCCGCAGCGGCCAGGCCACGCCGCCGCCACGCAGGCCCGCGACCATGCGCGCGAGGAACTTGGCGAAGGCCACCGGGTTCTCGTGGTGCAGGCGGAACGAGGCCTCGTTGCGGGCGCCGTACTCGAACTTCCAGATGTTGGCCGGGGTGACGTCACCGAAGTTGACGCCCCGGTTGACGCCCATGTCGTGCACGACGACGCTGCTGAGCACCTGGACGCCGGGGGCGTCCTTGGTGACCCGAATGGTGTACTCCTGGTCGTCGAACCAGATGAAGTACTCCTTGAGCGGCAGGCCGAAGCGGGTCAGCGTCCAGCGCGGGAACAGCACCGAGACGAACGAGCAGTGGGTGACCAGCACGCTCTGCTCGCCCTTGGAGATGAGCCTGCCCCAGTCCCAGGTGGTGCCCGGGTTGTTCATCTCGCAGATGTTGCCGTCGATGTACTTGACCAGCGAACACGCGTACGGCAGCTGGGTGCCCAGGGTGGCCTCGGCCTTGGCGTGGCCGTTGACCAGTTCTTCGAGCGCGTCCTCGTTCGGGTAGCAGTCGTCGTCCATGATCCAGACGAAGTCGGCGCCGAGTTCGTAGCCGCGGGCCATGCCGGTGGCGAAGCCGCCCGCGCCGCCGGTGTTGGTGTCGAGGCTGACCACGACCACCCGGTCGTCGCGCCTGACGTAGTCGGCCAGGACCTCGGCGGTGCCGTCGGTCGAGGCGTTGTCGACCACCACGACCCACGCCGGGCGCAGCGTCTGGGCCAGCACGTGGTCGAGGACCGTCGTCAGCTTGTCCTTGCGGTTGTACGTGACGACAACGGCGGCGACAGAACTCACTGCATCCATCCTTCGTAGAGGTCGCGGATCCACGACCGGGCGTCGGGCAGGGCCGCGAACGCGATCGACTTCGTCCGCTGCTCGGCGAGCCAGGCCTCGCGCCGCTGCGGCGAGGTCATCATGGTGCCGATCCGGTCGGCCGCGGTGCGGATGAACGGGTAGGGGTGGCGCGGGCAGAGCAGGTCGTCGGCGATCAGCGAGGCCTGCGAGCCGACGTCGGCGGACACGACCGGCACACCCGCGGCGGACGCCTCGAACGAGGTCAGGGTGAGCCCCTCGTTGTCGGAGGAGATCACCAGCACGTCGGCTTCGGCCAGGGTCTGCGGCACCGGGCGGTCCGGGCCGCGGATCTCCAGCACGTCGGCGAGGCCGAGCCGGGACCGCAGGCCGTGCACCTCGCCGGACAGCTCGCCGTCGCCGTGCATGATGAACCGGACCTCGCCCGGGGCGGAGCGCTTGAGTTCGGCGGCGAGCTTGACGAACAGGTACGGCCGCTTCTGCTGGGTGAACCGGCCGACGAAGGCCACCGTGAACGGGCCGTCGGGCACCGTGGGCGCGGGCGAGTCGCCGCGGACGGTCAGGTTGGCCAGGGTGGCCAGGGCGACCTTGTCCTTGTCGAGGTTCTGCTTGCCGACCAGGTAGTCGCGCAGCTGCGGCGAGATCACGTGGTGCTTGTCGATGACGTTGGACATCCGCACGGAGATGTCGACAAAGCCGCCGGTGCGCCACTCCAGGATGTGCAGCGAGTCGACGACCGGGATGTCCGGCCGGATCGCCTTGAGCCACGGCAGCCGCTCGTAGAGCCACGTGCAGTGGTGCACGTGCACGCCGCGCACGTCGAACATCGACAGGATGCCGTTGAGCAGCGTCGACTCGCTGTCCGGGGCCAGCGGGTGGGTGAGCGGGACGATCACCGCGCCGTCGAACTCGGGGCGGGTGATCCACGGGTGGCTCGACGGCCGGTCGGTGATGACGACCGGCGTCAGGCCCGCGTCCTTGGCCAGCTGGACCGTCTCCAGCGCCCACCGCTCGGCGCCGCCGAGTTCGAGCCAGTGGATGCCGAACAGCACCGCCGGGGTCTTGCCCTGCTCGATCGCGGCGGCACCGCGATCGACGCTGACACCAGCCTTGCGCGGCAGGCTCTGCGAGCGGGCCTTGCGCTCGACGAGGTCGGTGCGGAACTGGCGCAGAGCGTCGAACTGCACCGGCACGGTGAACCGCACGGCCCGGCGCACCGCGCCCTTGATGCCGGGCAGCTGGTGGTAGGCCGACGCGGTCTGCTCGCCGCCGCCGACGTCGACGACCAAGTCGACGAGGCCGTCGGAGTCGACCCCGGCCGCGGTGGTGTGCACCAGGCTGCGGAAGACGACCGAGCCGACGACCTCGCGGTCGTCCGGCCACTCGATGCTGGCCGTCTGCTCGTCGGTGAGCGAGGGCAGGCTGCCCGACGGGCCGCGCAGCACGGTGAGGCGAATGGTCCGGCCGGGCCGGGTCATGGCCTGGAAGTTGGCCGCGCCCACGACGAGAGCGCGCTCCCGTGCGTCGAGCAGACCATCACCGTTGGCCAGACCGACGCCGCTCTCGTCCAGGAGCTCGAACGCCGGGGGAAGCTTGGGAAGATCAGGCTTGTCCGTCACGTCTCTCGAGGGGGTCGCGGGTTGGCGCACGCCGACACGGCGCGCGCTGAGCCCCCGCAGTTTACCCGTTCGGGGATTGGCAACGCCGACTTGGTGTGGTTGGTCAGGCGTGCGCGGCGGTGCCCGCGAGCGGCCGGGCGGGCTCGGCGGCCGTCCACCAGGCAAAGGCGGCGGCCAGCGGCGCGGGAACCTCGGCGGGCACCGCGTTGCGCGCGTACTCGGCGCTGAGCAGCGCGATCGACTCGTCGTCGACCCCGGCGCGGCTCATCCCGACCGAGTTCACCCCGCGCAGGCGCACCGGGTTGCCGTAGGCCATCGCGAACGGCGGCACGTCGCGGGTGACCGCGGTGCCCATGCCCACCATGGCGCCCGGACCCACGACGCGGCGCTGGTGCAGCACCGCGTTCATGCCGATGTTGACCTTGTCGCCGATCTGCGCGTGGCCGCCGACGCTGACCCCGGCCGACAGCGTCACACCGTCGCCGATCAGGCCGTCGTGGGCGACGTAGACGCGGTTGAGCAGCCAGCAGTCGGCGCCGATCCGGGTCCGGCGGTAGCTGCCCTGGTGGATGGTCGTCAACTCGCGCACGACGGTCCGCGGGCCGATCTCGACGCCGATGTGGTCGAGGTCGCCGTCCCAGGCCCGGTTGTGCCGCAGGCTGCTGATCTCCGGCGGGGTGCCGATGACGCAGCCGGGGCCGATCCAGCAGTCGTCGCCGACGACCAGCGGGCCGAGCAGCACCGCGCCCGGTCCGACGGTGACATTGGTGCCCAGCTCGACACCGGCACCGACGAGCGCGGAAGGATGGATCTGGTTCACGCGGGGACTCCTCGGGCCGGGGCCGGAACAACGGGGGTTGACAACCGGGCCAGGAGTCTACGTCTGTACCGTGTTCGACTGTTCTGTGCACCAGCCGTCACCCGATCGGGAAGACGGCTTCGGTCGCGGATCCCAGACCCGCAACGAGCTGAAATGGTTCCGCACATGAGCGTGGGTACGACCGGGCCTGCCGACACCGTCACGCCCGACTCCACCGCCGGTCGGCGCGGGTTTCCCCGCTGGCTGCCGCCGCTGCTGATGCTCGCGGTGGTGGGCGTCGGCGCGGCGTTACCGCTGATCCGGAACCACATCTTCTACCTGTGGGACGACACCGCGGCGGCTGGTCTGCCGAACTGGCTGCAGATGGCCGAGTCGGTCACCAAGGGCCGCATCCCGCTGCTGGAGCTGGAGATGTGGCGCGGCGGCAACTTCGCCGCCGAGGGTGTCGGCGGCATGTGGAACCCGGTCGTCGTCGCGGTCGCGATCGGCACGTACTACATCGACAACATGGCGATCGCGATCACGCTCGCCAAGACGTTCTTCATGATGGTGATGGCGGGCGGCAGCTACCTGCTGGCCCGCGGCTACGGCGTGCGCCCGACCCTGGCCGCCACGCTGGGCGCGGCGCTGCCGCTGGCCGGGTACTCGCTGTTCGTCGACGGCACCGCGTGGGTCAACGCGCTGATCCTGACCGCGTTCACGCCGTGGCTGTGGTGGACCGCCCGCCGGGTGCTGCACCAGGGCGGCTCGCTGGTCTGGGTCGTGGTCGCCGGGTACCTGTGCTGCTCGCTCGGCAACCCGTATGGCCTGCTCAGCACTGGTTTCGTCTTCCTCGGCGTGATGGTCGAGGCGTGGGTGTCGGGAAAGCGCCCGAAGATCGTTGGCCTGGTGCTGTCCGGCGTCGCGGTCCTGATGATGAGCGTGCTGGTCTACCTGCCGCTGCTGCTGACCTCGCACGTCGGCTACCGCGCGGGCAGCAGGACCTACAACGACGAGTTCCTCGCCCCCACGCTGACCGACTTCATGGGGATGAGCACGCCGACATTCCAGCCCTACATCGTCAACTTCAACGTGCCGTACCTGACCGTCCCGGTGATGTACCTGGCATGGTTCGTGCTGCCCCTGCTGCCGTGGCTGCGCTGGCGGGTGCTGCGCGACCGCTGGCGCAGCCTGTCGGCCATCTACCTCTTCGGCGCGATCTACCTGCTGCTGATGCTGGGCCCGTCGCAGGTGTGGATGTTCCGCTGGCCGCTGCGGCTGATCGACTTCATGTGGTTCGCGGTCGGGCTGCTGTTCGTGATCATGGCCAGCGCGGGTCTGGACCGCACGCACTGGAAGCGGCGGGCGTTCGGCTCGGTCGGCATCATCGGCTTCGGCGCCTACCTGGCCTGGTCGGACGTGCCGATGCACGCCCACCGGCACGCGCTGGGCGCTCTGGTCGTGATCGTCCTGGTCGCCGCGCTGGTGCGCTTCGACGTGATCAGCAGGCTGGGCTACGCGGTGTTCGCGGTCGGCACGCTGATCGTGCTCGCGCTGCAGGTCACCTGGTTCCCCGGCTGGTACAACGTCAACAACTACCAGTTCCCCAACAGCCGCGCGCTGATCGAGGAGCGGTTCGCCAAGTACGACGGCCTCACGGTGCAGATCGCCGACCTCTACAAGGTGCCCCCCGGCAGCCTGCTGCCGGACAAGGCCTACCAGGACATGCTGTGGGGCAACCTCTACAGCGTCGCGGGCGTCGAGAGCACGACCGCCTACAGCGGCATCGGCTACACCTTGCTCGACGAGAAGCTGTGCGCGCAGTACGAGGGCTCGACGACCTGCCCCGACGCGTGGAACCGCATGTTCCGAACCGTCCCCGGCTACGACGGGGCGACCTTCGCCGACCTGATCAACGCCAGGACCGTCGTGGTCCAGAACGCCCTGATCAACACCGCCAACTGGACGGCGCCGCCGGGCTGGCACCGCTCCGTCGAGGACGAGGACAGCGGCCTGACCACCGTCTGGAAGCGCACCGACCCGCCGCGCTTCCCCGACGGCAGGCTCTCCCACGTCCCCGACGGTGTCACCATCGACTCCGACGCGAAGACCGACCGGATCGACGAGAAGGTGCGCTTCACCCGCGACAGCGCCGACGGCGAAGCCAAGCTGACCTTCGCCCGACTCAACTGGCCCGGCTACACCGCAACCGTGAACGGCACCGACGTGCCGGTCGGCACCGGGTTCGCCGGACTGGTCGAGGTGCCCCTGCCCAAGGGCGTCACCAGCGGCGAGATCGAGCTGAAGTGGACCCCGCCCGGCTTCACCGCGGGCGTCGCGGGCTACGTCGCGGGCGGCACCCTGACCCTGGGCCTGGCCGTGGTCCCCTGGCTGCTGCGCAGGCGCCGCGGCCACACCCCGGACGCCCCGACCGAGCTCGACAACACATCCGCCGCAGACCTCGCCGACCTCGACCGCGCGCCGCAGCCGATCGGCACCATGAACTCCGCAGAAGGGGGCGTTCGCCCGTGACCACGCCAGAGCTGCCCGTGAACGGGACCACCCAGTCCCGCCGCCCGCTGGTGACCATCCTGGCCCCGGCGTTCAACGAGGCCGACAACGCCGTCGGGCTGGTCGGGTTCTTCCGGGAGATCCGGGCCTACCGGCCGGACATGGACTTCGAGCTGGTGGTGGTCGACGACGGCTCGGTCGACAACACCGCCGAGATCGTCAAGGGCGCGCTGCGCGATGGCGACGTGGCCAGGGTCGCGACGCTGTCGCGCAACTTCGGCTCGCACGCGGCCATCACCGCGGGCCTGGCGCTCAGCCGCGGCGACGCGGCGATCACCGTCAGCACCGACCTGCAGGAGCCGGTGGAGGCCATCGGCCGGTTCATCGACGCCTGGCAGGCGGGCAACGACATCGTGTGGGGCCTGCGGCAGACCCGCGCGGTGCCCAAGGGCGTCGCGAACTGGATGTCGCGCAAGTTCTCGGTGGTCTTCACCCGCATGGCCGACGGCCCGACGTTCCCGCAGGAGGGCCCATCGCAGGCCCTGATCT
Organism: Alloactinosynnema sp. L-07; assembly: GCF_900070365.1. Lineage (NCBI taxonomy): Bacteria > Bacillati > Actinomycetota > Actinomycetes > Pseudonocardiales > Pseudonocardiaceae > Alloactinosynnema > Alloactinosynnema sp. L-07. The sequence goes on along the minus strand of NZ_LN850107.1, from coordinate 6,033,289 downwards.
CGCGCGCGGTCATCGACGTGGTCAACCAGATGCCCGAGCGCAACCGCAACGTCATGGGCATGGTCGCCTGGACCGGCTTCACGCAGACCTCGATCTACTTCGAGCAGCTGCCCCGCCCGGCGGGCAAGAGCAAGTGGACCAACAAGAAGAAGATCCGCCTGGTGATCGACTCCTTTGTGGAGTTCTCGTCGGCGCCGTTCCTGATCACGTTCCTGATGGGCCTGGGGATCGGTCTGGTCGGGATCCTCGGCACACTGGCGACCCTGCTCGTCGCGCTGATCTCGTGGACCGCGCCGGTGGGGTGGCTGCTGGTGCTCTCGGCGGTGTTCTTCTTCGCGGGGCTGCAACTGTCGGTGTTCGGCGGCCTCGGCGAGTACACCTGGCGGGCCGGTGACGACGCCCGCAGGCGCCCGGTGTTCATCCTGCGCGCGGTGCACGACAGCGGTGTCCCGGCCACGAACGCGGCCCACACCGGCGCGGTGACCGCTCGCCCGGAGACGACCACCGCGCACTGAGTCAGTCGCGGGTCAGGGGAACATCGCGACGCATCGAGCGCTCCGGCACTCGATGCGTCCACCTGCGAACTGCTGGGTCACCACGTCGGACCTGCGGATCTCGTCGGCGACCGGCAGGCCGAGCCTGCCGGTCCAGCCGCCCTGGCGCCACCACTCGGCCCGGATCACGCCGCGGACGGTGAGCGCGCCGCCCGTGGGCACCGTGAAGATCGATGCCTGCCGGAACTGCTGGAACCGGCGGGTCCCGTCGAGGTCCATCTCGTCGTACTCGGGCAGCCCGTCGACGGCGACATCGCCGTCGGCGCGCAGTTTGGCGAGGATGGCGCCCTTGACCAGGTGGGCGCCACTGTCGCTGCCCCAGATGATCGCTTTGTCGGCACCGAAGAGGACATACAGGCCGCTGACCCCGGCCGTGGGCAGCTGGTCGGAGGTCGGGAAGCCGAGCCCGGACAGGCTGCCGTTGTCCCAGAACTCCTGCCGCAGCGCCCCGGAGATCCAGTGCGCGCCCGTCGGCTTGGACCAGAAGATGCTGACCGCGTTCTGGAACTGGGCGAACTCACCTGGGTGGCCGGGGGTGGTCAGCAGGTCGGTGATCGGGAGCCCGAAGGGACCCTTGACCGAGTTGAACTCCAGGTACTTGGCGTGCACCGACCCGGAGAGCACCCGCGCGCCGGTCTCGGTTGACCAGTACATCGAGCGGTCGGGGCCCATGTCGAAGAACCACCCGCCGTTGGGGGTGGCGGCCTGGTCGGTGGTCGGGAAGCCGAGCGCGGCGTAGCCGCCGAGTTCATGGAAGCGCTTGCGCAGCTCGCCGCTGAACCACAGGCCCCGGCCGCCGTCCTTGGCGTGGATGGTGACCGCGCCGTCGAAGTCGGCGTGGCTGCCCGCCGCGCCGGTGGTGCGGCCCACGTCGGTGATCGGGAAGCCGAAGGTGCTGGCGGTGGCCCCCAGCGCCCAGTACTTGGCGCGCACGGCGCCGGAGAGCACGTGCGCTCCGGTGCCGTCGCTGTAGTAGATCGATGTGCCGTTGACGAACGCGGCGGCGGCGCCCGGCCTGCCCGCTGTGCTGCCCTGGTCGGCGAGGGCGGCGCCGTTGGGCGCGGCGGCGAGGTCGGCCTCCCAGCGGGCCTCGATCGCGCCGGAGAACCAGTGCGCGCCGTGGTCGGGGTGCCAGGTGATCGCGACTCTGGTGTTCCACTTGCGGAAGAACCCGGTCAGCGTCCCGTCGGACTGCACGGTCGGGCCCTCCAGCGGCGACCCACCGCCGAGCGCGTTGTACTTGGCCCGGATCGCGTCGGCGCCGGTTTCGGCGGTGACGGCCCCGGGCACGGCGGATTCCTGGGCACTGGCCGTCATCGGGGCCGCCACGCCCAGGGTCACCAGGGCGAGCACGGCCATGGCGCGGGCACACAACCGATGTACCGACATGGGGACCACTCTCCTCAGACCGTACTCGTACCAGATGGACCCTTCATGAACCAAGAAGCCGGCGACCCCGTCACAGGTCCCCGGCTACTCGGCGGCATGGCTTGGTCAGGCGAATGGCGACCAGTAGCAGGCGTTCTGCTCGCCGTAGTAGCAGCCCGCCAGGCCGCCCTCGAACCGCTGCTCGACGCGATTGCCCAGGTCACGCTGGTTCTCGACGGGCAGTCCGAGCGCCCCGGTGTATCCCTTGAGCTGCCACCAGGTCGACCGGATGTTCCAGCCGACCGTGAGCGGGGTGCCGTCGGGGCCCTGAAAAATCGACGCGGAGCCGAACTGCTGGAAAGCCCAGCCTTCCCGGCCGCTGAGGTCGAGCACGCCGGTGTTCGGCAGGCCGTAGGCGGCAACGTCGCCGTCGGCGCGCAGCCGCTCCAGGAATCCGTCGTGCACGAACTGGGCACCGGTCGCGGCGCCCCAGAGGATCACCGCGGAGGGTCCGAAAAGTACGTAGAGCCCGTTGGGCCCGGAGGTCGGCAGCTGGTCTGAGGTCGGGAAGCCGAGCTTGTCGGTGCCGCCGAGGCTGTTCCAATAAAGCGCCGCGAGTGCGCCGGACAGCCAGTGCGCGCCGGTCGACTCCGACCACAGGATCTCCACTGTGCCCTGGAACTTCGTCCGGGTGCCGCCCGCGACGGCGACGGTGTCGGTGATCGGGAAGCCGAAGACACCTGCGGTGCCACCGAGTTCGAGATACTTCTGCCTGGCGGGCGCGTCGAGCAGCGCCGCACCGGTACCCGCCGACCAGAAGATGCCCTGGCCGCCCGGAAAGTCGATCATGTATCCGGATCGCCCCGGGGTGCCGACCTGGTCACTGGCCGGGAAACCGAGCACACCGAGGCTGCCACCGTCCCAGAACTTCTGTCGCAGCGCGCCGGAGATCCAGTGCGCAGGCGCGCTGTCCTTGGCGAAGATGCTGACCATGCCTTGGAACTGGGCGAACGTGCCGCCCTCGACGGGCAGCACGTCGGTCTCGGGGAAACCGAACGACCCCGCTGTGTGCCCCATCTCCCAGTACTTCTGCCGGACCGGGCCGGACAGCGCGTGCGCGCCGGTGCTGTCGCTGTAGTAGATCGAGACGCCGTTGGCGTAGCCCGCGGCCGCGCCGGGCCTGCCAACGGTGGGGCCCTGGTCGGCGACCGCCGCGCCGAAGGTCGGCTGCCACTTGGCGAGGATGTTGCCGGAGAACCAGTGCGCGCCCCAGCCCGACGTCCAGGTGATCGCTACCGTGGTGCCCCACTTGGCGAACCGCGCGACCTTGCCGCCACCGGGCAGGTCCGCCCAGTCGCCGAGCGGGCCGCCGCCGCCGAGTTCCGCGTACTTCTGCTGGATGGCCGCGGTGCCTTGGTCCTGCGCGGTGGCCGTGGCCACGCCGCCCGCCATCATGGCCGCGACCAGCGCGACGATCTTCACCGTGCGGAATGCGCCCACGCGCATGACATCGCCCTCCGAGAACGGGAGCGCGCCGCTGCTGGGCGCGAGATCCCTAGTAGAACCCAGAACACCGGTACGGGCCCGGCGGAGAACCGCCGAGCCCGCACCGATATCAAGGAGTGAATCAGCCGCGCTCGCCCGCGCGGATCACGAAGTGACCCTCACGCACGGAGGCCGCCGGGGCCTTCTTGTCCGCCGCCGCCGTCGAGTTCACCGCGGACTGCGACCACGGCGCGGTGCCGTATTCCCAGTCGCAGTAGTTGTCGTCGGGGTTGGACGAACGGAAGTCGCAGTAGAGGTATCCGCCCTCGAACTGCTGCACGACGAAGTTGTCGTACGGGTAGTACTCATTGGCCTTCGGCATACCGAGGAAACCGGTGTAGCCGCCGAGGATCCACCAGCCCTCACGCATGACCCAGCCGACGGTCAGCGGGCCGTACGCGGTGTCGAAGATCGACGCGTGCGCGAACTGCTGGAAGGTCGACCGGCCGGGCAGCGGGATGCGCTCGGTGTTCGGGAAGCCGTAGTACTTGACGTCGCCGTCGGCGCGCAGGCGGGCCAGGAAGTTGCCCGCCACCTCGAAGGCACCGACCTGGGCGTTCCACAGGATGGCCTTGTCGGCACCGAAGAGGATGTAGAGACCGCCGTTGCCCCAGATGTCACCGGTGACATGCTGGTCGGAGGTCGGCAGGCCGAAGTGGCCGATGCTGCCGTTGTTCCAGAACCGCTGGCGCAGCGCGCCGGAGATCCAGTGCGCACCGGTCGGCTCGGACCAGAAGATGCTGACCTGGCCCTGGAACTGGGCGAACTTGCCCGACACGCTGGGGAGGTCGAGGACGTCGGTCTCCGGGAAGCCGAAGTTGCTCTCGGTGCCGCCCATCGACAGGTACTTGGCCTTGACGGGGCCGTCCTCGAGGAGGGTGGCGCCGGTCTGGCCGGTCCAGTAGATCGTGCGGCCCTTGGGCAGCTCGACGGTGTAGCCCTGGCGGTTGAAGTGGAACGCCTGGTCGGAGACCGGGTAGCCCAGACCCGCGATGCTGCCCGCGTTCCAGAACTTCTGGCGCAGCGCGCCGGAGATCCAGACCGCCGGGCCGTTGCTCGGGTCGAAGATCGAGACCTGGCCCTGGAACTGCGCGAACTCGCCCGCGACGTTGTTGTCGCTGGGCGGGAGCACCAGGTTGTCGGTCTGCGGGAAGCCGAACGAGCCCGCGGTGTGGCCCAGCGCCCAGTACTTCAGGCGGACCTCGCCGGAGAGCGTGTGCGCGCCGGTGGAGTCGCTGTAGTAGACCGAGAAGCCCTTGTCGAAGCCCGCGGCGGCACCCGGCCTGCCGATGGTCTGACCCTGGTCGGCGACGGCGTAGCCGTAGACATCCGCGCCGCCCGCCGCGCTCCACTTGGCCGCGATGGCACCGGAGAACCAGTGCGCGCCGTGGGTGGAGTTCCACGTGATGACGACCGTGGTGCCCCACTTGGCGAAGCTGGCGAACTTGCCGCCGTCGGCCGCGGTGGTGATCTCCGAGAGCGGGCCGCTCTCGCCGAACGTGGCGTACTTCTGCTGGATCGCGAGCGTGCCCGCGTCCGGCTCGTCAGCGGCCGGAGCCGCGGGTGCCTGCTGCTCGACCGGCGCGGCCTGCTCGACCGGCGCAGCGGGCGCGACGGCGGTCGTGGAGTCCGAAGTGGACGGGGCGGCCGGGGCCTCCTGCGCCACCGCCGGCAGCGCGGTCAGGACGACCGAACCCGCCGCCAGCGCCGCCACGAAGGCAGCCCGAATAGGACGGTTAGAACCCATACAAGGTCCCCCAATAGAAGAGCGGCCGTGAGACCCACCCAGAGGCCGCGTGCGAGAAATACTTCGCAAGTATGCCCGAAGAATCCGGAGATCACCATGAACTTTCAGCGTCGCACCAATAACGCTCTGACGCTGGTTTTGGAAAAGTGGTAACGCGCGGGGCCCGCACACCGATAAGCGAGCCCCGCGCGAAATGTCACCCGGTTACCGTTACCTGACAAGTGTTCGCCGCGTCACGGTTAGTGCACTGCACTGTGCCACGGTCGAAGCTCTGCCGCCAGACGCCATTGTTGAAAGCGGCGTCGGAAGTCGGCAGCCCCAATGCGCCACCGGCACCGCCGCGCGCCCACCAGGTGTCGCGCAATCCCCAGCCCAGGGTGGTGTAGGTCGTCCCGCGTTCGAAAACCGTCGCACGGGCGAACTGCTGGAAACGAGCCGTGGTGTCGGTGATCGGCAGGACCTCGTAGCCGGGGAACCCGAACACCGCGACGTCGCCGCCCGCGCGCAGTTTGGCGAGGAACCCGTCGTTCACCAACTTGGCGCCGGTCGACGCGGTCCACAGGATGACCCGGTTCGGTCCGAAAAGGATGTACAAACCGGACTCACCGGACGGACCGCTGGTGGCGTACTGGTCCGAGGTCGGCAGCCCGAGCGCGGCGGCGCCGCCCCCGTCGCGGTACCGCTGGCGCAGCGCACCGGAGATCCAGTGGCCACCGGTCGACGACGAGGCGTAGATGCTGACCATGTTCTGGAAGTCGGCAAATTGTCCACCGTCCCCCACGTCGGTGACGTCGCTGGTCGGGTAACCCGCGATTCCGGTGGTGTGACCCAGTTCCCAGTACTTCTGCCGCACCAGCCCGGAGATCGCGTGCGCCCCGCTGGCTTCGGAGAAGTAGATCGAGTCACCCTTGGTGAACGCGGCCGCCGCTCCGACATACCCAATCGCGGCCTGGTCGGCCACGGCGGGACCGAAGCGCTCATAACCGCCGTCTCGCCACTTCCAATAGACCCTCCCGGAGAACCAGTGCGCGCCGACGCTGGGATGCCAGGTGATCGCGACCTCGACACCCCACTTCATGAAGGTCACGTACCGACCGCCATCCGAGGTCTCCAGGATAGGGTCGGCCAGAACACCGCCGCCCATCTCGTTGTGCTTCTGGATGATCGCGGCTCGGCCCGGCTCAGCGCCGGAGCACACTCCGGCTGCCGTGCAGGTGATGGTGGCCCGGTCGAAGGTTTGGGTCACGCCGCCGCCCGCTATCGGCTGCTGTTCGCCGATCGGATACCCGAACGCCATGCTGCCCCCGAGCCCATGGAAATGCAGCCGGATCGGCGGTCCGACGGACAATGGTCCCCGGCCGGCTGCCACATAGATCTCCCACCCCGCGGCGTATTGCTGAGTGAGTGTGGTCGACCCCGGTATCGTCTCGGCTTGGTACATCGGCACGCCGAACTTGGCGGACCCGCCGCCCGCGTCGTAGTACGAGACCAGCGAGGCGGGCAACAGGGTGATCCTGTGCGCATCGCTGTAGTAGACACGGGTTCCCTCCGAGAAGGGCACCACCACAGCGAGGGAGCCATAGTTCGGAGTGGACGCTTGATCTCCTCGCGGCCAGCCGAGCCACGCGTCCGAGTGCCACTTGGCCAACACAGCGCCGGACAGCCAGTGCGTGCCGTACGCCGGATGCGAGGCGATCGCGATGTTGCCTGATCCGAAAGTGGTGGCCCTGCCGTCCCTGAACGTGGACTCCAGCGCGTAGACGCCGCCGTAGAAGCTGTTGTCGCCGCCCGCCGCGTTCCACTTCTGGTAGATCGGGGAGTTCCAGGTGTTCGCCTCGTTGATCAGCGTGGCCACCCGGTTGCGGATGTTGCCCAGGTTGGCGTAGCCGAGGTCGCCGGGGCACTCGGTGAGGCCGCTGTCGCGGTGGCCGAAGATCACCGGGAGGGTGACCGTGGTGCCCGCGGGCCAGCGGGCGGTGCCGCCGCCCTTCGAGGTCAGCTGGGTGGTGCCCAGCGGGTTGCGGTAGCTGCCGCCGAGTTTCCACGCGGCGATCCGCGAGACCGACTCGTGCTGGGCGTCGCTGGGCCGCTCCGTGGTGAAGGTGCCCAGCATGGAGATGCCGAAGACGAAGGTGTTGAAGCCGCCGGTGTGCGCGCCGATGGTCGGCAGGTGCAGGCCGCCGGTGCGGCCCTCGAACACGGTGCCGCACTTGTCCACCAGTGCGCTGTAGCCGATGTCGCCCCAGTCGAGGTCGACGGCGTGGTAGCGGTAGATGGCGCGGATCAGGCCCGCGGACTCGGCGCAGGTGTAGTCGTTGGTGCCCGCCGTGTGGTGGATGGAGACGGCCTTAGTGGTCGCGGCGTACTCGGCGGGCCAGCCCATCAGGCTCTCGTCGGCGCCCCATTCGGCGCGGGTGACGACGGCGGGTCGGTCCGGGGTGGCCTGGATGCTCGGGGCCGTGGACTTGGCCGGGTCGGCGCCGGGGTCGACGGTGACCAGGGTCAGCCTGGCCACGTCGGCCGAGCGGATCTGGACGGTGTCGGCGCGGCCGGTCCAGATCGGTTCGCTGCCCGCGCCCTTGCGCCGGACGTCAGCACTGTCGGTGGCCGGGTCGACCGTCGTCCACGCCGCCCAGGAGCCGTCCGGCTCGCGGTGGCGCAGTTCGACCTTGGCCGGGGCCGCGCCGGTCCACTTGACACCGACCAGCGAGAACGGCTTGGCGGTGCGAACTTCGCGGACATCCGGCTCGACGGCCGCCGCGCCTGCCAGGCCGATCTCGGCCGAGGCGGACTTGGCGACGGGCGCCGGATTCGCGGGCTGTGCCGCGGCCTGCTGTGGCAGCAACAAAGTCGTGGTGAGTGCGCCCACGACCAAGACAGCACGGTATGCACCGTGTAATTGCATGTAATTGTCCCCTAGTGATCACGCACGGAGCCCAGCCCCCAGTGCACGCGGTGGTCAGGGTCGAGTATGCCCGCGATTCACCGATTCACAAGCGGATAGCGGAAACCTTCACAATTACGCGGTGGCCGCGGGAAGCGGCACGCGCCAGCGGGCGAGCAGTGCGGCGACGCCCGCGGTGGTCAGGTCGGCGATCAGGAACATCACCCGGGACACGACCGCGAAGGCCAGCGCCTGTCCGTACGGCAGGGCGCTGAGCAGCACGGCGACGATGACGCCGTCGCGCACGCCCGCGCCGGAGGGGAGCACGAAGACGAACATGCCCGCGTTGAGCCCGATGGCGATCGCGCCCGTGCACAGCAGCAGGCCGGTCAGCCCAGATGCCGCGCCGACGGCGTCGACCAGGACCCACAGGTGCAGGCCATAGAAGAAGTACGACACGATCTGGAAGCCGAGCGCCTCGCCGACCATGCGGAAGTGCAGCGGCCGCTCCAGCGGGCTGCGCTTGATCAGCTTGAGGACCTTGTTGGTCGCCCAGTTCAGCAGCCGCGGGTGCAGCGCGAGCAGGCCGACGGGCAGGAGTACGGCGAAGAAGATCGCGCCGGGGAACTTGTCGATCAGCACCGGCATCGCGAGCACGCCGAACAGGGCGGCGGCCACCAGCGCGAGGCCGACCTGGACCAGCGACGCGGTGAAGATCCGGGCCCGGCCGACCTTGGCCTTGCGGGCCAGTTCCATCTGCAGCAGGTACGCCCACACCGAGCCGGGCACGTACTTGCCCAGCGACCCGACCAGGTTGATCTGCGCGCAGCGGAACACCCCGACGTGTGGGCCGAGATCTTCGACCAGCGTGCGCCAGGCCATGACGCCGATCCCGATGCCGACCATCACCGACAGCTCGGACAGCAGGACACTGCCCCACGGCAACGTCTTGAGGGTGTCCCAGACGGTGTTCCAGTTGCGGGAGAGCGTCCAGACCGCACCCGCGACGACGACGACGAGCAACAGGCGCCGGGCCCAGGCGACGGCGATCGACTTGAGGGAGCTCCCCTTCTTCGCCTCGGTTTCCTGGGTGACGTCGACGTCGACGGTCATAAGGTCCTCGGACTCCTGACTGGGTTCGCCCCCGGAGGCGTTCGGTCGAGACAGCATAAGTCGGTTTCAGACCGTGACCGTGACCAGCCTGCTGAACTCAGCGAGCAGGTCGTAGCCGTCCCAGACGGCCGAGAAGGTCAGCGCGGAGCCGAACGGGACGATTCGGTCGATTCCCCGTCCGGCCAGGGTGTTGGCCAGCTCCACCAGGGTCGCTTGGTTGAACCCGAAGCAGCTCAGCGTCTGGTCCTTGCGGCCGATCACGGCGGCGAGTTCGTCAAGTGAGGCGACCGTGGCCATCGGGAAGGTGCCCGCGCCGAGCCACTCGCGCGGGACCGCGCCGGGGTCGACCAGCTCCAACGTGGCCACCGCGTTGCCGTCGAAACGCAGGTCGGTGGCCAGGCCGTCGGCGGCGACGCCGTAGGTGGACACCCGCTTCTGCACGGCCATGGCCGGTTCGACGACGTGCTGCTTGTCGGCGATGACCTGGCTGAGCAGCGCGCGGAACTCGGTGCGCGCCGACACCGCCCGCTCGGCGTCGCCGACCCAGAACAGGGTGCGCGGCGAGGCGCAGGCGGCCTGGTCGAACCAGTACGAGTCGTTGTAGAAGCCGATCGCCGCGTCGCGGCGCTGGTCGGCGGTCGCGGCGTCCCAGCCCGCGACCGACAACGCGGCGAACGACGCGCGGTCGGGGAAGGTCAGGTCGCGCGCGTGCGGCGCGAGCGGGTGCCTGCGGACCTCGGTCACCGCACGGTCCCCACCCCAGATGACCCGCAGGTCACAGGCGGCGGACAGGGCCGCGGTGACGGCGTCGTCGCGGTCGTAGGTGACCATGCGCTGGGTCTGAGCGACGGCCGGGTGGGCCTCGGCCAGCGCCTCGTTGAGCGCGTCGATGACCGCGCTGGCCGCGCCCGCCGACCGCGGCGAGATGCGCACGACGTTACGGTTGCCTGCCAGCGCGGACAGGGCCCACGAGTAGACGAAGATCGTGTCGACGTTCGCGGGCGGCACGTGGAAGGCCAGGCCACGGGGGAAGCGCAGGACACCGTCGCGCGTCGCGCCCGTGGCCAGTGCCTTGCCGATCTCGCCGCGGCGCAGGAAGAAGCCCAGCGAGGCCAGCTCCGGGAAGCGGCGCGCGGTGGCGGGGGCGAGCAGCTTGCGGGCGAACTTGACCAGGAAGTCGACGATCCGGTCGTCACCGACCGTGAGCGGGCCGCCCTCCGGGGTGGCCGTCAGACCGGCCAGCAGGTTTTCGACTTCCGTGTCCGGACCCGCCGGGAACCGTTGGGTGATCTTCACGCCGCCGCCCCCGAGAAGGTGTCCGAGCAGCCGCGGGCCTCGGCCTTGGGCAGCCTGCCGAGCACGGAGAACCGCTTGCCCGGCCAGTCGCCGTCGTCGACGCCGTGCACGACGCCGAGGTCCTCGGTGAGCAGGACGTGGCCGGGGTAGGACCGCGGCAGCGTGCTCACCACCTCGATCACGCCCGGCTCGCCGACCGGCTGCTCGGCCCACGTTTCCGGATTGCGGATCACCACGTCGGCGAAGTCCGGGCAGTACAGCGAATTCCCCGAGGGACCCTCGACGAACACGGTGCCGATCTGCTCGATCATCCCGTAGTAGTTGTGGATCCTGGTGAGCCCGGTGTCCTCTTTGAACCGGCGGCGGAACTCGGCGTTGTCGACCGCGCGGTCGATCAGCTTCTTCCAGCCGCCGGAGTGGATCAGGATGCCGTTCGACAGGTCGAGTCCGTGCTCGCGCGCCACCTCGTAGAGGTACAGCCACACCATGAAGGTGAAGCCGAAGATCAGGAACGGCTTGTCGCCGTACTCGGCGAGGAACCGCTTGACCGCCTCGATGTCGGGCTGGTCGTTCTCGTCGAGCACGTAGACGTGCTTGCGGCCGAAGTTGGCCATGCCCAGCACGCCCGCGCCGCGCGCGGAGAAGGAGCGGCGGTTCTTGATAATGCTGACGGTGTCGACCATCAGCATCGGCAGCCGCTCGTTGCCCAGCACGGTCCGCAGGGTCGCACCGAGCATCTTGGTCTGCGCGGCGGCGGCGTCCTTGTCCAGGTAGATGCGGGAGGCGCCTGCGCCGGTGGTGCCCGAGGAGGTGAGGATCTTGAAGACCTCGTCCTCGGGGACGCTGCGCAGCTCGTGGGTCTTGAACATGCGCACCGGCAGCCACGGCAGGTCGGCGACCGAGTCGAACGCGGTCGGCGTGCCCAGCGACGACAGGATCCGGTCGTATGGGGCGCAGGCGGCGCGGTGGTGGGCGGTCAGCTCGGTGAGCACGGGCAGCAGCGCGGCCTCGCGCCGCGCCTGGCTGAGCTGGAACAGGTCGGTCACAGGTCCGCCTCCAACGAGCGGTAATCGATCTTGCCGCTGGGCAGCAGCGGCAGTGCGTCCACCGACCGTACGTCGAACCCGGTGACGTGCAGGTGCAGTCGCTCGGCCAGCGTCTTGGCCGCGGCCTTGGCGGTGTCGCGGTCGGCGCCCTCGATGAAGACCACGACCTTGTCCCCCGCCGCGACGGCCGCGACGGTGCCGCCGACGATCTGCTCGATGTCGTCGAGGCTGACCCGGTTGCCGAAGACCTTGCCGATGCGCTTGAGCCTGCCGGTGATGAACAGATAGCCATCGTCGTCCAGGTGGCCCAGGTCGCCGGTGGCCAGCACCCCGCCGCACTGGTCGCCGTCGGCGAGTTCGGCTGCGGACTCGGCGTAGCCCATCATCACGTTGGGCCCGCGGTAGAGGACCTCGCCGGTCACGCCGGGTTCGGTGGTCTCGGTGCCGTCGTCGGTGCGGACGCTGAACGCGCCACCCGGCAGCGCCGGACCGGCCGAGCCGAGCTTGTCGGCCAAGCGCTCGGCGGGCACGGTCGCCATCCGGGGCGCGGCCTCGGTCTGGCCGTACATGACGAACATCCGGCCGCCCGCTGCGACCATCTTGGCGTTGAACTCGGTGACCAGCTCGACGCGCAGCTTGCCGCCCGCCTGGGTCAGCGTGCGCAGGCTCGGGTACTTGGCCGGGTCGAAGCGCAGGCGGCGCAGCATCTCGTAGTGGTACGGAACGCCCGCCAGCGACGTGATCTTGTGTTCCTCGACGGCCTGCCAGAACGGCCTGCCCATCACCCCGGTCGGCTCGACCACGACGGTCGCGCCGCGCACGAGGTGGCTGTTGAGCACCGACAGCCCGTAGCTGTAGTGCAGCGGGAGGCTGGTCGGGGCGACCTCGTCGGCGTCGATGCCCAGCACCTCGGCGATGGACTCGGCGTTGGCCAGCACCGCGCTCCGCGACAGGCGGACCAGCTTGGGGTTGCCGGTCGATCCGCTGGTCGGCAGCAGGACCCCAAGATCGGGATGCGGCGCGACACCGTCGGACTCGCGCACCCAGTCGGCCGAATAGCCCGCGGGCGCCTCGCCCGCCGGGTTGAGCACGGCGGCGGGCTGGAAGCGCTCGACCAGGCCCACCAGCAGGTCGGCGTCGAGCGCGGGGTCGAGCAGCGCGACCGCGCGACCGGCGTACCAGGCACCGAGGTAGCGCAGGACGCTGGCGACGTCGACGTCCATCCGCGCGAACAGCACACCGGCGGGCAGGACGGCCAGCTCGGCGGCGACCCGCCCGACCTCGGCGTAGAGCTCCGAACCGGCGAGCTCGGCGCCGGTGACGGCGTCCAGCAGCCGGGCGTCCGGGTGGATCAGCGCCGTCACAGGACGAGACCCCCGTCGACCCCCAGGACCTGGCCGGTGACGAACGACGACTCGTCGCTCACCAGGAACCGGATGACCTTGGCGACCTCGCCCGCCTCGCCCAGCCTGCCCAGCGACGTGTCGGCCACGACCTTGGCCAGCACCTCGTCGGACTGGCCCGCGATCAGGTCGGTGCGGATGACGCCGGGGGCGACGGCGTTGACGCGGATGTTGTAGCGGCCCAGTTCCTTCGCCGCCGACCGCGCCACGGCGGCCACCGCGGCCTTGGAGGCGGCGTAGACGGTCTGACCGGCGTTGCCGCGCTCGCCGACGATCGAGCCGAGCAGCACGATCGAGCCGGTCTTCTTGCGCATCATGGCGCGCGCCGCGGCCTGCACGGTGGCGATGGTGCCCGCGACGTTGGTGGTCAGCATGGCGTCGACGTGGGCGTCGGCGATCATGCCGATCAGCGCGCCGTCGAGCACGCCCGCGCTGGCGACCAGCGCGTCGATGCGGCCGTGCTCCTTGGCGACGGCGCGGAAGGTGTCCTTGACCGACGCCGGGTCGGTCACGTCGAGCGCGACGCCGGTGACCGCGGCCCCCGTCGCGTCGGCGATCTCCTTGGCCCGCTGCTTGGCCGCGGCCTCGTCGCGGCCGGTGAGCACGACCGTGGCGCCTGCCTCGGCCAGCGCGACCGCGGTCGCGAACCCGATGCCACGGGTGCCGCCGGTGACGACGGCCACCTTGTCATTCAGGTCACTCACCGGACGGCTCACTTGACCCCGAAGCCCTCAAGCATGTCCAGAGCGACCTTGAAGCTGCTCATGTCGATCACCTGGTCGGTCTCGAACTGCACGTCGAACTCGTCTTCGACGGCCGCGACGAGCGCCATGTGCCCGACCGAGTCCCACGCGTCGATGTCGCGGTACTTCAGGCTTTCGACCTCGACGTCGTCCTCGAGCTGCAGTGCGTCGACGAAGACGGTCCGCAGGCGCTCCGACAGGCTCATGTGGCGAACTCCCAGGTAGTGCGGCAGACAGGATCGCGGCCCGGGTCGCGACAGGGCCGATACGAGGGTAACGGTTCGGCGGCGGTGCTCCCGACCCGGACGGCCTGCGGCTTTGCTCGCGCGGGTAGCCTGCCTCCTGGCTTTCACCTCATCCACGCCAACACCGACGAGCAACGTAAGCGGTCGTGCCCGACCGGCACCCGCCCCGATGGGAATGCGGAGAATGATCCCTATCACCGTGGTCGACGTCGCCGACGCCGAGCCGTATGTCCTCGAGGTCCTGCGCTCCGGCGTCATCGCGCAGGGACCGATGGTCAAGCGACTGGAAGAGTCGTTCGCGAAGGTCGCGGGCACCAAGCACGCCGTGGCCGTGAACAACGGCACGACAGCGCTGGTGGCCTCCCTGCAAGTGCTGGACCTCCAGCCGGGCGATGAGGTGATCACCTCCCCGTTCACCTTCGTGGCGACGCTGAACGCGATCCTCGAAGCCGGTGCCACCGCCCGTTTCGCCGACATCCGCACCGACGACTTCTGTGTCGACCCGGACGCCGTCGCCGCCCAGATCGGTCCGCGCACGAAGGTCCTCATGCCGGTGCACTTGTACGGGCAGACCGCGGACATGGGCAAGCTGGCCCCGCTGGCCGCCGAGCACGGGCTCGCGCTGGTGGAGGACTCCGCGCAGGCCGTCGGCGCCAGCTTCGACGGCCGCCAGGCGGGCAGCTACGGGCTGGGCTGCTTCTCGCTGTACGCGACGAAGAACGTGACCACCGCCGAGGGCGGCATGATCACCACCGACGACGACGACCTGGCCGACCGGCTGCGCGTGCTGCGCAACCAGGGCATGCGCGCCCGCTACCAGTACGAGGTCGCGGGCCACAACTACCGGCTTACCGACCTGCACGCCGCGCTCGGCATTCCGCAGATGGAGAAGCTGCCCGCGCTGACCGAGGCGCGCTCGCGGCACGCCGAGGCGCTCACCGCGGGCCTGGCGGGCATCACCGGCCTGGCCACCCCGCAGGTGCTCACGGGCCGCACCCATGTCTGGCACCAGTACACGGTGCTGGTGGGCGACGACGCCAAGGTCGACCGGGACGAGCTGGCCGCCAAGCTCACCGAGAAGGGCATCGGCAACGGCACGTACTACCCGAAGGTCGTCTTCGACTACGACTGCTACCGCGACCTGCCCGGTGTGATCGCCTCCGAGGTGCCCGTGGCCACCAAGGTCGCCCAGCAGGCGCTGTCGCTGCCGGTGCACCCGAAGCTGACCGCCGACGAACTCGACACGATCATCGGCGCGGTGCGCGAGGTGCTGGCATGACCGGAGCTCGTCCCCGCATCGCCCTGGTTGGCGCCGGGACCATGGGGTCCTTCCACGCCCGCGTGCTCGCCCAAAGCGAGCGCTGCGACCTGGTGCGCATCATCGACCCGAACGAGACCGCGGGCCGCACCGTCGCCGAGCGCTACGAGACGGCGTGGGCCCCGGAGATGGGCGAGCTGTCCGACGTCGACGCCGTCGTGCTCGCCGCGGCCACCGAGTACCACCACGGGCTCGCGCTGCAGGTGCTCAACCAGGACAGGCCGCTGCTGGTGGAGAAGCCGGTGTGCAACGGCCTCGCCGAGAGCGAGGAGGTCGTGCGGGTCTCCGCCGAGCGCGGCGTCCCGCTGATGTGCGGGCTGCTGGAGCGCTACAACCCGGCCGTGATCACCGCGCTGTCGCTGGTCGACAGCCCGGTGCACGTCACCGCTACCCGGCACTCCCCGTACGCCCCGCGCATCCGCACCGGCGTGGCCTGGGACCTGCTGGTGCACGACGTGGACATCGCCATCCGCGCGCTGGGCGGCGTCGAGCCGACCGCCGTGCAGGGCCACCTCGGGTACTTCCACCCGAACTCGGTCGAGGGCGCCGAGGACATCGCCGAGACCGTGCTGGGCTTCGCGGGCGGCGGCCTGGCCACCGTCTCGGCCAGCCGGATCGGCCAGCGCAAGGTCCGCTCGCTGGTGATTTCCGAGGTCGACCGCCTCATCGAGGCCGACCTCCTGCGCCGCGACGTGATCATCTACCGGCACGTGTCCAACGACGCGGCCACCCCGGACGGCCGCGGCTACCGCCAGCAGACCGTCATGGAGATCCCGGAGCTGCTCACCGCCCGCGAGCCGCTGGCGACCCAGCTCGACCGGTTCCTCGACGTGCTCGACGGCACCGTCGACGCCGACGAGGAGCGCGACTCGATCCTGCCGTCGCACCGCGTGGTGGCGCAGGTTCTCGACCGCTCGCAGACCCCGGTCCGCGCCTGAACCGAGTCCGCCAAGAATCCCGGTGAGCCGCCGCTCGCCGGGATTCTTGCTGTTTGTGGACAGACCCGAAACGCGGGTGTTCCACAGAGCGATGCAGTGGTTACTCCCGGTGCGAGGAGGCGCTCATGTGGGACATCAACCAGCGGTTCATCCGGTTCGTGCCCGCGGGCAACGGGGCGCTGTACGCGATCCAGGCCGACGGCCTTCTGTACTGGTATCGGCATTCCGGGTGGCAGACCGGGGCCGCGGCGTGGAGCAACGGCGGCGGCAGGCTCATCGGCGACGGCTGGCAACAGTTCGAGACCGTCCTGGCCTCGGCCGACGGGCAGGTCTTCGGGATCACCGCGGACGGCGCGGTGCGGTGGTACAAGTACCAGTTGTCGGACCCCGCGACCGGCACGGGCAGCTGGCACCCGAACTCCGGCGCGACCATCCACAGTGGATTCGCCCAGTACCCGCGGGTGTTCGGCGGCTGGGGCGGGGTGCTGTACGGCGTGTCCGCCAACGGCTCGCTGCACTGGTTGCGGTATCTCGCGGGGGACGGCACCGCGGGGCCGGGCGCGTGGGCGGCCAACAGCGGCGCCCAGATCGGAACCGGGTTCCTGCGCCACTACGAGCTGTTCGCCGATCCCAACGGAGTGATCTACGGGATCCGACAGGGCAGCAGCGACCTGGTCTGGTACCGCTACCTGCGCACCGACGGCACCGCGGGCCCGGGCGCCTGGGCCAACGGCGGCAACGGCGTGCTGGTCGGGACCGGATTCTCCGACAGCGCGCAGAAAACCTGGTTCGCCAACACTTCTGGCACCGTCTACACGGTGTTCCTGGACGGCGCGACCACCCCGGGCCTCGACCACCGACTCATGTGGTTCCGGCTCATGAACTCCGAGAACATCATCGGCGGCGCCAACATCGCCTGGTTCAACGGCGGCAGCGGACTGTCCGTCGGCGAGGGCTTCACCATCGAGTCGACCGCCGCGCTGCAGGGCTACCCGACGGATCTGAGTCCGCGGGCGGGCGGTCCGCAGGGCTTCGCCGTGTCGAGCACGTACACCAGCGTGGAAGCGCACATCGAGCGGTTGGCCGTCGCCGGACAATCCCAGGGCACCGTGTGGGGCCCGGTGACCCGGCCCGGCAGGCTGCAACTGCTCCCCGGCGGTTACCGCTCGAACGGCTGCGCGTGGGCGGCCGACTTCACTCTCACCATCCCGACCACGTGGCGGTCGGGGGTCTATCTGTGCAGGCTGCGGGGCCTCCTCAACGGCGTGCGCCACACCCGGTTCGACATTCCGTTCGTGGTCCGGCCCGCGGGCACGCTCGCGCCGATCGCGGTCATGCTTCCGACGAACACCTACAGCGCCTACAACACCTGGGGCGGACACAGCCAGTACGCGACCGTCGGCCAAGCCGGGGTGGCCAGGGTGGTCGCCTCGCTGCGCCCGAGCAACAGCACGTGGATCACCGGACGCGGGCGGATGAACCACACGTTCTACAGCGATCTCCTGCTGCTGCGCTGGATGGTCGACCGAGGGTTCACCTTCGACTGCTACCAGGACGGCGACCTCGACCACGACCCGAGCTGGCTGGCCCAGTACGAGGTGTTGGTCCTGGGCAGCCACCCGGAGTACTGGTCGCAGAAGATGCGCGACTCGCTGCGGGACTACCTGGCGGGCGGCGGCCACGTCGTGGTCACCGGCGGCAACGCGATCTACGAGCGCATCACCTGGCAGCCGGGCGGCGACTCGATCGTGTTCCGGTCGTCGACCGGCGCGCATGTGCTCTTCGCCGGACTCGGCCAACCCGCCAGCCAACTGATCGGCGTCGACTACGACGAGACCACGTTCATGGACTTCGGCGCGTACGAGGTGGTCTCCACCCATCCGTTCCTGGCGGGCACGGGCCTGGGGATCGGCGACACCTTCGGCGAGACCGCCTACAACTTCACCGCGGCGGGCTGGGAGGTCGACAACACCCCATCGGGCGCGCAGCCTGGCACCACGATCATCGCGCGCGGCCAGAACTCCCAAGCGGAGATGATCCACCAGACCAAGCCCAACGGCGGCTGGGTGTTCTCCACCGGATCGATGACCTTCAACGGGGCACTCGGCCCGAGCGGCGCGGCGTCGACGATCCTGCGCAACGCGATCTCGGCGGGACTGTCGAGCCCGCTGGTGTGAGCGGATGACGAACTGCCCCCGAGAGACCTCGGGGGCAGTTCGGCGGCGTCATTCCGGCAGGACCCCGGGAGGTGCGCCCCACACGACGTCCTCGCCCCGCGCGGCGGCTTCCTCGCGGCGGCGGGCGTTGTCGGCGCGGACCCGTTCGGCCTCGGCCTGGATGTACTCGTCGTCGTACTTCTGGAACACCCTGGCCGGGTTGCCCGCGACCAGCGAGCGTTCCGGCACGTCCTTGGCCACCACCGACAGCGGCTGGACGGTGGCGAAGTCGCCGATGGTCACCCCCGGCATGATCACGCTGTTGCCGCCGATGAAGCAGCCCTTGCCGATGCGCACCGGCTTGCGCTCGATCAGGTCGGTGCCCGAGTGGTTCTCCAGCATCATGTTCGCCAGCCAGCTGGAGTGGGTGAAGATCAGGCAGTTGAGACCGATGCTGGTGTGCTCACCGATCTCCATGCCGCCGCTGGCGTCGAGGACGGCACCCTCGCCGATCCAGCAGTACTCGCCGATGCGCAGGTTGTTCGGGCTGATCACCTTCGCCCGCTCGCGGATGCGGGTGGTCTCCGGCAACCCGAACAGCTTGGCCCGTTCGGCGTCGTTCATGAACTGACCCACGAGCTCGGTCAGGATGTGCGGACGCAGCCGGTTGCTGCGCTCGTCGTCGAAGAACATCAGCCGCCGTTTCGGATGAGGTCGGTCATGCCGTCCTCGACGGTGATGGTGGGCTCCCAGCCCAGGACCTCCTTGGCCCTGGTGATGTCGGCGGCGCGGCGGGAGACGAGCACGTCGCGCGGGTTGAACTGGGGTTCGACGTCGACGCCGACGGCGTTGATGAGGATCTTGGCAAGGTCGGCGATGGAGGTGTCGATGCCAGTGCCGATGTTGACCGGCACGTTGTCGCCCTCGGACTCCAGGGCGGCCACGACCGACGCGGCGATGTCGTGGACGTGGATGAAGTCCATCGACTGCTCGCCCTTGCCGTCGATGACCGGCGGCAGGCCGTTGCGCAGGCGGTTGACGAAGTGGTTGATCACCGAGGTGTAGTACGCGGTGGTCTTCTGGCCGGGGCCGTAGACGTTGAAGAAGCGCAGCGCGACCCACGACAGGCCCTTGGTGCGCTGGTAGAAGCCGAGCAGGTCCTCGCCGGAGCGCTTGGCGATGCAGTACGGCGTCAGCGGCGAGAGCTCGTCGTCCTCGTGCATCGGCAGCTTCTTGGGGTCGCCGTAGACCGACGCCGATGAGGCGAACACGAGCCTGCGCACGCCGTGGTCGGCCGCGGCGGCGAAGACGTTGTGGTTGCCGACCATGTTGATGTCGACGCTCTCGAACGGGTCGGCGACGCTCTTGTTGATCGACACCGCGGCGAGGTGGATGACGCTCTCGCAGCCCTTCATCGCCTGGTGCACGGCGCCGCCGTAGCGGACGTCCTGGTCGATCAGCTCGACCTTGCCGGTGGCGACCAGCTCGCCGACCTTGTCGCGGTCGCCGCGGAACATGTTGTCGAGGATCCGGACGTGGTAGCCCTTCTCCAGCAGCATGGGGACGACGTGCATGCCGATGAAGCCGGCGCCGCCGGTGACCAGAACAGTGCGGGGGGACATGGCTGGGTAACTCCTGGAGATCGGGGTCAGCGGGCGTCGGCGAGCACGGTGCGCAGGGTCGATGCGACCCGTTCCACCTCGTCGTCGGTGAGGTTGGCGTGCATGGGGATGGCCAGGTGGCGGGTGAACAGGTCCGCCGAAACCGGGCAGGCCGCGGTGGTGCCGTACACCGGCTGCAGATGGGAGGCGTAGGTGCCGATGTTGCACTGCACGCCCTGGTCGCGCAGGCCCTTGGCGACCTTGCCGCGGTCGATGCCGTGGTCGAGGGTGACCACGTAGGACTGCCACGGGTGCACCCGGTCGTCGAGCGCGACCGGCAGGGTGAGGCCGTCGACGTCGCCGAGCAGGCTCTCATAGAGCTTGGCGACCCGCGCGCGGTTGGCCAGCAGGGTCGGCAGCCGGTCGAGCTGGGCGAGCATGATGCCCGCCATCACGTCGGACATGCGGTAGTTGTAGCCCGCCAGGTCGAAGCTGGGCACCGGCAGGTCGCTGGCGCCCTCGCGGGTGATCGCGGGGGCGATGCCGTAGGTGTGCATCTTGCGGGCCAGCGCGGCGTACTCGGCGTTGTTCGTGGTCAGCGCGCCGCCCTCGCCCGCGGTGATGCCCTTGCGGCCGTGGAAGCTGAAGGTGGTCAGGTCGGCGAGGCCGCCCGCGGGACGGCCCTTGTAGCTCGCGCCCGCCGAGCAGGCGCCGTCCTCGATGAGGAACAGGCCGTGCTTGTCGGCGATGGCGCGCAGCTCGTCGTAGTCGGCGGGCTGGCCGAAGACGTCGACGGCGATGATGCCGGTCGTGCGCGGGGTGATGGCCGCCTCGACCGCGGCCGGGTCGGCGCTCCAGATGTCGGGGCGGATGTCGGCGAAGACCGGCGTGGCGCCGGACCAGACCACCGAATGCCCCGTGGCGGGGAAGGTGTAGTCGCCGACGATGACCTCGTCACCGGGCTTGACCCCGGCGACCTGGAGGGCCAGGTGCAGGGCCGCGCCGCAGTTGTTGACCGCCAGCACGTGCTCCGCCCCGGCGATCTCGGCGAAGCGGCTTTCGAACTTCCCGCAGGTGGGGCCCGCCCCGGAGAGCCACCCGGACTTGAAGACCTCGGCGACCGCGGCGAGCTCCTCGTCGCCGACGGTGGGCTGGCCGAGGGCGATGATGTCAGACATACGTCTCCCAAGTTTGACCGTCGCGAGTGTATAGCGGTGCTCAGGTCACATTTGGCCGCCCCGTACCCTCCTGGGTCGTGCGACACATCGTGGTTATCGGAGGCGGCATCCTCGGGCTCGCGACGGCCCACGAGCTGGTGGGTCGTGGGCACCGGGTCACCGTGCTGGAGAAGGAAGCCCACTGGGCGGGCCACCAGACCGGACACAACTCGAACGTCGTGCACGCGGGCCTGTACTACGCGCCCGGCTCGTTCAAGGCGAAGATGTCGGTGGCGGGCAACCGCTCGATCGTCGAGTTCGCCCGCGAGCACGGCGTGCCCGTCGAGGTGTGCGGCAAGCTCGTGGTCGCCACCGACGAGTCGGAGCTGCCCGCGCTGGGCGTGCTGGCCGAGCGGGCCGAGGCCAACGGTGTTCCCGCCAAGCTGATCTCCCAGGCCGAGGCGCGCGACTACGAGCCCGAGGTGGCCTGCGTGTCGGCGCTGCGGGTGGAGAGCACCGGCATCATCGACTTCCCCGCCGTGTGCGCCGCGCTGGTGCGGCTACTCACCGACGCGGGCGCCGACCTGCGGCTGTCCACCCCCGCGCTGGGCATCCGGCCGGGGCGCATGGGCGGGGTGGAGATCGCCACCGGCACCGAGGTGCTCCGGGCCGACGCGCTGGTCAACTGCGCGGGCCTGCACAGCGACCGGATCGCGCGGATGGCCGGGCTCACCCCCAAGGCCAAGATCGTTCCGTTCCGCGGCGAGTACTACGAGCTCAAGCCCGAGCGCGCCCACCTGGTCCGCGGCCTGATCTACCCGGTGCCGGACGCGTCGCTGCCGTTCCTCGGCGTGCACCTGACCCGGATGCTCGACGGCAGCGTGCACGCGGGCCCCAACGCCGTGCTCGCGCTGCGCCGCGAGGGCTACCGCTGGCGCGACTTCTCGGCCAAGGACCTCGCCGAGACCGCCCGTTTCCCCGGTGTGTGGAAGCTGGCCCGCAAGTACGCCTATCCGATCGGCCTCGACGAGGTCCGCCGCTCGCTGTCGCGGCGCCGGTTCGCCGCCAGCCTGGCCAAGCTCGTGCCCGCGGTCGGCCCCGACGACATCGTGCGCTCCGGCGCCGGGGTGCGGGCGCAGGCGCTGCTGCCCGACGGGTCTATGGTCCAGGACTTCCTTATCGAGAGCGCACCCAACCAGGTGCACGTGCTCAACGCGCCGTCCCCAGCCGCGACCTGCGCGCTGGAGATCGGCAAGTACATCGCCGACCAGGTCGACTGAGGGGACCCACGTGCGATCACTGACGTATGACGACTACTTGGCCATGCGCCGCTTTCCCGCGCTCGACGGCTTACGCGCGGTCGCGGCGCTCATCGTCGTGGCCTTCCACTTCGGTGGTCCGAGCTGGGCGTGGATCTCGGGCTGGATCGGGGTGCACGTCTTCTTCGCGCTCTCCGGCTACCTGATCACCACGCTCGCGCTGCGCGAGGAGGACAAGCGCGGCCGGTTGTCGCTGCGGGACTTCTATGTCCGCCGCGCGTTCCGGATCATGCCGGTCTACTTCGTCGTGCTGTTCATCTATGTCGGCACGCACTGGCTGCGCCACGAGTACACCGCCAGCGGCTTGGCGGCGAACATGACCCACTACCTGACGTTCATGGGCGAGTACGTCAACGTGGCGGTGGCGCCGTTCGCGCAGGCGTGGACGCTCGGCGTCGAGCAGAAGTTCTACCTGCTGTGGCCGCTGCTGGCGTTCGTGCTGTGCGCGGGCTCCTTCGCCAAGCGGCTGGGCTTGGCGCTGACCACCATCGCCGTGCTGATCCTCACGCTGATCCCGGCGACCTACAACCACGACAGCATGGGCGTGCAGTACCTGCCCATCGTGACCGGCGCGCTGATGGCCGTCGTGCTGCACAACCGGCGTGGCTTCGCGATGCTGGCCTGGCTGACCAAGCCGGTGGTGTCGGCGGTGGCGCTGCTGGTGTTCATCGGCATCCACCTGAGCGTGCAGCCGGTGTTCCTGTGGCTGAGCGACGGCGTCGTGTCGTTCAACGACACCTATCTGATCATCATCCCGACCTACGGGTTCTTCGCCGCGCTGCTGATCCCCACTTTGCTCGGGCCCGGCGTCGGGCAATGGCTGCTCACCCGCAAGCCGATGGTGTTCATCGGGGAGCGGTCCTATTCGCTGTACCTGATCCAGGGCATCGCGGGCACCGCGGTCATCGCCACGGTGCCGAACCTGCAGTCGTGGCCTTATCTGCAGTGGCCTGCGGTCGCGCTGGTCTCACTGGTCATGGCCGACGTGCTCTACCGGACCGTCGAGCAGCCGATGATCGGCGTCGGCAGGCGGCTGCTGGGCTGGTTGCGGACGCGGTCCGCGGCCAAGCGCGCCCCCGAAGTCACAGAGGCCAAGCCTCGCGAGACGGTGCAAGCAAGCGCCTGACCTGCTCGAACACCACTCCAGGCCCGCGACGCCACCGGCGTCGCGGGCCTGTTTCGTCTCGGGTCGATAACGGCGGCAACCGGTCGCGCCGGTCGGGCGTGTACTCGGCGGACAGGCTCTGACTGGGGAAATCCCGAAATTGGTCGACAACGGCCGCGAAATCCTCGCGGCTTATTTGTCGCGCGCATTTTCGGGGAATTCAGCGAAATATTTCTCTTGAATAACGGAGAACAACCTGAACCCCACCCCGAACGCCTTACTGAATGACCGGAACAAAGCAGCGAGAACAGGGAGAACCGAAATGATGAAGAACGCCAAGCTCGCGGGCCGCGCCACCGCCGCCGCCATGATCGCCGCGGCGATCAGCCCGATGCTGTTCACCGGCACGGCCGCCGCCGACGCCCCGACCACCACCTTCGGCGGTTCGGTGTGGTTCGACCGAAACAGCGACGGCGCCGTCCAGGACGGCGAGCGGGGGCGTGCGGGCGCGGTGGTCAAAGCATCTGGCTCCGGGGGTGAGTTCTTCGCCGAGACCGATGCCAACGGCAAGTACGCGTTCCAGAACATCCCGTTCGGCGCCTACGACGTCACCCACTCCGACAACGGATTCGCCGCCACCACCGCGGCGACGGTGAAGATCACCCTCAACGCGGGCCAGCAGGCCGAGCCGGTGACCTTCGGCGTGCGCGGCGCGTCGATCTGCGGGACCTCGTGGAACGACGCGAACGGCGACGGCAAGCACCAGGCCGACGAGCCCCGGATCGGCGACAACTTCCTCGGCCTGCACAACGAGACCACCGGCCGCGACACCTACGAGAACACCAAGCCCGACGGCACCTACTGCTTCCAGGACATCCAGGCGGGCACGTACTACGTGGGCGCCAACGACCGCCTGCAGATGAGCCCGCAGCAGGGTTGGACCAAGGAGGGCGGCGACTCCAAGTTCAGCTTCGTCAACGGCCGCTCCGCCGTGCTGACCTTGACCCCGGGCCAGAAGATCGAGAACTTCGACGCGGGCTACCAGGTGGGCAAGATGGACGTGCGCACCACGCAGCTGCTGCTCATTTGGGGCGGCACGACCTACGACCTGAAGGACCCGAACACCAACCTGAGCATCCAGGTCGGCGACGAGTTCACCATCGTCGGCGGTGTGGTCCCCGAGGGCAACGTCGCCGAGCAGCTGCGCGCCAACCTGATCCTGCCCGACGGCCTGAAGATCGTGGACAAGTTCGGCGGCATGCAGTCGCACATCTACGGCCAGAAGGTCTCGGGCTACTTCACCGAGCGCCGCCACCCGGGTCTGGTCGAGTTCGTCGGCGCCAAGGTGAAGGTCGAGCGCGCGTTCAGCAACGCCGAGATCAAGCTCGAGGCCGAGCGCAGCATCTTCGGTGAGACCAACCTGGCCAACAACGTGCTGACTGTCCCGTTCGCCGCCATCGAGGCCGAGCTCGGCCTGATCCAGCCGACCGCGACCACGACCACCACCGCGGGCGTCGTCCAGGCCGCGATGCCCCAGGCCAAGGTCGCCAAGGTCGCCAAGACCGACGACCTCGCCGAGACCGGCGCCAACCCGATGCCGATCCTGGGCCTCGGCGCGGCCCTGCTCGCCGCGGGCGGCGGCGCCCTGTGGTTCACCCGCCGCAAGTCCGCCGCGCGCGACTGACGGACAACGAAATGAGGGGCACCCAGCCGGGTGCCCCTCATTTCGCGTCAGCTCACTGGTTCGATCACGTCGCGCCCAAGGAACGGCCGCAACGCCTGCGGCACGACGACCGAGCCGTCGGCCTGCTGGTGGTTCTCCAGGATCGCCACGATCCAGCGGGTGGTGGCCAGGGTGCCATTGAGCGTGGCGGCCACCTGCGGCTTGTTGTTCTCATCGCGGTACCGCACCCCGAGGCGCCTGGCCTGGAACGTGGTGCAGTTCGAGGTGGACGACAGCTCGCGGTAGGCCTGCTGGGTGGGAATCCACGCCTCACAGTCGAACTTGCGGTGGGCGCTGGTCCCCAGATCGCCGGTGGCGGTGTCGATGATCCGGTACGGGACCTCGATCTTGGCCAGCATCTCCCGCTCCCAGCCCAACAGCCGCTCGTGCTCGGCCTCGGCGTCCTCCGGCTTGCAGTAGGAGAACATCTCGACCTTGTCGAACTGGTGCACCCGGATGATCCCGCGCGTGTCCTTGCCGTACGACCCAGCCTCGCGCCGGAAACAGCTCGACCACCCCGCGTACCGCTTGGGCCCGCTTCCCAGGTCGATGATCTCGTCGGCGTGGTACCCCGCCAACGCCACCTCGGACGTCCCGACCAGGTACAGATCGTCGTCCCGAAGCCGGTAGATCTCGCTCGCGTGGGCACCCAGGAACCCGGTCCCCGCCATGATCTCCGGCCGGACGAGGACTGGCGTGATCATCAGCGTGAACCCGGCGGCGGCGGCCTGCGCGGCGGCCATGTTCAGCAGGGCGAGCTGCAACTGCGCCCCGACCCCGGTCAGGAAGTAGAAGCGCGACCCGGAGATCTTCGCCCCACGCTCCATGTCGAGCGCACCGAGGCGGACGCCGAGGTCAAGGTGATCGAGCGGCTCGAAGTCGAACACCCGAGGCTCACCGACATGCTCAAGGACTGTGTAGTCATCCTCGCCGCCGACCGGGGCGGACGGGTGGACAAGGTTCGGCAGGGCCCGGTGAAGTTCCTCGAACGCCTTCTCAGCCTCACCCTGCTCGGCCTCGGCGGACTTGACCTCAGCGGCCATCTCCTTGCCCTTGACCAACAGCGCCTCACGCTCTTCGCCCCGAGCCTTGCCCACCTGCTTGCCGAACACCTTCTGCTCAGCGCGCAGGTTGTCGGCACGGGAGATGGTCGACCTGCGCCGCTCGTCGGCGGACAACAGACTGTCCACCACCGCCGGGTCCTCACCACGGGCACGCTGCGAGGCGCGCACGGTCTCCGGGTCTTCGCGCAGAACCTTGAGGTCAATCACGAGGTGTGAGCTTAATATCCCGCCACACCCCGTGACGACTCAGATAGCCCTTAAGAGATTGCTACTGCGACGATCAAGCCGAGTGCGATGTGGACGGCGGCGACGACGACGCTGGCGGGGGCGAACTCGTCGGCCTCGATCGTCCGACCAACGTCCAGTTTCGTCACCCACTCTAGCGTCCGCACGGCCAGCACCTGAACGATGATGCCGATCAGACCGTAGACCACCGACGTGATCAGGCCCGCGGTCAGGTCGCTCGCCGAGAAGAAGATCGCCACGACGATGATCAGCGCCATGCTCAGCATGCCGGAGGCGGTCACGATGACCGCGTTGGGCTTGCCGGTGCGGACCAGCTCCGACAGCTTGCCCGGGGTGGTCCAGTCGATGGCGTAGAAGCCGATCAGCATCAGGACCAGGCCGATGATCGCGTACAGGGCGATCGCGCCGATCCCCTTGCCGAGGTCGGCGCCGAATCCGGCGGGCAGGGCCAGCGTCGTTGCGGCGAGGTGACTGGTCACGCGTCCTCCATGGTCGTGCTGTTCTGCGGAATCATGCCTGGGGAATGCGGTGTGGGACGAACGCCGCGCCGTCGTCGGTCACCAGACCGGCGGTCTCGCGGATGCCGAGGCCCGCGGCGTGGTCGCCGACGACCCACGCGCCAAGGGCCGGGCGGTAGCCGTCGAACTCGGGCAACGGGTCGAAGGCCTGGAAGACGAAGCCCTCCTGGCCGTACACACCGGCGGTCTGGGTCTCGTAGCCGGGGGCGACGATCTGGATGTTGGCGCCCTCACGGCCCAGCTTGGGCTTGCGGACGTACTCCATGAGGATGTTCGGCTCGTCGAGGAAGGCCGGGAGCAGGTTGGGGTGGCCCGGGTACATCTCCCACAGGACCGCCAAAATCGCCTTGTTGGAGAGCAGCATCTTCCACAGCGGCTCGACCCACAGCGTGCCCGGCAGCGACTCGACGACCCGCTTGCCGAACTCCTCGTCGACGACCCATTCCCACGGGTAGAGCTTCATGACCGACTTCATCGACACCTCGGCGAGGTCGACGAAACGGCCGAGTTCGGCGTCCCAGCCGATCTCCTCGATGGCCAGGCCGACGGTGTCCAGGCCCGCCTCGGCGGCGGTCTCCTGCAGGTAGGCGGTGGTGATGTGGTCCTCACCGCTGGGATCGGCCTGCGACCAGGTGAAGTGGACCTCTTTGGACGGCAGCCGGTCGGCCACCTCGATCCAGCGCTCCACCAGCTTCTCGTGGATGGAGTTCCACTGGTCGTCCTCGGGGAAGACCTCGGTCTTCCAGTACCACTGCACCACCGCGGCCTCGAGCAGTGAGGTCGGGGTGTCGGCGTTGTACTCCAGCAGCTTGGCCGGGCCGGAGCCGTCGTAGCGCAGGTCGAAGCGGCCGTAGACGTGCGGGTCGTGCCGCTGCCACGACTCGGCGATCTTCGGCCACACCCATTCGGGCAGGCCGAAGTCGCGGTAGCGCTCGGTCAGCACGACGTGGTCGACGGCGTCCAGGCACATCGAGTGCAGCAGTTCGACGTCGGCCTCGATCGAAAGCACGTCGTCGAGCCCGAAGACGTAGTGCACCGACTCGTCCCAGTAGGGCCGCTGGGCGCCGCCGCCGTAGCGTGCGGGCGAGCCGAAGACCAGCCCCTGGGACTCGATCTTCTGACGCCAGTCCGGGCGGGGCTGCGAGCGTTCGCGACGCACTCAGCTGCCCCCGCTCTTCCCGCCACTGCTGCTGCCGCCCACGCCGAGCCCACCGCGCTGCACCGACTTGCCGGACGCGGTCTTCACCGGCGTCCGGTCCGACGGCGCGACGTAGGAACCACCGGCGACGGTCTGGCCCTTCACGCCGGTGCCGCCGTAGTTGTAGCGGTAGGAGCTGCCGCCGATGTAGATGAACCCGCCGCTGTGGTAGCCGCCGTGGCTGGTGGCGTAGTTCTGGTCACAGAAGTCGTCGTCGACGATCACGCCGTTGGTGTCGGTGCACTGCGCGGTGACCTCGTCGGGCGTGGACGCCGCGTAGATGACCGCGACGACCGCGACCACACCCACCGTGACGCCTGCGCCGATGAGGATGCGTTTGCGCAGCTTGCGCTTGCGCTCGGCCTCGGCGTACGCGGCCTCCTCGGCCTCGCGCGCCTTGCGCTGGGCGACCTCGCGGGCCCGCCGGTCGGCCAGCGACTGCTGCCGAGGCGCCGTCTTTCCAGGTTCCTGATAGCTAATGGAACCGCGCTTGGTCTCCGGCGTGTCCGGCACGTACTTCGGCAGCGCGGTGGTCGCGCCGTCATCAGTCGGCTGGCTTGCCGGCTTGTCAGCGGGCTTGTCGGCCCCAAAGTCTTTGTCAGTCATGAACCACTCCCGGCGCGAACAGTACCGATTAGAGCCCCGCCACGTCGGATGATTGTCCCGATCGCAACCTGACGTCCAGGGCTTGTTGCGTCCCCACATGCCGTGGGCCCGACCGGGACACGGCATCATGGAGTAGATGTCTGAAAGCGGCGACTGGTTGCGGTCACACGACGGAACGACGAAAACCCGGCTCCTGATGGCCGGGGCCTTCGTCGGTGCCCTGCTGCCCCTGGTCACCAGCATCCTGTTCTCCTGGCCGGTCGAGGCGGGCCGGGCCACCCCCGGTTCACCGGAGGACCTGCGCCGGGAGGCGTTCGACTCGCCCACCGGCAGCTGCCTGCAGTGGTCGCCGCCGGACGGGTCGGACATGCGCAAGGTCGACTGTGCCCAGCCGCACCTGTTCGAGGTCACCAGCAACGTCGACATCTCCGCCGAGTTCGGCGAGAACGCGGCGGCCCCTGACACCGCCCGCTGGCAGGAACTCGCGGTCGCCAAATGCACCCCGGGCGCGGCGACGTACCTGGGCGGCCAACTCGACCCGTTCGGCAGGTTCACCGTCAACGCCCTCAAGCCGACCGCGGAGCAGTGGGCAGACGGCGACCGCAAGGTCCGCTGCGGCGTCCAGCGCGCCGCCCCGTCGGGAGCGCTGCTGCCGCACTCCGGGACCGCGGCGCGTCAGGACCAGTCCAACATCCATGAGCCGGGCACGTGCCTGGCACTGGTCGGCCAGGAGATCGGGGACCCGACCGACTGCGCCAACCCGCATGCGTTTGAGATCGTCGGCAACGTCGACCTTGGCACGGCGTTCCCTGGGGGGTATCCGACGGTCGACGCGCAGACCGAGAAGGCCATTGAGCTGTGCGCGGTGGTCACCACGGCGTATACCGGCGGTGCTGACCTGGCGGCCAAGAAGTTGACGCCTTATCCGGACACGCTCAAGGTCGAGAGCTGGGACGCTGGGTCTCGCAAGATCGACTGCAAGGTGGGGGCGAAGTTGCCGGACGGGACTGGGCTCGCACCGATCACCAACAGTGTTCGCGGTGCTCAGCCGAGTGTTACGCCGCCTCCGCCGACTTCCACTGGTGGCTGAGGGTGGCTGTGGAGATGTCTCGCCAGCGGTTTGATGAGCTGGTGACGGATGCGCTCGACTTGATCCCTTCGGAGTTCGCCGCCGCGATGAATAACGTGGTGGTGTTGGTCGAGGCCCGGGACGAGCATGATCCGACGCTGCTTGGCCTCTATCACGGCATCGCACTCACTGAACGTACGTCGGCCTACGGCGGTGAGTTACCTGACCGGATCTTCATCTATCGCGAAGCCATCCTTGATATCTGTGATACCGAGGAAGACGTGGTCGAGGAAGTAGCCATCACTGTTGTCCACGAGATCGCCCATCACTTCGGCGTGGATGACGATCGGTTGCATGAGTTGGGCTGGGGCTAGGGCTCTGGCGCTGCGCGCCTGATTGGGTGGTTCGCCTTGATTTGGGGCCCCTCGAAATGGGCCTGTGCGGGTCAAAAGGCGAGCTCAAGGAACCTCACCCGCACCGCGATTTTAGGCCCATTTCCCCCAAATCAAGGCGAACCACCCAATCAGGCCGTTTGCTTGGCCCGTCGCGTTTGCTGTTAGTCCTTCTTTGCGACGATTTGTACTGTTTCCAGGGACTTGTTCGCGGTCGCTGCGTAGGCGGTGGCCAACGCCGCGAAGCGGGCATTGGCGGCCTCTGCCACTGCGGTCAGATCACTTGGCCGGAGGTTGGGATCTGCGGTTTGTGCCAGATAGGTGTGGGTGATCATGTCGGACCATCGCCGGAAGATGATGTCTCGTTCGACCGTCTGCAACGGGTTCATCAATCCACCGACGACCAGCCCGGTCACCGCCACCGCGCCGGTGGTGAGCACAGTCGCGATACCGCCCGACGCAGCGATCGCCACGATCAGGCCAATGGTGGCGACGACGGTGGCTGCGGCGATGCCGACCATGAACCATAGGCGGACTTTGGCTGCGCCCTCGTCCGCCATCGCGATGGCTCCGGCTGCGGCGTTGAGCTTCTTGTTCAGGGCCGCAACAGGTTCCCCTAGTGGGCCCTCCGGGACAACCAGCTCCACGTGCTTCTCGCTCATGCGGCACCCCTCACCTCGCGTCACCGACTGTGTACTTGACGTCGGTGACGGAGGTGAGGCGTTACGGCGCCGTCAGCCTTTCACGCAGATGACCTGCTTGAGCTTGGCGACGATCTCCACCAGGTCGGCCTGATCACGCAGGACCTCATCGATGTCCTTGTACGCCGCCGGGATCTCATCGACCACGCCCGAGTCCTTGCGACATTCGACGCCCTTGGTCTGGGCGGCCAGGTCGTCGCGGGTGTAGCGCTGCTTGGCCTTGTTGCGCGACATCCGGCGGCCCGCGCCGTGGGACGCGGACTCGAAGCTGTCCGGGTTGCCCAGGCCGCGCACGATGTAGGAACCCGTCCCCATCGAGCCGGGGATGATCCCGAGGTCGCCCAGCCCCGCGCGGATCGCGCCCTTGCGGGTGACCAGGACCTGCTCGCCGAAGTGGGTCTCCTCGGCGACGTAGTTGTGGTGCACGGAGATCGGCTC
The DNA here is from genome assembly GCF_900070365.1 of Alloactinosynnema sp. L-07. NCBI lineage: Bacteria > Bacillati > Actinomycetota > Actinomycetes > Pseudonocardiales > Pseudonocardiaceae > Alloactinosynnema > Alloactinosynnema sp. L-07. The sequence continues at coordinate 6,001,796 of NZ_LN850107.1, read as the reverse complement.
GTCGAACTTGATCTGCCAGAGCTCCTTGCGCAGCACATCGCACACCAAGCGCAGCATGACCGAGCGGTTGCGGCGCGCGTAGTCCTGCGCCCACGTCAGGTCGTGCCGGTAGGCCGCCATCTGCGGGGTGCCCGCGAGGAACACCGCGAGGTCGCGGTCGGGCAGGCTCTTGTTGTGCGCCAAGGTCTGGGCGACCTCGATGTGGTGCTGCGCCAACAGGTTGCCGATTCCGCGCGAACCGGAGTGCAGCATCACCCAGACCTGCTTGGTGGTGTCCACGCAGATCTCGATGAAATGGTTTCCGCCGCCGAGGGTGCCCATTTGCTGAAGTGCCTTGCCGTGATTGCGCTTCACCGCCGGGGTCAGGTCGTCGAGCGTCTTCCAGAACGTCGGCCAGTCCTTGGCGTCGCGGTCGGAGAAAGCCTCCGACTTGTGGGCGCCGAATCCGACCGGAACCGCGGCCTCGATCTTGGAGCGCAGCTTGGCCAGGCTAGCGGGCAGGTCGTTCGCGGTGAGCGACGTGCGCACGGCCGTCATTCCGCAGCCGATGTCGACGCCCACCGCGGCAGGCGAAACAGCGTCGCGCATTGCTATGACCGAGCCGACCGTGGCGCCCTTTCCGTAATGCACATCAGGCATCACGGCGACGTGCTTGAACACCCACGGAAGCGCGGCGATATTCTGCAACTGCCGCATCGCCTGCGCCTCAACCGTTTCCGGTCGGGCCCACAGGCGAATGTCGACGTTGCCGCCGGGAATCGTGGTAGCTGACATGTCTCGAAGCTTAGATTCCGCCAGGGCCGGTGGCGAATGAATTGTGGTGATCAGACCAGGTGGGCCCGGCGCAGGATCGCCTTCGACGGGCCGCCGATCATGCCCGCGTCGGTCAGGAAGTCGACCACCTTCTCCGCCATCCACCGCCGGGTCTGGTGGAACTCCGGATTCGCCAGCGCCGCCGCGCGACCCTGGCGCGGGTCGATGCCCACCGACCGGTAGACCTTGGGATCGATCAGCGAGTCGATCACCGCGTAGGACACCAGCGCGGTCAGGGTCCGGTGGACCTCCAGCCGGGTCCGGCCGAGCAAGGGAGCCGAGCGGACGACCTCCTCGCGCGCGAACCGCACGTGCCGGGCCTCCTCGACGACATGGATGCGGTTGACCATGCGGATCAGCGGCTGCATGTCCGGGTCGTCCACCATGGACCGCTGCAGCCGGTCAGTGGTCTCCTCGGCCACCAGTACGGCGGCGAACATCGACGGCCCGCTGGCGAGCGCCTTGTAGCCGCGGGCGAGCTCGTGGACGATCTTGGGCGGCCCGTAGGCAGGCACGCCGAAGCGCTCGACGGCCTTGGCGAACATGATCACGTGCCGGGTCTCGTCGCCGACCTCGGTCAGCGCGTACTGCGCGTGCGCGCTGCGCGGGTCGAGGTCGTAGGCGTGGCGGACGAGCAGCTGCATCAGGATGATCTCGAACCAGAGCCCGACGCTGGCGATGCTGGCGATCTCGTGCTTGGACAGCTCGACCCGCTGTTCCTCGCTGAGCCCGCGCCACAGGTCGGTGCCGTAGAGCGAGACCCGCTCCAGCGGCATGTACGCCTTGCCCGGCACCGGCTCGGCGGCCCAGTCGATGTCGAGCAGCGGGTCGTAGGAATTGCGGGCTGACGAGTCCAGAAGCCTGCGGGCGACCTGCTCGGAGTCCTTGGGTTCGAGTACGCGAGACATCCGTCGTCCACCTCTCGGCGCCGCTGCCGGTTAACTGTTACGTCGAGTAACAGTTACGCATGATCCGCCGACCGCGTCAAGGGGTCACTCGGCCGAGTGACGCCCGGTTGCGGGTCCGCCGATCGGCACTGACGCTCCCCTCATGCGCGCAGCCATCGTCACGCTCTGCCTGGCACTGACCGTGCTCTGGGCGCCGACGGCGTCCGCCGACGAGCAGTACCTGGCGCTGGCCGAACCCGCGGCCCGCGCCGTCGCCGCGGAGTTCGGCGTCCCCGCCTCGGTGGCCGCGGCACAGTCCATCCTGGAATCGGGGTGGGGCCGCAGCGCGCTCGCCGTGGACGACCGCAACTACTTCGGCTTCAAGTGCAAGACCTCCGGCCACGGGCCCATCGCCATCGGCTGCCGCGAGTACCCGACCACCGAGTGCGATCCCGAGTGCCTCCCTGCCGTGGCGATCTTTCGGGTGTACGCGTCGATGACGGACTCGTTCCGCGACTACGGCCGCCACCTGACCACCAGCCCGTACTACGCCGACGCCCTGCCGTTCGCCGCCGACCCGGACGCATTCATCACCGAGGTCGCCAAGCGCTACGCCACCGACCCGGAGTACGCGGCGAAGGTGATCAGGCTGATGAAGACCTACGATCTGTACCGGATGGACAGCCCCGCGTGACCGACTGAAAGCGGTGCGCGACGAAGTGCCGAAACTTGCCGGAATTCGGTCAGAAAGAGTCCTCCGACGTGTATTTCGCGCCTCCCCCCTCGCTCTGTTAGGGGTGTAGGTCACTGGCGCAGGAGGACGCGATGTTGTGCACGGTGGAGCTGGATGACGAACTCGCGGAACTGGAAGCCTCACTCCGGACCGTCCGGCCCCGGCCGGTCGCCCCGGTCGAGCGTCACACCATCGATGACGCGGTCACGGCCGCCATCGCCGGTGACGCAGGCGCGACCGAACAGCTGTTGATCTTCTTGCGCCCACTCGTCGTGCGCTACTGCCGGGCGAAGCTGGGCAGGCTGCCCCGCTCGTTCAGCAGCCCGGACGACGTCGCCCAGGAGGTCTGCGTCGCGGTCTTCCGCGCGCTGCCCAGCTACCAGCAGCTCGGCCGCCCGTTCCTGTCGTTCGTCTACGGCATCGCCGCCCACAAGATCGCCGACGTACACCGCGCCAACACCCGCGACAAGTCAGACCCGACCGCGGAGGCCCCGGACGTCATGAGCATCGAGGACGGCCCAGAACAGATCACCCTGCGCAACGAACTCGCCGAGCGGACCGGCCACCTGCTGCGCATCCTGACCCAGCGCCAGCGCGAAATCCTGGTCATGCGGATCGTCATGGGCATGTCCGCCCAGGAGACCGCCGACGTCATCGGCACCACCGCCGAAGCCATCCGCGTCGCCCAGCACCGCGCCCTCAACCGCCTGCGCAAGCAGCTGGCGGCCGCCTGAGACCGGCCGTATCCCGCGCCGAGGGGGCGCGGGATACGGCCAACCCAGCTGTCATCCCCAGGCGGCGAGCAGGTCGGCGGGCCCGTAGACCCGCGACACCGCGTCGTCCACCCGATTGCCCGCACGACTGACCACGATCAACGGCGTGTCCTCGTCAGTCCCGGGAACCCGGTCTCGGTGGGCGATCAGCGCGGCGAGATCCCGATGATCGAACGCGCGGCGCTCCAACCACTTGATCGAGCCGACGAAGGCGACGCGCTTGGCCACCGGCCCGCGGTCCGCGCCGACGAGGTCGACCTCCACGTCGGTGGACCGGGTCCAATACCCACCGACGACCAGCGGGTCGGTGCCGGGCAGCAACCGGGCCAACGCCTCGCGAACGACCGGCTCGATCGCCCGACCCCGCCAAGTCGTCCACGAGGTGTCGAGTCGATCGAGGACCCGATCGCCGCGGCCACGTGCCAGTTCCTCACGGTGCGGATCGATGAACTGGAGCCAGAACCGCAGGTAGGGGTCCGCGATGCGATAGCGCGTCTCCTTCGACGGCTTGGTCGACAACGGCCGGTCGGCGGCCACGGCCCGCTTCTCGATCAGCAGCTTCAGCGCGCGGTCCGCCGACGCTTGCGGCGCCTCGACCGCACGGCTGATCGCCGCCCGCGTCCGCTCCCCCGACCCGATGGCCGACATCAGCCGTCGGGCGTCGGCCTGCGGGGGGAACTCGGCCGCCAACGCCAGTTCGCCGGAGATGGTGAGCGCGGAAGTCTGCCGTCCGAGGGACTGCGAGAGAAACTCCCGAACCGACGCGCCGCGCGGCCACTCCGCACACACCAGCGGCAGACCGCCGGTCACCAGGTAGGCGTCGAACGCGGGCGCGGCATCGAGGTGGAGCATCTCGCCGACCTCGGCCGGGTTGAGCGCGGACAGCACGAACGGGGTCCCACGCTGGTGGAACGGCCTGCCGTAGGTGTTCAGCGCCTCCATCATCGACAGGTCAGAACCCACCAGGATCAGCAGCACCGGTTTGCGCGAGAGCACTCGGTCCCACACCCGCTGCAACGTGCCTTCGAACGCGGGATCCGCCACCACCAGGTAGGGCAGCTCATCGATCACGACGACGCTGGGCTCGGTCGCGGGCACCGCCTCAGCCAGCAGCCGGAGGGCCGCGTCCCACGAGTGGAGCCCGACATCGGCGAACAAGCTCCGGTTGGGCAGGTCCGAGGCGAGCACCTCGTCGGCGAACTGCGCCAGCTCGCGATCACTCGGTCCGCCGGACGCCGAGTAGAAGACCGAAGGAACCCCGGCACGGTCGATGAACTCCTCGACCAGCCTCGACTTGCCGACCCGACGACGGCCGCGGAGCAGCAGGCAGCGGCCCGACTCGCCGACCACGGCCAATTCGGCCGCCAGTTGGGCCAGTTCCTGCTTCCGCCCGACGAAGCTCACAATACCCTCACTCTTGATAGTCTCACTCATGAGAGTATCAGAATTGAGACTATTGCTCCTTTGGGAAACAACTCCGTCAGGTCGCCGACCTCGCTGTCGCTTACACAATACCCCCCACGGAATAGGGTATTGTGTATATAGGCCCAGATAAGAGGTGGTTGGACTGGACGAGCAACTTCGCGGATGGATGTCGGTGCCCGCCGCGGCGCGGGAGCTGGGCGTGTCCCCTTCGCGTGTCCGTGAGCTCGTGGCGGCAGGCGATCTCGATGCGACCAAGCTGGGCCGAGAAGTCTTGGTCCGTGCCGAGTCAGTGGCGCGGCGGGTGCGGGTGGTGGCGTCCCAGGCGGGCAGACCGTGGTCATCACGCACCGCTTGGGCGGTGCTGTCACTGGCGTCTGGAACGCGACCGAACTGGGTCGCTGCCTCGGAGTTGACCCGTGCCCGCAAGTACGCACTCCGCCCGCTGAACCACTGGCCACGACTCTTGGTGAATCGAGCGGCGGTCCACCGAGTACGGATGCTCGCCGGAGTCCAACAACGGGCGCGGGCACTACCCGGCGTCGCCATAGGCGGCGCTGAGGCGGCTGTCGCACACGGCGCACCGCTAGTGGTCCCGACTACTGGAACGCTTGAGCTCTACCTGACGGCCGCGACATATGAACAGCTGCGCGGGCTGCGCGGAATCGGATGGCGACCGGACGAGCCCAACACAATTCTTCGGGTTCTCCCCTCAGATCTGCCGGACCTGGCGGTGGACACCATCATCGGGACGGGCCTAGTCCTCGTGGCCGCGGCCGCCGCCGATCTGCTCGACCACGGAGATGATCGTGGGACGCTGGGGGCCCGAGAACTGCTGACGCCGCGAACAGGGAGCCATTCATGACCACCGATCGGTGGCCGGACGTTCCCATGATCGGCGCCGCCGAACTGCCACCGGTGCTCGATGAATCGCTCTGGCCCAGCCTGTTCACCCTTGCTGAGCGTCTTCCCTCTGATCACGTCGTGATCGGCGGGGTCATGGTGTACCTACACGGGGCCGCCGCCGGACGCCAGCCCGTCCGCGTCACCCGCGACGTCGACGTACTAATGAACATCGAGGTGCTGCCGTCAGCGTTGAAGGACGCGGTCGCCGTTCGCAGCAGGCTCGGCTACCGCGTCGCCCCAGACAGCCCACCGGAATCCACCCACAGAACGGCCGCACGGCGGCCGTCGCAGTGCCCGATCTCCCGCGTGCCTTGGTCCTCAAACGCGCCGCATACGCGGCGCATCAACGCAGCAGACCCGCCGAAGCAGTGACATCGCGACACCTGACCGACATCACCTTCCTTGTGTCTTTGATCGACGATCCCGACGACGTGCTGGCACGACTAGGTCCCGGCTCTCCCGAAGGGCACTTTGAGCAGGTCTCTGTGTTGGACGAACCAAACCATCCCGCCTGGCAGGCCGGTGCCGGAGCTTGGACAGAAGACGCCCGACTGGCTTGGGACGTTCTTCGCCACGGACACAGGATCTGACACGTCGGGTGGAGACTATTGCTCCTTCGGGACGCGGCGCAGGGCTGAGCGGCCCGCGGCGGCGGGGAAGCGGTGTTCGTTGCGGTCGATCTTGGCGTTGGCCGCCTCGATGAGGTCGACATCAAGCGTGTCGGCCAGGCGGACCAGGTAGAGCAGCACGTCGGCCAGTTCGTCGGCGACCTTGGGGCGCAGCTCAGGGTCGTGACCCGCGCGGGCGGCCTGGTCCGGGGTGAGCCACTGGAACAGTTCCGTCAGTTCGCCGACCTCCCCCGTCAGCGCCATGACCAAGTTCTTCGGGGTGTGGAAGGGATCCCAGTCTCGGGCGGAGATGAAAGCGCGCTGGCGTTCGGCCAGTTCCTCAAGCGTCACCTGGTCAGTCTCGCAGGCGGACAACCACTAATCCGTGGGTCGCGGTTCCTGCCCGCCGACACCTATGCCAGTCTCACTACCGTCACAGGGTCCTTGGGGGAGGCAGATCGTGAAGACCTGGCTGAAGATCGTCAGCGCCGTGGTGGCGCTCGGTGCCGCGTTAGTCGTCGTCGGTCCCGCCGAAGCGCACCACGAGAACATGGCTCAGCGGGTGCAGGAGGCCTGGTCCGACGCTTCCGGTCGCAACACCACCGTCGCCATCTCTTATATGGACCGGGTCACCGGGGAGTATCGCGACAACGGGTCCATGGCGCACGCGCGGTTCGGGTCGGCGTCGCTGGTCAAGCTGTTCATCGCCGACGACGTCCTCTACCGGGCGTGGCGTGGCGAGTTCGTCCTCTCCGACTACGACTGGCAGCAGCTCAGCGTCATGCTGCGGTCGTCGGACGACCCGGCGGCGAGCCGCTTCTGGTCGACCAAGGGCGGTCCCGCGATCGTCAACCGCATCAAGGCGCGCTACGGGCTCAACGAGATCCAGCCGCCCGCGAGCGCGCCGTGGTGGGGGCTGACCCAGGTCACCTCGTTCGACCTGACGCTCTACTACCAGCGCATGCTCAGCGGCGCGGGCGGGCTGCCGAGCTTCCTGATCGACTACATCATCGCCCAGCTGCGCGGCTACACCGCCAACGGCACCGACGGCTTCTACCAGCGCATGGGCCTGCCGGACGGGCTGCCGGGCGAGGGGGTGCTCGGGGTAAAGCAGGGCTGGATGTGCTGCATGAACAACGTGCGCACGATCCACTCCACCGGCATCGTCGGCGCCGACGCGCGCTACATCGTGATCGCGCTCGGCCAGGAGGGCACCGGGCCCGGCTGGGAGCACACCAAGACCTCGGTCACCCGGGTCGTGCAGAAACTGTTCCCGTCCGGCCGCATCCCCCGGCCCGCCGAGCACAACCCGTTCGGCTCGTTCGACGTCGCGGGTGTGGACACCGAGAAGATGGTGCTGCGGTCCCAGGGCTGGGTCATCGACCCGGACACCACCGGTCCCGTGACGACCCACCTCTACATCGGCGGGGGCGGCTTCGACCTCGGCCCGTCGGCGGTCAACCGGCCCGATATCGGCCAGCACTTCCCGGCGTACGGCTCCGCGCACGGCTTCGATGCGACCTATCCGCTGCCCGGCGGGCAGTACAACGTCTGCGCGTACGCGATCAACGTCAGCTACGGCGACGCCAACCCGCTGCTGGGCTGCAAGGCGCTCAACGTGCCGCAGAAGCCGTTCGGTGCGATCGACACGGTGACGCCGAGCGCGGGCAAGATCCGGATCACCGGCTGGGTGCTGGAATCCGAGCTGGCGCCGAACCAGTCGCCCGCCCACGTCCTCATCGACGGCGTCGCCTACGACATGGGCTGGGCTGGGGTCAGCAGGCCGGACCTTGCCAACGGCTACGGCCGGTTCGGCACCAACCACGGGTTCGACCACACCCGCTCCGTCGCGCCGGGCACCCACCAGGTGTGCGTGCGGGGCGTCGACCTCGGCATCGCCGCGGGCGACACCGTGATCGGCTGCCGCACGGTGACGGTCCCGTGATCGCTCGACTCGGTCTGCTCGCCGCCGGGGTGATCCTGGCGGCGAGTGGGTGCACCACCCCCAACGGCGACGCGGGCGACCCGAGCGTGACCGGGTCGCCGTCGGTTCCGCCGCCGCCGTCGAACCCGGCGCTGACCAGCGTGCCGAACGCGGCCACCGCCCTGCCGCCGCCCACGGCCCGGCCCGAGATCACCGGGACCGTCGACCCCGGCTCCGTCGCCGGGCAGGCCGCGGCGCTGTCCGGACCGGCCAAGGGAACCATGTCGCTGGTGATCGACGGCCTTGGTGAGATCAACTCCGAGGTGACCGGCGACTGCGGCTCCACGGTCACGGTGTCCGCGCCGGGCGCGGCGACCGTCGTGGTGTCCTTCGGCGCAGACAAGTCGACCGTGCGGGTCACCGACGCGGGCCTGGACCTGCGCGCCGACCTGCTCCCCGGCGACTACACCGTGAAGAAGTCCAAGCTCGCCGTGGCCACCAAGTTCCGCCCGGCGGGCGGCGACTCCCCCGGCGGCAGGCTCGACCTGAACCTCACCTGCGGTAGCTGACAAGTCGCGGGTGGGCGCCCGTCGAGTTACGCTCAGTCACTCACCGAGCGGGTTCGGTGCGCGCGGACGAGTGGTGGTGCCGCTGAGCCGGGACAACGCCCGTTCGGAGCTAGTGATCGCGCGCACACCCTCAGTAGCGTCCTCGGCATGGCGGGAACGGGCTCGGCGCGATTACCCATCGTGCCGGTGGGGGGCGACGGGGTGGCCAAGGACAATCGCCTGCGATGGCTGCTCGGGTCCAGCGGGCTGTCGAATCTGGGCGACGGGATCGGCAAGGTCGCCTTTCCGCTGCTGGCCGCGAGCCTCACCCGCGACCCGGTGCTGATCGCGGGGTTGTCCGCGACCGCGTTCCTGCCGTGGCTGCTGTTCGCCTCGCTCAGCGGGGTGTTGATCGACCGGGTGGACCGGCGAAGGGCGATGCTGCTCGCCAATGTGTCACGCGCGGTGATCGTCGGGGTTCTCGGATTGGTGGTGCTGGCGGGCGCCGCGTCAGTGTGGTTGCTCTACGTGACGGCCTTGCTGCTCGGGGCCGTGGAGACGGTCGCGGACAACGCGGCGCAGGCGCTGGTTCCGGCGGTGGTCGATCGTGACGGACTGGAGTCGGCCAACGGAAAGCTCCAGTCGGTCGAGATCGTCGGGCAGACGTTCCTCGGCGGGCCGCTGGGCAGCCTGACCTTCGCGGTGTTCGCGGCGATGCCGTTCCTGTTGAACTCAGTCGGGTTCGTCGTGGCCGCCGTGCTGCTGGTGGCCATCCGCGGCCGGTTCCGGCCCGCGGTCACCGGTCCGGCGCCTTCGGTGCGGACGCAGATCGGCGAGGGCGTGCGCTGGCTGCGCGGCAACGCGCTGATGCTCCGGCTGGCCGTCTTCGCCGCCGCGATGGCCCTGGCCACCGAGCTCGCCCAGGCGCTGCTGGTGCTCTACGCGCTGCAGGACATCCGGCTGACCGAGGCGGGGTTCGGCGTGTTCGCGCTGGTCGGCGGCGCGGGCGGGATCATCGGGGCGCTCTTCGCGCCGCGGCTGACCCAGCTGCTGTCGCGGCGGACAGTGTTCACCGGGGCCGTGGTGGCCTGCGGGCTGGCGTTCGCGGCGATGTCGTCGGCGGCCGACCCGGCGGCGGCGAGCCTGCTGTTCGGCGTGTTCGCCGCGGCGGTCGTCGTGCTCAACGTGATCCTCGGGACCCTGCGTCACGCGCTGGTGCCCGACCACCTGTTCGGCCGGGTCCTGGGTGTGTGGCGCACCGCGGTGTGGGGCGCGATCCCGGTCGGTGCCCTGCTCGGCGGTCTGCTCGCCGCGTCCTTCGGGACGAGAGCGGTGTTCGCGATCTCCGGGGCGGCGCAGCTGGCGCTGGCCGCCTGGGCGTGGTTCGCGCTGAGCGGCCACCGTGCCGAGATCGACACGGTGACCGCCCGGGCCTGACTACTTGCTCGCGACCTTGCGGTACTTCGCCACGGCGACCGGCATGAAGATCACCAGGATGATCACGCACGACAGCACTGCCCACAGCACCGGCTGCTGCGCGGGCCAGCTGTCCCGCGAGGCCTCCAGGATGCCCGGACGCGGGTTGCCGAACAGCTCGCGGGCCGCGTCGGCGACCGCGGTGACCGGGTTCCAGTCGGCGACGACCTTGAGCGGACCCGGCATCGACGCCGCCGAGACGAACGCCGATGACACGAATGACACGGGGAACATCCAGATGAAGCCCGCGCTCTGCGCGACCTGGACGTTGCCCGACAACATGCCGATCCACGCGCCGATCCACGACATCGCGAACGAGAACAGCAGCAGGATCGCGAAGCCGAGGACGGCGTCGACGAAGCTGCCGCGGATGCGCCAGCCCACGATGAGGCCGCAGACCGACATGACGATCAAGCCGATCGCGCTGACCACCAGGTCGGAGAAGGTGCGGCCCAGCAACACCGCGGCGCGAGACATCGGCAGCGACCGGAACCGATCGATGACGCCCTTCTCCAGGTCGGCGGCCATGCCCAGGGTGGTGTACGCGGAGTTGAACGCGACCGTCTGGGCGAAGATGCCGCCCATCAGGAACTCGCGGTAGGCGTCCGGGTCCTGCCCGATGCTGCCGCCGAAGACATAGGCGAACAGCAGCACGAACATGATCGGCTGCAGGGTCGCGCCGAGCAGCAGGTCGGGCTGGCGGCGCACGTTCATCAGGTTGCGCCAGGTCAGCACGCCGCTGTCGCGGGCGTTCGCGGTGATCACACTCATCAGGAAGCCCCCTTCGTGCCGCGCTTGGCCTTGGCGTCGGCCGCGGGCTTGTCCTCGGCCGAGTGGCCGGTCAGGGCGAGGAACACGTCGTCGAGGGTCGGCCGGTGCAGCGCGACGTCGAGCACGGCGACGCTCTCCTGGTCGAGCCTGCGCAGCGCCTCCACCAGTGCCTTCGGGCCGGTGTCGACCTTGACCGTCACCCGCCGCTGGTGTTCGTCGACGGCGGGCTCGCCCGAGCCGACGGAGAACAGGATCTGCCTGGCCTTCTCCACCTCGGCCTGCTCGCCGACCACGACCTCCAGCCGCTCGCCGCCGATGCGGTTCTTGAGCTGGTCGGCGGTGCCCTTGGCGATGACCTTGCCGTGGTCGATCACCAGGATCGTGTCGGCGAGCTGGTCGGCCTCTTCGAGGTACTGGGTGGTGAGCAGGACGGTGGCGCCGTCGGCGACCAACTCGCCGATGACCTCCCAGGTGTCCATCCGGCCGCGCGGGTCCAGGCCGGTGGTCGGCTCGTCCAGGATGACGACCGTCGGTTCGGCGACCAGCGCGCCCGCGAGGTCGAGCCTGCGGCGCATACCGCCGGAGTAGGTCTTCGCGGGCCGGTCGCCCGCCTCGACCAGCCGGAACCGGCTGATCAGCTCCTTGGCCCTGGCCTTGGCGTCCGGCCTGGTCATGCCGTAGAGCCTGCCGACCATGTACAGGTTCTCGTGGCCGGTCAGGTTCTCGTCGACGGCGGCGTACTGACCGGACAGTCCTATCGAGCGGCGGACCGCGTCCGGGTCGGCGAGCACGTCGTGACCGGCCACGAACGCGCGGCCGGAGTCTGGTTTGAGCAGGGTGGTCAGGATGCGCACGGCGGTTGTCTTGCCTGCGCCGTTGGGCCCGAGCAGGCCCAGCACCGTCCCCGAGGGGATCTCCAGGTCGACTCCGTCGAGGGCGCGGGTGGACCCGTAGGTCTTCACCAGCGCCTCCGCACGGACCGCGACCCGGGACGCGGAGGGGGGCATCAGCATTTCTCCAAGATCGATTGTTCTGGCTTCGAGTCGAGGTCGAGGCGTCCACCAGGGACACCTGCTTTTCGGACCCTAGACCGACCGGCCGACAATCCACGCCCGATTTACCTCGGTGCGACTAGATTTCGACGCCGGTCCACTCGACGCAGTGCCAGCCGGGCTCGGTGGCCTGCAGCAGCACGTGCCCGGTGTTGGGGATCAGCCCGGCGTTGGCCAGCTGCGGCCCGACGTTGTCGGCGATGAACTCGGCGACGAGCCGGATCACCCCGCCGTGCGTGGCGACGACGACCAGGCCGTCCGGGTGGTCGGCACGGATCTTGTCGATCGCGGCGAGGTAGCGCTCCAGGATCTGCTCGCCGCTCTCGCCGCCGGGCATCGCCGGGGTGAGGTCGCCCGCGGTCCAGCGCAGGAAGACCTTGCCGAACTCGGTCAGGGCGTCGGCGTCGCTGCGGCCCTCCAGGTCGCCGACCTGGAGTTCGTGCACGCCGTCGAGCACCTCGACCGGCAGCCCGTGCGCCTTGGCCAGCGGTGCGGCGGTCTCTTGGGTGCGGATGGCGGTGCTGGCGTAGATGGCGACGATGGGCTCGTGGGCGAGCCGGTCGGCGAGGGCTTCGGCCTGCCTGCGGCCGAGTTCGGTGAGCGGCGGCCCCGGCGGCCGCGAGTCGAGCACATGCTTGACGTTGGCCGATGTCTCACCGTGTCTAACAAGCATCAGCCTTAAGGAACTCACGACGGCCGCTCGGCGACCGCTCGACTCTGAACCCTGTGACATTGGTTCGCTCGCAAGCTCGCTCACCCGAGCTCCTTCCCGCGCAGCGTGGCGATCCACGCCGCGGACGCGTCATAGTCGCTGTCGAGTGTGCCCGGTGCGGCGACCGACGCGGCGCCATCCGATTTCGGATAGGAGCCGAGGAAGCGGACTTCCTGGCTGCGCCGGTGCAGCGCGGCGAGCGCGTCGCCGACCCGCGCCTCGCTGACGTGGCCGTCAAAGTCCAGGTAGAAGCGGTACTCGCCGAAGCGGGCGCGCAGCGGGCGCGACTCGATGCGGGAGAGATTGATCCCGCGCAAGGCCAGCTCGGTGAGCATCGCGGCCAGCTCGCCGGGACGGTGGGCCACGATGACGATCACCGACGTGCGGTCGGCGCCGGTCCGCGCGGGGACCTGGCCGGGGCGGCTGAGCAGCAGGAACCGGGTCACCGCGTCGGGTTCGTCGGCGATGTCGCTCGCCAGGACGGTCAGCGGGTAGTGCGACGCGGCCACGGGCGCGGTGATCGCGGCGTCGAACTCGCCGTCGAGGACGCCGACCGCGGCGGCGGCGGTCGAGGTGGAGGCGAGCTGGCGGGCGTCGGGCAGGTTGGCGCCGAGCCAGGTCCGCACCTGGGCCAGCGCGTGCGGGTGGCTGGCGACGGTCTTGATGTCGGCGGCCACCACGCCGGGGCGCACGAGCAGGGAGAAACGGATCGGCAGAACGTGCTCGCCGACGGCGACCACGGGTTCGGCCACGGCGAGGGTGTCCATGGTGGCCGACACCGCGCCCTCGACGGAGTTCTCGATGGGCACGCAGGCGAAGTCGACGGCGCCGGACCGCAGCGCGGCGACGGCCTCGGGGATGGTGGGCAGCGGGACCAGTTCGGCGCGCTCGTCGAAACCGCGGGCGGCCTGCTCGGTGAAGGTGCCCTGCGGTCCGAAATAGGCGGTTCTCGGCACGGCCCCACAGTACGCAGGACGAGCAGGCCCTGATGAGCGGATGTGGCACATGCCAAATGGCGGTTACCCAGCGACGATCGTGCTGCCATGCTGGCACGCGTGAGCGCGGATTCGGAGACGGGGAGGGCCACCGACCTGCGTTCGGACGTCGGCGCGCTCGACCTGGTGCTGTGCGCGGTGAGCGACCAGCTCGCCGCCGCCTGGGACACCGCGGCGTCCGACCGAGCGACGGTGCGCGTGCATCGAGGCTCCACTGTGGACTGTGGGGCGGACGCGGTGGTCTCGCCCGCCAACTCCTACGGCTGGATGCGCGGCGGCATCGACGCGGTCTACGCCGAGACCTTCCCCAGCGTCGAGCAGAGCGTGCGCAGCGCCGTGCTGGCCTATCACGGCGGCGAGTTGCCCGTCGGCGAGGCGCTGATCGTGCCGACCGGTGCCGCGCGGCCCGCATGGCTGATCAGCGCGCCGACCATGCGCGAGCCGTCGACGGTGCTGGCGCCCGACACGGTCCACCCGTTCCTCGCCGCGCGCGCTGTCTTTCGGCTGTGGCGCGACGCCGTCCTGGACGACGGCACCCCGGTCCGCGCGGCCGTGCGGACCATCGCGATGCCCGGCCTCGGCACCGGCGTAGGGCACGTCGAACCCGCTGTCTGCGCACGTCAGGTCGCCGCGGCCTGGGACGAGGTCTTCGGCCAGTCCTGAGCCGCAGCGTCACCTACCACAGGTGCGGGGTTCACTTCGCCGTCATGTGCACCACACGATCCATCCCTCGAACGGTGTAATCCATCACAGCGGAAACCCCCCTAGAGCACCTACCTTGTCGCCTAAGTCCTCACACCGGCGGCAGGGAGTCGGACATGGCGCGGGTGCGCGAGCTGAGTCCGTACGTCGAACTCCGCCGCGAGCAGTGGCGGCAGCTGCGGGAGTCGACCCCGCTGCCGCTGACGCTCGCCGAACTGGTCGAGCTGCGCGGCCTGCGTGACCCGGTCGACCTGGAAGAGGTCGTCGACGTCTATCTGCCCCTGTCGCGGCTGATCTCGCTGCAGGTCGAGGCCAGGCAGCGGCTCTACGAGGCGACCACGGCGTTCCTGGGCGAGGACGCGCACGAGGCGACCAAGGTGCCGTTCGTGATCGGCATCGCGGGCAGCGTCGCGGTCGGCAAGTCGACCACCGCGCGCCTGCTGCGCACCCTGCTGGCCCGCTGGCCGGACCATCCGCGGGTCGACCTGGTAACCACCGACGGCTTCCTTTTCCCCAAGGCCGAGCTGATCCGGCGCGGGCTGATGAGCCGCAAGGGCTTCCCGGAGAGCTACGACCGGCGCGCGCTGCTGCGGTTCGTCTCGGAGGTCAAGGCGGGCGCCGACGAGGTCCGCGCCCCGGTCTACTCACATCTGGCCTACGACATCCTGCCCGGCGAGGAACAGGTCGTGCGCAGGCCGGACATCCTGATCGTGGAGGGCCTCAACGTCCTGCAGCCAGGCCCGCGGCTGGCGGTGTCGGACCTGTTCGACTTCTCGATCTACGTCGACGCCCACCCCGACGACATCGAGCGCTGGTACATCGACCGCTTCCTAGCCTTCCGCGGCACCGCCTTCGCGGATCCTGCCTCGCACTTCCACCACTACGCCGCGCTCACCGACGAGCAGGCGCAGGAGGAGGGCGAGCGGCTGTGGAAGCGGACCAACGAGCCGAACCTGATCAACAACATCCTGCCGACCAGGCCGCGGGCCACCCTGGTTCTGCGCAAGGGCTCCGATCACCGGATCAGTCGGGTTCGACTCCGTAAGCTCTGAGCCATGATTCGGGTCCTGTTGGTGGATGACCATGAGGTGGTCCGCCGCGGGCTGCGCGACCTGCTCGACGGCGAGGACGGCGTCGAGGTGGTCGCCGAGGCCGGGTCGGTCGCCGAGGCGCTGGTCCGGGCGACGACCAACGAGCCTGACGTGGCGGTGGTCGACGTGCGGCTGCCGGACGGCAACGGGGTCGACCTGTGCCGGTCGCTGCGGGCGTTGACACCCCCGCCTGCCTGCCTGGTCCTGACGGCGTTCGATGACGAGCGGGCGCTGGTGGAGGCGATCATGGCGGGAGCCGCGGGGTATCTGCTCAAGCAGGTGCGCGGCCAGGATCTGGTGACCGCCGTGCGCGAGGTGGCGGCGGGGCGGTCGCTGCTTGACCCGGTGACGACGGCCCGGGTCCTCGACCGGATGCGTCGGCCGGATGACCTGGCCGGGCTGACCGAGCGGGAGCGGGAGGTGCTCGCGCTGGTCGGCGAGGGCCTGTCGAACCGGGAGATCGCCGAGCGGCTGTTCCTGGCGGAGAAGACGGTCAAGAACTACGTCACCAGCGTGTTGGCCAAGCTGGGGATGCAACGCCGGACCCAGGCGGTCGCCTGGGTGGCCCGGCGCGCGACCTAGGCCGTTCGGGCGGGCTTGACGATCAGCGCGGCGGCGAAAGCCAGGCTGGCCAGCGCGAACAGGACGATAGGCGGGGGCGGCAGCAGCGTTACCGCGACCGTGAACATGGCCGCCGACACCGCGAGCCCGACGAACCCCGCCGGGCGGGCCTTGTCGTCCGCAGCGACCCGGGCGACCAGCAGGAACAGCAGGCCCGACAGCGCGATCGCCAGTCCCATCGCGACGCCGAATCCCGTCATCATCTGCTGGATGCTGCGGCGCGTCCCCATCAGCTCGAAGTAGTGCTCCCCCATGGCCGCGTGCGCGGCGGTGCCTTCAGGGCTCGGGGACAGGCGCAGGAGGACTTCGCCGATGAGATGGCCGACGCCAGTGACGATCCAGCACCAAGCGCCGACGCGATACAGAGACAGTTGCATGGCCATTCCTTTCGTTGCTACAGACGTAGTGGACGCTACACCTGTAGCATCCGGCTGGTGAGCCCCCGTGACTCAGATCGCAAGACCCTGCTGGCCGACGCCGCCATCGAGGTCGTCGGGGACGACGGACTGCGCGGCCTCACCCACCGCGCCGTCGAGGAGCGGGCAGGGCTGCCGTCGGGCACATGCAGCTACCACTTCCCGACCCGGGCCGCCCTGATCGAGGCGATCCTCGACCGCATCGCCGCGCTCGACCGGGGCGACATCGAGCGGCTGATCGACGGACAGCCACTGCAAGAGATGGAACTCGCGACCCTCGTCGAGGCGTGCACCGCGGTCCTGGCGATCTGGCTCGGGCCCGGCCGCGCGCGCAGCCGGACGCGGCTGCTGCTGATGTTGGACCCGCAGAGCAGGCGGCTGGCCGGGCCGGTCAGCGAGCGACTCGCGGCGGGCTTCCACGCGCTGGCCACCGCGCTGGCCCGCGACGCCGACCGCGGCCGAGTGCTGATGGCGGTCATCGACGGGCTCGTCGTCGACGAACTCACCCGCGGCACGACCCCGGTCGACGTCGATCGGCTTCGGTTCAGAGTGGCCGCGGTGGCCAAGTTGGTCTTGCCCTAGACCGGCACTTCCCAGGTCACAGTGGTGCCGGATCTGGGAGAGGATCGCACCTCGCAGCGTCCCCCGGCCTGTTCGGCGCGCTCCCGCAGGTTGTTGAGGCCGCGTTTGCTGACGCCCTCGGGGATCCCGCAGCCGTCGTCGGCGACGGTCAGCCGCAGCCGGTCGCCGTCGCGGCGCAGGTGCACGGCCACCCGCATCGCCCCGGCGTGGCGCACGACGTTGGACAGCGCCTCGCGCAGGGCGGCGCGGGTGTGGTCGGCGACCGCGGGCGCGATGGCGTCGACGTCGCCGGTGATCTCGAAGCTCGGCGCGAACCCGAGCAGCTCCCGCGCGGTCTCGACCTCGGCCCGCGCCGACTCGGTCAGCGCGGTGGGCGGCTCCGGGTCGGGCTGGCGCAGCGTGCGCACGACGGCTCGGACGTCGGCGATGGCGGCATCGAGCTGGTCGACGGCGTCGCCGAGCCGGGTGGCGTCGGCCTTGGCCAACTTCCGTGAGGGCCTGCGGGCGAGCAGGTCGAGCTGCATGCCCGCGGCGTAGAGGCGCTGGATGATCACGTCGTGCAGGTCGCGGGCGATCCGCTCGCGCTCCTCGTAGAGGTCGACGCGCTGGCGGGCGGTGGTGCCTTCGGCAAGGACGAGCACGAGCCCGGCCTGCGCGGCGAACGCGGTCAGGACGTCCACGGTGGCCGGGGTGAACGGCCGCCCGCCTTTGCGCCGGTAGACCGTGAGCGCGCCGAGCCTGCGTTCCCGCGTGCCGAACGGCGCCGCCGCGAACGGGCCGTATCCCCGCAGCTCACGCGGCACATAGGGGGCCGTCCGAGGGTCGGTCGTGACGTCGTCGGCGACGATCGGCACGCCTGCCCGCGCGACCCGCGCGGCTGAGGATCGGGAGGACAAGACGAGCCCGATGGGCTCACGCGATCCGTGCGCGGCCTCGACGGTCAGCGAGCCGTCGGCGGCCCGCGCCATCACGAGCCCGAGGTCGGCCTCGGCCAGTGCGGCGGCGCTGCGCACGACGAGATCGAGCACCGCCTCCGGGTCGTCGCCGGACAGTGCCGCCGTGGCGATCTCGGTGGACGCGGTGAGCGTGCGCGCGGCGAGGGTGGGATCCATGGTTGTGGTCAACTCTATGCCGCCACCCTGGTACGGACGCGGCCATCGGCGACCTCGACCACCACGTCGGCCATGTCGGCTTCCGCCTGGAAGTGGGTGACGTGCACGACGGTGCCCCTGACCTGGTGGATCACCGCGAGGACGCGCTCGGCGGTGGCCCGGTCGAGGTGCGCGGTCGGCTCGTCGAGCAGAAGCAGGTCTGCGTCGGCGAGCAGCGCCCTGGCCAGTGACACGCGCTGGGCCTCGCCGCCGGACAGGGTCTTGGCCTGGGCGTCGAGCAGGTCGGGAAGACAGACCTCTCGCAGCACGGCGACCAGGTCCGCGTCGGTGGCCTCGGGGGCGGCCAGGCGCAGGTTCTCCCGGACCGTGCTCGCGATGAGCATCGGGTCCTGCGGGCACCAGGCGACCGTCGGCGGTCGGCTCGCGTGGCCGCGCTCCGGTTCGAGGAAGCCGAGCAGGGCGGCGACCAAAGTGGACTTCCCGGAGCCGGAGGGGCCGACCACGGCGACTCTTGCGCCCGCGGGAAGGTCGAGGTCGACGCCGCGCAAGGCGGGCCGGTCCGCCCCGCCCCACCGGACGTCACCCGTGACTCCACAGCCGCCGTCCGCCGTGACCGCGATCGGCCGCGGAGGCTCCACGGGCAGTGTCGTCCGTCGATGCGCGGCGCGGAGCGGGGCGAGGTGGCTGAGTGCGGGCGGCAGCAGCAGGACGGCGTCCGCCAACGCCAGCGGCACGAGGGCGACCACGGGCACCAGCACCGAGGGCAGTCCGCCCGCGAGCCCCAAGCTGACCGCGGACGCCAGCCCGAGCGCCACTGTGATCAGCGCCGACCCCGCGCCCGCGCCGTAAGCCTGTCCACGGGCCCGCGCGGTGAGTCGCGCGTCGACCCTGGTCAGGGCTGTGCGCAAACGCTTGTCCCGCCCGAACGCCACGAGATCGGCGGCGCCGTCGAGCAGGGTCAGCACCTGGGCGGCCAGGCCCCGCCTGCCCTCGGCCAGCCGGGCGGTGGCCCGACGCTCGGCGACCAGTGTCACCGCGGGCCCACCCACGCAGGCCACGACGACCGCGGCCGCCAAGACAAGACCCGCGACCGGCAGGATCGCCGTCTGCACCGCCACCGCCGCCGCCACGACCGCGAAGACGATCACGGGCGGCACCAGGACCCTTGGTGTCAGATCGCGGACCTGGTCCACGTCGTCGACCAGCCGCCGCTGCCCCTCGTCCCCCCTCGGCAGCCGGGCGGGTCCCCGCGCCACCAGGGCCGACCACAGCCGCACCCGAGCCGCGGTCGCGGTCCGGAACGCGGCGTCGTGGGTGACCAACCGCTCCACGTAGCGCAGCCCCGCGCGCGCCAACCCGAACGTCCGCACCCCGACGACGGCCACCGACAGCGCCAGGATCGGCGGCTGCTGGGCCGCCCGCGCGATCAGCCAGGCCGACAGCGCGGTCAAGGCGATCCCGCACACCACGGCGGCGGCCCCCAGCGCCGCGCCCGCCAGCGTCCGGCGGGTCAGCAGCGTCCGCAGCGGTGAAACGTTCCCCTCGGCCACCGCGACGACCTCCACAACTGACGCGGAGTCGGTGGTCGACACAGCCGGGTCGACCCCGCGATGGGTCGCGAGCACGACCGCGACCCCGCTGTCAGCCACCCGGCGCACCACGCTCATCACCTGGGCGGCGGTGGCTGGGTCCAGGTGCGCGGTGGGTTCGTCGAGCAGCAGCAGCCGCACCCCCGGCCGAGCCAGCGCCCGCAGCAGGGCGACCCGCTGCCGCTCGCCCGCCGACAGGTCATCGATCCGCCGGTCGAGCAGGTGCTCGGCGGCGAGGTCCCGAGCCAGCGCGCGGTCCCCGACCTCGTCAGCCACCACCGACTCGGCGAACGTCGGCCGCTGCGGCACCCACGCCACCAACTCCCGCCACGCCTCGACGTCCAATTCGCCTAGCGGCACCCCGTCCACCAGGACGTCCCCTGACGTCGGCGCCACGAAGCCGAGCAGGACCGCCAGCAGCGTCGACTTTCCGCTGCCGCTCGGCGAGTCCAGCCGCACGATCTCGCCGGGTTTGACGACCAGCGACACCCCGTCGGGCGCGAACCCGTCCCGCCTGCGCACGCTCAGGTCGTCGATCCGCAGTTCGGCGAAGTCCGACACCGCCCGACCCCCAGCGGGCGGTGTCAACGGCACCTCGGCCACGCGCCGGACGGCCTCCATCCCGTCGGCCGCCGCGTGGTGCGCCGCGCCCGCCGCGCGCAGCGGCAGATAGCACTCGGGCACCACGATCAGCACGAACAGGCCCACCACCAGCGACAAGTCCCCCGACACCAGCCGCAGGCCGATCACCACCGCGACCAGCGCCACCGACAGCGTCGCGATCAACTCCAGCGCCAACGCCGACGTGAACGCCACCCTCAACACCCCGAGCGTGCCCCGGCGGTGTGCGTCGGACGTGCGCCGGACCGCCTCGGCCTGGGCACGCGCCCGGCCGAACGCGGCGAGCACCGGCAGCACTCGGACCAGCTCCAGCAGGTGCCCGGACAGGCGCTCGTTCGCCGCCGCCGCGCCCGCCACCCGGTCCTCGGTGTAGCGGCCGATGAGGATGGCGAACAGCGGGATCAGCGGCACGGTCATCGCGACGACTACCGCCGACGGCCAGTCCACGAACAAGATCACCGCGCCGACCCCCAGCGGCGTCACCGCGGCGGCGACCAAGGCGGGCAGGAACGTGCCGAAGTAGGCGTCGAGCGCGTCGAGACCCCTGGTGGCCAGGGCGGTCAGCTCGCCGGGGCCGCGCGCGGTGATCCACTCCGGGCCCGCGCGCAATGTCCGGTCGAGCAGGACCGCGCGCAGTTCGGCCTTGGCGCCGGCCGCCGCGCGGGCGGCCACGACCTGGGTCGCCCAGGTGAGCAGGCCGCAGGCGATCACCGCGAGCGCGAGCCAGCCCA
Source organism: Alloactinosynnema sp. L-07 (assembly GCF_900070365.1). Taxonomy (NCBI): domain Bacteria; kingdom Bacillati; phylum Actinomycetota; class Actinomycetes; order Pseudonocardiales; family Pseudonocardiaceae; genus Alloactinosynnema; species Alloactinosynnema sp. L-07. The sequence goes on along the minus strand of NZ_LN850107.1, from coordinate 5,980,711 downwards.
GCGCGGCCTGGCCGGTGATGGCCGCGGCGAGCGCCCACGCCTGCCCGACGGACGCGCAGGCGGACGCGACCGCGAGGAGTCCACAGAGGACCAAGGCCCGCCGCGCCGACGGCGAGAGGATCCGCAGTGCCTTCATGGCGCGTGCACCGCCGGGATGTGCGCGGCGCTGACCCGCTTGCGGAACACCCAGTACGTCCACCCCTGGTAGACCAGCACGGCGGGCGTGCCGAACAGCGCGACCCAGCTCATCACCCCCAGCGTGTACGGGCTCGACGCGGCGCCCGCGACCGTCAGCGAGAACTCCGAGTCCAAAGTAGAGGGAAGGACGTTCGGGTACAGCGCCCCGAACAGCGCGACCACCGACGCGGCGATCACCACCGCCAGCGCCGCGAACGCCTGACCCTCGCGGCCGCGCTCGATCCGCTCGAACGCCAGCGTCGCGCCGATCACCGCCACCCCCACGGCCACCCACGTCCACACCGCGCCTGACTCGACCTGGGCCCAGACGAGCAGCCCGCCCAGCGGCAGCAGCGCGTACGGGCCGATCCGCGCGGCGAGGCGCCGGGCCCGCAGCCGGATGTCGCCGTCGGTCTTGAGCGACAGGAACACCGCGCCGTGCACCAGCGCGAACCCGGCCACGGCGAGCGCGCCTAGCACTGTCTCCCACCGGACCGCGGCGAACACCGAGCCGACCCGGTTCCCGTTGGCGTCCAAGGGAAGCCCGAAGACGGTGGTGGCGATGAGCAGCCCGAAGCCCAGCGCCGGGATCCACGAACCCGCGACGATCACCCGGTCCCAGCGTCGCCGCCAGGTGTCGGAGTCGACCTTGCCGCGGTACTCGAAGGCGACCCCGCGCCCGATCAGGCCGACCAGGACCACCAGCAGCGGCAGGTACGCGCCGCTGAGCAGGGCGGCGTACCACTCGGGGAACGCGGCGAAGGTGGCGCCGATCGCGACGATCACCCAGACCTCGTTGCCGTCCCACACCGGCCCGATGGTGTTGATCATGACGCGTCGCTCGGTGTTGTCCTTGGCCAGGATCGGCAGCAGCATGCCGACACCGAAGTCGAAACCCTCCAGGAACAGATAGCCCAGCCACAGCAAGGTGATCACACAGAACCAGACGACCGCGAGATCCATTCCCCGCTCCTCAGTACGCGAACGCGAGCGTGTCGCCCGGTTCGTCGGTCTTCTCGGGCATCACCGCGGCCACCCCGCCGCGCGCGTACCGGGTGATCAGATACACCTCGACCACGGCGAGCGCGCCGTAGACCAGCGTCAACACGATCAGCGATGTCAGCACCTCGCCCACCGCCAGTCCGGACACCCCTTGCGCGGTGAACAGCCACACACCGTCCACACCGGACGGATTGGGCGCCACGACGAACGGCTGCCGCCCCATCTCGGTGAAGATCCAGCCCGCGCTGTTGGCCGCGAACGGCAGCACGATCCCGGCCAGTGCCAACCGGGGGAACCATCGCCCGCGCGGCAGCCTGCCCTTGCGCGTCAACCAGAGCACGGCCGCGCCGACCAGCGCCGACAGCGCGCCGAAGCCGATCATCAGGCGGAAGCCCCAGTAGGTGACCGGGAGCATCGGCACGTAGTCGATGGGTTTGCCGGACAGTTCGCCGAGGCGTTCGTCGACCGGGTAGTTGGTGCCGTACTCGGCCTGGTACTCGGCGACCAACTGGTTGATGCCACGGACCTCGGTGGTGAGGTCGCTGTGCGCCAAGAAGGACAGCAGCGCGGGCACGGTGATCGACTTGACGTTCTCGCAGTCCGGCCGGGCAACGTCACCGACCGCGAAGATCGAGAAACTGGCGGGCGCCTCGGTGTGGCACAGCGCCTCGGCGGCGGCCATCTTCATCGGCTGCTGCTCGAACATCAGCTTCGCCTGGAGGTCACCGGTGCCCGCGAGCAGCGCGAACGCCACCATCCCGACCCAGGCGCCCAACTTCACCGACGCCCGCCACACCGGCCGGTCGCCCCGGTTCCGCCACAGGTGCCACGCCCCGATCCCGACGAGGAACGCCCCCGCGACGGCGAAGCAGCCCGCGACCGTGTGCGGCACGGCGGTCAGCGCGGTGTTGTTGCCCAGCACGGCCCAGATCGAGGTCAGCCGGGGTCGGCCGTCGACCAGTTCGACCCCGACGGGGTGCTGCATCCACGAGTTCGCCGCGAGGATGAAGTAAGCCGAGGCGATGGTCGCGAGGCTGAACGCCCAGGCGCATCCCAGATGGATCCGACGCGGCAGTCGGTCCCAGCCGAAGATCCAGAGGCCGAGGAAGGTCGACTCGACGAAGAACGCGACCAGCCCCTCCATCGCCAACGGGGCGCCGAACACGTCGCCGACGAAGCGGGAGTACTCGCTCCAGGTCATCCCGAACTGGAACTCCTGGACGATGCCGGTGACCACGCCCATGGCGAAGTTGATCAGCAGCAGCTTGCCCCAGAACTTCGTCATGCGCAGGTACTTCTCGTTACCCGTGCGCACCCAGGCCGTCTGCATCCCGGCGACCAGTACGGACAGGCCGATCGTGAGGGGGACCATGAGGAAGTGGTAGACGGTGGTGATCCCGAATTGCCACCGCGCGAGGTCGAGTACGTCCACGCTGATCAGCTTGTTTCAGTGTGACCCGGGCCGCCAGACACCCCGGTCCCGCCTGCCCGGGACCTAGGTCCTGGTTAGGGTTGGTCGTGGGAACCGCACTGATCGCCTTCGTCTCGGCGTACGCCCTGGTCTTCGTCGTGGAGTTGCCCGACAAGACCCTGGTGGCGACGCTGATCCTGACCACCCGCTACCGCGCCCTGCCGGTGTTCGCCGGGGTGAGCGCGGCCTTCGCCGTCCAGTGCGTGATCGCCGCCACCTTCGGCGGCGTGCTGACCTTGTTACCCGATCGGGTGGTCGCCGCCGTCGTGGCCGTGCTGTTCGCCATCGGCGCCCTATTGCTGCTTCGGGAAGGCTTCTCCACCGACTCGGACTCCGCCGAAACCACGGTTGGCCCCAACGGCCCAACCTCCTTCTGGCGCGCCGCCCTGACCTCCTTCGGCGTCCTCTTCGCCGCCGAATGGGGGGACGCTTCACAGATCGCGACGGCGGGGTTGAGCGCTCGTTACGCGGAGCCGGTGTGGGTCGGGTTGGGGGCGTGGGCGGCGCTGGTGTCGGTGGCGGGGATAGCGGTCCTGCTGGGCAAGAAGATCGCCGAGCGGATCAAGCCACACCTGATCCAGCGAGTCGCGGGCGTGGTGTTCGCGGTGTTCGCCGCCCTGGCCGCCTACACGGCGATCTTCGGTTAGATCAACAGCGTGCGCACGTGTCGGTGGAGAGGCTCGGCGAGGTCGGGATAGTCTCCGCCGTCGATTCGGTTGAGCAGTCTGGCCGCAACGTTCAACTGAGCGATACGACCCGACGGGGTGTCGAGCCTGTCGGCGAACAGGTCGTGCACCTGCTCGGCGACGGTTGGCACCAGCAGGCTGTGGCACAGCAGGGTCGCCGCATCGGTCCCTTCCGGCGCGGTTCCCCACAGTTCCCAGTCGAGGATGCCGAAGTCTGGTCGCATCAGGTTGGACCAATGCAGGTCGCTGTGCGCTGTCGCCCAGTGGGTGACCGTGGTGTCGACGGTGTCACCGAAGCGCGTACGGATGCGGTCGGTCACACGTACTTGGTCGGCGTATGTCCTCTCGGTAGGAATTACCGCGAGGGTGTCGACGGATTGCCGTAGGTCGCGCCACCACGCGGCCGAAACGTTCGGGAGCGTCCACAGAACATCGGTCGACGAGCACGGCTCACCCGGCATCAGGGTCATCAGTTCGGCACGCTGATTGCGCCAGTCACGTTCCGGCCACTCGAACACGTCGAGGACTCGCGGCTTATGCACTGTCGTGATGGTGTTCCCGTCCAGGTTGCCCGTCCACGCGTGGCCTTGCGCCCACTGTGGTTCCTCGGACACCACGCGCAACCAGCACGCGCCGTGTCGACCGTCGACCGGCGTGCCGATCGTGCGTAGCCGCCATCCGAACGACGGCGTGCCTGTCACCGTCACACCGAAATGGTCTGCGGCTCGGCCGACGTTGTGCCGCTGGAAGTTGCGGAACGTCGCGTCAGGATCGGTCTGCGGTTCAGCCGCGAGATATCCGTTCATGGCGCGGTGAGGTGGCGTAGGTAGGCGCCGGGGTTTTCCAGGTATCGACGCCAAGAATCAACGAGTTGAAGGTCGGCCCATTTCACGCGCCGCAGTCCGTGCTCGCCCAGTTCGATGATGTCAGCGCCCGGCGTCGAGGCCAGGATCGGCGAGTGCGTCGCGCACACGACCTGTGCCCCTGACTGCCCAAGGTCGTACATCAGAGCGACGAGGTGCAGGCAGGCCGTGAACGACAGCGCCGACTCGGGTTCGTCCATCACGTAGAAGCCAGGGTCGCGAAACATCGACCGGAACACGGCGAGAAAGCCCTCGCCGTGGCTCATCTCGGCCGTGTTGTCGTCCCAGTAACCGGGAACACCGCCAAGGTTCTCAGTCATGCTGAACGCGGTTTCGGCACGCAGGAAGAAGCCCTTCTTCTTCAAGCGTGGACCGGCCAACATGCCCGCCCCCTTGGCGGTGGTCTCCAGCCGCAGCACCTCACCAAGCGGAGTCTTGGTGGGATTGGCGTCGCCCGACTTTCGTGCTGCTCGTCCGCCGCGCGCGTCCAGCTTGAACCCCTCGGCGATGGCCTCGACAAGGGTCGACTTGCCTGTACCGTTGTCGCCGACCAGAAACGTCACCGGGTGGGTGAACTCGATGCCTTGTTCGACGACGCCGGCGACCGCCGGAACCGTGTACGGCCAGCTCCGGAGATTGTCGGGGCGTAGCCCGTCAGGGACATACGCGCGGCTGACGAACACTCATTCGCTCCTACTTGTCGTAGTTGGGCTGACATCCGCCCTTGGGGCCACAGGGTCCAGCGCCCGTTGGCCAGCATGACGGGTTGCACGCCGGGCTACAGTTCGGCCCGCACTGAGGGTCGCAGGGCTTGGCCAAGTCCGGGGAGTCGCCGCCGAAATGCTCGCGCAGGGTGGCCGTGGTCGTCACCATCGTCGGTCCAGCGAGTATGTCGGCGAGAGCGTCGTGTCGGACGTTGCCCACAGGCAACCAGCGGGAGAACACACACGGCCACACGTCGCCGGTCGCGGACACGGCGATCTTGTCTTGTGCGCAGTGTCCGCAGAGTTGACTTAGGCTCGGTTGCTGCTTGCGGATACCTCGGCCGACCTGCCGCAGATGGTCGACGCGCACCTCGCCTGTGACACCGAGGGCTGCGAGTTCTTCGCGTGCTTGCTCGACGCGCTGCCCATCTAGCACGTCGATCACTCCGACTCGCAGCGGAATTGAGCGCCGCAGAGCCTCGATGATATTCGCCTTCGTCCGGCCGTAGCTTCCGCGTCCTTTGGTGATGGACTCGTGTTGATCGGCGCTGTCGGCGTAGTAACTCGTCGCGAGGCTCACACCGGGTTGTGTGAAGACTTCCCATAGCGACGTGGGCACATGCACGAGGTTACTGAACACCTCGACTTGCAGCCCGCGACCCAACGCACGCCCGACAAGGTCGGGCAATGCGCGGTGGAGGGTGGGCTCGCCACCGATGAACTGCACCATCTCGGTACCCAAGCCCACGGCCTGGTCGATGACGCTGCCCCAGTTGTCTGGTGTCATTGCGCCGTCGGTGCCCTGCGGGCCGGAGTCCGCATAGCAATGCGAACAACTCAACTGGCATTTGCCGGTGATCTCAAGCCACACGAACGACGGATTCACTTATCCTCCAGTTCGGCTGAACAACAGGATTGAGCGTGTCGAACCAGCGGCAGTCTTGTCTACGAGGTCAGAGAGGCAACGAAGGCCGCCCAGGTGCCTGCGGCGAGTGTGAGCGATGGGCCGTCCGCGTTCTTGGAGTCGCGGACGGCCGCGGCGCGGGCGCTGAGCAGGACTTCGACGCAGTCGCCGCTCGGATTGCTGCTATAGCCGCTCTTGCGCCACCCGCCACGCGTCATCCCAGCCGCCTTCCGCCCGGTCGTACTCATCGGCCAGCTTGGCGATGAGCACCCGGGATTCTCCCACATCCAGCGAGACGTTCGCTATCTTCGGCAGAAGGGTTCGAAAAGGCTGGACGTACTTGGGATCCTCAAGGAACAATGTTCCCACTGTGGCGTCGACGTAGACGAGCGATTTCTTGTGCTTTGGATAGCCGAGATACCGGAATGATCCGCCGAACAATGCTCGGTGACGAGCGCCCGCCGGGATCACCCGAATCCCGATGTTCCACTGGTCGGCGAAGAACATCATGGCCAGCATTTGCTCGGTCATGATCCGGTAGTCACCGACCTCCATGCGCAAAGCACGCTCGTGCACAAAAATGTGAACTTCGCAGGGTTGTTGCGGAACATGACCAGCTGCCGTTCCATCCGCACGGCGGCGAACGCATCCATTTCTTCGCTCGACATGCCGAAGTCAGCGAACAGCGCGCGGAAGTAGGGCTCGGTTTGCAGCAGACCCGGAATGACCTCTGGTTCATGGGCCACAGATCGGTTCGCGGTCGCCTCGTGGAAGACCAGCGAGCGCAAGTTGCCCACTTGCTGCTCTGTGAGAGCCAATACCCGCGATCATGGCTGGACTCTCGCGAGAACGCCGCGACCCGCTGGACGTCCGCATGCCTCGCACCGCAGGCCGCGAGGTAGTGAACAACCTCGACCTCCGACGTCTCGGCACGCGCACCCGACTCCATCCGGTGCAGCGTCGCCGCGGCCGAGCCGAGCTTCGCGCTGAGTTGCAGCAACGTCAGGCCCGCCGCTTCGCGTTGTTCTTTCAACATCACGCCCAGTTCTCGGGCCACCGCGCGGTATCGCTCTCCCATTCCTGACACAGTAAGGAAAGCAGGCTCAGCGCGCGCCGGTCACGGGCGTGATCCACCCCTTCGCATGAGCCGTTGCAACCCGAGAAACTCAGCGCAGCGCGTCGGCCACAGCGGCGGCGGCGGCGATCACTTTCGGGCCCACCGTCAAACCGTCCAACGGCTCGAAGGTCACCACGCCAACACTCGCCCGCAGGCCCGCGACCCCCAAAACCGGTGCCGCGATACCAAAAGCTCCCGCCTGCAACTCGCCCGTCGAGCCGACCCAGCCTTGCTCATCCGACCGCAGCCCGATCGCCTTGCCCGACGCGCCCTTGTGCAGCGCATGGCGGGTGCCGACCCGGTATGCCACGTGATACGCCGTCCACGACGGTTCGACCACCGCGACCGCCTGGGCTTCGTCGCCGTCGGCCACCGTCAGGTGGGCGGTGGCTCCGACTTCCTCAGCGATCATCCGCAACGCGGGCAGGGCGGCGATCCGCAGTTGCGGCGCGACCTTGGCGGCCAGTTGCAGCAGCCCCAGGCCCAACCGCACCCGCGAACCCTCACGCCGGACCAAACCGCGCGCCTGCAACGGGACCAGCAGGCGGTACACCGCAGCCCGCGAAGCGCCGATGGCGTTGGCCAGGTCGCTGATCGTCGGGGCCTCGGTGTCCGAGTCGGCCACGGCCTGCAGCAGCGCCAGGCCGCGGTCGAGGGTCAGCGAACTCTCCTTCGCCGCGCCCGCCGGTCTGGTGATCGGCCCCGCCGATCTGATGCCTGGCACCTAGGCCGCCTTCACGATCGTGCCGACCACCGTCGACAGCCCGACGACCGAGCCGTCCGGGCCGGGCGCGGTCGCCGAGATGGCCACCGTGTCCCCGTCCTCCAGGAAGGTGCGCTCGGAGCCGTCGTCGAGTGTGATCAGCTCTTTGCCGCCCCAGCTCAGCTCCAGGAAGGAGCCGCGCTGGTGCTTCTCCGGGCCGGACACTGTCCCCGACGCGAACAGGTCGCCGGGGCGCACGGTGGCTCCGTTGACGGTCATGTGGGCGAGTTGCTGGGCGCACGAGTAGGCCATGCCCGCGAACAGTGGCCGCGAGACGACCGTGCCGTTCCACTCGACCTCCAGCCGCAGGTCCAAGCCCCAGGACTGGTCTTCGACCAGGTAGTCCAGCCGCGCGTGGCCCGGTGACGGCACGTCGACGCGGGCCGCGGCGAACGCTTCCAGCGGGGTGATCCAGGCGCCGATGGAGGTGGCGAAGGACTTGCCGAGGAACGGGCCGAGCGGGACGTACTCCCAGGCCTGGATGTCGCGGGCGGACCAGTCGTTGACCACCGCGACGCCGAAGATGTGGTCCGGGGCCGCCGACGTCGACACCTGGCCCGCCACGGGACCGCCGCAGACGAAGCCGATCTCGGCCTCGATGTCGAGCCGGATGCTCGGGCCGAACACCGGCGCCGGGTCGGCCGGGCCCTTGCGCTGGCCGTGCGGACGCACGACGTCGGTCCCCGACACCACGACGGTGCCCGCGCGGCCGTGGTAGCCGATCGGCAGGTGGGTCCAGTTCGGGAACAGGGCGTCGCCGTCGGGGCGGAAGATCTTGCCGACGTTCTCCGCGTGGTCGCGCGACGAATAGAAGTCGACGTAGTCGCCCACGGTGAACGGCAGGACGTTGCGCACCTCGGCCAGCGGCAGCAGCACCGCGCCGTCCGGGGCGGCCGTCGCGGTGACCAGTTCGGTCAGCCGGGCGCGCAGCGCCGACCAGGCCGGGCGGCCCGCGGCGAGCAGCGGGTCCAGCGAGTCGGCGGCAACCAGGTCGGCCAGGTCGCCGAAGGCGCCCGAGATGGGCCGCAGCGGCAACGCGTGGTCGCCGACGCGCACCGCGACGCCCTGGCCCTCGATGACGCCGTAGGGCAGCGTCTGGGGGCCGAAGGGGTGGTCGGCGGCGAACGCCGGGTCATCGATCCAGCTGGTCACAGCAGTCCCAGTCCTTCCAGGTCCTCGACCGGCTCGGACAGCGAGCACGATCCGTATGAGCCGAACACCGCGCGGACGGCGTGCGCGGCCTGGTCGGTCAGGCCCTTGGCCTCCTCGGCCAGCGCACCGCCATCGGTGATCGACAGCGCCTCGCGGACGTCGCCGCCCGACAGCAGGCGGGCCGTGGCCACCAGCAGGTTCAAGAAACCGTGGTGGGTGAAGCCGGTCTCGGTGTCCACGTGCCGTACGGCGTTGTGCAGGCCCGCGGTCGCCTTGAACGAGGCCTCCCCCGCGCTGATGACCGACAGGAAGTCGGCGATCTCGTCGACGCTGGGGAACTGCTCCTGGCTGAGCCCGCCGCAGCGAATCTTGGGCCAGGAGCCGTGCTCGACCACCCGGCGGATGCCTTCGAGCCATTCCGGTCCGCCGCGGCGCGGCTCGACCACCCGGATGACGTCCTCCGGGACGAACTCGTTGACCCGCTCCAGCCAGACGTCGTCGACGTCGGCGGGGGCGGGCATCTCGACCATCCGCAACGCCAGCAGCTCGGCTCGCGACTCGACGATCGACAGGGCCTTCGGCACGCCGCCGAGGCCGGTGTCGATCACGAGCGAGAGCGCCACCGGCTTGGCGGGCTTGGCCTTGATGAGCTCGGTGATCAACTCGGGGAGTCGGGACGCCTGGCAGAGGAAGACGCCCATCACCCCCGCGTAGTCACCGTCGCGGCCTTCGAGGTGCATGCGCACCGCGTCAGGCATGGCGGCGTTGCCCGGTGGGAACAGGGCGGCGTCGTCGACGAGCCGCGCGAACAGCGGCGGAATGCCTCGGGGACCGGGCGCTGGGAGAGGAACGGCGCTTGACACGGCTGACACGCTAGTAGTGTATCGGCAACTGAACAAAGATGTCCGCTCAGCGGACGCCCGGAGGAGCAATGCCGCACTATCGCCGAGTCGGGGAAATCCCCCCAAAACGGCACACCCAGTTCCGCTCGCCGGAGGGAAAGCTCTACGCCGAAGAGCTCATGGGCGTCGAGGGCTTCTCGTCGGATTCAGCGCTGCTCTACCACCGCCACCTGCCGACCGCGATCGTCAACGCCGAGGTCTACGCGGACTTCCGCGGTCCCCTGGTGGCCAACCACCCGCTCAAGCCCCGCGCCTTCCGCTCGCAGGACCTCAAGTGGTCCGGCGCGAACGCGGTGACGTCCAGGCGGACCCTGATGGGCAACGCCGACGTGGTCATCGGCTTCGTCGTGGCCACCGAACCCAGCCCGCTCTACCGCAACGCCGTCGGCGACGAGCTGCTCTACTGCCAGGGCGGCACCGGCACCGTCGAGACGATCTACGGCGCCCTGCGGATCGAGGACGGCGACTACCTGGTCATCCCGACCTCGACCACCTACCGGGTGGTCCCGGACGACGAGCTGCGCCTGCTGACCGTCGAGGCGAGCGGCCACATCGGCCCGCCCAAGCGCTACCTGTCGAAGAAGGGCCAGTTCCTGGAGCACGCGCCCTACTGCGAGCGCGACCAGCACGGCCCGACCGAGCCCATGCTGGTCGACGGCGAGGATGTCGAGGTCCTGGTCCGCCACCGCGGCGGCATGACCAAGTTCACCTACGCCAACCACCCGTTCGACGTGGTCGGCTGGGACGGCTGCCTCTACCCGTGGGTGTTCAACATCCGCGACTTCGAGCCGATCACCGGCCGGATCCACCAGCCGCCGCCCGCCCACCAGACCTTCGAGGGCCCGAACTTCGTGGTGTGCTCGTTCGTGCCGCGCAAGGTCGACTACCACCCGCTGGCGATCCCGGTGCCCTACAACCACGCCAACGTCGACTCCGACGAGCTGATGTTCTACGTGCGCGGCAACTACGAGGCGCGCAAGGGCTCTGGCATCGAGATCGGCTCGCTGTCACTGCACCCCGGCGGCTTCACCCACGGCCCCCAGCCGGGCGCGGCGGAGGCGTCGATCGGCGCGGACTACTTCGACGAGACCGCCGTCATGGTCGACACCTTCCGCCCGCTGGAACTCGGCGAGGCGGGCCTGGAGAGCGAGGACGCCCGCTACGCCTGGTCCTGGGCCAAACGCGGCCCCGACTGGAGTTAGTCGCTGAACTCCGCGACGCTGAGGAACGGATAGCCAGGCAGCCCGACGGCCACCTTGCCGCTGGGCTGCCCGGCGACCCACAGCAGTCCGGTCGCCTCGGCGTTCGCCCGCAGTTCCTTGGCGCCCCGGCGCAGGGCCACGGCCTTGTCGCCCGCGCGCAGGGTGTCGCCGTCGAGGGTGACCGGGACGGACGTCCACGGCCCGGCGGCGAGCAGCTTGTCCATGGCCGCCCAGTAGCGGAGCTTGGCGATGCGCCACGCCAGCAGCCCGGCGATGGCGAGCGTGCCCGCGACGACGCCGATGGCCAGCGGGGTCTGGTCGGCGCGCAGGTCGCGGCCGAACAGGTCGAAGACCATGACCAGCGCGAACACCATCAGCAGGCCGGGCAGGACCACGTCGGTCCGCGAACGCTTGCGCGGCGTCGCGGTCGTGTGGACCAGCACGGCGTCCGAGGACGCCAGCGGCACCCGGACCGGGTCGTCCTGCACGACGTTGACCTCGTAGCCGCCGGAGACGTTCTCCGAAGTCACCTTCGCCTGACCGAGCGGCAGCGCGAGCCCGGCCGACCGGATCGCCGCCCAGCCCCGCTCGTCCGGCCCGACCAGCCAGATCCGCCCGGTCCGGGCGAGCACCTGCTGCGCGGGCCACGGCAGCGCGTTGGCCACCAGGTTGATCGTCTTCGCGCCGTCGCGCACGGCGAGCTTGACCTTGGGCAGGCCGCGTCCCGGCCGGTAGACCTTGACCTTCGCCTCCCGCCACGACTCCGCGCGCAGCAGCTTGGCCGCGGGCCCGACCCACCCGCCGATCATCACGAACGTGAGCACGGCCGCCAGCAAGAACGCCACGGCGGCGATGCCCAGCAGCGCGATGAGCACCCAGCCCACCCCCGCCAGCGCCAGCGAGATCGCGGGCACGCCGAACGCCATCGCGAGCGCGGGCAGGCCCAGCAACGGGTTCCGCAGGGCCCGCAACGCAGCGGCCGTATGCGGGTCGGCGACGGCCGGGATGTCAGTCGGGGGCTCCAGTGCGGGAGCCTCGCGCTTGCTCATCGGTCCTCCGATCAGGTGGTGATCGGGGGCGACTGTAGCCACTGGTGAAAACATGCGGTGGTGGAATGTCGGCTGTGTGGCTTCCCACAACGGGCCACAAGAAGTTAGGGTGGCCTAACTTGAGGAGGTCGATCCGTGAGCAGTCAGCGTCCCCCGGCACCGCACCCGGCCGAACGCGCCCGCACCATGGCGGCCAACGGCGGCCGAGTGACCCTCCTGCCCGCCTGTGAGGACCCGTCAGCCGCCGACCGTGTCGTCCCCGCTCTGCACCACGTCCACGCGGACGGCACCGTCAGCGTCGTGCTGAGCGACGACCACCCGCTGGTCGGCGCGGCATGGCAGGCGCCGCGGGGCGAGGTCGCGACCATGGTCGAACTCGCCGACCAGGCCCCCGTGCCGCTGCGGGAGCCGGTGCGCGGCCTGCTGTGGATCACCGGCTGGCTCCGCGCGCTCAGCGCCGACGAGGCCAGGGCCCAGGCCGTCCTGGTCGCCGAGGAGCGCCCGGACCCGCGACTGCTCGACGTCGGCCACGGCTGCGCGCTGCTGCGCCTGGAGCCGGCCACCATGGTCCTCGCCGACGGCGAGAGCACCCACCCGGTCGCGATCAGGGAGTTCACCGCCGCCACGCCGGACCCGTTCGCCGAGTACGAGGCAGGCTGGCTGCGCCACCTGGAGATCTCCCACACCGACGTCGTCGGCGCCCTGGCCAGGCACCTGCCCGCCGAGTTGCGGGGCGGACACGTGCGCCCGCTGGGGCTGGACCGGTTCGGTCTGCGCCTGCGGGTCGAGGCGATCGACGCCGACCACGACATCCGGCTGGCGTTCTCCCGCCCGGTGAGCACGGCGGCCGAGTTGGGCACCGAGCTGCGCAGGCTGGTCGGCTGCCCGTTCCTCGCGTCCAGGTAGCTTGCGCGGGTGCCCAACCTGCGCGCCTGGCTGGCCCCGGAACGACCGGGCGACGATCTGATCGCCGACCCCCGCGAGCGGCGGATGGTCTGGATCGAGCTGATCATCGTCTTCGCGGTGACGCTGGGCCTGTCCGGCCTGAGCAGCCTGCTGTCGCTGGTCGACGCCCTGCTGCAACCGGTCGCGCTGTCCGACCAGACCGTCGCGATCAACGTCCCGCAGGCCAAGGCCGACCTGATCGACCTGTTCAAGCAGCTCCTGGGTGCCGTCCGGCTGATCGCCTGGGGCGCGCTCGGCGCCTACCTGCTCTACCGGTCCGGCATGCGGCTGGCCGCGGTCGGCCTGGACCGGACGCGACTGGGCAAGGACGCCGCCGCGGGTGTCGGTCTGGCCGCGCTGATCGGCGTGCCGGGGCTGGGGCTCTACCTGCTCGCCCACGCGCTCGGCGTCAACCTGGCCGTGGCCCCATCCACCCTGGACGACACCTGGTGGCGCCCGGTCGCGCTGACGATCCTGGCGGCGGGCAACGCGTGGGCCGAGGAGATGCTCGTCGTCGGCTACCTGATCAGCAGGCTGCGCCACCTCGGCTTCCGCGAGAACACGTCCTTGGTCACCGCCGCGGTCGTGCGCGGTTCGTACCACCTCTACCAGGGCTTCGGTGGGTTCATCGGCAACGTGGTCATGGGCCTGGTGTTCGGCCGGGTCTGGCAGCGGACCAACCGGCTCTGGCCGCTGGTTATCGCCCACACCCTGCTCGACTTCGTCGCGTTCGTTGGCTACTCGCTGCTGCGCGGGAAGGTCAGCTGGCTGCCGTAAGGAGCCCGAGCCCGATCGACACGACGCCGACCGCCAGCGAGAGCGCGCCGGTCCAGATCAGCGCGATGAGCTTGTTGGGCCGGACGACTTCGCCGCGGCCCATCGAGGAGAAGAAGAAGCCGCCGGAGATCAACAGCGCGGCCAGCGGGACAGCGATCCGGGCGAGCCAGCCCAGGGCGCCGGTCAGCCCGGCGGCGTCAGCTAAGACGAGACAGACCAGCGCCAGCGTCACCAGGACGCCCGCGTGTGCGTGGCCCGCGCGGGCGAACCGCTGCTGGAAGTCGGTCAGCTTCTCCTTGCCGCGCACGATCCGCATCAGATACCAGCCGCCGAACTCGATGCCGACGATGGTGAGCAAGATCAAGCCTGCGATGACCCGACTCGCGTCGGTGAGGGCGAAGGTGTTCACCCGGCAAGATTACACTGTTATGTAACATCGTTTCAATACTCAGGTGTGGCATCGATCCGCCCGCGCCGGTACCAATGTGACATGGCAGGACTCGGCGAGTACCGCCGCAAGCGGGACGCCCGGCGCACGCCAGAGCCCATCCCCGACGACGACGCGCTCCCGCACGGCGACAACGACAGCTTCGTCATCCAGGAGCACCACGCCAGCCGCCTGCACTGGGATGTGCGGCTGGAGCGCGACGGGGTGCTGGTGTCCTGGGCCGTGCCCAAGGGCCTGCCGCCCGACCAGGGCGACATCCGCCTGGCGGTGCACACCGAGGACCACCCGATGGAGTACGCCACCTTCGAGGGCGACATCCCGCACGGCGAGTACGGCGGCGGGAAGATGACCATCTGGGACCGCGGCCGGTACGAGACGCTGAAGTGGAGCGACCGCGAGGTGGCGGTGATCTTCCACGGCGAGCGCGTCCAGGGCCGCTACACGTTCTTCCACGGCGGCAAGTCGGAGAAGGACTGGATGGTCCGCCGCTCGGAGCCCGCACAGCGCGGCGGTTGGGAGCCGCTGCCGACGACGCTGCTGCCGATGCTCGCGACCGCGGGCTCGCTGCCCGCCGACGAGGACGACGAACTCTGGGCCTACGAGTTCAAGTGGGACGGGGTGCGCGCGCTGGCGCGGGTCGAGGGCGGCCGGGTCCGGCTGTTCTCCCGCGTCGGCAACGACATCACCACCAGCTACCCCGAACTGCGCGCGCTCGGCGAGGAACTGGGCAGCACCGAGGTGTGGCTCGACGGCGAGATCGTCGCCTTCGATGAGGGCAAGCCGTCGTTCTCCGCGCTGCAGAAGCGCATGCACGTCAGCGAGGACCGGATCGCGCGCAAGCTCGCCGTCGACGTGCCGGTGGCCTACATCGTCTTCGACGTCCTGCACCTCGACGGCCGCTCGTGCGTGTCCCTGCCCTACCGCGACCGCCGCGAGCTGGTCGAGGGGCTGGAACTGCGCGGAACGCACTGGAACACCTCGCCGAGCTTCGCGGGCGACGGCGCCGCGGTGCTGGAGACCGCGCGGGACCAGTCGCTGGAGGGGATTGTCGCCAAGCGGCTGACCTCGCGGTACTTTCCCGGCAGGCGCAGCGCGGAGTGGCTCAAGATCGCCGAGGTGCGGGCCATCGAGGTGATCATCGGCGGCTGGCGGCCGGGCGAGGGCAGGCGCGGCGACGTGTTCGGCTCGCTCATGCTCGGCGTGCCGACGCCCGACGGGCTGAAGTACGTCGGGCAGGTCGGCACCGGGTTCACCGACCAGATGCTCGACTCGATCATGGGCAAGCTGCGCAAGCTGGAGCGCAAGTCCTCGCCGTTCCACAACGAGATCCCGCGCGAGCGCGGCAAGGGCGCGCACTGGGTGCGGCCGAGCCTGGTCGGCGAGGTCGTCTTCCGCGACTGGACCAACGACGACCGGCTCCGCGCACCGGCGTGGCGCGGGCTGCGGTCGGACAAGCGGCCCGAGGACGTCGAGGAGCGGGGTCCCGATGGCCGATGATGTGATGGTGGCCGTCGAGGGTCGGCGGATCAAACTGTCCAATTTGGACAAGGTATTCTACCCCGGTGCCGACTTCACCAAGGGTGAAGTGATCAACTACTACAGCCGGATCGCGCCCGCGCTGCTACCGCACCTCGCCGAGCGGCCGATGACGTTCCGCCGGTTCCCGGACGGGGTGACCAAGGCGGGCTTCTTCGAGAAGAACGCCTCGCGGCACGCGCCGTCGTGGGTCCGCACGGTGACGATCGAGACGCCGGGCAGCAGCACCGGCGCGGAGAGCCTGGACTTCGCGGTGCTGGGCGACCTGGCCTCCCTGGTGTGGGCGGCCAACCTGGCCGGGCTGGAGCTGCACGTTCCACAATGGACAATCGGCGCGCGCGGCGCGGCCCGGCGGCCCGACCGGCTGGTGTTCGACCTCGACCCAGGCGAGCCCGCCACGATCGTCGAATGCTGCGAGGTCGCGCTGCGGCTGCGCGAGGTGCTGGCCGACGACGGGCTGACGGCGGTGGCCAAGACGAGCGGCTCCAAGGGGATGCAGCTCTACGCGGCGGTGACCACGACGTCGGCCGAGCAGACCTCGGACTACGCCAAGCGGCTGGCCGAACAACTGGAGGCGGAACTGCCGCGACTGGTGGTCTCGCGCATGGCCAAGGACCTGCGGCGGCACAAGGTGTTCATCGACTGGAGCCAGAACAACCCGAACAAGACCACCATCGCGCCGTACTCGCTGCGCGCGCGGCCGGCCCCGACTGTGTCGACCCCGGTGACGTGGGACGAGGTCGCGGCGTGCCGCTCGGTGGACGACCTGACATTCATCGCCGACGAGGTGCTTGACCGGGTCGACGACCACGGCGACCTGTTCGAGGTGCTGTTGACCAAGGGGCCGAGGCTGCCTAGAGGCTGAGGGGTGCTGAGCCGAAGGCGACATTGAAGCGGTCGCACCAGATGACGACGCTGTTTATGCCGGTGAGGTCGGCGTCGGCGGGGATGGTGTAGTTCTGGTTGCCGTCGGTGGCCTTGAGCTTGCCGAGTTTGACGAAGTGGCCGTCGTCGTAGGCCTTCCAGTCGCTGCCCGACTTGGTGGCGCTGAGCCAGACGTGCACGTCGGGGCCGTCGGAGGTGGAGAAGCCCTCCAGGCGCAGCAGGCGGGCGCCGTTCTGTTCGAGCAGGCGGGCGGTGCCGGAGGTCTTGTGCTCGGCGTTGACGAACGCGCCCTCGGCGAGCACCTTGGGGCCCGCGACCGTCGTGGTCGGGGCAGTCAGGGTCGGCGCGGTCGGGTCGGCGGCGGCGGTGGTGGTCGGGGCGGCGGTCGTCGAGGTCGCCGCGACCTGGAAGCCTGCGGGCAGGGCCTCGTCGACCGTGCTGTGGGTGAACAGCTTCCATGGCTGGAACGCCCACAATCCGCCTGCCAGGAGCACCAGCGCGATCGCAAGCGCCACCCAGGTCACCTTCCGACGCAACAACTTACGCATCAAACTGGCCTTTCGCTTAACGATTGCCATCCGGCGACAGCGATCCCTGGCGTTCTTCTCCATTATGCCCGCTCATCTACAGCGTTTTCCTTACCGAGTGGTTACGCTGCGATTCGTGACCGCCCACATTCCCGACGTCCCCGACGCCGAGCAGCCGCCCCCCGCGCCGCGCGTGGACAGCGAGGTCGGCCCGCTGCGCACGGTGCTGCTGCACCGGCCCGGCAACGAACTCAAGCGCCTCACCCCGCGCAACAACGACCAGCTGCTGTTCGACAGCATCCCGTGGGTCGACCGCGCGCAGGACGAGCACGACACCTTCGCCGACATCCTCGGCGGCCGCGGCGTCGAGGTCATGCGCCTGTCGGACACCCTGGTCGAAGCCCTGGCCGACGAGCGCGCCCACGCCGCCGCCGCTGCCACCGCCGTCGACCGGCGCCGCCTGGGCAACGAGCTGGCCGAGTCCCTGGGCAGCTACCTGTCCACTGTGGACGCCAAGGGCCTGGCCGACGTGCTCATGGCGGGCATGACCTTCGAGGAGCTCCCCGCCGCCGAGGGCGCCTCCCTGGTGCGCAAGATGCACCACCCGCACGACTTCGTCGTCGACCCGCTGCCCAACCTGATGTTCACCCGCGACTCGTCGGTCTGGATCGGCGACCGCGTCGCCATCGCGTCGCTGTCGATGCCCGCGCGCATCCGCGAGACCGCGCTGCTGGACCTGATCTACGCCTACCACCCCCGCTTCCGCGCCGCCGGCCGCGCCTACGGCGCCCACTCGGCCCCCGTCGAAGGCGGCGACGTCCTGCTGCTGGGCCCCGGCGTCATCGCCATCGGTGTCGGCGAACGCACCACCCCGGCGGGCGCGGAATCCTTGGCCCGCTCCGCTTTCCGCGACGGTCTGGCCCACACCGTGCTCGCGGTGCCCATCGCCCAGGACCGCGCGACGATGCACCTGGACACGGTGTGCACGATGGTGGATCGGGACGCCGTGGTCATGTACCCGGCGGTCCGCGACACGTTGGTCGCTTACACGATGAAGCCCAACGGGGTCGAGGGTGTGCGGGTCGAGGGGCCGATTCCGTTCCTGGAAGCGGCTGCGCCCGCGATGGGGATCGACCGGCTCCGGGTGATCGACACCGGACTGGACCCGGTGACGGCGGAGCGGGAGCAGTGGGACGACGGGAACAACACGTTGGCGGTTGGTCCTGGGGTTGTCGTGGCATACGAGCGGAACGTGGAGACGAACGCCCGGCTGGAGGACGCGGGTATTGAGGTCCTGCGCATCAGCGGGTCGGAGCTGGGGACTGGACGTGGCGGGCCGCGCTGCATGTCTTGTCCGGTTCGACGCGACCCGATCTAGCAGGTTGGCGAAGATCGCCGGAATCAGGGCGG
Source organism: Alloactinosynnema sp. L-07 (assembly GCF_900070365.1). Classification (NCBI taxonomy): domain Bacteria; kingdom Bacillati; phylum Actinomycetota; class Actinomycetes; order Pseudonocardiales; family Pseudonocardiaceae; genus Alloactinosynnema; species Alloactinosynnema sp. L-07. The sequence continues at coordinate 5,962,191 of NZ_LN850107.1, read as the reverse complement.
CCCAACAGGTTTGGGCGCTCCTTCACTCACCGAAGATCATCTGATTCAGTGACGCATGGTACGGCGGCGGTCGGGTAGTGTGAGGGACAGCTGAGGCCGCTAGGCCGAGGAAGTGAACCCGGGCAGGACCCGCCGGACGACGGGCGCCCGGGTTTCGCGCTGTTCAGTGCCCGCCAGATCGCATCGCATCTTGCCGACGTATGCGCCAATCCAGCGCCATCCGCTAATCCGACGCTCATCCCGAACGAGGAACGCCCCACCAGCACGAACGCAACAGGCCGAGCTGAACGGCCTGTTTGATGTGCCATGGATTTTCCGGACACCGGCCCCAGTAGAATTGGGGCTTGACGGAACGGAGAATTCTTATGAGTCCACGTCGTCGTTTCTCGCCTGAGTTCAAGGCCGAGGCTGTCAGGATGGTCGTGGAGGGCGGTGTTTCGGTCGCGGCGGCGGCCCGCCAGTTGGATTTGGTGGAGCAGACCCTGCGGAATTGGGTCGAGAAGCACAATGAGGCCCATCCGCGGCCGGTCGACTCGTTGACCGACTGTGAGCGGGTGCGGCTGCGGGAGTTGGAACGCGAAGTCGCCGAACTGCGGATGAAGAACGAGTTCCTGGGAAAAGCCGCCGCCTTCTTCGCCCGCGACTATCGGTGACCGAGACCTACGAGTTCATCGACGGCGAAAAAGGCAACTACCCGGTCACCGCGATGTGCGACTGGATGGAAGTATCGAGGTCGGGGTTCTACGAATGGCGGAACAAACCCGTGTCCGCCACCGTCGAGCGCCGCGAGACCCTCAAGGAGCGGATCACCCGGATCTTCGCCGAGTCACGCCGAACCTACGGCTACCGTCGAGTGCACGCCGCCCTGGCCCGCCAGGGTGTCGCGGCGGGCGCCGAACTGGTCCGTGCCCTGATGCGCGAGCTGGGTCTGGTGCCGCGCCGGCCCAGACCACGACCACGGATCGCCGCCGACCGCAACGCCGCCGAGGTCCCCGACCTGATCAACCGTGACTTCACCGCCGACGCGCCTGGCTACAAACTGGTCGGTGACATCACCTATGTCCCGACCCGTGAAGGATGGCTTTATCTGGCCACCGTCATCGATGTCGCGACACGGAAAGTGGTCGGTTGGGCCACCGCCGACCACCTGAGGGCATCGTTGGCCTGCGACGCCATCACCGCCGCGGCCCGCAATATCCGCCTCGCCGACACCGCCGTCTTCCATTCCGACCGCGGAACCCAGTACACTTCCACCGAATTCCACACCCACCTCCGCCGCCACCGAATCACACCGTCGATGGGCCGCACCGGAGTCTGCTGGGACAACGCACTCGCCGAATCATTCTTCGCCGCACTCAAAAACGAACTCGTCCACCACGCCGACTTCCCCACCCGACACCACGCCCACCAAGCAATCAGCGCCTACATCGAACTCTTCTACAACCACACACGCCTGCACTCCACCCTCGGATACATCACCCCCAACGAAGCACACAACCGCTACCTCGCAACACAACCAGCGGCCTGAAACCCCCCTAAACCACCGTCCGGAAAACCCATGGCAGATCAGTTTGGGTGGTTCGCCTTGATTTGGGGTGAATGGGCCTAAACTTTCGGCGCGGGTGGGCTTCACCTGGCCCACCTTTTAGACCCGCGCAGGCCCATTCGAGGGGCCCCAAATCAAGGCGAACCACCCAAACAGGCGCCACCCCGCAAGCTCTCTGGATGCCGGACGCGGTGGCGTGGCACTGGGGTGCGGCAGGCGCAAGCGCGTCGAACCGGCGATCTGCGCCGTGCGTGAGGTGGTCCCCAGATAGCGCAAAACCCAGGCTCTCGCCGTCCGACGAGTCCTGCCCGGGTTCACTTCCTCGGCCTAGCGGCCTCGGCTGTCCCTCACACTACCCGACCGCACCCCGTACCGCGTGTCGCTGGATCAGGTGATCTTCGGTAGGTCAGGGGCGCTGTGGAACGGGCGCGTCGGGGAGGGCGGGCGTATCGTCGCCGGCATGACTTCCCGGTTCGACAAGCTTCTGCAGGATCAGATCCGCAACGAGTTCACCGCGTCGCAGCAGTATGTGGCGTTGGCGGTGTGGTTCGACGGGCAGGATCTGCCGCAGTTGGCGAAGCACTTCTACCGCCAGGCGCTCGAGGAGCGCAATCACGCGATGATGATCATCCAGTACCTGCTCGACAACGATGTCGAGGTGAGCGTGCCGGGGATCGACGCGGTGCGCAACGACTTCACCGAGGCGGCGGAGTTGATCGCACTCGCCCTCGATCAGGAGCGGCAGGTCACCGACGACGTCATCGCGCTGGCCAAGGTCGCCCGCGACGAGGACGACTACAAGGGCGAGCAGTTCATGCAGTGGTTCCTCAAGGAGCAGGTCGAGGAGGTCTCGCAGATGTCGACGCTGCTCAACGTCGTCAAGCGGGCCAAGGGCAACCTGTTCGACATCGAGAACTACCTGGCCCGCGAGCACGTCGGCACCTCGGGCGACGACCCGCTGGCGCCGCGGGCCGCGGGTGGCCGGGTCAGCTGAGGGTGGGGCGCCGTCACCGGCGGTGACGGCGCCCCCGCACGTCACAGGGTCAGTGACCAGCTGTTGATCCGACCGGTGTCCTGCGCGGCGACGTCCTGGACCCGGAGTTTCCAGGTGCCGTTCGCCGTCTCGCTGGACAGGTTCGCCGAGTAGGTCGTGTTGATGTTGTCGGCGCTGTCGTTGGACGAGTTCTTCAGCCGGTAGGCCGTGCCGTCCGGCGCGACGAGGTCGATCACCACGTCACCGCGGAAGGTGTGGGTGATGTTGACCGCGATCTGCGCGGTGGCCGACGGGGTGGCCGTGCAGCCCGAGATGGTGACCGGGCTCTCCACCGCCGACGAGTTGTCCGGGATGTTGACGACCGTGTTCGAGGACGCCGTGCAGCCCGGGTTCGGCGGCGTGACGTCGACCGCCCGCTTCCAGATCGTGTAGGCGATGCCGTCGGCCGCGCGGTTGAGGTGCGTGGCGCTGACGTTGCCGGTGTTGTCGCACGACTGGTGGTAGCAGCCGTCGTAGGCCGCGTTCGCCGTGCCGCCCCACTTGGTTGCCTGCGCCGAGGTCTTGCGCGCACTGGCACCCATGGCATAGCCCGACGTCGGGATGCCGCCCTGCTGGAACGAGTAGTCGTCCGAGCGACCCTGGCCCTCGGTGTTCTCCTCAGGCTGGATGTTGAGCGAGTCGTAGTACGCCTTCATCGGGGCCGAGGCGGCGGAGTTGATGTTGTTGATGAAGTATCCGCCGTTCTTCGACCCGATCATGTCGAAGTTGTAGTAGGCCTTGATCTTGGTGCGCTCGGCCGATGACAGGCTGTTGACGTAGAACTCAGAGCCGTTGAGGCCCTGCTCCTCGTCGGTCCACCAGCCGAACCGAACCCGGTTGACCATGGTCGGGTTCTTCTCGGCCAGCACCAGCGCGGCCTCCAGCAGACCGCTGGAGCCGGTGGCGTTGTCGTTGATGCCCGGACCAGCCGAGACACCGTCGAGGTGGGCGCCGAACATGTAGACGGTGTTCGCGTCACCGTGCGGCCACTCGGCGATCAGGTTGTTGCCCGAACCGGAGGTGCAGCCCGAGGTGCAGGTCTGCTCCGAGACCGTGTAGCCAGCCGCCTGCAGCTTGCCCTTCACGTACGCCACCGACGCGCGGTAGCCCGCACTGGTCGAGCGACGGTTGCCCCCGTTGTTGGAGGCGATGGTGCCGAACTCGTTCAGGTGCGCCTGCACCTTGGCGATGTCGATGTCCGGCACACCCGGGGTCGGCGTGCCGCTGGTCACCGTCAGCGAGTACGACGCGGTCTTGGTGACCGAGCCGGTGCCGGTGATCGTCACGGGGTACGTCCCCGCGGGCGTGCTCGCCGAGGTCGCCAGGGTCAGCGTCGAGGACGCGCCCGAGGTGACCGAGGTCGGGCTGAAGGTCGCTGTCGCACCCGCGGGCAGGCCCGAGGCGGTGAGGTTGACCGTCTGCGCGCTGCCGCTGGTGGTCGTGGTCGAGACCGTGGTCGTGGTCGACGACCCAGCCTGCACGCTGCCCGAGGTGGGCGACGTGGCGATGGAGAAGTCGTTGGCGGGGGTGCCGGTGCCCAGGGTCAGACCCCAGTTGTTGAGCGTGCCGGTGTCCTGCGCCGCGACGTCCTGGACCCGCAGCTTCCACGTGCCGTCGGCGACCTCGCTCGACAGGTTCGCGGTGAACGTCTGCTTGACGTTGTCCGCGCTGTCGTTGGCCGACGAGTTCTTCAGCCGGTACGCGGTGCCATCCGGCGCGACGAGATCGATGACGACGTCACCGCGCCAGGTGTGGTTGATGTCCACCGGGATCGAGCTGGTCGCCGAGGCGTTGCCAGCGCAGCCGGAGATGACGATCGAGGACTCGACCGTGGTGTTGTCGGGCAGGGCGACCGGCGTCGTGTTGGTGCCGGTGCAGCCCGCCGCCGCGGTGGCGGGCAGGGCGGCGACCAGGCCCGCGCAGGTCAGAGCTGTTGCCAATAAGGCGGTCGACATGACTGTTCTCACGTCATGACTCCTTCCACCCGGACTACGGGTGTGCAGGGTGCAGGGACAGCCGACCGACTCCACTGACGGCCCTCACGTCGAAGCCGGACGACGATCGCGAGGCTAAGCGCCGAAATCCTGAGGAGGATGCAGGGAGAACCCTTGACGTCTGGGCAAATGGCGACGCCGCCACCCCCGAGTGGAGGTGACGGCGTCGCGTCGATCAGTCAGTCGCTTAGAGGTTCAGCGACCAGCTGTTGATGACACCGGTGTCGTTCGTCGCGATGTCCTGCACCCGCAGCTTCCAGGTGCCGTTGGAGGTCTCGCCAGACAGGTTGACGGTGAACGTCTGCTTGACGTTGTCCGCGCTGTCGTTGCTCGACGAGTTCTTCAACCGGTACGCGCTGCCGTCCGGGGCGATCAGGTCGATGACCACGTCGCCACGCCACGTGTGGTTGATGTCCACCGGGACCGTCGCCGTGGCTGAGGGAGCCGAAGAGCAGTTGGCGATGGTGATGGCGGACTCGACCGTGGTGTTGTCCGGGATGTTCACCGCGTTGGTGTTGGTGCCCGCGCAGCCCGGCGGCGGCGGCGGGGTGCCACCGGAGACGGCCTGCTTCCAGATGGTGTACGCGATGCCGTCGGCCGCGCGGTTGAGGTGCGTGGCGCTGATGTTGCTGGTGGTGTCGCACGACGCGTGGTAGCAGGCGTCGTAGGCGGCGTTGGCGGTGCCGCCCCACTTGGTTGCCTGCGCCGAGGTCTTGCGCGCGCTGGCACCCATGGCGTAGCCCGAGGTCGGGATGCCGCCCTGCTGGAACGAGTAGTCGTCCGAGCGACCCTGGCCTTCGGTGTTCTCCTCAGGCTGGATGTTGAGCGAGTCGTAGTACGCCTTCATCGGGGCCGAGGCGGCGGAGTTGATGTTGTTGATGAAGTATCCGCCGTTCTTCGACCCGACCATGTCGAAGTTGTAGTACGCCTTGATCTTCGCCTTCTCCGTCGACGGCAGGTTGTTGACGTAGAACTCAGAGCCGTTGAGGCCCTGCTCCTCGTCGGTCCACCAGCCGAAGCGAACCCGGTTGGTCATGGTCGGGTTCTTCTCGGCCAGCACCAGTGCCGCTTCCAGTAGCGCGCCGGAGCCGGAGCCGTTGTCGTTGATGCCCGGACCGGCGGAGACACCGTCGAGGTGGGCGCCGAACATGTAGACGGTGTTCGCGTTGCCGTGCGGCCACTCGGCGATCAGGTTGTTGCCCGAGCCGCTGGTGCAGCCGGAGGTGCAGGTCTGCTCGGTGACGGTGTAGCCAGCCGCCTGCAGCTTGCCCTTCACGTACGCCAGCGACGCGCGGTAGCCCGCACTGGTCGAGCGGCGGTTGCCGCCGTTGTTGGCGGCGATGGTGCCGAACTCGTTCAGGTGCGCCTGCACCTTGGCGATGTCGATGTCCGGGATACCCGGGTTCGGCGTGGTGCCGGTGACGGTCAGGGCGTAGTTCGCGGTCTTGGTGACCGAGCCGGTGCCGGTGATCGTCACGTTGTAGTTGCCCGCGGCGGCCGCGGCCGTGGTGGCCAGGGTCAGCGTGGACGAGTTGCCCGACGTGACCGAGGTCGGGCTGAACGAGGCGGTCACACCGGCGGGCAGACCCGACGCGGTGAGGTTGACCGTCTGCGCGCTGCCGCTGGTCGTGGTGGTGGAAACGGTGGTGGTGGCCGACGCGCCCGCCTGCACGCTGCCCGAGGTGGGCGAGGTGGCGATGGAGAAGTCGTTGACCGGGGTGGAGCCGTCGCCGACCTTGAGCGACCAGTTGTTCAGGGTGCCGGTGTCGTTCGTCGCGACGTCCTGGATGCGCAGCTTCCAGGTGCCGTTGGCGACCTCGCTCGACAGGTTCGCGGTGAACGTCTGCTTGATGTTGTCCGCGCTGTCGTTGCTCGACGAGTTCTTCAGCCGGTAGGCGGTGCCGTCCGGGGCGACGAGGTCGATGACGACGTCACCGCGCCAGGTGTGGTTGATGTCCACCGGGATGGTGCTGGTCGCCGAGGCGTTGCCCGAGCAGCCCGAGATGGTGATGGAGCTTTCCACCGTGGTGTTGTCCGGGATGGCCAGCGCGTTGGTGTTGCTGCCCTCGCAGGAGCCGCCGGGGCCGCCCGGACCGATGGTCAGCGCGAACGTGGTGGTGCGGCTGACCGAGCCCGCGCCGGTGATCGTCACGTTGTAGGTGCCCGCCGCCGCTGCCGCGGTGGAGGTCAGCGTCAGCGTGGACGAGCTGCCCGAGGTGACCGAGGTGGGGTTGAACGCCGCGGTGACGCCCGAGGGCAGGCCGGAGGCGGACAGGTTCACCGTCTGCGCCGAACCCGAGGTGGTGGTGGTGCCGATGGTGCTGGTCACCGAGCCGCCACCGGCCGGGATGGTGCCGGAGGTGGGCGACGCCGAGACGGAGAAGTCGTTGGTCGGCGTGCCGGTGCAGGTCGCCTCACCCGCCTGCGCGGGCACCGAGACGGCGAGCCACGCGTTCTTGGTGGCGTTGAAGTTGGTGCAGTCGTTCGGCCACAGGTTCTTCGCCGCGGCGAGCGTCGCGACGCGGGCCTTGGCGTGGTTCCAGGTGGAGGTCTTCGACAGCAGGCCGTTCATGAAGATCTTGCCCGCGTTCTGGATGCCGATACCCGTCACGGAGGCGGGGCCGCCGGTGCAGATCGGGCTGTTCGGCTTGCCGCCACCGGGCGCGGAGCCCTCGGCGAGCAGGTAGAACCAGTGGTTCTGCGGACCGGCCGCCGCGTGCACCTCGGTGTTGGGAATCGACGAGGAGTAGCAGTTCGGGTCGCTGAGCGCCGACGGGTTGTACATGTTGCGGATCGGGCCGTTGCCGACGAGGTTGACCTCTTCGCCGACCAGGTAGTCACCCGGGTCGTTGGCGTTGTTGGCGTAGAACTCGGTCAGGGCGCCGAAGATGTCACCGGTGGACTCGTTGAGGCCGCCGTTCTCGTTGCCGGAGCCCGCGCCACCCGGGGTGTTCTGGAAGATCGCGTGGCCGTACTCGTGCGCGACGACGTCGATCGGAACGACCTGGCGCTGGTTGTCCTGGCTGTGGCCGTAGTTGGTGTAGCTGCCGTTCCAGAACGCGTTGACCTGGGCAAGGCCGACCCTCGCCGGGAAGGCGCCGCCCTGGCCGTTGAAGCCGTTGCGGCCCAACCAGGCCGACAGCATGTCCCATTCCTTCTGGGCGGCGTACATGGCGTCGACACAGGCCGTTTCGAGGTCGGTGCCGGTCGCGTTGCCCCACGCGTCGTCGGTGCCGGTGTAGGCGGAGCCGTTCTGGCCACCGCACTTCAGGCCCGAGCGGGTCGTGTCGGTCATGGTGTACGAGGAGCCGGAGCCCGAGGTCTGGATGGTGACGTCGCCGTTGTAGTAGCCGCGGCCGGTGCCCGCCTTGACCTCGTCGTACTCGTCGATGACGGAGCCGGTGAGAGCGTCGACGAAGACGTGCAGCACGCTCGGCGCGGAAGCCGTGCGGCCTTCCATCACGATCTCCCACGCCAGCTTCGGCGTGCCCCAGGCCAGGACGACGAGCCGCGAGGACCGCTGGCTGTCGACGTGGGGCAGGTGGCGCTTGGCGGTGGCGCGGGCGGCCTCGACGGTGATCCGCGGCGACACCGCGACGTCGAGCACCGTTTCCTGGGCGACCGACGAGTTCACCACGTTGGCACTGGCGTTGGTGACCACGACGAAGTCGCCACCGACGACCGGCAGGCCGCGGTGCTTGCGCTCGTAGGAGATGTACTGCAGCCCGTTGTCGCTGCTGTCGACCTTGACCTGCTGGACCTCGTCCTGCTGGCTGGTCAGGAACCGCTGGGAGTTGCCTCGCACGAAGTTGTCGGCGGCGGCGGCCGCGGCGACCTGCGCCTGCTGGGCCGCGCTAATCGTGGGTGCCGCTCCGGCGGGCAAAGACACGACCAGCGCACCGGCCGCGACAGCGGCGGCCAGTAGCGCGGTCGACATGGATCTTTTCACGTCGAACTCCTTTCACCCGGGGTCCACCGGGTGATCAGGTGTGCAGGGTTCGGCGGGCCTGTCGAAACGACGCCCTCACGCCAGGGCAGGCCCACGCTCCGCAGAAGCTAGATCGGAGTGCGGCGGGCACGATGCCGGGAGATCCCTTGCGCGGTTCACAGTTGTCAGTCAGCCGGCGTGGATGTGCCTGATCAGCTGGGTCCTGGACCGGATTCCGAGCTTGCGGTAGATCCGCGTGAGGGTGGCCTCGATGGTCTTGCGGCTGAGATAGAGCTGGTCGGCGATCTCCTGGTTGGAGGCGCCCTCGCCGACCATCGCCGCGACCCGCGCCTCCGAGGCGGTCAGCGTGCCGCCGGTGTCGCCGACGTCGCCGAGGCGGACCAGCAGCGAGTTCGCCTCGGCCAGCCACGGGTGGGCGCCGACCGTGGTGAACAGCTCGATGGCGGCGTCCCCGGCCGCGCGGGCCGCGGTGTAGTGCCTGCGCCTGCGCTCGACCTTGGCCTCCACCAGCAGGCAATGGCCTTCCTCGATCGGTTGGCCCAGCGCGTGGAAGGTCGCGCGCGCCGACCGCACGAGGTCCATTGCCCGGTCCGATTCCCCGGTGGCCGCGCGCAGCGCCGCCTCCGCCCGGTCGTAGGTCGCGGTGACGCCGGGGCCGCACTCCGTTGTGGCGCGAGCCGTGCCGATCAGCTCGTCGGCCGCGGCGATCTCGCCGAGCGCGAGCAGGCCGGTGACCAGGTCGGCGTGCCAGCGCTGGGATGTCGGGTCCTGCCTGCCGTAGGCCGATTCCTGGGCCTGGATCCGGCGCAGCGCGTCGACCCCACCCTGGATGTCGCCATCGCGGAGCCTGGCCTGGGCCACCAGGTGCAGGTGCTTGCGCAGGTAGAACAGGTCGTTCTCCTCCAGGCAGGCCCGGATCCCCCGCTCGGCGCAGGACCGCGCGCCCGCCAGCGAGCCGCCCGCGAGTTCGGCGACGGCGCGGGCCGACCACGCGGGCCCTGGGCTGAGCCCGAACTCGGCCGCCACCCGCACCGCGCGGTCGGCGTAGTCCAGCGCCTCGCGGCAGCGGCCCAACCGTGCGTCCACTTCGGACAGAGCGCGGAGCACCGCGAGCAGTTCCTCCGCGCCGCCGCGTTCCACCACGGCCAACAGGCCAAGCAACTCGGCCCTGGCCTCGCCGAGCCGGTCGTCGAAGGTGGCGAACCGGGCGGCGGTGAAGCGGGGACCCAGGTGCCACAGGCCGTCGGCGGCCGGGACACCCAGGGCCAGGCCGTCGTCGAGCAGGGCGCGCGCGTCGGGGCGGCCCAGTTCCCTGGCCGCCAGCGCCCGCACGGCCAGTGCCATCGATTCGGTGACCGGGTCGCGGACGGCTCTGGCGTGCCGAACCGACAGGTCGGCCTCGGTGTCGGCGACGCTCAGCGTGCCGGCGCTGACCGCCGACCACGCCCGCCAGAGGTGGGTGTGGGCCAGCGCGGCCGGGTCGCCCCCGGCCTCGCTGTGCGCGGCGGACAGCGTCTCGTCCATGGTCGACAGCGCCTGCCCCGACAGCTTGAGCAGCGCCAGCCGCACCCGGACCCGTTGCACGGGCTCGGATTCGGCGGCCAGCACGGCCTCGGCCGCGGGCCCGACCAGCTCTGGCAGGCTCGCGGTCGCGCCCACCTCGGCCGCGGCGACCAGCCACCCCACCCGGCTGCGCTCCTGGTCCGGCGGCGTGCGGTCCGCGGCGAGCAGGTACAGCTCGGCGGCGAGGTCGCGGGCTCCGCGCCGTAACGCCGCCTCGGCGGCGACCACCAGCGCCTTGGCCATCTCGCCGTCCGGATCGGCCGAGGCCAGGGCCCGGTGCCGGTCGGCCTCGGCGGCGAAGGTCACCGCGCCCGCCAGCGCCAGGTGCACCGCCGAGCGGCGGGTCGCCGACACCCCATGGGCGACGACGAGCGCCGCGTCCGGTGGCGTGAAGCGGATGGTGTCGCCGTCGGTGACGAGCAGCCCCGCGTCGACCGCGGCGGCGAGATCGGCGTCGACCTCGACCCGGCCCGCCCGCAGCAGCAGCCGCACGGTCGGCCGGGTGGCCAGGGCGCAGACCAGCAGCGTCTCGCGAACCTGGTCCGACAGCTCGCGGAGCCTGGAGTGGATCAACGCCCGCAACCGGGAAGACCCGTCCGCGAGCGCGAGCGCGAGGTAGGGATTGCCCGCCGAATCGGCGTGGATCTTCGTGGCCGCCCGCGCGGACGTGCCGTGCGCGTCGAGCAGATCGGCGATGTCCTCGGCGGTCAGCGGCGGCACGGTGGTCTCGGTGATCGGCCCCGGCACCAGCGTCCTGGCCCGCTGCCCGGAGTCCGGCCATCGCCCGGCAAGCACGAACCGCACCGCGAGCCCGTCGAGCCTGCGCGCTGCGTAGGCGAACACGTCGGCGGTCGGGGCGTCGAGCCAGTGAACGTCGTCGACCAGGATCAGCACGGGTGCGCGCTTGGCGCACTCGGTGAGCACCGAGTGCCAGCCGAGCCTGCGCGCGGCCCTGACCCGGTCGTCGGCCGCGCGCCTGCCCCGGCGGACGCCTTGCAGGGCCAGGCGCTGCCTGTCGGTGAGCGGGCCGAAGCAGTCCGCGGGGACCTGGCCGAGCAGGTCGGCCAGCCCTTGATAGCCCATCCAGCGCTCAGCCTCGGCGCCGGACGCGCGCAGCACCAGCTCACCGCGCGCTCTGGCGGCGGTCCCGATGGCGTCGAGCAGGGTGGACTTGCCGATCCCGCGCGGGCCGTCGAGCAGGACACTGTCTCCGACGGCGAGGCACGACTCCAGGACCGCGAGCAGGTCGAACCGACCGACCACGGTTCTGGCCGGAGGTCTCGCGACAGGGGCGAGTGTCCTGGTCACGTCGTGACGATCCGTCCGTCTCACTCGGCGTTTGCCCGGGGAGCCGTCACGTTACATATGTGCGCATGTGTGCATCAAGGGATGCGAGGGCAATTCACATACATGGTAATTACTCGTAGCAGTCCTGGGTGGCCGATTCGAGTCGCATCTCCGCGACCTTCCCGTCGCGCACGATGACCCAGTACTGGTTCGCCGGGTTGCCGGGAACCGCCACGACCCACTCGCCGACCGCGCCATGGGTGTCGACCGACGTCGGGTACGCCTTCTTCAGGTCGGCCTCCGACGAGCCGATGATGATCCCCTTCGGCATGAGCGGCCGGACCGGTCCGTTGGCCAACCGCACCAGGCCGTGCTTGGGCGAGATCACCACGGAGTAGTGCGCGGCCTCCTTGGGCGCGCCCTTGTAGTCGTAGCCGAGGCAGCCACGGGAACTGGTCGGCTGCGCGTTCGGGGTGATCAGCCCGGTCGCCTCGGCCTCCGCCGCGGTCATCCCGAGCCGCAGGTCCAGATACCCGGTCGGCCCGAAGTCCATGGTGCCGTCGTACTCGTCCTCCGGCTGGAACGGCGTGGTGGTCGGGGTGGTGGTCTTCTTGGTCACCGTGCCCGTGCGCGTCCCGCTGTTGCTCGGCGCGGCCGTGGGCGCGGAAGTGACCTGCGGCGCGGAGGTGACCTCGACGGTGGTGGTCGAGGTGGCGCCGAGGGAGACGTCGCTGCCGGGCACCGACTGCGCGGGCCCCCGATCGGCCAGCACGAACGCCGCGCCCGCCAGCACACTCAGCGCCGCGGCCCCACCCGCCGCGCTCATCGCGACCCGACGCCGCCGCACCCGCCGCGCCCCCGCGACGACCGCCTCGGCCGCCCCGGCGCGGACCGGGAGGTCCAGCCGTTCGTCAGCGAACAACCGCTGGAGTTCGTCATCGATGTTCACGACTCTTACCTGCCTTCGACTGTCGCGGCGAGCTTCGTCCGCAGCGTGGCCATCGCCTTGCTGGCCTGGCTCTTGACCGTCCCCGCGCTGACGCCGAGGGTGTGGGCGATCTCGGTTTCCGACAGACCTTCGTAATAACGCAGGACGATCACCGCCCGCTGCCGCGGCGGAAGATCCCGCAGCGCGAGCCACAGCGGCTCGTCCTCAAAGGAATAACGCTCCCGGGTGACCACGGTGTCCGGGATGTCGGCGACGAGGTTCTCCCGCCGAGTCCGCCGCCACCGACTGATATGCGCGTTGGCCATAGCCCGACGCGTGTAGGCCAGCGGGTCCCCGGTCTTGTGCACCACCGATGCCCACCGAGACCCGATCTTCTCCAACACCCCTTGCACCAGATCCGCCGCGTCATGCGGATTGCCGGTCAGGGCGTGGCCGTACCGAAGCAACCCCGGCATCGACACACCCACGAACTCGGCGAAGTCATCCACGATCACCGCACCTTCCCCCCAGTCGACACCCCGCGACCACAAGGCGGGGTCCCACAGCAACTCAGGGGAAATCGTAGCCACCGCACACCCCTCCCCTCGCACACCGCGTCGACTGCCTGTCACACGGTCCACGCGCCATCTCAGGTGAAGGTTGCCTCGGGAGTTGAGTGAGCTACGTCACTCTCAGTGGAGTCCCACCCGCTGACGGCGAACCGGGTGCCGTCGAGGTAGGCGCGGATCCCGGCCAGCGGGTACGCGATGACGTCGGCCGGAAGTGCGTCCAACCGAGGCGACGGCCCGGAATCCGCCACGTGACCTCTTCGTACCTCTCCCGCCCGCGTCGAACTTCCTGACGGCAGGTGCCACATCCCGCCGCCGTTCGCGCGGATTCCTCAGTGCGATCGCGTCCAGGGACACCGGCTGCGACGAGACGAAAGGGCGTATCGCTACGACGTCCTGACTGAGCTCTTGCTCAAGTAACCGTTAGCGGTGAGCCAGTGCGGGCGGCAGTTCGAAGAGCCCGTCCGGACCCGGCGGAAAGTCGTGCACCCCGACCACCGCCGAAGCCGGAATCGCCCCATACACATGGGGAAACCACGGCCCGTCCGCGATCGCGGGGACCGCCGCCTCCCACCGAACCGGCTTGCCCACCAGCGCGGGATCGATCTCCAGCAGGACAAGATCCGTCCGCCCACGGTAAAGGCGGTTCGCCGGGAGGTGCACTGTCCCGAAATCGGAACAGTGCACGAACCCCTCCGACACCAGACTCGGCGCCGTCACCTCGGTGGCGGGCCAGTCCGAGCGCGCGATGATGTGCAGGATCAACGGATCGTGATCTGCCGTCCGAGCAGACCGTCCCGGGCCCGCCGCTCCGCGATGGTCAGTGGCTCCGCGTCCAGGGACGCCAGCACGGCCTCCAGGCGCTCGCCCAGGGCGGTCGCGCCCTCGGTCCACTCGCGGGCGTGGAGTTCGCGGTCGAGGTCCCAGACCGGGACCAGCAGGCCGTGGGCGCGGAAGGAACCGGCGAAGCGGGTGCCTTCGCCCAGGGTCAGCTCACCGCGGGCCGACAACCGGGCCAACGCCGCCAGCAGCTGCTCTTCCGGCTCCGGGCGGACCCAGCGCAGGTGGGCCTTCTCGCCCGCGTCGACCCAGTAGGCCGACGGGCCGATGCGCTCGGTGGGCAGGATGGCGCTGTTGGCGCGCTCCAGGGACAGGGCGACCTCGCCAGAGGGCTCCGTGCCCTCCGGCATCCACCACGTGAAGTCGGAGTGGACCTCCGGCTCGATCGCCACGGCCGGGTCGAGCAGGTCCTGCAGCCGCTCGGGCTTCTCGGGGACCTCGGTCTCCGGGCCGACCACCGGCAGCACGTCACCCGGCTGGGCGTCGAGGACCCAGCGCAGGGCGCGGGCCAGGTCGCGGCTGATGTCGTTGGAGCGGGTCTGGACCTGCAGGCCAACGAACGCGACGTCGTCGGCGCGGACCAGGGCGGCGGCGGCCATCGGCAGCACGGTGGCCAGCACGACCTCGCGGCCCTCGACCGACAGCGGCAGCTTGGCCGTGCCGGACGGGACGAACTCGCGCAGCGCGATCAGCTCGGTCTCGCCCGCGATGCCCTCGAACGGACGGCCGACCGGCACGTCGACCACGCCGCCCGCCGAGCCGTGGCAGGCCTTGTAGCGCTTGCCTGAGCCGCACGGACAGGGCTGGCGCGGGTTGATGCCCGACGTGTCCTCCGGCTTGACCTTGCGGGGCTTCACCGCTGATCGCTTGGACATCGTCGAAACTCCTCGCCGTACGGACAAATGATGCCCACGACGCTACCCAATGGCGTCGAGGACGGTGCGGGTGGCCGCCGGGTCGTTGGTCGCCAGCCACCGCACCCCGAGGTCCGCGCAGAAGCGGATGTCGGCCGGGTCGTCGACGGTCCAGCAGTAGGTGTCGTGCCCGCGGTCGGCGGCCCGCGCGACGTAGTCCGGGTCGGCCCGCAGCACCGACAGGCCGGGGCCGGTGTGGTCGGCCCACGACGGCAGCACCCCGCCGCGCAGCCACGGCAGCATCCGGTTGAGCAGGAACACCGTTGGCAGGCCCGGCGCCAGCGCGCGCACCCGCCGCACGGCCATCGCGGAGAACGACATGACCACGACCGGCGACTCGGCCTTGGTCCGCGGGCGGTTCAGTCCGAACTCGGCGAGCAGGTCGATCAGCGCGACCTCGACCTTGCCGCCCGTGCGCACCGGGTGCTTGGTCTCGATGAACAGGCCCGCGCCGCGGTCGACGGCCATTCCCAGCAGCGCGCGCATGGTCAGCACGCCGCGCTCGCCGCCGAAGTCCAATTCGGACAGTTGGGCCGTGGTGAGGTCGCTGACCCGCCCGGTGCCGTCGCTGGTGCGGTCGACCGTGCGGTCGTGCACGCACACCAGCTCGCCGTCGCGGGTCAGTCGGACATCGCACTCCAGCGCATCGGCCCCTTGGTCGATGGCGAGTTCGTATGCCGCTCTGGTGTGTTCGGCCCGCAGCGCCGAACTGCCTCGGTGGGCCACTAGCTCTAGCTGCACAGGCGGGATCATGCCACCGTGGCGGGATGACGTTCGACCCGAGCGACCCCGCCTTCATCGCCGACCCGTATCCGGCCTTCGCCGCGCTGCGCTCCGAGGGCGAGGTGCACTGGCACGACCGGCTCGGGCTGGCCGTCGCGGTGTCGCACGCGGCCTGTTCGGCGGTCCTGCGCCACCGCGGCCTCGGTCGCCTGTGGACGGACGCGGCGCCCGCCGACGTGTTCGGCGCGTTCAACCTGCTGCATCGCAACTCCCTTTTGGAGAACGAACCGCCCACCCACACCCGGCTGCGCAGGCTGATCGCCGCTGCGTTCGCCCGCGGCCACACCGAGCGGCTGCGGCCGTGGGTGGAGCGGCTGGCCGACCGGATGGTCGCCGAGCTGGCCGAGCGGATCACCGCGGCCGGATCGGCCGACCTGCTGGCGTGCGTCGCCGCGCCGCTGCCGGTGGAGGTCATCGGCGAGTTGCTCGGCGTCCCGCAGGCCGACCGCACGCTGCTGGCGCCGTGGTCGAACGCGATCGTGAAGATGTACGAGTACGGCCTGCCCGACGACCAGCGGCGCGCGGCGGAGACCGCGGCCCAGGAGTTCGCCGACTACGTGCGCGCGCTGGCGGGCGACCCGCTGCCGGACAGCCTGGTCAGCGACCTGGCGGCGGTCCGCGACGGCGGTGACCGACTCAGCGAGGACGAACTGGTCGCCACCGCTGTCCTGCTGCTGATGGCGGGCCACGAGGCCACGGTGAACGTGATCGGCAACGGGGTGCTGGCCCTGCTGACCCACCGCGACCAGTGGGACCGCCTGGTCGCCGACCCCGGCCTGCTCCCGTCCGCCGTGGAGGAGCTGATCCGCTTCGACGCGCCGCTGCAGCTGTTCGAGCGCACCGCCACCGAGCGCGTGGAGATCGCGGGATACATGGTCGAGCCCGGCCGGAAGATCGCCGCCCTGCTCGGCGCGGCGGCCCGCGACCCGTTGGTGTTCGACGAGCCCGACCGCTTCGACATCGCTCGGACGCCGAACCCGCACCTCGGTTTCGGCGCCGGGATCCACTACTGCGTCGGCGCCCCGCTGGCCCGCGTCGAGATCGGCGCCACGCTCGCCGCGCTGATCCGCAGGCTGCCGGAGCTGCGCCTCGCCGACACCGCGCCGCGCCGACCTGAGTTCGTCATCAGGGGACTGCGCGCGCTGCCCGTCGGCTAGCGGGACGCGCCTGGGGTTCGGTGGGTTCGCAGTTCGGGCGCGGGCGCGCCATCGACCCGGATCACCCGCATCAGCCGGACCGAGTCCGGGTCGACCGGGGCCAGCAGCGCCGAGATCCGCAGGACGACCAGCAGCGTCAGCACCGCGACGACGGCGGCCACGAGGTCGGTCGCGGCGCTGAGCAGCACCCCGTCGGCCTTGGCCTGCACACTGTCGCGCAGCCGCCACAGCACGCTCACCGCGAACATCACCCCGCCCGCCGCCAGCGCGATCCACCACCAGCGGACCAGCCCGCTTGGCGAGGGCCGCTCGTCGCCGGGTTTGCGCATCGCCGCGTGTTCCAGTTCGGCGACCACCGCGCCCGGCACCACCAGGTTCAGCCCGGGGACCACGACGCCGACCAGCACCTGCCACATCGGCCGGGCCGAGGCGTACCCGGCGCCGTCCTGCGCGGCCCGCCGCGCCGGGACCAGCCACCACAGCAGCGCGGCCACGGCGGCGACCCCGAACGCGATCGAGACGACCGCGCCCGTGATCACCAGGCTGTCCGACAGGGCGACCGTCCCGCGCGGGAGGGCGCTGGTCCTGGCTTTCACCAGCAGCGTGTACCGCCAGATCTCGGCCACCGCCGTCAGCACGGAGAAGGTCGCGACGCCGACCAGAGCGCCGATGGCGAGCTTGCCGCGCTCGCGCAGCCGCTGAGTCACCGACGCCGTGCGCTCATTCGTCGGCACCGCCGTCGGCCACCGCCACGCCAGCGCGGGGAACCCCCACCGCGGCGTCGACCGGTAGGACGGTGGCCCGGTGTAGGGCCCGAACCGCCGCGGCGACGCGGGCGCGGGCGGGCCGGGCGGCGGGGTCGCCACCCAGTCCATCGGCACCGGCCGCGGCGGCGGGTAGTGCATCAGATGACCTCGGGCTCCTGGCCCGCGGCCGACGCCATCGGCCTGCCGCTGTCCGCCCACGACCGCATGCCGCCGTCGACGTTGGTGGCGTCCCAGCCATTGGCGTTGAGGTACTGGGTGACCCGCGCGGACCGGGCACCGGACCGGCAGATCACGTACACCGCGTCGGACTCGGGCAGCTCGCCGAGCCGACCGGCCAGCTCACCCATCGGGATGTGCACGGCGGTCGGCGCGTGGCCCGCGTCCCACTCGTCTTGTTCACGTACATCGAGCAGTGTCACGTCGGTCGGCAGCTCGGCCACGGACACGCTCGGAACCTGGTTCGGCATCACACCCACGATGCTGCCACGCCTGCCGTGAAGCACGGGTCAGTGGCTGGTCGCCTTCTCCGCGTCGACACCGGTCAGGGCCCGGACCTCCATCTGGGCGAACTTGGCGTCGTCGCGGTCCCCGGACACGACGGTGCCCAGCCAGCCGAGCAGGAACGACACCGGGATCGACACCAGACCGGGGTTGGCCAGCGGGAACCAGTCGAAGTCGGCGGCCGGGAACATCGACGTCGGCCTGCCCGACACCGCGGGCGAGAAGACGATCAGCGTCACGCACACGCCGAGGCCGCCGTAGATGCTCCACAGGGCGCCCGCGGTGTTGAAGCGGCGCCAGAACAGCGAGTAGAGGATGGTCGGCAGGTTCGCCGACGCGGCCACCGCGAACGCCAGTGCCACGAGGAAGGCGATGTTCTGCCCGTTGGCGACGATGCCGCCGACGATGGCCACCGCGCCGATCACCACCGCGGTGATCCGGGCGACGCGGACCTCCTGGTCCTTGTCGTCGGCCTCGCCGCGTTTGATCACGTTGGCGTAGATGTCGTGGGCGAAGGAGGCCGACGCGGTGATCGTCAGGCCCGCGACCACGGCGAGGATGGTGGCGAAGGCGACCGCGGCGATGAAGCCCAGCAGGATGGGTCCGCCCAGCGCCTCGGCCAGCAGCGGGGCCGCGGAGTTGACCTTGCCCGGCGCGGCGCTGATCTTGTCCGGGCCGACCAGGGCGGCGGCGCCGTAGCCCAGGACCAGGGTGAACAGGTAGAACACGCCGATCAGGACGATCGCCCAAACCACCGAGCGGCGGGCCTCTTTGGCCGAGGGCACCGTGTAGAAGCGCATCAGGATGTGCGGCAGACCGGCGGTGCCCAGCACGAGAGCGATCGCCAGCGAGAGGAAGTCGAGCCTGCTGATCCCGGTCGCGCCGTACTGCAGGCCGGGGCCGAGCACCTTCTCGCCCGCCTTGGGGCTGTTGTCGACCGCCGCGCCCAGCAGGGTCGACAGGTTGAGGCCGTACTTGGCCAGCACCCACACCGTCATCACCGCGGCGCCGGAGATCAACAGCACCGCTTTGATGATCTGGACCCAGGTGGTCCCCTTCATCCCGCCGATCAGCACGTACAGGATCATCAGCGCGCCGACCACGGCGATGACCAGCGCCTGCCCGACCTTGCCGGTGATGCCCAGCAGCAGGGCGACCAGCCCGCCCGCGCCCGCCATCTGCGCGAGCAGGTAGAAGAAGCTGACCGCCAGGGTCGAGGTGGCCGCCGCCGCGCGGACCGGGCGCTGGCGCATCCGGTAGCTCAGGACGTCGCCCATCGTGTACTTGCCGGTGTTGCGCAGCAGCTCGGCCACCAGCAGCAGCGCGACCAGCCAGGCGACCAGGAAGCCGATGGAGTAGAGGAAGCCGTCGTAGCCGTAGAGCGCGATGGCGCCCGCGATGCCCAGGAACGACGCCGCCGACAGGTAGTCCCCCGAGATCGCGATGCCGTTCTGCGGGCCGGTGAACGCGCGGCCCGCGGCGTAGTAGTCCGACGCGGTGCGCGTGGTCCGGCTGGCGCGGAACACGACCACCAGGGTGACCAGCACGAACGCGCCGAAGATCGCCAGGTTGAGCAGCGGGTTGGAGTTCATCGCCGGTCACCTTCCAGGCGCTCGCGGATCTCGGTGGCCAACGGGTCCAGCTCCCGGCCCGCGTGGCGGACGTAGAGGAAGGTGATCAGGAACGTCGAGGCGAACTGCAGCAGGCCGAGCACCAGGCCCACGTTGATGTTGCCCCAGACCTTGGTCGACATGAACCCGTGCGCGTAGTCGGCGAGGACGACATAGAGCAGGTACCAGCCAAGGAAGGCCAGGGTCATCGGGAAGACGAACCGCCGGAGTCTGCGCTTGAGCTCGACGAAGTCGGCGCTCTCCTGGACCTGAACCCAGTCGGTGTCCTCGGAACTGGCGGTCATGCGACTCTCCGTACGTGATCGACTCCGTAGCGGGGCACACACTCCCACGCGGAGGTGTGTTTGAGTGCGGACTCCCCAAACCTATTACCTAGGTGGGTGACTCTCTAACCACCCATTCGAGTGGTTGTCTCACTCAACGTCGATGACGTCCGTTGGCCAGTCGGGCCTTGTCATCGGCCGCGCCGAACCGGGCGATGTCCCGGTCGCGGATGAAGCCGAGCCGGTCGGGGGCGTGCATGCGCATCCGGATGCGGTTCGCGTCGGCCGGGATCCGGCTCTGCGTCGCCTTGCTCATGATCAGCACCGCCAGGAACGCCGCGGGCACGGTGACCAGCGCGGGCTGCTGGAAGAACGACGGCGCCCAGCCGCCGGTATAGCCGCTGACGATGTTCGTCACCAGTGCGATGATCACCAGCCCGCCGCCGAGGACCATGCCGGACGCCGCGCCCACCCAGGTGATCTTGCGCCACCAGATGCCCAGCAGCAGCACCGGACAGAACGTGGACGCCGCCAGCGCGAACGACATGCCCACGGTCAGCGAGATGTCCGACGGCCGCAGCAGCACCGCGATCACGAACGGCGCCACGCCCGCCAGGAACGTGGCGAACCGGAAATCGCGCACCCGCCCGATGAACACATCCGTCGACAGCACCCCGGCGACGCTCACCACCAGCCCCGACGACGTCGACAGGAACGCGGCGAACGCGCCCGCGGCGGTCACCGCGCCCAGGATCTCGCCGAGCAGCCCGGGCGCGACCTTCATCGGCAGCACGAGCACCGCGGCGTCGGTCTTGCCGGTGACCAGCAGCTCCGGCACATACAGCCGCGACAGCGCGCCCAGGAGTATCGGGAACAGATAGAACAAACCGAGTAGTGACAGCACGTGCAGCGTGGTGCGGCGCGCGGCGCGGCCGTCTGGATTCGTATAGAAGCGGACCAGCACGTGCGGCAGGCCCATCGTGCCCAGGAACAAGGCAACGATCAGCGAGTACGTGGTGAACAGGTCGCCGGTGCCGGTCACCGGGCGCAGCCAGCTCGCGTTGTCCGTCGGCGCCCCGCTGACCACCGGGACGGCCGACCCCTCGGTGAAGTACAGGGTCGTGCCCGCCTCGACGGTGTGCGGCCCGGCGCCCCAGTAGACGCTGCCGCCCGGCCCGCCGTCGACCCGGCCCTGCGTCGTGAGCGACACGGGCTCGTCGACGGTGAGCAAGACCGGCGTCTCCACGGTGATCACCGCGTCGGAGGTGAACCGCGGCGGCAGCGCGTCGGCCAGGCCGGTGACGTCCCCGCGCGCCCCGCCGTCGCCGATGAACAACGCGACCATGACGAACGTCGGCGCGGCGATGGCGAACAGCTTGAGCCAGTACTGGAACGCCTGCACGATCGTGATCGCCCGCATCCCGCCGCCAAAGACGTTGACGAACACCAGCAGCGTGACCAGCAGCGAGCCTGCCCAGACCGGCGCGGCGGGCAGGATCTGCCGGATCGTCAGTCCCGCGCCCTGCAGCTGCGGCACCAGGTAGAGCACGCCGATGAACACCACGAACACGGCCGCGAGCTTGCGCATCCCGGCCGACCCGAGCCGGGCCTCGCAGAAGTCCGGCAGCGTGTAGGCCCCCGAGCGACGCAGCGGCGCCGCCACGAAGATCATCAGCAGCAGGTAGCCCGCGGTGAAGCCGATCGGGTACCAGAGCGCGTCGGCCCCGTCCTTGAGGACCAGGCCCGCGACACCGAGGAACGACGCCGCCGACAGGTACTCACCCGAGATCGCCGCCGCGTTGCGTCCCGACCGCACGGTTCGGCGCGCGACCAGGAAGTCCGACGTGGTGTTGGCCTGCCGGGAACTGCGATACCCGAGGGAGAACGTGGCGAAGCCGACCAGCAGGATCGCTGCCGCCGCCCACGGGTTCAGTTCCAAAGTCGACCGGTCTCTGAGGTGATGGGAACGGCTACTTCTCGACCATGTCGACGAAGTCCCGCTCGTGTCGCTCCGCGAGCACGTTGTACCAATACCCGATACCGAACAGCAGAGGGAAGGGCAGGATCCCCAGCAGCACCCACGGCAGCGCCACCCCGGCCAGCGTCACCCGCGCCATGTCGGGCAGCAGGAAGAACAGCAGCGGCAGCGCGCCGAAGATCAGCAGCACCAGCGCGGCCAGCGCGGCGGCGGTGCGGAATTGGGTGCGGATGAAGCCGCGCACGACCTCCTCGGCCCAGCTCGTCTGCTCCTCGAGCTCGATCGCCGTGCGCAGGACGGTGACCGGCGCGCGCGCGTCGGCGAGCACGACCCGCTTGCGTCGGGGCCGCGGCGTCGGGGCCGCGCCGCCGCCGGAGCCGGTCGCCTCGTGCTTGCTCACGGTCCGGCGCCGCGGACGAGTCGGTCCTTGAGTTCGCGGGTGTGCCTGCGGCTGACCGGCAGGATCTTCTCCTCGTGCCCGATCACCACCGAGTAGCCCGACCCGCCCATGCGCAGCTCGGTGATCAGTGACAGCGGGACCAGGTAGGACCGGTGGATGCGCACGAAGCCCGCCTTCTCCCAGCGCTCCTCCAACTGCGCCAGCGGGATGCGCACCAGGTGGGAGCCGTCGGAGGTGTAGAGGCGGGCATAGTCGCCCTGGGCCTCGACCCAGCGCACGGCCGCGCGGGAGACGAGCTTGGTGGTACCCGCCAGCTCGACCGGGATCACCTCGTCGTCACGGGACTCGGGCACCGCGCTTGGCGAGCCCGCGCCGTTGAGGTGGATCTTGGCGAGGACCCGTTCCATCGCCTTGTCCATGCGCGGCTGCTGGGCGGGTTTGAGGAGGTAGTCGACCGCGCCCAGCTCGAAGGCGGCGACCGCCTCGTGGCTGTGGGCGGTGACGAAGACCAGCACGGGGGCGGGTTTGAAACCCGCCAGGAGCTTGGCCAGCTCCATGCCGGTGAGGCCGGGCATGTCCAGGTCGGCGAATACGGCGTCGACCACGGGCATCCCGGCGTCCTTGCGCACGGCCAGCTCCGGGTCGTCCCCGGCGAGCACCTGCAGGGCCTCGGTGGCGTCGAACGCCTTGAGGATGCGGCGCACGTGCCGGTTGCCCTGGAGGCGCTCCTCCAGCATGGCCATACCTTCGTGCTCGTCGTCGACGGCCAGGACGACGAGGCCAGGGGTGTTGTTCGAGGTACTCACTGTGAGCAGCATCTTGCCCATCGTCGCGGGGGTGTGTCCATGGTCAGCGCGAGGTCAATCCAGGACCAGCCCACCGGGTGACTGTTGGTGACTCAGTGTCAGGACAATCGCCGATCTACAGCCCAAAGCGTGACCAGACGGCCCGGTTCTCCACCGCTTCCATCGCCGCGAGTACCCGATCCTGGGTGGACATCGCCGCCGAGGCGACGCCCAGCCGGGCGAGCAGCGGCCGTTTCGGCTCGGCGATCGTGATCTCCGCGTCCGGGAACCGGTCGGCCACCACCGACCGCAGCGTGCCCACGCCGTCGATGAGCCCCAGTTCCAGCGCCTTGGCCCCGGTCCACACCTCGCCGGAGAACAGGTCCTCCGCGGAGCCCACCAGCTTGCCGTCGCGCCGCTCGCGGACCCAGTCGACGAACTGGTCGTGCAGCTGCCCCTGCAGGCCCTTGAGCCAGGCCACGTCCTCGGGGTTCTCCGGCTGGAACGGGTCGAGCCGGACCTTGCGGGTGCCCGCGGTGTGCACGCGCCGCTCGACGCCGAAGCGCTCCAGCAGCCCGGCCAGCCCGAACCCGGCGGTCACCACCCCGATCGACCCCACCAGCGACGACTTGTGGGCGTAGATCTCGTCGGCGGCGCAGGCCAGCCAGTAGCCGCCCGACGCGGCCACGTCCTCGCAGAAGGCGAGCACCGGGACCTTCTTCTCCGCCGCCAGCTCGCGCACCCGCTCGGCCACCAGCGCCGACTGAGTCGGCGCCCCGCCGGGGGAGTTGATCGCCAGCGCCACCGCGCGCAGCCGGTCGTGGCCGAAGGCCCTGGTCAGGGCCGATTCGACGGTGCCGACGTTGATCGTGCCGCGGGCCAGCGGCGTGGGTGTCGGCGTGATCACCCCGTGCAGCTTGACCACGGCCACCACCGGGCCGCGATCCGCTCGGTCGCCGATACGCGGGAGTTTGGCGGCAAGCCGCTCGGTCACGCTCATGGGTTCAAGATACGACGGAAGGACCGGCGGGGGTGACGGGCAGCGGCACCCGGGGCGGGCCGTACTCCTCGTCCTCGTCGTCGCTGAAGTCCGGCAGGTCCGGCCGGACCCCGGGGAAGAACTTCGGCACCCGCAGCGTGATCTTCATGCCCGCGCCGGGGGCGGTCTCGACCATCAGCGCGTACTCGTCGCCGAAGACCTGCCGCATCCGCTGGTTGATGTTGCCGACCCCGACGTGCGAGCCGGTCTTGTGCGCGTCGCGCAGGTCCTCGAAGAGCCGGTCGGCGTCCATCCCGACCCCGTCGTCCTCGATGATGATCAGCGCCTCGGACCCGTTGTCGTGGGCGAACACGCTGACCGTGCCGCCGCCGGGCTTCTTGGCGATCCCGTGCCGCACCGCGTTCTCCACCAGCGGCTGCAGGACGAGGAACGGCACCACCACCGACTGCACCTCCGGTGCGATCCGCAGGCGCACGTTGAGCCGCTCCTTGTAGCGGGCGCACTCGATGGTCAGGTAGCGGTCGATGTTGCTCAGCTCGTCGGCCAGCGACGCGAACAGCCCCGACGCCCGGAACGAGTAGCGGGTGAAGTCGGCGAAGTCCTGCAGCAGCTCGCGGGCCTGTTCCGGGTCGGTCCGGATCAGCGAGGAGATCGTGTTCAGCGTGTTGTAGATGAAGTGCGGCGAGATCTGCGCCCGCAGCGCCCGGATCTCCGCCCGCACCAGCTGCTGCTTCGACTCGTCGAGCTTGGCCAGCTCCAACTGGATGCAGAGGAACGTCGCCACCTCGTCGGCGGCGCGGATCAGGCGTTTGCTGTCGACCCCGCCGACCACGATCAGCGCGCCCTCGACCTGCCCATCGATGATCAGCGGCACGATCACCGCCGTGCGCATGGGACAGCTGCCGCGGTGGCGGCACTGGAGGTTCTCGTGCTGGACGTGGGCGCGCTGGCTGCGCTGCACCGACTCCACGATCGACTCGGCCAGGTCGACGTAGTGGTCGTTGGCGTCACCGTCCCACGACAGCAGCCTGCCCTCGGCGTCGGAGATGCCGATGGCCACGCACTTGAGCATCTGCCGCAGATTCGTCGTCGCCTCGTCGGCGGCGTGCTCGGTGAGCCCGTTGCGCAGTTCGGGAGCCGCCTTCGACAAGCGCTGAACGGCGTCGAGCACGGCGTCGTGCACCGATCCGGACTTGCGGGGCCTGCACAGCACGACGAACAACCCGAGCACCAGCAGAGTCGCGAGAACGCCGACGAACGCGCGTTCGGTCAGCAACTGGGCCACCGGGCAATGCTCCCTTTCCGCCGACGGTGTGGCAAGGCTACTTGAGCAGCCTCGACAGCCTTCGGTCCGCGAGCGGCTTGCCACCCGTCTGGCAGGTCGGGCAGTACTGAAAGGACTTGTCGGCGAACGACACCTCACGCACCGTGTCCCCACAGACCGGGCAGGGCAGGCCGGTCCGCGCGTGCACCCGCAACCCCGACCGCTTCTCCCCCTTGAGCCGAGCCGCGGCCTGCCCAACGGACCGGTCGACGGCGTCGGTCAGCACGGTGCGCATAGCCGAATAGAGATCATCGACGGCGTCGGGCGAAAGCCGAGCGGGAGTCGCGTAGGGCGACAGCTTCGCCACGTGCATGATCTCGTCGGAATAGGCGTTGCCGATCCCCGCGATCACCCGCTGACTGGTCAACACGGTCTTGAGACGCTCACCGCGATCACCGAGGAGAGCGCCGAACTCATCCCTGGTCAGCCCTAGGGCGTCCGGCCCGAGGGTGGCGATCTGCTCGATCGACCGCGGATCATCGACGATCCACACGGCAAGGCCCTTCTTGGTGCCCGCCTCGGTCAGGTCGAAACCCGGCCCCTGCCCCGGCGGCCCGAGGTGCACCCGCAAGGCCAGCGGCCCCTTGCCGGTCGGCTTGGGCGGCGCGGCGGACATCGTGTCCGCCCACCGCAGCCAGCCTGCCCGAGCCAGGTGGGTCACCAAGTGCAGACCGTCGACCTGTAGGTCCAGGTACTTGCCATAACGGGCAGCCCCGGTGACCGCCCGACCATGCAATGCCGTCCACGGCGGACTGGCGGTCTTGAGCACGCTCAAGGACGCGACGTCGACGCGGGCGACGGTGCGGCCGACAGCGTGCTCGCGCAGGTGATGGGCGAGCGCCTCGACCTCGGGAAGTTCCGGCACGACGCCAGTCTTCCCGCTTGGAGCGTCCCTGTCATGCCTAAGACAGCGGCTTCAACACACCCTCATAGCTGGGCTGGGTGTCCTGCGTGATCGACTTGGCGATCTTGGCGATCTCACCGCGCGCCGTGAAGTACCCGCGGACCGTCCCGATCCACTTCTCCACCGGCTCGCCGTCGCCGTCGTCACCGGTCTCGGCGACGAGCTTCCACGGCCGACGCAACGCCCACCGAGCCGGGAAGAACAACACCGCCAGCACCAGCAACAACACGAGCCAGGCGGGCACGACCACCCCACCGGGCATCCACGAGATCAACACGATGCCGAGCGTCACGATCAGGACGATCATCACGATGCCGGGCACGTATCCCGCGGCCACGTCGTGCTCGAAGTCGTCCTCAGTGGCCGGGGTGCGCCACTCCAAGGTGCCGTGCACGGTCCACAGCCTGCCGTTCACGTCGCGAACCTGACGCGTCATCTCCTGCCCTTCGGCGTTGGTAACCGGTCACCGCATTCAGTCACTACACCGAGAGGTACGTTACCGCCTCGCCGCTGGACCCTACGGGTGAATCGATCCCACAAGCTTCACTCCACCGAGTGTTCCACCCACGCCAGGGATGATCAACTGATCAGCTGGGAACAACCGTCGTCGGGGACGCGGCGGGCTTGGACTCCGTTGGCGCCGGCGCGGGCTTGGTCTGCGCGGGCTCCTCGGTCGGCGCGACCGGCTTGGTCTCGGCGGGCATGGTCGCCGCGGGACTCTCCGACGGCTCGGCGGTCGGCGTGGGCGACAGCATGATCCTGTAGTCGCCCGCGGGCGTCGTCGTGTGGAAGACGGTGTACTGCGTGGTCTCCGTGATCACCGTGGTCTGGTCGGCGGCGTTGACCCTGGTCGTGGTGGTGGTCTCCTCGACGACGTCGTACTGGTCGTAGATGGCCCATTTGCGCTCGTAGGAGGTCTTCTCGAAGACCACCGGCTGCGACTCGTCGTACTCGGCGGGCAGCACGCGCGGCGCGGCGAACGCGCCAACGCCGTCGCTCTGCGCCGCGGTGGCCTGGGCCCCGGACCGGTCGGCCACCCGCCCTGGCGCCAGGCCCGCGTTCGCGACGGTGCCGCTGCGGGTGGCCGGACCCTGCGGGCGCACCTGCTCGGCGGGCTTCTTCTTGGCCGTCGTGTCGGGCGCCTTCGCGGTCGGGTCCGCCGCGCGCCCGGTCGGCGTCGGCGTGTTGCGGGTGACGTCGGTGATGACGACCTCGGGCACCTTGGCGTCGAAGTCGTCGTAGGCGGCCGTGGTCGCCGAGCCGCCCATGGCCACCATCGCGTAGCCGAACGCGCCGACGGCGGCGGCCGACGTGGCCGCGAGCGCGGCCTGGATCTTGACGTTGGCGAGCACACCCTTGATGCCGGTGGCCGTGACGACGCCCATGTGCTGCCACAGCACGACCCCGGCGACCGGGGCGGCGAGGAACGCCGCGTGCGCGCGCAGGCCGGAGCAGACATCCTGGAGTTCGTCGACCATCGCCGAGCAGGAGGCGCAGGTGGCGATGTGGACGCGCACCTTGCGCCGCTCCACACCCTTGATCGTGCCCGCGGTGTAGGCGCCGAGCTTCTCCAGCACCGACCGGCAGCCGGTCGACCCGCGGTCGATGGACAGGTGGGCCTGCAGGTAGGCCGCACGCAGACCCTGCCGGGCCCGGCGGGCGAGCGCGGCGGTGGCGTTCGGGCTGAGCCCGAAGTTCCCGGCGACGACGGCCGGACGCGCGCCCTCGACCTCGACCTCCCACAGCACGCTGCGCCAGCGCTCGGGCAGGCTGGTGAACGCGCGGGTGATCAGGTTGCGCTCGGTCGACTGGCCGCTGCGGTCGGGATCGGCGCCGACCCGGTGGTTGAGCTCCTCGTCGGACACCGGCACATCGCGCCTGCGCCCGTTCCACTCCCACGCCACTCGGCGCGCGACGATCAGCAGGTAGCCCCGCACGTTGTCGACCGGCCCCGCCCCACGGCGGATGGCCTGCAGGACCCGGAAGAACGCCTCGGCGGTCAGGTCGTCGGCCTCGGCGCGGTCGGCGGCCAGCCCGAGGGCCAGTCTGCGCACAGCGTCGCTGTGGCGGGAGAAAAGTTCCCCGAAGGCGGCATCCTCACCGTTACGGAGTTTGAGCAGGAGCGCGAGGTCCTCGGCGGCGGCGTTGTCCGGCGACGTGTCGATGTCCAGGGCATCGGTCATCCGGCCTGGTACCTCCTCCTGGCCGCCGTGACAATGACGTCCAAGATGCCACACGCCATCCCGCTACGGTGGATAAACGTGAATAACGTTAATGGAGACCCGACCATTGGCGACGGCCGAATGGGTGAACGAAAGCCGCTGAATGCTCACTCTCCGCACGGTGGAACGCAGCAAGCGGGGCCCGGTGAACAGACCCTGACAGATCCGTTATAGTTGGCGCCGCACCACGCGGACGTAGCGCAGCTGGTAGCGCATCACCTTGCCAAGGTGAGGGTCGCGAGTTCGAATCTCGTCGTCCGCTCTCCCAAGAGGCCCGCATCCACTCTGGATGCGGGTCTCTTGCCGTACTCACAGGGCGCCCGGCCGGAACGGGTCGTGCTCGACGAGCAGCTTCTCCATGCGCGCGCGGTCGATCCGGCTGGCGACATTGGTCAGCTCCTGGCGGTCCCGGATGACCTTGGCGAGGGTGAACGCCGAGGTCACGGTGTAGAGCGCGCCGATAGACAGGAAGGCCCGCACCCACGGGTCGACGGGGAGAACGACGATGCCCACGGTAAGGGCTACTAAGGCGATCGCGAACGAGATCGCGGCCTGGGCGTAGAACGCGGACGTGGTCTGAGGGCTCGGGGTCTTGCCGTCGGATGTCATGGCATCACTGTGCGCCAGGCCAATTCCAGGGACATGCGTATATCTACTCGACTTCGCCGAACGCGGCGGGGACGGCCGCCGCCAGTTCGGCCAGCAGAGTCGGGTCCTGGACCTGGGTGAGTCGCCGCGCGAGGTCGATGACCAGCCGGGATGCCGCGGTCGACGGATCGGGCAGGGGCAGCCGGGCGACGTACTGAGTGATCCAGCGCCGCCTGCCCGCGTAGAGCCGGTTGCCGCAGACCTCGTCGTAGAACCGGGCGCCGAAGGGCGAGTTCGCCACACCGAGGACCAGGTGGGCGAGGTCTTCGCCCAGTTCGGGGACGCTGATCCAGTAGCAGTCGCCGTTGACCACCGACCCGCCCCGGTCGATGGTGAAGCGGGGTTCTGGGCTGATGTCCGGGAAGACGATCTTCGGCGCCCGCCACGCCGCGGGCCGCTGCGGCACCCAGATCTCGAACCACTCCCGGCCAGCCTCGACCAGGTAGCGCCTGGCCGCGAGGCGGTCGCGGTGTCCGCTCAGGTAGGCCGCGGCACGCGGGTAGTCGTCGAGCCGGACCACCTGGCGGGTCGGCCGGTCCAGGTAGGGATAGAGCACGCGCAGGCGCGGCGCGCGCGGCGGCGCCCACGCGCTGATGTCCTCGTGGGTGAGCAGCGGGCGCAGCAAGTCGGGCTCGACGTCGGCCCAGTCGGCCCGGATGAACACCGGGTCGGCGGTGGTCTTGATGCCGACCCGGACCCTGGCGAGCTCGCCCAGCGTGCGCCAGGTCCGCTCGGCGATCCGGTTGAGCCTGCGCTCGCGGTCCGGGGTGCTCAGCCGCCAGGTCTGGCCGCCGACCAG
The DNA here is from genome assembly GCF_900070365.1 of Alloactinosynnema sp. L-07. Classification (NCBI taxonomy): domain Bacteria; kingdom Bacillati; phylum Actinomycetota; class Actinomycetes; order Pseudonocardiales; family Pseudonocardiaceae; genus Alloactinosynnema; species Alloactinosynnema sp. L-07. The sequence continues at coordinate 5,932,406 of NZ_LN850107.1, read as the reverse complement.
CGTCCCGACGTCGACCCGGAACGAGCGCCCGCCGAAGCTGATCGCGGTCCCCGTCTGCCCCATGAGCGCGGCGAACAGATCCCCCTCCTCGGCGGGGACCTCGAACTCGTAAGCGCTGGCGAACCGCGCGGCGCCGGTCTCGGCTCCCTTGACCGCAACCACGACCGCGGGCAGGACGGCGGCCTCGAACAGCTTCGTGTCACCAAGATCGAACACCTCGCGCACGGCGAAGTCCGCGGCGAGCCGCTCCCTGACGTTGGCGCCCGCCTTGGTCGTAAGGAAACGGTTGGAGCAGATCAGGCCGAGCACGCCGCCGTCGACCAGCAGCCGCGGCACCATGGCCACGAACGGGTGGGTCAGGTCGATCCGCCCACTGAGCCCGAACCGCGCCGCGAGCGGGGCCGCGGCCGAGCCGAGCACCTGGGTCCGCACATACGGCGGGTTGGTGATCACCGCGTCGAACCGGCCGCCGGTCGGCGCGTCGTCGGTGAAGTCGCGCCGCTCGATGACCGCCTCCGGCAGCCGCGCCCGGGCCGCCACCACCGCGTCCGGGTCGAGGTCGTAGCCCACGAGTTCGGCGTCCGGCCGCAGCTTGGCCACCGCCGCCAGCAGTTCCCCGTCCCCACACGCCGGGTCGAGCACCCGCGGCGGCGCGTCACCGAGCAGCTCGACCACCCGCTCGGCGACGAACCCGGCCAGCGCGACCGGGGTGTAGTGCGCGCCGAGCCGCTTGCGGCGGTCAGCCAACAGGCTGCTCGATCAGCGCGGGCAGCAGCCCGGCCTCGACCGCGGCCACCAACTCGGCGTGGTCGGCCGCGGTCTGGTCGGCGTAGGCGATGGCGTAGTCGGCGAACGCCTCGTCCAGGTCGCCGCCCTCGCAGTACCCGGAGAGCAGCCGCGGGTCGACCGACCGGGTGTGCGCGCGGGCCAGCAGCGCCCCCGCGAGCCTGCCGTAGTCGTCGAGGTGGTCGCGGTCGAGCGTGGTCGCGTCGATCTCGCCCTTGCGGTTGCGGAACTGGCGGACGATGTAGTCGCGGCCCTGGACGGTCGTCCAGCCGAGCAGGATGTCGGTCTCGGCCTGCACCAGCCGCGCCCCGTGCACGATCCGCTTGCCCTCGTGCTTGGCCGCCCCGACCCCAAGGTGCTCGGCCAGCGCCGACGGCCGCGCCTCCTTGACCTGCAGGATCAGCGCCTCGTCGCCATTGCCGTGCAGCAGCGCCAGGTAGTTGCGCAGGCCCACGCTCCCGGTCCCGACCACGCGGAAGGCCACATCGGACACCCCGTAGCGCATGATCAGGTTCCGCCGCGACTCCCGCAGCGTGTCGACGTACTCGGGCAGCGCCCCCACCACCGCGTCGGCCACCTCGTCGTCGACCGCGGTCAACACCGGCGGGTCCACGACGAACCGCCACCGCTGGTCGTCGCCCCTGCTCGTCCACCGCGCCGCGACCCTGGCACTGGTGTTCTTCCGCGCCTTCTTGGCCGCCTTGGCGAAGTCGTCGAACAGTTCCTCGGCCCGCACCTTGCTCAGCACGGACTCGTCGCCCAGCGCGGTCCACGAGTCGAGGAACGGCTGCTCAGCCAGGTGATCGATGGTCTTGCGATAGGACCGCACGACATCCTCGGCGGCGTCGCGACACCCCTTCGCCGACACCGCGCCCTCGCGGCCCGCCAAGACCAGGCTCGTCGCCAGCCGCTTCAGATCCCATTCCCACGGCCCGGGCAGCGTCTCGTCGAAGTCGTTGATGTCCATGACGATCTGCCCATCGGGCGTCCCGTAGAGCCCGAAGTTGGCGGCGTGCGCGTCACCGCACAGCTGCGCGTGCACCCCGGTCGACGGCGCGGCGGCGAGATCCCCCGCCATCAGCCCGGCACTGCCCCGAAAGAACGCGAACGGCGAAGCCAGCATCCGCCCCACCCGCAACGGCACCAGATCAGGCACCCGCCCGGCATTGGACGCCCGGACGAACTCCACGATCGACGGCCGCTCCGCCCCCAGCGCCATCCGCCGATGCGCCCCGTGCCCGACGACAGCCCGAAGCGCACGCCCCTCAGCGCGAACCTGCGCCGGCTCCACCCACGTCCCCAACGCATCAGCGACCCGCGCCCGAGCTCTCTCACCCATGCGCGCCATCATGCGCCACGCGACGACCAATCGGAGCGATTTCCCACGCTACTCCGGCCGAACACCCAGGCCGATCACGAGCGCTGTCCGGTGGTGAACGCTGTCCAAAGATCAACAGCCTGTTCGAGATCGAGTGAAGCGACCTTCTCGGGCTGGATTCCCGCGGTATGGATAAGTCGTTCAGCGAGCCAATCAGGAACGGGATCACCGCGCGGCGCTTCTTCAACGACAACATCACCGGCCAACCGACCGAGCCGCTCGATCACAGCCGCGAGTCGCCGCACCTCAGGGTTTCGTCCCACCGCGGCCGCGACCCTGGACGACGCCTCTCCGTACACCTCGGAATCCGACCTGGCGCCAACACACCAGACCTCGCAGATCTCGACGGAACCTGATTCCGTGACTCGATAGACGACTCGCCAGTGGTTTCGCCCGACCACCAATTTTCGGAAGCCGGTCAGTTGCCCACCGAGCGGATGCCCCGCTTCCGGATCATCGAGCAGGATCAACACCTTCTTGAGAACCTTCGGCACAACATCGCGCCCCAAGCGACGCAGGTCGTCGATGGCCGCGTCGGTGAAGACAACCTCCGTCATCTACTACTCGTCGTCGATCGCGGCGAGCGACTCGCGGGTGTGACCGAAGGCGGCGATAACCTCGTCAAGCGACGTGCGCCGCCCGGTGTCGGTCACCGCACGCGAGAGAACCAGCGCCAAGTCCCGAAGGTCGGCGGCGGCCTCCTCAAGTTCAGCGAGCCGACGAATTCCCACAACGGCCGCGACCGGATGCTGACGCCGGGTCACCACAAGGTCGGTGCCACCCTCCGCGTCGGCGACGAGACCCGCGACACCGCGCTTCGTCGCGTCCGTGACGCTGAGTTCACGGGCATCCTTCAAAGTGACCATGGCAAAACTGTACAGAAATCTATACAGTTGGTCAATCGTCGGCAGCCGCCGCATCAAGGCCAATCGGGCACGTCACGCCGCGGCAGCCATTGGGTGCAAGTACCACGTCATGCAGCAGACGACGGCAGCGCCAACCGAACGACCAACTCTGCTCCCAACGCGTGGGCCAATCGCTCCAGTACCGGAAGTGTGGGCATCGTCCCGCCTGCTTCGAATCGCGCGATTGCCGGTTGGGTCATGCTTGCCGCATCGGCAAGCTGCACCTGTGTCCAGCCTCGACCTTCGCGCAACTCGCGAACAGTCTTGCCAAGTTCGAACGCCAACCGCGTCACTTCGTAGGCTTCAGCCGCTCCGGGCTCGGCCATACGTCGATCACGAAGCTCCGACCAGTCCCGCTTATCGGACATGTTCCTCATCCTCCAGCGTGTGGGCCTGTACGACACGTCGCTGCAGCGCTCGACGCGCGCGATCCACCTTTCGCTGCTCCCGCATGCGCGTCTTGCGGAACACGGTCAACAGCACGATCCGCCTGCCGGACGCCATCCAGTAGGTCACCCGAACTGTTCATACCAACTACGCTATTCAGCAGAATGTCGAACAAGCGTCACCCTGCGTGAGACCTACAGCTCCTTCAGGACTCGGTGCCAAGTCCCACAGGGCAGCTCACGCCCGTACCGCCTAGCCCGCAGTAGCCGTTGGGGACCTTGTGCAAGAACAGCTGGTGGTAGCAGTTTGGGCAATCACATAGAACCCAACGCGGAGTCACGCCGCAGCGGCTACCTCGACAGCGTCGAGATCATAGGTCGCCAGGATCGGTTCCGCGGCTCCGTCGACCTCGACCTCGACCGTCACCAGGGGGCCAACGCCAAAGTCGGAGGTGCGCAGCACTCGGCCTTCGAGCGTGTGAACGCCGAACGGGACCCGAACTCGATCGCCTGGACTCGGAAGCTCGTGCATGTCTCCTCCTCTCACCATGGCCTCACGCCTAGTAGTTGATGAAGGTATTCGCTGGTTACAGTGTCCATGCCCCCGGCCAATCCGTCCAGCGTCGTTCGCCACTTCTTGATCGATGACAGGGTCAGGGGCCAACCCGCAGCGTGCACTTTGAGGATCTTGCTCGCATCGTCGTGAGCGACACCGTTGCGAGCTTCGTTCAGCAGCTCAAGCCTTCGCCGCCACTCGTCACCCTTGGCTGGATACCTCGACTTCAGGTCCGGCCACAAAGTCATCCCCAACAGGCCGAAGTCATTGCCGAGGCCTCCCGGCTCTGCGTTGCCTCTATCCAGTCGACGCGCGGCGCGAAACGGAACGGAGAGTACCTGCCGGACTTGGGTGTTACTCGGAGCGACTGCAGCGACAAGTGCTAGTACGGCTTCGTCGTGGAGGTCGCGGCAGAAGCCCTGGAACTCGCTCGCGAGGCGGAGCAGGATGGCGTGGTTCAACTCCTGAGTCGCCCAGCGCCGCCCTGCCGCCGAGCCTCCAACCGCGACGTGCGCATTCAGCAGACGTTCGAGCCTGGACGCCCTATGTACACGCCACTGGGAAAGTGCTGCCGAACTCACACGAACACTCTACGTGACCACTGCTGCGCTCCTCGTGGCGGGAGCTATTCGTCCAATGCCAAGCCCACCGGGCAGGAAACACCGGTACCGCCCAGACCGCAGTAGCCGTTTGGAACTTTTTCCAAATATTGCTGGTGGTAGTCCTCGGCGTAGTAGAACGGCCCAGCGAGCGCGACCTCCGTGGTGATCACCCCAAGCCCCGCGCGGTCGAGTTCGCGCTGGTAGCCCGCCACGCTCTCCTCGATGGCGGCCTTCTGCGCGTCGTCGGCGTAGTAGGCGCCGGAGCGGTATTGGGTGCCGAGGTCGTTGCCCTGCCGCATGCCCTGCGTCGGGTCGTGGCCCTCCCAGAACACCTTGAGCAGCGCCTCGAAGCCCGCCACCGCCGGGTCGTAGGCGACCAGGACGGCCTCGGTGTGCCCGGTCCGACCGGAACACACCTCCTCGTACGTCGGGTTCGGCGTGTACCCGGCCGTGTAGCCGACGGCGGTCGAATACACCCCGGGCAACCGCCAGAACGTGCGCTCGGCGCCCCAGAAGCAGCCCATCGCGAACACGGCCGTGCGGACACCGTCGGGGAACGGCGGCGTCAGAGGGTGGCCGTCGAGCACCGCGTGGCCCAGCGGCGCGACTATCGGCTCGGGCCTGCCGGGGAGAGACCCATCCGGGGTGACCATCCGACTCTTGTCTCGTCCGAAGAGCGCCATGCCCCGACTGTACGGCGACAACCAGTGGGACGCCCCCGGCTGGGGAAAGCACCGCAAGGCACCGGTAACAAATCGACTGTCTCGCCACGGCCTCCCGGCCCGCCGAGTACCGTGCTGACGGACTCTGCGGGGAAGAACTGAGGTATCTACACGATGATGACGGTCCACACCGCGGGTGTGCTCGCCCCGGACCGGCTGGTGTCCCATATGTTCGAGGTGGCGGGCTGGACGACCGGCGTGACCAGCCTCGACGAGGTGACCGTCGAGATCGGCGCCATCGAGGCCGACCTGCACCCCGCCGACTGTCCCGGCGCACCGGAGGGCGCGCTGCAGTGGCGGGCGCGGCCGGGGACCTTGGTGCCGCACGGCAGGCACCTGATCGTCGTCTACGGGCCGGACCGCACGATCGCGCTGTCGCAGTGCGCGATCGAGGTGGGCACCGAACCGGGCGCCGATCCCCTCTGGCTCGGCGAGCTGGAGTCGCCCAAGGCCGACAAGGTCGCCCCAGGCCACGTCGTCTTCGTGTGCGGGTGGGCGATGCTGAACAGCCGCGCGCCGAGTCTGATCGAGGTCATGGTCGAGGGCGGCGGCACGGTCCGGGCCAGGACCCGGCTGCCGCGCAAGGACGTGCCCAAGGAGTTCCCCGCGTTCGACGACGCCTCGATCAGCGGGTTCGAGGCCAGGGTGCCGGTTGACCTCGCCCCCGGCGAGGAACGGACGCTGTCGCTGCGCGTGCGGTACCGGACCGAGGGGCAGGGCGAATACCTCTCGCCCAGCCGGACCTTCGTCCTGCGCAACCCCGAGGCGGACCCGCAGGAGGCCGAGCTCGCCGACGAACTGGCCGCCGAGACTGCCAAGGCCATGACGCGGGTGCGGGCCATCACCGACCCGAAGCACGTCCTCGTCTACACCCACAGCCTCGGTCTCGGCGGCGGCCAGCTCTGGCTGCAGGCCCTGCTGGAAGGCATGGTCAAGGACCACGGCTGGCAGGCGAGCCTGGTCAGCGAGACCGACGGCCCGCTGCGGGCCGACTGCGCCGAACTCGGCATCCCGGTCCACATCACCACCCACTACCGGCACTCGACCGTGCCCTACTACGAGGGGCACGTCGCCGAGCTGGCGCGGTTCGCCAAATGCTCCGGCGCCGGGGTGGCGCTGATCAACACGCTGGGCGGCTTCGTCGCGGCCGACGCGGCCAAGCGGTCGGGGCTGCCCACCGCGTGGGTCATCCATGAGAGCTTCACGCTGCCCGACTTCGCCTACCAGAACTGGGGCCCGACCAGCCCGCCGCCCGCGGTGTGGAACAGGTGGGAAAGCACGCTGGCCGAGACGGACATGCTGCTGTTCGTCGCGGACGCGACGCGGGAGATGTTCCTGCCCTACAGCAAGCCGGAACGCTGCCGGACGGTGCGCTACGGGACGCCGATGTGGAAGCTCGGCGGCCGCACGCGCGCGGAGGTGCGCAGGCAGGCCCGCAACTCGCTCGGCTTCGGCGACGACGACATCGTGCTGGTGAACGTCGGTGTCGCCGAGTCCCGCAAGGGCCAGGGCCCGCTGATCAGCGCGATGGAACGGATCCGTGAGCGCCACCCGAACGCGCGGCTGAGCATCGTGGGCCTGCACCCGTCGCCGTATGGGCTGGCGCTGGAGGACACAGTCCGGCGCGCGGACATGCGTGAGTCGGTGCGTCTGGTCCCCGTCCAGCGTGACCCGACGCCGTGGCTGTACTCGGCGGACATCTTCGTCAACAGCTCCGACATCGAGTCGCTGCCGCGGTCGATCCTGGAGGCGGTGTGCTGCGGCATTCCGGTCGCCGCGACCGACGTGTTCGGCGCCCGGGAGATGATCGTCGACGGCGAGACTGGCTGGCTCTATGAGACCAATGACGTCGACGCGCTGACCGCGACGCTGCTGCGCGCGCTGGACACCACGGCCGCCCGCAGGCGGGAGATGGCCAGGGCCGCGCACGCCAAGCTGGCAGGCTGGCTCGATCCGGCGGGCTACGCCCGCGAGTACTCAGACATTCTCACCGAGCTCGCCGCGGGCGGGCGCGAGACCACAGGGGGCGACCTTGTCCGATAACCTCGCGGGTCTTTCCGCTGAGCCCACCCGGCTGCGGCCCGCCCTCTCCAGGGACGCCCAGCCTGTCGACCCTCGGGTCCTGGCCGCTCGGGCCGAGGCCCTGGAGTCCGATGTCGCGGTCGTGCGACGGGAACGGGACCTGCTGCGCGCGGAGCTGGCGGCCTGCCGGGCCGAGCGCGACACGCTGCGCCTGCGGCTGCTCGACGCCGAGCTGGCGCTGGCCGCGGGCGGCATGGGCGACCTCGACGCGGTCAAGGCGGAGGCCTCCACCGACGCGCAGCGGGCGATGCTCGCCGAGCACCGCGCGGGCGAACTCGCGCGTGAGCTGTCCGCGACCCGGCAGACCATCAGCTGGCGGGTGACCGCCCCGCTGCGCGTGGTCCGCCGCAAGATGGGCCAGCAGTGACCGGGGGCACCGGCCCCGACCTGTGCATGGTGTCCGCCGAAGGCGGCTCGGCGTTCATGGCCGAGCTGCTGGAGGTCGTCGCCGACGCCGTGCGGCGGGCGGGCGGACGGGCGCGGACCGCGGTCGGCAAGTACCCGGACCCCGAGCCGGACACCGTCTACGTCGTCGTGCCGCACGAGTACTTCGTGGTCACCCCGGACGCGCAGTTCCCCAGCGCCGAGCTGTGCGCGCGCACGATCGGGTTCTGCGTCGAGCATCCCGGCACCGACACCTTCGAGCGCAGCGCGGGTCTGGCGACCTCGCTGGCCGCGGTGGTCGACATCAACGACGTCTCCGCCGCGGAGCTGACCAGGCGCGGGATCGCCGTCGAACGCTTCCAGCTCGGCTACAGCCCGCTCTGGGACGCCTGGCACGGCGACCCGGACAGCCCGCGCGACATCGACGTCACCTACCTCGGCACCGCCGAGCGCCGCCGGTCGGTGCTGCTGGGCTCCTACGCCCACGACCTCGCGGGCCTCACCGCGCGACTGCTGACCCCGCCGCACGAGCCGATGACGGCCGATCGGGTCGATTTCCTGCAGGGCAAGGCGAAGCACGAGCACCTCGCGCGGTCCCGGTTCGTGCTGAACCTGCACCGCGAGCGCAAGCAGACCCTGGAGTGGGTGCGCACGATCGAGGCCATGTGCAACGGCTGTGTCGTGGTCAGCGAGCTGTCGACCGAGGTCGACCCGCTGGTGCCAGGCGAACACCTGGTGCTGGCTCGGCCGGGCTCGCTGGGCACGGTCGTGGCCGCGCTGGCCGAGGAGCCCGAGCGCGAGCGGCACCTGCGGATGGCGGCGTACCGGTTCGTCAAGCGGCTCGACATGGTCGGGTCCGCCAAGACCTTGATGGAGCTGGCGTCGTCCGTTGTGGACAGTCGCGCGGCGATCCCATCGACCTCGGTGGCCTCGGCCCGCGCCCTCGCGGGCGCGCTGCGGTCGCCCGAGGGCGCGATGGCGATCGACACGCCGAGCTGGGATGTGCGATTCGCGGGCGACCGGACGGTCGACAACCCCGCGGCGCCCGCGGAGACCTCCACGGCGAACCGGCTGGCCCAGCTGACGGCCACCGCGCGGCTGCGCGCGGACCGGCAGTGGATCGACGCCACGCCAGGCGAGGTGTTCGCCGACCGGCCGCGCGTCGACGTCGATGTGCTGATCGTCCGGGCTCCCGGCGAGGTCGACCCGGACGACCTCGTCCGCGACCTGCTCGTAGGCACCACGCTGCCCCGGCGCGTGCTGGTCTGCGAGGACGGTGTGGTCCCGCTGGCCCGGCCGCGTCCGGCCGATGTCCTGACCCACGCGGCACAACTGGGCCGCGGGGTGAGCCGCACGGGTCTGCTGGAGCGGTCGACCGCCGAGTGGGTGCTGGTCCTCGACAGCGGCACCCGCGCCTCGGCGCCCTTGCTCGAACGGATGTGGGCGGCCACGGAATCGGCCGACGTCGTGCACACCCCGGTCGCCGACCCGGTCGACGGGCTGATCGGCGCGCTGCCGCCGGAGTCGCGCAGGCTGCGGACGATCCCGTATCTCGGCTCCGGCTACCTGGTCCGCCGCTCGACGCTCGACCAACTCGGCGGCTGGACCACCGATCCGCTGCTCGACGGGTTGGAGGACCACGTGTTCTGGCTGTCGGTCGCCGCCCAGGGCATCCGATCGGCGCTGGTGCAGCAGATATTCCTCAGCCGAACCCGCCCGGACCCGGCGCCGCGGCCCGTCGACCACGATCCGCGCCGGGTGTGGCGCTCGCTGCGCGACACCACGTCCTGAGCTGAGGGATGTCGAGTACGTCACGAGTTGACCGGCCGTGCACCCCCGATACGGCGGCCGTGCACAATAACCACGCTCCGGTGCGTGCGCTCGCGATGACGTGCGTCCGCCGTGACACGAGGGGAAGGGGCAAGGCGTGAGCTGGCAGGAGGAACTGCGCTCGCTCGATGAGGAGTTGGCGACCGGACGGCTTTCGGCCGACGAGTACCGCGTCCGCCGGGACAACATCCTTTCATCGGCGGCGGGCACCGCGACACCGACACCAGTGGCGCCCCCGCCCAACCCGAGCGAGCAGACGCAGGCGATCCGGCCGGTGACGCTGCCGCCGCCCGTGAGCGCGGACAACCCGGACAAGACCCAGATCGTCAACATCGGCGACGGCGAGCGCACCCAGGTGGTCGGGTCGGATCGCACCCAGGCCGTCGGCGGCTGGCAGACGGCGCGGCCGAACCCCGGCGACGCCGAGCGGACCCAGGTCGTGCCCGGCGTGCCGGGACAGCAGCAAATGGGCGGGATGATGCCCCGGCCCGCGCCAAACCCTTACGCGCAGCCGAATCCGTGGCACCAGCAGCAGGATGAGATCAGCCCGCCGTGGGCGGGTTCGGAGTTCCCGCCGATGGCGGCGGGCGGCAGCCCCGACTGGATCCGGCAGGGCCCCGAGGTCTTCGACAGCGGGTCGTCCGGCGGCGGCAAGAAGGCGCTGATCATCGGTCTCGTGGTGCTGGTGCTGGCGGGTCTCGGCGCGGGCGGCTACTTCCTGTTCCGGCCCAAGAACGAGGCGGGCGGCCAGACCCCCACGAACACGAGTTCGGCCGAGCCCGCGCCGACCACGACCACCAAGCCCAAGCCGACCGACCCGAACGTGGCCGCGTTCGAGGAGTTGCCGGGGCCGCCCGCGAGCACCCAGCAGCTCGGCGAGGTCACCGAGGTGGCGCGGCTGGTCGAGATGAAGCTGGTCGACCAGCCGGAGGCCACGCTGATCACCGCGGCGGGGATCACCAAGGTCCCGTGGAAGTCCGCGGTCCGCAAGGCGCCCGAGGACGGCCCGACGCCGGATGCGATGAACACGGTGGTCATCCCGACCAAGTCCGAGGCAGACGCGCAGAAGCTGCTCGCCGACCTGCGGGCCTACCAGGAGAGCGTCGGCCTGATCTACATCGCCGACCCGCTGCCGAACATGCCGCCGACGATCATCTTCGAGAAGAAGGTCGTGGCCGAGTTCGCGATCTACCGCGGTCTCTACGTGTCGGGCAACAACGTCGTGCGGATCACCACGGTCCAGACGCCGTTGTCCAACGAGGCGTCGCTGAGCGGTTCCTACCGCAACCAGACCGAGGCGGTTCTCAAGGCGTTCCCCGCCTCCTGACAGTCGGTCCACTGATCGCCGCGCGTCACCTCCGGGGACGCGCGGCGATCGTGTTCGCGAGCCGATCGACGAACTGCGGGTTCGTCACCGGGCTGACCCCGGCGGCGAGGTGCCGTTCCACGACCTCCACCACGACGGTGTCAGCCGCGGCGAGCCGGTCTCCCACCCCTTGCGAGTTCTTGGTCAGCTCCTCGACGTGGGTGATCGAGAGGTCGGCGAACGCGGCGGCCAGGTAGCCGGTGGCGAAGCGGGTGTAGGAGTCGGCGAGCATGGCCACACGCCCCGGCACCATGCCCTTGGTCGCGGCGCGCTGCAACGTCAGCGTGGTACGAAAGTCGCCGTTGATCCAGGTGGCGCCGTTCGTGTCGCTGTCGACGCCGAGCCCAGGCTGACTTGCCCGGTTCTCCCCGCGCACGCCGATCAGCTTGGGCAGGTCGGCGTCGCCCTGCCAGTGCGGACCGGGCAGTTCCTTCCAGGTGTCCGACGCGCCGGGCTTGAGGTGGTCGGCCAGGACGCGGGTCATGAGCAGCCCACCCTCGAACGTCCAGTGCGTGTCCTGGGTGAAGTAGAGCGAGTGGTCGCGCCGCTCCGAGTCCGCACGGATCTCGCCCCGCAGGTCGATGACGCCGGGTTCGACGGTCATCGCCCGCCAGAACTTGTCACTCGCCGTGGCCGCGCACGCCTTGCCGGTGTAGTCCGATGGCAGGTAGAACGGCTCCACGGTGGCCTTGTCTGGGGCGATGACCAGGACGAACCGGCGCCCGGACTTCTCCACGGCGGCCCGCAGTTTGCGCACGTTGCCCAGGATGTCGTCGAGCGACTGCGCGGGCTCGCATTTGCCCTGCACGTCGAAGCCCAGGTACATCCAGTCGTCGCGGCCCTCGATCACCGACGGGTAGCCGTCGGTGGTCTTGATGTCCTTGTCGGCGCTCTTCGGGGGTTCGGAATTCGTTGTGGCCTGCGGCGGGGGCGGGGCGACCGGACCGACCGGCGGCTGCACGTCGCGGCCGAGATCCGGGCGCTCGCCGAAGATCTCCTTGCTGACGAAACCGGACAGATCGATCGCGCCCGCCTTGAACGCGAGGTGGTCGTTGGCCCACGGCGAGAAGCCAGCGAAGAACTGCCAGCCGTCGGCCGGGCTGGGGAAGTCGGCGGGACGGCGGTTCTCGGTGGTGTCCGATGGGCCGAGGACGACGAGCCCGACGAGCGGCCCGAGAAAGAAGATCAGCGCGCTGATGAGCGCGAACCGCTGGGCGCCGTGCCGGGGTCGGTAGAGGGAGTGCTCGCGCGGCAGCCATGACTCGTGGACCGGGGGGAGGGCGGCACCCGACGTCTGCTGGCCACTGCTGGACACGTCGATCCCCTCCCGCTGCCGACACCCGTCGGCACCCCCGCCGTCGACCTCACGTTAGCCGACCCGCGCACGCGGCATGCGCAGTTCGTTCATGGTCCGCTCGGCCCCCGGTAACTCACATGGGCGATCACCGAGGCGTGTCGCGGATCACATCCCGGATGGTTGCCGACGCAACGGGGAGCATTGGTGGATCCGGTGCCCTTGGAGGCAGCAATGGCTTTGCAGATTCTCGCCGTCGTCACGGTGGCGATCGTGTTCGTCGTTCGACTCGTGATCGCCCTCAACGACCGACCGACCCGCCGCTGACTCAAGCGGGACGCGTCAGAGCGACGCGCGCAGCGAACGCCAGGTGGACTCGTGGAGAGTCAGGATCGGGCCGCCTTGATTCTTGGAGTCCCGCACCGCCACGCCTGGCCCGATCAGCGCCAACTCGACGCAGTTCGATCCCTCGCCGCCACCGCTGCGACGACTCTTGCGCCAGAGGGCGTTGTTCAGGTCCATGGAGACCGCCTCTCACAGTGCGGCGGCGAACCGATCGATCAGCGCCACCGAATAGTCATGACTGAGTGATGGTGATGTGCTCCACCTCGGCCAGCGCCACGATGTGCGCGAGTTGGTCCGCATGAACGGTGCCTCGTGGCGCACGATCGTCTGATCGGTCAGCCCGTGTGCGCGGGCGCGCTTTCGCTCCATGTTTGCAAAAAGAAATCTTTCTTCGAATTTTTCGTTTCTTCCGATCTCGGGCTAGACTTGACGCGTCGAGTCAACCCGGTGCGACAACCGCACGTCGGGGAACGAAGGGGATGACATGACTACCGCCGCGCTCGATCGCACCGTGTTCCCGCCTGCCGACGGCGGCCCGGAGCTAAGCAATGTCGCCCAGGCGTTGACCGGGGGTGCCCCCGCGAAGCTGGTCGGCCCGGACCACCGGGAGATCGAGATCCCGGAGCCGCTGTACGTGGCGCTGCTCGACATCGTGGAGGCCCTGACTGCCGGACGCGCGGTCACGATCGCCCCGCACGACACGATGCTGAGCACACAGCAGGCCGCGGACATGCTCAACATCAGCCGCCCCACCCTGGTCACGCTCCTGGACCAGGGCGAGATCTCGCACGAGCGCCCCGGCCGGGGCCGTCATCGCAAGGTGCGCCTGGCCGACGTGCTCGAGTACCGCGAGCGAACCCGGCAGGCTCGGCGTGCAGCGTTGCGGGAGCTGACACACGATGCGGTCGCGGCGGGCCTGCATGACGTCGATGACGAGTTCGTCCAGACTCGGTAAGTGCCCTTCCCCGCCTTCCTAGACGCCTGCGTCCTCGTCCCGGCCCGCTTGTCAGATCTGCTGCTGCGGCTGGCCGAGGCTGACACCTACCGCCTGTTGTGGTCGGAGCAGGTGCTCCAAGAGGTGGAACGCAACTTGCCGAAGGTGACCGCGGACAAGGCCCGCAAGCGCGTGGACGCGATGCGCGCGGCGTTCCCGGACGCCATGGTCACCGGGTACGAACCGCTGATCAACGGAATGACCAACCACCCCAAGGACCGCCACGTCCTAGCCGCGGCGGTACGGGCCAATACCGAGGTGATCGTCACGGCGAACCTCAAAGACTTCCCGGCCGAGGCGTTGACCCCCTACGACATCGACGCCGTACACCCCGACGACTTCCTCATGGACCAGCTCGACCTGTACCCGGAGCAGACAGTGACCTGTGTCCTGGAGATGCTTGCCGACTGCAACCACCCGCCCATCACCGCGGAGAGCTTTATGGCTCGGTTCAGCGGCGTGGCACCGGGGTTCGTTGCCGAGGTGCGCACGCCGCTGCTCCAAGCCGACTGGTCCGCCCACCGCGGACGACCCAGACCCGTGTGACCGCCGTCGGCCAGTAGTGCTGGTGTTCCGGGATGCGCCGCAGCTCGGCGAGATGCCTCGTCCCACAGACGGTCTGGCGCCACATGTCGACGCGGCGGACGCTGGCTGGGTGGCGCGGTGGTCGACTGCGGCTGCGCCGGTGCGCAAGCTGCCGCACACCGCAGGTCCGGGTGCGGGGTGGGTTATGTTCGAGCATTGCCGCAGGTCGAATCAATTGAATTCAGTATTCCAATGCTCGGAGCGGCGGAGGTACCACGAGCAACCGCGGTCGAATTACACGGACAGAACCATTTGCGTTGCCTGCAACGTCGCTCGCACACGGGGCACACGCCCGCATTGGTCACAACTCGTCGCGGGCGTGCCTCGGTCCCCTCACATCGTCCGCCGCCGACGGACCGTGTCGAACGACTCCACAGTGTCGCCGCATCCTGGGCAGTCGACCTGGGCGCTGCGCTCGGGCACGAGCGGATTCCGCGACGGGTGGCGCAGGCGGCTGACCAGCCGGTACCGACCCCAAATTGTCAGGGTTCCTTGACGGGAGCTGTCAGGTTATCCTGGCAGCATGCGTGGTAGATCCGTGTGGCAGGACGGGCGACGCGCCTGGAACCGGCTCAACGGCTGGCACCAGCGAAGCCCTGGCGCGACACCGGGTCATCCCGACACCGGTGAGGCCGCGCTGCGCGCCCTGCAGGACATCCACGCCGCGCGGAGTCTGCTGGAGATCGCCGAGATCAACGCCGTGCGCACGGCGCGCGCACACGGGCACAGCTGGTCGGAGATCGCGGCCACCCTGCACATCACCAGACAGACCGCGTGGGAGAAGTGGCGCGACCTCGACTCCTGCAACCCCGCCGAATGAACGGGCTGCAGACCCGGATCGAGAGGACTCTCCCGATGTTCATCCCGCCTGCTCCACTGCCGGTGGACGCACCCGCGTTGGACCACACTGTCGATGAGCCGGGCGATGTCCATCAGACCGCTGTCGATGCGATCGACCAGTGGCCGCGCCACGAAGCCATCCGCGCGGCCACCAACCACGTCGAAGCACAGTGGCCGGCCGATTCCCGCTAGTGATAACAACGGTCCCGACATTGCGCCAAACGGAGTATCACGAGTTTGGGGTAGACCCCTAGCCGGAGAACCTACTTCTCAGTAGCATCCGTTCGCATGGATGCAATGGAGCAGGTCGGGGCCCGTAAGGTCACGTTCATCGACGTCCTGCGTGCCCTCCCGAAGCTCGCGCCGGACGGGTTGCGGATGGCGCGGGGCGCGGTCGGCCTGGTGACATTGAAGCCGACGAACAAAGAATCCATCGGCCACATCTTCCAGCGGGCCGCGGCCAAGCATCCTGAGCGGCCGTTCCTGCGGTTCGAGGACACCGAAATGTCCTACGGCCAGGCGAACGCGCTGGTCAACCAGTACGCCTCGGTCTACGCCGCGCACGGGGTCGGGCCGGGCAAGACCATCGCCGTCATGGCGGGCAACCGGCCGGAGACGCTGCTCGCCGCCCTCGCGGGGGTCAAGCTGGGCGCCGCCGTGGGCATGATCAACACCAATCAGCGCGGCGACGTGCTCGACCACAGCGTCCGGCTGCTCGACGCCACCGTCCTGGTCGCGGGTCGCGACTATCGCGAGGCGCTCAACGAGGTGGACACGCCGACGGTCCTCGACCTCGACACCCTTGCCGACGGCGCGACCAGCGACGCCGACCCCGAGGTCTGCGCGACTCTGCCCGCGTCGACCACCGCGTTCTACATCTTCACCTCGGGCACCACCGGCCTGCCCAAAGCCAGCGCCATGTCGCACTTCCGCTGGCTCAAGAGCATGTCCGGGATCGGCGGCCTCGGCGTGCGACTGCGCGCCGATGACACCCTCTACTGCTGTCTGCCGCTCTATCACAACAACGCGTTGACGGTCTCTCTCTCGTCAGTCCTGTCCGCGGGCGCGACCTTGGCCATCGGGCGCTCGTTCTCCGCCTCCCGGTTCTGGGACGACGTGGTCCGCACCCGCTCCACCGCCTTCTGCTACATCGGCGAACTCTGCCGCTACCTGCTCAACCAGCCGCCCCGGCCGATCGAGCGCGAACACCAGGTCCGCGTCGTCGTCGGCAATGGGCTGCGCCCGGAGATCTGGGCTGAGTTCACCGAGCGATTCGGCATCGACCGGATCGCCGAGTTCTACGGCGCCAGCGAGTGCAATCTCGCCTTCATCAACGCGCTCAACATCGATCGGACCGCGGGCACGTGCCCGTTGCCGTTCGCGGTGGTCGAGTACGACGCCGACACCGGCAAGCCGCTACGCCACGGCGACCGGCTGCGCAAGGTCAAGGCGGGCGCGGTCGGGCTGCTGCTCACCAAGGTCACCAACCGCGCGCCGTTCGACGGCTACACCGACGCCGACGCCTCCGAGCGCAAGCTGGTCCGCGGCGCGTTCAAGGCCGACGACTGCTGGTTCGACACCGGCGACCTGGTCCGCATGCAGGGGTTCAAGCACGTGGCGTTCGTCGACCGGCTCGGCGACACGTTCCGCTGGAAGGGCGAGAACGTGGCCACCACCGAGGTCGAGGGCGCCATCGCCGAGCACCCGGACGTCGAACAGGCCGTGGTCTACGGCGTGTCCGTCCCCGGCACCGACGGCAAGGCAGGCATGGCCGCGGTCAAGCTGCGCGACGGCACTCGCTTCGACGGCACGGTCATGGGCGCGCACCTGGCGAACCGACTCCCGTCCTACGCGGTCCCGCTGTTCGTCCGGGTGATCAACGAGGTCGAGCAGACCTCGACCTTCAAGTCCCGCAAGGTCGACCTGCGCGACGAGGGCTACGCGGCTGGCGTCACCGACCCGATGTTCGTCTTCACGGGCGGCAAGTACGTCACCTGGTACCCCGACTATCCCGCCGAGGTCGCCGGGGGCAAGATCCGGGCATGACCGGATTCGTGGCCCTGCTGCGCGGGGTCAATGTGGGCGGCAACAAAAAGATCGCCATGGCCGACCTGCGCGAGCTGCTCGCCGAACTCGGCTTCGGCGAGGTGAAGACACTGCTGCAGAGCGGCAACGCGGTGTTCAGCGGCAAGGGCACGCCCGCGTCGATCGGCACGAAGATCGAGGCCGCGCTGGCCGAGAAGCACGGGCTGACGACCCGGTGCGTGGTCCGCACGGCCAAGGAGATCCAGCAGGTCGTCGACGGGCACCCGCTGGCCGACGTCGCGGACAACGGCTCGCGGATGATGGCGGTCTTCCTGTCCGAGACGCTTGACGCGGAGCAGGCCGCCACGGTCGAGGCGCTGGACGCCGCGACCATCAAGGTCGGCGATCGGGTGGTCTATCAGTGGTGCCCCAACGGCATCCTGGAGGCGCCGGAGATCGTGCCATTTCTGCTCAAGCAATGGAAGATCCACGGCACCGCCCGCAACTGGAACACCGTCACCAAGATAGCCGCCGCGATCCCCTGACTCGAACACTTGTTCACAGTGTGGACAACTCCTGTGGACAACTCAGCGGCGGGGTGGACAGATCTCGTCGAGGGCGATCAGGTCCTCGGCCGTGGGACGCCAGCGGATCGCGTTGGCGTTGGCCGCGACCTGGTCGGCGGTGGTCGCGCCCGCGATGACCGACCCGACGGTGGGCTGCGCGGCCAGCCAGCCGATCGCGAGGCTGACCATGGTGATCCCGCGCTCGCCCGCGAACGCGCGCAGCTTCTCGATCTTGTGCCAGGGCGCGTCGTCGAGCAGCCGCTGACGGTTGGCCAGCCGGGACCCGGCGGGCGGGGGCTGGTCGCGGGTGTATTTGCCGGTCAGCAGGCCGTTGGCCAGCGGGAAGTACGGCAGCAGGCTCAGCGCGAACCGGTCGCAGGCGGGCACGATCTCCCGCTCGACACCGCGTTCGAGCAGCGAGTAGTGGTCCTGCGAGGAGACCGGGGCACCGACGCCGGTGCTCCGCGCCGTCCAGACGGTGTCGGCCAGCTGCCAGCCCGCCAGGTTGCAGACCCCGCCGTGCCGGATCAACCCCGCGCGGACCAGGTCGTCGAGGGCGGCCAGGGTCTCGGCGATCGGTGTGGCCGGGTCGGGGCGGTGGAGTTGGTAGAGGTCGATCCAGTCGGTGCCGAGCCTGCGCAGCGACGCCTCCGCGGCCCGGCGCACATAGCGGCGGGCGCCGCGGGCACCGAAGTCGGGACCATTGCCACCCTGCATGTCCATGCCGAACTTGGTGGCGATGACCGCGTGGTCGCGCTTGCCCGCCAGCGCCTGACCCAGCAGTTCCTCACTGCGGCCGCGCGGGGCGCCGTAGACGTCGGCGACGTCGAACAAGGACATTCCGGCGTCGAGCGCGGCGTGCACGAGCGCGCGGGAACCCGCCAAGGACTCGGCGGGCGTGCCGGGCCGACCGAGGTTGTTGCAGCCAAGGCCGACGGCGCCCACCACCAGCCCGGACTCGCCCAGGTGACGCAGCTCCACACCGCAGACAGTAAGGGCGCCGGGGCGCTGTGATCTAGGTTTCGCACTATGGGACACAGCGGTAAGGCAGGCTATGCGCCATGAGCACCACACCCGAGGACGATCCGGGGGCGGTGTCCGCCCTCGGGTGGACCGCCGCCGACATCCCCAGCCTGATCGGCCGCACCGCCGTCGTGACCGGCGGCAACAGTGGTCTGGGTTTCCAGACCAGCCGTGAACTGGCCCGCCACGGCGCCCACGTCATCCTGACCGCCCGCGACGCCGACAAGGGCGCCGAGGCGGTCGAGGCGATCCGGACCGAGCAGCCCGACGCGCTCGTCGAGACCCGGATCGTCGACCTCGCCGACCTGGACACGGTGACCGCATTCGCCGACACCGTCGACCGGATCGACCTCCTCATCAACAACGCGGGCGTGATGATGCCGCCGCGTTCGCTGAGCGCCCAGGGCTACGAGCTGCAGTTCGCCGTCAACCACCTGGGCCACTTCGCGCTCACCGCGCTGCTGCTGGACGTGTTGAAGGAAGGCATCGACCCGCGCGTGGTCACCGTCAGCTCATACCTGCACAAGCGCGGCCGGATGCACTTCGACGACCTGCACGGCGAGCACAAGTACTCCAAGACCGGCTACTACGCGCAGTCCAAGCTGGCGAACGTGGTGTTCGGGCTGGAGCTGCACCGGCGGTTGCGGGCCAACGGCTTCGGTGTCGCGAGTGTGCTGGCCCACCCTGGCTCGGCGGCGACGAACCTGCAGTCGAGCGGGCCGACCGGGGTGACGAAGCTGGCGATCAAGGTGTCCAACCGCCTGATGGCGCAGGACGCGGGCATGGGAGCGCTGCCGCAGCTGTACGCGGCGACGCACCCGGAGGTCGAGAGCGGGCAGTTCATCGGGCCGAACGGGCGGCGGGAGCAGAAGGGCTACCCGACGGTGGTCGAGCCGCTGGAGGCCGCCCGCGACCGTGAGCTGGCCAAGCGGCTGTGGGATGTCAGCGAGGAGCTGACGGGCCTCGACTTCGGCCTGGCCCGCTGACCCACGGCTCGTAGAACAATCCTACTGTTGAACAATCCTGCCCCGACAGGCGGGTCCGGGGCTCGCGACGTGACACTGCGCCCTCCGCCTTCGGTCTCAGTCCCAACCGGAGGGTTGTTCAACAATTCTACATTAGGATTGTTGAACGTTAGGATTGTTCACTTGTCGGATCGCGGACTGTGGGCCTGGGAGATCGGGCACATCGAGTGGGGCGCGGGCTGAACGGGCGTTAACCTCTGCCCCGGTAGTCCGTGCGCTGGTGCACGGCGGCGCGAAGGGACAGCAGGGATGCAGATCGACGGCACCGCGGCCATCGTCACCGGTGGGGCGTCCGGGCTCGGCGGCGCGACCGCACAGGCGCTGGCCGCCAAGGGAGCGAGCGTGTTCGCCCTCGACCTGCCCGCCGCCATCGAGTCGGCGCCGGAGGTCGACGGGGTCACCTACGTGCCCACCGACGTCACCGACCCCGAGCAGGTCCAGGCCGCCGTCGACGCCGCCGTCGCGTCCGGCAAGCCGCTGCGCGTCGTGGTCAACTGTGCCGGGATCGGGCCGTCGGCGCGCATCCTGTCGCGCAAGGGACCGCACGACCTGAACCTGTTCCGCAAGGTCGTCGAGGTCAACCTGATCGGCACCTTCAACGTCGTCACCCTCGCCGCGGCAGCCATCGCGCGGACCGAGCCGCTGGAGCACGACCAGCGCGGCGTCATCATCAACACCGCCTCCATCGCCGCGTTCGACGGGCAGGTCGGGCAGGCCGCCTACGCCGCGTCCAAGGGCGGGATCGTCGGGCTGAACCTGCCCGCCGCGCGTGACCTCGCCTCGTCGGGCATCCGCGTGCTGACCATCGCCCCCGGCATCATCGACACCCCGATGCTCGCGACCGTCTCCGACGAGTTCCGCGCCGCGCTGGCCGAGGGCGTGCCGTTCCCGAAGCGCCTGGGCAAGCCGGAGGAGTACGCGAACCTGGCGCTGTCGATCATCGACCAGGACTACCTCAACGGCGAGGTGATCCGTCTCGACGGCTCGCTGCGCATGGCGCCCAGGTAGGTCTCGACCTCGTCGAGGTGGCTCCGCACGGTCGGCATGAACGTGCGGAGCGCCTTGTCGAAGTCCTGGGCCTCGTCGGCCGACGCGGTGGTGAACACCAGCAGCTCGGTGAGTTCGAGCCGCCGGTTGACCGAGCTGACCTGCCCGCGCCAGTGGTGCAGCAGCGAGATCAGCTCGACGTCCTTGCGCGGGCTCAGCGCGCCCGACGTGAAAGCCGCGTCCACCGCCGAGTGCAGCAGCCGCGCGTAGAGCTTGCGGCCCGGCGGGGCGTCGGCGCCGAACTCGTCGCCCGCCAGGATCTCCCGGTTGTGCGCCAGTTCCGAGTCGATCGACTCGATCGCCTGCTGCCGCCGCTCCCGCTGCGCCGCCCACCGCTCGGCGAAGATCCCCGTGATACCGGCCAGCAGCGCCAACGTGTTCACCGCGGGTTCGAAGCGCTCCCCCGGCCCGGACACCACGAACCAGCTCACCCCCAGCGCCAGCGCGGTGGCGAGCGCGCCGAAGGTGACGACCGTGATCGCGACCCTGGTCAACTTAGGTCCTGCGCCGGAAATCCGGCGTCTATATCGGTGGTCCAGGTTTCCGCTGGGTGTGCGGGCGGAAGGTCCTCGTACTGGTTGTCCGTGGGCGTTTCGCCCGTGCGGCCAGCGGGAAGCTGGGCCGCCGAGATAGATGTCGGATTTCCGGCGCAGGACACTAGTTGGCCCAGATCTCGTCGGCCCTGGTCCGGCGCTGCTGGGCGGGCGCCGGATCACCTTCCGTGCGGCGCAGCAGAACCAGCTCCATCCCGAACCCGGGCGAGACCCGCTGGGCGCGGAAGTCCGAGTGCGTCGCGGCGACCCGGCGCAGCCCGCACTTGGCGAAGATCTCGTCGAGCGCCTTGCGCGCGTACTTGCGGGTGACCTGCAGCAGGATCGTGTCGTTGTCGGGGAACAGGACCCTGGTGCGGTCGGGCAGCATCATCTGGATGTCGCCGCCGGTCCGGTTCTGGTAGATCACCTTGACCTTGAGCGCGCGCCCCGGCTCCACCGACCCGCGGAACTGCACCGACTCCATGTCGATCGTCAGGTCCGAGTTGTGCATCAGCGCGCTGGTCACGAACTCCTTGTACGCCCGGCTGCGCGCGTACTCCTCGACCACCTGCCGCGCGAGGTCGTCGGACAGGTCGTCGGTGGTGGCGACCTCCAGCAGGAACAAGTCCTGCGGGCGCATCATCGCGGTGAGGCTGGCCAGCGTCTCCGCGTCGTCGTCGAAGTTGGCCATCGTGTTGCCGACCAGCGAGTACAGGATCGGCTCGTCGCCGACGACGCGGCGCAGCAGCGTGCCCAGCTCGACCAGGTTCTCGTGGATGGCGAAGTCGAGCTGCACCGGCACGATCCGGTGGCCCGCCATCCCCAGCCCGGAGGTCGAGGTGCTCGCGCCCAGCCGCAGCATTTCGGAGCTGATGTCGACGGGGAAGTAGAACAGGTCCGGGTTGTCGGCCAGCAGCGTCGCCAGGATCTGCCGGTCCTTGTGGCCGGTGCCCGCGCCGAGGCAGACGTAGTGGAACGGAGCGCCGCCGACCTTGCCGCTGATGCGCCGCCAGCGCCGGGTGAACGACTCCAGGCTCTGCTTCATGACCTGGTAGAACGGGTCGGAGCAGGCGTGCGCCCAGGCGATCGTCGGGCCGATCCCCCAGTACTGGTAGCCCGAGGTGATCTGCTTGCCCTCGCCGGTCGCCGACGGGCGTCCTCGCAGGTCGGACGTGAGTGAGGCGAGCTTGCTCGACTGGTCTTCACCGACGAGCACCAGCGACCACGCGAAGTCGGACTCATCGATCGCTCGGGCGAGATCGCCGATCACGGGCCGTTCATCGGCGGTCATTTGTGCCCTCCAGAGGTCGTCGCCCTCCGCAGCTTAGTGATTACTAGTGGCCGCGTTGGAGCCATTCATCGAGATGGGGAGCTTCCTCACCGATCGTCGTGGAGTCGCCGTGGCCGGTGTGCACGATCGTCTCGGGCGGCAGCTCGAACAGGCGCTCGGTGATCGAGTCGATGATCGTCGGGAAGTCGCTGAACGAGCGGCCGGTGGCGCCGGGGCCGCCGCGGAACAGGGTGTCGCCGCTGAACACGGCGTTGAGCGATGGCGCGTAGACGCAGACCGCGCCGGGCGCGTGGCCAGGGGTGTGCAGGATGTGCAGCCCAACGCCCGCGACCTCGATGATCTCGCCGTCGTAGAGCGCCTCGAAGTCGTCGTCGGGATAGACGTGGCGCCACAGCGGCTCGTCGGCCGGGTGCAGCATCACCAGCGCGTCGGTCGCGTTCGCGAGGTCTTCGGCGACGTTGATGTGGTCGTCGTGGGCGTGAGTGCAGATGATCGCCTTGACCGTGCGATCGGCCACCGCGGCGAGGATCTCGTCGGCGTCGTGCGCCGCGTCGATGATCACCACCTCGTGGTCGTCGCCGACGATCCAGACGTTGTTGTCCACCTCGTGGGTCTCGCCGTCGAGGCTGAACGTGCCCGAGGTGACGACGAAATCGATACGCGCGGTCATCAGAAGACCACCACCGAACGCAGGACGTCGCCGTGGTGCATCCGCTCGAAGGCCTGCTCGACGCCGTCGAGGGCGATGGTCTCGGACACGAACGCGTCGAGGTCGAGCCTGCCCTGGCGGTAGAGGTCGACCAGGTAGGGGAAGTCGCGCGACGGCAGGCAGTCGCCGTACCAGCTGGACTTGAGCGAGCCGCCGCGGGAGAAGAAATCGATCAACGGCATCTCGATCTTCATGTCCGGGGTCGGCACACCGACCAGCACGACCGTGCCCGCCAGGTCGCGGGCGTAGAACGCCTGCTTCCACGTCTCGGGGCGGCCGACGGCGTCGATCACCACGTCCGCGCCGAAGCCGCCGGTGAGGTCCTTGATGGACTCGACGGGGTCCTGGGACTTGGCGTTGACGGTGTGCGTGGCGCCGATCTCCTTGGCCCACTGGAGTTTCCGGTCGTCGATGTCGACGGCGATGATCGACGTCGCGCCCGCCAGCCTGCTGCCCGCGATGGCCGCGTCGCCGACGCCGCCGCAGCCGATCACCGCGACCGTGTCGCCGCGGGAGACGTTGCCGGTGTTGATCGCCGCGCCGATTCCGGCCATCACTCCGCAGCCGAGCAGGCCGACCGCGGTCGGCGAGGCCTCCGGGTCGACCTTCGTGCACTGTCCACTGTGGACGAGCGTCTTCTCGGCGAACGCGCCGATGCCCAGGGCGGGCGAGAGCGCCGTGCCGTCCTCCAGGGTCATCGGCTGGGCGGCGTTGTGGGTGGCGAAGCAGTACCAGGGCTTGCCTTTGAGGCACGCGCGGCAGCGGCCGCAGACAGCGCGCCAGTTGAGGATGACGAAGTCGCCCGGCTCGATGTCGGTGACGCCGTCGCCGACGGTCTCGACGATGCCCGCGGCCTCGTGGCCGAGCAGGAACGGGAACTCGTCGTTGATGCCGCCTTCGCGGTAGTGCAGGTCGGTGTGGCAGACCCCGCACGACAGCACCCGGACGACCGCCTCGCCGGGGCCCGGATCGGGGATCACGATCGTCTCGACCGTCACCGGCTGACCTTTCGCGCGCGCCACGACGCCGCGAACCCGCTGTGCCATTGCCCTGCTCCTTAGATATCGCCGACGTACGGGATCTTCGTGACTTCGGGCGAGGACATCCAGGCGCGCAGGACGGCGGTGGCCTGGACGTCATCCTCGTTGTACTCCAGCAGCCGCGCGCGCTGGACCTCGTCGGGGGCGCCGCCGTCCATCCCCACCGCGGCCCGGTACCAGCGCATCGAGTTCTCGCCGCTGGCCTCCGGGTCGCGCCAGGAGAACCCCGCGACGGGGGCGATCGTCTTGAGGCCTTTGCCATGGGAGCAAAGGAAATGCTCGCGGACACTGCCGAAGAGGTCGAACCACTCGTCGGACTCGATGAACGTCAGGACCTCGCGGCGCGTCGGGATGCCCGGCTTGCCCGCGAACCGCTTGGCCGACGCCAGCAGCCAGCGGTTCTCGGCGAGTTCGTTGTAGCAGTAGGCGCGGAACGTCAGCCCGCGCGCGACGGCGGCGTTGCGAACGGTGGCGAACCACTGCCAGAACTCGGCGAACGAGCGCGCTTCGTCTTCGGTGGGCAGCGGATCCCACGTGACGAACGCGCGGTAGCCCGGTTCGACGCCGATGTCGGCCCCGGAGAGCAGCGCGCCCCACAGGTAGGCCCCGGCGTCGCCGAAGCTCTCCATGTCGACATCGACCTCGACGTCGGCGCGGGGCACGTGCAAGGTCTCGTTGCGGCGCACCACGGTCAAGTCGGCCAGCCAGGCCCGCGCCAACCCAACCGCGTCGCCCAGCGGCATGCCCACCAGCGGCGGAACGTCGTGGTCGTCGGGATCGAGCGCGGCGAGCGCGTCGACGGTGGCGATGTCGGCGGCCCGCAGGAACCCGGCGTCCTCGCCACGCACGACGAGGCTGACGTCGCGGGCGGCCAGCAGCTTCTCGCTGCACACCGGCCACCAGGGACAACTCCGACACTCGACGATCCGCGACGGCTCCGCCAGCGCCTCACCGCCGGTCGCCGCCGCCGTCGCGACCGCCAACCGATCGTCGAACCGCACCTCATACTCGGCCAGCGCCGTCCGCCCCCCAGGCCACGTCGGCGCGGCCAGGTCGTGCCAGACGACGACATCGCCATCGAGGCCGATCACCCCGGCGAACGCACTGCGCTCGTCGGCGTGGCCCGCGGCTTGGAGCAGCCTGCGCGTGTGCGCGAGCCGGAGCTGGTCGCGGGGCTGCGGGCGGACCTTGCGGGTCTGATCCGGGCTGCCACCGACGTCGGGCAGGTCGGCGAGGGATGACGTGCGGGCGCCGGTGCCGGGATCACTGACTTTGTGGCGGACGACGAGGACCGGGACGTAACCGCCGTCGGTGCGGACCAGCAGGTCGATGCCGCCACGCCTGCCACCGGGGACGTCGCGCGGCAGCTGGGGAGCCCAGATGAAGTCGGTCCTGGCCTCGATGGCGGCCAGCGTCGCGGCTTCCCGCTCGGAGCCCCGGACATCGACGGGAATCTCCACCCACCGGGCCCCGAACACAGCGGAAAGCTGATCGGCGATCTCCCGCCGATGCGCCATGGCGTCGGCCTTCCGCAACTCCCCAGTCGGATCAGGCGCCTGCCGCGGCAGGTCCCGGGCGGCGGGATCATGCTCCAGGTGCACACGACGCCGACACCGGCTCACCACGCCGGCGTCGAGCAACACCTTGTCAGTCACGCACCGCAGCTTAGTTGTCACGACCGACACGCCGACCGCCCACACACCATTGGCCGCCGCCGCACCGACCGCGCGCGGCCCCACCCAACCCGGGGGGACGTCCCCTGGCCAGTTTATCGAGGGTGGGGGCGTTGGGGGTGGGTTCGCTCGGGGCTGTGGATGACTGGAGGGATGTGGATGTTTGGGGCGGACGCGGGAGCTTTCTGCAGCCAAACGTGATAGTTCGACTCGGCGGCACGACGGACTCGGCGGCACGACGGACTCGGCGGCACGACGACTCGGCGGCACGACGGACTCGGCGGCACGACGGACTCGGCGGCACGACGGACTCGGCGGCACGACGGACTCGGCGGCACGACGGACTCGGCGGCACGACGGACTCGGCGGCACGACGGACTCGGCGGCACGACGGACTCGGCGGCACGACGGACTCGGCGGCACGACGGACTCGGCGGCACGACGGACTCGGCGGCACGACGGACTCGGCGGCACGACGGGCAGTGATCTGACAGATCAAACAACCGCGAGCCGCGCGGATCGGCGGCTGCGGAGGGCCCGGGGCTACGCGGGGCGGGCCGAAGGGGTCTGTGAAGTCACGGAACTGACCGCGTCCGATCACGGGATGGATCACGGGCAGGTGGCGGCCCGGGCCTGCTGTGGTGTTGCTGCGGCGCGTGGAGCGGGGGTGGGGCAAGCTGTGGATGATTTGGACAGCTGTGGACAACCGGGTTGGCTCGCGTTGTGCGGGAGGGGTGGGTCGGGTGGCGCGGAAGAAGGAAGGGTTCACGCCCGCGAGGGCGAGGAACGTGATCGCCGTGGCGAAGGTGTTGGGGCCGGTGGTCCTGCCGGTGGTGACGCCCTATGTGGTCAAGAGTGCCTCCGCCGTAAGGGATCGGTGGGACCGCGCCAAGGCTCGCCGGTTGGGGGTTTCCGTCGAAGACCTCGGTCACTACACCGGCAAGGGCGGCGCCCTGCACGCGCGGATCGCTGGCGCCGCCGATGGGGTTAACGAGTTGCGTGCCAAGGCCAACGCGTCCAAAGACGACATCGAGTTCGCGGTTTCCGCCGAGTCCACGCTGAGTCAGCTGGCCGCGGCGGTCCGGGCCGCTGAGCGGATGCCGACGCCGCGGCGCAAGGGGGCGCATCGGGCGGTGGCGGCCGAGTTGGACAAGATCGAAGAGCGCCTGCTCACATCTCTCGGCGTGTGATCCTGATCACTGGACACCACCGAATACTCTGGGCTACGTGACCCCCAGCAGAGTGACCCGGCCGCGCGCATTCCGCGTGTCGCGTGGGGTTCTGTTGGGGGCTTCCTCTGCGTCTCTCGCCATCGCGGCGCATGGGATGGCCGGAGGTGGGGTGCCGGACGCGGCGATCATCGTGGTGTTGGCCGGGTTGGTCGCGTGGGCGGGCACGGCCGTCGCCGCGCGGACCGCCGCTTGGGGGATGTTCGGGCTCCTCGGCGTGAGCCAGGTGAGCCTGCACGTTCTGCTCACCTACGTCAGCGACCACGACACTCCCCCGCTGACCTCGGCGATGATCGCCGCCCACGCGGTCGCCACCGGGGTCACCGCCGTGCTGCTGACCAGCGCCGACGCGATGCTCGACCTGGTCGCCGCCTCCCTGGTCGGGTTGACGCGCGTCCTGCTGTGGACCCCGAAGCCGCCAGACGCGCCGCTGCTGCCTGCCCCTAGTGACTTCGTCCGGTTCGTTCAGATCGTTTTCCAGCGGGCTCAGCCCCGCCGCGGGCCACCTCTCTTCTCCTGAACCCGTCACCCACTCGGGCACTCCGCCCGCCCATTTCACTTCAGGAGAAGTCAATGTCCCACCGCTTTCTCGCGCGCGCCGGTGTGCTGCTCGCCGTCGCGGGCAGTGCCGCCCTGTTCAGCACGGGCGTCGCGTCCGCGCACGTCACCGCCAAGGTCATCGGCGAGCCCGCCGTCCAGGGCGGGTACACCAAGATCACCTTCCGGGTGCCGAACGAGGACAACGCCGCGGGCACGGTCAAGCTGGAGATCAAGTTCCCGGCCGAGTACCCGCTGACGTCGGTGCGCACCAAGCCCCTCGCGGGCTGGACCGCGGCGATCACCAAGACCAAGCTCGACAAGCCGGTCACCTCGCACGGCACCGAGATCACCGAGGCGGTCAGCACCGTCACCTTCACCGCCGCCGCCGGGACCCGCATCGGGCCGGGCGAGTTCGGCGAGTTCGAGGTGTCGGCGGGCAGGCTGCCGGACAACACCGAGACGCTGGTCATCCCGACGGTTCAGACCTACGACAGCGGCAAGGTCGTCGCGTGGGACGCGCCGCCGCCCGCCGCCGGGGCTGAGGAGCCGGAGCGTCCGGCGCCGGTCGTCAAGCTGACCAAGAAGGCCGCGGGGTCCGACGTTCACGGTGCCGCGCAGGCGTCGAACGAGACCGCGGCTGAGGGCGACGCGCACGGCGAGGCGAAGGCCGCGCGCAGCGACAACACCGCCCGCTGGCTGGGCGGCGCCGGGCTCGCGGTCGGCGCGCTGGGCCTCGGCCTGGGTGCCGGTGCCACGCTGCGGGCGCGCAAGGCGATCGCGAAGGCGGGCGAGTAAGTCCGATGCGGACCTTCACCCGCGCTGTCGCGGCACTCGCCGTCGCGCTGTTCGCCATGGTCGGGCTCGCGCCCGCGGCCTTCGCGCACAACCAGCTGGTCAGCAGCACCCCGGCGGACAAGTCGTCGGTCGACGCGGGACCGTCAACTATCGAGCTGACCTTCGACCAGCCCGTACAGGGCGGCACGGGAGTCAACACGGTCGTCGTGGTCGGGCCCAACGGGACCGACCAGTGGCAGGGCGGGGACGCGTCGGTCCGCGGCAACGTGGTCACCGTGCCCGTCCGCGAACTCGGCCCGGCCGGTGACTACCGCGTCGGCTACCGGATCCTGTCGGCGGACGGTCACCCGGTGGCAGGCGAGATCAAGTTCACCCTGGCCAAGGCGGGCAACGGCACGCCCGCCCCGCCGGAGCAGACCAAGACCGCCGGAACCGCCGCCGAGTCCACCGGCGACGACGGCGGGATCCCGGTCTGGGTGTGGATCGCGGGCGCGGTCGTCCTGCTCGGCGCGGGCGTGTTCTTCGCGCTGCGCGTCGGTGGGGGTGCGGCGAAGTGAGCGAGACCCGGGCCACCGCCCGACAGCGGTACCACCTGGTGACGGTGCTGGTCGTGGCCTCGATCGCCGGTGTGTTCATCGGCATGGCCATCGTGGCGACCGAGCCGATCCCGGGGCTGCCGCAGCCGGACGCGGTGGTCCGGGTGGGGCTCCCGATCGTCCGCGTGCTGCTCGACATGGCCGCCGTGGTCACCGTGGGGCTGTGTCTGCTGCCGCTGCTGGTCGGGTTCGACCGGCCGGTGATCACCGAGCCGATCCTGAGCGTGGCCCGCCGGGTGGCCATGGCCAGTTCGCTGGTCTGGGTGATGACGGCGCTGGTCGCGCTGGTGCTGCAGACCGCCGAGCTGCGGCCGGAGGAGGACGTGTCGTTCGGCGCGGTCGTCGACTACATCGGCACCGTAGGGGCGGGCAAGGCGCTGCTGTTCGTCGCCGCTTTCGCGCTGCTGACCTTCGTGTTGTCGCTGGTCGCCGTGCGGGTGGGCGAGAACATGCCCGCCGAGCTGCGGGCGGCGGTGGCCCTGTTCGCGCTGCTGCCGCTGCCGGTCACCGGACACGCGACGAACTGGCGCTGGCACGACTTCACGATGATCTCGATGGAGCTGCACGTGATGAGCGCGGCGGCCTGGACCGGCGGGCTCGGCGCGGTGGTCGCGCTGGCCGCGGCCAACCGCACGCTCCTCGGGTTCGCCCTGCCGCGCTTCTCCAAGCTCGCGACCGTCTGCCTGGTGCTGGTCACCGCGACGGGGCTGTTCAACGGCCTGATCGAGCTCGCGGTCAGTCCGACGCACGATCTGATCAGCGGCCTGTTCACCACGAGTTACGGAATCCTCGTCGTCATCAAGACGGGTTGCCTGATCGCGCTCGCCGCGCTGGGAGCCCACGTTCGCTGGCGGCTGATGCCGGGCGTCGTCGCCCACAAGCGCACGGCGCTGCTGGGCTGGGTGGGACTGGAACTGGCCGTCATGGGCCTGGCCTTCGGCTTCGCGGTGATCCTGACCAGGGCCCCGGTCTCCTGAAAGTTGTCCACACCTGTGGATCGTTGTCCACAGGTACCTGTGGATAACTTGCGCTCATCGGGTGTGGAAGCCCGCTCGGCGGGTGGACGGCTACGCAGCCAACCATCGGCCCCATCGGGTACGCCCGAACAGGGGAACGCCGAACGGTCAGTCCTGCTCGGTGAGATGCGCCGCGATCGGCCGGTTCTGCCGCATTTCGGCCAGCCGCTCGGTGGTCCGCCGCGCGCGGTGCTCGAGTTCGCGGCGGCTGATCCAGCCGCGGGCGAAGTGGCGGTAGGCCTGCGCGAGCATCACCAGCTCAGCGAGGTAGTCGGCGCCGCGCCTGCGGGACTCCTCGGGCAGCAGGCTCACGACCGGCAACTGGTCGGCGACCACATCTTCGAGTGCTCGCGCGGCGGTCAGCGCGCGCCGGGCGCCCCCGCCCAACCGCATCGCCCTGCCGCGCGAACCCGACACCCGAACCACCCCGCTGATACCGAGAGTAGATCGACGATCCGGACTGGTACGTCCGTGTCGCCATTGACCCTCATTTCGCTCGCCAACCGCACACCGTTACGTGAGGTGAAACAGGTGACAGTGGACGAAAGGCCGGTCAGGTGTAGCGCGTCCATTGCGCGGAGGTGTTTCCAGAGCGGAAGTCCCGAAGACGTTTGAGCAGCTCAGGGCGGACTTCCGGGGTGCTGTTCATGATCGGCAGCACGCTGGTGATGAGCTTGAGTTCGCGGATCTCGCGAAGCACGGAGAAGCCAGCCCATTGGGTGACGTCGAACCCGTATCCCCGAACCAGTTCGTCGTATTGCGAAGGTGACTCGCCGAACCGGCGGACGCCGACCGCGAACGGGGTCAGGTCCCACTCCGGCGGGCCGACGCAGCTGGAGTCGAAGTCGCAGAGCACCGGGCCCGCCGGGCCCGGGATGAGATTGCCAAGGTGGGCATCGCCGTGCACGAAGCCCCTGGCCAGCGGGAACTCCACCTGGCCTAGCTGACCCTCGACCAGGTCGCAGCGGTCACGCAGGAAATCCAGGGAATCACCGTCCAGGCCCTCGGCCTCGCCGATGCGACGGCGCACGTCGTCGAGGGGGTCCCACGCGGGCAGGGTCTCTGGCGGGCACAGGCCGTGGACCTGGCGCAACAGGCGGGCCAGGTCGGCCGGACAAGGAGCGGGCCCGGACGAGGGAACCGTCCGCCAGACCGTCGCGGCGTAGTCGCCGACCAATACCGGCTGGGTCAGGCCGTCGACCAGGCGCACCGCAGGGACGCCGTGTTCGGCGAACCAGCGGGCGACCCGCACGACCTTGTCGACCCGGTGGCGCAACGCGACCGACCCGACGATGCGCACCACCACCGGTGCGGTGGCCAGCTCGAACACGGCGTTGTTGGTGAATCTCAGCAGCCGGGCGCCCGCCGCGTCGAGCCCGATCTCAGCGCACACCGCGGCCAGCGCGGCATCCAGATTCGCCCTGGTGAACAGCCCTTTGGCGACCATCGCACGGCCACCGGAGCCGTGCTCAGGCCACGCTGAGGTTGGTGATCTGCTCGGCCAGGTCACGGGCATCGGGGTTGTTACGGCGCTTGGTGGCCTCGGCCAGCAGCGGCTGCAGGCGGTCGCGGACCCGGCTGGACTTGAGCGTCTCGGCCAGGTCCACCGCGCCGCGGCCGATCTTGGCGCCGTGGTCGATGTCGCCTTCCAGCAGGTGGTTGGTGGCCAAAGCGCCCAGGTTGAACGCCTTTGACCTGGTCATCTCGTCGCCGTAGGCCTCGATGGCCTTGGACAGGGCCGGGATCGCGAACTTCGTGTGCATCGGGTCGACGGTCTGCGCGAGCACCGTGTGGACGGTGCCGATCATGGCGT
Source organism: Alloactinosynnema sp. L-07 (assembly GCF_900070365.1). NCBI lineage: Bacteria > Bacillati > Actinomycetota > Actinomycetes > Pseudonocardiales > Pseudonocardiaceae > Alloactinosynnema > Alloactinosynnema sp. L-07. The sequence goes on along the minus strand of NZ_LN850107.1, from coordinate 5,900,430 downwards.
AGACGTCGGTGTCATTGAAGAACTTGACCCAGTCCTCTGCCTCATCGAGGTTGGCCCGCGCGAACTCGTCGCGGGTGCGGCCGATGAGCTTCATCGTCTGTTCCTTGTGACCCATGAGCGCGTAGGCCCACGCCTGGTTGGCGCAGATCACCGCGACCGCGAGCTCGGAACCCGACTCCTGCGCCGCGATCTGACCGAGCTGGAACATCTTCAGCGCGTCGTCCGGGGACTCCTTGTGCAGGTAGACCCGGCCCATCCGATAGAGGATGTTGGCCACCAGCGGCTCACTCTTGCCCGCCTTGGCCAGTTCCAACGCCTTGCCGAAGTGGTTGCGGGCGGAGTCGGTCAGTCCGATGTCGAACGACGTCCAGCCCGCCAGGTTGTGCAGGTCGGCCAGCGCGACGTGGAGTCGCTGCTTGACGTGTTCCGGGCCGGACGCGCCGAGCATCTGCTGTCCCCAGGACAGCTGTGCCACGACGGCGTCGCGGCAGAAGCCGCCGCCGTACTGGTAGTCCAGCGACCGAAGCGCCCTGGTGGCCGCTTCGACCTGGCGCACATCGGTCATGCCGATGCGGCCGGGCGCTGGAGTCTGGACGGGGTTGGCGACCCACGACCCGGAGTTGGTGCCCAGCACGTTCGCGCCCACCGTGACGGCGGCCGCGTGTGCCAGGAACTCCCGACGCTTCACCTCTTCGCTCTCCTCAGGCTGCGAGGGCTGACGAGAGACGGCGACACGAACCGCCGTGACCTCGTCGTATGCGAGCCCCATGTATCCCCTTGGGACACCCAACCCGTCGGCGATCCGCGCGAGCACGTCGTAGGCCATTACCTGACGGCCTTTGAGGATCTCCGACACCTCGGACTGCGATTGACCGGTCATCGCGGCGATCTGGCGCTGTGAGACGCCAGTGCGTCGAAGCAACCGATATACGGAACTGACCTCCCGCGCGGCGAGCGCGGCCCGTATCTCGGGCTCCTCCCAAGTGTCCGGAGTAATGGGAGAACCCGGAGATCCGATCGAGTTCATTCCGCCCCCTCACAGTCCGCTGGGCGTCAAACGCAGAGTAAGCGCACTTCACGAGCCACGAGAAGTGCTCTTCGGCGAACCTGATCGGCTCGACCGAACTTCGATGACCGCTTAACGTGGGACGGCCGCCGATCGGCGCTATGACGCTCCCTTTTCGTTTGTGACGCATCAATGTTGTTGGTTGTAAGCGTACGACCACGGAGGGACACGTCAGCATGGAACTGCTGGACACCCTGCACGGATCGGTGGCGGGCCGCCAGGTCTGGCGCATCGCTTGTGGCGATGTGATCAACCGCGACCGGTCGCTGACCGTCCTCGTGGAGAAGAACAAGGTGGTCCTGGTCGGACCTCCAGGAGAGACAGCGGTGCTGACAGCGGGCCAGCTCGGCCAACTGCGGACCGCGCTCAGAGAAGCCGCCGAGCAGGCGGAAAGGTCACGGTGACGTTGAGGTGGACGAGATACTCGGCCAGGTCCTGCGCAGTGCCGTCTGGGAACGGCTGGACATGCTCTCCGAGCTGGCCACGCGGGCCGATGCACCGTCTCTGCTGTCCGTCGCGCGGTCGGAACTGCCCCGCCTGACCGAGGGCTGGCGCTCCATGCTGAGCGCCCACGAGCCCGACGACCGCGGCAACTGCCCGGTCTGCTCGACCCGCTGGCGGCAGCAGAAGGCCCCGTGCTCAGTCTGGCGCGCGGCCTACGAACACCTGGTCGCGGGCGGTTTGGCCCCCCAGCAGACCGCTCGACACGCACTCGACCCCGCCGCGCTGCACTCGCGCAGCAGGGTCCACGCAGGCGCCCGCTAAGTAGGCGCCCCCCAGACCCGCGGACCGGTGCTGCTGTACTCCCTCCCCCGACCAGCACCGGTCCGCGGTTCCAATCCGCCTCCCCGGAATTCTTAGGGTTGTCACCGATCGAGGGTGACATCCAAGTAGGCGGTTACCGTGGTCAATCGCCATCCCGGTCCCCTTAGGTGACGGTTTAGCGCTTGTCGGTTCGCCTACTTCTGTTGCCAGGTTCCGAGGCCGGTGGCCGCGACCTGTTTCGGGACCGCGCGCAGGGCTTGCGGGCGGTGTTTGACGTAGGCGTCGAGGAACGCGACCGTGCTGCCGATGGTGAGTTCACCCGCGGGCGGGAAGAACAGGTCGATGTGGCCCGCCGTGTGTAGCCGCAGGTAGGTCGCCGGGCCGGTCGCGTTGGCGTACATGGAATCGCTGAACCCCACCGGCACCGTCGCGTCGTTGGCGCCGTGCACCAGATGCAGCGGAATGCCCGGCCGCGGCAGGTAATCGCCGCCGGGGAAGCCGAGTTCGGCGCCCGCGAGCGCGACCGCCGCATCGATGCGGGAATCCCGGACCGCCTCGTGATAGGTCACGCCCACCGTGGTGATCGCCCCGAGCGAGTGGCCCGCCGCGGCGATCTTGAACCGGTGGACGTGACCGAACAGCGGGTCGTGCCGATCACGCGCCATGGCCAACACGGAGTCGATGATGAAGCTGACGTCCGCGGGCTGGTTGACGTAGTCGTCGATGCGCGCGCCCGGTCCACTTGTCAGCGGATAGGTCGGCAGCGCGACAACGTAACCGGACTGGGCGATGTAGGCCACCAGCTGTTCGTAAGCGGGACCGGTGGCGGTAACCCCGTGGGAGAACACCACCAGCGGGAAGACACCCGGCGCCGACCTGGGCTGATCGGTGACCGGTCCGCCCGGAGCGCCGGATGCCGGGTAAAGCAGGCGTACGGGAATAGTGCGGTCGGGTCTGCCGGGCGTGCCGCGCGGGTCCGGTGCGGTCGGCCGGGTCGAGTCGACCAGCACGACGTCCCGTCTACCGACCGCGTAATCGGGGCTGGTGGGTTCGACCGGCGCCGCGATGGCCCCGGTCGGGGTCATCGCGAGGGTGACCGCCAGTGCGGCGGCGGCAAGGGCTGAACGTCTGTCCACAAACGCCTCCTTGATCACTTTCGAGACTACCGCAGGGTAGATTGTGAACTTTGTTCCCAAAAGTGGGTCGGGCGGCGCTTCAGTGCGCTCTTTTGGTTGTTGAACGGGCAAGATGTACGGCAGCGACCAGGAGGAGATCCCGTGGCCAGCCCAACCCCACTCCGCCGCCAACCCGTCCAGCAGCGCAGCGCCAAGCGGGTGGAGAAGATGCTCGAGTCGTGCGCGCAGCTCATCGATGAGCTCGGATACGACGGCGTCACCACGACGCTCATCGCCGAGCGGGCCGGGGTGGCGGTCGGGTCGCTTTACCAGTTCTTCCCCGACAAGCGGGCCGTCGTGCAGGCGCTGACCCAGCGCAACCTCGACCATTTCATGACCGAGATCAGCCGAAAGCTCGACGATGTCGTGCTGGAGCGCTGGGACCAGGCCGCCGACGTCATCTTCGACATCTACGTCCAGATGTACCGGGAGGTCCCCGGGTTCAGCCGGATCCGCTTCGGCGACGTGGTCGACCTGCGGCTCATCGACGGGCAGCGCGACAACAACACCGTGATCGCCGACGGGATGGCCGCGTTTCTCGCCGACCGGTTCGGGGTGCCGTTCGAGCGGATCCGGCTGCCGATCGCGGTGGCCAACGAGATCGCCGACTCGATCCTCAACCTCGCCTTCCGGCGCAAGCTGTTCCCGGAGGATGTCGTCATCGCCGAGGCCAAGTCGGTGGTGCGCAACTACATGGCCAACCAGACGTTCACGCGCTAGCCGAAGCTGCGGTCCTCGCCCCGGTAGGTCGGCACCGCGTGGGTCACTTTGTCGCCGTCGAGCACGTGGTACTCGGTGAACCGCTCGGCGAGTTCACCGGCCTTCGCGTGCCGCATCCACACCCGGTCGCCGACTTTCAGCGCACGCGCGCCGGGGCCGGTCACCGGAGTCTGGACCTCGCCCGCGCCTTCGGCGCCGAGCAGCTTGAGTCCGCCGGGGAGGTACGGCCGCGGCAGTCTGGACTGTCCGGCCGGGCCCGAGGCCAGGTAGCCGCCACCGAGCAGGGTCGCGATGTCGGGTGCGGGCTTGCGGACCACCGGCACTGCGAACACCACTGCGGGCAACGGACTGAACTGGCTGTAGTTGTCGAACAGGGTCGGTCCGATGAGGCCGGACCCGGCGGCGATCTCGGTGACCGACGGATCGGCTCTGGTGATCTCGATGCTGCCGGTGCCGCCACCGTTGACGAACTCGAGTTCCCACACGTCGGTGACCGCGCGGACCACCGCGCCACGGCGGCCGACGAGCTCGCGCGCCGAACGGCGCTGCATCCAGCGCAGGGCCGTGCGCAGCAGCGGGTTGCCTGCCGGGTTGTCGCCGAGGCCGGCGATCTGGCCCTCGTAGGCCATCACGCCGACGAGCTGGAATCCCGGCCGCGCGCAGATCTCGGCGGCCAGCCTGCCCGCCTGTTCCGGGGTGAACACCGGGGACCGGCGGGTTCCGACGTGGACGGACGCGGTGCCCAGCGGCCGCCACGACACATCGAGTTCGAGACAGACCCGGATCTCGGGGTGGTCCGCGCCGAGCGCCTCGTCGACGAAGTCGAGGTGCTCGCTCGAATCGACGATGATCGACACCGTGCGCCGGGCCCGCTCGTCGGCGGCCAGCGCGCGCAGGGCCGCGCGGTCGGTGGTCGGGTAGGCCACCAGGATGTCGGTGTCGGCGAGATCGGTGTCGGCCCACTCGTCCACCAGCCACAGCGCCTCGGGCAGCGCGTAGCTCATCACGCCTTCGTAACCGGGCATCCGCAGCACGCGCTCCAGCAGGAACCGGCAGCGCACGGACTTGCTCGCCACCCGGATCGGCCTGCCCGCCGCGCGCCGGACCAGGTCCTCGGCGTTGCGGTCGAAGGCGGCCAGATCGACCACCGCGACCGGGGGGTCGAGGTGTTCGGTGGCAGCATCGAGCCGCGAACGCTGGGCAGAAGTCGGCACCGGACAACCGTACGGCGTGCGTCTTGAAATGTGAAGACGATTCACTTAGCGTTTCCTGAACTGACGACGGCCAGGAGGTCCTCGCATGTCCGGTCCCCAGACGACCTGGCGCAACTGGGCGGGTACCGCGTCCGCCGTCGCGCGCGAGGTGTGCGGCCCGCGCGACGTCACCGAGATCAGCAAAGCGGTGACCGGCGCGGCCGAACGCGGGCTGACCGTGCGTACGCGCGGCAGCGGCCACTCGTTCACCGAGATCGGCGCGGCGCACGGGATGGCGCTCGACCTGACCGGGTGGACCGGCGTCGTCTCCGCCGACACCGAGACCGGGGCGGTCACCGTTCGGTCGGGCACGACCCTGGCCACGCTCAACGCCGAACTCGACCGGCTCGGGCTGGCGATGATCAACCTCGGCGACATCGACGCCCAGACGGTCTCCGGCGCGATCTCCACCGGCACCCACGGCACCGGCGCGCGGCTCGGCGGCATCTCGACCCAGGTGACCGGCTTGGAGCTGGTCCTGGCCGACGGGTCGCTGGTGTCGTGCTCGGCCACCGAGCGGCCCGACCTGTTCGCCGCGGCCAGGGTCGGCCTCGGCGCGCTCGGCGTGATCACCACGGTGAGCCTGCGGACCGTCCCGTCGTTCGTCCTGGCCGCCGAGGAGAAGCCGGAGCCGCTCGACGACGTGCTCGCGTCCATGGACGAACGGTGCTCGGCCAACGACCACTTCGAGTTCTACTGGTTCCCCTACGGGCACAACGCTTTGACCAAGACCAACAACCGGCTGCCCGACGGCGCGACCCCCGCGCCGCTGAGCCGGGCGAAGCAGTTCATCGAGTACGACGTCATGGAGAACGCGCTCTTCGGCACGCTGTGCCGGATCGGCAGGCGCGTGCCGTCGCTGGTGCGGCCGCTGAACAAGCTGTCGTCAGCGGCGCTGTCGCCGCGCTCCTACAGCGACCTGTCGCACAAAGTCTTTGTGACAAGCCGGAAAGTCCGGTTCGTGGAGTCGGAGTACGCCATTCCCCGCGAGGCGCTGGCCGACGTGCTCGGCGAACTGCGGACCAGGGTGCCGAAGCTGGCCGACCCGGTGATGTTCCCGGTGGAGGTGCGGGTGGCCGCGGCCGACGACATCTGGCTGTCGACGGCCTACGAGCGGGACTCGGCCTATCTGGCCATCCACCAGTTCATCGGAATGCCCTACCGCGCGTACTTCGACCTGTTCGAGTCGATCGTCGGCGCGGTCGGCGGGCGGCCCCACTGGGGCAAGATGCACACCCTCGACGCGGAAACCCTGCGGACGCGGTACCCGCGCTTCGACGACTTCCGCCGGGTTCGGTCCGAAGTGGACCCAGAGCGGCGGTTCACCAATCCTTACGTGGCGCGCGTCTTGGGCAGCTAAGCGAAAGGGGACCAAAGGTCCCTGCTCTTCCCCCTGCACCCTCGTGCCGACCCCAGCAGTCGAAGAACGAACGAGCTAGACAGTCACGCTGTCGAGGATCTGGTCGTAGGCCAGTTCGCTGATCCAGCGGTAGATGCCGTCGGTCTCCGGGCAGGCACGCTCGCCGCGGCCGGGCAGGTCGAGGTCGACCTCGGCGTTGGGCTCCGCGCTGACCACGGCCACCCCATAGGCGCGAGCCCGCGGCAGGCACTTGGCCAGGTAGTCGTGGGTGAGCACGGCGGAGGTCGGCAGCACCATGGCGGCGTCGGCGTAGCGCAGGAACGGCACCGCGTTGGCCAGGCCGGTGCGCCAGTGCCGCGCCACCGCGATGGCCCCGACGATGCGTGCGGCGGGCTCCGGCACGCGGCCCGTCAGCTCGGGCCAGGCCCAGGTGGCCACGGTCGCGCGGTCGGTGACCGGCTCCTGGCCCAGGCAGATCCGCTCGGCGTGCACGTCGGGCCGCAGCTCGGCGACCAGGCACACCCGGCGGCCCAGCAGCGTCATCTCGGGCAGGACCGCGCCCGCCCAGCCCAGCGTCCGCACGGCGGCGGCGGCGAGATCGTCGATGGGGGCGGGCAGCTCGACCGGCGGCGCCAGCTGCGCGGGCATCGCCTTGAGGTTCTCGGTAACCGCGATGCGCCCTGGGATGCCGGTCACGAACGTCCGCCCTTCTCCTCCACCGCTACCGCTCACCGCTCAACCGGCGGGAAGACGACGCGATGTCGATTGGTACATGTTTGGAGTACCAGGAAGAGACGGGCAATTAAGAGAGTGTGAAGGCCATCGTGCGACCGGCGGCCCTACTCGGGCGTTAACCGGTCGGCGGACGGTAAGCGGACTTCGGCCCGACTGTGCGACCAAGTGGGTGACCGCTCCGCCAGACGGCGGCTGGACCTACACACAGTGTCCGACCGGTCACCGGACCTGCGACGATGCGGCTTGTCAGTAATCGAACGAATCGGTTGCGCCATTTATCCGAATCGCCCGTAGTTTTATCCGGAATGAATTCAGTATCGTTTCGCCATGACCAGTGAATCCGCGGAAATGGTGAGCGGCATCGAAGCGCTCATGTGGGACGTCTACGGCTACGTCCGCGAGGGCGGCGGCCGGCTGACCGAGGGCGGCGCCAGCGCCGCCGAGGCCACCTACCTGCGCGAACTCGCGCGCCGGACGGGCGCGCCGCGGGTGGCCGAGATCGGCTTCAATGTCGGATTCTCCGCACTGGCGTTCCTGGACAGCGCGCCGGAGGCGACCGTGGTGTCGTTCGAACTCGACCGGCGGTGGTCGGTGGAGCTGGCCAAGGAATATGTGGACAACCACTACCCGGGCCGCCACGAACTGGTCATCGGCGACTCGACCGTCACCGTCCCGGACTTCGCCGCGACCCGCGACGACCGTTTCGACCTGGTCTTCGTCGACGGCGGCCACACCTATGAGGTCGCGGCGGCCGACATCGCCAACGCCCGCGCCATCGCCAAGCCGGGCGCCGTCGTCGTGGTCGACGATTTGATCCCTTGGTACCCGTGGGGCGTCGGCCCGCACCGGGCCTGGCAGGAGGCGGTCGAGTCGGGATTGGTCCACTCGGCCGAGTACTACATCGACGGCCACCGCGTGGACACCCTTACCGCCCCCGGCGACCGCGCCTGGGGCACAGCCCACCTCACGATCTGATCCAAAACAGAACGGCGGGCGCTCAGTGAGCACCCGCCGTCTTCAGTGTGGGCGAGGGGGGAGTTGAACCCCCACGTCCTTTCGGACACACGGACCTGAACCGTGCGCGTCTGCCATTCCGCCACTCGCCCGAGTGACTGTTCCAGGGGTGTTTGCCCTTGGAACGTGGGGAAGCCTAGCACGGGGAAGAACTGGGTTCGCACATACCCGTGTCCTGTGGGTCCCACCCGGATACGATCGTCACAGGAGCACGCACGGGAAGGAGGGGCCATGGGCATCGGACAGCGGTTGAATCGCAAGCTTGAGGACGTCGTTGGCAACACCTTCGCGCGTGTCTTCGGTGGCAACGTGGTGCCCCAGGAAGTGGCACAGGCGCTGCAGCGTGAAGGCGACGACAACGTCCGCGAGTTGGCCGGTGGGAGACTGCTGGCGCCCAATCACTACATAGTGCAACTGGGCCCAGCCGACCACCAGAACTTCGCGGGCGACGAAGAGCGCATGAAAACGCTGCTGGCGGACTGTGTGGCGGAACATCTCGCCGAGCACGGTTGGGACACCTATGGTGACGTCGTAGTCTCCCTGGAGCGCTCCGACGCGCTGCACACCGGACAGTTCCGAACCCGCTCAGCTGTCGACCCCGATGTGAAGCCTCACGTCGGCGGTGCAAGCCGACAGGCAGGTAGACAGCAGGCACAACCCCGCAACGCAGGAGACCGATCCATGAGCCAGCCTCCCGGCTACGGCCAGCCGCCCGAGGGCGACCCGTACGGACAGCAGCAGTACGGGTACGGCCAGGGCCAGTACGGCAACGATCCCAACTACGGTCAGCAGGGCTACGCCCAGCAGCAGCAGCCGCCGCAAGGTGGTGGCTACGACCAGGGCTATGGCCAGCAGGGCGGCTACGACCAGGGCTATGGCCAGCAGCAGCAGGCGCAGCCGGGCTACGGCCAGGACCCGTACGGCGGCCAGCAGGGCTATGGCCAGCAGGGCGGCTACGACCAGGGCTATGGCCAGCAGCAGCAGGCGCAGCCGGGCTACGGCCAGGACCCGTACGGCGGCCAGCAGGGCTATGGCCAGCAGGGCGGCTACGACCAGGGCTACGGCCAGCAGCAGGGTTACGGCCAGGACCCGTACGGGCAGCAGGGCTATGCCCCGCCCGCGGTGCAGACCGGCCCCCGGACGCTCTCGGCCAGCCTGCAGCTCGACGACGGCTCCAACCGCAACTACGCCCTGAAGCAGGGCGGCAACGTGGTGGGCCGGGGCCAGGACGCCGACTTCCGGCTGCCCGACACCGGGGTCTCCCGTCGCCACCTCGAGATCACCTGGGACGGGCAGAGCGCCACGCTGGCCGACCTTGGCTCGACGAACGGCACTACGGTGAACGGCACGCCGGTGCAGACCTGGCAGCTCGCCGACGGCGACGTGGTCAGGATCGGTCACTCGTCGCTGGTGTTCCGCACGCAGGGCTGACGAGCTTAGGCGGGAAAAGCAACGTTCGAGGTCGACCGGACGTCCTGAGGGCTGTCCAGGGTGTACAACCCTGGCAGTCCTCATTTCTAGGGTCGTGCGGCCGGACAGAGTCGGGAGCGGTCACAACAAGTGCCAGAGTTGGTTATGCAACTGACCAGGGCAGGGTTTCTCGCCCTGCTCTGGTTGTTCGTGCTGGCCGCGCTTCGGGTGGTCCGCTCCGATCTGTACGCGGCCTCCGGGCTGCGGGTCGCGGTGCCGGGGTTCCGGCGCAACGCGGCGGGCAAGGTGCGCGGCAAGGCGCCACGGCAGCTCGTGGTGACCCATGGCGCGCTCTCCGGGACCCGAATCTCGCTGGACGGCAGGCCGATCATGATCGGCAGGGCCGACGACTCGACGCTCGTGCTCGATGACGACTACGCCTCGACGCGGCACGCGCGCCTGTCGATGCGCGGGACGGACTGGTACGTGGAAGACCTGGGCTCGACGAATGGCACGTACTTGGACCGGGCTAAGGTCACCGCACCCCTCCGGGTGCCCTTGGGTGTCCCGATCCGTATCGGCAAAACGGTGATCGAGCTGCGCTCATGACCCTTGTTCTTCGTTACGCGGCCCGCAGCGACCGAGGCCTGGTGCGTTCCAACAACCAGGACTCCGTGTACGCGGGCCCGCGTCTGCTTTCCCTGGCCGACGGCATGGGTGGTCACGTCGCGGGCGAGGTGGCCAGCAAGGTGGTGATCGCCGCCCTCGCCCCGCTCGACGACGACGAGCCGAGCGAGGACCTGCTCAGGCAACTGCGCGAGGCGACGCTGGCGGGCAACGAGGCCATCGCGGAGCTGGTCGCCAGCGATCCCGACCTCGACGGCATGGGCACCACCCTGTCCGCGATCCTGTTCGCGGGCAACCGGATCGGGCTTGTCCATGTTGGGGACTCACGGGTCTATCTGCGCCGCAACGGCCAGTTCACCCAGATCACCCACGACGACACCTTCGTCCAGTCGCTGATCGACGAGGGCCGCATCACCGAGGACGAGGCCGCCACCCACCCGCAGCGCTCGCTGCTGCTCAAGGCGCTGACCGGGCACGAGGTCGAGCCGAGCCTGACGGTGCGCGAGGCCCGCGCGGGCGACCGGTACCTGCTGTGCTCCGACGGCCTGTCCGGCCCGGTGAGCCTGGAGACCATGAGCGAGGCCATCGAGATCCCGGACCCGCAGGCCTGCGCGGACCGGATGATCGAGCTCGCGCTCAAGGGCGGCGGACCCGACAACGTCACGGTGATCATCGCCGACGTGGTCGACATCGACTACGGCGACAACAACCCGATCGTGGGCGGCGCCGCGGGCAACGGCGCCGACGACATGCCGCCGCCGGACTCCCCGGCCTCCCGCGCGGCCACGATCACCGCGCCGCGCCCGCAGCCCAAGCCGCAGGCGGCTCCCGAGCCGCCGGACCCGCGGATCAAGCGGCGCAGGCGGGTACGGCTGCTCGTGGCGAGCGTGTTGATCCTGCTGCTGCTGGCCGCGGGCGCGATCGCGGCCCGGCTGTGGGTGAACAACCAGTTCTTCGTCGGCGAGGGCGACAACGGCGAGATCGCGATCTTCCAGGGCGTGCGCGGCAGCGTGCTCGGCCTGTCGCTCAACAGCCAGCGCGAAGGGTCCTGCGACCCGGCCGCCGCGGCCACGTGCGACAAGTTCTACGTCGACGACCTCGAGCAGTTCGGCAAGGACGAGGTCCGGTCGGGCAGCAACACCTTCGACAACATCGTCGAGGCCCGTGAGTTCGTCCGGGATCTGCGCAGCAAGTTCGGCCTGCCCGACTGCGCCGACCTGGCCAAGCAGACCACGACCCAGCCGAGCCAGACCACCGAGCCCGGGGTGCCGCCGCAGGCCCCGGTCACCACCACGACCGGGGCGGCGACGTCGAACGTGGCGCCGCCGACGACGACGGGCACCGCAGCGCCCACCACCTCCCAGGTCACGCCCCAGCCCAAGGTGAACTGCCGCGAGCCGCGCGCTGAGGACAAGGGCGGCGGCTGATGGGATCACCGGTCCAAGGCGCGGTTGGTCTGGCGGCCGGGCAGAGCAGCGTCGGACCCGACGGTGCGGCGCCGACGCGTCGCGGTACCGAGCTGCTGTTGCTCGGTTTCGCCGCGTTCGTCGTCTCCGCGGCGCTGATGCTGGTGGAGGCCAACCAGGAACAGCAGCTGACGCTGCGGATCGTCTGGTACGGACTGGCCTTCCTCGCGCTGTTCGGCGGCGCGCACGTCGCGGTGCGCAAGTTCGCGCCGTACGCCGATCCGCTGATCCTGCCGTGTGTCGCGGTGCTCAACGGCCTCGGCCTGGTGATGATCTACCGGATCGACCTGGCGATGACCGAGCGGGCGCTGCGGCTGGGTCGGGAGATCAACAACGACGTGCCGCGGCAGATCCTGTGGACGACGATCTCGCTGCTGCTGTTCCTCGCGGTCCTCATCGTGATCAAGGACCACCGCAAGCTCACCAAGTACGCGTACACCTTCGGCCTGGTCGGGCTGATCCTGCTGGCGCTGCCCGCGTTCCTGCCCAGCTTCATCGCCCCGACGATCAACGGCGCGAAGATCTGGCTGCGGGTCGGGCCGATCTCCATCCAGCCCGGCGAGTTCGCCAAGATCCTGCTGCTGACGTTCTTCGCGGGCTTCCTGGTCTCCAAGCGCGACCTGTTCATGGCCGCGGGCAGGCGGGTACTCGGGATCGACCTGCCGCGCGCGCGTGACCTCGGGCCGATCCTGTTCGCGTGGGGCGTGTCGGTCGGCGTTCTGGTGTTCCAGAAGGACCTCGGCACGTCGCTGCTGTTCTTCGGCACGATCCTGGTGATGCTCTACGTCGCCACCGAACGCGGCGTCTGGGTCGGCGTCGGCCTGCTGCTGTTCGTCGGCGGTGCTCTGGTCGCCTATCAGCTCTTCGGGCACGTGCAGCAGCGCGTGGCGAACTGGATCGACCCGCTGGCCACCTACGACGACCCCGGCGGCGGCTACCAGATCGCCCAGGGCCTGTTCGGCCTTGGCACCGGCGGGGTCGGCGGCACCGGGCTGGGCGCGGGCAGGCCGGACCTGGTCCCGCTGGCCAACACCGACTTCATCCCCGCCGCCATCGGCGAGGAACTGGGCTTCATCGGCCTCGCCGCGCTGCTGATGATCTACACCGTGCTCGCCCTGCGCGGCATGCGCAGCGCCCTCGCGGTGCGCGACACCTTCGGCAAGCTGCTCGGCGGCGGCCTGTCGTTCCTGCTGATCATGCAGGTGTTCGTGGTCGTCGGCGGGGTAACCAAGCTGATCCCGATGACCGGCCTCACCGCCCCGTTCCTGTCCTACGGCGGCTCGTCGCTGCTGGCCAACTACATCCTTGTGGCGCTGTTGCTGCGCATCTCCGACGCCGCGCGCAGGCCGCAGACCGGGGTGCGGCCGCGGCCGGTGCCGCAGGCCCCGATCGCCGAGGCGCACACGGTGATGGTGCAGCGCCCGGAACCGGAGCGTCCCGCATGAACACTCCCCTCCGCCGCGTCGGCCTGGCCATGCTCTGCATGATCGTGCTGCTGCTGGCCAACGCGACCTACATCCAGATCATCAAGGCCGACGACTACCGCAAGGACGCGCGCAACCAGCGCGTGCTGCTGGAGGAGTACTCCCGCGAGCGCGGCAAGATCCTCGCGGGCGGCAACAAGGTCCTGGCGACCGTGCAGGCCACCAACGACCGGCTGCGCTACCTGCGCCAGTACACCAATGGCCCGATGTACGCGCCGGTCACCGGCTACTACTCCCAGCGCTACGGCGCCTCCGGGCTGGAGCGGGCCGAGGACGAGATCCTCAACGGCTCCGACGACCGGCTGTTCGTGCGCAGGCTGTCGGACCTGATCACCGGCCGCGACCCGCGTGGCGGCAACATCGAGCTGACCGTCTCCCCCGCCACCCAGGAGGCGGCGTACGGGGCGATGGAGAAGCAGGGCTTCGCCGGGTCGGTGGTCGCGCTGAACCCGAAGACCGGCGAGATCCTGGCGATGGTCTCCACCCCGTCCTACGACCCGAACCCGCTGGCCGCCCACGACGGCAAGACGCAGGAAAAGGCGTGGCTGACCTACAAGGACGACCCGCGCAAGCCGGTGCTCAACCGCGCGATCGCCGAGACCTACGCGCCGGGCTCGACGTTCAAGCTCGTGGTGGCCGCCGCCGCCATCGAGGACGGCAAGTCCAAGGACGACCAGGTCACCGCCACCGACAAGCTGACCGTCGGCGGCTCGGAGCTGCGCAACTACAACCGTGGCTTCTGCAATGGCAGCCAGAGCACGGTGTCGATGCAGACCGCGATGTCCCTGTCGTGCAACACCGCCTTCGCCCAGCTCGCCCATGACCTCGGCGCCCGCAAGCTCGGCGCGATGTCGGGCATGCTCGGCATCGGCGAGACCGACCTGAAGGTCCCGATGTCGGTCACCCAGTCGTGCATCGGGCCGCGGGCGAACAACGGCTGCCTGACCGTCGCCGACGAGAACGCGCTCTACCAGAGCGGCATCGGCCAGCGTGACGTCCGGCTGACCCCGCTACAGAACGCCGAGATCGTGGCCACCATCGCCAACGGCGGCGAGCGGATGAAGCCGCAGCTGGTCAAGTCCGTGCTGGCACCGGACCTGTCGGAGATCGCCAAGTTCGACGAGGACGGCCTCGGTCGGGCGATGTCGCGCGACACCGCGGAGCAGCTGCGCGACATGATGATCGAGTCCGAGGCCAAGACCGGCGGCGACGGCAAGACCAACGGCCTGACCATCGCCTCCAAGACCGGCACCGCCGAAACCGGCAACGACCCGAAGAACACCCCGCCGTTCGCCTGGTACGTCGCCTTCGCCCCGGCCGACGACCCCAAGATCGCCGTCGCGGTGGTCGTGGAGAGCCGCGACGTGGCCGCGACCGGCGGCAAGCTGTCGGCCACCATCGGCCGCACCACCATCAACGCCTTCCTCGCCGGAGGGAGCTGACCATGCTGACCTCGGGCCTGCTCCTGGCCGACCGCTACCGGCTCAGCAGCCGGATCGCGGTCGGCGGCATGGGCGAGGTCTGGGAGGCCGCCGACACCCGGCTCGACCGCAGGGTCGCGGTGAAGGTGCTCAAGCCGGAGCTGAGCGGGGACGCCGAGTTCCTGCACCGGTTCCGCACCGAGGCGCGCACCACCGCCTCGATCAACCACCCCGGCATCGCCGCCGTGCACGACTACGGCGAGACCGCGGCGATCGTCGACGGCCCGCAGGACACCGCCTACCTGGTGATGGAGCTCGTCGAGGGCGATCCGCTGGCCGCGATCCTGGCCAAGGAGGGCCGGATCAGCGCCGACCGGACCCTGGACATCCTGGAACAGGCCGGGCAGGCGCTACAGGCCGCGCACGAGCGCGGGTACGTCCACCGCGACGTCAAGCCGGGCAACATCCTGATCACCCCGACCGGCGTGGTGAAGCTGACCGACTTCGGCATCGCCAAGGCCGCCGACGCCGCCCCGGTGACCCGCTCCGGGATGGTCATGGGCACCGCCCACTACATCGCCCCCGAGCAGGCGCTCGGCCATGAGGCCGAGCCCGCCAGCGACGTCTACTCGCTGGCCGTGGTCGGCTACGAGTGCCTCACCGGGCGTAGGCCGTTCCTGTCGGAGAACGCGGTGACGGTGGCGATGATGCACATCCGCGACATCCCGCCGCCGCTGCCGCCGGACGTGCCGCCGGGTGCCCGCGCGGTCGTCGAGGCCACTTTGGTCAAGGACCCGCGCCGCCGCTACGCCAGCGGCGGCGAGTTCGCCGCCGCGGTGGCCGCGGTCCGGGCCGGACACCCGCTGCCCGCACCGTCCGGGGTGGCCATGGCCGCCGCGCGCGGACAGCAGCTCGGCCCCGCCACGCATCCGGGGATGCTGCCGGTGCCGCCGCCGAGCCCGCAGTCGGGAGCGTTCCCGATGCGCATCCCGCCCCGGCCGCCGCTGCGCGAGAGCCGGACCGGGCTGTGGATCACCATCGCCCTGCTGACGATCGCGCTGATCGTGGCCCTGGCCTTCGCCCTGCCCGCGATCTTCCAATCGGACAGTCCGAACGGGCCCGGAGGTGAGACGGGCGCCACATCGACGCCCGCCACCGACTCCGAGGACAGTGCACCAGGCGGCCAACCGGGTACAGGTCCTACCCAGAAACCGACGAAACCCTCCGATGGGGCGGCCGAAGGTGAGATGGTGACGATCATCCCTACGCGGTACCTCCGTAGGCCCGCGGCCGAAGTCGCCATGGAACTCGAGACAGACCTCGGGCTGCGGACCACCGTGGTGACCGACACGGACGTCACCCCGGACGATCCCTCCGACTGCGCGGTGACCAGCGTCACCCCGATCGGCAAGCTCAAGCGCGGCGACCGCATCACAATCGTGTGCCGGCCGCGGCAAGGACCTCCGGGATGAGCACTATGGAAGTCAGAGGGCGCGCAGCAGGCATGATGGGACAGGACTTGACTAGGAGCGGGACGACGCACCGATGACCACACCGCGACTGCTCTCCAACCGCTACGAGATCGGCGAGACGATCGGGTACGGCGGGATGTCCGAGGTCCACCGGGGCCGGGACGTGCGCCTGAGCCGCGAGGTCGCCGTGAAGGTGCTGCGCGCGGACCTGGCCAGGGACCCGCAGTTCCAGGAGCGGTTCCGCCGTGAGGCGCAGAACGCCGCGGCGCTGAACCACCCCGCGATCGTCGCGGTGTACGACACCGGCGAGACGCGGACCGAGACCGGCCCGCTGCCGTACATCGTCATGGAGTTCGTCGACGGCCGGACGCTGCGCGACATCGTCAAGACCGAGGGCCCGCTCTCCGGTCAGCGCGCGATGGAGATCATGGCCGACGTCTGCGCCGCGCTGGACTTCAGCCACCGGCACGGGATCGTGCACCGTGACGTGAAGCCCGCGAACGTGATGATCACCAAGACCGGTGCGGTCAAGGTGATGGACTTCGGTATCGCCCGCGCGGTGGCCGACGGCCAGGTCGCGGTCACCCAGACCGCCGCGGTCATCGGCACGGCGCAGTACCTGTCCCCGGAGCAGGCGCGCGGCGAGGCCGTCGACGCCCGCAGCGACGTCTACGCCGCCGGGTGCGTGCTGTTCGAGCTGCTCACCGGCGAGCCCCCGTTCACCGGCGACTCGCCGGTCGCGGTGGCCTACCAGCACGTCCGCGAGGACCCGAAGCCGCCGTCGGCGCTCAACCCGCGGGTCAGCCCGCAGCTCGACGCGATCGTGCTCAAGGCGATGTCGAAGGGCGCGGCCAACCGCTACCAGTCGGCCGCCGAGATGCGCACCGACATCGTCCGCGTGCTGTCGGGACAGCGTCCCGCCGCGCCCATGGTGATGACCGACGAGGACCGCACCGCGGTGCTCGGCGCGAACCGCCAGCCGGACATGCGCGGCAGGCACCGCCCCGAGGCGCTGGCCGACGACTACGACGACTACGACCGCTTCGCCGACGAGGAAGAGGAACGCAAGCGCAAGCAGCGCAAGACGTGGACGATCGTCCTGGTCGGGCTGCTCGTGGCCGGGCTGGCGGGCGTGATCTTCTGGCTGATGTCGGACAAGGACAAGGCGCCCGCGGGCTCCGAGTCGTTCTCGCTGCCGGATGTGAAGGGCCTGATCGAGGCGCAGGCGACGCAGACCCTGAGCGAGAAGGGCCTGAAGGTCATCCGCGAGCCGGTTCCCTGCCAGCCCGCGCCTGACGGCACCCCGGGCTGCGGACCGGACAGCATCGGCAAGGTCATCGACACCAACCCGGTAGCGGGAACGTCGGTCAGCAAGGGCGCCCAGGTCACCATCAAGGTCGGCGCGTCGCCCAACAAGGTCGCGGTGCCGGACCTGACCGGCAAGACCAAGGACGAGGCGGCCGCCGAGTTGGCGAAGATCAACCTGCAGCTCGCGCCGACGGTCGACGAAGAGGCGACCGAGGACGCGGCCAAGATCGGCAAGGTGATCGACCAGAGCCCGGCCGGTGGCCAGAACGTCAACCCCGGCACCCAGGTCAAGCTCACCATCGGCAAGGGCCCGGAGACCATCGAGGTGCCGGACCTGATCGGCCAGGACTACGAGACCGCGTCGAAGAACCTGACGAGCCTCGGCTTCAAGGCCCAGCGTCGGGACGTCTCCTCGGACCAGCCGGTCAACAAGGTGGTCAACCAGTCGCCGAAGAGCGGCAAGCTGAAGGTCGGGTCGACGATCACCCTTGAGGTGTCCAACGGCGACAAGGTCGAACTGGAGATGCCGGACCTGGAGGGCATGACGCCCACCGAGGCCGACAAGGCGCTCAAGGCGCTGGGCTGGACGGGCACGCTCAACACCGCGGAGACGCTCACCAACGACGAGAGCAAGGTCGGGCGCGTCATCGACCAGCGGCCCAACAACGGCCAGAAGCTCGACAAGAACCAGACGGTGAACCTGCTGGTGGGCCGCAAGCCCGGGGTCACGATCCCGACGCAGCCCTAACGCGGACATACGAGAACGGCCTCCCGGAGCTTCCGGGAGGCCGTTCTGCTTCTATGCGAGGGCTTGGGTGAGCGCGCGCATGCCGCGCTCCAACTCGGCCACCCGCTGCTCGGGGACCTCGAATCCGGCGGTGGCCAGCCAGTTGGCGAGCATCCGGTGGCCGCCGTCGGTGAGCACGGACTCGGGGTGGAACTGCACGCCCTCGACCGGGAGCTCGCGGTGGCGCATGGCCATCACGATGCCGCTCTCGGTGCGGCCGGTGACCTCGAACTGGTCGGAGATGGTCTCGGGCAGCACGGTCAGCGAGTGGTAGCGGGTCGCGGTGAACGGGTTGGGCAGCCCGGCCAGGACGCCCGCGCCGGTGTGGGTGACCTGGCTGGTCTTGCCGTGCAGCAGCTCCGGCGCGCGGTCGACGGTGGCGCCCCAGGCCACGCCGATGGCCTGGTGGCCAAGGCACACGCCCAGCACCGGCAGCCGGGCGTCGGCGCAGCGCTTGACCACGTCGATGCTCAGGCCCGCGCGTTCCGGGGTGCTCGGGCCGGGGCTGACCAGCACGGCGTCGAATCCGCGCAGCGCGTCGGGGGCGGCGAGCTCGGCTGCGTCGTTGCGCCAGACCTCGCAGTCGGCGCCGAGCTGGGCCAGGTACTGGACCAGGTTGTAGACGAAGCTGTCGTAGTTGTCGACCACCAGAACGCGCATGGCGCCAATTTACCGGTTTGCGCTGGTCACGGACGACCAGGAAAAGACGACACCCAGGGATGAACCGGATCGCCTCCCGACCCGTGTGACTACCGATACCCACAGGAGGTGCACGTGGTTCGGCTGTTCCCGGCGGTCGCGGCGCTCATGCTGCTGACCGCCCCACTGGCGAGCGCGGCGCCGATCGACGACGCGGCCCGCGAGCTGCGCACGGTGGCGGTGTGGCTCGACCCGGCCGCGAAGCGCACGCTCGACGTCGCCGCGCTGACCAGCGCCATCGGCGACGCCCCGATCAAGATCGCGATCCTGCCCGCCGGTCCGGCGGTGAGCGAGGTCAGCGGGCTGCCAAGACAGCTCGCGGTGAGCCTGCCGGGGCAGACCATCGCGGTGATCGCGGGCCGCTACTTCTACGCCGGGTCCGAGGTCCTGTGCGACGGCGAGGCGGGCAAGGCCGCCTCCGGCGCGATCAACGCGAACGAGACCTTCCTCGACGCGAACGAGAGCAGCGACCTCACCAAGGCGCTGACCGACTTCGTCACCGCCGTGAAGGCCGCGCCGAAGTGCGAGGGCACCGCCGGGCGCGGCGACCGCTACGGCGCGACCCCCGCGACTACGGACGTGGCCGGGGTCGACGACACCACCACCGTGCTGCCCTTCGTGCTTGGCGGCGTCGGCCTGCTCGTCGCGGGGCTCGCGGTGTGGGTCACCCTGACCCGCGGCCGGGCGCGCGGTCGGGCCCAGGCGCTGCGCACCGACGCACGGGCACTGGTCGACCGGCTCGGCGCCGAGGTCACCGACCTGCCCGAGAGCCATCCCGGCGCGGCGCGCAAGCACGGCGAGGCCGCCGCGCTGCTGCTCGGCGCGACCACCGACGTGCAGTTCGACGCTGTACGGCGGACCGCCGTCGACGGGCTCGTCGCCGCTCGCGCGGCGCGGGTCGAACTCGGTCTGCCCGCGGGCGCCGAGATTCCTGAACTCGATCATGAACCGCTGTCCGGTCCGTCCCGTGTGACCGCTGACTGAGGCTGGAGGACACATGGTTCGCCCACTGAGCCCCGCCGCCCGCGACGCCGCGGCGGCCAGGGTCGTGAAGATCACCACGGGCGTGGTGGCGGCCGGGGTCGCCGCCACGCTCGGACTCGGCGCCACCATCGCGTACACCGCGCCCGCGCCCAAGTCCGGCGGGGGCAAGGCGGACTACGACGACAAGTCGAAGAAGTCCAAGCCCGCCAAGAAGAACACGCAGGGCGACGACCGGCCGGAGAGCTCAAGCGGCGACGAGGACACCACATCGGGGGGATCATGACCGGCGTCCGGTTCCCCGTCTTCGGCACCACGGCACACCTGCTCGTCACCGATCCTGGCGCACTGGCCGCGGCGGAGGCTGAACTCCGCGTGTTTCTGTCCGAAGTGGACTCCGCGTGCAGCCGGTTCCGGCCGGACTCCACACTGTCCACTTTGAACGCGAGCGGCGCCGCCCGCGTCGATCCGATCCTGTTCACCGTGGTCCGGGTGGCGCTCGACGCCGCCGAGGTGACCGACGGGCTGGTCGACCCGACACTGGGCAACGCGATGATCGCGATCGGCTACGACCGCACCTTCGCCGACCTGGCCCCGGTGTCGACACCGGTCACGCCGGTCCGCGGCGGCGGCTGGCGCGGCATCGGGACGGACGCGGCCACCCGCACGATCCAGCTGCCCTTGGGCGTGCGACTCGACCTCGGCGCGACGGCGAAGGCCTGGGCGGCCGATGTGGCCGCGCGGCGCGTCGCCGCGTCGACCGGCGCGGGCGTGCTGGTCAACCTGGGTGGCGACCTCGCCATCGCCGGGCCGCCGCGGGACTGGAAGGTGCGCGTGGCCGACGACCACCGCGCGACCGACGGCGGCCAGGTCGTCACCGTCCGGTCCGGCGGCGTGGCCACCTCCAGCACCACCGTGCGCACCTGGCGACGCGCCGACCAGGTGCTCCACCACGTCCTCGACCCCGCGACCGGCCTGCCCGCGCGCCGGGTGTGGCGCAGCGTGAGCGTCGCCGCGCGGACCTGCGTCCAGGCCAACACCGCGGCCACCGCCGCCATCGTGCTCGGCACCGCGGCGCCGGACTGGCTGGCGGCAAACGACATCCCCGCCCGGCTGGTCGGCACCGACCACCAGGTCACCAGGGTCGCAGGCTGGCCAACCGATCTCCAGGAGGCGGCGTGATCACCGCGGCACCGCTCTTGTCCGGCAGCACCTACTGGTACCTCTCGCGCGCCAGCGGGTTCGTCTCACTCGCCCTGTTCACCGCCACGGTCGTGCTGGGCCTGCTCACCGCGGGCCGGGTGTGGTCGCCGAGGTGGCCCCGGTTCGTCACCGAGACGCTGCACCGCAACGTGTCGCTGATCGCCACGGGCCTGCTGTTCGTCCACGTGCTGATGATCCTGCTCGACGAGTTCGTCCCGATCACCGTGCTCGACGCCGTGGTGCCGTTCCAGTCGACGTACCTGCCGCTGTGGGTCGGGTTCGGGACCGTCGCCTTCGACCTGATCCTGCTGCTGATCATCACCAGCCTGCTGCGCCACCGGATGCCGCTACGGCTCTGGCGGTATGTGCACTGGCTGGCCTACGTGTCGTGGCCGGTCGCGCTCGCGCACACGATCGGCATCGGCACGGACCGCCTGTGGGTGCTGGGCGTCGTGACCGCGAGCGTCCTGTCCGTGCTCGTCGCCGGTGGCTACCGGCTGGCGGGCTGGCGCAAGGTCGCGACCAGGAGGCCGCTGTGAGCGCACCCCAGATCGCCCAGCACCACGGCCCGCGCCTGCTCACCGGCAGGCACATCCCCCTCGACGAGCACGCCAGGGCCAACGGACCGTTCCCCGTGGTCCCCAACCTGATCGAGGTCGTGACCCAGTCCGGTCTGCGCGGCCGCGGCGGCGCGTGGTTCCCGACCGGGCGCAAGCTGGCCACGGTCGCGGAGAACGGCCGCGCGGCGGGCGGCGCGCACGTGATCGTCAACGGCGCGGAGAGCGAACCCTGTGCGGGCAAGGACAAACTCCTGCTGCGCAGCGTGCCGCACCTGGTCCTCGACGGCGCCGAGCTGGCGGCACTGGCGGTCGGCGCGCGGAAGGTCACGGTGTGCGTGCACCGCGGCGCCGGGCTCGCCGACGGCCTGCGGACGCTGATCGCGGAGCGGGCGGCTCGGTCGTGGGGCAGCGGCCTGCCGGTCGAGGTGATGGAACCGCCGCGCTGGTATGTCTCCAGCGAGTCGACCGCGCTGGCCCACTTCGTCGACGGCGGGCCGGGCAAGCCGCGGTCGGTGTCGACCTATGTGTCCGGTGTGGACGGTAAGCCGACGCTGGTGTCCAACACGGAGTCACTGGCCCACCTGGCACTGATCGCCCGGCGCGGTCCGTCGTGGTTCCGCGCGGCTGGAACAGCGGAGGCACCGGGCACGGCGCTGTACTCGGTGAGCGGCTCGGTCCGCGCGACCGGCGTCTACGAACTGCCCGTCGGCGCGACCGGCTGGGACATCCTCGACGCCGCGGGCGGGCGAACCGCGCCGCTGCGGGCGGTGCTGCTCGGCGGCTACGGCGGCACGTGGATCAGCCCCGACGTGCTGGCCCACCCGTTCACCCCGGAGGCACTCAAGCGGGTCGACGCCTCCCCAGGCGCGGGAGTCGTCGTCGCGCTGCCCCAAGGCGCCTGCGGCCTGGTCGAGACCGTGCGGGTCGCGTCCTGGCTGGCCTCGCAGAACGCGCGCCAGTGCGGCCCGTGCTTCAACGGCCTGCCCGCCATCGCCGACGACCTCGCCCGGCTGACGTGGGCGCAGGATCAGACCGCGCACGACCGGCTCCGCTTTCGCCTCGGCGTCGTCAACAAGCGCGGCGCCTGCGGCCACCCGGACGGCGTGGTCAAGCTCGCCGCGACCGCGCTGCGTGTGTTCGCCGAGGACGTTCGCGCCCACCTGGCGGGGATCGGCTGCCCAGGCTGGCATCGGCCGTCGCTGCTGCCCCTGCCCACCCCACCGAGCCCGAACGAGGGATGGAGATGACCCAGCACCTCAAGGTCGACATGATCGTCTGCGACGCCCACGGCGTGTGCGCCGAACTCGTCCCGGAAGTGGTGTCGCTGGACGAGTGGGGCTACCCCGTCGTCTCATCCGCCCCGGTCCCGGCGACGGCGGTCAAGCACGCCAGGAAAGCGGTGAAGCTGTGCCCGCGACTGGCACTGCGGCTGGAGGACCGCGGCTGACCGAAGGACGGCGGCCCCGGAGGGGCCGCCGGTTACTCGAACTACGGAACCGAGCCGCAGCGCGGCGTCGGGGCGAAACCAGCACGGACGATCAGGTCCACCCTGCGCAGACCTGGGCGCACCGCCTTGCCTGCGTCGCGGGCGCCGTGCCATAGATCTGCGACAGGTAGGCGGGGATCGAGTAGGGCATGAAATGCTTCCGGTCGGTCAATTGGGTGCCGACGTTCTCCTCAACGATCTGGCCGTTGACCTCAGTCCGCACGCACGGCCCGTGGGTGATGCCGAACGTGTGCGCGAAGGTGACCGCTTCGAGCGCCGCCAAGGCCAAAGCCAAAGGTCACCGCTTGGTGATCATCGTGTTCCTTCCGCAAGATTGCAGGCAGAGGGGTTCCGCGATGCGCGCGCAGCGGAACCCAGGCTATTGGCCAAGATCTCGGCGGTGGGAGCCCGCGCCGAATCTCCATCCGCTGTGTGTCTGGCGTGCAGCCCCGTGCCGGGCCGGGCCGCCCGGCCGTGACACGATCGCGCCCGTGGCGGAGCTGACGCGCAGGCTCGGGGTCGTCGACGCGACGGCGATCGGACTCGGATCGATGCTGGGGGCGGGCGTGTTCGCCGTGTTCGCCCCCGCGGCGGCGAGCGCGGGCAACGGGGTGCTGATCGCCCTGGTGATCGCCGGATTCGTGGCCTACTGCAATGCCACGGCCTCGGCCCAGCTCGCCGCGACCTACCCGGCCTCCGGCGGAACCTACCTGTTCGGCAGGGAGGTCCTCGGACCGTGGTGGGGGTTCCTGGCGGGCTGGGGGTTCGTCGTCGGCAAGACCGCCAGCTGCGCGGCGATGGCGCTGACCTTCGCCGCGTACGCGGCGCCAGGGTATGAGCGGCCGGTGGCGGTGGCGGCCGTCGTCGCGCTAACGGTGGTGAACTGCTTCGGGATCACCCGCACGGCCGCGCTGACCAAGGCCCTGCTCGCGGTCGTCCTCCTGGTGCTGGTGGGCACGGCCGCCTTGGCCGCTCCCAGCGTCGAGCCGACCCAGGGCGCCTGGTTCCCGCATGGGCCATTGGGCGTGCTGCAAGCGGCGGGACTTTTGTTCTTCGCCTTCGCCGGGTACGCCCGGATCGCCACGCTCAGCGGCGAGGTCCGCGAACCGGCGCGGACCATCCCCCGAGCCGTCCTTGCCGCGCTCGGCGGCGCGATCGCGATCTATCTCGCGGTCGGTGTTTCACTTCTCCTGGTGCTCGGCCCGGACCGGCTGGCGTCGTCCCGCGTCCCGCTGGCCGACCTGCTGACCGTCGCGGGCCATCCCGGTCTGACCATCGCGGTCCGGATCGGCGCCGCCGCGGCGAGCCTGGGCGCGCTGCTCGCCCTGATCACCGGGATCGGCCGCACGACCATGGCGATGGCGGGCAACCGCGACCTCCCGCCGCCGCTGGCCGCCGTCGACCCCCGCTTCCACGTGCCCCGCCGCGCCGAGGTGGCCGTGGGCGCCGCGGTGGTCGCGCTGGTGCTGCTCGTCGACCTGCGGGGAGTCATCGGGTTCTCGTCGTTCGGCGTGCTCGTCTACTACGCCGTCACCAACGCCAGCGCGTTCCGCCAGCCCGCTTCCCAGCGTCGGTGGCCGCGATGGCTCAACGTCGCCGGACTTGTCGGCTGCGTGGTCCTCGCGCTGACGCTGCCGATCGGATCGGTGCTGGTCGGCGCCGGGGTGCTGGCCGTCGGCCTGCTCGGCCGGGCGGCTATTCGGTCGTGACCTGGTTGAACGGCAGCTTCGGCTCCAGCCACGGGAACACGACGAACATCAGCAGCGCGACCACACCCGCGACCAGCAGCAGCGCGGTGATCGCGCGGACCGCCGTCGGGCCGGGAAGGTGCCGCCAGATCCACCCGTACATCAGGCCGTCTCCTTCAACTCGGGCGGCCGCACGTCGGCGTGCGCCGGGTCCTTCGCCCACTGCTTGACCATGACCGCGTGCACGATGAGCCGCTCGCGGTCGGAGAACCGGGGGTGGCAGGTGGTCAGCGTCATCAGCGTGACCTGCTCGCCGACGCTGGTCTCCGCGCCCGGCATCCCCGGGATCGGCGCGATCGGCGCGCTGTTCTTCGGGCTGACGATCTGCTGGCCGACGACCTCGTTGTACGGGGCGCCGAGCGGGGCCACACCCGTGCAGCGCGGGTCGGCGGCCTTGCCGGTCGACCAGGTGCCGACCTCGTCCTTCTTCGGCAGCACCCGGTAGACGAACCAGCTGTACCGCGTCTCGACCACGATCGCGTCGCACGAGTTCAGCAGGTCGATGTCGTTGAACGGGGCGCCCTTGCCGACCCGGTGGCCCGCGACGGCGAAATTGCCGGGCTGACCTGGGAACGCCGTCGAGGGGTAGTGGCCGGGGCCGACCTCCAGGGTCTTGTCCGTGGTGCCCTCGAGGATGGTGAACGAGTAGTCGGCGCCCAGGACGGGCACGTACATCTTCGCGAAGCCCGCGCCCTCGGCCAGGCCGTCGAAGTGCTCGACCCGCTCCTGTTCGGCCTGCGCGGGGGCGGCCCAGGTGCTGTCGAGGGCAGCCGTGGCCTCGCGCTGCTTGCCCGCGGAGAGCAAGTCGGTGACATACACCTCGTAAACCACGAAAAGCAGAACAACCAAGCCCGCGGTGATGAGAAATTCTCCCAACCCGCGCACGACCGTCCTGACCCGGTCGGAATCGCCCGGTCGAGGGTCCTGACCTGGGGATTCCACAGGTCGCCCGCCGGTGTCGACCGTGCTCACGGCGGCTCCTTTCGCGGTGGCGTGGGCAGCCGGATTTCAGATCGTTGGCGACTGGTGATTCGGCTATGTGCTCAGCTACGTTAACGTGTTGCACCGGCGGGGGTTGCGCCCATGCCAGCAACCGTCACCCAACGCTCCACGTCAGGCGAGGACAGCATGCCTAAGTCCAAGGTCCGCAAGAAGGACGTCTACACCGCGCCGGCCGATCGCCGCACGCCGGTGAAGGTGAAGTCGGCCGGACCGTCCCACCCCATTTACGTCGCGGTGATGCTCGGCGTGATGTTGATCGGCCTCGCGTGGCTGGTCGTCAACTACATCGCGGGCGCGAAGATCGGCTTCATGGCCGACCTCGGCAACTGGAACTTCGCGATCGGCTTCGCACTGATGATCGCGGGCCTGCTGATGACGATGCGCTGGCGCTGATCCACGCTGAGTCGCACCCCGTCACCTGGTCGTGTTCGATGCGATGCATCCATTCAGCCCACACGACTGAACCACATGGATGTAAGTCATCCCCAGTGTGGATAACTACTGTGGATAACTGTGCCGAACGATGAGGTCATGAGCTGGGCGCCCAAGCCCGCCGGTGTCGGCGTGGCTTGGGCGCTGGCCGCGTTGGCGATCCTGGCCGCCGTCCTACTGGACGATCCGCGGGGCACGATCCTGCTCGCGATAGCGGCGCTGACCTTGGGATTGGCCGCTTTGTTCGGCACCGTGGCCCGGCCGCGGCTGGCCGCCGACAACACCGGCCTGACCGTCCGAGGACTCGGCAGCACCCGCCGCTGGACCTGGGGCGAGATCAACGTCCGGGTCACCCGCACCCGCAGGCTCGGCCGCGAGAGCATGGCCCTGGAGATCGATGCCGACAACGCCGAGCACCCCGATCTGGTGGTGCTCGGCTGGCTGGACCTGGGCACCGACCCGCAGGACGTCGCCGACGCCCTGCTGCGGCTGCGTACCTAAACGTTGTAGAAGCAATCCAGCGTCGTCGGATTCACGCAGAACACCTCGTCGGTGACCTGCCCGGTCCTGACCACGAACATCCCGGCCAAGACCAGCGCGACCGCCCCCACCACACCCGCCTGCCACAGCGTCCGGCGGGTCGCGGGCGCGTAGACCATCGCCGCGGTGACGATCACGCCGATGACCAGGCCGCCGAGGTGGGCCAGCAGCGAGATGTTCTCGACCGACAAGCTGAACGCGATGTTCACGGCGAGGACGCCGAGCACGGTCATCAGCGTGTGCTTGTCCCGCTTGAGCCGGATCACCGCGACCAGCAGCGCGCCCAGCAGGCCGTAGACCGCGCCGGAGGCGCCCGCGCTGCGGGTGCCCAGGTCGTCGAACAGGTAGCAGGCCGCTTCACCGCCGATCATCGACAGGAAGTACACCAGCGCGAACCGCACCCGGCCGAGCAGCAGCTCGATGTCGCGCAGGAACCACAGCGCGACCATGTTGAGCAGCAGGTGCACCGGGCCGTAGTGCAGGAACCCACTGGTGATTGGCCGCCACCACTGGCCGTCGGCGATCGACGGGGTGTAGGCGAGCAGCGCCTGGAAGAACTCCGAGCGGCTGTTGCTGAACAGGTCCTGGGCCAAGGCGACGGTGATGACGAACATCGCCACGTTGAGCCCGATGAGGATCGGGACCAGAACCGGTTTCTCGGCCAGCTCGGCACCGGCGACCGTGGTCGGCCTGCGCACCTCGCGGCGGCCTTGGCGCACGCAGTCGACGCACTGGAAGCCGACGGCGGCCTCGACCAGGCACTCGGGGCAGGCCGGGCGGTCGCACCGGGTGCAGCGCAGCCCGGTCTGGCGGTCGGGATGACGGACGCAGGCGGGCAGGCCCGCCTGCGTCCAAGCCGGTTCGTGCGGGGTGGACATCCTCAGCCGCGCTCGATGGTGACCTTGGTGATCACGACGTCGGTCAGCGGCTTGTCGTTGGGCCCGGTGCCGACTCTGCCAATCGTGTCGACCACGGTCCGCGACTCCTGGTCGGCGACCTCACCGAAGATGGTGTGCTTGAAGTTCAGCCAGGTCGTCGGGCCCACCGTGATGAAGAACTGCGAGCCGTTCGTGTTCGCCCCGGCGTTGGCCATGGCCAGCAGGTAGGGCTTGTTGAACTGCAGCTCTGGGTGGAACTCGTCGGCGAATTCATAGCCGGGGCCGCCGCGACCGGTGCCGGTCGGGTCACCGCCCTGGAGCATGAAGCCGTCGATCACCCGGTGGAAGATCGACCCGTCGTAGAACGGGCCGCTGTTCGCCCCCTGGGCGTTCTTCTGGGTGTAGTCCTTGGTGCCCTCGGCCAGGCCGACGAAATTGGCCACCGTCTTGGGGGCATGGTCTGGGAGGAGCGTCAACCGGATGTCACCCTGCGAGGTGTGCAGGATGGCCTTGACCTTCGTCCCAACGAGGGATGCGTTGCTGTCTGCCACCGCCCCATCGTGCCATCTTCGGCGGGATCTGTCGGGAAGGGGCAGGATTGACCTGTCGGACGAGTCCACAGGATGAACGAGGTGAAGCCATGACCCGGGCCGGAGAGACGGTGGGCAAGGCCGTCGGCACCGGTTGGCGCGCGATGCGCCAGGGTGCCGCCCGCGCCGGAGAGGCCGCCCAGGCCGCCGAGCACAAGATGGCCGCGAAGGGCGTCTCGCCGCACCAGGTGGCCGAGGCGCTCACCGAGTCGGCCCACGTCGCCCGGGAGGAGGTCGCCGCGTCGACCCGCCGCGCCCGCAAGCAGCTGGCCAAGGCAGCGAAGAAGGCAGGCCAAGGCCTGGCCGAAGCCCGCGCGGAGCTGGTGGCCAAGCCGGTCATCGCGAACGCCAAGCAACTGAAGAAAGACCTGAAGCCGCAGGTCAAGGCGTACAAGACCGAGCTGCGCGACCAGATCAAGGCGGCCAAGGCAGCGGCGAAGGAATCGGCCAAGGAAGGCGGCGGCCGCCGCCGCAAGTGGCCCCTGCTGCTCCTACTCGCCGCCGCGGGCGCCGCGGCAGCGGTCGTGCTGCGCACCAAGGCCCAGCAGAGCGCGCCCGCCCCGGCCCCCAAGCCGGAGCCGGTCCCCGCGCCCCGCCCGGCGGCGAAGCCGGAGACGTCCGAGCACAACGGCCAGACAAAGCCCGCTGAGCCGATCTCGACCGAGAAGAACTAAGCAATAACCAGAATGGGGGCGGCCCACGCGGGCCGCCCCCATTCTGCTGCCTAAAGACCCAGTGTGGTGATCACGGCCTCGACAATGCGCCGCGCCTTGATGGTCTGCGCCTGGTTCGTCGTCACGACTACAGCCGTCCCTTCCTTGGCCACCGCGTACACAGCGCCCTTCTCACCCGAAAGGGACCCGCCTTTCCACCCTTGGGGTGACTTGGCCGGATCCGACGTCGCAACGGGTGCCGCCTCATCGACGACGGCCTTGGCCACCCCGGCCTCACCGGCATAGATGCGCACCGTCAGCTGGACACTGCCGTCCGGCCGATAGAAGAAACAGGCCGGATGCGGCTTGTCCGCGGAGATCCGCACCTTCGTGACCCGCTGCCCATTGGCCTCGGCCACATCCCCGCTCTCCAAATAGGGACAAGGCCCATCCGCCACCGCCTCCGGCGCCGGGGGCTTCACCGCGCTGGTACTAACCGGCGGCTGGACGACCGTCACCCCGGTCGGACCCGAATCCGGCGTGGACGGCACGGCCTTGACCGTGCACCCACCAAGCACCACAAGGGACGCCGCGAAGATCACAAGTCGTTTCATAGCCCGGCAAGTCAACCAGACCCTGATCCACCGCCCACAGCCACCATGTTCCACGTGGAACATCCACCGCGGCCGCACCCGCCTGCTCCCAAACGGCCACCTAGCCGCGAAAGCCTACGGCCGCCCCCACCGCCGCAGAACCTACGTCTCGTTCCCCGTACCAGACCGCCCCGAACTGGCCGCCCTAATCGCCGAGGCCGCAGCCCGCGCAGGCACACTGTGGAGCGCCCACCAGTGCCTCAGCTGAGTCTTCGACCGCGAACCCAATCGAACCCCCGAATCCGCGTCAACCGAGCTTCACGCCGTGCTGACCGGCCACTTCCACGATCTCCGCCAGCGACGCACCCGCCGCGAAGAGCCGGGCCATGTCCCTGGCCAAACCGTCGTAGGGCGCACCGACGGATACTTGCAAGATCCGCGCGGTCCCCGCAGGTACCCGCACCGAGTGCGCCACGCCGCGGGGCAGGAGCTGGACGGTGCCGGACCCGCCGCCCTGCCAGCGGTCACCGATCAGGAACTCGACCTCGCCCTCGACAACGATCTGGGCCTCGTCCCACGGATGGCTGTGTGCTGGCGGGCCGTCGCGGTCGGTGCTCGTGTAGTCGGCCACCTGGATATCGCCGTGGCCGACGGCACGCAGCCAGATCGTGTCGTCCGGGTAGTCGACGCGCTCGGCCTGGTCGCCGGGGATCACCACGGCGTCGATGGTCAGGTCGGTCATCGCGGATCCCTCCTGCACGAGTCGTGTTGGAGTAGATCGTCGCAGGCCGCAGGTCTGCGGTGTAGTAGGTCGCCGCGGCGGCCGGCGCGCCCTGATCCGCCGGGCCGCCACCGAGGCCGATATCGATCCCGACCGGGTCAAGTTCCTGCGCACCGTGCGCCTACCGCTTCGCCTGTGCCGGGCCGACGCAAGTTCGCGGAGACTTGGGCCGGCTCGGCGCACCTGATGTCAGCGGAGGGCGAGAGGCGAGGTGGACAGCCCGATCGGGCGCTCGGCGAACGCTGGCTCCGCGGCCACCTCGTAGCAGTTGTTGATGCTCGAGTCGCCGAGCACCTCGTCGACGTACTTCTGCACGTCCTGCACTGACCCGGACTCCCAGAGGCAGGTCACCTTGCTTCCGTCAGTTGCGGGCAGGAACTGCAGGACGCGTACTCCCTCAGGAGCGCCGTTACCGACCTGGAGCCGCGCGCCGCGTTGGAAGGCCGTCTCCTGGATCTGGATCTCGTGCTGTGCCACGACGTACATCTCGAACTCCTTCGTCCTGGGGCCCCGTCGGCCCGTTTCCTCGACGTTAGGGAGCTGCGAGGGGTGCCGGCATCGACAATTCACGCCAATCCGCCGTCGCGTCGATGGTGCGAATCCACCACGTTCACGCCAGGCCGTGCTCGAATGCGTACGCGCCGGCAGCCGCCCGGGTGCCCACACCGAGCTTGCCGAAGATGTTCTGCAGGTGCCGCGACACCGTGTGCTCGCTGATTACCAGCTGATTGGCGATCTCCCGGTTGCTCAGGCCACGTGCGAGCAGGCGGAGCACCTCGAGCTCGCGGGTGGACAGTCCCGCCGCGCAGATGCGTGTGCGGGAGCCAAGGTCCTGGATGGCGGGAACGGCCCCGAGAGACTCGAAGGTCACCCTCGCGGCGTCGAACTCGAGCTCAGCCGAGTCCTCGTCGCCGAGCGACCGGCACGCCAGTCCGACGATGACGCGTGCCCGGGCGGCGTCGTACGGCGCACCGATCTCGGACCACCGGAGGAAGGACCTGCGCGCCGACCGCAGTGCCTGCCCTGCGTCTCCCGCAGCAAGCGCCACCTGGGCCGTCGCGGTATCGACGCCTGCGGACAGCGACTCGGAACGGTGAGCCGACGCGATACGAACCAGCCCTTCGACCGCGGTCCCCGCAGCCTCCAGGTCCTCCGCGGCGACCATTATCTCGACGTACGCTGGCAGCAGGTCGGCCCTTTGCAGCGGGCCAGTTTGTTCGGCCACCGCCCGCCGGATGGCCGCGGCCGCCACCGATGTACGCCCCTGACCGAGCCGAAGCAACGCCATCCCGGGTTGCGGGTCGTAGCCTATTCCGGCGGCCTTGCGAAAACTCTCCTCGGCTGCCATCCAGTCACCCCGTAGCCGGTGTACCTCGCCCTGTCGGTAGTGGGCCTGCCCGATGGCGATCTGGTTGAGCACACCGTCGCGGAACCGCGTCGCGGCCTCGCCAGCCTCGGACACGGCGTCGTCCCACGCACCACGCAGCTGAAGGATCTCGGCGCGATGCACACGGCAGAGTCCGTTGTGCGCCACCATCTCGGGACACGCGGCGCACCAAGCGGTCAGCGCATCGGTCCAGGCCACGGCGGCCGGGACCAGGTGTCCGTCGCGGCAGAAGATGATTGTGTTGCAGTAGAGAATCCCGCGCACGATCGGCGAATGCGCGCCGGACCCGACTCTCAACAGGAGCTCGTCGGCGAGTTTCAGTCCTTCGTCCGGGCGGCCCAGCATGACCAGGGCACGCGCCTGCTCGTCGCGGGCCAACGCCGCGAGGTCCGCGTCAGCGAAGCGGTCGGCGATCCTGGCCGCCTCCGCCGCATTGGCCAGTCCGGCCTCCCAGTCCCCCTCGCCCATCTGTCGCAGCCAGACCGGAATCAACAGGTAACCATGCTCGGCGCAGTCCTCACCGTGCTCGTCGAGGAGTCGCCCGGCCGTCTCGAACCACCCGCCCGCCAGCGTCATCTGACCCTGGTACATCAGGCTATGCCCGATCCAGAATGCGGTCCTCGCGGCTGCAGGCAATTCACCCGCCGCGAGGTAGACGTCGAACGCACGCTTGAGCGCCGCGACGTACTCCTCGTCCCTGCCGAGCATGTACGCCGAGTGGCCGAGGAGCAGCAGGTCGTCGGCGCCGAGCGGGCGCGTGGCATCCACCTCGGCCAGCCCGGCATGACCCTGTCGCCAGTTGTTCTGGGCGCAGGCGTGCCTGGTCTCTTCCAGCAGGGCGTCCAGATCGGCCACGGACCGATTATCGGCCCTGGTGGGCATTACGGTGCCCGTAGAGGCAGGCGACTACCTGAAGGGGGACCGCTCAACGGCTCGCATAACCTGAGCGGGGACTGGGACGATCTGGTTTGGCAGGTACAGGCGGCGGCCGGTGAGCGGCGTACACCTTCACCCGTGGGGGGTTACCGCGCTGCTCGATCGAGACTTGCTCACGCCGCGCGGCGCCGTTTGCGCGCTTCACTACGGATGCGGGGCACGGCTGGATCGCGAGAGTACGCACCGTGGGCGACTCGGCTATTGGTTACACACCCCGCCCACCACCAGCTACTGATGCGGGGCACGGCTGGATCGCGAGAGTACGCACCGTGGGGGTGTGGGGGCTCGGCCCCCACGACAAAGGACGAGCGACCCGGTCCACGCTCTCCGTGGACACGAGCCCCCCGAGCTCGTGGAGACGAGGGGAATCGAACCCCTAACCCCTGCCTTGCAAAGGCAGTGCTCTGCCAATTGAGCTACGTCCCCGATCCGGCGCGGTGTCACCGCGCCGGGTGGTCTCAGGCCTTCTTGACGCCGTTGTTGGCGGCAGGCGTGGTGGCTTCGCGCCACAGGTCGGCCTCGGCCTTCGCCGAGCTCTTGCGGCGCACGACCAGGAGGACGCCACCAGCGATAGCGGCGAGCGCGAGAAGCTTCTTCACGTCCTATGCCTCCTTAGGCACATCAGGTTTACCTACGCCTCATCAGTCTGCCACAGCCGCGATGTTGACCTCCGTGCAGCGTCCACGTCGTGCCGATGCGCAGGCCCGGGGCACCACGGGTAACGTCTGGGTCACGAGCAGTCGTAGTCGATGAGGGCTGTGATTCGCAGTACCTGGTGCGGCTGCCCATACAAGGAGATCAGCATGGCTACCGGCACGGTCAAGTGGTTCAACGGCGAAAAGGGCTTCGGCTTCATCGAGCAGGACGGCGGCGGCGCCGACGTGTTCGCGCACTACTCCAACATCGCCGCCCAGGGTTTCCGGGAGCTCCAGGAAGGCCAGAAGGTCGAGTTCGACGTGACTCAGGGCCAGAAGGGTCTGCAGGCTGAGAACATCCGCCCGATCTGATCCAGCCCAGTAAGACATCAGGGGCGGTACGCGAATCGCGTACCGCCCCTGATCCCAAGGTGGGCCTGGGAGGACCCGTCGGGGTCGCCCGCTCCCTGGACGCCTTGTAGGTCGCGCCTGTGACGGAACCGGCCAAGGTCAATCACACCAGGGCTCTCGCGTTCGGCGCTCTACGGCCGTTTCATGGCCTCTCCGTTCAGAGCGACTGGGAGAACGTTCCTTCCTTCACGGCCACGACGAACCATGTGAAAGATAGGCGCGTCAGGCGAAGCAGGTCGCCGTCCCGGTTTTGGGGTCGCGTACCGCGCTGTCCGTCGCACTGTGGGCGACCTCTACACAGTCGTTGTTCGGCTGGCTGGCTCGCAGACGTGGGCAAGGGCGATACTCACCCAGTTAGACACTCAGGCCCGGTACGCGTCGCGTACCGGGCCTGAGTTTCCCAAGGTGGGCCTGGGAGGACTTGAACCTCCGACCCCTTCATTATCAGTGAAGTGCTCTAACCGCCTGAGCCACAGGCCCTTAGGAACGTTGAGAAGGTTACAACATCCCTCTTCGCGCTCCAAAATCGGTATCCCTACTCGCGCTCCGCGAGCGTGACCTCGAGGCCACCGGCCAGATCCGCGGACACGTTGTAGATGAACGCGCCGACGGTCGCCAGGGCGCTGAACAGCACGATGTTGATCGCGCCGATGATCGCCGCGATGCCGAAGACGCGGCCCGCGCTGATCAGGGGGCCGCCGGAGCCGCCCTCGGCGTTGGCGTTGAGAAGTTCGCTGGAGATGCCGTTGACCTTGTCCCAGACGCCCATGCCGTCAAGGACGGCGTAGAGCGCGCCGACCGCGACGAGCCAGACGAAGAACAGGGCGACGCCGAGCACCAGTGACAGCTTGAGCACCGACCACGGGTCGAAGCGCTTGATCTGGAGGTTCGCCCGCCTCGGGCCCCGCCCGGGGCGGCGCAGGGCGCTGGGCGGCGGCGTTGTGCGGACACTGGCGGGCGGGTCGAGGTGGACCGCCGTGCGGGCGAGCGACTCGGGCTCCAGGTTGCCGAACAGCCGCGACGCCGCGGTGCCGGTGACCACCGGGTGCTCGACCGGCTGGGCCGACGGCACCGACTCGGCGTAGCCGTTGACGTGCAGCGCCTGGGTGGTGTCGCCGTCCTTTGGCAGGTTGACCGTGGTGTCGCCGTAGGCCTCGTCAGCCGTGACGCGCTGCCACGGCGGCGGGTTGACCGAGGTCGTCGCCGCCGTGGCGGTGGTCGGGTCCGGATCCGGGGCGGCCACCTCGGCAGTCTCGGCTGGGCTGGTCGCCACCGCCGCCTGGTCGGCTTCGGTCGGCTCCGGTCCGGTGTTCTCCGGCTTGTCGGGTGGTGTCACGAGCGGAATCCCCTACGTCTGCGCGTTCACTCTTGGTCGGTCGGCGTCGCGGCCTGGTCGTCTTCGGCCCCGTCGGGGTCGGCGACGTCCTCCGCGCTTCGTGCGATGGCTACCAGGGTGGTCCCTTCACCCAGGTTCATCAAACGGACGCCCTTGGTCTGCCTGCCAGCCTTGCGTACCTCGGCCGCGGTGGTGCGGATCACACCACCGGCCGAGGTGATCGCGTACAGCTCGTCGTCGATGTCGACGATCACCGCACCGACCAGCCTGCCACGACGCGAGTCGTGCTGGATGGTCAGCACGCCCTTGCCGCCGCGTCCTTGCACTGAGTAGTCCTCGATCGGCGTCCGCTTGGCGTACCCACCGTCGGTGGCCACCAGAACGAACACGTCCTCGCGCACGACGCCGAGCGTCAGCAGTTCGTCGCCCGCGTTGAAGCGCATGCCGAGCACGCCGGAGGTGGCTCGGCCCATCGGCCGCAGTGCCTCGTCGCTGGCGTGGAAGCGGATGGACTGACCGCCGGCGGACACCAGCAGCAGGTCGTCATCGGCCGAACACAGGACCGCGCCGACGAGTTCGTCCTCTTCGCGCAGGTTGATGCCGATGAGGCCGCCCGCGCGGTTGCTGTCGAAGTCGCTCAGCTTGGACTTCTTGACCAGGCCGTCGCGCGTGGCGAGCACCAGGTACGGCGCGACCGTGTAGTCCTTGATCTCGATGACCTGGGCGATCTGCTCGTCTGGCTGGAAGGCGAGCAGGTTGGCCACGTGTTGGCCGCGTGCGGCCCGGTTGGCCTCGGGCAGCTCGTAGGCCTTCGCGCGGTAGACGCGGCCCTTGTTGGTGAAGAACAGGATCCAGTCGTGGGTGGAGCACACGAAGAAGTGCGCCACGATGTCGTCCTGCTTGAGCGCGGCGCCCTGCACGCCCTTGCCGCCGCGTTTCTGCGCGCGGTAGAGGTCGGTCTTGGTGCGCTTGGCATAGCCGGTGCGGGTGATCGTGACGACGACGTCCTCGACGGCGATCAGGTCCTCGACCGACACCTCGCCGTCGAACGGCAGGATCCGGGTGCGCCGGTCGTCGCCGTGCTTCTCGACGATCTCGGCGAGTTCGTCGCGGATGATCTTCCGCTGGCGCTGCGGGTCGGCGAGGATGGCCTGCAGGTCGGCGATGATGCGCTCGATGTCGGCCAGTTCGTCGATGATCTTCTGCCGCTCCAGGGCGGCCAGGCGGCGCAGCTGGAGTTCGAGGATCGCGGTCGCCTGGATCTCGTCGACGTCGAGCAGGGTGATCAGCCCGCTCTTGGCCTCGTCGGCCGACGGCGAGCGGCGGATCAGGGCGATTACCTCGTCGAGCATGTCGAGGGCCTTGGCGTACCCGCGCAGGATGTGCGCGCGCTCCTCGGCCTTGCGCAGCCGGTACTTCGTGCGCCGGACGATGACCTCGACCTGGTGCTTGACGTAGTGCCGGATGATCTGGTCGAGGCGCAGCGTGCGCGGCACGCCGTCGACCAGTGCCAGCATGTTGACGCCGAAGTTGTGCTGGAGCTGGGTGTGCTTGTAGAGGTTGTTCAGCACCACCTTCGCCACGGCGTCGCGCTTGAGGCCGATGACGATGCGCTGGCCGCTGCGCTTGTTCGACTCATCGGCGATCTCGGAGATGCCGGTGAGCTTGCCGTCGCGCACGAGCTGCGCCATGTTCTCGATCAGGTTGTCCGGGTTGACCTGGTAGGGCAACTCCGTGACGACAAGGATCGTGCGACCGCGCGCGTCCTCCTCGACCTCGACTACCGCGCGCATGCGAACCGAGCCGCGGCCGGTCCGGTACGCGTCCTCGATCCCTTGCGTGCCAAGGATGAGACCGTTGGTCGGGAAGTCGGGTCCCTTGATCCTGGTCAGCAGCGCGGCGAGCAACTCGTCGTCGGACGCGTCCGGGTTGTCCAGCGCCCAGAACACCCCTTGGGCGACCTCACGCAGGTTGTGCGGCGGGATGTTCGTCGCCATGCCGACGGCGATACCGCTGCCGCCGTTGACAAGCAGGTTCGGAATGCGCGACGGGACGACGACCGGCTCTTCGGTCTTGCCGTCGTAGTTCGGCACGAAGTCGACGGTGTCCTCGCCGATGTCGCGCAGCATCTCCATGGCCAGCGGCGTGAGCCTGGCTTCGGTGTTGTGGCTGACGAACCCGTTGGTGATGAACGCGTGGTCGTCGGTGTCGACGCGGAGGCTGAACACCGGCCGGACCCCGGCCTCCACAATGGACTTCACCTCGGCGTAGTAGAACCGCCCGTCCACCAACGGTTCGACGACGTCGAGCACCTCGGTGTCGGTGATCCGATCGGTGATCATCGCTTGGCTGTCGACTGGGATGGCGTCGAGGAGCGCGACGAGCTTCTCCTGCTTCGCCTGCAGGAACCCGACATTCACGGCGAACAGGCGAGCGTCGCGGCGGTTGGTGATGACCACCTTGAATTCGCCGTCGTCGTAGCTGACCTGCTTGCTGACCACGCCGAACTCCAACAGGAGCTGCTGAACGTCGGCGGCAAGCCGAGCACTACGCGTCGAGTACGAAATCTGAACCGAGTTGCGCGGAAGCGCTGAGCACGAGCCGTCGCCGGTGAACAGCGAGCTGAGGAACGCCCGCTTCATCGTGACACCGCTGCGCCAGATGAAGTCCGGGACGTGCTTCTGGGCGCTGCGCACACCGACCATGTCGGCGAGTACCGACTCACGCAGGTGGGTGAGGTTGTGGATGTCGATCTCATGAAGCAGCGATCCGGACGCGATCACCCGCGAAGAGACATACCGGGCGCCGCCGACGACGGTGTCGTAGGCGTCGAGAACGAACCGGAAGTAGCTCTCGTCAACGTTGTTGAATCCGGCGCGGGACTCCGAGACAAAACCCTCACTGACGAACGCGCCCGCGAGTATCGCGGCGGCGTAGTCGCGAACCAGCGTCGCGCTGTCTTCGGCCTGCTCAGTCCGCTGCATGACGACTCGGTCGCCAGGCGCGATCTCCTCCAACAGCTTCCACAGCAGTGTCGGCACGCCCAGCACATTCACCAGGCACAGCACCGGGTGGTTGTGCGTTCCCGTCAGCTCGTAGCCCTCGCGGGTGGTGAGCTTCAGGGTCTCGTGGTCGCCCGAGTGGAACAGCATGGACGCGTGGACCGGGTTGCCGTGCTGGTCCAGGACCTTCAGGTCGATCGGGTTGTCACTGTTCGGCATGGCGTCTGGAACGATGTCGCCGATACGCTGAGTAGTGCCGTCGGCCACGCGAACGAGTGAATCCGCCGAAACACAGTACCTCATGGCGGCGGCCGGATCGTTACCCGGTGACCCAAAGTTACCTTGGCCGTCCACCAACGGGTAGCGCATCGACCACGGCTGGGCGAGACGCACCAAGGTGTCGTAGATGGACGAGTCGCCGTGGGGGTGGTAGTTACCCATGACGTCGCCGACGACGCGGGAGCACTTGACGTAGCTGCGGTCCGGGCGCAAACCGGTGTCGTACATGGAGTACAGCACGCGGCGGTGTACCGGCTTGAGGCCGTCGCGCACGTCCGGGAGGGCGCGGCTGACGATGACGCTCATCGCGTAATCGATGTAGGAGCTTTGCATCTCCTGCTGGATGTCGACTGGCTCGACACGGTCGCCGGTCGGCGGCAGGGTCTCAGTCACGATGCAACGTTCCTTTCCTGGCTGGCGCTCGATGTGTACACAGTGGACGGATTACACATCGAGGAAGCGCACGTCCTTGGCGTTTCGGGTGATGAAGGAGCGTCGGGCTTCGACGTCTTCGCCCATCAGGACGCTGAACAACTCGTCGGCGGTGGCCGCGTCGTCCAAGGTGACCTGGAGGAGCAGACGGTGCGCCGGGTCCATCGTGGTCTCCCACAGCTCGTCGGCGTTCATCTCGCCGAGACCCTTGTAGCGCTGGATGCCGTCTTCCTTGTTGATTTTCTTGCCAGCGGCGAGACCCGCTTCGAGCAGGCCGTCGCGCTCGCGGTCGGAGTAGGCGTACTCCGGTTCGATGCGCTGCCACTTGATCTTGTAGAGCGGCGGCTGCGACAGGTACACGTGGCCGTGCTCGATCAGGCCGCGCATGAAGCGGAACAGCAGGGTCAGCAGCAGGGTGGTGATGTGCTTGCCGTCGACGTCGGCGTCGGCCATCAGCACGACCTTGTGGTAGCGCAGCTTGGAGACGTCGAAGTCTTCCTGGATGCCGGTGCCCAGGGCGGTGATCAGGCTCTGCACCTCGGTGTTCTTGAGCACCCGGTCGATCCGGGCCTTCTCCACGTTGATGATCTTGCCACGGATCGGCAGGATGGCCTGGAAGCGGGACTCGCGGCCTTCCTTGGCCGAGCCGCCCGCGGAGTCGCCCTCGACGATGTAGAGCTCGCACTCCTCCGGGTTGGTGGAGCGGCAGTCCTTGAGCTTGCCGGGCAGGCCGCCGATGTCGAGCGCGCCCTTGCGGCGGACCAGTTCACGCGCCTTGCGCGCGGCCATGCGGGCCTGGGCCGAGGACACCGACTTGGTGACGATGGTCTTCGCGTCGGCCGGGTTGCGCTCGAACCAGTCGGCCAGCCACTCGTTGCAGGTCTGCTGCACGAAGGTCTTGGCCTCGGTGTTGCCGAGCTTTTGCTTGGTCTGGCCCTCGAACTGCGGCTCGGCCAGCTTGATCGACACGATCGCGGCGAGACCCTCGCGGACGTCCTCACCGCTGAGGTTCGCGTCCTTCTCCTTGAGGAGCTTCTTGTCGCGCGCGTAGACGTTGACCACCCGGGTCAGCGCGGCGCGGAAGCCCTCCTCATGGGTGCCGCCCTCGGGGGTGTTGATCGTGTTGGCGAAGGTGTAGACCGACTCGCTGTAGCCGGTGTTCCACTGCATCGCGACCTCGACCTCGATGCCCTTGCCCTTGGCCTCGAAGGCGATGACGCTCTTGTGGATCGGCTCGCGCGCGTGGTTGATGTGTTTGACGAAGTCCTCGAGGCCACCTGGGTAGTGGTAGGTGCGCTCCTTGACCCGGGCCGCCAGGCCGCTGGCGTCCTCCTCGGTCTCCTCGTCGGACACGCGTTCGTCGCGCAGGTGGATGGTGAGGCCCTTGTTGAGGAAGGCCATCTCCTGCAGGCGCCGGGCGACGGTCTCGGCGTTGTACTCGGTGGTCTCGAAGATGCTCGGGTCGGCCCAGAACGTGATCGAAGTACCGTTCTCGCGGGTCGCGCCGTGCTGCTGGACCGGGGTGACCGGCTTGGAGTCCTCGTAGCGCTGGCTCCAGATGTGGCCGTCGCGCTTGATCTCGGCCTCGAGCACCGTCGACAGCGCGTTGACCACCGAAATTCCTACGCCATGCAGGCCGCCGGACACCGCGTAGCTGTCGCTGTCGAACTTGCCGCCCGCGTGCAGCACGGTCATGACGACTTCCAGCGCCGACCGCTTCTCCTCGGGGTGTTCGTCGACCGGGATGCCGCGGCCGTCGTCGACGACGCGGACGCCGCCGTCGGCGAGCAGGGTGACCTCGACCTTGGTCGCGTGCCCCGCCATCGCCTCGTCGACGGAGTTGTCGACGACCTCCCAGATCAGGTGGTGCAGACCGCGCTCACCGGTCGAGCCGATGTACATGCCGGGACGCAGGCGGACCGCTTCGAGCCCTTTGAGAACACCGATCGATCCGGCACCGTACGAGTTTTCCTGCTTGTTCGCTGCCACGTGTTCGGTGTCTCCTCGTGCCTCGAAAACCGACTCCCGGACGGCGCGCGGCCCCTCGCCGCACGCACCCCTCGTACATACTACTGGTGCGGTCGCCCAGAACCGGGTCAAGGACACCCCTGGCTGGTTCTCAGAGCGTCGGATGTGAACGAGCGCGAGTCCCGACGCCAGACGGGCGGTCCAAAGCCGCGAAAATCAACCGTAGGTGTCCCGTGGGCCGCGCCCGGGAACGTGGAAGTGGCCGTGTCGCCAGCTCGGCGCCGTCGGCCCCTGGACCTTGAGGCGTTTGACCACGCCGCGGCCGACCCCGGCGGCTATCTGGCCTAACAGTTGTCGTTGAAGCAGGCGCAGCTGGGTCGCCCAGGCGGTCGACTCGGCCGCGACGGTCAGCTCGCCGTCCTTGAGCGCGACCGGCTTGGCGTGCTTGGCGACCTCGGCGCCGACCAGCGCGGCCCATTTGCCGAACACCTGGCCGCCCGCGAGCTGCTCGTTCCACCCCCGGTCGACCGCGATCCGGGAGGCGAGCCTGCCGAACGGCTGCGGGTCGCGCTCGTCCGCGCCCGCCCCGGACCAGCGCCGCCGGGCCCGCGAACCGGTCGATGTTCCACGTGGAACACGGCGTTTCCGCTGGGCGCGCTTGGCCTCGGCGGACTTCCGCGCGGCCTCCAGGGCAGCTCTGGCTAGATCAGGGCCACGCAGCGGCGTCCCGTCACTCTGCGTGGCAACTGTGGATGAATCGCTCTCACGACCACTCTGAGGCGTGAATTCATCCCCGGTAGCGGGGCTCGCGACTACGCCGGACGGACGCTCAGTCACGGTGTTATCCACACTATCCACAGGGTTGTCCCCAGATGTGGGTCGCGTCACACTCCGATGGGTTACCGCGCGCGGGAGATCATTGGGCCGAATGGTGCCGCCGAACAGATCGTCAGACACGTCGCACCTCCCCGTCGGCCACCTCGTACCGCGTCCCCGCGAGTTCGCTGGGGACATCCTCCTCCACCGCGGCGGTGACCAGCACTTGTTCGGCCGCGACGGCGACTTCGGCGAGTCGCTGCCTGCGCCGTCGGTCCAGTTCGGCGAAGACATCGTCGAGGACCAGCACCGGCTCGCTCCCCTCGGACCTGAGCAACTCATAGGACGCGAGCCGCAGCGCGAGCGCGAACGACCACGACTCGCCGTGGCTGGCGTAGCCCTTGGCGGGCGCCTCGCCGAGCACCAACTCCAGCTCGTCGCGGTGCGGTCCGACCAGGCTGACCCCGCGATCGAGCTCGGCTTCGCGCCGAACCGCCAGTTCCGCGAGCAGCGCTTCGGCGACCACGTCGGCGTCGGCGCGCTCTCCGTCGGGCCGGCCGTAGCCGGCTGGCAGGCCAACGACGCTTGACCGATACGCGATCACCGCGGGCCGCGACTCCGGCGCCACCCCGGCGTAGGCGGCGGCGACCCGCGGGCCGAGGTCGGCGACCAAGTCCAGCCGGGCCGCGAGCAGTTCGGCGCCGTGGGTGGCGAGGTGTCCGTCCCACACTTCGAGCGTCGACAGGGCGTCCGGGTCGGCGCGGCGCGCGCGGCGGTTGGTCGACGCGCTCT
Organism: Alloactinosynnema sp. L-07; assembly: GCF_900070365.1. Taxonomy (NCBI): domain Bacteria; kingdom Bacillati; phylum Actinomycetota; class Actinomycetes; order Pseudonocardiales; family Pseudonocardiaceae; genus Alloactinosynnema; species Alloactinosynnema sp. L-07. The sequence continues at coordinate 5,858,227 of NZ_LN850107.1, read as the reverse complement.
TGAGCAGGGCGTTTCGCTGACGCATCACCTTGTCGTAGTCGGCGCGCACCCCGGCGTACCGCGGCGCGCGCAGTACTAAGAGGTCGTCGAGGAACCGACGCCGCTCACCCGGGTCGCCCCGGACGAGCGCGAGGTCCTCCGGCGCGAACAACACAGTGCGCAAGATCCCGAGGACGTCGCGCGTGCGCGGGACGGGACCGCGGTTGACCCGCGCCCGGTTCGCCTTGCCCGGCGTGATCTCCAGCTCGACGGTCAGCTCGCGACCGTCGTTGACCACGGCAGTGCGGATGATCGCGCGCTGACACCCGTGCCGGACCAGCGGCGTGTCCGAGGCGACCCGATGCGACGACAGTGTCGCCACGTACCCGATCGCCTCGACCAAGTTGGTCTTGCCCTGGCCGTTCGCACCGACCAGCACCGCCGGGCCCGGCTCCAGTTCCAGGTCGGCCAGCTCCCACGAGCGGAAGTCGGCGACCTGCAGGTGCCGGACGTGCACTACTTCACTTCACCCGCGGCCTTGTGCACGGCGTGTCCACCGAACTGGTTGCGCAGCGCCGCGACCGCCTTCATCGCGGGCGAGTCTTGCTGGCGCGAGGCGAACCGCGCGAACAGCGCCGCGGAGATCACCGGCGCGGGCACCGAGTGGTTGATCGCCTCCTCGACGGTCCACCGGCCCTCGCCCGAGTCCTCGACGTAACCGGTCAGCTCCGCCAGGCCCGGGTCCTCTTCGAGGGCCTTGACCAGCAGGTCCAGCAACCAGGACCGCACGACGGTGCCGCGGGTCCACGCCTTGAGCACGGCCGGGACGTCGGTGACGACCTCGGACGCGGCCAGCAGCTCGTAGCCCTCGGCGTAGGCCTGCATCAGGCCGTACTCGATGCCGTTGTGCACCATCTTCGCGAAGTGGCCCGCGCCGATGTCGCCCGCGTGAGCGAAGCCTTCTTCGCGCGGACCCTCCGGGCGCAGCGCGTCGAAGATCGGCATCGCCTTCTCGACGTCGGCGGCCGACCCGCCGACCATCAGGCCGTAGCCGTTCTCGCGACCCCAGACCCCGCCGGACACACCGCAGTCCAGGTAGCCGATGCCTGCCGCCGCGAGGAGTTCGGCGTTGACCTTGTCGTCGGTGAAGCGGGAGTTGCCGCCGTCGATCACCAGGTCGCCGTCGCCCAGCAGCCCGCCGAGCTCGGCGACGGTCTGCCGGGTCGGCTCACCGGCCGGGACCATGACCCACACCACGCGCGGCGCGTCGAGCTTGGCCGCGAGGTCGGCGAGCGACTCGGTGTCGCTGACCTCGGGGTTGCGGTCGTAGCCGACCACGTCGTGCCCGGCGGCGCGCAGCCGCTCGCGCATGTTGAAGCCCATCTTGCCCAGGCCGACCAGTCCGAGCTGCACGATCGATGTCCTCTCGATTGGTTCGGCGGGATCAGCCCGGGAGGCGGACCGGCATCAGCAGATAGAGGTAGCCGGGGGTGACCTCGCCGTTCTCGCCGACCGGCTTGATCAGCGCGGGGCGGTTGGGCGTGGTGAACGACAGCTCGGCGCGGTCGGCGTGCAGCGCGGCCAAGCCGTCCTGCAGGTAGCCCGGGTTGAACGCGATGGTCACCGGGTCGCCGGTGAAGTCGACCGGCAGCTCTTCCTCGGCGCTGCCCTCGTCGTCGCCACCGGCGGAGAGGCGCAGCCCGCCGTCGGTGAACTCCAACCGGACCTGGGTGCCGCGCTCGGCAACCAGCGACACGCGCTTGATCGCCTCGACGAGCGGCGCGACGGCGATCACCGCGGCGGAGGTCTGCTCGGAGGGCAGCAGCTGGCGGTAGCGCGGGAACTCCGCGTCGAGCAGCCGCGTGGTCGCGCGGCGGCCGGACCCGGACAGGCCGAGCAGGCCGTCGCCGGGCGAAAGCGCCAGCTCGACGGTTCGCCCGGAGCTGCCCAGCGCCTTGGCCGCCTCGGCCAGGGTCCGCGCGGGCACGAGCACCGCGGCGTCGTCGACGTCGCCAGACGGCTTCCACTCGAACTCGCGCATCGCGAGCCGGAAGCGGTCGGTGGCCACGAGGGTCAGTTTGTCGCCCGCGATCTCCACCCGGACACCGGTCAGCATCGGCAGGGTGTCGTCCTTGCCCGCGGCCACGGCGACCTGGCTGACCGCCTGGCCGAAGACCTCGCCCGCCAGCTCACCGGCGTGCTGCGGCATCGCGGGCAGTTGCGGGTAGTCCTCGACCGGCATGGTCGGCAGGCTGAACTTGGCGTTGCCACACGTGATCGCCACCCGCGAGCCGTCGACGGAGATCTCGACCGGCTGGGCGGGCAGCGATTTGGTGATGTCGGCGAGCAATCGGCCCGACACCAGGGTGCGGCCGCCGTCGGCCACCGTCGCCGGGATGCCGACCGTGGCCGACACCTCGTAGTCGAAACCGGAAACGGTGAGTCCTTCGGCGCCGTCCGTCGAACCGGCATCGAGCAGAACCCCGCCAAGGACGGGGACGGGAGGCCGGGACGGGAGGCTGCGCGCGACCCAGGCGACGGCGTCGGCAAGGCCGTCGCGCTCGACGCGGATCTTCATGGGAGTCCTTTCCAGGCCCGACCGGTCCCCCCTCACCGATCCTGCGAGGCGGGTCCGTCGAGCTGTCCACGCTGTAGGGCCCAACCGTAGAGCGTGATCGGCGTGCTCGTCATCTGGGGCACCGTGCGGCCGGGAGGCCGTCGAGGCGAGCTGTCCCCAGATTCGGCGATCCCCTGTTTCTGCTCTTTTCTTCTTCTTAGGGAGAACAAGAACAGCAGTAGTAATAGGGGCTGTGGATTGTGTGGACAACCCTCGTTCTCGCTGGTAGTTCGCCGTGCGGGTCTGTGGATGACCGGGGGGCGAACCGGTGGACAACTTGGGCCGTCGGTGGATGGTTTCTGGCCTCCTCGGTTCCGTCCACAGATGGCCCAAGTTGTCCACAGCGGCATCCCCAGATCTGAGCCGAGTAGCCCCCAGGCGCGGCTCTCGCCACCCACAGGGTTGTACACAGGTGAATCCCCCGTACCGGTGACGCAGGACACGCCAAATCCGGGCTTCGGAAGTTTTCTGCGGGGGTGGACGGCCCGTCCACCCCCGCAGAAAAGATGCGAATGGGCGGTCTGAGGGGGCATCCGGGTGGCAGCGGACCGTTCACGGCCCGCTGACGCGAGCCCGATCGCGTCGGTCGGGCGACGCCGATCAGGCTAGATCGTCCCTTTTCGGACGCCGATTCAGCCGGAGGCGCGCGAGGGGGAGCGCCGCGGGTCGCCTGTCACGGGCGACCGATCACCTCACCGGATCCCGTCGCAGACGAACTTTTCTGGCGGTGTGGGCGGCCGTCCACCATCGCAATAAAGAGGCGCGTTCCAGCGATCGGCGTGGGCCGATGGGACACCGGGGCGCCATCGAACGACGCTCGTGGGTGGGGAGGGGAGAAGAGAGGTGCGGCGGCGGTCAGCCGCGGGCGCGCTGCTTGATCCGGGAGGTCAGTTCCTGGACCTGGTCGTAGACCCGGCGGCGCTCGGCCATCTCCTTGCGGATCTTCTTGTCCGCGTGCATGACCGTGGTGTGGTCGCGGCCGCCGAAGGTCTGGCCGATCTTGGGCAGCGAGAGGTCGGTCAGCTCTCGACACAGATACATCGAGATCTGGCGGGCCTGCGCAAGCGCTTTCGTCTTGCCGGGTCCGCACAGGTCGTCGATCGAGACGCCGAAGTACTCGGCGGTGACCGCCATGATCGTGGCGGCGCTGATCTCCGGGGCATGCGAGTCGGGGATCAGGTCGCGAAGGACGATCTCGGCGAGGCTGACGTCGACGGGCTGGCGGTTGAGGGAGGCGAACGCCGTCACCCGGATCAGGGCGCCTTCGAGTTCGCGGATGTTCGCCTCGACCCGGGCGGCGATGAACTCCAGCACCTCGGCGGGTGCGGCCAGCCGATCTTGCGCGGCCTTCTTGCGCAGGATGGCGATGCGGGTCTCCAGCTCGGGCGGCTGGATGTCGGTGATCAGGCCCCACTCGAAGCGAGTGCGCAGCCGGTCCTCCAGCGTCTCCAGCCGTTTGGGCGGCCGGTCGGAGGAGACCACGATCTGCTTGTTCGCGTTGTGCAGCGTGTTGAAGGTGTGGAAGAACTCTTCCTGAGTTCCTTCCTTGCCTTCCAGGAACTGGATGTCGTCGACCAGCAGCACGTCGATGTCGCGGTAGCGGCGCTGGAACGCCACCTTCCGGTCGTCGCGCAGCGAGTTGATGAAGTCGTTGGTGAATTCCTCGGTCGAGACATACCGCACGCGCATCCCGGGGAACAGGCGTTGGGCGTAGTGGCCGACCGCGTGCAGCAGGTGTGTCTTGCCCAGACCGGACTCGCCCCAGATGAAGAGGGGGTTGTACGCGCGGGCGGGCGCCTCGGCGACCGCGACCGAGGCGGCGTGGGCGAAGCGGTTGGACGCGCCGATGACGAACGTGTCGAAGGTGTACTTCTCGTTCAGGCGGGTCTTGGAGGTCTGCGGCTGGGCGGGCGCGGTGAAGGGCTGGCCGCTGGCGGGCTGCTGGCCGGTGAAGGTCGGCCAGATCTCGTGGACGGTGGCGAGCGCGTCGCCCTCCTCGTCCACTTCCTCGCCGTCGTCGTCGGCATCGCCGAACGGGGGCGCCTCGACCGCGATCGCGGCGGGCTGCTCCTCGCCGAGGAGGCCGTCCTGGATCGGGGCTTGGACGGGTGGGGCGGGCTTGGGCGGGGCGAGCGCGACGTCGACCTTGACCGCCAGCGACACCGAGCGGCCGAGTCTGCGCGAGAGCGCGTCGGTGATCGGCTCGCGCAGGGCGCGCTCGATGGCTTCCTTGGCGAAATCGCTGGGGGCCGACAGCAGCGCGGTGCCGTCGAGCAGCCCGATGGGCCGGGTCATTCGCATCCACGCGCGCTGCGAGGGGGACAGCGTTCCCGCGGAGAGTTCCCGGACAACCTGCTCCCAGACCACAGCCAGATTCAGCTGGTCGTCCGACATCGGCGCCGCTCCCCTCCCCTCGTCGGCTTGTCCTGCGATTCCTTCAGACTGGTCCCGCTCACGGGTGCCGTCAAACCTGCATCCACAGGGTTGTCCACAACTGTGCACGAAGGTACGGCGAACCGCAGAGGAAACCGCGCCTGAAGGGTTAACGGTACTCAGTGGCCCGGCGACGACGGCTCGGCAGGGCTCCCATCCCCATGTCCGTCGGCAAGGGAACGCACGCTAACAAGGCTCGTCGGTCGCCACAAGACGGTGGCGGGGGCAAGGATGTGGAACCGCTCGGCGTGTCGCCGAGCGGTTGTCGGGGCCAGGCGATAGGGACCCCGGTTTGATGCGGGCGGACCGGGTGCGTACCCTCATAAGGTCTCCCGCTTGCGGCGGGCGAGTTCTGCGTGCCCGTCACTGGTTGTCGCGCGAGCTTGTCCATGCCGTGCCCGGCAGGGGGCGGCAGACAGTACTTGCCAGAACCACCTGGCCAGCCAGTATTGGGAGAACGAGCCGTGAGCAAGCGCACCTTCCAGCCGAACAACCGTCGTCGGGCCAAGACCCACGGCTTCCGTCTGCGCATGCGGACCCGCGCGGGCCGCGCGATCCTGGCTGCCCGTCGCCGCCAGGGCCGCAAAGAGCTGTCGGCCTGATTCCAGGCCGCCGTGCTTCCTGCGGCCGCTCGGCTGACCAGCAGCGCGGACTTCCAGAGGGTGACCCGCAAGGGACGCCGTGCCGGACGTCCCCGACTGGTGGTGCACGCCGTGACCGAGTGGAAGCAAGCGACTACCGAAGCCGACCCTCGCGCGACGTGGATCACCGTGTCGCCGAGGGTCGGTTTCGTCGTGAGTAAGGCTGTGGGCAACGCGGTGGTCCGACACCGGGTCACCCGCAGGCTGCGGCACCTGGCCATGGCCCGCCTCGGAACTCTGCGGCCGGGCACCACGTTGGTTGTTCGGGCGCTTCCCCCGGCCGCCGCCGCGACGAGCGCCGAACTCGGCCAGGACCTCGATGCCGCATTCCGCAGGCTGCACCTGGCCGTCGACGACAACGGTGGTGAGGCGTGAACGAGTCGACCGCGGTCCGCGACCGCGAGGCTGGTGCTGCCCGCCCCGGCCCGATCGCCCGTGTGCTCCTCGTACCCGTGCGGGTCTACCGGCGGTGGATCTCGCCGGTGCTGCCGCCCGCGTGCCGGTTCTATCCCAGCTGCAGCGAGTACGCGGTGACCGCGCTGACCACCCATGGCGCGGGCCGCGGTAGCTGGCTGGCGCTGCGCAGGCTGTTGCGCTGCGGACCGTGGCACCCCGGTGGCTTCGACCCGGTCCCGCCCCGAAACCCCAAGAACCAGTCCGGGACCTCAACCCCGGCCGACCCGACCGCTGCCGAGGAGTAGTCAGTGCTCGATTTCATCTACTACCCGGTGTCCTTCATCCTCTGGTGTTGGCACTGGGTCTTCGGCCACGTGTTCGGTGATGCCAGTGCGGTGTCCTGGGCGCTGGGCATCGTGTTCCTTGTCTTCACTCTGCGCGGCATCCTCTACAAGCCGACCGTCAAGCAGGTCCGGTCGATGCGCAAGATGCAGGAGTTCGCGCCCGAGATCAAGAAGCTGCAGGCGAAGTACAAGAACGACAAGCAGAAGCTGCAGCAGGAGATGGCGAAGCTGCAGCAGCAGCACGGCGTCAACCCGCTCGGCGGCTGCCTGCCGATGCTGCTGCAGATCCCGGTCTTCCTCGGTCTGTTCCACGTGCTGCGTGAGTTCAAGCCCGGCAAGACCATGAACTACTTCTTCGACGAGCAGGGTGTCTCGTCCTACATCCAGGCCGACCTCTTCGGCGCGGGACTGGGCAACTGGATCACCCAGCCCGCCGCCGAGTTGGTTGGGTTCGAGGTCTCCCGCGGCGCCATCATCGGCGTTTCGGTGCCGCTGATGATCGCGGCGAGCATCCTGACCCACCTGACCGCGCGCCACTCGGTGGCCCGGCAGAACCCGGAGCAGGCCACGCCGCAGACCGCGATGATGAACAAGCTGACGCTGTACATGTTCCCGCTCGGAGTGCTCATCGGTGGTTTCTTCTTCCCCATCGGCCTGCTTCTCTACTGGCTGAGCAACAACGGCTGGACGCTGGCGCAGCAGCACTTCGTGTACCGCAAGATCGACAACGAAGAGGCCGAGAAGAAGGCCGCCGTCGTCGAGAAGCGCACCGCGGCCGCGCCGAAACCCGGCCAGAAGCCGGTGCAGCGGAAGGGCCCGACCCCGGCCAAGTCGGAGGACAAGCCCGACACCGCCGCCGACGCCACGGACGCGACCGACGCGAAGGGTGTCCCCACCCCCAAGCCGCCCGCGGCCAACGGCACGTCCGGCACCGAGATTCCCGGTCTGATCTCAGACCGATCCCGTAAGAAGTCAGGTCGCAAGAACCGCTGAGGCGTTGCTGGACCTGGAGAGGAGAAACCGTGCCGGAGACGGTGCAGGAGTCCGAGAAGACCACCGCTGAGGTCGTGGGTGGCGACGAGGCGGCGGAGGGTACGAGCGAGAACGGTCGCGGATCGACAGAGGAACTGTTGGTCCAGGAGGGCGACATCGCGGGCGACTACTTGGAGCGCCTGCTGGACATCCTCGACTACGACGGCGATATCGACCTCGACGTCGAGGCGAGCCGTGCGGTGGTGAGCATCGACGGCGGCGAGGACCTGGAGAAGCTCGTCGGCCCGCGCGGCACCGTCCTGGAGTCGCTGCAGGAGCTGACCCGGCTCGCGGTGCAGCAGGAGACCGGCACGCGCAGCAGGCTGATGCTCGACATCGCCGGCTGGCGATCCGACCGTCGCGAGGAGCTGCGCGACCTCGGCCGGGCGACGGCGCAGAAGGTGCTGTCGAGCGGCGAGCGGGTGCGGCTGCAGCCGATGACCCCGTTCGAGCGCAAGGTCGTGCACGACGCCGTCGCCGCGGTGAAGGGTGTGCACAGCGAGAGCGAGGGTGAGGACCCGCGTCGTCGCGTGGTCGTCTTCCCGCAGTAGTCGCGTAGTCCCAGTACGACAAGAGGCGCGGTCCGTCGATGACGGGCCGCGCCTCTGCTGTTTCACGTGAAACATCGAGCCGCTCGCCGCGCCGATGTGATGTTTCACGTGAAACACCGGTGCGCCTGTCCGGCCACCGAAGCGCATCAGCGACAATCAACCAAGCCACGTTTCACGTGAAACATCCGGGATGGGACCAGCATGACCAACGCCGACCGAACCACGGCGGCGGCCGCTGTGTTCGGAGACCGACTCCCCCTCGCCGAGCAGTTCACCGAACTGCTGGCCGACCACGGGGTCGAGCGCGGACTCATCGGACCGCGGGAAGTGGACCGCCTTTGGGACCGGCACATCCTCAACTCCGCGGTCATCGCCGAGCGGATCGAGCCGCACGCCCGAGTGGTCGACATCGGATCGGGCGCCGGACTGCCTGGCGTCCCCCTCGCCATCGCGCGGCCGGATCTTCAGGTCGTTCTGGTCGAACCGATGGCTCGACGGGTGGCGTGGCTGGACGAGGTCGTGAAGACTCTCGGCTTGACGTCGGTGACCGTCCTGCGCGGCAGGGCCGAGGAGCCGGCCATCAAAGACGATGTCGCGGGTGCCGACGTGGTGACCGCACGGGCCGTCGCCCCGCTCGCCAAGCTGTGTGGCTGGTGTCTGCCGCTGCTGCGCGTCGGTGGGCGGGTGGTGGCGCTCAAAGGGGCGAGCGCGGCCGAGGAGATCGAGCGCGACCGTCAGGCGGTGGCCCGGCTCGGCGGCGGCATGCCGCGGGTCGAACTCTGCGGGGCCGGGGTGCTCGACGTGCCGACGACCGTGGTCGTGGTCGACCGGGTCGCAGGCGCGGGCAGGCCGCGCGGGCGGGCAAGGAAGGATCAGGGTGCACAGCGTGCATGAGAACGGAGCGAGGATGTTCCACGTGAAACATCGGCTTTCGGGGCTGTTGGTCCGCCCCTGGACTGGAGGAAATCAGTGAACCAGCCGTCCCCCGCGTCCGTCGCAGGCTGGACGCCGATCGCCGAAGAGGCGGCTCGGGCGACCAGGATGAAGCACCCGGAAGCGCCGTTCCCCCGCCCGACCCACCGCCGCGTGCTGACCGTCGCCAACCAGAAGGGCGGCGTCGGCAAGACCACAAGCACGGTGAACCTGGCCGCCGCGCTGGCGATGCATGGGCTGCGCGTCCTGGTCATCGACCTCGACCCGCAGGGCAACGCCAGCACCGCGCTCGGCGTCGACCACCGCTCGGGAACCCCGTCGGTATACGAAGTGCTTCTCGGCGAGGTGACGCTGGCCGACGCGGCGCAGACCAGCGACCAGTCGCCGCTGCTGTTCTGCGTGCCCGCCACGATCGACCTCGCGGGCGCCGAGATCGAGCTGGTCTCGATGAGCGGGCGCGAGGGGCGACTCAAAGAAGCGCTGTCCGACGAGGCGCTCAACGTGATCAACCCGGACTACGTCTTCATCGACTGCCCGCCCTCGCTCGGCCTGCTCACGGTCAACGCGATGGTCGCCGCGCAGGAGGTGCTGATCCCGATCCAGTGCGAGTACTACGCGCTGGAGGGACTCAGCCAGCTGCTGCGCAACATCGAGCTGGTGCAGGCGCACCTGAACCGCGCGCTCACCGTCTCGACCATCCTGCTGACGATGTACGACGGCCGGACCAAGCTCGCCGACCAGGTCACCGCCGAGGTCCGCCACCACTTCGGGGAGACCGTGCTCAAGACCGTCATCCCGCGCAGCGTGAAGGTGTCCGAGGCGCCCGGCTACGGCCAGACCGTCCTCGCCTACGACCCCGGCTCCCGTGGCGCGATGAGCTATCTGGACGCCGGGCGGGAAATCGCCTTCCGTGGTGCCGGGGGCCGCTCATGACCGGGCCCGCGGGCCGCAAGGGCGGCCTCGGCCGCGGCTTGGCCGCGCTCATCCCCCAGGGTCCGGCGACGGGTGGGGGTCCCGCCGTGGACACCTACCAGCCCCGGGTTCCGATCCGCATCGAGGACAACCGGCCCCCGGTTGAGCCGCAGCCCAAGCACACGGGGACGGTCGCGGGCGCGGTCTACCGTGAGGTGTCGATCGCGTCGATCGTGGCCAACCCGAAGCAGCCCCGCCAGGTCTTCGACGAAGAGGCGCTGGCCGAGCTGGAGCACTCGATCCGCGAGTTCGGACTCATGCAGCCGATCGTGGTCCGGGAGCTGGCCGAGGACAGCTACGAGCTGGTCATGGGCGAGCGGCGGCTGCGGGCGTCGCAGCGCGCGGGCCTGGACCGCATTCCGTCGATCGTGCGCCAGACCGCCGACGACGCGATGCTGCGGGACGCGCTGCTGGAGAACATCCACCGGGTGCAGCTCAACCCGCTGGAAGAGGCGGCGGCCTATCAGCAGCTGCTCGACGAGTTCGACGTGACGCACGAGGACCTGGCGAGCCGGATCGGCCGCAGCAGGCCGGTCATTACCAACACCATCCGCTTGCTCAAGCTGCCCCTGCCCGTGCAGCGTCGGGTCGCGGCCGGGGTGCTGTCGGCGGGTCATGCTCGGGCGCTGCTCGGCTTGGAGGACCCGGGCGCTCAGGAGGAGCTGGCGACCCGCATCGTCGCCGAGGGACTCTCGGTCCGGGCGACGGAGGAAGCGGTCACCCTCCTCAAGGGCGCTCCCCCGGCCAAGCCGAAGCCCGCCCCGCGCAAGCCGATGCACGCGCCGGGGCTGCACGACGTCGCCGAGCGCCTGTCCGACAAGTTCGATACCCGCGTCAGGGTCGAGTTGGGCAAGCGAAAAGGCCGCATCGTGGTCGAGTTCGGCTCAGTTGACGACCTTGAGCGGATCGTGGGCATGATGGCCGAAAATGGGATAAATCAGACATGAGATTCCCGCAAGGGATCACCCACGGCCTTAACGTCACGGTGACGATGGCGCTGAGTGGACACGGAGTCACTCAGCGCGAACGCGCGGCGATCATCGCGAACGTGCGATAGCCCGGTCGACAAGCCCGGCGTAGATCGCGCCGAGCGAGCGGCCCGCGGCCTCGACGGCCATCGGGACGAGCGAGGTCTCGGTCAGCCCGGGCGACAGGTTCACTTCGAGGAAGTGCACCTGCCCGCTCGCGTCGACCACCGCGTCGGTGCGGGAGATGTCGCGCAGACCGAGGAGCTTGTGCGCGGTGATCGCGAGTTCGGCGACCGCGTCGGCGGCCTTCGGGTCGAGCCGGGCCGGGGTGTGGAAGTCGGTGAGCCCGGCGGTGTAGCGGGCGGTGTAGTCGTACACGCCGCTCTCCGGGACGATCTCGACCGCGGGCAGCGCTTCCGGTCCGTCCGGACCATCGATGACGGTGACCGCCACCTCGACCCCGTCGACGAACCGCTCGGCGAGCACCGCGTCGCTGTAGGCCAGGCACCCGACCATGGCGGTCGGCAACTCGGCCGCGTCGCGCACGACCTGGGCGCCCAATGCGGAGCCGCCCTTGTCCGGCTTGAGCATCAGCGGCAGCCCGAGCCTGCGCACCATCGACTCCAGCACCGGCGCGGCACCCAGCTCCCGGAAGGTGCTGTGCGGCAGCACGATCCAGTCCGGGGTGAGGACCCCGGCGCGAGCCAGTTCGGCCTTGGCCGTCGGCTTGTCCCATGCGCGCCTGCACGCGTCCGGGTCGGTGCCGACATAGGGGATCGACAGCAGGTCGAGGATCGTCTGGATGGACCCGTTCTCGCCTTCGCCGCCGTGCAGTGCCACGACCACCGCGTCGGGCCTGGTCTCCCGCAGCCGCCGCAGCAGGTTCGCGTCGGCGTCCCATTCCTCGACCGCGACCCCGACCGAGCGCAGAGCGGCGGACACCCGCCGACCGGACCGGATCGAGACGTCGCGCTCGTGTGACAGGCCACCGGCGAGAACGGCTACCCAGCGATCGGACACGAAAGACTCCTGACTACAAGATCGATGATCACGCGGTGTCGGGCGCGGGGGTCTGCGGCCCGGACAGGGAACGGCTCGTCGACGGGCCGAAGGTGTTGAGAAGGTCGATCTCGTCGGTCAGCACGCCCGCGAGCCTGCGCACGCCCTCGGAGATCCGCTCCGGCGGCGGATAGCAGAACGACAGGCGCATCTGCCTGCTGCCGAACCCGTCGGCGTAGAAGCCGGTGCCGGGCACGTACGCCACCCGGGCGGTGACCGCGCGCGGCTGCATGGCCTTGGTGTCGACACCTTCCGGCACGGTCAGCCAGACGAAGAACCCGCCGTCGGGCCTGGTCCACGTGCAGCCCGCTGGCATGTGCTGCTCCAGCCCGGCCAGCAGAGCGTCGCGGCGCTCGCGGTACATCGACTGGAACGACTTGATCTGGCCCTTCCAGTCGTGCGTGGCCAGGTAGCGGGAGACGATCATCTGGTTGAGCGTCGGGGCGCACAGCGCGGCTGACTCGGCGGCCAGCACCAGCTTCTCGCGCACCGCGTGCGGCGCCAGCGCCCAGCCGACCCGCAGGCCCGAGGCGAAGGTCTTGGAGAACGAGCCGAGATAGATGACGTTGTCGTGGTCCATCGACCGCAGCGCCGGGTAGATCTGGCCGTCGAAGCCCAGCAACCCGTACGGGTTGTCCTCGATGACCAGCACGTCGTACCGGGCGCAGATGTCGAGCACCTCGGCGCGGCGGGCCACGGCCAGCGTCACGCCCGCGGGGTTCTGGAAATTCGGGATCGTGTAGAGGAACTTGACCCGCCTGCCCGCCTTGGCCGCGGCTTCGAGCGCGGCGCGCAGGGCGGCGGGCACCAGGCCGTGCTCGTCCATGGCCACGTGCCGGACGTCGGCCTGGTAGGAGGCGAAGGTGCCCAGCGCGCCGACGTAGGACGGGCCCTCGGCCAGCACGATGTCGCCCGGGTCGCAGAAGATGCGGGTGACCAGGTCCAGCGCCATCTGCGAGCCGACGGTGACGACCAGGTCGTCGGGGTGGCCGGTGACGCCCTCCAGGGCCATCACCTCACAGATCTGCTCGCGCAGCTGCGGGACGCCGTGCGCCGAGCCGTACTGCAGCGCGGTGAGGCCCTCGTCGGTGATGATCGAGGCCACCTGCTCGGAGATGAAGTCCAAAGGCAGCGCGGCCAGGTTGGGCATGCCACCGGCCAGGGAGACGACCTCGGGCCTGCTGGCCACCGCGAACAGTGCGCGCACCTCGGATGCCGTCATCCCGGTCGCGCGCGCGGCGTAGCGCTGCAGGTGTGGATCGAGGCTGCGCGCACCTGGTCTCTCAGGTGGCTGTCCAGGCGTCATCGTCGCTCCGTTGCAGGTAGATCACATCGAGTGTAACCGGACAGGTGACTTAGCCCCCGATTATCGTCGCAACGGTTCCCGCGTAGGTCTACTCGTCCTATTCTGGGTTCGGTATCACCCCGTCCACCTGCGGACGGTAGGTCCGCGAGGCATGGGCATGGGTGCGGGAGGTTGGGTGTCGCGACGCGTAGTGGGCGTCACGTTGGACAACCTGGAGCACTTGCCGAAGCACTGTCGCGGCTGTGTGTACTGGGAACTAGCGCCGCACATGAAAGAGCAGGCCGAGGAGTTCGGGACGACCGAGCTGGAGAAAGAGGCCTGGGTCTCCAACGTCCTGCTTGAGTGGGGTTCCTGCGGGCGCGTCGTCTACAGCGACCGGCTGCCCGTCGGCTTCGTGCTCTATGCCCCGCCGAACGTCGTGCCGCGCGCGTCGGCCTTCCCGACCTCGCCGGTCAGCCCCGACGCCGTCGTGCTCACCGGTTTCCACGTCGTGCCGGAGTTCCGCTCGGGCGGCCTGGGGCGGATGCTGGTGCAATCCGTCGCCAAGGACCTGACCCGACGCGGGGTCAAGGCCATCGAGGCCTTCGGTGACGCCCAGCCCGACGAGGAGACGTCCTGCGTCGTGCCGGTCGAGTTCCTGACCAGCGTCGGCTTCAAGACCGTCCGCCCCCACCCGCGGTGGCCGCGGCTGCGCCTGGAGCTGCGCTCGGCCATCACGTGGAAGGAAGACGTCGAGGCCGCCCTGGAGCGACTGCTCGGCACCGTGTCGGTGAGCACCGCCAGCCCGGTGCTCCAGCGCTAGTGCTGTACTAGTTACTCAGCCTTGGCCAGTTCGTGGGCCAGCACGTCGGCGAAGGTGAAGCTGCCAGTGGGCTGATCGTTCTCGCCAAGCAGGTAGAGCCGCTTGACCGCGACGAGGATGCCCTCGGCGACGACGTCGCGGAAGCCGGGGTCCGTAAGTCGGGCCCGGTCGTCGTCGTTGGTCAGGTAGCCGATCTCGATGCGCACGGCCGGGCAGCGGGTCAGCCGCAGCATGTCCCACGTCTTCGGGTGCGCGCCGCAGTCCTTGAGGCCCGTGCGCATGACCAGCTCGCGCTGGATCAGCCCCGCCATCGCCTCGCCGAGGGTGGACGTGGAGCCGTTGCCGGTGCCGAAATGGAAGCTGGCGACGCCCTGGGCGTGCGGGGAGCCGTTGGAGTCGGAGTGCAGCGACAGGACCAGGTCGGCGCCCGCCTCGTTGGCGAAGTGCGCGCGCTCCTCGTCGGTGGGGCACTGGTCGGGGCCGCGGGAGAGCAGCGATTCCATGCCGGTGGCCACCATCCGGCCCTCCAGCCGGGTGGCCAGGTCCCACATCAGGTCCGACTCGTTGACCCCGCCGACCGACAGGCCGGTGTCGGCGCCGCCGTGGCCGGGGTCGATGACGATGCGCTTGCCGCGCAGCCGCGGACCGGCCTTGCGCACCCGCTCCTGCTCGCGCAGCAGCACCGGACGGCCGCCGCGGGCCCGCGGGGACAGCTGGCGCAGCGCGCGGACGGTCTCGGGGCCGCAGATGCCGTCGGCGGTGAGCCCGTAGTCGCGCTGGAAGTTGCGCAGCGCGGCCTCGGTCTGGGCGCCGAACACGCCGTTGGGCCTGCCCGCGTCGTAGCCGAGCTCCAGCAGGCGTTCCTGCAGGGTCAGCACGTCGTCGCCGGATATCGGGGCCGACACCATGAAGGCCAGCGGGCGACCGCCCAGCTGGTGGGTGGCGTCGCGCAGCGCGCGGTAGGTGGCCGGGCCGACGAGGCCGTCGGTGATCAGCCCCCGCTGCTGCTGGAAGGATCGGACGGCATGCTCGACGGCCTGGTCGAACAGGCCCGCATCCGTGATGCCGTCAGCCGGAGGAAGCAGGCTCAACGCGGTCAGCGTGGCCCGAATCTCGGCTACGGCAGGTCCCCCATCGCCGCGGCGGAGTACCCGCATGCACCCTCGCTCTCCGATAGGGCTCCGGTGCAGCCGGAGCGGATCCTGACAGCTCATCATTGTGCCCTGTCGGCCTGGCCACTTCACGGAAGGGGCGCGGGTGGGTTAGACGGAAAACGCCGAACCCGGGGCCCCGCGTCCATAACGAGACGCTTTGACCCCGGGTTCGGGTTGCCTCGACCACCCATTTCTCGGCGGGACACTCAGCCGAGGATGTCCTCCAGGTCCTTGAGGATGATGGCCTTGGGCTTCGCGCCCACGATCGTCTTCACCGGCTTGCCGTTCTGGAACACGACCATCGTCGGGACCGACATGATCTGGTAGTCGCGGGCGATGCCCGGATTCGCGTCGATGTCGAGCTTGGCGACGGTGATCTTCTCCGGGTGGTCGCGCGCGATCTCCTCGAGCACCGGGGCGACCATCTTGCACGGGCCGCACCAGGTCGCCCAGAAGTCGACGAGCACGGGCTTGTCGCTCATCAGCACGTCGTCGGCGAACGACTTGTCGGTCACTGTGACGGTGTTACCGGCCATGTTGTCTCCCTGCGGTGTTGGTTGGGTCAGCTTGTTGAGGCGTAGCCGCCGCCGACGAACTCGGACGCGATCTCGGCGTGGGCCTCGCCGTGCTCGGCGAGCCAGCGCTCGGCGTCGATGGCGGCCGCGCAGCCGGAGCCCGCGGCGGTGATGGCCTGGCGGTACTCGTGGTCGACGAGGTCGCCGGAGGCGAACACGCCGTCGAGGTTGGTGTAGGTGCTCTGGCCGTTGACCAGCACGTAGCCCGCGTCGTCGACGTCGATCTGGCCCTTGACCAGCGCGCTGCGCGGGTCGTGGCCGATGGCGACGAAGAAGCCGCTGACCGCCAGCTCCGACTCGTCACCGGTGATGGTGTCGCGGATCTTCAGGCCGGTCACGCTGGTCTCGCCGAGGACCTCCAGGACCTCGGTGTTGAGCTGCCAGCGGATCTTCTCGTTGGCCTTGGCCCGCTCCAGCATGATCTTCGACGCCCGGAACTCCTCGCGCCGGTGGATGATCGTCACCGACTTGGCGAAGCGGGTGAGGAAGGTGGCCTCCTCCATCGCCGAGTCGCCGCCGCCGAGCACGGCGATGTCCTGGTCGCGGAAGAAGAACCCGTCACAGGTGGCGCAGGCCGACACACCGCGGCCGAGCAGTTCCTGTTCGCCGGGCACGTTGAGGTAGCGAGCGGCGGCGCCCATCGCGAGTACGACGGCCTTGGCCGCGTAGCGGGTGCCGTTGGCCTCGACGAACTTGACCGGGCCTGCCAGGTCGACCGACTCGACGTCCTCGGGGCGCAGCTCGGCGCCGAAGCGCTCAGCCTGGGCGCGCATCTGCTCCATCAGATCCGGGCCCATGATGCCGTCGCGGAAGCCGGGGAAGTTCTCCACCTCGGTGGTCGTCATCAGCGCGCCACCGAACTGTGAGCCCTCGAAGACCAGCGGGTCGAGCTGTGCCCGCGCGGCGTAGACCGCGGCTGTGTATCCAGCGGGCCCCGAACCGATGATGATCAGGTTCCGGATCTGCTCCGCGTCCGCTGGCATCTGCCCTCCAAGACCTTCGCCGGACGTCTGCCCGTCCGGTCGCATTGATGTCAACGCGATCGTAGGGTGCGGATGTTCCGGCCTGGCCTGTGACATATGCGAAGGACATAGGTCGGAGGTGGCGGTCAGCGGCCGATCGGGTTGTCGAACAGCACGGTGCAGTCGGCCTGGACCACCAGCACGCGCAGCTTGGTCGCGCTGCCGGTGGTGAGCAGCGCCATGATGCCTTCGGTGCCGTCGAGGGTCACCGGGTGCACGCCGATGGTCTGCGCCTTCGCGCCATCGGGGCCTGCGGCCGCGATGCACTTGTCGAGCCCGGCCTGGTCCTTGAGCGGCCCGTACTCCTTGGAGTTGCCGATCTTGCCGACCGCGCCGCCGACGTCTGAACTGGTGACCGCGAGCGGCTTGGGCGCGTTGGTCGCTTCGCCCGGCTGGGCACTGGCGGTGGTGGTGGCGGGTGCGGCGACGCCGCCGGTGGTCGGTTGGCTTCCGGGGAGCACCGCGAACGTGACCGCCACCGCGGCGGCGGCCGCTGTGAGCAGCCCGGTGCCCCAGGCCAGCCTGCGCGAACGCTTGCGCCGGGCTTCGGCCAGGTCGACCACGGGGGCCACGGCCTGCTGGGGTGTGCTCTGGGGGCCGCCGAAGGCGCGGCGGGACTCCGCTTCGATGGCGGCGTCGAGCCGGGCGGCGAAGTCGGCGGGCATGGGCGGTGCCGGAGCGTCACGGAGCAGCTCTAGGTCGGCGCCGACCGAGTCGAGGGCGTCGATGACCGCGCGGGCACCAGGGTCGGCGTTGACCTGGGACCACAGGCGGGCGCTCTGGGCGGGTTCGAGGACGCCCGCGTGCAGGTCGGCCAACAGGTCGACCGACCACGGGTCCCCCGAGGCCCCGGTGCCCCGAAGCTCGTCCGTCATCGTCCCTCCAAGTGGCGCCGCGTCATCGGCACGTCTCGCCGTTCATAAGCGTCACCTGGGACGTTCGCATCTGCATCGGGGTTCCGCAGATGGCCGAGAACTTTCGCCAACTTGGCGCGACCCCGCGCACACCGGCTCTTGACGGTGCCCTCGGCGATGCCCAGGAGTTGGGCTGTCTCGGCGACCGAGTAGCCCTCGACGTCGACCAGCACGATCGGCACCCGTTGCTCGTCGGACAGTTCCGCGAGCGCGCGGCGGACCACCAGGGATGTTTCCCGGTCGGCCATCGCGTCGCGCGGAGTGACCGGTTCGCCCGGCCCGGCCTCGGGCAGCGGCACGGTGGGGCGGGCCTGGCGCCTACGGACCCGGTCCAGGCAGGCGTTGACCACGATGCGGTGCAGCCAGGTCGTCACCTGGGACTCGGCGCGGAAGGACCCGGCGGCGCGGAAGGCGGAGATGAAGGCTTCCTGCAGCGCGTCGGCGGCCTCCTCCGGGTCCCGCAGCGTGCGCAGCGCGACGGCCCAGAGTCTGTCCCGGTGCCGGTGGACTAGCTCGGAGAAGGCGCGCGGATCCCCAGCGGCATGGGCCGCGATGAGGTCAGCGTCCGAACTGGCGGCTGCGGTCACGCTAGACAGCCTAACGGGCCGTCGCCGACGGCTCTCGATCCGCTCCGACCTGCGGTTTCACCGGGCGCGGACGAACGCGATCTCGGTCAGTTCCGACACGTTGCCCTCGCCGAGGGTGGTGATCCAGATCAACAGGTGCTGGGTCGGTTCCGACTTGGCGAGCTGGATCTTGGTCTGGCCCGCCTTGAGCGGTTCGGACTTGCCGATCACCTTGGTCTCATCGAGGCTGCCAGGCCGGTCCGACGGCGCGGTGCGGATCTCGATGACCGTGCCGTCGCTGGGCGAGTCGACGACCACCTCGGCGAACATCACCGGTTCGGCGAAGGAGGCCATGATCCCCACGCCCGGCTTGAGGGAGGGGAACTGCTCCTTGTAGATGTCGGTCTTCCACGCGGTCTTCTGGTCGCCGTCGACGGCGCGGTTGGCCCGCTTGGCGTTGTCCGGGGTGCCCTTGCCGGGCAGGTTGAACACGCGGACCCCGGCCGACTGGATCGGGTCGCCCGCCTGCGGTGGCGGTGGGCCGCCGCTGCCCCCGCCGGGCGCGGTGGCGACCACGGTCGGCCCGCCGACGCCCGGCGCGGTGTCGCCGAAGAAGCTGATCAGCTGCATGCCGACCCACGCGAGCACGCCGACGGTGGCCACGGCCAGGGCGGTGACGCCGATGGCGAGCTTGCGCCGCTGCGCCCGGTCGTTGCTGGGCCTGCGGGTGGTCCAGACGGTGCCGTCGTCGTCGTAGTCGTCGGTGATCGCCTGGAACTGCTGGGTCTCCTCCTCGAACGCCTTGAAGCGGTCGAGCACGCGGATCAGGCCCGCGCTGGTCTGGATGCCGCCCATGGCGTCGCCGGACAGGCAGCGCAGCGCCGCGGCGGAGAGCTCGTGCGGGATGTGCGGGAACAGTGCCCGCGGCGCCACCACGCTGCCGTCGGGGTTGACCGGCGCCGACAGCACTCCTGCGGGCCCGCCGGGCAGCGGCCAGCGGTTGGTGAGCAGCAGGTAGAGCACCGCGCCGAGGCCGCGCACGTCGTCCTGCAGCGTCGCCTCGGCCGACGGGCCGGGGAAGGACAGGCGCAGCGCGCCGTCGGTCGTGACCCGGATGCGCTGCGGGTGGTCGACGCCGAGGACCAGGCCAGTGTGGTGGGCCAATTCGCTGGCCGAGGCCAGCGGGCCGAGCAGCCGCGCGGCCACCTCGGCGGGCAGGGGACGTTCGGCGACCAGGTCGACCAGGTCGGTGCCGGGGGTCCAGTCGGCGACGATGATGCCGATCAGCCCCTCGCCCGCGCCGATGCCGCTGCCCTGGCCGAGCACGTCGAGCACCCGGGCCTTGCCGGGGTGGGTGAGCGCGGCGGCGTGCGCGGCGCGTTCGAGGGTGCGGCGGGCCGCGGCGCAGGCCTGGGCGTCCCCAGGGTCGCCGACCAGCAGCGTGAGGGCGACGTCGCGGCGCAGCTGACCGTCCTGGGCCCGCCACAGGTGGGCGTTGGTCCGGCCGTCGACGCCGAACTGGGCGGTGAGCCGGTAGCGGCCGTCGCCGACGACGCCGCCGGGCACCAGGAAGCCGGGGTCGGGCCGCGCGCCCGCAGCCGCTTCCCCACCCGTCAGGTACTCGGTTCGCCTCGTGGTCACCCTGATCTCCGCAGTCCGGTCGTCGCCGAGAGTACGGGAAACCGTCCGACCAACGGTGGCGGTTGGGGCATGTCCTGCGGATCACGGCGGGCGCTATCCGCGCCCGCTTGGCCCCTGGGCGCACCGCGGGAACGGCCACGGACAACCAGTACGCGACCGTCCCCGCGGCACGCCCAGGAACCAAACGGATCACGGATCCCACCCACCATGATCCACAGGACACGCCCTAGTTCACCCTCGGCGTACGAGTCGGGCGATCCGGGTGGTCGCGGGCTTGAGTTCGGGGACCCGCATGGCGACCAGCGCGCCCACCGTCACCAGGCCCGCCACCAGGCCTTGGACGATGAGCACGAGCCACGCGCGGCCCATCGACGCGATGGGTCCGGGCAGCAGCAACCGGGCGATCAGCCAGGCGGCCAGAATTCCCGCCACACCCGCCGCGACGCTCTTGGCGATCACCGCGATCACCTTCTTGCTGTGCAGGTTGCCCAGCCGCACCCACAGCCACATCTGGCCGAGCACCGCGCCGACGACGAAGGTCAGCGAGTTGACGAGCATCACGCCGACGACCACCTGCGCGGGTGAGACGAGCGCGCCGCACATGTAGAGCAGCGGGATCTTCACCGCGGTCATCACGATCATGATCAGCGTCGGGGTGCGCGCGTCCTTCATCGCGTAGAACACCCGCAGTTGGAGCATGACCAGCGCGTAGGGCAGCAGGCCGAAGGCGGAGAACGCGAGCGCGGTCCCCAGCCGCTGCGCGTCGTCCAACTGGGTCTCGCCCGCGAAGAAGAGTCCGACGCCGATCGCCACGCCGCAGACGGTGAGCACCGCGCTGATCGGGATCAGCATGACCGCGGAGAGCCTGCTGCCGGTGGACAGGTCGTCGACCAGCTTGGGGATGTCGTTGTCGGCCGCGGCGCGGCTCATCCTAGGCAGGATCGCGGTGAGCAGCGAGACGCCGATGACGCCGTAGGGCAGCTGGAACAGCAGCCAGGCGTTGCTGTAGATGCTGACGCCGCCCTCGTCGCCTGCGGTGAGGACCCGCTGGGTGATCACCATGCCGACCTGGCTGATCAGCACGTAGCCCAGGATCCAGAGCGCGAGCCCGCCGAACTCGCGCAGCCGCGCGTCGAAGCCCCAGGTCCACTGGAAGCGGAAGCCGATCCGCTTGAGCGCGGGGAACAGGATGAAGGCCTGCACGACGATGCCCAGGGTGACGCCGATGCCCAGGACCAGCAGCTTCGCGTCGCCCATGCGGACCGGGTCGAGGGAGATCTTGCCGGGCACGATCGCGTAGACGACCAGGGTCACCATCACGACCAGGTTGTTGACCACCGGCGCCCACGCCGTCGGGCCGAAGACCTGGCGGGCCTGCAGGATCGCCGAGAGCAGCGCGAACAGGCCGTAGAAGAGGATCTCGGGCAGCAGCAGGTAGGCGAAGGCGGTGGCCAGCTCCGGGTTGGCCTTGCCGGTCGAGTCGTCGATGTAGATCCCGGTGAACACCGGGGCCAGCGCGACCGCGATGGCGGTGGCCACCGCCAGCCCCACCATGCCGACGGTGAGCAGGCGGTTGGTGTAGGTCTGGCCGCCGTCCGGGTCGTCGTGCGAGCGCACCAGCAGCGGCACGACGATGCTGGCCAACACCCCGCCGAGCAGCAGCTCGAAGATGATGTTGGGCAATGTGTTGGCGATGGTGAACGAGTCCTGCACGACGTTGATGCCGACGATCCAGCCGAGCATGAGCTTCCAGCCGAAGCCGGTGATCCGGCTGACCATCGTGGCGATCGCCATCGATCCGGTCGCCCTGGCCAGCGACGGCACCGCCCGCTTCTGTGCGCCCTGCTCCACCGTCGCCCTCGTTCCGTCCAGACTCTAGAGTTCGTCCGCCGCTGCCGCCGCCCGCCGCGAGCGGATTCTGCGGACCACGCGCAAGCCCACCAACAGCACCAACGCGCCCGCCGCGATGCCGGTGACCGCCAGGGTGATGCTGCCGTAAGAGGTGGAGTTGAGCTTCACCCGGGAGGTCTGGCCCAGGACGGTGCCGCTCTCGGTGGTCAGCCAGACGTCGACGGTGAAGCGGCCCGCCCTGGTGACCTCGACGGGTATGTAGTGGCTGCTCGGGTGCCGGGCCGGGATCCGCACGTAGATCGTCTGCTGCGGGCGCAGGCCGGGGGTGTCGCCGACGTTGATCTTGGCCCGGACGGTGACCGGCAGGCCGTTGGTGACGAACACCGGGATCGGGCTCTCCGACGAGGCCAGCGCCAGCGGGATGCCGGGGTCGCTGATCGTGACCCGTGCGAGCAGGCTGGTGAGCTGGTTGTCGACCGCGCCGACCGCGGCCGAGGCGCGGGCCGGGGTGTCGCGCCAAGCCGTCGACGTGGCGCGGAGCAGGCCGTTGGTGATCGGGGTGAGCAGGACGGCCGGGTCGAGTCCGACGGTGTCGTCCTCGCTGAACACGTTCTTGATCAGCTCGCGCTGGACGGTGTTGATCCGCGCCACCTCGGCGGTGACCGGGGCGGGGATCTCCTCGGCGCTGTCCTGCGGCGAGTAGTCCAGGCCACCCGCTGCGCCCAGGGTGGTGCCACCGACCAGGTCGGTCAGGCTCAGCGGCTTGGCGTGGCCGGAGGCGTAGAGCGCTTGCAGGGTCTGCAGGAAGACCCGCAGGTCGGCGACCGAGACCCCCCACCGGCGCGGCGGGGCGATCAGCACGGTCTTGGCCGGGTTCGCCTGGAAGACGCCGCGGAAGACGAGCGTGGCCAACCCGTTCTGCACCGACGCGGTGCGCACCCCGGACTCGACGGCGACCCGCGGCGCGAGCGACGACTCGACCAGCGGGTCGTAGCCGACGGCGCGCAGCGCGTCGGACCCGAGGCTGTAGGGCGCCGATCCGGTGGCCCGCACCAGCCTGCTCGTGTCAGCCAGCACGGTGGTGCGTCTGGCGTTGGCCAGGTCGGTCAGCGTGCGCTGGTCAAGGGTGCCGCGCTCGGGCCAGACCACGCCGGGCAGCGGCTTGACCCCGAGGGTCTGTTCGAGCGTCGAGGCCGCCGACATCGCCACGGTCTGCAGGTCGACGGTGTCGGAGCGGGACAGGGCGACCAGGTCGGCGTCGGCGAAGGGCATCGCGATGACGCACCGGCCCTTGACCAGCTCGCGCAGCCGCGACAGCCACAGCTTGGCCACTTCCTGGCCGGTGCCCGCGCCGACGGAGCCGTCCGGGCCGCGCACCTGGTAGCCGTCGGACATCGCCTTGACGGTGGCGATCAGGTCGGGGTCGATGGCGAAGCAGAGCGACTGCAGCACGCTGGAGTCGGCGGAGGCGGCGGTGCCGAGCAGACCGAGGAGTCTGCCCCGCGACAGCGACTCGGCCAGGCCGTCCTCGGCGAAGATCGGCTGCCCGCCGTCGATGGGGATGTCGATCTGCCGGGGCTGGTCGTCGATCAGCGGCCACAGCAGGCCGATGCTCGACGGGTCGGCGGGCGGGGCGACCGGGGTGCCGCCGGGAACGGACAGCACCGGCAGCAGGGCGCTGAGCGCGCCGATGCGTTCGGTGGTGCCGTAGTCGGGGACGCCGTTGAAGTTCACCGCGACCGGGTACACACCGGGGCTGTCGATCTTGAGTACGCCCAGCGGCACGGTCAGGGTGAAGCCGGTCGTCTCGCCGGAGCGCAGGTCGGCGGCGACGTCCTGGAAGGTGGGCGTGGTGGCCGACGGCTTGGTGACCGCGGTGGTCTGCTGCGGCTGGTCGAGCGCGCCGCGTAGGGCGGTCTCGGTGGTCAGAGGGTCGCCGCGCTGTAGCCGGACGGTGATGCGGTCGATCCGGCGGTCACCCGTATTGGTGATCTTTCCGGAGACGGTGATCGTCTGGGTGGTCGTCTCGACCACTCTCGGCGTGAGCTGGTCGAGGTCGATTCGGATGCGCCCGGAGGCTTGAGCCGACGCGGACCCTGGTGGCGCACCGAGCACGACCAGCACCGCGGCGAGCGTCGCCAGTCCCGCGCGACGCAATCGAGTGATCAAGGGAAGCTCTCCAGCCATCGGGTCAGCCTCGGCCGACTTCGTCTCGTTCGACCGGACCGGGTGAGAGTGGATGCTCGGAGAGTAGTTGCCTGGCTTTGCGGACCAGACGGCGCTCGTCGGCATAGGCGAGCCTGGTCTCCAACTCGTCGATCCCCACCCAGGCCACCTCGGTGACTTCGACGTCCTCGTCGGAGAGCTCGTAGGTGTGGGCGACCAGCAGGAAATGGTGCACGGTCTTGTGGACGCGCTTGGCGCCGTCGGCGATGAACCAGTAGTCGATGGTGCCGAGCGGGCGGATCACCTCGCCGTCGATCCCGGTCTCCTCGGCGATCTCGCGCACCGCGGTCTGCTCGGGGGTCTCACCCGCCTCGATGTGGCCCTTGGGCAGTGACCACAGGAGCCTGCCGCGGCGGTCGAGCCTGCCGATCAGGGCGACCCGGTCGGTGCCCGGGTCGATCACCAGCCCGCCCGCCGAGGTCTCGTCGACGGTGGTGAGCTTCGGTCCGCGGCGCCGGAACCGGCGCCCGGACCGGGCGCCTCGTGACCTGCCGGAGGACGGGGGCATGCTCGCGATGGTAATGCGATTCGCGAATCCGGGACGGGCCTCGGCTCGGGCCTGTGGATAAACCAGATACGCTCGTCCATCGTGTCCAAAACGTCGGCCGCCCAGAATGTGGTGGTGGAACTCCTGCGGGTGTCCCCCATCGCGGATGATCTCGCCGCCCGCTTCACCCGGGCGGGCCACCAGCTCTACCTCGTCGGCGGCCCGGTCCGCGACGCGATGCTGGGCAGGCTCGGCAACGACCTCGACTTCACCACCGACGCGCGGCCAGAGCAGATCATGAAGCTGGTCACCGGCTGGGCCGACGCGATCTGGGACACCGGCATCGCCTTCGGCACCGTTGGCGCGGCCAAGTCCGGCACCCAGTGCGAGATCACCACATTCCGGTCCGACGCCTACGACCGCGTCACCCGCAATCCCGAGGTGCGGTTCGGCGACTCGATCGAGGCCGACCTGGTGCGGCGCGACTTCACGGTCAACGCGATGGCCATCGACCTGGCGACCAAGCGGTTCATCGACCCGCACGACGGGATGAGCGCGCTGGCCGCGCGCGTGCTCGACACCCCGGCCACCCCGCAGGAGTCCTTCGCCGACGACCCGCTGCGGATGATGCGGGCGGCGCGGTTCGTCAGCCAGCTCGGCTTCACCTGCG
Source organism: Alloactinosynnema sp. L-07 (assembly GCF_900070365.1). Taxonomy (NCBI): domain Bacteria; kingdom Bacillati; phylum Actinomycetota; class Actinomycetes; order Pseudonocardiales; family Pseudonocardiaceae; genus Alloactinosynnema; species Alloactinosynnema sp. L-07. Next base: position 5,833,088 of record NZ_LN850107.1, on the reverse strand, counting down.
CGCCTCGCGTGCACGATGCCCTGCGCTCGATGAGCGGCGAGATCGCCAGGATCACCCCGGAGCGGGTGCAGGCCGAGCTGTCCAAGCTGGTGTGCGGCGCGTTCCCGCGCGAGGGGGTCAAGCTGCTCGTCGACAGCGGGCTGGCCGCCCACATGCTGCCCGAGCTGCCCGCGATGAAGCTGGAGATCGACGAGCACCACCAGCACAAGGACGTCTACGAGCACTCGCTGGTCGTGCTGGACCAGGCGATCGAGCTGGAGGAGCCGGGCACCCCGCCCGATCTCGTGCTGCGCCTGGCCGCCCTGTTGCACGACATCGGCAAGCCGGACACCCGGCGGCACATCGAAGGTGGCGGCGTGAGCTTCCACCATCACGAGGTGGTCGGCGCCAAGATGGTCCGCAAACGCTTGCGGTCCCTGCGGTACTCCAAGGAGATCACCGAGGACGTCGCCAAGCTGGTGTTCCTGCACCTGCGGTTCCACGGCTACGGCACCGGCGAGTGGACCGACTCGGCGGTGCGCCGCTACGTCACCGACGCGGGCGACCTGCTCCCCCGGCTGCACAAACTCGTGCGCGCCGACTGCACCACCCGCAACCGGCGCAAGGCCAACGCGCTGCAGCGCACCTACGACGGGCTTGAGGACCGCATCTCCCGCATCGCCGCCGAGGAGGACCTGGCCAGGGTCCGGCCCGACCTCGACGGCAACGAGATCATGCGGCTGCTCGGCCTGCCGCCGGGTCCGCTGGTCGGCCAGGCGTGGAAGTTCCTCAAGGAGTTGCGGCTCGACCGCGGCCCGCTGGAGCCAGACGACGCCGTGGCCGCGCTGCGCGAGTGGGCGGCCGAGCGGGGCCTAGCCGCGCCGGGTAACTGCGACGAAGCCGACAAGGCCGACCAGGTAACAGATCCCGGCGGCGAGGACCAGGCCGGGTGAGACCCCGTCCGGGGCCACGACCAGGGCCGCGAGGCTGATCGAGATGACCTGGGTCACGTTGAACAAGGTGTCGTAGAGGGCGAACACGCGCCCGCGCACCTCGTCGCCGATGTCGCGCTGGACCGCGGCGTCGACACACAGCTTGACCAGCTGGCCCGCGAACGAGGTCAGCAGCACGGCGCCGAGCGTGGTGATCATCGCCATCGGCAGGCCGAGCCCGATCATCGACACGCTGCCCAGTGCCAGCGCCGAAACCACCGAGCGGCGCCGCCCGAAGCGGGCCACGATCCGCGGCGTGGTCAGCCCGGCGATCAGGATGCCCAGCCCGCCCATGCCCGCGACCTCGCCCAGCCCGCTCATCCCGGCGTCGAGCTTGAACCGGATGAGCAGCACCGTCAGCAGCAGGGCGATGCCGAACGCGGCGCGGTGGGCCAGCAGGCCGACGAACCCGGCGAGCACGCTGGGCGTGCGGATGGCGGCCCGGCCGCCGTCGAACAGGCCGCGGGCGATGGCGACGATGGTCTGCGGCGGCTCGTCGACCTCGTCGGGACCGAGCGCGCCTTTGGTGAAGCGAGCGGCGAACACGGCGGCCACGATCGAGCCCACGACCGCGACGGCGGTGGTCATCCCGGACCCGAGATCGTCGTCGCCGACGAGCGCGCGCAGGCCGACCGCGCAGCCCGCGCCGAGGACCGCGATCACCGCGCCCAGGGTGGTGGCCAGCGCGTTGGCCTCGACCAGGTTGCGGGTGGGGACCACGTGCGGCAGCGACGCCGACAGCCCGGACCCGACGAACCGGCTGATCCCGATCACCACCAGAGCCAGGGTGAACAGCGTCGTCCCGCTGGCCCCGCCCATCACCGTGACGGCCGTGACCAGGATGAGCAGGCCGCGCAGGAGGTTCGCCGTCACCAGCACCCGGCGGCGGTCCCAGCGGTCGAGCAGGGCGCCCGCGAACGGGCCGATCAGCGAGTACGGCAGCAGCAGCGCGGTGAACCCGGCGGCGATGGCCATCGGGTCGGCTTCGCGCTCGGGGTTGAACAGGACCGCGCCCGCGAGCCCGGCCTGGAACAGCCCGTCGCCCCACTGCGCGGCGAAGCGGCTGTAGAGCAGCCCGCGGAAGCCGGAGATGGCGAGCAGCTTGCGTAGACCGACGCGGACGTGGTGCGCCTCATGGTCGGTCGAGCGGTTGTCACTCGCGAGGTCCCTCACGGGTGCTGAGCCTACGACCACACCACTAGCCGCCGAGCGCCGAATGGGCGGCCCCGTGAGGGACCGCCCATCCGCAGGCACCGGGTCGCCTCACGGCGGGTCGCGCGACGTGGCTCCAGCCGGGCGGTATTCCACGAAGGCGTTTCTAGTTGAGCCCGGGGGACACGCGGTGCCGACTCCATCTTCAACGACATACCCCTGGAATGAGTTCCCCCCATCCGGGTGAGTCCGTCCGGCCCGTCGGTGGGCCCGGTCCGGGCCCGCCATCCCCCCGGATGGGATCATGGCCGAGTGTCGTCCGACGCCTCCGTCGAGCCAGGGACGCTGCTGGTCGCAGCTCCCAGCCTGCTCGACGCCAATTTCCGCCGCACGGTGGTCTACATCATCGACCACCGGGGTGAGGGCACGCTCGGCGTCGTCCTCAACCGCCCCAGCGACGTCCCGGTCGACGACGTGCTGCCGACCTGGGGCCCGCACGTCTCCGAGCCGAGTTCGGTGTTCGTCGGCGGGCCGGTCGAGCAGAAGACGGCGCTGTGTCTCGCGGCGATGCGCACCGGCGAGATCGCCGACGGCGTGTCCGGCCTGATCGGCGTGCGCGGCCCGGTCGCGCTGGTCGACCTCGACGCCGATCCGGACGTGCTGGTACCCAAGTTCCGCGGCATGCGGGTCTTCGCGGGCTACGCGGGCTGGGACGTCGGCCAGCTCGCCGGGGAGATCGACCGCGGCGACTGGATCGTGGTGCCCGCCCTGCCCAACGACGTGCTCGCGCCCGCACAGGAAGACCTGTGGGGCCGCGTCCTGCGCCGCCAGGGCATGCCGCTCGCCCTGCTCGCGACGCATCCCGGCGACGTTAAGGGGAACTAGCCCAAAGCTAGGCCTTGCTGAGTACGCCGCAGCCGCCCGCACCGCACTGGCAGCCCGCGCAGCCCGCCGGGAGTTCCGGGGCAGGCTCCGGGACAGCGGTCGCGGCCCGGTGACCGAGCACGCCCGCGCCAAGGGTGATGGCGAGCAGCCCCACTGTTGCGATCAGCGCGACCATCAGCGCGCCCGATCCGGAGGGCATGGCCAGACCCGCGACGCCGCCGAGCACACCGACAACACCGGCGACCATTGTCGGCAGGCCCGCGACCTTGTTGCCGAGGCGGAAGGACTCGTCGCTGCGGAGCGTCGCCGGGGTGCGGACGCCGCCGAAGCGGTTGCGCGGAAGTCGCTCGGTGAGACCGAGGAATCCGACGGCCAGCAGGGGCAGGCCTGCGACGAGGGGCAGCAGCGACACGAGGTTCACCCCACCGATGGTAGGAGGTGTCGCAGGTCGCACCCATACCCGGTCGACCCGGTGCGCTATCCTCGACCCATGAGGACGGCCCGCCTGCTCCTTAGTTGGCCGCGCTGACCGACCAGGTCGGTACGCGCGGCAACCCTCCATGCCCTTGGGCTGGGGGGTTTTCTCATTCCGGAGCAGGACCGAAAGGATTCCCCGATGAGCGACGCCGAGTCGATGCCCAGCCACCGCTACACCGCCGAGCTGGCCGGGCGGATCGAGAAGCGCTGGCAGGACCACTGGGAGGACCGTGGCACCTACCACGCGCCGAACCCGGTCGGGCCGCTCAAGGGTGAGGTCCCCGCCGACAAGCTGTTCGTCCAGGACATGTTCCCGTACCCGTCGGGCGCGGGCCTGCACGTCGGGCACCCGCTGGGCTTCATCGGCACCGACGTCTTCGCCCGCTACCACCGGATGAACGGCCGCAACGTCCTGCACACCATGGGCTTCGACGCCTTCGGGCTGCCCGCCGAGCAGTACGCCGTGCGCACGGGGCAGCACCCGCGCAAGACCACCGACGACAACATCCAGAACTACCTGCGCCAGATCCGCCGCCTGGGGCTGGGCCACGACGAGCGCCGCCGGATCTCTACCGTCGACCCCGGCTACTACCGCTGGACGCAGTGGATCTTCCTGCAGATCTTCAACTCCTGGTTCGACGCCGACGCCGACGCGGGCAAGGCTCGGCCGATCGCCGAGCTGGAGGCGCAGTTCGCGCAGGGCAAGCGCGACACCCCCGATGGTCGCGGCTGGTGTGAGCTGACCCGCGCCGAGCAGTACGCGGTGCTGAACGAGTACCGGCTGGTCTACCTGTCCGAAGCGCCGGTCAACTGGGTGCCGGGGCTGGGCACGGTGGTGGCCAACGAGGAGGTCACCGCCGACGGGCGCAGCGAGCGGGGCAACTTCCCCGTGTTCCGCAAGAACCTGCGCCAGTGGATGATGCGGATCACCGCCTACGCCGACCGCCTGATCGACGACCTGGACCGCCTGGAGTGGCCGGACAAGGTCAAGGCGATGCAGCGCAACTGGATCGGCCGCTCCAACGGCGCGCGGGTCGTCTTCCCGGTCGGCGAGCACGGGATCGAGGTCTTCACGACCCGTCCCGACACTCTGTTCGGCGCGACCTACATGGTCCTGGCGCCCGAGCACGCGCTGGTCGACGTGATCACCACCGCCGAGCACGCCGACGCCGTGGCCGAGTACCGCCGGGTGGCGGCGAACAAGTCCGACCTGGACCGCCAGGAGAACAAGGAGAAGACCGGCGTCTTCACCGGCACGTATGCGACCAACCCGGTCAACGGCGCCGAGATCCCGGTCTACGTCGCCGACTACGTGCTGATGGGCTACGGCACCGGCGCGATCATGGCGGTGCCCGGCCAGGACCAGCGCGACTGGGACTTCGCCACCAAGTTCGAGCTGCCGATCATCCGCACGGTCCAGCCGACCGAGGGCTTCGATGGCGACGCGTTCACCGGCGAGGGTCCGGCGATCAACTCCGGGTTCCTGGACGGCATGGAGATCACCGAGGCCAAGGCCGCGATGATCGCCTGGCTGGAGGAGCAGGGCCACGGCCGCGGCACCATCCAGTACAAGCTGCGCGACTGGCTGTTCTCCCGCCAGCGCTATTGGGGCGAGCCGTTCCCGATCGTCTACGACGAGGACGGCCAGCCGATCGCGCTGCCGGAGTCGATGCTGCCGATCGAGCTGCCCGAGATCGATGACTACTCGCCGACGACGTTCGACCCGATGGACGCCGACACCGAGCCGTCGCCGCCGCTGTCGCGCGCGCACGACTGGGTCGAGGTCGAGCTGGACCTGGGCGACGGCAGGAAGAAGTACCGCCGCGACACCAACACCATGCCCAACTGGGCGGGTTCGTGCTGGTACCAGCTGCGCTACGTCGACCCGACCGACACCGAGCACTTCTGTGAGCCGGAGAACGAGAAGTACTGGCTGGGCCCGCGTCCGGCCGACCACGGCCAGGCCGACCCCGGCGGCGTCGACCTGTACATCGGCGGCGTCGAGCACGCGGTGCTGCACCTGCTGTACTCGCGGTTCTGGCAGAAGGTCCTGTTCGACCTGGGCCACGTCAGCGGCGACGAGCCGTACCGCAAGCTGTTCAACCAGGGCATGATCCAGGCTTACGCCTACGTCGACGCGCGCGGCGCCTACGTCGAGGCCGCCGAGGTCGTCGAGCGCGACGGCAAGTACTTCCACGATGGCCAAGAGGTCAAGCAGGAGTACGGGAAGATGGGCAAGACCCAGCGCAACGTGGTCACGCCCGACGAGATGTGCGAGACCTACGGCGCCGACACCTTCCGGCTGTACGAGATGTCGATGGGCCCGATGGACGTCTCCCGCCCGTGGGCGACCAAGGATGTCGTCGGCGCCCAGCGGTTCCTGCAGCGGCTGTGGCGCAACGTGGTCGACGAGGAGACCGGTGAGGTCCGGGTCAGCGACGCCGCCCCCGACGAGGACACGCTGCGCGCGCTGCACAAGGCGATCGCGGGCGTGCACGAGGACTACGCGAACCTGCGCTACAACACCGCGGGCGCCAAGCTGATCGAGCTGAACAACCGCATCACCAAGAACTTCCCCGACGGCGCCCCGCGCGTGGTGGCTGAATCGATGACACTGCTGCTGGCGCCGCTGTGTCCGCACGTGGCCGAGGAGCTGTGGTCGAAGCTGGGCGGCGCCGAGTCGCTGGCGCACGGCCCGTTCCCCACCGCCGACGAGCGCTACCTGGTCGAGGACTCCGTGGAGTACCCGATCCAGGTCAACGGCAAGGTCCGCGGCCGGGTGACGGTGCCCGCCGACGCCGACCAGGACGCGGTCAAGGCCGCGGCGCTGGCCGAGGAGAAGGTGGCCGCCCTGATCGACGGCGGCACCCCAAGGAAGGTCATCGTGGTGCCAGGGAGACTGGTCAACATCGTTCTCTGAGGTCTAGAGCGGGCCGAACTCGTCAACCAGGTCGATCAGCATGGCCTCGAAGACGGGTTCGGCGTCGCGGACCGGGAACGGGAACTGGCCGAAGACCTCCAGCGCCACCTGCCCGTAGAGCCGCCCCCAGAACTGGAGCATCGCGTAGCCGGTCTCCACGGAGATCGAGACGCCGAGCGCGCCGACCGAGTCGAGGAACGCGGCCAGGTCGGCCCGGATCGCGGCCGGGATCTCCCGGACCCGCGGCGTGTCGACCGCGCCAGGGATCAGGATCCGGCCGACCACGCCGAGGAAGACGCCCGCGAACGACTCGCTGGTCGACTCGTGGGCGGGGGTCGCGAAGACCAGGACGAACTCCTGCGGGTGGGCCAGCGCCCAGCGGCGGAACGCTCGGCACACCGCCAGCACCTGGGAGCGCGCGTCCGCGTCCGGCAGGGCCTGGGCCAATTCGGCGCCCAGATCGGCGCAGACGTCGGCGCGGAGCTGGTCGAGCAGGTCGGAGTGGGACGAGTAGTAGCGGTAGAGCGCGGGGGCGGTGACGCCGAGCTCGCGGGCGATGGCGCGCAGCGAGACCGCCCGCGGACCGTCGCGCACCAGCAGCTCGCGCGCGGTGCGGCGGATCTCCCGGTCGGTGTCCGCGCGGGCGAGTTCGCGGCGGGTAACCTGCGTCATCCGGTCTCCAGGCCTTGGTCAGCAGCCGTTAGCGGACTGTAGCTCTCCGGGGGGACAGCATGCTCGCAGCGTGGGGCGCGGTGGTCTACCGCGGTCGGTGGGTCGTGCTCGCCGTGACGCTGGTGGCCACCCTCGGCGCGGGAATCTGGGGTCTCGGCGTCTTCGCGAAGCTGACCCAGGGCGGGTTCGACGACCCGGCCAGCGAGTCGGTCCAGGTCAAGGAGATCGTCACCGGGCAGTTCGGGAAGCGCGCGCCGGACGTCGTTGTCGTCTACACCGCGCGCGGCTCGATCGATGATCCCGACTTCGCCGACCGCGTTGGCGGGTCGCTGCGGGCGCTGCCCAAGGACAAGGTCGACTCCACCGTCGACTACTGGTCCACGAAACACCCGGCGCTCGCCAACGACTACCGGCACCAGGTCCTGGGGTTGATCACGCTCGCGGGCGCCGACGGCGACGCGCGCCGCGCGGCGTTCGAGGCGATCAAGGACCAGCTGCCGGTCGATGGCGTGCCGACGATGATCGGCGGGCCGGTGCCGACCGAGTTGGCGATGAACGAACGGTCCGCGAGCGACCTGGCCGTCGCCGAGGCGGTGTCGCTGCCGGTCACGTTGATCCTGCTGGTGCTGATCTTCGGCAACGTCGTGGCCGCCGCGCTGCCCGTGCTGGTCGGCGCGCTGTCGATCCTGGGCGCGCTCGGCGTGCTGCGGGCGATGACCGGGCTGTTCGAGGTCAACGCGTTCGCGGTGAACGTCGCGGTCCTGCTTGGCCTGGGCATGGCGATCGACTACGGCCTGTTCATCGTCGGCCGGTTCCGCGAGGAGGTCACCGCGGGCTCGCCGACCAGGATCGCGGTCCCCCGGACCGTGGCCACCGCGGGCCGGACGGTGGCCTTCTCCGCGACGCTGCTGGTCATCGCCCTGTCCGGGCTGCTCGTGTTCCCCATGGACTACCTGCGGTCCATGGCCTACGGCGGCATGGCGGCGGTGGCGATCGCGGCCGTTGTGTCGCTGACCCTGCTGCCCGCGCTGCTGGCCATCTTCGGGCCGCGGGTGGAGATCCCGCTGCGCGGCAGGCACCGACGGCGCCGGGCGCTGCCGCTGGCCCGAATCGCCGACGCGGTCATGCGGCGCCCGCTGCTGGTCGCGGTACCTATCGTGGCGGCGCTGGTCGTGCTCGCGCTGCCCCTGGGTGGCCTGCGCTTCGGCGGCGCCGACGAGAAGCAGCTTCCGCCCGGCGACCCGAGCCGCACCACCGCCGAGGCCATCGCCGCGACGTTCCCCGCCGCGGTCGGCAACCAGGCCAAGATCGTCCTGCGCGGCGCCGACACCGCGACCCAGCAGCGGTTCGTCGACGACGCGCACCAGGTCGACGGCGTGCTGGGCGTCCAGCTCGACGGAGTGCGGGACGGGGATGTGCTGCTGACCGTGCCGCTGGCCGGGGAAGCCAACTCCGAGCGGTCCGCGTCGATCATCGCGGGTCTGCGAGCGGTGCCGTCGTCGGCGGAGGTGCTCGTCGGCGGGTATCCGGCCGAGGTCGCCGACACCATCGAGTCCATTGTGGACCGGATCCCGTGGATGATCGCCGTCCTCGTGCTGGCCACGCTGGTGCTGATGTTCCTGGCGTTCGGCTCGGTCCTGCTGCCGGTCAAGGCGGTGCTGATGAGCGCGCTGAGCCTGTCGGCCACCTTCGGTGTGCTGGTCTACGTCTTCCAGGAGGGCCACGGTGCCGAGTTGTTCGGGGTCACCCCGCAGCCGGTGCAGGCCGGGCTGATGGTGCTGATCGTCGCGCTGGTGTTCGGCCTGTCGACCGACTACGAGACGTTCCTGCTCTCCCGCATGATCGAAGCCCGGCACGAGGGCGCGTCGACCGCCGAGGCCGTGCGCTCGGGCCTGCTGCGCACCGGGCGGATGATCACCGCGGCGGCGGTGCTGCTCTGTGTCGTCACCGGGGCGTTCGGCTTGTCGGCGCTGGCCAGCATGCGGTTCCTGGGCGTCGGCATGATCATCGCCCTGGTCATCGACGCGACCGTCGTGCGGATGCTGCTGGTCCCGGCCGTGATGCGGCTCTTCGGCGACGCCGCATGGTGGGCACCGGCGGGTTTGCGCAGGCTGCAGGAGCGGGCCGGCCTGTCGGAGGTGGAGAAGCGGCCGCTGGACCGGGTTGGATAGACCGCGCCACCGGTGTCGATCGCTCGGGGGGCTACACGACCGGCACCGGTGACGCGAAACCGGCCGCAGCCGGGGTAACCGTCACGCACCCGCCGGTGAATCGCCCGAGGAGTACGAAAACAGTTGACGCATAGTGTCGCACTCCGGATCCATTCCACTACCCAATCGTTCACACTTGCGCACGTTCGGATCCGACCAAACCTTCGGGGGTTGATCAAGTGGACGTTGTTGTGCTGGGCTCGGCCAACGCCGATCTGGTCGTCGAGGTAGCCCGCAGGCCCGCGGCGGGCGAGACGGTGCTCGGCTCCGATACCCGGATCATGCCTGGTGGGAAGGGTGCGAACACCGCCGTCGCCGCCGTCCGCGCGGGCGCCGACGTTGCGCTGATCGCCGCGGTCGGCGACGACGACTACGGCGTCTTGCTGCTCGACGCGCTGCGCGAAGCCGGCGTCGGGGTCGACAGCGTCACCCGAGTGCCGACCCCGACCGGACTGGCTTTCATCACCCTCACGCCCGACGGCGAGAACTCGATCATCGTCTCCCCCGGCGCCAACGCCCGCCTCACGACCGCCGATGTCACCCTCGGCGACGCGGCCGTGTTGGTCGCGTCACTGGAAGTGCCGATACCGGTGGTCGAGCACGCCGTCGCCCTCGCCGTGCGCGACGGCGTCCGCCCGGTGGTCAACCTGTCTCCGGTCGCCGAGCTGTCCGCCGCCACCATCGCCGTGCTCGACCCGCTCGTGGTCAACGAACACGAGGCCAAGCTTCTGGCCGACTACTCCCACGGCGACGGTCCCCGCTCCACAGTCATCACCCTCGGCGCGCGCGGCGCGCTGGTGATCACCGCCGACGGCACCGAGCACATCCCCGCGCCCCAGGTCGACGCCGTCGACACCACCGGCGCGGGCGACGCATTCACCGGCGCCTTGGCCGCCAAGCTCGCCGCGGGCGCGACCCTCCCCGAAGCCACCCGCCACGCCATCGCCCACGCGGCGGAGTCAGTGACCAGGAAGGGTGCTCAGGGCTGAGTCCGCACCGCGTTCGCGCGGTACACGTACTCCATCAGACCGGGGGTGATCCCGGTGTCGAACTGCTGGTTGATCGTGTCGCCCTGTTCGGCCCACAGCTTGCCCATCGACTCGCGAACGCCCGCGTCGCCGCCGGTGAACGCCTCGACCAGGCCGAACCAGCGCTCAGTGAGCGCCTGAACCTCGGGATCCCCGACCGGTGTCCCCGCGGTGTGGTGGGCTGACATCGCCGCGATCAGCCGTGGCCACTCCTGCTCCACTTCCTTGATCGCGTCCTCACCGAGCTCCTCGCGACGCTTGGCCAGGTAGTCGAGCTGGTCGGGTGTGTAGTAGCTCTCGATCATCTTCATCGCCTCCAGAATCGCCAGCACCTCGCCGGGTTCGGCGTCGGTGTTCATCCGCTCGAGCAAGCCGCGGACCTGGGTGCGCAGGTCGGACATCCGTCTGACCTGGGCGTCGAGATGGGCCAGTTGGTCGGTCAGCACCGACTGCAAGGTCTCCCGGTCCCCCTGGGCCAGGGTCTCCGCGATCGCGTCCAACCCGACCCCGATCGACCGCAGCGCCCGCACCCGGTACAGCCGACGGATGTCGGCCTCGGTGTACCTGCGGTGCCCGGCGTGGGTCCGCTCGCTGGGGCGGACCAGGCCGATCTGGTCGTAGTGGTGCAGCGTTCGCACCGTCAGCCCGGTCGCCCTGGCCAGTTCCCCGACCGCCCACCGCCGCTCGCTCATGAAGGCGACGCTAAGACCTGACGTCGCGTCAGGTGCAAGCCCTCAGTCTTTGGCGTCCCCTCCGGGGACGCGCGCTCAGCCGCCTGAAGGTGACGTCTCGGGCGCACGAACACGCCAGACTGCGTCGGCGCGTTCGCACACCCGAGACGTCACCGCGGCTGAGTCTTTGGCGTCCCCTCCGGGGACGCGCGCTCAGCCGCCTGAAGGTGACGTCTCGGGCGCACGAACACGCCAGACTGCGTCGGCGCGTTCGCACACCCGAGACGTCACCGCGGCTGAGTCTTTGGCGTCCCCTCCGGGGACGCGGGCTCAGCCGCCTGAAGGTGACGTCTCGGGCGCACGAACACGCCAGACTGCGTCGGCGCGTTCGCACACCCGAGACGTCACCGCGGCTGAGCAGTGATAGCGGTTCGGAGCGCCGACAGCACGGCCACGATCAGCGGGTGTGTCTCCCGGCCCCGGCGGACGGCGGCGAACACGCGGCGGGTCGGCGGATCGGTGACCGGGTGCACCCGATCCACCCCGCGCAGCGCCGTGCGGGGGATCAGCGCGACCCCGCCGCCCGCGGCGACGAGCGCGGCCTCGGCGTGGAAGTCGTCGGACGTGTGGGCGATGCGTGGGGTGAACCCGGCCGCCTCGCAGGCCTTGACCAGCACGTCCCGGCACGGGTTGCCGGGCAGCGGGGCCACCCAGTCGTCCTCGGCCAGATCGGACAGGTCGACCTCGGCGGCGTCGGCGAGCCGGTGGCCGGGGGGCAGCACGGCGTCGAATGGCTCGGCGTACAGCGGGGTGTGGATGATCCGCTGGTCGTGCTCGCGGGGCCGGTACTGCACGGTGATCGCCAGGTCGATCTCCCCGTCGAGCAGCATCGGCAGGCTGTGCTCGGCGTCGTGCACGAACACCGTCACCCCCGGCGCCGTCGAGCGCATGACCGCCAGCGCGGGCGCCACGACCTGCGTGATCGCCGACGCGAACGCGGCCACCCGCACCCGCCCGGCCCGCCCGGCGGCGAACTCGGCCAGCCGCGCCTCGGCCCGGTCCAACTCGGCGATCACCGCCGTGGCGTGTTCGACCAGCAGCTCACCGGCCGCGGTCAGCCAGACCCGGCGCCCCTTGCGGTGCAGCAGCTCCTGCCCGACCTCGCTCTCCAGCGCCGCTAGCTGCTGCGATACCGCCGACGGGGTCAGGTGCAGGGCCTGCCCGGCGGCGGTCACAGTGCCGTGGTCGGCCAGCGCCCGCAGCACCCGCAGCCGCCGGGGATCGATCACGGGATCACTTGGTGCCGCAAAGGCCGCTGACCGCGACGGCCGACCGCGCGCCCTGCTGGTCCGCGGCCTGGTCCACCAGCCGCTGGTGGGCCTCGGCGCTCAGTGGGACGCACTCCGGCATCGGCGGTGTCACCAGCAGCCCCACGGTGATTCCCACCGCGACGACGGTCAGCGCGACGACAACGATCCCGACCAACCGCCTGCGGGCACGTCGCGCGTCGACCGGTGGTGGATCGCTGTCGCCGAGGCGGTCGAGCCAGTCATTCCCCTCAGTCATGGCTTCACACTAGCCGGCGCGTGGCCCGTGTCATGTCTGCCGGAACCGGACGTTCTACATCTTCGCCCTAGCGGCGATGAACGCGTCGACCGCGCGGTTGACGTCGTCGGTCGAATGGGCCGCCGACATCTGGGTGCGGATGCGGGCCTTGCCGTGCGGGACCACCGGGTACGAGAACCCGATCACGTAGACGCCCTCTTCGAGCAGCAGGTCGGCCAACCGAGCCGCCTCGGCCGCGTCGCCGATCATCACCGGGATGATCGGGTGCTCGCCGGGCAGCAGGTCGAACCCGGCCTCGGTCATCCGCGCGCGGAACAGCGCGCTGTTCTCCCGCAGCCTGGTCAGCAGCTCGGCGGAGGAATCCAGCAGCTCAAGCGTGGCGATGGCGGCGGCGGTGATCGACGGGGCCAGCGAGTTGGAAAACAGGTACGGCCGCGAGCGCTGGCGCAGCATCTCGATGATCTCGGCGTGCCCCGAGACGTAGCCGCCGCTCGCGCCGCCGAGCGCCTTGCCCAGGGTGCCCGTGTAGATGTCGATCTTGTCGCCGACCCCGAAGTGCTCCGGGGTGCCGCGGCCGGTGGCGCCCATGAAGCCCACGGCATGCGAGTCGTCGACCATGACCAGCGCGTCGTATTTCTCCGCCAGCGCGCAGATCTCGTCCAGCGGGGCGAGGTAGCCGTCCATGGAGAACACGCCGTCGGTGGCGATCAGCCGGTACCGCGCGTCCGCCGCCTCCTGCAAGCGCGCTTCCAGGTCGGCCATGTCGCGGTTGCGGTAGCGCGCCCGCTTCGCCTTGCACAGCCGGATGCCATCGATGATCGACGCGTGGTTGAGCTCGTCGGAGATCACCACGTCCTGGTCGGTCAGCAGGGTCTCGAACAGACCGCCGTTGGCGTCGAAGCAGGAGCTGTAGAGGATGGTGTCCTCGGTGCCGAGGAACCGCGACAGCCGCTCCTCCAACTCCTTGTGCGGGGCCTGCGTGCCGCAGATGAACCGCACCGACGCCATCCCGAAGCCCCACGTGTCCAACGCGGCCTGCGCCGACTTGATCAGCGTCGGGTGGTCGGCGAGGCCGAGGTAGTTGTTCGCGCAGAAGTTCAGCACCGGGTCGGATCCGTTGACCTGGACCGCGGCCTGCTGCGGGGTGGTGATCACCCGCTCCGCCTTGTAGAGCCCAGCCGCCCGGATCTCGTCCAGGCCGGTCCGCAGGTCCTCGCGCATCGCGCCGAACATCTCAGCTCTCCCAATCCATGATGACCTTGCCGCAGTTGCCGCCGCGGGCGGTGGCGAAGGCGGCCTGGTGGTCGGTGTGGTGGAACCGGTGGGTGATCACCGGGGACAGATCGAGGCCCGCCTGCAGCAGCACGGACATCGCGTACCAGGTCTCGAACATCTCGCGGCCGTAGATGCCCTTGATCGTGATCATCTTGAGCACGACCGCGCTCCAGTCGATCGCGATCTCCTTGGCGGGCAGGCCCAGCATGGCGATCCGGCCGCCATGGGTCATGTTGCCGATCATCTCGCGCAGCGCCGACGGCTGGCCGGACATCTCCATGCCCACGTCGAAGCCCTCGCTCATCCGCAGCTCGTCGTAGACCGCCGACACCGGGGTCTGGCTGACGTTGAGCGCCACGTTGACGCCGAGCTTGCGGGCCAGCTCCAGCCGGGCCTCGCTGATGTCGGTGATCACCACGTGCCGGGCGCCCGCGTGCTTGGCGACCGCGGCGGCCATCAGCCCGATCGGGCCCGCACCGGTGATCAGCACGTCCTCGCCGAGGACCGGGAAGGACAGCGCGGTGTGCACGGCGTTGCCGAACGGGTCGAAGATCGCCGCGACGTCCAGGTCGACGTGGTGGTTGTGCACCCACGCGTTCGACTCGGGGAGCACGGCGTACTCGGCGAACGCGCCGTTCGTGTGCACGCCCAAGCCGACGGTGTTGGCGCACAGGTGACGGCGGCCCGCCCGACAGTTGCGGCACGTGCCGCACACCAGGTGGCCCTCGCCGCTGACCAGGTCGCCGACCTTGACCTTGGTGACCGCGGCGCCGATCTCGACGACCTCGCCGACGAACTCGTGCCCCAGGGTCAGCGGCGCCTTGATCGTCTTGGCCGCCCACTCGTCCCAGGAGTCGATGTGCAGGTCCGTCCCACAGATGCCGGTGCGCAGCACGCGCAGCAGGACGTCGCCCGGACCGGGTGTGGGGTCCGGGACCTCGACCAGGTCGAGGCCGGGGCCCGGGGCGACTTTGACCAGAGCCTTCAAGGGTTCCTCCGATGGTGGGGCTGTCCTCCCCGCGCGGAGTCTGCTGCCGAGCCCCTGTGAAGTCCATCGGGACTTTCTGCACTGCTTTGTCAGCGGAGCTTCACAGCCGAGACTACGCGTCCCAGCTGATCCTCCACGGTCGGCGGATGGTCAGCGACCCGATGCGCACATACGTCGGCCGCCGGATGGTCAACTGGCCCGCCCTGACCGAACCGGTGACCACGAAGTGCGGCCCCGACCCGCGCTGCGCGCCGCTGACCTTGTCCTCGAGGTTGCCCGCCACGACGTCCACGTTGTGGGCGTCGACCGTGGCCCGCTCCGGCATCAGCAGGTCGACCGACCCGCCCGCCACGTCGACCTCGATCCGGATCTCCGGGTGGCTGATCACGGCTTCGGTGAAGTCCAGCTCGGTCGAGCCCATCCGGTTGCGGATCATGATGTCGCGGGGGACCACCCATGCGCCCTCGCGCTTGACCGAGGACATCGTCGACTTGAACTGCACCGGCTTGGCGGGCTCGATCCCGGAATCGGGGTGGACCACGCCGGGCAGGTCGACCAGCACTCCGTTGAGCTCGCCGCGCGTGCGCGAGGCCAGGGCGATGTCCATCCGCACGGTGAACTCGTCGAGGCTCAGCAGCCCGAGCCCGATGGCCCGCTGCAGGATGCTGACCACGTGGTTGCGCTCGGCGTCGGATACCCGCAGGTCACGCGGGCTGATGGGGATGGTCACAGAATCAGGATAGGCGCGAATCGCCTACCGTGACGTGAACGCCAGAAGCCCGGCCCACGAGCTCGCGGGCACGGCCAGCGCAGGCCCCTCGGCGTTCTTGGAATCGCGCAGCCCGACGCCCGTACTCGTGTGCCTTACCTCGACGCAGGCCGCACCGTTGCCGCTGCTGCGGGAGCTCTTGAACCATCCAGTGTCCCGCGCTGGTGAGGCCATGCGTGTTACTCCTTCAAGATGCCGTCGATCAAGCGGCGCGACTCCTGCCTGCTGAGCGAGAGTTCCCAGATGCGATAGAACGCCCGCCGCATGGGGAACGTGTCCGCCTCGTCATCGTAGTAGCTCGACGGCCCGTAGGCGGACTCCGAATAGCCCACCGACGCTGCGCGTTCGCCGAAGCCGAAGATCCAGAATCCGCGCCCGCGTGACGGGTTGCCCGCCACGTCGTTGCGCAGCACGCGAATGGTGAGATCGCGGTGCCTGCGGAGCAGACCGAGCAGGTGGCGGAGTTGCTCTCGCATGATCTCCGGTTCGCCGAGGTTCGCGCGCAACGCGTCCTCGGTGATGATGAACCGCATGATCCGCCGATCCTCGGAGTCGAGGACGCGGTGCTGCCGCAGCTCGCGAAAGATCAGGCGATCCTTGCTGTCGGCGGCGTCGCGCTCCCACCAGATGCCTTCGCACTCGGCGAGGATCGCGTGCATGTAGCCCTCGGACTGGAGCAGGCCCGGGATGATGCCGGTCTCGAAGCAGTCGATCTCCGATGCGCTTGCCTCCAGGTCGGCGAACCGCTGGTAGGAATCCGGTAGGTGGTCGACGTGCACTCGCTTCTTCTGCCGAGTGCGGGCATGGGCGCCGAGTTCGAGAACCGTCCGCCGCTCGTCGCCGTTGACGCTGTAGCAATCCAGCAGCTTGCCGAGGTCTTCCTGGCTCATCGTCGCGACGCCGTCTTCCAACTGCACGATCCGAGTCCGAACTTTGCCGACCGCGTCGGCGGCGTGCTGTTGAGTCTTGCCCGCTTCATCACGCAGACGCCGTAGCGCCAGGCCGAGTTGTCTGCGTTCGAATGTCGGACGGGCGTTGCCCATGGCCGAACCTCCACATTCACCCGATCTGATGATCCCCACAACAGCCTTACTGTCACCCTTCGCTGTTACGGTGACTGTACGGCTTCAGTGAGCATGGACCATAACCATGGAGGTGGCGAATCGTGGGTCTATACGACCGGGGCGGTGTGTCGGTGGAATCCTGGGTGGAGATCCGCGACGACGTTTCGTTGCGCTGCGAGATCGGCGAGCTCAACAACCTCGCCACGCTCCACTTCGGACACAAGAGCGAGTTCGCGCTCACCGTCGATCGACCCTTGCTGACCAAGATCGCCGCTGCGGCGGCCCAAGCGATCACAGATCTCGAAGCAACCGACGAAGGGGACGAAAACTGATGCGAACACAGGACCCGATCTTTCCCGCCGCCGCGCTGCTGCCTCAGTGCGCCTCCGGCGGGTATGTGCCGCTCGCACATGTTCACCGAGGTATCCGCCCGTTCGCGGCGACGCTGGCGGTCGTGCCGGTCAACCGAGCCGGAGACGAGACGACCGGGACGCGGGACAACGAGGTCAAGCAGACGCAGCGCTCCAGCGACGGGAAGATGGAGACCGACGCGGTGACGATCGTGGTCACCGACACATGACCGACCGGCAGACCGTCCTGGTTCTCAGTTCGGCCGACGACCCGACGGCCGGGGCTGTGGTGGCGGAGCTTTCTCGGAGATCCGCGCCAGTTGTCCGAATGGATCTTGGCGACTTTCCCGCCGCGATGACCATCCGTACCGAGTTGGACGGTCGGTGCTGGCGCGGAGAGTTGACCGGAAGCCCTCGGCGGGTGGACTTGGCCGATGTGCGGTCGATCTACTACCGCAGACCGACCAGGTTCGCCTTTCCCGACGAACTGTCGGACGCTGATCGGGTCTTCGCGACCGAGGAGGCTCGACTTGGGCTGGGCGGTGTGCTCGCCGCGATGGACGTGTTGTGGGTGAACGATCCGATTCGCGTCGCGTCCGCCGAATACAAGCCCCTGCAACTGGCGGTCGCGGCTCGGTGTGGGCTCATGACGCCTGCCACCCTGATCACCAATGATCACCGCGCGGTGATCGACTTCGCTTCCGCGCAGCCTGGACCGATCGTGTGCAAGGCCCTGTCGCCGATCGCGCATTCAGAGGATGGCGACATTCGGATCACGTTCACGACGGTCATCGATCCGTTGACGATCGATAAGGACGCGGTCGCTGTGACGGCGCATCTCTTTCAAGCTTGGGTCCCGAAGGATCACGAGGTTCGGGTGACGATGGTGGGCGGGACCGCGTTCGCGGTGGCGATCGACGCCACCAGTGACGCCGCTCGCGTCGACTGGCGATCCGACTACGACGCGCTGGTCTATACACCGACCAAGGTTCCCGAACCCGTCCTTGACGGAATATCGAGGTATCTCGGTACCCTCGGTCTCTCCTACGGCGCGTTCGACTTCATCGTGAAGCCGAACGGCGAGTGGGTCTTCCTGGAGTGCAATCCAGCAGGTCAATGGTTGTGGTTGGAGCGCCTGACCGAACTGCCGATCGCTGCGGCGTTCGCCGACGTGCTGATCGGAGGTCGGTCCGGATGACGGATCCAGGATGGGTGGCGCTCGCGCGGTCGCTCGCCACTCGACTCACCCAAGCGGGCGATCTCCGTGATCCACGGTGGATTGAGGCGTTCTCGGCGACGCCGCGACACGTGTTCGTGCCGCGTTTTCGGCTTGGCACCGACGGTCCCGAGTACTCAGCCGACGACGTCCAACGGACGGCGTGGCTTGCCGAGGTCTATTCCGACAAGCCTCTGACCACCCAAAGCAAGCCGCATCCAGATGGCCTGACAACGGTCGACGGACTGCCTTTCCGCATTCCGACGAGTTCGTCGACCAGCCCGGGTCTCATGGCCAGGATGCTGGAGATGCTCGACGTTCGCGATGGTCACCGGGTGCTGGAGATCGGCACCGGCACCGGTTACAACGCGGCCCTGCTGTGTCACAGGGTGGGCGCCGAGAACGTGGTCAGTGTCGATCTGGATCCGGACCTGGTGGATCTAGCACGTCGCCGGCTGGCCGACTTCGGCTATCGCCCCGCGCTCGTCGCCGGTGATGGTGCGCTGGGCGTGGCTGAGCACGGCCCGTACGACCGGATCATCGCGACCGCCGCGGTCGCCGACATCCCCCCGGCGTGGATCGACCAACTTTCGGGGAGTCCCAAAGTCGTCGCCAACCTTCGCGGCGAGTTGTCGACGGGTGCGGTGTGTGTGCTGGCTCGACCGGACAGTTCGGCCGAGCTGACCGGACGCTTCGCCGCGTTGGAAGGCCATTTCATGTGGGCGCGGCCCGCGGTCGACAATCCGCTTCGGCCGCATCAGTCGCCGCCAAGCCATCGGGGTTCGCTGGTTTTCCACGGTCGCACCGCACTCGATCCCGCCGACCTGATCGGCGATGACGACTTCCGGTTCCTGTTGCAGTTGCAGTTGAGCGGCGCGGAGTCGTTCTACTCCACCGGGGAGACCGCGACATTGCTGACCTCCGACGGTTCCCGGGCGGAAGTGCGGATGCGGCCGGAAAGCGACGGCCGTCGGCCTGTGGTCCAGTACGGCCCGCGCAGGATCTGGGACACGGTCGAGGCGACAGCGGCCCTCAGCCGGGACCTCGGGCGCCTCACGCTCGACCGCTACGGGGTCACGGCGTCCAGGTCTGCCAGGTTCGTCTGGCTGGACGGCCCCGATGGCGCCTACCGTTGGCCGCTGCCCCTGGTCTAACCCGGCTCCTTGTCGAGGCCGTGTTCTATCGCGTATCTGGCCAGTTCGACGCGGTTGTGCAGCTGGAGTTTCCGCAGCGTCGACTGGACGTGGTTCTCCACGGTCCGGTGTGACAGCACGAGCCGGTCGGCGATCTGCCGCGCGGTCAGCCCCTTGGCCACCAGCCGCAGCACCTCTGTCTCCCGCTCGGTCAGCTTCGGCGCGTCGTCCGGGCCCGATGCCATCCGTCGGTACTCGCCGAGGACCAGGCCTGCCAGCCCGGCGGTGAACACCGCGTCGCCCGCTGATGTGCGGCGCACCGCCGCGACGAGTTCCTCCGCCGACGCGGACTTCACCAGGTAGCCAGAAGCGCCCGCCTTGACCGCCTCCAGCACGTCGTTGTGTTCGCCGCTGGCCGACAGCACGAGCACCCGGGTGCCCGCCAGCTCGCCGGTGATCTTGCGGGTGGCCTCGACGCCGGACTCCTCGCCCAGGTTGAGGTCCATCAGCACCACGTCCGGGCGCACGGCCCGCGCGATGCGCACCGCCGCCGCGGCGTCGCCCGCGGTGGCGCGCACGTCGAACCCGCGCTCGGCGAGGTCGCGGGCCACGCCGTCGCGCCAGATCGGGTGGTCGTCGACGACCATCACCGAGATCGGCTGTTCGGTCATCTCGCTCCCTTGGCGGTGGGCACCCGGATCTCCCATTCGGTGCCTGAGTCAGGCGCGGTCTCCAGTGTGATGGTTCCGCCCAGGTCGCTGACCCGGCCGCGGATCGAGCGGGCGATACCCATTCGGCCCTCGACCTCGGCCGCGTTGATCCGGCCCGCCGGGATGCCGACCCCGTCGTCGCGGATGCTCAGTACGACCTCGTTCCCGAGATCCTCCAGCAGAACCCACGCCCGCGCGCCCCGGCCCGCGTGCCGCTCGACATTGCGCAGCGCCTCCTGGACCAGGTAGGCCAGTTCGCCCGCGGCGGCCTCGGTGACCATCACCGCCGTCGCCGGGACCGACACCTGGAAGCGGTCGGTGGCCAGCACCTGCAGCCGGGGCCGCAGGTCGGCGGTGCCGTCCTCGGTCGACTCCAGCGGCGCGGCCGACACCAGCGCGCGCAGCGCCACCTCCTGCCTGCCCGCCAGTTCGGCCAGCTCCGCGGCCTCCCCGCCGAGTTCCCGGCCGCGCTTGCGGACCCTGGCCAGCACCTGCAGCACGCTGTCGTGGATCGTGCGGGCCAGGCGCTCGCGCTCGGCGGTGGCCGCCTCGACCCGCAACGCCTTGGCCAGCCGCTCGGCCGACTGGCGTGAGGTGGTCGCGGCCAGCCCCAGGACCGCGCCGATGCCGACCAGCAGGACCAGGTCACGGGTCAGGTCGGTGTCGATGTAGCCGCGCACGCCGTAGTTGAACAGGGCCACGACCAGCCCGAACACGGTCCCGCCGGTCAGCCCGGCCCGCACCGCGCCGACCGCGACGACCGCCGTGACCCACACCGTCGGCACGAGCGGGACGGCCAGCTCGGTCAGCTGCTCGTGGGTGAGCACGACCCTGGATATGGTCATGCAGCCGGTGCAGACCGCGAGGTCGAGGAACATGAACCAGACGGCTCTGGCGTTCTCGCGCAGGTAGTAGACCGTGGTGATCACCGTCCAGAGCGCCATCACGCCGACGGTGACCCAGCCCAGCGCCGCGTTCGCGTACTCGTCGCGGTGGTTGAACACGACCCCCGCGGCGAAGAAGAAGGTGATGATCCGCAGGAGCACAGCCGAGCGCCACAACGGTGCCGCCGGGTCCTTCGGCTCGGGACGGTCCGGGCCCCGGTAGCGCTCGCCGGGCAGCCGCACCCGTCCGGTCATGGCTTGCTCGACTCCGGCTCAGGCTCCTCGACGCCGGGGACCGAGCCCTCGTCATCGAGGACCGGCACCGCCTCCGGGTCGATGTCCGACTCCTCGGAGACCAGCGACCGCACGCCCGCGTTGAGCACCGCGAGCAGCGGCACCGACAGCAGCGCGCCCGCGATGCCCGCGGCGATCAAACCCACCGCGATGGCCAGCACGACGGCCAGCGGGTGCAGCTTCACCGCGCGGCCCAGCAGCCATGGCTGCAGCACGTGGCTCTCGATCTGCATGACGCCCACGACCACGGCCAGCACCACCAGCGCCGCGACGAACCCGTTGGCGACCAGCGCGACCAGCACCGCCACCGTGCCCGCGATGAGCGCGCCGATGATCGGGATGAACGCGGTGAGGAAGACCAGCGCGGCCAGCGGGATCGCCAGCGGCACGCCGATGATCGCCAGGCCGACGCCGATGCCGATCGCGTCGAACACCGCCACCGCCGCGGTCGCCCGCACGTAGCTGACCAGCGACGAGAAGCCCCGGCGCCCGGCCACGTCGACCCGCGTGCGGACCGAGGCGGGCACCCCGCGCACCACGAAGCGCCACATCGAGGCACCGTCGGACAGGAAGAAGATGAGGATGAACAGGGTCAGCACCAGACCGGTCAGCACCTCGCCGATGGTCGCCGCGGTGGTGATCGCGCCCGACGTGATCGCCGACTGGTTGGCCTTGATCGCGTCGATGGCGTTGCCGATGAAGGTCTGGACCTGGTCCTGCCCCAGGTGCAGCGGGCCGGTGGCCAGCCAGTCGCGGATGGTGTTGAGGCTCTCGTTCACCTGGCTCTGCAGCTTGGGCAGGCCGTTGCTGAACTCGGTGATCACGAACGTCAGCACGCCGCCGACCACCGCCAGGCCCGCGACCATCACGATCGCGGTCGCCAGTGCCCTCGGCACGCGCCACTCGACGAGCTTGCCGACCCCGGGCGCCATCAGCGCGGCCAGCAGCAGCGCGATCGCCAGCGGGATGACGACGTGGGCGAAGTAGCCCAGCAGATAAATAATGACGTAGAGCGCGCCGATGATCACCAAGAATCGCCAGGACAGCGCCGCGCTGACCCGTAGTCCCTTGGGCACGAGCGGGGTCACGTCCGGTGGCGGCAAGGCGCGGTTCCTGGTCATCGCGATCACGGTATCCGGCCAAACGCCCCGGGGCGACCAGTCCATCTGATGTGATGGGCCTGTGATCGAAGCCGGACAGTCCGCTGTGGCGCTTTCCGCGCTGACAGACACGGAGAAAGAGGTCCGGGCGGCCTTCAGCACCGGCACCCCGCTCGACCTCGGCGGCCGCGAGGTGCGCGGTGCCGTGCTGGCCGGGCTGCTCGCCGACGCCTACCCGCTCGGCCCCGGTGCGATGCCCGCCCTGCGCCTGGACAACGCCGTGGTCACCGGTGTGTTCGACATCGAGGGCCGGGTCATCAGGCACGTCGTGGCGCTGCGCCGCTGCGAGTTCCGCCGCCCGCCGATCCTGCGGATGGCCCGGCTGGTCGCGCTGACCATGCCCGGCTGCCGGGTGCCCGGGGTCAAGGCCCGCAACCTGCGCGTCGGCAGCGACCTGGTGCTCGAACCCGGGTTCACCTGTGCGGGCGTGCTCGATCTCACCGACGCCACCATCGAGGGCACGCTGCGGCTGGCGGGCGCGGTGCTGCGCAACCCGGGTGCCGCCGCGCTGCTCGGCGCGCGGCTGCGGGTGTCGGGGTCCATCCAGGCCGTCGCCACCCGCGCCTACGGCGAGGTCCGGCTGCGCGGCGCCAACGTCGGCGGCAGCGTCCACCTGACCGGCGCCCGGCTCGACCACCCGACCGGCACCGTGCTGGAGGCCACCGGGCTGGCCGTGGAGGGCAACCTGCTGTGCGACTCCGGCGGCGGCCGGTTCCACGCCGTCGGCACCGTGCTGCTCACCGGCGCCCGCATCGGCGGCGACGCCGCGTTCTCCGGAGCCCACCTTCACGACGGGAACGGCGGCGGCACCGACAGCCATGTCCTCGTCCTCCCGCACGGCACCGCCGAGGACCACGCCGTGCTCGACGCCGACCGACTGCGCGTCGAGGGCGACCTCAAGCTCGACGCGGGCTTCACCGCACTGGGCGCGGTCGGCCTGCGCGGCGCCCGCATCGGCGGACACCTTCTTCTCTCCGGCGCCACCATCGGCCGCCGCGAGGTGGTGGCCCGGCTGGCCGAGGCCTTCGCCGCGGGCAAGCCGGTCGACCGCGTGCCGGTCGCCCTCGTCGCCGACGGCATCGAGGTGCGCGGCGACGTGGAGGGCCGGGGCGCGGTCCGCGGCAAGATCGACTCCGACGGCGACCGCCGGTACGCCTTCCGCGCCCACGGGCAGGTCCGCCTGGTCGACGCGCATGTGCACGGCAGCGCCAGCCTGGCCCGCGCCCGGCTGCACGGCCCCGGCATCGACGTGCTGTTCGCCGACCGGCTGCGGGTCGGCGGCACGCTGTTCCTGCGCAAGGTCCGGGTCAGCGGCTCGGTGCGGCTGCAGAACGCGGCCATCGGCTCCAGCCTCGACTGCTCGGGCGCGCGGCTCATCAAGCCGCGATTACGCCCTAACGGCACGGTGAAGCCCTCGCTCGACGCGCGCGTGGCGTCCATCGGCAAGGACCTTCTCTGTAGTTACGGCTTCCAGGCCATCGGCGGCGTGCGGGTGCGGCTGGTCGAGGTCGGCAAGATGGCGACCTTCGGCGGCGCCCGGCTCGGCGGCCGCACCGCGCCCGGCCACCCGGTGACCGACAAGTCCCTGTCGGCCTACGGGCTCACCGCGCAAGAGCTGGTGCTGTCGTTCCCGCCCGCCAACCCGCCGCGCGGGCAGGTCGTGCTCACCCGCGCGTCGGTGGTGTCGGTGATCGACGGCCCCGGCCTGTGGTCCGCGCGCGGCGGGGTCGACCTGGAGGACTTCACGTTCACCGCGATCACCGCCCACCCCGAGGTGCCGGTGCGCACCCGGCTGGCCTGGCTGCGCGCCGTCCAGCCGGACTTCGCCCCGGGGCCGTACGAGCAACTGGCCGCGGTCTACTCGGGCGGCGGCGACGAGGAACGTGCCCAGCAGGTGCAGCTCGAACGCCAGCGCAGGCGATACGCGGAGCTGAACCTTGCCGGGCGGGCCTGGGGGCGACTGCAGGAGTGGACCGTCGGCTACGGCTACCGGCCGTGGCTGGCGATGGTGTGGCTGCTGCTGTTCTGGGGGCTCGGCACGCTGTGGTTCAGCCACAACGTGATGGACAAGCTCGACGCCGACGTCAACCCGGTGTGGAACCCGCCGCTGCTGGCCACCGACCTGCTGCTGCCGATCATCGATCTGGGCCAGGACAACAAGTGGCGCATGGTCGGGGCCTCGCAGTGGATCCAGGGCGCGCTGATCGCCGTCGGCTGGATCCTGGCCACCACGGCCGCCGCGGGCGCGACCCGCGTCCTGAAACGCGGATGATCCACACCTGTGGACAGTTTTCGACATTGACGGCCTGGAGCAGGGTTACTACCGAAAGTGATCTGTGGAGACACTCTGTGTTCGTCACACGATCAGGTGGGCATCCTGTGTCACGCGTGCATAACGACGGCCGGTGATGTCAGTGTCTGCGGTGCACGGTGATCGCCGTGCGGCCACAGATTCCCGGACGTAGGCAGGTATCCGCACGTGAACCAGGCGAAGAGGGAGACGACCGCAGTCATGCGGCGCGTGGTCTCTCGCACGCTCATGGTTCTCGGCGGCGCGCTCGCCACGACCGCGGCGGCATGGGCGTTCTCTTCAGCCTCCGCCGCCGCGGACTCGCCGCTCGACCTGCCCTCCGGCGGGATCGAGCGCATCGACTCCGTCCTGCCCGCCGACAGCCCGGTCCGGGTCTCCGACCTGACCGAAGCCATCGGCCGGATCCTCGGTGAACCGGACCCCGCGTTCGGTGAGCAGGCGAAGGCGGCGTTCGACGAGGTCGGCCGCAAGATCACCGAGCGGTTCGACGTCACCACCACCACGCCGCCGATCGAGCGGATCGACGACGTGGCCGACGTCGACATTCCCAGCACCACCCAGCCCGGTGACACCGCGGACCACGGCTCCGCCGTCGGGGTCGTCACCGCGCCGATCGCCACGGCCACCACTCTTGTCGGGGTGCGGCCAGGCGCGATCGACCAGAACACCGTCGCGGGCGCGCAGGAGCGTGCCCTCTCCGACGGGATGTCCCGGCGTGGATCGCCGGAGACCTCCGACGAGGCTCCGACCCAGCCCACCAGCCCCCTGGTGCCGCTGAGCGTTCCCGCCCCCGTTGGCTCCGGTCACACCGGATCCGGCTCCGTGGATGCGCCGAGCTTCGGCCTGCTGTCCTCGGTTCCGTCGGGCACCGACCTGAACACCGCCGACGCCCCGCGCTCGGCCCAGGTCAACCTGCCCGCCGCCGTCGGCGCGCAGCCCGGCGTCACTCCCGACTGAATTCCCGCGCGGTCGCGAAGCCACTGAAGAGCTTCGTACGGTCATGCGCGTAGATCGGCATGCCCAGGCCGTGCCAACACCCTCCGCGGGCTTCTCCCGCAACCCCTGAACGCAGATGGCCGCAGAGCCCCGACGCCTTAAGGCGTCCGGTCATCCGCTCATCCCCCGTATGGGAAACCGAGAAGGAGAACACCAGAATGCAGACCTGGGCGAAGCGCGGCTTGCAGACCGCGCTGGTCACGGGTGGTTTGCTGATGCTGGGTACCGGCATCGCCTCCGCCGACGACGTTGTGAGCCCGGACCAGCCGCCATCGGCGCTGGACGGGTCGGTCAAGATCCCGGTCAAGATCGACAACAACGCGCTGGGCACCCCGTTCGGCCAGAAGGACCTGCCCGGCTTCAACCGTGACCTCACGGTGTCGCCGAGCGACCTGACCAGGGCGGTGCCCGCAGGGGGCGCCGCCACCCCGGCCCTGCCCACCTCGGGCCTGGCCGCTCCCGCGCTGCCCATGAAGGGCGCAGCCACCCCGGCTCTGCCGACCTCGGGCCTGCCCACTCCAGGCATGGCGACTCCGGCGCTGCCCACCGGCCAGGCGGGCCCGCTGGCCCCGGCCGCCGGGCTGGCCCCGCTCACCGGCGCCCTGGGCCAGGGCTCGGCGGTCGCCCCGCGCACCGCGACCCACGACGGCGACACGCTGCGCGACAACAAGGTCGTCGGCGACGTGGTCGTCCCGGTCGACATCTCCGGCAACGCGATCGGCGTTCTCGGCAACGCCCAGGTGGAGAACAACTCCGAGCAGCACGTCGCGCACGGCGGCCCGATCGTCACCTCGGGTGCCGACAGCGGCTTGGCGGGCAACGTCGTCGTCCTGGACTGGGCCGCGCCCGTCCAGATCACCGGCAACGCGCTGGCCGTGCTCGGCAACGCCGACACCTACAACACCGCGTCGCAGTCGGCCTCCTCCGGCGGCAGCGTCGAGACCGACGGCACCCACGGCTCCATCTCGGGCAACGTCCTCGCGGGCCACCTGGCCACCCCGGCCCAGCTCAACGGCAACGCGGGCGCGGTCGGCGGAAACGCCACGGCCGACTCGGCCAGCTCGTCGGAGGCCACCTCCGGCGGCACCATCTGGACCAGCGGCCAGGACGGGTCGATCTCGGGCAACGCGGGCGCGGTGCCCATCGGCTCCCCGGTCCAGGGCAACGGCAACTCCGTGGCCGTCGCGGGCATCTCCGAGACCTACAGCAGCAGCACCGCCTTCGCCAAGGCGGGCGACGAGGCGCTGGGGATCTTCGACTCGCAGAACTACATCACCACCAACGGCGACCCGGCCACCGCGTCCGGCAACGTCGTGCAGCCCGCGCTGGCCGGCCCGGTCGCGCTGACCTGCAATGCCGCCGCGGGTGTCGGCAACAGCGACGCCGCCTGCGACAGCAGCGGCGACGCCGAGGCGGGCGGCGGCAACCTCACCTCCGGTGAGGGCTCCACCCTGTCCGGTGCCGTCGCGCACGCCCCGGTCGCCATCCCGACCCAGGGCGCGGGCAACGCCGCGGGCGCCATCGGCAACGCGTTCACCGACTCGGCGACCTCCGTCGACTCCAGCGCGGGCGGCCACTCCTACACCAAGGGCGACGGCAGCGTGCTGTCCGGCGCCGTGCTCGAGCCGTCGGTCGCGGCCCCGATCGACGCTTGCGGCAACACCGGCGGCGGCGCGGGCCAGGCGGGCGCGGTCTGCGACAACACCAGCAACACCGAGTCCGGCGGCGACGCGGGCACGACCGGCAACGACAGTGTCGGCAGCGGCAACGCGGGCACCGTGCCGGTGGCCATGCCCGCCGAGCTGCTCGGCAACACCGTCGGCGCGGGCGGCTCCTCGGAGACCACCACCACCGAGTCGAAGGTCACCAGCTCCGGTGGCGACAACAACACCGTCGACGACGCAGGCACCCTGGCCTCGAACCTGGTGACCGTCCCGGTCTCCGGCCCGGCCCAGGTCACCGGCAACGGCGCGGGCGCGGTGGCCAACACCGACGCCACCACCGACACCGCCAGCGACATCACCGCCGGTGGCTACTCCCGCGCCAAGGGCGACGGCGGTTCCCTGGCGGGCAACATCGTCCAGGCTCCGGTCGCCGTCCCGACCCAGGCGTTCTCCTCGGGCGCGACCGCGGTCGGCAACGGCAGCACCACCGGCAGCAACGACGTCACGTCGACCTCCGGCGGCTACGCCGAGAGCACCGGCGAGAACGGCAGCGGCTCCGGCAACATCGTCTCGGCCCCGGCGGGCTCGGCGGCCCAGGTCTTCGGCGAGTCGGCCGCGGTCCTCGGCCTCAACGACGCAGCCGCCGAGAGCGTGACCAACTCGACCGCGGGTGGCACCGCCGCCACCACCGGTGAGAACGGCGCGATCGCGGGCAACGTGGTCAGCGCCCAGGCGCTGCCGGTCGTCCAGTCGTTCGGCGCGGCCGCGTCGGGCGTCGGCGGCCAGAACACCGCCGCCGCGACCAACGACACCAACGCCGCCTCGGGTGGCGACGTCGACAGCAACGGCGACTTCGGCTTCCTGTCCGGCAACCTGGTCGACGTGCCCGCCGCGGCCGTCGCCCAGCCGCACGGCGACGCCGTCGCCGCGGTCGCCAGCGACTCGGTCGCCGCGTCCGACAGCAACACCCAGGGCACCGCGGGTGGCGCCACGAGCACCAGCGGCGAGGGCGGCAGCCTCAACGGCATCGACCTGGCCGCGCCGGTCGGCGCCGACGCCCCGGTCTACGACGTGCCCGTCGAGGTCGTCGCCGAGGCCATGACCTACTCCACCGACACCCGCGACATCACCGTCGGTGAGGACGGCCCGCAGGTCGAGCTGCCGCAGGCCGGTGGCCTCGAAGCCGCCGCGCTGCCGCGGATGCCGAAGCTGGGCTCCCTGCCCGGCCGCGGCACCGCCCGGTCCGACGTGGCCAACCCGTTCGGCGCGCTGAACCTCGACGCCATCAAGGGCCTGACCGGCTCCCTTGGCGGCAACAACCTGGGTGGTGGCCTGCCCGGCCAGCGCCCCGCCCCGCGTTTCGCTGCCCCGGCCATGCCCGGCCTGGACAACCTGCGCGGCGTGTTCTCGGGGAACCTGTTCCAGGCCCCGTCCCTGGGTCGCCTGCCGGTGCAGACCCCCGCGCTCGCGGGTGTGCAGGCGCCGGAACTCCCGGCTGACGTCGACGGCCGGAGCTCGCTGGCCGACACCCAGTCGCAGCTGGCCGGAGCCTTCGGCCACTTCCCGATCGGCTGACCACCGACGGGTTCCCGATCAGCTGACCACTGATCGGTTTCGGATGGGCCCGGGGTTCCCCCGCCCCGGGCCCACCCACGCACTACCTCCCAGATAGCGAAAGCCCCGCCTCCCAGGCGGGGCTTTTCGCTTGTCTCAGGAACCGGCTAGGCGGGTCTCGGCTTCGGAGATCAGCTGGTGGACGGTCGAGCCGCCGTCGCTGCTGACCCAGCCCAGGCGCAGGGTCGGGTGAACGAGACGCCGGTTCACCCTGGTGGGCACCTCGGCGGCGGCGCGCACCTGTTCGGCGATGGCGTCACCGGACCCGCCCGGATGCTCGGTCACCACGGCGAACGTGCCACCGGTGTACCTGGCGACGGTCTGGTCTTCCCGCAGGTCGCGGCGGAGGCGGGCGGCGAGCCGGGTGAGTAGTTCGTCGCCGTGGTCGAAGCCGTGCTTGGCGTTGATCGCGCCGAGCGCGCGCACGTCGGCGAGCACCAGCGTCATCCGGGTGCCGTGCACCCTGGCCCTGGCCAGGCTCTGCTCGATCCGGTCGAACAGCAGCGCCCGGTGCGGCAGGCCGGTGGTCGGGTCGAGCAGGCCGCGCAACGGTTCGGCCTCCACCGGCCGCAGGACCAGCAGGGCCATCCGCTGGCCGCGGCAGGTCACCGGGTGCAGGTCGGCCCAGAGCCGCCGGAAGGGCAGCGTGCCGCGGGTGAGTACGAACGCCACCGTGGTCGGGGCGCCCGCGCGTGCGGTCTGACCAGCCAGTTCCGCCATCCTCGGCAGCGGGGCGCCCGCGTCGTCGCACAGCCGCCAGTCGGCGGGGTGGGTGCCCGCGCGGAGTTGGTCGGGGTGCAGGTCGAGCAGGTCGGCGGCTTTGGTGTTGGTCGCCACGACCGTGCCCAGGTGGTCGTGCAGCACCAGGCCGAAGGGGATTTCCTCGACCAGCTCGTCCCAGCGGGCGTCGATAGCCGTCGGGTTGGCTAGGTGGACAGCGCTCATCGGCCCGCACCTCCGTCGCTGAGAGCTTTCGCAGAACCCTTCCTTGTCGACCTATGCCAGTTCAAGCTCCTAATACCACCCGTACCGGTGATCTTTGGTCAGTCGAATTGCCAGGAGCGCTTCGCCAGGCCGAACCAGAACCCGTCGATCACCGAACGCTGTTCGCGCAGCGTGTCGGCGCTGGCACCAAGCGCGACGAACAGCGGCGCGAAGTGCTCGGTGCGCGGGTGGGCGAGCTTCGCGGCGGGCGCCTTGTGCTCGAAGTCGATCAGCGCGTCCAGGTCGTTGGCCAGGATCGCCTCGCCACCCCAGTCGTCGAACTCCGACGACCACAACGGCGGCGCGTGGCCGGACCCCAGCCGCGGGGTCATGGCGCGGAGGTTGTGGGTGAAGAACCCGCTGCCGATGATCAGCACACCTTCGTCGCGCAGCGGCGCGAGCTTGCGCCCGATCTCGACCAGTGCCGCCGGGTCCAGCGTCGGCATGGAGATCTGCAGGACCGGGATGTCCGCGTCGGGATACATCTCGACCAGCGGAACGTAGGCGCCGTGATCCAGCCCGCGCGCCGAGTCGTCGGCGATCGGCGTGGCCTGGGACCGCAGCAGCGCTCGCACCCGCGCGGCCAGCGCCGGAGCGCCGGGGGCGGGGTAGGTCACCTGGTAGTAGTGCTCGGGGAAGCCCCAGAAGTCGTAGACCAGCGGCACTGTCTCGGTGGCCCCCAAGGTGAGCGGGGCTTCCTCCCAGTGCGCGGAGACGATCAGGATCGCACTCGGCCGATCGATCTCGGCCGACCAGTCGCGCAGCTGCTGGGTCCACAGCGGGTCGTCGGCCAGCGGCGGGGCGCCGTGGCTGAGGTAGAGGACGGACTGTCGGGCCATGACGGGTCACCCCTCGATAGTTGAACCTTAAACAAGGTAACACAACGAGGAGGGTTGGTTGAAAATTCCAGTTGTGGGTCGGTCAGCCCTGGGCCAGGTCCGCGAACCGGCTGTAGTGCAGCTGGTGGGCCACGACCACGGTCGCCGTCGGCCCGGCACGGTGCTTGGCGATGATCAGGTCGGCCTCACCGGCGCGCGGGTCGTCGCGCTCCCACGCGTCGGGCCGGTTGACCAGCAGCACGATGTCGGCGTCCTGCTCCAGCGATCCGGATTCACGCAGGTCGGACAGCATCGGGCGCTTGTCGGTGCGCTGTTCGGGACCACGGTTCAGCTGACTGATCGCCACCACCGGAACCTCGATCTCCTTGGCCAGCAGCTTGAGCTGACGGGAGAACTCCGAGACTTCCTGCTGCCGCGACTCGACCCGCTTGCCGGAGGTCATCAGCTGCAGATAGTCGACGATGACGAGCTTCAGATCATGCCGCTGCTTGAGCCGCCGAGCCTTCGCCCGGATCTCCATCATCGTCATGTTCGGCGAGTCATCGATGAAGATCGGCGCCTCACTGATCTCACTCATCCGCCGCGCCAGCCGAGTCCAATCGTCGTCGCTCATCCGCCCACCACGCATGTCGCCGAGGCGAATCCGCGCCTCGGCGGACAACATGCGCATGACGATCTCCGTCTTGCTCATTTCGAGCGAGAAGATGACGCTGCTCATCCCGTGCTTGATCGAGCACGATCGCGCGAAATCCAGCCCCAGCGTCGAGTTGTGGGTGGGGATCATGGATCGGCTGGCCAGATACAAGTGGTCGGCGTTGTCGACCTCGACACATCGGACCGGCACGGTGGGCACGGCGCGCACATCGACGATGTAGCGCACGGCGGGCCGGGGCGGTCGAGCCGCGAGTCGGTCCTTCTGCACGAGGTGCTTGCGCTCGAGCCGGAAGATCCTGTCCCCGGTGGTAAACGTCATGATGAACGCGGTGGATCGAGACTCGTCGCGACCGCGCACCCGCTTGGTTCGCATCCGGCACCGATAACCGAGGCCGATGATCAGTTCATGGATGTCGTCGGCGAGCCGTTTATCGGTGACCGAGATCTGTGCGGAGCCACTGGCGGTGACGGTTCCGTCGGTGTCCATGAGGCCTGCCAACAACGCACGCCGTTGCGACTCCGACGCGCGCTGATAGGAGACCGGAATGTGTTTGGCGCCGAGCACACCCAGCGTCCGCAGGATTCCTTGCAGCGATCCGCGTTCGTGCTCGGCGCTCCTGGAATCAGCCTCGATGATCTCGGCTTCTATGTGGCAGATGATCTCGGGATCGTTGGTCGTGAAGCGGGACCCTGCCGAGTCCCCATCGCCGAGCCACGCGCCGAGGACATAGGCGGGTACCGGCAGATCGGCACTCTCCAGACAGAGCGGCGCGGTGTTGGCGACGGCGTGATTGACCCTGGTGTCGGCCGTCGCGCAGCGTGTCGTGGCCGCGATCTCAGCGGTCGTACGGACCGCTGAGTCGGGTCCACCGGCGGCCCGTCGAGACGCTCGGGTGCTGGTCAGCCACTGGTGTTCGGCGTCGGCGGTGATGACCGTCCCGTCGCTGAACTCGATTTCGTAGCACGGTCGGTCGAACAAGACGTCAGTAGCCGCGACGACGCGAGTCGGCTTGCCGTTGGCGTCGATCAGCAAATCCCCGACGTTGACATCGCCCATCGTCGTCCACCCGGTCGGGGTGGGCAGTGGCGTGTCCAGGGCCAGCGCCTTGCCCACGCCGGGCCGGGCCGCGACGATGATCATCTGGCCGGGGTGCAGGCCGTTGGTGACCTCATCCAGGTCGGTGAAGCCGGTGGGGATGCCCAGGGAGTTGCCGCCGCGGGAGGCGATCGCGTCGATCTCGTCCATGGTGGGCTGCAGCAGTTCCTCGAGCGCGACGTAGTCCTCGCTCATGCTGCGTTCGGTGACCTCGTAGATCGAGGACTGCGCGCGGTCGACGATCTCGGCGACGTCGGCGCCTTCGGCGCCCTGGTAGCCGAGTTGGACGATGCGGGTGCCCGCTTCGACCAGCCTGCGCAGGATCGCCTTCTCGGCGACGATCTCGGCGTAATAGCCCGCGTTGGCCGCGGTCGGGACGGTGGCGATCAGGGTGTGCAGGTACGGTGCGCCGCCGACGCGGCGGAGTTCGCCGCGGCGTTCGAGTTCGGCGGAGACCATGATCGGGTCGGCGGGTTCGCCGCGGCCGTAGAGGTCGAGGACGCAGTCGTAGATCATCTGGTGCGCGGGGCGGTAGAAGTCGCCGGGGCGCAGCGCCTCGATGACGTCGGCGATGGCGTCCTTGGACAGCATCATGCCGCCGAGCACGCTCTGTTCGGCGGCGAGGTCCTGGGGTGGCTGGCGGTCGAGGCCGGATTCGGGGCCGCTTGGCATGGGTGGCATCCGGTCATCGGTCAGCGCCATGCGCCCCCCTTCCCCTCGTACATCTGTTCGCTAACGGTACGTCCCCGGCGCGCGAATTCACGGCAATTCCGGTGGTGTGGCGCCGACGCTAGATCCCCCGTACGGGCGCTTGCAAACGACCTTGGGGATGCCGCTGTGGACAACTTGGGGATGGGTGCGGACACCTGAGCACAGCTTGGTCAGCGGCTGTGGACAACATGGGGACAAGTAGCTCGGTAAACCGTGAACCCACTGGTCAGCCCATGTGCACAAGATGTGGAGAAATCGGTTCGGCGTGTCGCGGGAAGTCGACGCTTCGGCGTGTCGTGATGGCCGTCGCTCCACCGGGTGACCCGTGCCTGTGGACAACATGTGGACAACTTCAGAAGACGCGAACCGCCCCTTCCGCGAGTGGCGGAAGGGGCGGTTCGACGACCCGATCGGGTCAGCTAGCGGCCTTGACCTCAACGGTGAAGGCGGCGGTCACGTCCGGGTGCAGCCGCACGTTGACCGCGTGCTTGCCCACGGTCTTGATGTGGCCGGAGACCTCGACGGCGCGCTTGTCGAGCACCGGGCCACCCGCGGCCTTGACCGCGGCCACGATGTCGGCGGTGGTGATCGAGCCGAACAGCTTGCCCGAGTTCGCCGCCGCCTTGGCGGTCAGCGGCACGCTGCCGAGCTGGGCCAGCGTGTTCTTGACCTCCTTGGCGTGGTCGAGGTCGCGGATCCGGCTGGCCTCCTGGGCCCGGCGGATGACCTGGACCTGCTTCTCGGCGCCCTTGGTGGCGACGATGGCGAAGCCGCGCGGCAGCAGGTAGTTGCGGCCGTAGCCGTCCTTGACCTCGACGACGTCGCCGGGGCCACCGAGGCCGGTCACGTCAGTGGTGAGGATGAGCTTCATGATGCGTCTCCCCCTGATCAGCGAGCGGTCGAGGTGTAGGGAAGCAGCGCGACCTCACGGGCGTTCTTCACCGCGATGGCGACGTCCCGCTGGTGCTGGCTGCAGTTGCCGGTCACCCGACGCGCGCGGATCTTGCCGCGGTCGGAGATGTACTTGCGCAGCAGCGTGGTGTCCTTGTAGTCGATGTTCACCGGACGGTCCTTCTTCACGTCCTTGCAGAACACGCAGACCTTCTTCTTGGGCTTGCGAATGGGTGGCTTGGCCACGGTCTTACTCCTGGTCTTCTTCTGAGTGAAATGAGTCTGGGGCGATCAATCGACTGATCAGAAGGGGGGCTCGTCGTTGAAGCCGCCGCCGCCACCGCCGCCTGACGGAGGTGCGGAGCCCCACGGGTCGTCGGCGGGCGCGCCCGAGGGACCGCCGTATCCGCCGCCGCCACCACCGGTGCCTCGACTGACCTTGTTGACCTTCGCCGTCGCGTATTTCAGCGACGGGCCGACCTCGTCGACCTCGAGCTCGATGACGGTGCGCTTCTCGCCCTCACGGGTCTCGAAGGACCGCTGCTTGAGCCGTCCGCTCACGATCACCCGCGCGCCGCGGGTCAGCGACTCGGCCACGTTCTCCGCGGCCTGACGCCAGATGTTGCATCGCAGGAACAGCGCTTCGCCGTCTTTCCACTCGCCGCTCGCCTTGTCGAACGTGCGGGGGGTGGACGCCACCGTGAAACTCGCCACGGCCGCACCCGACGGGGTGAAGCGCAGTTCCGGATCGGCGGTCAGATTGCCGATCACCGTGATCGTCGTGTCACCAGCCATCGTTGCCTCCGGCCCGTCAGGCGTTCTCGCGGCGCATGACCTTGGTCCGCAGCACGGACTCCTGCAGCGAGAGCTGGCGGTCGAGTTCCTTGACCGCGGCGGGCTCGGAGTTGATGTCGAGCACGGCGTAGATGCCTTCGGCGTGCTTCTTGATCTCGAACGAGAGGCGACGCTTGCCCCAGATCTCGACCTTCTCGACGTTGCCACCCGACGTACGGATCACGTTGAGGAACGTGTCGAGTGACGGAGCGACAGTGCGCTCATCGAGTGTGGGGTCGAGGATGACCATAACCTCGTAATGACGCATGAAGACCACTCACCTCCTGTGGACTCGGCGGCCACGGACGTTCCGTGGCAGGAGGGTCTGCGGACTCAGCGTAACAGCGTGCGATTACGCCTCGCGCAGCACCCAGGTACGGACGAGTGCACCAGTGACCACCGACAACACCAGCACCGCGATGAGGATGGGCATCCCGACCGTGGCGGCCGGGGCGGCGGGCAGCGCCTTGGCCGCGCCCGCGCCGCGGATCTCCTGGTTGTCGGTCAGCAGGCCGAACTCCGGGGCGAAGCCGGGGACGCTGCCGTACCGGGCGTTGGGCGATGGCACGAACAGCCCGGCCTTGGCGAAGGGCACGGTGCCGTAGTCGCGGGGCGCGGCGGCGGCGAAGGTGGCCGCGTCGTAGAGGCGGAGTTGGTCGGGCGTGGTGTACCCGCCGACGGGCTGGGCGTTGGGCGTGGTCGCGCTGCCGCCACCAGGGGTCTGGCCAGGCTTGGGCGCGGGGGTGCCGGGCTTGGGCTTGGTGGCGTCGAGCGCGCGCAGCGTCATGCCGCACTTCTCGGTGACGAGCGCGCGGACCCTGGCCACAGCGGCGTCGGTGTGCGGGGCCAACTCCCCCATCGGCTTGACGGCGTTCGCCACGACGTCGGCGAGGGCGGCGGCGGGGATCTCACCGGTGCCGTCCGGCACCTCGCCCACGGGCAGCGGGCCGCCGAGGGGGAAGGTCAGGGTCACCGCGGTGGCGCGCAGCGCGCCGAGTCCGGGGGTCTCGTTGACCGCCTGCGCGACCAGGCCGACGACCGAGAGGCGGGCCAGCAGGACCGGCTGCCCCTTGAGCGCGAGCACGTTCTGCTGACAGTCGACCGCGAGGAACGGCAGCGGCGCGGCGGCCGCGGTCCCACCGCCAAGGGCGGCGGTCGCACCGGCGGCCAACAACACCAGGGCAGAGCAAATGATTCGCCGCACTCAGTCACCCTTTCGTGGTGATCGCCACTAAGGAGTGAACGATAGCCGGGCCTTTAGGTCACGCGATCGTGCGGCGCAGGACCCAGGTTCTCACCAGTGCGGCGGTGACGCCGGACAGTGCGAGCACCGCGAGCAGCACCGGGAAGGCGATCTTGCCACCGCCGACCGGGTTGAGCGCGTCGGCGCGGCCTGCCTGCTGCACGCCGTCGGTGTCGTTGTTCGCGCCGAGGATGCCGAACTGCGGGGTATAGCCGGGGACGGCGCCGCCGTAGCGCATGCCGGGCGACGGCGCGAACAGCCCGGCCTTGGCGAAGGGCAGGTTGGAGTAGTCGGCCATCGGCGCGCGGCCGAAGTCGTAGGCACCGTTCAGGATCGAGGAGTTGCCGCTGGGGACGCCGCCGAGGACCGGCTGGTTCGCCCCGGGCAGCACCGCGCCGCCACCCGTCACGGGGGCCGTGCCGGGGGTGCCCGCCGGGGGCTTGGTACCCGGCTTGGGAGTCGGGTTGGTGCCGCCGCCGGGCAGCGGCAGTGCCGCGACTCCCTGCTCGACCGCGCCCGCGACTGCCTTGGCGCCTTCCTGGACGGGGGCCGCGGCGGTGTTGACCACCGTCACGACGATCGCGCAGCCCGAGGTCAGCGCGCCCTGGACGCCGCCGATGATGCCGTTGAGCACCGGGCCGATCAGCGGAACGCCCTGGATGGCCGACTTGATCCGGGGAACGGCGGTGGCGGCGATGGTGCCGCCGGAGATGGTGGTGTTGGCGGCGGGGATCGAGCCGAGCGGGATGTTGCCCATGCCGGAGACCGCGCTGCTGACCCCGCCCGCAAGGGTCGGGCCGATGAGTGGCACGGCGCGCACGACGCCTAGGACCGGATCGAGAATCGCGCTCGGGCTCAGGGAGATCGGGGTGCCGGGGGCGCCCTGGATGCTGGTGGAGCAGTCGCCGACCACGATGGGCTGGGCGGCCTGGGCGCTGGAGGACAGGACCAGACTCGCCGACGCCGTGCCCAGCATGAGCACGATGCCCGCGGCGAACGTCTTCACACGGCGTCGCATGGCCATCCTCCGGGGTACTGACAAGTAGCTTATGTAGGAGAAACGACGATAACCGCTCGCCGTGACGGCAACCAGGGCTGATTGTGCGTAATTCACCCGTGTCGAGAGGTGAGGCACGACCGCGAACGCCGTCTTGACGCCCTCGGCGACTAGGCTCGCGAGCCATGAGCATCGGCGCCCACGTCCGTGACGACGACCCGGTTGGCGCCGCGCGCGAGCGCGACGCCGAGGTGGTTCAGTTCTTCCTGGCCGATCCGCAGAGCTTCAAGGCCCCGAAGCCGCATCCGCAGACCGAGCAGCTGCTCGCCTCGGACCTCACTGTCTTCGTGCATTCGCCGTATCGGGTGAACATCGCCTCGACCAACAACCGCATCCGGATCCCGTCGCGAAAGCTCGTGGTGCAGCACGCGGAAGGCGCGGCCACGGTGGGCGCCAAGGGTTTGGTCGTGCACGGCGGCCACCTCGGCGCCGACGAGGACCCGGCGATCGGCATCGACAACTGGCGCAAATTCTTCGAGCGCCAACAGGCCGACGGCGGCTTCGCGGTGCCGATCCTCATCGAGAACACCGCGGGCGGCGACAACGCCATGGCCCGCCGGTTCGACACGCTCGCCCGGCTGTGGGACGCCGTCGGCGAGTTCGGCGCGGGGTTCTGCCTGGACACCTGCCACGCCTTCGCCGCGGGCGAGGACCTGATCGGCATCGTTGATCGAGTGATGGAAATCACAGGGCGAATTGATCTGGTCCACCTCAACAGCTCGCGCGACGAGTTCGGCTCCACGCGCGACCGGCACGACAACATTAGGACTGGCACGATCGATGCCAAGCAACTCGTCGACGTGGTCGCCGCCGCGGGAGCGCCCGTGGTGGTCGAGACCCCGGCCGACGGCCAGGCGGAGGACATCGCCTTCCTGCGCGACGCCCTCGGACGGTGAGTGAGGTGCCCGCGGGAGTGACGGCAGCAGAGGAGGCGGCGAGCGAGGTGCTCGACGCGCGGCAGGACCGACGTTCGGCCGCCGCCCGTCTCGGCCGCGCCGCGCTGGCCGGGCTGGTGCTGCTCTGCGGGATCACCCTGCTCATCGGCTTCGCCAACAAGGACCGCTGCGCTGGTCCCGAGTTCGACCAGTGGGGCCGCAGCCAGCCCGACTTCCACGAGCGCAAGTACGCCGACGTCTGCTACTCCGACATTCAGTACCTGTGGATCGGCCGCGACATCGACCGGCACGTCTTCCCGTACGTCGACGGCGGGATGAGCGAGAACGGCGACCTCATCGGCGGCAGCGTCGAATACCCCGTGCTCACCGGCCTGCTGATCTGGGCGGGCGCCCTGTTCGCCAACACCGACGCCGAGTTCCTGCTGTTCTCCGCGCTGATCATGGCCCCCTTCGGCCTGGCGACGGCCTGGCTCCTGGGCAGGCTGTCCCGCTGGCGGGCGCTGCTCTGGGCGCTGTCGCCGCCGCTGGTGCTCTACGCGTTCCACAACTGGGAACTCCCGGTCGTGGCCTGCGCCGTGGCGGCGGTCTACGTCGTGCACCGAGGCTGGGGCAAACGCGGCGTCGACCGACCCTTGATCGACCGCGCGGTGGTCGCGGCGGTCCTGCTGGGGCTCGGGTTCGCGTTCAAGCTCTACCCGGCGATCTTCGTGCTGCCACTGATGTTCTACGTGCTCACCGGCGGCCGCGACGGCACCGAACTGCCTGCTGGAAAACGCCGCGACGTCGCGGGCATGATCCGCGTCGCACTCGTGGCGATGGGCACGGCGATCGCGGTCAACATCCCGTTCGCTGTCGCGGGCTGGGACGGTTGGCTCGCGTCCTTCGTCTTCCAAGGTCAGCGCAAGGCTGATATCACGGCGAACTCGATCTGGTTCTGGGCGTTCCGGCCGGACTCCGACCCGGACAACGAAGCGGTGCAGAGCCTGATCAGCTTCGCCTCACCGCTGCTTGTCGTCGCGTCTTTCGTGGCCGCTGTGGCGGTTGGTTGGGTGCGGTACCAGCGGGAGGGGACGTATCCGTGGGTCGCGGTGTCGGCGGCGATGCTGTGCGGGTTCTTGTTGCTGCACAAGGTGCATTCGCCGCAGTACACGTTGTGGCTGGTGCCGATGTTCGTGCTGCTGAAGATCCGCTGGGGCTGGATCGCGGCGTATTTCGCGGCGGACTTCGCCATGGGTGTCGGGATTTTCTTGTGGTTCGCGCGGATCGCGGCCAAGGAGCCTTCTGGCATGTATGACAGTTTCAGCGCCCAGTTGGTGATGATCGGGGTTTGGGGTCGGGCGGCGTTGCTGGTGGGGCTGTTTATCGCGTTTTTGTCGGCGCGGTCGACATTTTCGGAAGAACGAACGCCGGTGCCTTCGCCCGCGTGAGCGGGTACTCGGGGAAGCCCACAGCCAAATCCGGCTATCCGTCCTTCAGTCGCCGGACCGGGCGCTGACGAACCCCAAGTTTGTCCGGCAACGGCGCCTGTTTGGCCCCTTGCGTTTCGTTGGGCTTTAGACCAGTTCGACCTCTCGCTCGATCTGGCGTAGCGCGGCCGTCTTGCGGCGGGTGAGTAGGGATTCCGTTGTGATCACCACTAGTGCCAGCCAGACGAGTCCGAAGCCGATCCAGCGTGCTGTTGTCATCTGCTCGTGGAAGACGATGATGCCGCAGAGGAATTGGACTGTCGGTGCCGTGTATTGGAGTAGTCCGAGGGTTGTCAGGGAGACCTTCGTGGCGGCCGCGCCGAACATCAGCAGGGGGATTGCGGTTAGTACGCCGGTGCCTGCCAGTAGCAGGGCGTTGAGCCAGCCCGCGTTGCCGAACGTTGTGCCGCCGCCTGCCAGCAGGAAGGTCAGTGCGATCGGGGCCAGTAGCAAGGTTTCCAGGGCAAGGCCCTCGGTGGAGCCGACGTCGGCCTTCTTCTTCATCAGTGCGTAGGTGCCGAACGAGAACGCCAGGGTCAGTGCGATCCACGGGAGCCTGCCGTAGTCGAAGGTCAACTCGACCACCGCGGCCAGGGCGATCGCCAGGCCTGCCCACTGGCCGGGGCGCAGTCGTTCACCGAGGACGGCTACGCCCAGCAGGATTGTGACCAGCGGGTTGATGAAGTAGCCGAGTGAGGTCTCGACGACCTGGCCACTGTTGACGCCATAGATGTAGACGCCCCAGTTGACGCCGATCACCACCGCGCCCGCGGCGATGAAGGTCAGGCGGCGGCGGTCGGCGAGGACGGCGCGCAGGTGGGTCCAGCGGCGGGCGACCACGATCAGCACCAGGACGGCCGCCAGGGACCAGACGATGCGGTGGGCGAGGATCTCGACCGGGCCCGCCGGGCGCAGCAGGGGCCAGTAGAGCGGGAAGAAGCCCCAGAGGAGATAGGCGCCGAAGCCGAGAAGGAACCCACGTCGCTGCCCGGCCATTAGGCCTCCGATCATCCCACCATTGAGTCCGTCTCAGTCTCACATGGACAGCGCGAATTCCCTACCTGCTTATTCCGCGGCGACCGGCTGCCTGCGCGGGAGGACGAACTTGTCCGGCGCCCCGTCGAGCACGCCGCCCGCCGGGTCGTCCTCGCCCCATTTGCGGACCAGGTCGCGGGCCGGGTGGTAGATCTCGTAGATCACCAGGGCGCACAGCGCGAGCACCGCGACGTCGCGGGCCACGACGAAGCCGAGGAACCAGTCCTCGGGCAGGCCGCGGTTGCCTTCGCCCAGGTAGTAGGCCATTCGGGGGGCCCACACCAGCGCATCGACCACCATCCAGGCGAGCAGCGGTTTCCAGCGCGGCACGGCCAGGACGGCGAGCGGCACCAGCCACAGCGAGTACTGCGGGCTCCACACCTTGTTGGTGATCAGGAACGCCGCGACCACCAGGAAACAGAGCTGTGCCACGCGCGGGCGGGTCGGTGCGTGCCAGGCGATGAACGCCACACCGCCGCAGGCCGCCACGAACAGCACGACGGTCACCAGGTTGAGCACCGACGGCGACTCCCCGAAGGCCAGCGGGCCGTCGAAGCCGGGCCACTGGGCCCAGTGCATGATCACGTTGTAGATCGAATCCGGGTCGGCGCCGCGGTCGGAGTTGCGTCGGAAGAACTCGCCCCAGCCCTTCCGCAGTGGCTCGTAGAGCAGGAAGGGAGCGTTGACCGCCGCCCACGTCGCCACCGCGGCTATCGCGGTCTGGATCCACACCTTCGTGTACCCGGACCTGATGCACAGCACCAGCAGCGGCCCGAGCAGGAACAGCGGATAGAGCTTCGCCGCGCCACCGAGCCCGAGCAGGATTCCGGCGAGCACCGGCTTCTTGCGCGCCCACGCCAGGATCCCGGCCGCGGCGCACGCCGTGGCCAGCGTGTCGAAGTTGGTGAACGCGTGCACGATGACCAGCGGCGAGACCGCGATGAACGCCGCGTCCCACGGTCTGCGCCGCGCTGTTCGCGCCACCGCCCAGATCGTCACCAGCCACGCCAGGGCCAGCCAGAACGCGCTGATGTCGAAGTACACGACCACCGGCAGACCGGTCGGCAGCCACCCTTCCTTGGCCAGCGTCTGCCAGCCGTCGGTGAGCTTGGCGTTGAACCACTGGAACATCCCGGTGATCACCGGGTACTCCATGTACCGCTCGTGCTGGGTCGGCTTGCCCTCGTCGTCGTACCACATGGTCAGGTACGGGAAACCGCCCTTGTCCAGCCGCTCGGCCGAGTACAGGGGGACGATGTCGGAGTAGCACATCGCGGTGAACTGGCGGCTGGACCGCCAGTCGAGCTCCAGCTGCCCCTGGCCCGCGTCGTACTGCTGGATGCACGGCGCCTTCTGGAACCAGCCCAGCGTCAGCGTCACCACACCGATCAGCAGCGCCACCCGCAGCGGCGTCCAGAACCAGTGCCTGCCGACCGCCGCGTGCCTGCCGGTGATCCCGCCGAACGGGGCGCTGGCGTGCTTGGCCAGCGACTCCGTCCACGTCGGCCGGTCGCGCTCGCGCGGCCCGAGACTGGCGGTGTCGCCCACGCTCTCGCCGCCGCCAACCGGACTGGACTGAAGCGAGTCGACCTCTTCGGCCCGACCGGGATCAACTGACACGCGCGCGATGCTACGGCCTGACGCACCCTTGCGGGGGCGGACGTCCGGAGAAACCAGCCAGGCAATGGTTACCCAGATGCAAATACATCCGCGGGCAGGGAAAACTGTGTCCGAGGCGCAACTCTCTGGGGGGCGGAAAGATGCTGCGTGGTGTTGCGGTCTGGGTGGCCGCGGCCGTGACCGCGACGACCGGGTCGGTGGAGCCGGACTGGGTGACCGAGTTGGGGCTTCCGGGAGTGTGGGACCGCAGTCGGGGGGATGGCGTGGTCATCGCGGTGATCGACACTGGGGTTGATGAGGGCCATCCAGGTCTGGCGGGAGCTGTTCTGCCTGGGCGCGCGTTCCCGGCCCTGGGGCAAGGCACCCACGACGGCCGTGGTCACGGCACCGACATCGCACTCATCGCCGCGGGCCGGGGGCCGGTGCATGGGGTAGCACCCGCCGCCAATGTGCTCCCGGTGCGGGTCGACGGGGGCAGCGACACCCTCGCCGACGCCCTCACCTGGGCGGTCGACAACGGCGCTCAGGTCGCCAATATCTCCCAGGGCATCCGGACCCGAAACCCGAGGCACAAGCTCG
Source organism: Alloactinosynnema sp. L-07 (assembly GCF_900070365.1). NCBI lineage: Bacteria > Bacillati > Actinomycetota > Actinomycetes > Pseudonocardiales > Pseudonocardiaceae > Alloactinosynnema > Alloactinosynnema sp. L-07. The sequence continues at coordinate 5,790,203 of NZ_LN850107.1, read as the reverse complement.
ACGCCGCGGTGCGACACGCGGTCGACCGCGGTGTCGTCGTGGTCGCCGCAGCAGGCAACGTGCCGGAGGACACTGCTGTGACCAGCCCGGCAAGCATCGACGGCGTGGTCGCGGTCTCCGCGGTCGACGCGCGTGGGCAGTTCCGGGGTGACGTGAGTGTGGAGGGCCCGCAGGTGGCCGTGGCGGCGCCTGGTGTCGACATCGAGATCGGCGCGAACACGAGCCCGGTTAGTGGCACGAGCTATTCGGCGGCGATCGTGTCCGGGGTGGCTGCTTTGGTCATAGGCGCATACCCCGAACTCGACGGCGCGGGCGTTGTGCGCCGACTGGTCGAGACCGCCCGTGACGCGGGCGACCCAGGTCGGGACGATCGCTACGGGTTTGGCGTGATCGACCCGGTCGCCGCGACGTCCGGCGAACTTCCCTCGTCGCGGTCATGGCTCGTGCCAGGCGTGGCCGGTACGGGCGTTCTGCTCTTGGCCGTGTTTGGGTGGTGGATCCGCCGACGGCTCCGGCCGCTGTGAGCGGGTCCGGAGCCGTCGGGTGAGTCACGAACGCGAGTTACTGGATTACCGCGGTCTTCCAGAATCGAGTGTCGTGGACGTCGTTCGGATCATTCGGATTCGGGCAGTTGTAGGGCGATCCGTCAGGCCACGCCAGTTGTGCGGGGGTGAGCCCGGATGCCTCTGCACACTGGAAGGTGCCGAGGAACAGGTTGCTCTTGAAGTTCTTGAGGCCATACGTCTCGCCGCCGACGAGCGGTGACGACGAGTAGACCTTCCATAGCTGCCTGTTGTCGATCTGGTCACAATTGTCCTGGACCGCGACCGCACCCGACTGAGTGTCGCCGTCCTTGATGGCAAGGCACTTGCCGCTGTTCTGGTTGCGGTAGGTGTAGTCGAACACCGAGTATGGCGCGCCGTTGAGAACCTCGGTTCGTTGGCGGACGGCGCGCATTCCCCAGATCTCCTCGAATGAGCCCGTGCAGGACCGATGCTCGGTGTACGCGCCGTCGAACGTGGCGCCGTTGCGTACCGCGAGGCAGTGCTGCGTCGAGTCGTGGACGATCCGGACCTTGATCTCGTCGGGCCACGGCTCGGCGCTCGGCATGAACGCCACCGCGTCGAACACGATGCGCCGACTCGGCTCGTTGTCGACTCCATTGGACGTTGTCAGCGATACCGATGGTTGTCCGTTGAACTTGTAGACACCGAGAGACACCCAGGTATCGGCGGACAAGGAGGTCACATCGACCCAGGCGTGCTGATTTCCGTCGGCCGAGTGCACCGTGTAGGCCACGGTCTGCCGGTTGGATCCCGACCGGACCCACGCCGGGATGAACACCTTGACCTCCGCGCGCGATGACAGCGTCCGGCCCAGGGTCCAGGTCGCCGTCGCCTGCAGGCTGGTGTCGTTGTATTCCTTGGTGTGGGTGAACCAGTAGTGACCGCCGTATCCACTGCTCGACTGATGCAGATCGATCTTCCCGGGGTCTTGGCCCGCGGCGTCCTTCTTGAAGTCGACTTTGAAGGTGCCGTCGGCGAAGTTCGGACGCTTGCACATCGGATCCCGCAGCGAACTCTCCTCCCGAGGCCGGTTGTCGACAACGAGCGCGTCGACCGGTAGCCCGGTCGCGCCACAAGCGGGCGGATGGCTCACGCCGTCCTGCGGCTCCGCGTTCGCATAGGACGAGTCATACCTGATGAACTGGTTGCCGCAGGTGTAGTTGCAGTCCTCCTTCCAAATCTGGCTGCTGTGCCACCAGCACTTGAGGTCGTACTGGCCTGCCGCGTTGACGTGCCTGCATGGTCCGGTCGGCTCACCGACCACCTCGGGAGCGTTGGGCGTGACCGGGTTCGCCGGGTCGCAGTTGTTGAGCGAGGCTGAACAGAAGGTGTACACGGGAGGCTTGACCCGAGCGCGGTTGTAGTTCGCCGAACCCGGCGTCGTCGCACTGCCCGTCGTGCCGTTCCACCAGGCCGCACGGAAGAACGGGACCTCGACACCGGGCGCTTCGAACCCGGACGGCGGGTTGGCGGCGAAGCCGAGCACCTTCTCCGGGTAGGGCCACCGCTGCGGGGTGGCGAAGTCGTGCGGGTTGCTGCCGAACGGTTGCCGGTCGATCGCGTACCTCGGATTCGCCGGGTTGTTCAGCCAGCCCAGCCCAGCCGCACCGTTGGCGCCGGTCTCGCCAGGCGGGTGGTAGCCGGAGTTGTAGGCCCAGATCGCAAGGAACCAGTTCTCGAGCTTGGCGGGATTGTTGTTGTTGAGCTGCATGCCCGCGGCCTGGATCTGGTTCCACTTCGTGGCCAGGATCTGCAGCCCCGCGGCCACATTGGCCGCGTAGTCGGTCGCAATCGCGATCTGATGATTCGCGGGGCGAGCCGGGCTGTTCGCCGGAGAGGCGGCAGGCGTGCGCATCCCGTCGGTCACCTGCCCGACACCGTAGCCACAGTCGGCCTTGTCCCAGCGGATCGTCCAGTCATCGGCCGGGGTCTCGTTGTAGATGTCGACGCCGTAGAAGTTGCCGATGAGCGGATTGCCGTAGTCACCGGGCATGGTGTAGCGGCTGGCCTGCCACAGGTTCGACTCCTGTCCCAGGATGCCCAACAGGACCTGGGCCGGTACCTTGCCGCCGCCGGTGAGGGCAACGGGCGGGAACATCACCTGCGGCCGGTAGGCGCCGATGCCGTTGCGGTGCCAGTTCGCGGGTCGCTCGATCAGCAACTCACCGTTCACCGCCATGTCGGCGGCCCACTCCACCTGCTTGGGCTTGGGCTGGAGCACCGGCCGCATTGCGTCATTGCGCTTGACCGCGCAGGTGGCGCCCGGATCGGTGAGGTCCTGCTGGCGGGGAGCCACCCTGTCGGCCGGGTCGACGGTGAATCCCAGCTGCGCGCCAGTACGCAGGCTCTTGGCCGCGATGTGTACCGGTCGCGGCGCGGCGAGGTCGCGTGCGGTCTGCTGTGACACCGCCGCGTTCTCGATCTGGGTCACCGCTGACTCGCCGAGGGTGGACACCTCGGCGTCGGCGGGCGCGTTGACGGCTGTCACTCCCGTGGGCAGCGCGGCCAGCGACGCCGCGGATCCGGTAATGAACGCCTTGCCCGCCGCGCCGTGTCGTACGGAGAGTTCGCCGGTGCGGCCGGTCGCGAGAACGGTGGCCGCGGGCGCGGGACCGGTCGTGATCGCTTGGCCGACGGCCGCGGTCTGCTTGATGGCGGTGGTCGCGTTGTCGACTTCAGCGAAGGCGATCTTTCCGTCCGCTGTGGGGGTGAGGCGCGCCGGGACGTTCTTGGTCGTTGCGAGCCGTTTGATCGTGCCCGCCTCGTTGACAGTGACCACGCCACTGATCGCCGCGGCGGCGAAACCGCCCGGTACCGGTACCGCCGAGGTCAGTTGACCTGGGACCTCGACCCGCTTTCCGACCGCGGCCGTGTTCGTGTCGAGCCGTAGCAGGCCGGTGCGGCCGAGGTCCTCGTCGCCCTCCTGAGTCAGCGCGACCTGTTCGTCCACGCCGCAGCCCGGGTTGAAGTACGCCAGGCTGGTCCGGATCTTGAGCTTGGTCACCGCACCCGACTCAAGGTCGACTACGGCTGTGAAACCGCCACGACGGGCGAGGTCGTGCTTGTTGGTGAAGGTTCGCGGCGCGTAGACGACGACGGCGCGCTTGCCCGAGCCGGTGACGCATGCGTTGCCGATCCAGCGGTCAGTGTCGACCGACGGTTGATTCAGTGTCGCGACGGTTCGCCAGGTGTAGCCGGTCTTGGCCTCGGCGACCATGACATGGAGCCCGTCGGCGTCGCCGGTGGTGGTCCAGAGTCGGTCGTTGGACTTCTGCCAGTCTTTGCCGAGCGCCTTGCCGCGCTGGTCGGCGGGAACCGCCGACGGTTCGGTCGGCGGCGCCACCCGCTGTTCGGCGGCTGGGCCGGGCAGCCCGTCGGGATTCGGTGCGGCCACCGCGACGGATGGGCTCATCGCGAACAGAGCAAGTGCCGCGGCGAACGCGGCGCGTGTTCTGTGTCGTCGGAATTGATGCTTCAACAAACTCCCCTAGTCTGTCGAGATTCAGACACCAGTGGGAGCGGGGTCGGCAGCATTATGAACCATGCCGGGAGATGCTCCGGCATGGTTCAAGTTCTATTCAATTGAAAGCTGTATTTCCCCAGTCCCCAGTGGCGACCTCTAATTAGAGATCATTCAGTACTCAACACCACCTGCTCCCGGGCGCACAAGGCTCCCAAAGATACCTGTGCGAGTGTTCCCGATCACAGCAAACGAACCCGCCCCGTGCTCATGGGGGCAACTGGGAAGGGTGGGTATCCACGTGAAGGGCCAGTTCAGGCCAGGTCAAGGCTCAGGTCGGCGTCGGATCCGGTTCGCTGACAACATGATCACAAACGTCAACCGCATACCTGGCTCGGCCACGTCAAGTCAAGTCAATTGTGTGCCACCCGCGCAGGTTGAAGAATCGCATTTGTCTGGTGCTTGGTACGCGGCTTTGGGGCTCTTCGACACCTCTGGGCGACGCCCCGGGCCGAGCTGTACGAGTTGGTCCGACCGGGCGAATTCCTGGCGCGATCGGGTTCGCGGGCCCTACGATGCCGTTACCCAAGGTTGGGACTGGGGCCTAACCTGGGACTGGGGAGACAAATGAAGACAACGCCATTATTGGTCTGCGCCCTCACAGTCGCGGTCCAGTCATTGCTGCCTTCCATCGCGCAGGCAGTTCCACAAGATCCCGGCGCGGCAGTCGATCAGGTGCCGCCCGCGGTCCCCGTCACAGCGCCGGATGAGATCCCGATCGCCCAGCGTGCGAAAGTGTTGGGTAAGGACTGGCAGCGCTCGACGGACCGAGCGGTGGTGACTTCCGGGGACAGCCAGGGCCTGCACGTCTTGGTCTCGGAGGCCAACACCGGATACAAATGGCGGACGGTGACGACTCTCGCCGAAGACGGGGTCACCACCGACCTGTGGATCGGCAACTCGTGCGTCACTGGGGACGGCCGCAAGGCCGTCGTGACCTACGCGCCGAGAACGGCCACCAACGACGAGAAACTGTTCCAGCGCGGCGGTTTGGTAGCCACTGTCGATCTGGTCAGCGGCGCGGTGACGAAGTTGCCGCTCACCAGCACGCTCGCGTACTACAGCCCGTCCTGCGGCGCCGGAAACGAGGCGTTGGTGACCCAGGCGGGCGGCACGACCAAAGCTGCCACCCGGATCTACCGGGTCGACGCCGCCAAGGGGTCGGTGGCCAAGCCGATCACCGTGGCCGGGCAGTTGACCTCGGCGGTGCCGACCAAGAGCGGGATCGTCGGCGCGGACGACGGCAGGCTGGTTCGCATTGACGACGGTGGGAAGGCGACCACGCTGGCCGCTGCCGCGGGAGTGCCGTTCCGGCTCGCCGCGGACGCCGACGGCGGGGTCGTATTCATGGACCGTGACGGTGAGACCGCCTCGGTCCGACGGGTCGACGCCACGTCCCGTGGGCGGGCCAAGTCGACGCTGCTGGGCAGCGGCAAACTCGACCGCGTCAACGTCACCAGCGGGTCGGGTGGTCGGGTGTTCCTCACCGGCGAGGTAAGCGGCTCGACGCCGCTTCCCGCGTCGGTGCAGCGGATCGCCGCGCCGAAGGACGCCGTGGTGTCCACCCTCGGCACGTCGGTGATCACATCAGTGCGGACCGCGCCTTCCGAGGATCCGACAGTGTTCACCAAGCCCATTTCAGTGGAGATGTCCGTTCGGTCGACAAATCAGCGGGCCACCTTCACCGTCGAGCCGTCAGTCGCCAACGGGTCCGGGGCGGGCGCGGCACACCCCGCGCTCGACGTCTCGACCAAGACCGCGATCGCCTCGGGTGGGTCGCCTAGTGACCCGGTCGAGGCCGAGCGGTACTGCTCCGTCCCGGTCAACGACATCAAGAACCAGGCGCTACAGCCGAAGCCTCGGCAGGTCGAGTGGGCTGTCGATCAGGCGATCACCAACTCGCTGAACGTCCAGCGGCCTGCGGACTGGAAGAACCTGGGCATGCCTGCCTACACGCCGCAAGGTTTGTTTCCCGGACGCGCGCTGCTGGGCGGCGGCCGGGTCCCGGCGCAGGTGTTCCTCGGCATCATCGCCCAGGAATCCAACATGTGGATGGCGCCCGCGGAGACCATTGCGGGCGTCGGTGGCAACCCGCTGGTCGGTAACTACTGGGGACGCAACCTCAAGCCAGATGGTGACCCGAACAACGACTGGGCGATCGACTTCACCGATGCCGACTGCGGCTACGGCGTCACCCAGATCACCGACCACATGCGCATGGCGGGCCGAGAGAAGGGGCCGAACGACACCGCGTGGCCTTACGAGACCCAGCGTGCGGTCGCCCTGGACTTCGCCACCAACGTCGCAGCGGGCCTACAGGTGCTGCAGGACAAGTGGAATCAGACCAAGGGGGCGGGGATGGCTGTCAACAACGGCGATCCGGCCAAGATCGAGAACTGGTTCTACGCGGTATGGGCCTACAACTCCGGTTTCTACCCGCAATCCGCCGCGGCCGTGAACTCAGGCGCCTGGGGCCTTGGGTGGCTCAACAATCCTGCGAACCCGCACTACCCCGCCAACCGCTCGCCGTTCCTTGAGACAAGCTACGCCGACGCGGCGCACCCGGGCGACTGGCCGTATCCGGAGAAGGTCATGGGTTGGGCGGGGCACCCCATCGAGGGCCTGGAGGGGCCGGGCAGGCCGGTTTCCGGCTTCCGCGCGGCGTGGTGGAACGGCGATGCCCAGACCTCGGTGCAGAATCGGGCAGCCGTGAAGCCGCCGATCACCCAGTTCTGCGACAGCTCCAACAGCTGCCAGCCCGGCGGCACGTTCGACCCGGATGCGCCCGAGGTCGACGATGAACCGCTCGGACCGTGCCACCACCTCAATGAGTCCGCCCAGATCGACCTCAAGTGCTGGTATCACCAGTCGTCGACGTGGAAGTCGAACTGCAGCTACAGCTGTGGCAACGAGTTACTGCGATTCGATCCCGGCTATGCCTACCAGGAAGACGGGTTCAGCTACCCACCCAATTGCCAGCTGACCGGCCTGCCTTCCGGAGCGCTGATCGTCGACGACATGCCCAACAGCGGCAAGACGATCCGGCCGAACTGCACGCGCAACTTCAACAACGAGGGCACGTTCAGTCTCGACTTCGGTGCCGACGCGGCGGGCAACTACCCCTCGAAGGTGGACTTCCACCAAATCAGCGCCGGGTTCTACGGCCACTTCTACTTCGCCCACACCCGGGTGGCTGCGGTGCGCGGCAACTCGATGCGGGTGAGCGGGACGTGGACGCTCAACCGCACCCTCAACCAGTGGGGCCGGGTGTTGGTGCATCTGCCCAGCCACGGCGCGCACACCCAACAGGCCCAATACGAGATCGACCTGGGCAATGGTGTGAAGAAGACCAGGGTGGTCAACCAGCGGGTCATGGCCGACAAGTGGATCTCCCTCGGGGTGTTTCAGTTCGCGGGCACGCCCAAGGTGCGACTGTCGAGCGTGACGTACGACGGTGATGACGGCGTCAAGCCGATCGAGGGCGAAGACATCGCCTTCGACGCGGTGGCCTTCCAGCCGCTGGCCGCCAAGCCCCGCAACATCGTGGTGGCCATGGGCGACTCGTACGCCTCCGGTGAGGGTGCCTCCAACCAGGCCGGGGTCGACTACTACGCCGAGACTGACAACAACGGGAATGTGCCGACCGCCCGCAACTCCTGTCACCGCTCGTGGCGCGCGTGGTCGCGCAGCGGTGTGCTGGCCGACAACACCGCTAGCACGATCGGCCAGCGGGCCGACTTGTGGGATGCGAACGTCGACTACCACATGGTTGCGTGCTCCGGTGCGCGAACGGAGAACCTGCTGCCCTATTACACCGCTCCACCGGCCAAGCCGACGAACGCGTTCGGCAAGCAAGGCACCACGGCGTGGGGCGAATTGTCCCAGATGGATCAGGGCTATCTCGATGAGAACACCACCCTGGTGACGTTGTCGGTCGGTGGCAACGACGCCAGATTCGTCGACGTGCTCAACCAGTGCGTGATCTACGCCGGACTATCGCTGTGTCAGGACACCGTGCTCGACGGGACCAACCGCCCGGCAGGCGAGGAGGTGCCGGCACTGGTCGCCGGACCGGTCGCGGACTCGGTGGTGATCGCTCTGCGGGAAATCCACCTGCGGGCGCCCAATGCCAAGGTGATTCTGATGGGTTACCCCAGGCTGCTCGAAGGCAACGGGCAGTGCATCCCTGGAATCGGCACCGGGGAAGCGCCGTGGATCAATGACATGGGCGATTTGTTGAACCAGCACTTGATGTTGGCGGTCAACAGAGCGAACATCGACGCGAGCACGCCGTATGTGACCTTCGGCGACCCGAGGTCGGCGTTCGCGGGCAAGGGCGTCTGCGGCGACCCTGAGTCGATCCATGGAATCATCGCGCCGTGGAACCGAACCGGCGGGGAAGAGACCCTGCCGCTGCCGTCGCAACAGTCGATGCACCCGAAGATCGAAGGTGCGCAGCTGTTCGCGAACGTCTACACCTCGACCCTGAGGGCGATGGGCCTGTGAGCCCGCGGCGGGTTCGGGCATGGCGGCTACGGCCGTCGCGCCCGAGCCTCGCCGTCGTTCTGGCAGTGGGGGTGCTGTTCTCGGGCGGGTGCGCGACGGGAACCGAGCAGGCCAGGGACGAGGCCACCGGACTCGCGCGGAGTCGGGCCAAAGCGTTGCCCGACAAGGTGAACGGAATGCTGTCAGCCCCCGCCGCGCCGTCCGGCGATGTGGAACTGTTGGCGTACCTGGAGTCCGAACTGCCCACGTCGCCTGACTTCGCGCTGTTCGGCAAAGAGTCGGACGGTGGGCGGGTCCGGTTGCGCGTGGCGATCGCGGCGCAGGGGGTCGGGTCCGGGGTCGCGGGCGGGCAGGTCTTCGAGCGGGTGCGGGTGTGCGTCGAGGTCACGGGCACGCGCGGCGTGAACCCGAGGGCGGAGGTGCACGACACCGCGTGCGACGACCAGGCGATACCGGGCCAGGGTGGCATCCCGACCGTACCCCTGGACTAGTGTCGTGTAATTCTGCTCCCTTGGCGTTGTTGTGGATCCACGTGGTCGCTGGCAAGGCTACGCGGCTGAGCCTCGACGCTTTCATTGCGGCTTTACCACACCGACGCCGACGTGATCGCGTGCGACCTGATCTTCGAATTATGTTCACTCTGAATTGAATGCGCACGCGGATTCCCTGGGTCAAGTTGTCTTGCGTTGGATATGGTCTGACAGGTAATGTTTGCTTGTCCGCCAAGGGTGGACGACTGGGGATAATAAACGACGGATGACCTGGGGGCCGTCCAGCCGAGAATATGTGCCGATCCGGTCTTAGGGATCGGTGGCAAACCTGTCCGGTTCAGGCCGAATGGCCTGGCGGGCCTGGTTCGTGACACCTTTCTGGGATGCGCGCGCGGATCGCGGGCATGGTGGTGGCACGTCCGAATCCTGGTGAGAGATGGTGTCAGAAAAGCGGCACCAGGTCGTCCTTGACAATCAAGGGAGCGAGAATCGATGAGTGTTGTCCAGCGGATCGCCGCGGCCGCCGCGGTAGCTCTGAGCGTGGCGAGTGTGATGGTGGGAGCGGCCGGGACCGCGAGTGCCAAGCCCAACTGCAAGGTGGGTTACTACTGCATCTACAAGGACGCGGGCTGGGGCGGCGACGAGTGCGGCTTCAAGTCCAATTACAGCAACTACAACGTAGTCACCAACACCTGCGTCGACGACGACGGATTCGTGCACTCGACCGCGAATGACGTGGCCAGCGCATGGATCAACTCGGGCACCGGCACGTACCACTACGTCCACTCCTACGAGCACGCCGGATACAGCCAGCAGCTCTGGGTCGCGGGCGGCTACAACGATTGGGACTGCTCGTGGGTCGGCAACATCGGCAACGAGTGCGGCGGGTCGGGGGTGTCCTCTTCGGCCAACGATAAGGCCTCCAGTCACTCCTGGGGTTCCGCCTGACCGACCTCACCACGTGCCCGGCCTGCGAGCCGGGCACGTGGCCGACCCTTTGGGGGCCAAGACATGAGTGTTCGACAGACGAGGTGGATGGCGGTGGTCGTCACCGTGGTCGGCGTCGCGGCCATCCAGGGATGTGGCACGGCGCCTCCGTCGACCGCCGCGGGTGAACCTGTCCTGGGGACGATCCCGGTGATCACCGATCGGGCCGGGGTGAGTTTCCCTCTCGACTCTTATCTGGTCACGCCGGAGCAGCGGCTGTCGGCGGACCGGGCCAGTGACATCCTGCTGCGTGACTGCCTGAAGCGGTTCGGTTTCGACTACGCGCCACCGGCCCGACTGACTCTGGACTATCCGGACAGGGCGATGGGTGTGGTCGACGATTCCGACGCGGCCAAGTACGGCTACCACAACCACGCGGCAGAGGACCAGGCCCGCAAGGTTGGCGAAGCCAAGGCCAAGGAGGCGCCGATGCCGTCCGCGATGGTCAACGTCATCTCGGGAAAGGGTCAGTCCCAGCTCAATGGGGTCGATGTTCCAGAAGGCGGCTGCCAGGGTGAGGTGTCCCGGATGCTGGGTGGGTCCATGGACAACCCGGCGGGCATGGGCGATCAGAACTTCGTCATCGGGCTGGCTGCGAAGTCCAACGACCTCGCGGAGGCGGACAGCAGGCTGAAGGTCGCGTTCGACCAGTGGAGCAAGTGCATGGCGGAATCCGGCTACCACTACCGGAACCCGTGGGGAGCCAACGACGACCCAGCGTTCGGGGGCACGGCGCCGACTCCGGCCGAGATCGCGACCGCGCGCACTGATGTGGCCTGCCGCAACAGGTTCAACGTGACCGGGACGTGGGTCGCGGTGCGCAGCGCCTACCAGAATCGGTTGGTCGAACAAAACGCGGAGGGGTTGCGCAGGTACAAGGACGGTATGGCCGAGCGGCTGCGAAGGGCCGTGGAGATCGTCTCGGCGGGCAAGTAGGCGGGAGGGCCGTGGTGTCGGTGTGGTGGGGTGATCCTCGTCGTCGGGGCCTGGTGGTCGTGGTCGTCGTCGTGGTCGCGGCGGGTGGAGGGACGCTGTTCGGCGCGCGGTACGTGCGATCTCCCGCACAGGTCGCCGCGGACGCGGCGCCGCCTGTCACGGGTCCGGTAACCGCGGTGGTGGAGCACAGGGCGGTTCGCACCACGGTCGTGCTGCGCGGCGAGGTCGGTTCGGAGCAGTCGTTCGCGGTGTCCGCGCCGTCGGTCGCGGGCGCGGCGAAACCCGTGGTGACGCGACTTCCCGGCGAGGTTGGCCGCGAAGTGGTGGCGGGGGATGTGGTCGGCGAGGTCTCCGGGCGCCCAGTGATCGTGCTGCCCGGCGCGGCCCCTGCATACCGGGACATCACCCCGGGGACCCGGGGCGGGGACGTCAAGATCCTTCAGGGGGGGCTCCGGTCCCGCGGCTACCGGATCAGCGACCTGGAGGGGCTGTATGGCCCGAGCACCAAGACCGCGATCACGGCGCTGTACCGCGACGCGGGCTACACGCCGCTGCCGACCGTCGAGGGCGAGGCACAGCAGCTGACGCAGGCTCAGCGGCGGATTCGAGACCTACGTCAGGCCCACGCCACCGCCCCGCCCGAGGGCCGGGACGCCGCCCGGCAGGCCGTGACCGACGCTGAGCAGGACCTCGCTGACCTGGAGTCCCGGTCGGGGCCGAAGGTATCGCTGGGGGAGATCGCGTTCGTGCCTGTGCTTCCCGCGCGGGTCGCCTCGCGTCCGGCGCGCATGGGCAGTGAGGTCGGCGGCGAGTTGTTGACGCTGGCAGGCGGTGGTCTCGTGGTGCGGGCACGGCTGGAGTCCCGCGACGCCCGGCTCGTCCGCGCCGGACAGCCGGTGGAGATCACCTCGGAGCAGCGGGGGCGGACGGTGGACGGAACCGTTGTCTCCGTTCAGGACGCCGCGGATATCGGTGACGACGCGACGGCGGGACTAGGCGGCGACGGGCGCCAGGCCTTGCCCGCACCTGGTGGGGACGGGCGGTCCGACACCCGACCTGAGCTCGTCGTGCACGCGACCTCGCCGCTGTCCCCGGACTTCGCGGGCGAGAACGTGCGGCTCACCGTCGTGTCAGCCAGCACCGACCACGAGGTGCTGGTGGTGCCGCTGTCCGCCGTGACCGCCCGCACGGACGGGCGAGCGGTGGTCATCCGAGTCACCGATGGGCGCGAGGAACAAGTCGTAGTCACCGCGGGCGTGTCCGGGGGCGGGTACGTCGAGGTCTCCGCTGCCGCGGGCGGGCTCGCACAGGGCGACCGGGTGGTGATCGGTCGATGACCGGGGAGGTTCCGGTGATCGAGCTGCGGGGCGTTGCCCGGTCCTACAGCGGCCCACCTGTCGTCGAGGCGCTGCGCCCGCACGACCTGCGCGTCGCGCACGGTGAGTATGTCGCGATGACCGGCCCGTCCGGTTCGGGGAAGTCGACGTGGCTCAATGTGGTCGGGTTGCTGGACCGGCCCACGAGCGGTGAGTATCTGGTGAACGGCATCCCGACCACGAGCCTGCCGGACATCCGGCGCACCGCGCTGCGTGCCGCGCACATCGGGTTCGTCTTCCAGTCATTCCACGTGCTCCCTAACCGCACTGCCGTCGAGAACGTGATGCTGGGCGGGCTCTACCAGGGCAAGCGGAGGTCCGATCGGCGGGCGACCGCGCTGGCGACACTGGATCGGGTTGGGTTATCCGGTCGTGCGGACGCAGCCGGTGGTGTGCTGTCCGGGGGCGAGTTGCAGCGAGTCGCCGTCGCTCGGGCGCTGGTCTCCGACCCAAGTCTTCTGCTGTGCGACGAGCCGACTGGCAACCTGGACGGCGAGTCCTCGGCGCGGATCGTGGAGTTGCTGGAGGAGGTCAACCGCGATGGACAGACGGTCGTGGTGATCACCCACGACCGCGACCTCGCCGCGCGCGCCCGCCGTACCATCCGGGTCCGAGACGGCATGGTGACCTCATGACCCGGAACACGGTGCGGGTCCGCGACCTGGCAAGCGAGGTCGTCGATGGTGTGCTGCGCCGTCCTGGGCGTTCGGTGTTGACCGCCCTCGGGACCGTGCTGGGCATCGCCGCGTTCGTGGCCGTGCTGGGGTTGACCGCGACGGCGGGCGGTCAGATCAATGCCCGGTTCACCGCGCTCGCGGCCACGGAGGTGTCGCTGACCTGGGCGCATTCCGACCAGGATCTGGATCTTCCCGCTTTTGACGATGCCGCGAGGGCGCGAGTCGCCGAGTTGCCGGGCGTCGAGCATGTCGGGGTGAGTTGGCCTGCGAACATCGTTGGCGCGAAGGTGTCCGCGACACCGGACTCGATGCGCCAGGGCGCGGACTCGGGCGAAGACTTGGCCGTCACGGCGGCCACGCCGGACTTCTTCGCGGCGATCCACGCCAGGATGAGCGGCGGAATCCAGTTCGACGCGTTTCACGACGGGCGGGGTGAGCGGGTGGCCGTGCTGGGCGCGGCGTCGGCTGCCCGGTTGGGCGTGACCCGGCTCGACGCCCTGCCGGCGATCTTCGTCGGCGACGAGGCCTTCACCGTTATCGGCGTGGTTGGCTCGGCCGACCGGCGCCCGGATGTCCTGCTGTCGGTGCTGATTCCGGCGCGCACGGCGACAGCGGTGTGGGGTCCAACGCCCGCGAGTGGCGAGCGCACCACGATGCTCGTCGAGACCAGGCTGGGTGCCGCCCCTCAGGTCGGCAGGCAGGCCCGCATCGCCGTCCGCCCCGATGCCACCGATCGAGTCGAGGTGATTGCCCCGCCAGACCCGCGCGAACTCCGCGATGGTGTGGCCACGGACCTCGACGCCCTGTTCGTGGGATTGGCGGCGATCTCGCTGGTCATCGGTGCGCTGGGGATCGCCAACACCAGCTTGGTGGCGGTGCTGGAACGGGTCGGCGAGATCGGTCTGCGCCGGGCGCTCGGCGCCCGAAGACGAGACATCAGCGTGCAGTTCCTGTTGGAGAGCGTCTCGCTTGGGCTGCTCGGCGGTCTGGCAGGAACGACGACGGGCATCGTGGTCGTCGTGGGTGTCGCGCTGGAACGCGGGTGGACACCGATCCTCGACCCGCTGGTGGTGTACCCGGCGCCGGTGGTCGGCGCGATCATCGGCCTGCTGTCCGGGTGCTACCCGGCATGGCGTGCCAGCCGGATCGAACCGACCGATGCCCTGCGCCGTTGACGCGGTGCTGCTGGGTGTTGCGCCCTGTGGGCAGCGAGTATGCCGAATGACCGTGTTGGCCAGGACGACGGCACCGCGGTGACGACCGGTGCCCATCCTGCGGGTCCCATGCGGGTATTGCATCGCGGATCTCGGCGCTCAGCAGCGTCGACAAGGAACCGACCACCGTTCTAAACACCTCCAGGACAGTGGTGTACGCGGTCAGAGCCATCGGGTCGGCGGCGATCGATCGTGCAGGGCTATCCGCCGTTGCCAGGCAATGGGATGATCGGCTCCGTCGTCACCGATGGCCGCGTCGGCCTGGTCCGGCTCGTCGTGGTCGGGTCGGGGTCGGTCGTCTTGGTCGGCTTCTCCGTCGTGGTCGTCGGCGGGGTCGAGTTGGACGGTTGGGTGGTCGTCGTCGGCGGTGCGGTCGCCGTTGCGGGCGGTTTGGACTCGACCTTGCCGATCGGGACGAACTTGCCGAAGTTCTCCTGCTTGAGCTTGTTCGTCTGGTGATAGCTGTTCATGAACTTCTGCCAGATCTTGCCCGGCAGCCCGCCGCCATAGATGATCTTGCCCTTGGCGTCGATCAGGCGTAGCTCGTTGCTGTCGCCGCTGAGGGACACGGCGGCGGAGATCTGCGGCGTATAGCCGACCATCCAGGCCTTTGAGTTGTGCTGCGTCTCGCCGTACTGGTGGGTTCCGGTCTTCCCCGCGCACTGTCTGCCGCTGGCACATTCGATGTGTGAGTACTGCGGAACAGGGAGAAGTGCCTCGGTCACGTTTCGGGCGATCTTGGAGTTGGTGTCCGGATTCTCGTCGAACGCGTTCTTTTCCTGGTATACCGCCTGCGTCGTCTCGTCGAGGATGATCGACCCGTTCGGGTTCTCCACCTTCGAGACCAGACGTGGCATCCGGTAGATGCCGCCTGCGGCGAACGTCGCGTAGGCCGAGGCCATGTCAACGGTGCTCACCTGGGTCCGACCACCACCGATGGCGATGTTGAGGTCGCTCGACGCGGCGTCGAGTGGTGAGCGGACACCCGCTTGCTTCGCCGCATCGATGACGCCGTTGACCTTGACGTCTTTGTAGACCATGTCGGTGAACACGACGTTGAGCGATTCCTTCATGGCCTGCGCGACCGTGCACTCCCCACAGCCAGGCTTGGACGCGTTCTTGACTTCCTGCTTCGCGGTGGGCGGGATCTTTCGGTTCGAGCTGTCGTACGTCTCGTAGAGTCCCTTGCCCTTCTTGAGCAGGCCCACGAGGTCGAACGGCTTGAACGATGATCCCGGCTCCTGAGGCTCCGCGGCCCAATCCGTGCCGATCCCGTTAGCACTCGGGTAATACGCGATGATATGGCCTTTCTTGGGATCGACGGCGACCAATCCCGGGTGCAGGTTGGCAGGTTGGCCGGTCATCACCTCGCTGACGGCCTTCTCCGCGAGGTCCTGCGCGGTCTTGTCGATCGTCAGGGTGATCTTGTAGCCGTTGCGCTTGATCGCTTCCTCGGTGATCCCGCGGTCCTTGAGTTCGGCGTAGACAAGGGTGGGAAGTTCGGTCAACGGACCGGGCAGGCCTTCCCCCTTGGTGTCCGCCAGGGGGACGGGCGGGACGAACGGCTGCTGGGCGCGCTCGGTTTCGGTCATCCAGCCGTTGGCGACCATCCGGCCGGTGACGTATTCCCACCGGCCCATCTGGTAGGCCGCTTCCTTGTGTCGCGACGGTGTCTGGATCATGCCCGCGAGCAGTGCCGCCTGCGACTTGGAGAGCAGGTTGAGATCGTCGACGCCGTAGTACGCCTTCCCCGCGGCGGCGATGCCGTAGGCGCCGCGACCGAAGTAGATCGTGTTCAGGTACGCGGTGATGATCTCGGGTTTGTCGAACGTCTCGTTCATCTTGTAGGACTTGACGACCTCGACCCACTTGCGGGTGAGCGTGGCGTCATCGTCACCGCTGGCCTTCTTGATGTACTGCTGGGAGATGGTCGAGCCACCGCCCCCGCCGCCGGTGACGTTGTTCCACGCGGCCCGCGCGATGCCGCCGAGGTCGAACCCGGAGTTGGTCTCGAAGGTGGCGTCCTCGGCGGCGTAGACCGCGTGCAGGACGTGCTTGGGGATCTGGTCGTACGTCAGCATGATCCGGTTGCCGCCGGACTTGGCCAGCTTGGCCATCTCCGAGCCGTCGGCCCAGTTCAGCGTGACGACCTTGTCCTGCTGGTTGGCGACCTGCTCGGGGCTCTCGACCTCGACCATCTGGTAGGTGATGAAGAACGCGAGCACCGGCAGGATGATCATCAACGCGGTGCCGACATACGCCGTCCGCCGCACCCGGCGCCAGATCTTCTTGCGCCGCAAACGCTTGCTCTCCGCGTCGGTCAGTGGATCCTCGTCGGGGCCGTAGTCGTCGTTGTCCACGTAGTTGTCTTCGTAGTCGGGTTCGCGGTGGGTCAGCAGGGCTGGCTCGGACCGGCCCTGGCCCGGGTTCTGCGGCAAATACACGGTCGGATCCTCACCGGGGTCGTGCGGCGGGCGACCTGGGGGGACATGCGGGGGCCGCAGGCCGCCTTGGGGCAACGCCACCGTCTCGTTTCCACCGGGCCCGGGGATCGCCCGGGTCGCGTCGGGACCGTGCGGGCCTGGCCCACCGGGGCGGTTCATGCCAGGACCGTTCGGGCCGCCGAAGCCGGGGCCGTTCGCCATGCCAGGCCCTCCAGCCATTCCGGGACCACCGCCGCCCGGTCCAGCGCCGCCGGGTCCAGCTCCGGCTGCCATGCCCTGCGCGCCTGCCGCGCCGAAACCCGCACCCGCGCCGAACGCGCCGCCGCCCGCCGCGCCCGCGCCAAACGCACCTGCGGCGGCACCCAGTCCACCAAGGACCGGGGCGCCGGGTCCGCGCCCGCTCGGGCCACCCATCCCGCCGTGACCACCAGCACCACCGCGTCCTGGCCCGACCCCGTCGGGTCCGCGCCCGCCTGGGCCATGGGCCGCCGGTCCGGGCTGCCGAGGAGCACCCCGCCCGGGCTGCTGCACGGCGGCGGGGTCGGCGTCAGCTGACTGGGCCGCGGCGCCGGAGTCCTCGTCTTCCTCCCACAGCGGGCTCCAGAACCCGGTGCGTTCGACAGACTCGCCCTGCTGGGGCCGGTCCGCGTCCGGGTCGGCGCCGGAGGGCCACTCTGGCTCACGTCGGCGGTGGTCACGGTGGTCGTTCACTTAAAAGCCTCCCAAACCGGCGCCCCGATCTGGGGCGTCGTTCGGTGGTCATCCGCAGCGGATCCAGGAGGCAGCCAGGACGGCTGTCTCGTCATGCGAAACCCTGTCACTCCGCTGCCGTCCTCCTTCGGGACCGGGGCGCGCGTAGGCCCCCTGTCCCCAGGACGTATGACTGCACCAGGTGGTTCCATGAACAGGTACGGCAAACTTCAACGGTATAGACGCTGAACTCGTCGAACATCGTCGCCATCCGGGCAAGCTCCTCGGGAGCCCGCGCCGAACCGGACGCGTGTTTGAGCGCTTCGCCGTAGACCCAGTGGACGTGGGTCAGCTGTTCTTTTCGGCAGACCGGGCAGGTCACCTCGGTCGACTGGCCGTGGAACTTGGCGGCACGCAGCAGGTACGGGTTCGCGTCGCACACCTCGAAGGTGCCGACCCGTCCCGAGTAGACCCCCGCGAGCAGCGCCCTGCGCTGCAACGCGTAGTCGACCACCTGCCGTTGCGTTCGCACGGGGACAGCGTACGCGGGCCCGTTACCACGGCGATGCGCCGTTCGGTGCAGCGGACATGCACCACGCGTCACAGTCGTGATGTCGGGGCGTCCTGACCGGCGGGGATGCGTCGGAATCGGTGCACCGGCCGCCACCTGCGGTGTTGACGTGTCGATGAACACAGGGCGTCCTGCTGGCCTGCATTGGATGTATCGGCGCGATATAGTGGACGAGTAGGACAAGCCGGTATCCGAAAGGGGGTGCCTCATGCTCGAGTTCGCGATTCTCGGGCTGCTCCATGAGGCGCCCATGCACGGGTACGAGCTGCGCAAGCGGCTGCACGACCTGCTCGGCACCCTTCGGGCGTTCTCCTACGGATCGCTCTACCCGACCCTGCGGCGGCTGCTGCGGGAAGGGTTGATCGCCGAGGAGGCCCCGGAGGACGAGGCCAGGTCGTGGGGCAGGCGCGCGAAGCGTGTCTACAAGCTCACCGCCGAGGGCAAGGAGCGCTTCGCGGCGCTGCTGGCCGACGCGGGTCCGCAGACGTGGGACGACGAGGGCTTCGGAGTCCACATGGCGTTCTTCTCGCGCACGCCCGCCGAGGTCAGGATGCGAATCCTGGAGGGCAGGCGGCGTCGGGTCGAGGAGCGGCGCGAGGGTCTGCGGTCGTCGATGGCCAGGGCCGGTGAGCAGATCGACAGGTACACCAGAGAACTTCATCGCCTCGGTCTGGAATCCAGCGAGCGCGAAGTGCGTTGGCTCAACGAGTTGATCGCGCACGAACAGCAGGAGCAGCGCGGGACCGAATAACGCGTCGACCTGCATGAACGCTGTCAGGACAACCGCGTTTGAAGACGCGGCGGGAAACGAGAAGGAGAACCGGCATGGGCGAGAACCGCCACAGCGTGCGGGTGGCCATCGTCGGCGTCGGCAACTGTGCGGCGTCGCTGGTGCAAGGTGTGCACTATTACCGTGACGCCGATCCGGCCTCCCGCGTGCCAGGCCTGATGCATGTGCAGTTCGGCGACTACCACGTGCGCGACATCGAGTTCGTCGCCGCGTTCGACGTCGACGCCAAGAAGGTCGGCCGCGACCTCTCCGAGGCGATCGTGGCCAGCGAGAACAACACCATCAAGATCTGCGACGTGCCGCCGACCGGGGTGACGGTCCAGCGGGGCCACACCCTCGACGGTCTCGGCGAGTTCTACCGCGAGATCATCACCGAGTCCGACGAGGCGCCCGCGGATGTCGTGGCCACGCTTCGCGAGGCCGAGGTCGACGTGCTGGTGTCGTACCTGCCGGTGGGCTCCGAGGACGCCGACCGCTTCTACGCCCAGTGCGCCATCGACGCGGGCGTCGCCTTCGTCAACGCGCTGCCGGTGTTCATCGCATCGGACCCGGAGTGGGCTGCCAAGTTCACCGAGGCGGGCGTGCCGATCGTCGGCGACGACATCAAGTCCCAGGTCGGCGCCACCATCACCCACCGCGTGATGGCCAAGCTGTTCGAGGACCGCGGCGTCGAGCTGCAGCGGACCTACCAGCTGAACTTCGGCGGCAACATGGACTTCATGAACATGCTGGAGCGCAAGCGCCTGCAGTCCAAGAAGATCTCCAAGACCCAGTCGGTCACCTCGCAGATCCCGCACGAGATGGCCAAGGCCGACGTGCACATCGGCCCGTCGGACCACGTGCCGTGGCTCGACGACCGCAAGTGGGCCTACGTCCGCCTGGAGGGCCGCTCCTTCGGTGACACCCCGCTGAACCTGGAGTACAAGCTCGAGGTCTGGGACTCCCCCAACTCGGCGGGCGTGATCATCGATGCGGTCCGCGCGGCCAAGATCGCTCTCGACCGGGGTATCGGCGGCCCGATCCTGTCGGCCTCCTCGTACTTCATGAAGTCCCCGCCGGAGCAGTACTCCGACGACGAGGCCCACGCCGCCGTCGAAGCCTTCATCAGGGGCGACGTCGAGCGCTGAACGTAGCTAGAGTGAGAGCCACCATCGGGGGATTTCGATCTCCGGATGGTGGCTTTCGCTCATGCGTTCGACATACTGGAGCGGTGGTAGCCGAAGCATTCGATCCACTGGTCGACCTCTACGGCCAATGGACAACCGGGTTAGCTGAGATGTACTTGCCAATCCCTCAGGCTGTTTCTGGAACGTCGTACGAGTGCCTCGATGGCAGTCTGATCATGAGGCGACCCAGGGGTAGTGGCAGCGTCAATGCCATGGGGCAGCTCTACTGCCAGATCGTGGACCCCGCGAAAGCTGCGGGCCACCGGGCTTATCCCGCTTTGAGCGTGATCATTGGGCCCGACACGTGGATTCAGCCTGATCTGGTGGTCCTGCGCGAGCCGATCCGGAATCTGACCTGGGTGCCGATCGAGAACGTGTTGATGGCTGTCGAGATCAACTCGGCGGCTGGCAGGCGCCGGGACATGGTCGACAAGCCGCGACTCTGCGCCGAGGCAGGCGTGCCCTTCTTCATGCAGGTCGACATGAATCGGGTGGCGTGGGTCGCTCTGTTTGAGTTGATCGACGGCGAGTATGTGGTGCGGGCGCGAGCTGTCGAGGGCCAGATGTTCGAGTCGATGGCGCCATTCGCCATGAAGTTCGATCCCGCGGATCTCACCGAGTTCTGATCGCGAGCCGTGTGCGGGCCGCGACCTGCGGTAACGATTGATCTGTTCGCTTCCTGTTCACTTCGATGTCCGCTTCCTCTGGCTTGCGCCTCTTACCGTCCACGGCGTTCCCACTGACCATTCTTGGCTGTCCCGCGTGGACAGATCTCAGGAGGCTCCCGTGTCCGACGGCCGGATCAACCTGCCGCTGCTGCCGCCGAACCATCCCCTCGGCAGGCAGGCTGTGACTTGTGAATACCGCTGTGGCAACGCCTGTTCCCACGAGGCGCCGAACACTTCGGAGAACGCGTACTTCGGGGATGTCGTTCGCAACATCGTGAGCCGTCGCGGCATGCTGAAGGCCGGTGCGGTGCTCGCCGTCGCCGGTGCCGGTGTCGCGGCCGTCGGTGTCGGTTCCGCCGCCGCGCAGAACTCCGCCGACGACCAGGAGATCGAGTCCAAGAAGCCCAAGGGGCTGAACTTCACGCCGGTCGCGCCGAACACCGACGACAAGATCACCGCGCCGGCGGGCTATGTCTCCTCCGTCGTGATCCGCTGGGGTGACCCGGTGCTGCCGGGTGCGCCCGCGTTCGACTTCGACAACCAGACCGCAGCCGCGCAGGCCAAGCAGTTCGGTTACAACAACGACTTCTGTGGCCTCGTCGAGCTGTGCGACAACCGCTACCTCATGGTGTCCAACCACGAGTACACCACCGAGACATTCCTCTTCAAGGGCTACAACGCGGCCAACCCGACCGAGGAGCAGGTCAAGATCGGCTGGGCCGCGCACGGCCTGTCGGTCGTCGTCGTCGAGCGTGAAGGCCGCACCGGCAAGCTGGTGACGAAGCTGGACCGCTTCTACAACCGCCGCATCACCGTCAACTCGGAGTTCGCCGTCGACGGCCCGGCCGCGGGCAGCGACTACCTCAAGACCAAGGCCGACCCGACCGGTCGCAAGGTCTTCGGCACGCTGAACAACTGCGCGGGCGGCGTCACCCCGTGGGGCACGATCCTCACCGGCGAGGAGAACTTCAACCAGTACTTCGCCAACTCCGCCTCGGTCACCGACCCGGCGACCAAGGCCCGCCTGGCCCGCTACGGCCTCTCCGGTGGCGCGTCCGGCCGCAAGTGGGAGCGCTTCGACGAGCGCTTCGACGTGAGCAAGGAGCCCAACGAGGTCAACCGCTTCGGCTGGATCGTCGAGGTCGACCCGCACGACCCGAAGTCGGCGCCGGTGAAGCACACCGCGCTGGGCCGGTTCAAGCACGAGGGCGCCAACATCCACGTCGCCGACGACGGCCGCGTGGTCGCGTACATGGGCGACGACGAGCGCTTCGACTACATCTACAAGTTCGTCTCCAAGAACCGCATGCGCCACGGCCGCAGCCGTTGGGCCCGTGAGCACAACAAGAAGCTGCTGTCCGAGGGCACCCTCTACGTCGCCCAGTTCACCGGCGACAGCCCGGACTTCGTCGCGGGCACGCTGCCCGCCGACGGCGAGTTCGACGGCACCGGCAAATGGATCAAGCTGGTGTCGGGTACGGAGCCCTTCGTCGAGGGCTTCACCGCCGAAGAGGTCTACATCTTCACCCGCCTGGCCGCGGACAAGGTCGGCGCGACGAAGATGGACCGCCCAGAGGACGTCGAGGCGAACCCGGTCTCCGGCCGCGTCTACGCCGCGCTCACCAACAACACCGACCGCGGCAAGCCGGGCAAGGAAGGCCCGACCGAGATCAACCCGCGCGGCGCCAACCGGCACGGTCACGTGCTGGAGTGGGAAGAGGACGGCGGCGACAACACCGCGCTGACGTTCTCGTGGCGTCTGCTGCTTGTCTGTGGTGACCCGGCCAGCGCCGACACCTACTTCGGCGGCTACGACAAGACCCAGGTCAGCCCGATCTCGTGCCCGGACAACCTGGCCTTCGACAAGCACGGCAACCTGTGGATCTCCACCGACGGCAACCAGTTGGGCTCCAACGACGGCCTGTTCGCCACGGCCACCGTTGGTCCGGAGCGCGGTCACCTCAAGCAGTTCCTCACCGTCTCCGCCGGTGCGGAGACCTGCGGCCCGGTGATCGAGGACAAGTTCGTCCTCGTCTCGGTGCAGCACCCGGGTGAGCTCGACGGTGCCAGCGCCGACAACCCGAAGGCGCACTGGCCCGACGGTGGCACCTCGCAGCCGCGCCCCTCGGTCGCGGTGATCTGGAAGCCCGGCCACAAGATCGGTGAGTAAGTAGCTGTCCCGGTGCACCCGCCGTCCCGGTGACGGCGGGTGCACTATTTTCGGGGCATGACTGATCGTCCCCTCGCGTTGATCACCGGCGCTTCCCGCGGCATCGGCGCCGCTATCGCGCACGCGCTGGCTCCGACCCATCGGCTGCTGTTGGGCGGGCGGGATGTGGCCGCGCTCGACGCGGTGGCGGCGGGGCTGCCTGACGCGCGGCCGTGGCTGGTCGAGTTGACCGATGGGGCCGCCCTTGCCGCCGCGACGGCGGACCTGACCAGGTTGGACGTGCTCGTGCATTCGGCCGGTGTGGTGCGGGTCGGGCCGTTGAGCGGGTTCACTGCTGATCAGTGGCGGTGGATGTATGAGGTCAACGTGGTCGCTGTGGCCGAGTTGACGCGGCTTTTGCTGCCTGCGTTGCGTGCCGCTCGCGGTCAGGTCGTGTTGATCAACTCGGGTGCGGGGCAGAACGCGAATCCCAGTTGGGGGCCGTATGCGGCGAGCAAGTTCGCGTTGCGGGCGTTTGCGGATGTTCTGCGTGCGGAGGAAGAAGGGGCGGGTCTGCGGGTTACGTCGGTTTATCCCGGGCGCACTGACACCGATATGCAGCGCGTCGTTCGTGCGGATGAGGGTGGTGAGTATGAGCCTGAGCGTTACCTGACCGCTGATTCGGTGGCTGCTGCTGTCCGGGCCAGTGTTCTGGCTACGCCGGACGCTCATCTCACCGACGTGACCATTCGATCGCGGCCGGTTCGGTAGGTTGGCCCGCTTGGCTGGGTCGGCCTGCTTGGTCGTGGCGTGCCTGTTTGGGTGGTTCGCCTTGATTTGGGGCCCCTAGAAATGGGCCTGTGCGGGTCAAAAGGCGAGCTCAAGGAACCTCACCCGCACCGCGATTTTAGGCCCATTTCCCCCAAATCAAGGCGAACCACCCAAACAGGCCGTTTTGAACTGCTCCCCGGAAGTTGGACTGGTAATCCAGTTCCGTCTTCCGGGGAGCGGTTTGGTGTATCCAGGTAGTTCGTTGTCGGAGCGGCAGCGGGAGGCTGCTGTCGCGTTGTTCGAGGCCGGGTATGGCAGAGGCGCGGTCGCGACCCGGCTGGGTGTGTCCCCGGACGCGGTGGGACGCTTGCATGATCGTTGGAGGCTGCGAGGCGCGGGGGCGCTGGTGATGGTGCCGGGCAAGCGGTCGTTCACGTTCGAGTTCAAGCTCGATGTGGTGCGGCGGTTCGTCAGCGGTGAGGCGACCGCGATCGAGCTCGCGCGCGAGCATGACCTGTCCTCGCCCAAGCTGGTCGAGAACTGGGTGCGGCTGTATCGGCGTGAGGGCGCCGAAGCGTTGCGGCCCAAGCCGAAAGGGCGGCCGCCCGCCGGTGACACGCGATCGCCCGCGCCGGCGCCAAGCGAGCTGGAGCGGTTGCGGCGGGAGAACCTGCGGCTGTCCGCGGAGGTGGCCTACCTAAAAAAATTGCGGGCCTTGAGGGAGCAGGGGCGAGGGTGAAAACCCAGGTCATCGCCACTCTCAAGGCCGACTATCCGCTGCCGGTGCTGCTGGAGGTCGCCGGTGTGGCCCGGTCGACGTTCTTCTACCAGCAGGCCCGGCTGTCGCGCCCCGATCCGCACGCGGGTCTCAAGGCCGCGATCACCGAGGCGTTCGAGCAGGCTCGTGGCCGATACGGGCATCGGCGGATTCACCTCGTGCTGGCCCGCCAGGGCCGGCGGGTGGCCAAGAAGACCGTGCTCAAGCTGATGAACACCCTGGGCCTGGTCTGCAAGGTGCGGCGGCCGCGGCGGTATCGGTCCTGGCTCGGGCAGGCAGGCACGGTCGCCGAGAACGTGCTGAACCGCCAGTTCAGCGCCCAGGCCCCCGACACGAAGTGGGTCACCGACGTCACCGAGTTCCGCATCGCGGACCGCAAGATCTACCTGTCACCGGTGATCGACCTGTTCGACCGATCCGTCATCGCCTACACCCACGGCCCGTCCCCGTCGCTGGAACTGACGAACTCCTCGCTGCGCGAGGCCATCGCCACCCTGAACGCCGGGGCCACACCGCTGGTGCACTCCGACCAGGGCTTCCAGTACCAACACGCCTCCTGGCGCGCGCTGCTGGCCGACGCGGGTCTGCCGCAGTCGATGTCCCGGCGAGCCAACTGCCTGGACAACTCACTCGCCGAGAACTTCTTCGGCCACCTCAAGGAGGAAATGTTCAACCATGACACGTTCGGCACCGTCGAGGAGTTCACCACAGCCCTGGACGAGTACCTCGACTGGTACAACAACACCCGCATCTCCACCACGCTGAAGGGCCTGAGCCCGGTCGAATACCGAGCCCAGGCCCTCGCGCCCTAACCTTTACTTACGCAGTCCAACTTCCGGGGAGCGGTTCATTTCTGTTGGGCCCCTTACGTTTCGGGGGTGCTGGGGTGCTGGCGGTGTGTGCTGGGTGCTGCGGTGGCCCTTGGCGGAAAGCCGTGCCATGCCTACGCAAGCAGGCGGGTGGTTACCTTTCCGGCCATCGCCTGTGCTTCTGTGCGGTCGATTCTGGTTGGTTCGCGGTCGGCGACTACCTGTTCGCCCGCGACCCAGACGTCGCAGACTGTCCTGGATCCGGCTGCCCACACCAGGTTTGCGATCAGGTGGGTGTCGGGTACGTCCAGGCCTGCGGCGAAGGCTGGGTCGTCGATGCCGACGTGGACCAGGTCGGCCCAGCGGCCCGCTTCCAGGGCGCCAATGTCGTTGCGGTGTAGGGCTTGGGCGCCGCCTCGGGTGGCTAGTAGCAGGGTGTCGGCGGCGCCGAGTGCGGTTGGGTCCATTGTGGACACGCGAGCCAGTTGGGCGGCCAGGCGCATGTCCTCCCAGAGGTCCAGGTCGTCGTTGCTGGCTGGGCCGTCGGTGCCCAGGCCGATCGCGACGCCCGCCGCTCGCAGGTCGGTGAGGCGGGCGATGCCGGAGGCGAGTTTGGTGTTCGAGCCGGGGCAGTGCGCGACGCCGACCCCGTTGTCCGCGTAGAGGGCGATGTCGGTGTCGGACAGGTGCACCGAGTGGGCGGCGAGCACGCGGCCGCCGAAGAAGCCGACCTTGGCGAGCAGGGCCGGGACCGACCCGTGCTCGGCGCGTTGGGTCTGGTCTTCCGGGAGTGACTCGGCGACGTGGATCTGGACCAGGGCGTCGCGCTGCCTGGCCGCTTCGGCGACCTCGGTCAGCGCGGCGGGCGGCAGTGTGTAGGCCGAGTGCGGGCCGTAGCCCAGCTCGACGCGCTCGCCGGGGCCGAAGCGCAGGCCGTCGGCGTCGATCCAGGTGCTGATGTCGGCCAGCATCTTCCGCCAGTCCATGCCGAGTCCGTCGAGCACGGCCGGGGCGATGACGCCACGGGCGCCGGTGTCGATGATCGCGCGGGCGACGTCCTCGCCGTGGAAGTACATCTCGGCGCTGGTGGTCACGCCCGCGCGGAGCATCTCCACTGAGCCGAGGACCATGCCCGCGTAGACGTCCTGGCCGGTCAGCTTGCCCTCGGCGGGCCAGATGACCTCGGTGAGCCAGCGGATCAGCGGAAGGTTGTCGCCCATCCCGCGCAGGACCGTCATCGGGCTGTGCGCGTGGGTGTTGACCAGGCCGGGCATGAGGATGCCGGTCAGCAGGCGCACGGGCGCGTCGGACGCGGGCGCGGTCGCCGTCGGTCCACAGTGGAGGATCCGGCCGTCGGCGCCGATGTCGACCACCGCGTCGCGCAGCACCGAACACGCGGCGTCGCAGGGCAGGACAATCGGGGCACGCAAGCGCAGGCTCATAGCTGGGAACTTTAACGCTGGCGGAGGAACGCCGGTCTGCCGTGGGACGACGCGGGTGACGCGTAGGCCTCGGCCGAGTGTTCGACGGTGACCCCGGCCGCGTCGAACGAGTGCAGCACCGCGCGGTTGCACTCGACGGCGACCCGGTCGCGCCACAGGGTGCGCTCGCTGGCGGTGTCGAGGCCGAGCCGGGCGGCGATCACCCGCGCCAGCCCGTAGGCGGAGTCGTCGGCGATGACGTCCTCGCCGATCGCGCGGCACAGGTAGACGCCGTTGTACGGCGCGGCGGGGTAGTCGATGCCGCCGATGTGCAACCGCTGGTTGCTGATCACCGGCACGGCGTGCCAGCGCAGGCCCAGCTCGGCGAACCAAGGCAGCGTCGGGTGGACCAAGGCGACCTCGCGCACGACTTCGCTGGGCAGCGTGTGCAGGGTGATGCCCTCGTCGTCGGTCTCCACGACCAGGGGCAGCCGGTCGAAGGCGCCCCTGGTCAGCGGCGGGCGCCAGCCGAGCTTGCCCACGACGGTGGTGAAGTCGGTGTAGCGGCGGTCGCCGATGTCCCCGTCGGGCACGCCGCGATAGCCCGCGTAGCGCACGAGCTGGTCGTTTCGGATGCGCGGGCCGCGCCGCCACGGCGTGTCGGGGGCGAAGACGGTGACCGTGGGGCGGACCTGGCCGCCCAGGCCCGCGGTCCGCAGGTGCTTGCCGCACTCGGCGACCACGGTGTCGGCGTCGCGCACGGCGCGCAGGTCGCGCACCAGCAGGCCGCGCCACGGCACCGCGCTGGGGCACCAGCCGCTGTCGCGCAGCGCCACGCGGGCGCCGAAGGCCAGCTCGGCCTGGGTGTGGCGGTAGGTGCCGGTGGCCGCGATCTCGGCGCGCACCTTGGCCATCCGCTCGTGGACGGCGCCCGCTTTGGGCCGGGCGGCGTGGTACAGGCGCAGGAAGTGCGCGGCCTCTTGTTCGAGGTCCGCTACGGAGTCGGTGGTGTGCGGGATCGCGCGGGGCAGGGGCAGGACGTCGTCGCGCAGTGCGGTCACATCACTGGATATCGGTACTTCAGGACCGCAGCTCGACTACTCGGACGAGTGGTTTACCCCATCCAGCCGTCACCGTCGGTCAATCATTCACTCGTTCGAAGATCAGATCCCGGCTGATCCGTCCCTCTTCGCGGGCCCGGGACTCGAACTTTGTCACCGGCCGCCAGTCCGGCCGCGGCGCCCAGTCGTCGTACCGGTTGCGCAGCGTCGGCTCGGCCGAGAGCACTTCGAGCATCTGCTCGGCGTAGTTCTCCCAGTCGGTGGCCAGGTGGATGGTCGCGCCGGGCGCGAGCCGGGAGGCGACCAAGGCGATGAACTCGGGCTGGACCAGCCGCCGCTTGTGGTGCTTCTTCTTCGGCCACGGATCCGGGAAGAAGATGCGCACACCGGCCAGCGACCCGACCGGGATGTGCTCGCCGAGCAGCACGACCGCGTCGCCGCGCAGCAGCCGCAGGTTGGTCAGCTCCAGGGCCTCCGCGCGCAGCATCAGCTGGGCCAGGCCCGGCTGGTAGACCTCGACGGCGAGGTAGTTCAGCTCCGGGGCCGCCTTGGCCAGCTGCGAGGTGGTCTCGCCCATGCCGGACCCGATCTCCAGCAGCACCGGCGCCGACCGGCCGAACCAGGAGTCGAGGTCGATCGGGCCGGGCGGCAGCTGGGGAACCTGCTTGCCCAGCTCGTCCCAGCGCCGGTCCCACGCCTTGCCCTGGCCCACGGTCATCCGGCCGCCGCGGTGCACGAAACTCACCACGGCGCGCTTGCGCGGCTCCTGTTCGGTCGGTGTCACGCCGACCAGCCTGCCAGGTCAGGGGGTCAGCGACTCCAGCCGGGCGAGGTTGGCGCGCAGGTCGGCCAGCCCGCCGACGGCGATGGGCGGCGGCGTCGGACCCGCGTGCACGGGCACGACGTCGATCCAGCCGGTGTGCCGGTCGGTGTGGGCGAGGGTGGTCGGCATGCCGGGGCGGCTCAGCGCGCGCTCGGAGGGCATGTACTCCCAGTACCCCGGTTCGCCTTCCTCGCCCCACGGCACGAACACCCAGCCGGGGCGCGCGTCGAGCAGCTTGGTGACCCGGTCCTCGATGCGGCAGCCTTCGAGTCGGCTGGTCAGCGTCCCGGCCGCGAGGGCACGCAGCCACCACGGGGCGGGCACGTCGGGATCCGCGGCGCGCGCGGCCCGGTAGAGGGCGAGCACCTGGACCTCGGGCGCGCGGTGGACCCACGACAGGCGGGCCTCGCCTGGCGAGCCCGGCTGGGCGCCGAAGGGCTGTTCGAGCGCCTCGGACCACTCCAGGCCGATCATGGGCTCGACATGCAGGCCGCGACTCTGCGGCGTCGGGATCCGTTGTGGCGTACCGGCGTCAACCACCGTCAAGGTCCACCTCCATGGGCTCCGAGACGGGACTGTGAACCATGATCAGACCCGAATCGGCGGGTCCCGTCCGCACGATGTGCTCAACATCACAGCTACTTAACGTGGTCTTAATCCGAGTGCTTGTTGTAAGTAATCGTCCTCTCCGAGGGCAAGGGGCGAAAGCCCCTCACCGCGGGCGGAAACAGGAACGGGCCCGACCCACCCCCCGAAAGGTGGACCGAGCCCGCTTCCCTCGGTCACCGCCGTCCCCCGACGACGGCGACCAGTTTTCTACGCGTCCCGCTTCGACGCGACGACCAGCGCGGCGGCCAGGAAGACCCCAACGGTCCCGGCGAAGTACGCCAGCGAGACCCACGGGCTGAACGGCGCGTCCGGCGACGGCCCCGCAACGAACTCGTTGGCGTTGGTGAACGGCATCCGCCAGGCGATGTCCTGGCCCACCTTGGGGATGAGCTGGACCAGCGTCTCGACCAGCAGCGGCCAGATCAGCAGCACCGAGACCGCGCCGGCCGACTGCCGGATCAGCGTGCCGACCGCGACCGCGAGTACCGCGCCGAGGCCGTAGACCAGGCCGGTGCCCGCGATCAGCCGCCAGTCCGCCGCGGTGTGGATGCCCAGGTCGGCGGCGGGCTGCAACAGGTTGGCGATGCCCCACGAGCCGAACGCGGCGACCTCACCGATGACCGCGGCCAGCAGACCCACGACCGCGGTCTTGGCCAGCAGGGCCGCGCTGCGGTTGGGGATAGCCTGGAACGTCGTGCGGATCGTGGAGAACCGGTACTCGGTGGTGACGGCCAGCGCGGCCATCACCATGACCACCATCAGCCCGAACATCCGGCCGAACTGGGTCTCGCCCATTGTGACGGGGAAGCCCGCGTCCTTGGTGCCGACGCTCAGCGCCGTGAAACCGATCGTCAGGCCCAGCGCCGCGACGATGCTCCACCACGGCGAGCGGGTGCTGAACAGCTTGATGCGCTCGACCGCGAGCAGCGTCATCAGGCGTCCCTCCGGTTCGCGACCGCCAGCGAGCCTGCCAGCATGACCACGGAGAACCCGGCGAACAGCGCCAGCGCGGACCATGGATTCATGGTCACGTCGGTGATCATCGGGCCGAACTCCTGGGGCCTGCCGGTCAGATCGGGATTGCCGGTGAGGAAGTGGTTGGCCAGGTTGAACGGCAGCCACTTGTGGATGTCGTCGCCCACCTCGGGGATAAACGAGATCAGCGACTCGACCAGCTGGGTGTAGATGAGCAGCAGCGAGATCGCGCCCGCCGAGTGCCGGATCAGGATGCCCACGGCGACCGAGACGATCCCGGCCAGGGCGTAGACCAGGCCGACACCGGCCACAGCGCGCCACTCGAAGGCGGTGTTGATCGCCAGGTCGGCCGGGCTGATCAGGGACGCGACGCCCCAGGAGCCGAAGGCGGCCAGTTCGCCGATGACCGCGGCGAGCAGGGCGACGACGACGGTCTTGGCCAGCAGCGCCGCGGTGCGGTTGGGGATGGCCTGGAAGGTCGCCCGGATCGTGGAGAACCGGTACTCGGTGGTGACCGCCAGCGCGGCCATGACCATGACGACTACGAGGCCGAAGCTGTAGCCGAACTGGGAGGCCGCGACGGTCATCGGGATCTCGGTCTCGGCGGTGCCCGCCATGAGCGCGGCGAAGCCGACGGTGACGGCCAGGGCGGCGAGGGTGCTCCACCACGGCGAGCGGGTAGTGAAGAGCTTGATGCGTTCGACGGCGAGCAGAGTCATGGAAGTCACTTCCCCGCGCCGACGAGAGCCGCGTTGTCGGTCAGATCGGTGTGGTACTCCACGGAGTCGCCGGTCAGCTGCATGAACGCCTCTTCCAGCGAACCGCGCTGCGGGCTCAGCTCGTGCAGCACGGCGCCGGTGGAGGCGGCCAGCTCGCCGATGTCGGCGCAGTCCATCCCGGACACGATCAGGCTCTCGCCCTCGTCGCGCAGTCCGACCCCGGTGCGGCCGAGCGCGGTGCGCAGCGCCGACAGGTGCGGGCTGCGGACGCGGACGGTGTTCTCGGTGGCCTGGGCCACGAAGTCCTCGGTGCTGGTCTGCATGATGAGCTTGCCGCGGCCGATGACGACGAGTTCCTGCGCGGTCAGCGCCATCTCGGAGAGCAGGTGGCTGGAGACGAAGACCGTGCGGCCCTCGTCGGCCAGGCGGTGCATGAACTTGCGGATCCAAAGGATGCCCTCGGGGTCCAGACCGTTGACCGGCTCGTCGAACAGCAGCACCTGCGGGTCGCCCAGCAGCGCGGCGGCGATGCCGAGGCGCTGGGACATGCCGAGGGAGAAGCCGCCCGCGCGCTTGCTCGCCACGGAGGTGAGGCCGACCAGGTCGAGGACCTCGTCGACGCGCTTGGCGGAGATCTTGTTGGACTTGGCCATCCACTGCAGGTGCGCCCGCGCGGAGCGGTTGGGGTGCACCCACTTGGCGTCGAGCAAGGCGCCGACGGTGCGCAGCGGGTGGTGCAGGTCGCGGTAGTGCTGCCCGTCGATGAGCGCCGAGCCCCCGGTCGGCGCGTCCAGTCCCAGGATCATCCGCATCGTCGTGGACTTGCCCGCGCCGTTCGGGCCGAGGAAGCCGGTTACCCGGCCCGTCGGCACGCTGAACGACAGGTTGTCCACGGCGAGGGTCTTCCCATACCGCTTGGTGAGGCCGACTGCCTCGATCATGGTTTCTCCTCGTATCCGGTGCCTCGCTCGGGTCGCGACGGCTCCCCCACTGCACAAATCCTGTTCCGCCGGGATGGGCGCCCGCGTCGTCCTGTGGTCGCGACCCGGGATCACCTTGCGGGACTAGCCTCCATCAACCGTGAGGCTGACCTCATCGGGAACGACCCTGACCCCACCCTGATCCCGGATGGCCGCCGAGTCGGGGTGACACGATTAATGAACTGTGGTTCACTAATGGTGTGGCTCGCCCCAAGACCATCACCGACCAGCGGTTACTCGACGCGGCGGGCGAGATCATCGGGCGCAATGGGCCCGGCTTCACCCTGGCCCAGGTCGCCGCCGAGGCTCAGGTCTCGGTGGGCACGGTGGCGCAGCGGTTCGGCTCGAAGGCCGGGCTGCTGCGCGCGCTGACGACCCATTGGACCGGTCGGGTCGCGCTCGACATGCGCGCGGCGGCCGAGGCGCACGAGTCGCCTGTGGACGGTCTGCGGGCGGCGGCGGTCGTCACCCACCTCGGCCTGGGCGACGCCGAGACGGCGGCCAACCACCTCGGCCAACTCGGTGTCGACCTGGTCGACCCGGTTCTGCGGGGGTTGCTGGGCGAGCACTACGCGGCGATGGAGGGCGAACTTCGCCGGGCCGTGGTCGCCGCCGCGTCGGATCTCCCGCGCGCACCGGATGCGGTTCGGGCGGCGCGGGTCTTGCTGGCGGTGGTGAACGGGGTATCGATGGACTGGTCGATCCGCCCGGTCGGTGTGCTGGGCGACCGGCTGGCGGAGGACGTGGACGCGGTAATAGACGGCTGGAGGGGATGATCGTGGATTTGAAAGGCAAGGTCGCCGTGGTGACCGGCGCGACGCGTGGCTGTGGGCGCGGGATCGCGGTGGAACTGGGCGCGGCGGGTGCGACGGTGTACGTGACGGGTCGGACCACGCGGGAGACCGCGTCTCCCATGGGACGCAAGGAAACCATCGAGGAGACCGCTGAGCTGGTCTCCTCGGCTGGGGGGCACGGTATCCCGGTCCGCTGCGACTACACGGTTCTGTCCGATGTGGACGCTCTGCGGGCTCGGATCTCGTCCGACCATGGCGCGCTGGACATCCTGGTGGACGACATCTGGGGTGGCGATCTGTTCGTGGAGTTCGGCACGCCGTTCTGGGAGTCCGATTTGGACAAGGCGCTCGGGGTCGTTCGCAATGGTCTGGAGACGCACCTGATCGCGCTGCACCGGCTGGTGCCGTTGGTGGTCGGCAAGCCTGGCGGGTTGGTCATCGAGGTGACGGACGGGGATGTGGATGACTATCCGGGTCCGGTCGGGATCCCGTATCACTTGGTGAAATCCGGCGTGCGGGCGATTGGGCGGGCGGTGGCGGACGACCTGGCCGCGAAAGGCTGCACTGGGCTTTCGGTGACGCCTGGGTATTTGCGGTCGGAGATGATGATGGAGCACTACGGGGTGACTGAGGAGACGTGGGAGTCGACCACGGTTCCCGACTATCGGATGTCGGAGACTCCGCGCTTTCTTGGGCGTGGGGTGGTGGCGCTGGCTTCGGATCCGGATGTGAAGCGGTTCTCGGGCAAGACGTTGGCCAGTTGGACTCTTATGCGGGAATACGGGTTCACTGACGTCGACGGCAGCAAGCCGGACTGGGGGCGGTGGTTCAAGGACGTTCATGGGGGTGGGCTGGACCCGGCATCGGTGGATCCGGCGCCGTATCGGTAGGCCATTTTGGCTGGTGGGCGCCTGTTTGGGTGGTTCGCCTTGATTTGGGGACCCCTGGAAATGGGCCTGTGCGGGTCAAAAGGCGAGGTCAAGAAGACTCACCCGCACCGCGAGTTTAGGCCCATTTCCCCCAAATCAAGGCGAACCACCCAAACAGGCCGTTCTGTTCGGCCCCTTACGTTTTGTGGGTTATGCGTCTCCTGGACGGACCAGGCCGGTTTCGTAGGCGAGCACTACTGCTTGGACTCGGTCTCGCAGTTCCAGTTTTGCCAGGACTCGGCCGACGTGCGTTTTCACCGTTGCCTCTGACAAGAACAGTTTGCGGGCGATTTCTGTGTTGGAGAGGCCGTGGGCGATCAGGACCAGGACCTCGCGTTCCCGCTCGGTCAGTGCTTCCAGGACCGTTGCGTCTCGGGGTTCGCCGCCGCCCGGACCTAGGAATCGGTCTAGCAGCCGTCGTGTGACGCTGGGAGAGACCACCGCGTCGCCGCTGGCCACCGATCGCAACGCCGAGACCAGGTGGGATGGCGGGGTGTCCTTGAGGAGGAAACCGCTCGCTCCGCAGCGCAGGGCCGACAACGCGTACTCGTCCAGGTCGAAGGTGGTCATGACCAGGACCTTTGACGTGCCTGCCTCGGTGATCACCCGGGTGGCCTCGACCCCGTCCAGCACCGGCATGCGTACGTCCATCAGCACCACATCGGGCCTGAGTTTCTCGGCCAGCTCGATGGCGGCGCGGCCGTCGCCTGCTTCGCCGACGACCTCCATGTCCTCTTGGGCGCCGAGCACCATGCGGAAGCCGACGCGCATCAGTTCCTGATCATCGACAAGCACAACCCTGATCACGCGTCCCAACGTAGCCTCCTTGGCCATGTGGGCGGCGGGCGCCGGGTCATCGTCAGTTCCCGGAGACCGGCAGGACCGCGCGGACCCGCCAGCCGCCGCCCGGTTCGGGGCCCGCTTGCAGGGTTCCGCCGAAGACGTTCGCCCGTTCCCGCATGCCGATCAGGCCGTTGCCGCCGACCACGTTCGCCAGCGCCTTTCCCGAGCCGCGGTCGGTGATGTCGAGTTCGACCCGGTCGCCGACCCGCGCCACGTTGACCGACGCCGTGGCGCCGGGGCCAGCGTGTTTGATCGTGTTGGTCAGGGCCTCCTGGACGATCCGGTAGATGCCCAGGCTCACGCCGGTGGGCAGGTCGTCGAGGTCGCCTGCCAAGTCCAGCTGGACCGGCACGCCCACCGCGCGCACCCGTTCGGCCAGGTCGGAGATCGACTGGGTGCCTGGCTGTGGGGCCCGGTCGGAGTCGGCACCGTCGTCGCGCAGGACGCCGAGGAGGCGGCGGAGTTCGGTGAGGGCCTCGCGGCCGGTCGCCGAGATGGTGTTGACCGCGCGCTCGGCCATCTCCGGGTTGGACCGCACCGCGTACGCCGCGCCGTCGGCTTGCACGACGATCACGCTGACCGCGTGCGCGACGACGTCGTGCAGTTCGCGGGCGATGCGGGCGCGTTCCTCGCCGACGGCGATGCGGGCCTGCTGGTCGCGCTCGGTCTCCAGCAGGGCGAGCCTGGCCTCGACCTCCACGTGATAGGCCTTGCGGGCGCCGGTGAACTCGCCGAGGACCCAGCACAGCGCGAAGATCACCACGATCACCAGCAGCGGCAGGATCGCGTCGGGGAAGCTGATCCGCCAGATCGCCCACGCCGTGGTGCCGATCCCGAGCCACACCAGGTAGAGCAGCGCCTGCTTGCGGCCGACGTAGGTGACCAGGGTGTAGAGCGAGATGCCCAGCGCGAAGTCGGCGACGCGCACCCGCACGTCGGCCATGGGGTCGGTGACCTGGGTCTGGCCGTGGGTGACGAGCTGGGCGAACCCGGCCAGCAGGATCAGGTACGCCGAGAGCATCGGGTTCTGCCGCCGGATGACCAGCGGGGCGAGCAGCCCGATGCCGACCAGCCAGTACGCCCACGCCGCCGCGGCGTCGAAGTCGATGAAGAGCGAAGGCAGCTCCAGCACGACGAACAGCATCGCGATCACGGTGTCGCCCGCCACCGGGTGCCGTTTCATCCACATACTCAGTCGCCGCACTGGACAAGCGTAGGCAGCCCCACCACGCCCGGACGTCAACCTCCCGGTGGATCCTTGGTCCGCCCTGGGACTGACCGCGCCTAAGGCGCGTTCTGTGGGTTCAGTTTGTCGGTAGGGCGATCCGGGCGATGCTGTGGGCTGCGATGGTGGCGGCGGTGCGGGTGAGCAGGCCGTGGAAGGTGTGAGCGCCGTGTCGGGCGAGTTCCATGGTGTCGGTGAGTTCTCTGAAGGTGGTTTCCACGCGGTTGCGCCACTCGGCGATGATCTTCTGCAGGGTGGCTGGCATGGTCGCGCGGTCGGCCTTGGTTGGCGGCACCAGGTTTGTGATCCCTTGTGCGGCAAGGGATTTGGTGAAGGCTCGGCCGTTGAAGCCTTTTTCGTTGAGCAGGCCGACGAGGTGCTCGGCGCCGGCGATCAGGTCGGGGACCAGTGCGCGTTCGCTCACTGTCGCGGGCACGATCGCCCAGGCTCGGACCAGCCGCGAACCCAGGTCGGTGCGCACAGCGAGGCGGAAACCGTAGAACCACTCGCCGTGTGCGGCGTCGCGGCCGAAACGGGCGCACAGCTCGTTGGGCCCGGTCCAGGAGTCCGGGCCGCGGACCCGGCTGGGGTGTTTGACCGGCAGCGCGGAGGTGTCGATCTGACCCCAGGTGTCGGCAGGGACCGTGGCGAGCACGGCCTGGCGGATCTGTTCGTAGGCGCCATAGAGCCAGCGGGCGCGGCGGTTCACCTCGCTGATGTGAGGCAGCGACGGGAACAGTCGTGGCCACTCGCGGCGGATCTCGGCGACGAATCCGGACTCGCTGCGCCGACCCATCAGGTGTCTGACCAGCCCAATCGTGATGATCTCGGCGTCAGTGCAGGCCGGTGCCGGACCAGGACGCGGCGGGATGACCACCACTGCATCCTTGATCAGGTCATCGACGAGGACGTAGCAGTGGACGAACAGATCCTCAGCAGGCAACATGACAGTGCCCCTCGCAGGTCGGCGATCTTCAGCAATCACCAGCCTGCGCAGGGGCACCTTCATATCCAGCA
The DNA here is from genome assembly GCF_900070365.1 of Alloactinosynnema sp. L-07. Taxonomy (NCBI): domain Bacteria; kingdom Bacillati; phylum Actinomycetota; class Actinomycetes; order Pseudonocardiales; family Pseudonocardiaceae; genus Alloactinosynnema; species Alloactinosynnema sp. L-07. Next base: position 5,753,698 of record NZ_LN850107.1, on the reverse strand, counting down.
CCAACACGCCGACCAACCCACAAAACGCGCCTAAGGGGACCGGGACGGCGGCTGACCACGGTGACCGACCAATCGTGACATCGCCTCAATCGTGACCAACCGTAAGAATTTCGGGGAGGCGGATCAGTACGATTCCACTCGAAACATCGAGGAGGCCACCGCTTGAGCGAGCAGCATCTCGCCGGACCGCTGTCGGCCGCGGTCGCCAATCTGTGCCAGCGCCTGCAGCCGCAGGTCTCGGCGCGCACGGCGGCGGGGTTCCGTGAGGTCCTGCGCAGGTTGTCCGCGCCCCTGCAGGTCGCGGTGGCGGGCCGGATCAAGTCGGGCAAGTCGACGCTGGTCAACGCCCTCATCGGGCGCCGCGTCGCGCCGACCGACGTCGGCGAGTGCACCCGGCTGGTCACCCGGTTCCAGTACGGCACGGTCGACCGGGTCGAGCTGGTCTTCTTCGACGGCACCAAGCAGGTGCTGCCCTTCGATGTCGGCGGCATGATCCCCAACGATCTTGAGGTCGATTTCGACAAGGTCTCCCACCTTGAGGCGTACCTGACCAACGCGGTCCTGCGCGACCTCACCGTCATCGACACCCCCGGCCTCGGCTCACTCGACGCCGCCTCGGTCAAGCGCACCGAGCAACTCCTGGGCGCCGCCAAGGACAAAGAGGACGACAGCGAAGAGGGCTCCGACGACCTCGACGACACCTCCCGCAACGCCGTCGCGGGCGCCGAGGCCGTGCTCTACGTCGTCACCCAGGGCGTGCGCGCCGACGACCAGCAGGCGTTGGCCGCGTTCACCGCCGCCACCGCGAGCCGCGAGGCGGGCCCGGTCAACGCGATCGCCGTGCTCAACAAGGCCGACACGATCATCCCGGAGTCGGTGACCGGCAGCGATGGCGATGTCTGGAAGGCGGCCACGCTGCTGGCCGAGAAGCAGGCCGCCACCCTCAAGCCGCGCGTCGCCGACGTCATCCCGGTGATCGGCCTGCTCGCCGAGTCCGCCGAGTCCGGCGGCTTCACCTCAGCCGACGCCGACGCCCTGCGCGCGCTGGCCGCCCTCGACGACATCACGTGGGAGACCATGTTGATGTCGGCCGACATCTTCACCAGCTGGGACTGCGACGTGGCCACGGGCACCCGGGTCAAACTGCTGGAGAAGCTCGACCTCTACGGCATCCGCACCGCCGTCGACGCGATCAAGGCCGAACCCGAGCTCACCGCGGGCGCCCTGCGCCGCAGGCTGCTCGACGCCTCCGGCCTGGCGGGCGTGCGCAGCAGGCTCGACGCGGTCTTCCGCGCCCGCGCCGACGGCATCAAGGCCGCCGCCGCGCTTGCCTCGGTCACCGCGCTGGCCCACGCCTCGGGCGACCCCGGCGAGCGCCAGCGCGTGCACGACGCCATCGAGGTCCTGCTCGCCAAGCCCGAGGCCCACCAGCTGCGCCTGCTCGAAGCCCTGACCCTGGTCACCTCCGGCGCGGTGGACATGCCGGAGGACCTGGCCGAGGAGGTCCTGCGGGTCGGCAGCAGCGCCGAGGTGGGCGAGCAACTGGGCATGAAGGGCCGACCGCACAAGGAGCTGTCGGCATACGCGCTGGAGCGGGCGGGCTGGTGGCGCTCGTTCGCCTCGTTCGGCGCCACCCCGGCGCAGAGCCGCGTCGCGCACGTCGTGCACCGCGCTTACTTCCTGATCTGGCAACAACTTCGCGAACAGGCTGGGTGACACGGTGTCCTGGTTCAAAGGCAAGCGCAAAGACGAAGACTCGACCATTCAGGTCACCGCCCAAGTGATCGCCGACGCCGACCAGGCCGCCGAGCCGGAGCCCGTGCCGTTGCCGTTGCCGACCCCGCCGGAGATCGAGCTGTCCGACGACTTCCGGATCGAGCCCGCGCTGGTCAGCATCGCTCCCGAGCTGTACGACCAGGCCGTCGACGAGCGGCGTTCGCTGGTCACCCTGTGCCTCTACGCCCACGACCGGGCGCGCAGCTCCGGGGTGGCCGAGCGGATCGAGGCGGGCCTGGCCGCCGTCGGCGTCGTCGCGGTCCGGCCGGACGGGGCCAAGTTCGACCCGGCGCTGCACGAGGCGGGCGGCACCGCGACCACCGCGGACGACTCGCTCGACGGAACCGTGGCCGAGACCGAGGTCGTCGGGTTCAGTGACCGCGGCCAGGTGCTGCGCCCGCCGATCGTCACCGTCTACACCAAGGCAGGCGCATGACCAAGCCGCTGACACTGCCCCAGCAGGTAGCGCAGGCCAGGGAAAAGCTGATCGCGCTGCTCAAGGAGGCCGAGCCGGACGCCGCGCAGTGGGTCGAGGAGATCCGGTCCAAGAGGCGCAAGAAGCCGTCGGTCGTCGTGGTCGGCGAGACCAACCGGGGCAAGAGTTCGCTGGTCAACGCCTTGATCGACACCCCAGGCCTGTCCCCGGTCGACGCCGACGTCGCCACCGCGACCTATCTGGTGTTCGGCCACGCCGATGAGTGGCAGGCCCGCGCCTGCTACCCCGGCCAGCTCGCGCCGGTCCCGGTCGACCTGGCCAAGCTGGTCAACTGGGTCTCGGCCGCGCACGAACTGCCCGACGGCGAGCTGCCGCCCCGCTACGTCGAGGTCGACGGCCCGTCCGACCTGCTCGACAAGCTGATCCTGGTCGACACCCCCGGCGTCGGCGGGCTCGACTCGGTGCACGGCGACCTGGCCATCGAGGCCGCCGCCTCGGCCACGGCCCTGCTGTTCGTCGTCGACGCGTCCGCGCCGTTCACCATCGGCGAGCTGACCTTCCTGGCCAACATCGGCGAGCGGGTCGAGACCGTGGTCTTCGCTTTGTCCAAAGTGGACCAGTTCCGGGGCTGGCGGCAGGTGATGGAGGCCAACCAGACGCTGCTGACCGAACACGCGCCGCGGTTCGCGGGGGCCACCTTCTATCCAGTGTCGTCGCGGATGTACGAGATGGCGGGCAAGGCGCCCAGCCCCGAGGCCGCCGCGATGCTCAGGGAACGTTCTGGGGTGGCCGAGTTGGGCCAGGCGCTGCGCGCCCTGCTGGTGGGCCGGTCGGCGATGCTTGCCGAGGCCAACACGCTGCGGGCGCTGTCCTCCACCCTCGGCGAACTCAAGGTCAAGCTCGACAACGAGCGCCGCGCCCTGACCACCGGCGAGGCCGAGGCCGAGGCACTGCGCGCCCGCAAGGACGAGCTGACCTCCGAGCGCCGGTCCTCCACCCGGGGCTGGCAGGTCAAGCTGCGCAGCGAGGTCCAGCGCGCGCGGCTGGAGAACGCCCACGAGGTCAGCCGCCAGATGCGCGACCTGCAATCGTGGTTCCGCCAGGCCATCGACACCGCTGACCGCGACAAGCTCAAGGAACTGCCCGGCCAGGTCGACGCCGCGATGCAGATGGTGTCGGGGCGGATCAGCCAGTCGGTCAGCGAGCGGCTCAACCAGGTCGCCGACACGGTGCTCAGCGAGCTGTTCAGCGCCGAGGAACTGGCGGTCATCCGCTCCCAGTTCGCCCGGTCGGGACAGTCGCAAGTGGTCCTGCGCGCCGCTGAGAAGCGGCTGCCGACCGCCGAGGACAAGCTGCTGATCTTCATGGGCGTCTCCGGCGGCTTCGGCGCGGGCAAGATGGCCGTGCTGCCGATCGCGGGCGCGGTCGCCGCGCCCATCCTGCTGGTGCCCACGATCATCATCGGCCTCGGCGCGGGCTGGTGGATCGCGCGTACCCGCAAGCACACCGCCGACAAGCAGCACATGAAGCTGTGGCTCAACGAGTCGATCGCCGATTCGAGGTCCACATTGGATCAACTGGTCTCCGAGCAGCTCATCGACGCGGAGTCCCAACTGTCGCTGGCGCTCGACGAGGCGCTCGGCAAGCGCATCGTCGGGATCGAGGAGCAGCTCCGCGAGGTCGACAAGGCATTACGACTTGATGTGAGCGAGCGGCAAAAGCTTGTGACCGTGGTAAACAAGCGGCTGACCGATGTGGTCGCCGGACGTGACCGCGCGGAGAAGCTGCTCGCCAGCATTCGGTCCGTGCGCGACAAGAATTGACCCGAACAGCGGTACCTAGGTTTCTAGGTACCGTCGGGAACCGGACCGACGAGGCGTCAGTCATACCCACAACAAAGAGCGGATTGAAGGGGGTTTCACGTGTACGTGGACGAGACCGGCGCCGACACGACCGACACCACCGCGGATGACACCGCGGGCCACGACGAGCTGACCGTCGAGGTGGGTGGCGAGGAGTACGAGGTCGAAGAGAACTACGACTACGACGGCGACAACAAGAACGACACCGCCGTCGTGCAGACCGAAGACGGCTACATGGCCTTCACGGACACCGACGGCGACGGCACCGCGGACACCATGGTCCAGCTCGACGAGGAAGGCAACGTCACCGGCGCCGCCGAGTACGACGAGGCCTCCGGCGAGTGGGCCGAGGCCGACCCCGACTCCGTCGAGGCCCCCAGCGGCGACGGCGCCGACGACAGCGGCTCGGCCAAGCCCGCGTCGAACGACGATGACGATGACAAGCCCGCCAAGAAGGACGACGACGACAGCGACCTGCCCACGTCCAAGGACGACGACGGCGGCAGCGAGACCATCACCGTCGACACCAAGGACGGCGACGTCACCGCGGGCCCGGCGGAGTACGACGCCGACGGCGACGGCACCAACGACACCTCGGTCGTCACCGACGAGGAGGGCAACACCTACGCGTTCACCGACGCCGACGGCGACGGCGAGGCCGACCAGGCGATCGTGGTCGAGGCCGACGGCGACGTGACCATCGCCGAGCACACCGGCGAGGACGAGTGGACCACCGTCGAGACCGGACACATCAACGCCGACGGCTCCTACGAGTCCGACAGCTCGGGCACCCCCAGCGGCTCCGACGCCGCGTGGAACACCTCCGCGGGCGTCCCGGACGACTCGGTCTGACCGCATGATCGTCACTCAAGGTGACGAATGAGGACAAATAGAAGATCCCGGCGCGGGCGACCGCGCCGGGATCTTTTGTTGATCGGCCCACCTGACGTGGGAAGACTCACGTTACGTCGCGCCTGTTCGCAAACCGGACACCCGGATGTCCGAATTTCGACTACGCATCCGTGTACTGAATCGATTCCCTTATCGTTCTTGTGAGAGAACCGACAGGACAGGTCTCGGTTACCTGCCGGTCACTTCGCTAGCCTCATTGCATTCCTTCAAGCACGCACCCGCTCCACCCAGAGCGGGCGCGTAGCTATTCGATGAGGACGCCGTCGGTCCACCAGGGCGTGATGGCGTCCTGATCGGCATTTCGGCGTTCAGCCAGGAGACGAGGCGGAGATGACGGCAGTGACAATCCCTGGTGTCGACCAGGCACCGACGACACACCAGCGGCTCCTGTCCTGGGTGCGCGAGGTGGCCGAACTGACCGTTCCGGATGAGGTCGTCTGGGTCGACGGCTCCGACGAGGAGTGGACCCGGCTGACCGACAAGCTGGTCGACGCGGGCACCTTCACGCGTCTGGCGAAGAAGCCGAACTCCTTCTACGCGGCTTCCGACCCCAACGACGTCGCGCGCGTCGAGGAGCGCACCTACATCTGTTCGGCCGACCCGGCTGACTGCGGTCCCACCAACAACTGGATGGACCCGGCCGAGATGAAGGCCGTCATGACCGAGCTCTACCGGGGCTCGATGCGCGGCCGCACCATGTACGTGATCCCGTTCTGCATGGGCCCGCTCGACGCGGAGAACCCGATGCTCGGCGTGGAGATCACCGACTCCGAGTACGTCGTGGTCTCGATGAAGATCATGACCCGGATGGGCACCAAGGCCCTTGAGCGCTTCGTCGACGCCGATGGCACCGAGCGCGACTTCGTGCCCGCGCTGCACTCGATCGGCGCCCCGCTGGAGCCGGGCCAGGCCGACGTCGCGTGGCCGTGCAACGACACCAAGTACATCGTGCACTTCCCGGAAGAGCGCGTGATCTGGAGCTACGGGTCGGGCTACGGCGGCAACGCGCTGCTGGGCAAGAAGTGCTACTCGCTGCGGATCGCCTCGGCGATGGGCCGTGACGAGGGCTGGCTGGCCGAGCACATGCTGATCCTCAAGCTGACCTCGCCGGAGAACAAGGTCTACTTCGTCGCCGCGGCCTTCCCGAGCGCGTGTGGCAAGACCAACCTGGCGATGCTGGAGCCGACCGTGCCGGGTTGGAAGGTCGAGACCATCGGCGACGACATCGCCTGGATGCGGTTCGGTGAGGACGGCCGCCTCTGGGCGGTGAACCCGGAGAACGGCTTCTTCGGCGTGGCGCCGGGCACCGACTACCACACCAACCCCAACGCGATGCGCACCATCGCCAAGGGCAACTCGCTGTTCACCAACGTCGCGCTGACCGATGACGGTGACATCTGGTGGGAGGGCATGGGCGAGGCGCCCGAGCACCTCACCTCGTGGAAGAAGAACGACTGGGCGCCGGGCGCCGACGAGAAGGCCGCGCACCCGAACTCGCGCTACTGCACGCCGATCGAGCAGTGCGACACCAAGGCGCCGGAGTGGGACGACCCGAAGGGTGTGCCGATCTCGGCGATCTTCTTCGGCGGACGCCGGGCGACAACGATTCCGCTGATCACCGAGTCGCGCAGCTGGCAGCACGGCACCTTCATGGGCGCCACCCTGTCCAGCGAGACCACCGCGGCCGCGGTCGGCCAGGTCGGTGTCGTGCGCCGCGACCCGATGGCGATGCTGCCGTTCATCGGCTACCACGCCGGTGACTACTTCAACCACTGGATCGAGACCGGCAAGCGCGCCGACGCGACCAAGCTGCCGAAGATCTTCTACGTCAACTGGTTCCGCCGGGGCGAGGACAAGCAGTTCCTGTGGCCTGGATTCGGTGAGAACTCCCGCGTGCTGAAGTGGGCCATCGAGCGCATCGAGGGCAAGGCCGCGGCCGTGGAGACCCCGATCGGCTACGTGCCGACGATCGACGACCTCGACCTCGACGGTGTGGACGGCGTTCGCGCCGACATCGAGGCCGCGCTCCAGGTCGACGCCGACGAGTGGCGGGCCGAGCTGCCGCTGATCGAGGAGTGGTTCGACAAGATCGGCGACAAGCTCCCGACGCCACTGCGCGACGAGCTGGCAGCGCTCAAGCAGCGCCTGGGCTAGTCCGCCTCCCCGAGATTCTAGGTTCGGTTCCGTGACGAGACCACGGTGCGCTGGCGAGCGCACCGTGGTCTTTTTGCTTCGCGTTCCCCTTAGGCTGCGGTTGCGAGGGCGACGGCTTCTCTCACGTCGGCGTTTCCGGCGTCACTAAATCCGTGCGTGCTCGTCTTCAAGATATGAAGGGGCGGACGAAAACAGGAGGTTGAGGACGGTGGGCGAGGCAGACAGATGGCGCTGGCGCATGTCGGGCTACGACGACAGGGTGCACGCGTTCCCCAGCGATGAGCGGCCCGCGAGCTTCGTCGAGGCGGCGTGCACACACAGCGTCCCGTTCGGCAAGATCCGCAGCACCCACGAAGGCCCCCGATGCCTGGCCTGCCTGTTGATCATCGGTGATCGACTGGCCGAGCAGCACAGCATCTCCGCGTTCGACCAGTAGCCCAGCCGTCCACAGCCTGTGGACGAAGCTATCCACAACCTGTGGACAAACTTGTGCACAGCCTGTGGACACATCGCCCTTGCGGTGAGTGAATCGCGGCATCGTTTCGTTATCGGTGAGGTAGTGACGTGATCGGCGTCGCACTCTAGTGTTGCCCGGCAACACGTCACCGACGACAAGCGAGGTGCGCCGATGCCCCGAGCTGGGAAAACGGGCTCCAACTTCCGCTGGAGCCCTTGGAATCTGCTGCTCGCGATTCCCCTGCTCTGGTTGATCACACCGATCTACAACCGGACCGGACCAGAACTGTTCGGGATGCCGTTCTTCTACTGGTTCCAGTTCCTCGGGATCATCGTCGGCGTCCTGTGTACAACGTTGGTGTTCATCAAGACCAAGGACCGTCCCGACAAGCCCGGCCCCGACCGCGTCGACCAGGGGGCGGGCCGGTGACCGACCTGCACTGGACCGAGCTGATCGTCTTCGCGCTCCTCTTCGGCGTCGTCACCGTCATGGGGTTCGTCGCCGCCAAGTGGAAGGCGGGCGACACCCTCGAACACCTCGACGAGTGGGGCCTCGGCGGGCGCAAGTTCGGCTCGTGGATCACCTGGTTCCTCATCGGCGGCGACCTCTACACCGCCTACACCTTCGTCGCGGTCCCGGCGCTGATGTTCAGCGCGGGCGCGGCCGGGTTCTTCGCGCTGCCCTACACGGTGATCGTCTACCCGATCGTCTTCATGCCGCTGCTGCGCATGTGGTCGGTGTCGCGGGTGCACGGATACGTGACTCCGGCGGACTTCGTTCGAGGCCGCTACGGCTCGTCGTGGCTGGCGCTGCTGGTGGCGATCACCGGGATCGTGGCGACGATGCCGTATATCGCGCTACAACTGGTGGGCTTGGAGGCGGTGCTGCGCACGCTCGGGTTCAACGGCTCCGGGATCGTCGGGCATCTGCCGCTGCTGATCGCGTTCGTGATCCTGGCGGTCTACACGTATCAGTCCGGCCTGCGCGCGCCCGCGCTGATCGCGTTCGTCAAGGACATCCTGATCTACGTGGTGATCATCGTCGCGGTGATCTACCTGCCGATCAAGCTCGGCGGCTGGAGCGAGATCTTCGGCGCGGCCGACGCGAAGTTCAAGGCCACCCCTGCGGCGGGCGACGGCTTGCTGCTCAACGGCAACAACCAACTCCAGTACGCGACGCTGGCCCTGGGTTCGGCGCTGGCACTGTTCCTCTACCCGCACTCGATCACCGGCGTGCTCGCCTCGCGCGGGCGCACGGTGATCAAGCGGAACATGTCAGCGCTGCCCGCGTACTCGCTGCTGCTCGGCTTGCTCGCGCTGCTGGGCTTCATGGCGATCGCGGCCGGGACGAAACCGCTGGTCAACCAGGCCACCGGCAACCCGGACACGAATACCATCGTGCCCAACCTGTTCGAGCAGATGTTCCCGTCGTGGTTCGCGGGCATCGCCTTCGCCGCCATCGGCATCGGCGCGCTCGTGCCCGCCGCGATCATGTCGATCGCCGCGGCGAACCTGTGGACCCGCAACGTCTACAAGGAGTTCATCCACAAGGACGCCACCTCGGCGCAGGAAGCCAAGCAGGCCAAGCTCGCGTCGCTGGTGGTCAAGTTCGGCGCGGTCGCGTTCATCCTGTTCATCGACCCGCAGTTCTCCATCGACCTGCAGCTCATCGGCGGGGTGATGATCCTGCAGACGCTGCCAGCGGTGGCCATCGCGCTCTACACGCGCTGGTTCCACCTCCACGGCCTGATCGCGGGCTGGTTCGCGGGCATGGCGTGGGGGTTGTCGATGCTCTACAACATCCCGAGCGCGGACGGCAGGCGGGCGCACTTCGGGGCCTCGGCGCTCAAGCTCAACGATCTGAGCGTCTTCGGCTGGCACCCGTTCGCGGGCTCCGCGCTGCAGATCTACGTCGGCATACTCGCGTTGGCGCTGAACCTGTTGGTCGCGGTCGTGGTGACGATCGTGGCCCGGCGGCTGCGCACGTTCAACGGCACTGACGAGACCAACCCCGGCGACTACCACGTCGACGAGGGCGACAAGAGGGTCAAGAAGGTCGCCGCGCACTGAGGTCGGGAGGTGTGCGGGCCCGCAGGCCCGCACAACCTCACCTCGGGCGGCCGATGACCGCCAGCAGCACCAGCCCGCCCAGTATGGCGGGCACGATCCCCACGGTGAACGCGAGGACGATCAAGCCGACCACGGCCACGGCCACTATCGCCAGGGCGAGGTGCAGTGTCGGCGCCAGACCGCCCAGCGCCCGCTCCGCGGCGAGCATGAACCGCTCGCCCAGGGACAAGGCTCTGGTGGGTGCCTGTTTCGTCGACCCGGCCGAGCGTGGCGCGGGAACGGTGGGCGGGTTCTTGGGCGGGACATTCCGCAGGTGCACCGCGCGGCGGCGCCTGCTCTCTGGTCCTCTCACGGCCAAAGCGACAAACTCCTTAGATCTGTCTCGGTCGCCGTCGATTCTGCCGCCATTCGGCCCAAGATCCGGCTCTTACTTTCAAGTAGACGATGAGCGGAGCGTGGTCAGCGCCGAACGGAAGTCGCTCGACCCCGATGACCAATCGAGTGAATTCGCTGACCGGGTGCAACCGGCTGCTCGTCTGTTGGCCTATTCGGGTGGCGTCGGCGTTGTCGCAGGTCGGGCCACCAGCGAGGCCGCCCCGACGATGCCCGCGTCCTTGGTGTGCTCGGCCGCCACGACGCGCAGGTCGCTGACATAGCTGAGCTTGGCGTGCGTGGCCACGGCCGCCCGGATCGGGTCGAACAGCAGGTCGCCCGCCTGCGCGAGCCCGCCGCCGACGATGGCGAGTTCCAGGTCGAACAACACCGCCGCGGCCGCGATCGCCATCCCGACGGCCTGCCCACTGCGCGCGAACGCCGCGAGCGCGATCTCGTCGCCCGCCCGCGCCCCGTCCGCGAGCGCCTTCCCATCGGCGTCGGCGGGCGCGGCCCAGCCCTGCGCCTTCGCCCAGGCGACGATGTTCGGCCCGCTGGCCCGCACCTCGACGCAGCCGAGTCCGCCGCAGGGGCAGGCGGGCTCGGTCGCCACGGCCATGTGTCCGATGTGGCCCGCGTTCCCGGTCCGGCCGGGATATCCGCGCCCGCCGAGCACCAGGCCGCCGCCGACGCCGGTCGACACGACCAGCCCGAGCAGGTCGGCCACGCCCTGCCCGGCCCCGGTCCAGTGCTCCCCCAGCGCCATGCAGACGCCGTCGCCCGCGAGCTCGACGGGAATGTGGGGGAACAGCTCGGCCACCCGGTCGCGCAACGGGAACCCGCGCCACTCGGCGATGTTGACCGGCGAGACGGTGCCCGCCCGCAGGTCGACCGGCCCGGCGCTGGCCACGCCAACGCCGTCGACAGCGGTGTCGAGTTGGCGCACGCACTCGGTGATCGCGGCGAACACCGCGTCGGCGGTGCCCTCCGGGGTGGGGACTTGCAGCCGGTCGAGGACGGTGCCCTCGCTGTCGACCACTCCGGCGGCGATCTTCGTCCCGCCGACATCGATGCCCAGGTATGCCACAGGAGAAGTATGAAGGAGCGGCGGATCTGCGCTTGTCTTCTGCTATATAGCGAATCTGCTAGATCAACCTATATTGACCTAGCGGTCATCGCCGACGGCCTTTTCGGCGTTACCTCCGTGTCCGCCGGATCACAGCGCAGGCCGGACAGCCGCCGGAATTTAGGTGCTGTTGACCGATGATTCGCCGGGATGTGCGCCAGTTCACCGGACAATCGCGTGCATTTGCCGGGGCGGAGGTGCATACTTGAGTCATGCCGGTCAGCCAGACAGGCAAACGACTTCCTGAAGGGGATGGCAACACCATGAACATCGCTGCGAAGATCCGCGCCCGCCGAGTCGAGGCCCGTACTCGCAAGGCGGTGTCCCACGCCATCGAAACCGCCGCGACCCCCTCGATGCGGCACGAACTGATCACCCTGGCTCAGCTGCAGAGCGTCACCTGGCGCTAAGACGTCAAATACACGGGCCAAATTGTGATGCAGGGCACAGTTTGGTCCCGTGTAACACGACCGGGACGAACCACGATGTTCCGGTTGACCCCGTAGTGCTGGCGGACCCCCGACCTGGCAGCACTACGGGGTTTCCTTATTTCCGCAGCAAGACGCCCGGGTTCAGGATTCCTGCCGGGTCCAGTGCCGCCTTCGCCGCCGTGAGTGCCAGTGCGAAGACGTCCGGCCGCTGCTTCTCATACGACGGCTGATGGTCCCGCCCGACCGCGTGATGGTGGGTAATGGTTCCACCGTTGGCGATGATCGCCTCGGACACCGCCGCCTTGATCTCGTCCCACTGTTCGACCGTGCTTCCCCAGCGGCCGGGCGCGTAGATCCCGTAGTACGGCGCCGGGCCGTCCGGGTAGACGTGGGTGAACCGGCAGCTCACGACGCCGATCCCGCAGACCCGCTCGATCGCGTCCTGCGCCGCCGCCGTCACAGCACTGTGGAAGGCGTCGAAGCGGTCCCACGTGCACGCGGTCTCGAACGTCTCCACGATCATGCTTCGCCGCGCGAGCGCGTCGCGCTGATAAGGCATGCGCAGGAACGACGACCGCCAGGTCCGCTCCTTGCGCTCCCCGATCACGCCGCCGTGGTCGGCCGCGATCTCCAGCGCCCGGTCGAGGGCCGTGGTGACCGGGTGGTCGGCCGACTCGAACCCCAAGATCAGGACCGACCCGGCCGCGCCTGCGTTGAGGTAGGCCTCGGTCGGGTCGAGCAGCCTGCAGTTGGTCGGATACAGCCCGGCCTGCGCGATGGTCCGGGTGGCGGCGACGGCGTCGGCGTAGTCCTGGAAGGTGACCGAGGCCGTCAGCTGCCATTTCGGCCGGTCCTGGAGTCGCACCCACGCCTCGGTGATCACCCCGAGTGTCCCCTCCGACCCGAGGAACAGCCGGTCCGGCGACGGTCCCGCCCCCGACCCCGGCAGCCGCCGCGACTCGCTGACACCCACCGGCGTGACCACCCGCAGCGACTCGGTCAGGTCATCGATGTGCGTGTAGAGCGTGGCGAAGTGCCCACCCGCGCGCGTCGCCAGCCAGCCCCCGAGAGTGGAGAAGGCGAACGATTGCGGGAAGTGGCGCAGGGTGAGGTCGTGCGGGCGCAGTTGGTCCTCAAGGTGCGGGCCGAACACCCCGGCCTGCACCCGCGCGGCCCGGCTGGTTCGGTCGATGTCCAGCACCTGGTCGAGCCGGGAGAGATCCATGGTCACCGCGGGTCCGTCGAACCGTGGCTCGACCCCACCGACCACCGAACTGCCGCCACCGAACGGGATCACCGGAATCTCAGCCCTGGTGCACCAGTCGAGGATGTCGATCACGTCCTGCTCGGACCCGGGCCGTGCGACCAGGTCCGGCACGTGGTCGAGCCGCCCGTGCAGGTTCCGCACGACATCCCGGAACGCCTTCCCGTGTGCGTGCGCGGCCCGGTCGACCACGTCATCCGAACACAGCTCGGCCAGCGAGGCGGGGGCGTCACCCGAGAGGGCGCTATCCCGAGGTCCTCCGGCGCGGGTGGCGCGTGGTCGGTGAAGTCGTGTTCTGGAAGCACCGCGCGGACCCGGGTGACCAGGTCAACGGCCTCCGCGTCGGTGACGGCGTCCTCGACCGTTCCCCAGCCCCACCACGACCGCATCGCTCCTCCTTGAATTGACTTGCCGGTACCTTGCCCCGGACTCCCCGGCCCTCGCCGCCGCCCGTATGGGCGGGCCCTGGCCGACTAGGGCTCGGATGGCGGCGGCGAGATCCTGGACGACGCCGGCCCGATGCGCACGGATCGCCGGGCTGCTTATTCGTCCATCCCCAGCAAGTACCGGCCGAAGTGGGGCACCGTGAACGCGATCCTGCCCCGTTCCGCCGAGTAGATCAGACCTTTCTTGATCAGCGAGTCCCGCGCGGGCGACAGCGACGACGGCTTGCGTCCCAAGTAGACGGCCACGTCCGACGTGCCCGCGCCCTCGTCCTTTCCCTCCGTCAGCTCCGCCATCGCCCGCAGGTACTCCCGCTCCGCAGGGGTCGCTCGTTCGTACCGCGAGCCGAAGAAGCCGACCGCCAGTTCCGCTTCCGCCTCGGGGGCCGCCACCGCGACGTCTTCGACGGTGATCGGATCGTCCGGGGCCGCGTCCCAGGCGGCTTTGCCGTAGGCCTGGATGAAATACGGGTAGCCGCCCGATCGTTCGAAGAGCGCGTCCAGGGCGGCGGGCGTGATCCCGGCTTCCTCGCGGTCGACCGGTGCCAGCACGGCCTGGTCGGCGTCGGCTCGGTCCAGGCGATCGATCCGGACGTAGCGGAACAGGCGCTCGGAGTAGGACTTGCTCGCCGACAGCACCGCGGGCAGGTGCGGCAGTCCCGCGCCCACGACCACCAACGGGGCGCCCGACTGGGACAGTTCGTGGCAGGCGGCGCACAGTGCGGAGATGTCGTCGGCGCCGATGTCCTGCATCTCGTCGATGAGGACGGCAACGCCGGTGCCGACGTCCTGGGCGAGTTCGGCGACGTCGGTGAACAGTTCGACCAGGTCGATCTCGATGTCGCCGGAGTCCGCGCGGCCGGTGGTGGCGGGCACGTCGATGCCCGGCTGCCAGCGTTCGCGGAGCTTGGCGTTGTCCGGGCTGGCGCGCAGCGCGAACGCCTTGAGCACGCCAAGCACCTGCTCCACCCGGTCCGGCGCGCGGTGGCGCACGGCCAGGTCACGCACTGCGCGGTGCAACGCGGCCGACAGGGGGCGGCGCAGGTCGGCGTCCGGGCGGGCCTCGATCTTGCCCGCGCCCCAGCCGCGGCGGACGGCCATCGAGCGCAGCTCGCCCAGTAGGACCGTCTTGCCGACGCCGCGCAGGCCGGTGAGGACCAGGCTTCGTTCCGGGCGGCCCCGCGCGACCCGCTCCAGGACCACCTCGAAGGCCTGTAACTCCTTCTCGCGGCCTGCGAGTTCCGGCGGGCGCTGGCCTGCGCCGGGGGCGAACGGGTTGCGGACCGGGTCCATCATCCGACGGTATCGGCGTCTCTAGTGTCAGCCCGATATTTGGCGAGAATCCCCTACGGCGTGTCGACCGTAGAAACGACTACGGCTCTCTAGTCCGAAGACTAGAGAGCCGTAGAGGACCGTACTTACTTCTCCAGGATGGCCGTGACGCCCTGGCCACCCGCCGCGCAGATCGAGATCAGGCCGCGGCCCGAGCCCTTCTCGTCGAGCAGCTTGGCCAGCGTCGCCACGATCCGGCCGCCGGTCGCGGCGAACGGGTGGCCCGCGGCCAGCGAGGAGCCGTTGACGTTGAGCTTCGCCCGGTCGATCGAGCCCAGCGGCTCGGTCAGGCCGAGCTTCTCCTTGGCGAACGCGACGTCCTCCCACGCGGCCAGCGTGGCGAGCACCTGCGACGCGAACGCCTCGTGGATCTCGTAGAAGTCGAACTCCTGCAGCGTCAGCCCGGCCCGCGCCAGCATCCGCGGCACCGCGTAGGCGGGCGCCATGAGCAGGCCCTCGCCGCCGTGGACGTAGTCGACGGCCGCCGTCTCGTGGAAGGTCAGGTACGCCAGGACCGGCAGCTTGCGCTCCTTGGCCCACTGCTCCGAGGCCAGCAGCACCGCGGACGCGCCGTCGGTGAGCGGGGTGGAGTTGCCCGCGGTCATGGTGCCGTCGGGGCCGCCGAACGCGGGCTTGAGCTTGGCCAGCTTCTCCGCCGACGAGTCCGGCCGCAGGTTCTGGTCGCGCGCGAGGCCCTGGAACGGGGTGACCAGGTCGTCGAAGAACCCGCGATCGTAGGCGGCGGCGAGCTTCTGGTGGCTCGAAGCCGCCAGCTCGTCCTGCGCCTCGCGGGTGATCCCCCACTCCTTGGCCGTCAGCGCGGCGTGGCCGCCCATCGACAGCCCGGTGCGCGGCTCGGAGTTCTCCGGGCGCTCCGGCGCCAGGTGGCTGGGCCGCAGCTTGGCCGCCAGCGCGAGCCGCTGCCCGACGGTCTTGGCGTTGTTGAGCGCGATCAGGATGCGCCGGAGATCGTCGTTGAGCGCCAGCGGCGCGTCGCTGGTGGTGTCGACACCGCCGGCGATGGCCGAGTCGATCTGGCCGAGCGCGATCTTGTTGGCCACCTGCATGATCGCCTGCAGACCCGTGCCACAGGCCTGCTGCACGTCGTAGGCGGGCGTCTCGGGCGAGAGCTTGCTGCCAAGCACGCACTCGCGGGCGAGGTTGAAGTCGCGGCTGTGCTTGAGGACGGCGCCCGCGGCGACCTCACCGACGCGGACGTCCTGCAGGCTGAACCGGGCCACGAGCCCGTCCAGCGCGGCGGTGAACATGTCCTGGTTCGACGCTCGGGCGTAAGGCCCGTTGGACCGGGCGAACGGAATCCGGTTCCCGCCGACGACCGCGACGCGGCGTACGCGAGTAGGGGCCATCTCATCCTCCTGAGCACGGATTTACATCTGCGGTAGCATTCTAACCTACTCATGAGTAGGATTACTAGCGAGTAGGGAGGCGCAACGAATGACTGACCGCTACCAACAGTTCAGCACTTCCGGCGTCGGACGGCTTCTCGTGAAGCGTCTCGGACTGCCGAACCCCGAGCCGCTGCGGCGGTACCAGCCGGGCGAGCCCGCCCTGACCGGCCCCGCGCTGGTCGGGGGCACCGGAAGGCTGGCCGACGGGCTCGGCCAGGTGCTGAAGTCCGCCGGGATCGAGGTGCTGACCTCGGCCGGGACCGACACCCAGAAGTACGGCGCGCTCGTGTTCGACGCGACCGGGATCGCGAGCCCGGAGCAGCTGCGCGGGCTCTATGAGTTCTTCCACCCGGTGATGCGCTCGGTCGCGTCGTCGGGTCGGATTGTCGTGCTCGGCACCCCGCCCGAGGCCGCGAAGGACCAGGGCGAGCTGATCGCCCAGCGCGCGCTCGAGGGTTTCACCCGGTCATTGGGCAAGGAACTCAAGCGCGGCGCGACGTCGCAGCTGGTCTACGTCCAGCCGGGCGCCGAGGACAAGGTCGAGTCGACCCTGCGCTTCCTGCTGTCGGGCAAGTCCGCCTACGTCGACGGCCAGGTCATCCGGATCGGCACGCACGGCGGCGACGTCAGCGAGCCGGAGAACTGGACCGCCCCGCTGGCGGGCAAGATCGCGCTGGTCACCGGCGCCTCCCGCGGCATCGGCGCGGCCATCGCCGACGTGCTCGCCCGCGACGGTGCGCACGTGATCGCCCTCGACATCCCCGCCCAGGGCGCCGACCTGGCCAAGGTCGCCAACCGGGTCGGCGGGTCGACCTTCCAGCTCGACATCACCGCCGCCGACGCCCCAGCCAAGCTGGTCGAGCACCTCAAGACCCGCCACGGCGGCGTCGACATCGTGGTCCACAACGCGGGCATCACCCGCGACAAGACGCTGGCCAACATGAAGGACGGCGCGTGGGACTCGGTCCTCGCGGTCAACCTGACCAGCCAGCTCAAGGTCAACGAGGTGCTGTTGTCTGAAGGTGCGCTCCGCGAGGGCGGGCGCATCATCGGGGTTTCGTCGATCGCGGGTATCGCGGGCAACCTGGGCCAGACCAACTACGGCACCAGCAAGGCCGGGGTCATCGGCATGGTCAACGCCTACGCCGACGAGTACGCGGCCAAGGGCATCACGATCAACGCGGTCGCCCCCGGCTTCATCGAGACCAAGATGACCGCCGCGGTCCCGCTGTTCATCCGCGAGGCCGGCCGTCGGATGAACTCGATGTCGCAGGGCGGTCTCCCGGTCGACGTCGCCGAGACCATCGCCTGGTACGCCAGCCCGGCCTCGGGCGCGGTCAACGGCAACGTGGTCCGGGTCTGCGGCCAGAGCCTGCTGGGGGCGTGATGGAGCTCAAGGAGTCGCCGAACCTGGGGCTGCTGTTCCCCAAGGCGGTCCTCGCGGGCTTCACCAAGAAGGGCGGCGCGCTGCCGGACCGCGATTATGTGCGGTCCGGTGTCGCGGTGGATCCGGAGCATCTGGCTGCCTACAACCGGGTGTGTGAATTCCGGCTGACTGATGAGCTGCCTGCCACGTATCCGCACATGTTGACCTTTCCTATGCAGGTCAAGCTGATGACCGACGGCGATTTCCCTTTTCCGCTGGTCGGTTCGGTGCATGTGGCGAACCGGATCACGCAGACTCGGGCTTTGCGGGTGGACGAGAAGTTCGATCTTCGGGTGCATGTGGAGAATCTGCGTGCGCATCCGAAAGGGCGTCAGTTCGACATGGTCAGCGAGGCCTCTGTCGATGGTGAAGTGATCTGGCACGACGTCAGCACTTATCTGCGGCGTGGTGGCGGGTCTGGTGAGGCGGAGTCGGGCGAGCGGGCTGAACTGCCTGAGCCGACGTCGTTCTGGAAGGTTCCGGACGATATCGGGCGGCGGTATGCGGAGGTCTCGGGTGATCGCAACCCGATCCATATGCATGCGTTGACGGCCAAGTTGTTCGGGTTTCCTCGGGCTATCGCGCATGGCATGTGGACGAAGGCTCGGTGTTTGGCCGCGTTTGAGGGGCGGCTGCCTTCGGCGTATTCGGTGGATGTCCGGTTCAAGTTGCCGGTGCTGTTGCCTGCCAAGGTGGGGTTTGTGGCTCGGGAGCAGGGTGGTGGGTGGAAGTTCGATCTGATCAACGCGCGGAAGCCGCAGCCGCACGTTGACGGGATCATCACCCCGCTGTGACGCCAGCCTGACGGTCACCCGATCCGGTGGCCGTCGGGCTAGGCTCAAGGCCCTGGTTATTCAGGTGAGAGCTGGATCAAACCGCGTTCATGACACCAGCTTGGAAACTCCGCACCGGTACAGGGGAGTCGCATTCCCGACGCTTGAAGCATATCGACCAGGTTTCCGGCGGCCACCGGCGTGAGTTTGCTGTCGTTGCAGGCGCGTGCCAGCAGCCAGATGGTTCCGTGGACCGCGAGTCCGAACTTGCTCGCGACCTTCCGGGCGTCGCCGTCATCAGTGATGGCGATCCCGCCCAATAGTTCGGCGGCCGCGAACACGCTCGCTTCGCCCTGGTTCCTTCGCGCGGCGCCGACTCGTTCGATCCACTTCGCGAAGCAGTCCAGCTCGGAAATCGAGTCGAGACGCCTGGGCCTCACCCAGTCCATTTCCAGGGCGCTTGCGAGGAGTGGGTGAGTATGAACCCCATCTTTGATCTCGTTCAACACTACGTACGTCGTGTAGCACTGGTCCGCGACGAGCAGATCGCGAAGGACGTCGAGCCGGTCGATCCGCGCGAAGTGATTCAGGCACATCGCGTCCAGGACGAACTTGCTCGATGGGGCCGTCACGGCTCGGGCTCCTTGCCAGCGACCGTCGGTAAGTCGCTGAGCCGGATCTGTCCGTGCATGAGTTCGACGGCGCGGTCAGCCGTGATGTAGGCCGCTCGCCATGCGTTGATTACGGCGTGCGCGTATTTGGGCGGGACCCGGACACTGTTGAGATCGGCCTGGGGTGCCCAGCCGACCGCGTCCTTCAGTTCCGCTTGTGTAGGAGCGACCGCGCACCATTTGTGCACGTGTTGGTCGCCGATGACTCCCGCGTGGGCTGCTTGGCGGACCGCGAGTGACCAGGAGGTGCGGTAGCGCGCAGCCATGATGACGAGGTCATCCCGGCTGTTCGTCCGGCATTTCTCGGAAATGACCTGCGTGGGGAGCAGCAGTTCGGATGCGAAAGCGTCCACAATGCCTTCGCGCTCAGCTCTGGACACCGCCACGCCAAGGTCGCTGGAGTATTCATCACCCAGGATGAAATGCCCGAGTTCATGTGCGGCCGTGGCGCGACGGCGTCCGGGGTCGGCTTTTCCGCTGATGATGGCGACAGCGGTGTCGCCATCGATGAGCGACGCGCCGTCTCCCGGGATGTTGTCGACAAGCAGGAGCTGACCTGCCGCCTCACACACGGACATCAGAGTTTCAATTGGACGGTTCGAAAGACCGAGTTGATCTCGGAGCCAGAGTGCCGCCTTTCGGGCAGCTTCCGCGTCGGCGGCGCCATCCTGGTACGACATGGCGGCGGGTGCTGTGAATACCCCGAGGTTCTCCAACTGCCGAACCTCGCGCAGCCAGGCGAGCAGAGCGGCTTCGATCCGGTACGACTCGCGAGCTGCCTCGCTGTCGGTGTCTTCGACGATCTGGGCGCGTCGGGATACGACCTGCGGTCTGGCGGAAAGGAAGTGGCTCATCGGAACCTTGAGCGCCTCCGACAGGCGGACGAGTTCGAGCGCGTCGATATGCCGATCGCCTGACTCGATCTTCGCGATCTTCGTTCGCTCGAGCTGGACGAGCTGGGCGAGCCGCTCCTGCGACAGGCCTGCCGCCAGCCGGGCCTCCCGTACTCGTTCACCAACAGCCGACCATTCCATACCCCTATGGTCGTGCGATTTTCGCACGTGTCAAGCGAGTGGGTGCAGTCGTTACCCAACCGGGCGAATCTGCGCACTCATTTGGGGGTCGGTGTCCAGATCGTGCCGGTGACCAGGTCGCCGAAGCCCATCCAGACCAGGTTCATCAGCCACGACGCCACGGTCGTGTCCGGGACCTCCGGGTGGTCGAGCCACCAGTCGGCCAGGGACTCGCTGGCGCCTACCAATGCGGCGGCCATGGCCTCGGTCGACTTGGCTGGGGACTCGCCGCGGGTGGTGGCTGAGCGGACCAGGAGGGCGTCGACCAGGTTGATCGCGCGGCCGCGCATGGCCAGGAGTTCCTCGCTGAACGGGCCGCCCTGGGAGGTGGCCTGGCGGTGCAGGACCCGCCAGCTCTGCTTCTGTTCGCCGACGAACTGGAAGAAGGCGCGCAGGCCGTGCCACAGCTGCATGTCGGGGGCCAGGTCGCTGCTGACCCCGGCCGCGATGGCCTCCATCAGCAGGGTGGCCTCGCGCCGGATGCAGGCGGCGAACAGGTCTTCCTTGTGGCCGAGGTAGGCGTAGATCATCGGCTTGGAGACCCCGGCGACCTCGGAGATCTCGTCCATCGACGCGTTGTGGTAGCCGTATTGGGAGAAGACCCGCACGGCGGCGTCGAGGATTTGGCGCTCGCGGACCTCGCGGGGCAGACGTTTCACCCGCGCCGGTTTGCGCTCTTCTTCGACGCTCACCCGATGGCCTCCAATTCCTACTTGCACGTAAATCTACTCGCCCGTAGCCTACTCGTCAGTAGGTAAGGAGGGCTGACCCGATGACCGAGACCCGCCGGACGCTCGACGCGCTGAAGCCGCGGGAGTTGGTGGAGCTGCTTGATCGGTTGACCATCGAGGAAGCGGCCACGATGGACATAGATGTCGATGCTATCGGGCGGGCGATCGATCCGAGGAAACTCGGGCGCACTGGCCTGTCCACGATGCTGCGCGCGTTCGCGCGACTCGCCGCCGAAGGCGCTGACCTCGCGCTGTCCAAGCTGGCCGCCGTCACCTTCGCCAAGATCATCACCGACGCCTCCAAGGACCAGCTCCAGTCGATCATGGTCGACCCCGCGCTGCGGGCGCAGGTGCTCGACGAGGTCTACCGCAGGATGGGCACCCACCTGCGCCAGGACCGCACCGGCGGCCTGCACGCCGTCGTGCACTGGCGGCTGACCGGAGGCGCGGGCGAAGGTGGCTACGACCGCTACGAGACCTTGATCGAAAACGGGGTCTGTTCCGTTAACCGGGACCTGGAAGGCCAGCCGCGAGCCACCATCACGGTGTCCCCGGTTGACTTCCTCAAGCTGATCACCAACAACGCCTCGGCCCCGGTGCTGTTCATGACCGGCAAGCTCAAGGTCCGCGGTGACCTGGCCTTCGCGGCGGGTCTGACCGGCCTGTTCGACCTCCCACGCGCTTGACGGGGCAGACTGCAGCCATGCCCGAAAGACGGAAGCGGTCGTGGCGGCGCAAGCAGAAGTGGCACCGGATCGAGCCGCGCACCATCCACGACCTCGACGGCTTCGCCGAGGCGATCGACCCGGCCAAGCTGACCCCGGCGCAGTTCGTCCGGCTGATCGAGGTGCTCGACATCCTCGGCTCGTCGGGCACCGGCCTGGAGTTCGCGGGAATGAGCACGCAGGTGTTCATCCGCTTCCTCGGCCGCTGCTCCCGCGACCACCTCGAAGCGCTGATGGAGCAGCCACGACTGCGTCAGGTGGTGTTCGAGGAGGTCTTCAGCCGGATGACCACCCACCTCGACCGCGACCGCGCCGCCAATCTCCAGGCCGTCATCCACTGGCGGTTCACCGGCGGCGCGGGCGATGGCGGCTTCGACCGGTTCGAGACCGTGATCGACAACGGCACGTGCGAGTCCGCCGACCACCCCACCGCCGACGCCAGGGTCACCGTCACCATCGCCCCCGCCGACTTCCTGCGTGCGGTCGCGGGCACGGTGAGCCTGCCGATGCTGTTCCTGTCGGCGAAGGTGAAGGTCAAGGGCGACATCGCCTTCGCGGCCACCCTGATCTCCTACTTCGACCTGCCCAAGGCCTGACTCGGCCCAGGCTCAGAGCAACGCCAGCACCGCCGCGCCGACCGGGCCCAGCCAGGTGGCGATGCGGCCGATGGCGTCGGTCAGCGAGGTGCCTGCCTGGGCCACGGCGCCCGCGTTGACCAGAGCCCGGGTGAACCGGTGCAGGTGATTCCCCACGCCTTCCGGATCGGCTTGGTCGGCCGCCTGCCGGGCCTGGCCGAGCGCGGACGCCGCCGCCGAGCGCTCTTGCTCGCTGAGTCGCAGTTTCCCGAGCAGGCCGCTCAGGTGGTCGAGGTCGCGCAGCAGTTCTGGCGGGACCTGCACGACCATGTCGCGGCCCGCGTACACGCCGCCGCGGTTGTCGACGTTCTGGTGCCAGGTGCGGTTGTCCTGGTGGTAGTTGCCGCCGACGTTGATGTTGCCGCTGCCGCCGATGTTCTGCTGGCTCATCGGTAGTACTCCCGTCGCCGTCGGTCCCGCTCGCGTTGTTCGTGGCGGCGCAGTGCCGCTTTCGACATGGATCGCCCGGCACCCGCGATAAGGCCGCCTGCCAGGAAAGCGCCGAACGCGATCGGGATGACTGGAAGGCCGTTGAACTCCTTGTTGAACAGGTCCGGCGTGCCGCCGTCGTTGATGCTCGCGCCGAAGCTGAAGATCGTCCAGGCGAACGCGGCGAACCCGGCCAGGGCGATGACCATGCCGATGAAGGCGATGAGCCTGCCGATGCCACGTCCGCTGCCCCGGCCGATGCCCATGTCCTGACCGGTGTCCACGTGGAACTGGTCGCCCTCGTAGTAGGCGCGGTTGCGGTTCTCGATGTAGTCGCGGTTGGCGTACCGGCCGTGGCGATTGTCGACGTTCTGGTGCCAGGCGCGGTTGTCTTCGTGGTAGTTGCCACCGACGTTGCGGTTGCCGTAACCACCGACATTGCGTTGGTGAGGACGCCTGCGGTCCTGATATGGGTCGTGGGGCATGTCGCGCCGCCTTCGAGCGTGCGGAATCGAGCCGACAACCCCAGTATCGGCCACTCCCGCCGCCCTGTGACGGGTATCACGCAAACGGTCTATAGGGGCCCGCACTTGTCACGGCGTCGGAACCACGAGATCGAGCTGTGCGACCCCGCCTGCTTCGACCTCGACCGGCCCTGAACACGCGACGTCCGGTGCCACCGACGCGAGATAGGTGATCACGAGCTTCTGCGAGCCCAGGCCGGTGAGGACATACTCAGGCCCGGGGAGGATCCGACCCTCCGGCGCCGCGTAGTCGCCAGTACGGTCGTTGAACGCCCGAACGACGATGGACTCGCTCGGTCGTGTCGCGCCGATTAGGCGTCCAGTGACGGTTCCCGCGTCGGCGAGCCGCACGTCAACAGTCCTGTTCCGTCCTGAATAGACCGTGATTGCCCTGGCGTCGAGCCGGTGGGCGGCACCGCCGGACCACGTCCACGCGTAGGCGCCGGTGTAGTCCGGGAACTGCGGTCGCCAGTCGTAGGGGCCGAGTCCGCTGATCGTGTAGCGACCGTCAGCCGCGGTACAGGTGACACCGGCAGGTTGGCTGGGTGATGGGCCCGCAGGCGTGACGGTCGGGCAGAGTCCATGGACCGGTCGGCCGTCGCGCGCGGCGGTGACCGTTCCGGAGATCGTTCCCGCGCGGTCGAGGTCGACGGCGGTATGCGCGGTCTGCCCGGCGACGGCCTCGATCCACTTGGCCCGGTCGATGTTGCCCGTACCGCCGTGGACGCCGACCCACTGGCTGCCGTGCACACTGTCGGTGGCCCGCACAAACGCGCGATGGCGACCTGGCCGCATCCCGTCGAACCGCACGAGCCCCTGGTCGTCGGCACAAATCGACTCGGTCCCGACGACGCCCCGCGCGCCTGCCTCGACCAGTGTCACGCACGCGCCGCTGACGGGCGTGCCGGTGGCCTTGTCCCGCATGGTGAAGGCGAGTCGAGCAGCTTTGGTCGCCGCCACGGCCAGTGCCGTGGTGTGGTCTTCCGACACGACGACGTCGTGCAGTGTCTCGGTGAGGTAGCCCTGCGGCGGTGTGACCAGGAGTGTGTAGGTGCCCACGGTGACCTGGCTGATGACGAGTCGACCCGCGCCGTTGGTGCAGCCGCGAATCGGCATCGGTCCGGACAGCGTGGACAGGCAGGCCCCGACCGTCGGTTCCGCTGTGCGTGCGTCGCGCACCGTCAGGTCGATGCCGCCGGTCGGCAGCGAGATCTCGCGGTGCACGGTCTCGACGCCTGCCTGGATGGCGATCGGGTCGGCGGTGGCGAAGTCGGACTTCTGGGTCGCCCACTGGGTGCGACCACTCGGGGAGCGGAACAGGATCTTGTAGTCGCCGACCGGGACGTTGGTGATGCGGATCCAGCCGTCGACGTCGGTCACACCCCAGCCCCGCAGGGTTTGCGTCATGTCGAAGATCGAGACCCCGGCGTTCGTCACGGGCGAGCCCGCCGCGGTCGTG
The DNA here is from genome assembly GCF_900070365.1 of Alloactinosynnema sp. L-07. NCBI lineage: Bacteria > Bacillati > Actinomycetota > Actinomycetes > Pseudonocardiales > Pseudonocardiaceae > Alloactinosynnema > Alloactinosynnema sp. L-07. The sequence goes on along the minus strand of NZ_LN850107.1, from coordinate 5,729,209 downwards.
TACCGAGCCGACAGTGAACCGACTTCTGTCGTCGCGTTCGCAGGTGCCGTGGCGAAGCCGAGCAGGAGTAGCAGCGCACCACACAAGAGAGTCGTTCGTCGAAACATCCGCAGGTCTCCATCCGCCGAAGCCGATCTTGACCATCGGGTGTCGCCGCGCGCGAGTCCAGTGTTTTGGTCCCCCATGACAAAACCCGCTGTCCCGGCGAACGGGACAGCGGGTTTCGCGGCTCGGTCAGTACGTGATCGCCAGCGCCGGGTCGGCGAGCAGCGCGCCGACGTCGGCGAGGAATTCCGAGCCCTGCTGGCCGTCGACCAGGCGGTGGTCGAAGCTCAGCGCGAGCTGGCAGACCTTGCGGATCTTGATCTCACCGTCGACCACCCACGGGGTGTCCCGGATCGCGCCGAAGGCGAGGATCGCGGACTCTCCTGGGTTGATGATCGGGGTGCCGGTGTCGACGCCGAAGACGCCGACGTTGGTGATCGTGATCGTGCCGTTGACCATGTCGGCGGGCGGGGTCTTGCCGTCCCGGGCCGTCGTGGTCAGCAGGTCGAGCGCCTCGGCGAGTTCGCGCAGCGACAGGGTGTCGGCGTCGCGGATCTTGGGCACGATCAGGCCGCGCGGCGTGGCGGCCGCGATGCCCAGGTGCACGTAGTCCTTGTAGACGATCTCCTGGGCGGCCTCGTCCCACGACGAGTTGACCTCCGGCGTGCGGCGCACGGCCATGGCGATGGCCTTGGCGCAGAACGCCAGCGGGGTCAGCTTGACCCCCCGGAACTCCGGGTGGTTCTTCAGCTTCGCCCGCAGCTCCATCATCGGCGTGACGTCGAGTGTCAGGAACTCGGTGACGTGCGGCGCGGTGAAGGCGCTGGCGACCATGGCCTGCGCGGTGACCTTGCGGACGCCCTTGATCGGCACCCGCCGCTCGCCGCGCGGGGCTACCACGGCGGCCGGGGTGTCGACCGGTCCGGACGCGGCGCGCTCGACGTCGGCGCGGGTGATCACGCCGCTCTCACCGCTGCCGGTGAGCGAGCGGATGTCGACGCCGAGGTCCTTGGCCAGCTTGCGGACCGGCGGCTTGGCCAGCGGGACGTACCCGCCGGGCAGGTCGAGCAGCGCGGCCGGGCTGTCGGGCACGACCGGCTCCGGGTCGGGCACAGGACCCTGGTGGTGCTCGAACGCGGCGGCCACCGTGCTCTGTGCCGCCTCGGCCGCGGCCGACGCGGGGACGGCCGGGCCCTTGCGCGCGCGCCGCTTGGCGGTGACGGTCTTGGAGCCGTAGCCGACCAGCGGCTTCATTTCCTCTTCCACCGGCGCGGCCGCCGCGGGAGTGGAACCGTTGGTCGGTTTGGCGGCGCCACCGGGGTCGACGTCGATGGTCAGGATCGGCGCGCCGACGTCGACGGTCTGGCCGGGCTTGACGTGCAGCTCGGTGACCACGCCCGCCCACGGGCAGGGCAGCTCGACGGCGGCCTTGGCCGTCTCGATCTCGACGATGATCTGGTTGACCGTGACCGTGTCGCCCGGCTTGACGTGCCACGACAGGATCTCGGCCTCGGTGAGGCCCTCGGCGGTGTCGGGCAGCGGGAAAGTCTTGTACTCAGGCATCGACTACCACCCCAGCGAGCGGTCGACGGCGTCGAGCACTCGGTCGAGGTCGGGCAGGAAGTGCTCTTCGAGCTTCGCGGGCGGGTACGGCACGTCGAAGCCGTTGACCCGCAGCACGGGCGCCTCCAGCGAGTAGAAGCACTCCTGCTGCACCTTGGCCGCGATCTCGGAGGTCAGCGACGCCTCCGACGGCGACTCGGACACCACGATCAGCCGACCGGTGCGGCGCACCGAGTCGTAGACCGGGGCCAGGTCGAGCGGGGAGAGCGTGCGCAGGTCGATGACCTCCAGCGACTTGCCCTCCTCGGCCGCGGCGGTGGCCGCGTCCATCGCGACCTTCACCGACGGCCCGTAGGCCACCACGGTCGCGGTCGTCCCGGTGCGCAGCACGCGCGAAGCGAACAGCGGCTCTGGCGTGGCCGAGGTGTCGACGTCGGCCTTCATGTTGGCCGAGTGGTAGTAGCGCTTGGGCTCGAAGAACAGCACCGGGTCGTCGCACTGGATGGCTTGCTGGATCATCCAGTAGGCGTCCACCGCGTTGGAGCAGGTGACGACCTTGAGGCCCGCGGTGTGCGCGAAGTACGACTCGGGGGACTCGGAGTGGTGCTCGACCGCGCCGATGCCGCCGCCGAACGGCACGCGGATGACCATGGGCACCTTGACCCGGCCCTGCGTGCGCGCGTGCAGCTTGGCGACCTGGGAGACGATCTGGTCGAAGCCGGGGAAGATGAACCCGTCGAACTGGATCTCGCAGACCGGCCGGAAGCCGCGCACGGCCAGGCCGACCGCGGTGCCGATGATGCCGGACTCGGCCAGCGGGGTGTCGAGCACGCGGTGCTCGCCGAAGTCCTTCTGCAGACCGTCGGTAATTCGGAAGACACCGCCGAGCTTGCCGACGTCCTCGCCCATGACGATGACCTTGGGGTCGGCCTCCATCGCGGTGCGCAGACCGAGGTTGAGCGCCTTGCCCAGGGTCAGCGACTGGGTCCTGGAGTCAGTAGCGGGCTTGTTGATCGCGGGTGCGGCCATCAGTGCTCACCTCCGAAGCCTGCGTGGTAGGAAAGGAACTCGTCGCGCTGCGCGTCGAGGACCGGGCTCGCCTCGGCGTAGACGTTGTCGAACATCTGCTCGACCGGCGGTTCGGGCATGTTGAAGCAGAACTCGCGCAGCTCCACGGCGAGCGCGTCGGCGTCGGCCTGCACGGAGTCGAAGAACTCCTGGTCGGCGTCGTGGTGGCGGACCAGGTTGACCCGCAGCCGCTCGATCGGGTCCTTGAGCTTCCAGGCCTCGAGTTCGTCGGAGAGCCGGTAGCGCGTCGGGTCGTCGGTCGTGGTGTGGGCGTCCATCCGATACGTGAACGCCTCGATGAGGACCGGCCCGTTGCCGTGGCGGCAGGCGTCGAGCGCCCACCGGGTGACGGCGAGGGTGGCGAGGACGTCGTTGCCGTCGACCCGGATGCCGGGGAAGCCGTAGCCGCGAGCGCGCTGGTAGAGCGGCAGGCGCGTCTGGCGTTCTGTGGGCTCGGAGATCGCCCACTGGTTGTTCTGACAGAAGAAGACGAGCGGCGCGTCGTAGACCGATGCCCACACGAAGCCCTCGTGCACGTCACCCTGCGAGGTCGCGCCATCGCCGAAGAAGACCACGGTGGCCTCCCCGTCGTCGTCTCCGACCTTGCCATCGAACCGCTGGCCCATCGCGTAACCGGCGGCGTTGAGCACCTGGTTGCCGATCACGATGGTGTACGGGTGGAAGCGGGTGGCGTTGGAGTCCCAGCTGCCGTTGTCGGTGCCGCGGAAGATGCCCAGGAGTTCCTTGGGGTGGATCCCCCGGCACCACGCGATGCCGTGCTCGCGGTAGCTCGGGAACGCCATGTCGGTGGGTCGCATCGCCCGGCCCGACCCGATCTGCGCGGCCTCCTGGCCGAGCAGCGGGACCCAGATGCCGAGCTGGCCCTGCCGCTGCAGTGCGTTGGCTTCCCGGTCGGCACGCCGCACCAGGACCATGTCGCGGTACAGCCCGCGCAGGTCGTCGGCGGTGACATCGGCGACGTAGCGGTCGAACTCCGGGTTCTCGACCCGTTCACCCTCGGGGGTCAGGAGCTGGACCAGCTCCGGACCGCCTTCGCTTGTCGCTCGCAAACCCGCGATCACCTGCTCTGCTGTTGGGGCAGCGGCGGTGGCGGCGGGGCCCTCACGGGGCTCCGGGTGCGTCCACGTTTCTGGGGACGACATGTGCGTTCTCCTCGTGTCTGGGCCGCACAGTCGCTCGTGGCGACGGCATGCAGCCGCGCCGCCGGTCACCTCGCCCACCCGGTTCTGGATGGTTGGCCACCGTCGGCGCTGACGGTTCTCCCCGACATCCTGACACGTTCGGGGCAACAGTGGTGAGGCCCGGATGGCCCCTAGCCGTCGGGAATGCGCCGCTGATCAGCGAAAACGCTCGGATTCCCGACGTTAGGGGCTCAAAGGGGCACGCGGTCACAGCAGCTCAGAAGAGTCGGGTCCGCGACCTGGAAGAACCTTCATGTCCGGTCGTGAGCTGCGTCACTCGAAGTTGACCAACATGTCGAGGTCGCCCCGGCTGAGCGCAGAGAACACCATCCCGGGCGTCTCGCTCTTGGCGCTGATCCGCACGGTGTCCCCCACGGTTTCGACGGTGGCCCCTGGCAGAATTTTCGACCAGGGGGTGCCTGACGCCGTTTTGGCGCCTTTGAGGGTCGCTTCGAGCTGTTTGCGCAGTTCGCCCGCGTCTTCTTCGGACTTGGCCCGCAGGCACACGATGTCGGTGGTGTCGTCGCCGATCCGGACCCCGGCCGCCACGGCGGGCCTGCGCTCCACGGCCGCCTGGATGATCGCCGCCGAGACGTCGTCCAGGCAGGTGGCGAGGGTCTTGATCGTCGGATCGTCGAGCAGGCTGCCCTGGTCGAACCAGCCCAGCCGCGCGCCGGAAGCGGAGTGCGTGAACTCGGTCGGACTGGTCCGGATCGCGTTGAACTGGTTGAGCGGGCCGACATCGCTCATCGGGCCGTCCATCTCGATCTTGTCGTCCTCGTTCGTGCGCCAGACGGTGAAGTCGCCGGACTTGGACTCGGTCGCCTTGCGCCCACTCAGCTTCGCGTTGACCGCGCCGTTGTCGTAGGCGCCCCGGAACCGTGCTGACGCGGTGGGCGGCCTGCCGACCGTCACCGCCTCTTTGAACGCCGTGAGATCGAGATCGAGCTCTTCCTTGATCTTGATGCGGTAGTCGCCGATGCCGGAATAGCCGACGAACTCCACCATCCGCGCCTTCCTGGCGTCCTTGTCCCGAAGCGCGGCGACCTTGGTCAAGTCGGCGTACTCGACGTACGTGCGGGAGTCGTCGTTGTTCTCGACGGTCGCCAGGGCCAGCGCCAGCCCGCCGACAGTCGTAGCGGCGGTCGGCACGGGCGATTCACCGCAGCCTGCCAGGGTGAGGCCTGCGGCGAGGATCAGGCATGTGCGCTTCATGGGGGCAGCGTATGGGTGAGACCGTGGCCTTGTGCGGGAACTGTCAAGACCACGGTCTCAAGGACGAGAGTGCCCGAGCGGACCTGAAAACGATCTCAGCGCACACCGCCAGGACTCGACGGACACGATCAGACGACCACCATCGGGGTTCTTGGAGTCCCTGAGCCCAACCTGGCCAGGGAAGGCAACCTCAACACAATCATCCTGATTGTTGCTGAACGACGACTTCCGCCACGGTCCATCCATCAGGTCATCCTCGCTCAAGGTCGGCGACGACATGGGTCAGGAAGTCCACGGTCTCCCCGGCGCCCATCGAGATCGTCACCAGCCTATCTCTGAGTGCCTGAAGCGGGCGAGTGTCGTCGGGGCGGTGGATGAACCCCCGGAAGGTGAGGTGTTCGATGAACACCAATGGCGTGGCCTTGCGGAACTCCAGCAGCGAGAAGGCGCCGTGCGGCACGAATCCGGTCCACCGGTCCGGGATCACACGGATTTCGACTGTCGGCAGCTTCGCGGTCTCCATCAGGCCGCGAATCTGTTGTGCCAGCAACGGTTTGCCGCCTATCGGGCGTCGGAGTGCGGCCTCCTCGATGATCGCCAGGTAATGCGGGCCATTCGGCTTGTGCAACATCATCTGGCGATTCATCCGCGCGGTCACGCGGGCCTCTGCGTCCTCAGGCTCCAGTCCGGCGTCCCGCATCACGGCGTGCGCGTAGGCGGCGGTCTGGAACATGCCTGGGATCATCAGAGGGTTGAAATGTGAAATGAGGCTGGCTTGTTGCTCGAAGAACGACAGGGGCATATTGCTTGGGTCGGGTTCGTCGCTGACGAACTCCAGCCAGTCGTCGGAGTTGGCCTGGCGGGCCAGGTCCATGAGCCGCTTTCGTTCCTTGCCACCTACGCCGTAGACGACCAGCAGCGCTGAGACCTCCTCCGGGTTCGGGATCCTCTTCTCGTTCTCGCTGCGATTGAGGACTGGCGCGGACATCCCCACCCGCGCGGCGATCTGCACCGTCGTCAGGCCCGAATCCTCACGCAGTTGCTTTAGTTCCGCCGCCAGCGCTCGGGCGCGCGCGGTCCCGTGGTACTCGCTCACCTGATCATTGGACCAGCCGCTACCTCTCCGCGAAATGCCACGATGAGATGAGCCGTTTCGCCTACCGATACAAGGAAACCAGCGGTACAAACCGTCACGCTGGTCTCCGCGCAGATGGAGGCCCAAGCCGCGCAGGGCACGCTGCGCGAGGCGGCCGAACGTGTGGCCGAGGTTCGCCTGGCCGCATCTGCCGCGACCGAAGCAGCAGCGCAGTACATGAGGAACCTGTAGCGATGAGCTCAGTCGAGGAACTAGCCGCCAGCCTGAACGCGGTCATCGAGCAGACGCAGTCAATGCGAGAACAGGTGACCGTGGCTGCCGATCGTCTCGAACAGGCGCAGACGTTGTTCGGCCGGGCAACCTTCGGCAGCCGCAATCCACAGACCCGTGATGCGTTCGGCGCGCTCCGAGCGGCGCGAGACGCCGCCGGTCACGCACACGCGCTGCTCGTCGGAGCGGAGAAGTACCTGGCCGTGCACATCGGGCAGATTGGGGGCTCCACCGGTGAGGAAGGATCGGTTGCGGCGGCGTCGCGGGGGCCGGACTCGGCGGGGCTCAGCGAGAGAGAGTGGAGGCTGGGCTACGACCCGGCGGTCCAGCGGTTCCGGCCCGGGGAGTCCCAGACAGCCCGTCGGATCGAGGACAAACGCCGTACCGCTCTCGTCCGGTCTCCCGATGAGACGGGGCCGGACTGGATCGGTCCGGACGGCAGGACCTACGACGCTGTGGGTAACTTTCCGGGGGAGTTCCTTGACCGACAGTGGAAGAAGTTCACAGAGCGGATCGTGGACCACATGGACAAGTCCTACTACGTGCCGGTTGACGTCTCCCAGTTCTCGCCCGAGCAGGTCAAGCGGGTGCAAGAGTTCATCGGGCCGCTCGGCCCCCGAGTGTTCATTGTGGGAATGTGATGGCAGGCGACATCTGGATCACTGACGACGCGCGCTGGGTCGTCAACAACTCGCTGTTCAACTTCGTCATCGAGTTCCTGATCAACCACATCGGTGATCCTGACACTGTGGCGGAACTGAAGGTGATCGACGACAACAACCTGAAGTTCATCGACGCAGGCGACTTCCCGCCGCCCGCCCGCGCGACCATCATCGCGGCGCTGCGTGATGACCTCGTCCCCGAAGCCGAGAAGCGCCTGCCCGGTGACGACTGGGCCGGATTCCGAGATGAACTGCGCAAGTTGGCGGACTTGGCGGCTGCCGACACGCCGTCGGGGACGGTAACTCCGTAGACAGGCAAACGAGGGGTGGATGTCCCGGGGCAGCGGCCGGGACATCCCAGGTGGCAGTATCGGGGCGTGGACAAGACAGCAACGGCGCAGACCGTCCAGCAACTCTGGCAGGCAGAGATCCTGCCGAGCCTGCAGGACTTCGTGGCCATCCCCGCCCTCTCCCCTTCCTTCGACGCCGCCTGGGCCGCCAACGGCAACCTGGACGCAGCCGTCGAGCACCTGCGGGCGTGGATCACCAAGCGCAATCTGCCGGGGGCGACCGTCGAGGTCGTGCGGCTGCCGGAGCGCACCCCGCTGCTGCTGGTCGACATCCCCGGCACGGTCGACGCGGGCACCGTCCTGCTCTACGGCCACCTCGACAAGCAGCCCCCGGTCGGCGGCTGGGCTGAGGGGCTCGGCCCGTGGACCCCGGTCGTGCGCGACGGCAAACTCTTCGGTCGCGGCGCCGCCGACGACGGCTACGCCGGCTATGCCGCGACGGCCGCTGTCGAGGCCGTGCGGGCGGGCGGTGGCGCGCACAGTCGGTGCGTGATCCTGCTGGAGACGTGCGAGGAGTCCGGCAGCTACGACCTGCCCGCCTACCTCGAACACCTCGACGCGCGCCTGGGTGCGGTGTCGCTGGTGGTGTGCCTCGACTCGGGCGGCATGGACTACGACCGGCTCTGGCTGACCACGTCCCTGCGCGGCCTGGTATCGGTCACCGCGACCGTGCGGGTGCTGACCGGCGGCCAGCACTCCGGCACCGTCAGCGGGGTCGTGACCAGCTCGTTCCGGGTCCTGCGGCAGCTGATCGACCGGGTCGAGGACTCGTCGACCGGTGAGATCAAGCTGTCCTCGATGAACGTCGAGATCCCCGCCGACCGCGCCGCCGAGGCCCGCGCGACCGTCGAGTCCGCGCCCGGCACCGTCATCTCCGCGATCCCGTTCGCCGAGGGCGTGCGCCCGGTCGTGGACGACGAGGTCGAACTCGTCCTCAACAGCAGCTGGCGCCCCACCCTCTCGGTCATCGGCGCGTCCGGGCTGCCGGAACCGGAGAACGCGGGCAACGTCCTGCGCCCGTTCACCACCCTCACCCTGAGCTTCCGCCTGCCCCCGACGGCCGACGCGGACGCGGCGCTGGCTGAGGTGCGCTCGATCCTCACCACCGACGTGCCCGATGGCGCCCAGGTCGAGCTGACCCGCCTGGAGGCCGCGGGCGGCTGGAACGCGCCCCCGCTCGCCCCGTGGCTTCGGTCCACTTTGGACACCGCGAGCGACACGGTGTTCGGCGCACCCTGGCGCACGATGGGCATGGGCGGCTCGATCCCGTTCATGGGCCTGCTCGCCGAGCGCTACCCCGACGCCCAGTTCGTCATCACCGGCGCGGTCGGCCCGGACAGCAACATCCACGTCCCGGACGAGTCGCTCGACATCGCCCAGGCCACCCGCGTCACCGAGGCCGTCGCCCACATCCTCGACGCGCACGCCAACGCCTGACCGTGGATCCCCGAGCGCCGGACTCCCGGCGCTGGGGTGTTCACGCACGCCGGCGCCGGGTCGTGGCGAGCACCGCCAACGTGATCGCGCTGATAAACGCGGGCACCACGCACACGGCCGCGAGCATGGCCAACCCGAAGTGGGAGCTGCCGTCCTCGTCGAGGGTGTCGTAGGACTTGAACACGGCCCAGGTCGCCACTCCCGCGCCTACCAATGTGACCGTGCCGAGCACCATGACTGTCCGGCGCAGGCCGTGGGGACGCAGGGTTTCACGGGTGGCTTCGATGCAGTGCGTGCCGAGTGCCGCGAGGATGGCGGGGCAGTCGGCGGTGGATCCCGTGACCCGGACGATCACGCCGTCGTCGAAGCGGATGCGGCAGTCGACGCCTGCACCCTTGGGGTTGATGGGTCCATGCTGGACCACGTCGATCGCTCTCACCTGCTCCCACATCCAAGCGCGCCGCTCGCTGCCCAACACCTGGGCGATCCCGCCCTCATACAACTCGAAGGTCTCCGGTATTCGGGCGGCGGGTCTCAGCATCACCACGGCGACGCGCCCGGTGATCGCGAGAGGGTAGAGGGCGAACAGCGCCATGTACTCAACGCCACCGAGGTCGAACACCGTCATGCCTGCCAGCAGTAACAGGCACAGCAGCGACACGATCAACGCGACCACGCCGACGGCCCGTCTGCCCTCGACATTGACGGGATGTGTGCTCAGGAGGGGACCCATGCCACACACGTTAACGGCGAGGTCTCACAAAGCCGGACGACTGGGAATCACTCGTGGGCCGTCGGGGAACGCTCGTCACCCGCGTCGGCTGAGTTGATCCGCCAGTCGGGTTGTCTCCGGGAGGCGGTACTTCGGGGTGAGCCGGAGGACCAACTCGGTGGCGGTGCCGATGTCGATCCGATGGCCGACCGACACGAACACCGGCTTGACGCCCTCGCGCGTGCGCAATGCCCGGCCGAGTGGCCAGCGGTCGTCCTCGATCCGGGTCCAGTCGCCGCGGTTCGGGCCGGGGTCGGGGTAGCCGCCGAAGGCGCTCTTGCTGACCCCGATGGACGGGATGCCGGTCAGGACACCCGCGTGGCAGGCCAGCCCGAACCGCCGCGGGTGAGCGATGCCTTGGCCGTCGCACACGAGCACGTCCGGCCGAACGGTGAGCCGGTCGAGCGCGGGGAGCAGCAATGGCAGCTCGCGGAAGGCGAAGAGGCCGGGGATGTAAGGAAAGTCGACCTCGCCCTTGACCACGGCTTGATCGACCACCTCCAGCGTCGCCAGATCGAGCACCACGACGGCGGCGACGCCGATATCGGTGTAGTGCACATCGAGCCCGGCCACGGTCTTGGGCGCGAAGCCGTCGGGGGCTTGGTCGACGACGAGATCCCGCAGCCGCAGCTGCTCGGCGACCGCTTCGTCCTCAGTGGACGGCCAGATCACCACGGTGAACCCGTCCGACTGGGGTGAAGCAAATCGGTGTGGCGCTCGCGGTACCGGATCGGGTGCCTCCGCGCCCAGCCGCTGTTGTCGCCCGCGTAGATGAAGTCCGCGCGCGGCGAGTAGTGGCCCGCGCGCGTCTCGCCCCGGAACACCGCGTACGTGCCCGAGCGGATAGCGGTCACTGGCGGCGAAGCCTGCCCGCCACCAGTTCGCTGTACGCGAGTTTGCCGAGCAGCAGCTCACACGCGTCCGACTCGGACGGCAGGCGGACCAAGTGGTTCTTCTGGCCGCGTTCGAGCCAGTAGACCTCCCAGACCCCGTCCGCGTCAGGCAGCACGCACCAGCACTGCTCGTCACGGGCGCCGAGGGCCACCACCCTGGGTTCGATTCCCATCGCGTCCAGGGCGGTGCCGAGGGCTTGTAGGTTCACAGCGGGATCTCCCTGAGATATCCGGCGTTGATCAAATCGACCACGGAGTGCGGCAGCACATACTGCGTCCCGCCACCAGGCTGGCCCATGGCCGGGGCGATCGGACCCTCCCACACCGGCAGTGGACGAACCACCTCGTACTGGTGGTAGCCGTTGTTGAGGTTGTCCGGCGGCAGACCACGCTGCGGGTACGGCGTGTCGGCGGGCGAGACGAAGTCGCCGCGCGCGCTGCCGAAGCGGTCGATGGTCTGGCCGGGCTGCAGGACACCGGGCGTCCGCGACTCGGGGGTCGCGAAGCCCTGCGGGTGCGCCTCGGGGTCGGGCCACTCAAGCATCCGGTTGCCATAGCGGCCGGTGTCGCCCGTCGGCCAGTACTGCTGGTTCCACCCGGCTTCGCCGAGGCCCGCGTGCGGGTCGTACGTCGGCGGCATCAGGTCGCGGACGGCTGGGTGGTCGGCGGGGACCCCGTTGGTGTTGATGATGGCGTCTCGATTCGGGTTCGCCCTGGCCTGAGTGATCAGGTCATCGTCGATCAGGTTCGCGTGTGGATGCCGGAGTTGGCTGGTCGGGACCGTTTTGCCGGTGGCGTCGTAGTCGCGGACGCCGACGGGCGGGCTCGGGTCGACGTGCGGAGTCGGCGCGTCCGTCGCCCCGCTGGGCGTGGTCGTGCCCGACGGTGTTGTGGTGGGCGTCGGAGTCGACGGGGTGTCCGGGGTGGCCGCACCGGACGGGGTGGTCGATGTGCTCGGCGTGGGCGGAGTGGCGCTCGACGGCGTGTCCGGAGTGGCCGCGCCGGAAGGGGTGGTGGTGGGGGTGGCGGAGCGGACCGTGTCGGGCGCGTCCGGGGAGTCGGCGCCGCGGCCCGCGGTGCGCAGGCGCTGGAGGCCGCGCTTGACGGCTTCCCAGATCTCGCCCAGCTTGCTCATGATCGGGCGGAGCTTCTCCAGCGACCGGGTGAGCTTGGTGATGATGTCGGTGACCCGGCCGACCCACTTGGCCACCAGCGCCGCCACCGAGGCGACCACGTGCGGGGTCGCCAAACCCAGCGTCAGGCCCAACTCGGCGAGCCACTGCGGCAAGCGGATCAGCAGCGTCGAGATGCATTCGGCGACCAGGTCTCGGACGATCCCGCGGACCACGCCGACCAGGACGCCGACGACCTCGACGACCGTGCCGATCGTGTCGGCGCCGGTGCCTGCCGCGGTGATGTGTTCGCCCTGTTGGGCGGCGTTGGTCCGGTAGGCGTCGGCCGCCGGGCCTTGCCAGCCCGCGGTGCCGTTGGTGATCTCCGTCTGATAGTCCGCCGCGACCCCGGCGACGGCCTGCGACACGTTCTTCCACGTGGCCGCGTACGCGGCGATCTGGTCGGCGTCCCCGGCCAGCCAGTTCAGCGCGTCGCGCAAGGGCGCCACGTGTTCGATGACCCACGAGACCGCGTACTGGCCGAGGGTGCCGATCGGGTCGAGCACCAGCGACAGGGCCTCCAGCCCGCCGCCCAGCGCGCCGATGCCGCCCTCGACCCAGGAGCCGTTCTGGACGCCGTTGTAGATGTCGACGGCCGACTCGGCGATGCCGATGCCGGTGACCGCCGTCGTGGAGTCCTTGCGTTCGGCGATAAGCGGGTTCGTCACTGGGCACCGCCCGCGAAGGGCTGGGTGTTGGCCCGCTCGACGTTGTCGTACGAGGTCGAGCTGTCGCGCACGCCCTGGGCCGAGTCGGCCATGGACTCGGTGGCTTGACGGATCGCCTCGACGCCCGGGCCGCTGACCATGTGCACGACCGGAACGAAGAACTGGCAGATCACGCCGTACGCGCTGTCGCCGAGGTGGACCTGGTTGGCCGCCTGCACGGCCTGGTCGAGCCGGTCGTGCAGGGCGTCGAGCCTGCTCGCGTGACCGCCTAACTCGCCGGTCAAGACTCCGTATCCGTTGGGCACGGCGGGGACTCCGTTTCGATCAGGTCAGGATGGGAGGTCCGCCCCAGGTGTCTTCATCGTCGTCATCGTCATGGGGAGGGCGGGGTCGCTGCGGTCGGCGGGGTGGCTGTTCGTCGTCCTCTGGCACATCGCCCAGTCGCATCTCCTCGACTGTGCTCACGGTCGGACGCTCAAGATCGGGCTCCGGTTCCGGGAATCTCTGCCGATATGAATCGACCACCGCGTTGACCGTCTGCTCGTCGTCGCCGACCGTGCGGACCATGACCTCGGCGACCTGCTCGGTGATCTTGGACTGGGCGCGGCGCATCGTCGTCAGCACCATCGTGGACAGCTCGGCGCCGGGCAGGTCGCGGCTCTTGTCGCTGATCACCAGGTCGGTGACCGCGCCCGTGGCGTCGACCGTCACTCGCACCACGTCGTCGCGCGAGACCTCGGTGACCGTCACCGTGGCCACCTCGGCCTGCATCGACTGGTAGCGCTGCGCCTTGGCCTCGATGTCGGCCGCCCAGCGCCGCATCTCCTGCTCGGTCTGGAAGCCGTCCCCACCGAATCGCGGCTGTGTCACGCTGTCACCCGTTCCTACTATCGGACCGCCGGAACCTACCGTCACCAGGCCGGGTACCGCACCTGCCAGTCGGGGTTCTCCAGCGAGTTCTGCTGGCTGAATTCGATCAGCGCGTCTTGGGCTAGACGCTCGATGACGTCGCGCAGTTCCAACTCCGCGAGCCAGTCGGCCGGAATGGCGCCGATTCCGTGGACCGCGCCCAGCAGGTTGCCGCACAGGGACCCGGTCGAGTCGCTGTCGCCGGAGTGGTTGACCGCCAGCAGCAGCCCGTCCTCCAGGTCCTCGGCCACCAGCGCCGCACACACCGCGATCGCCAGCGCCTCCTCGCCCACCCAGCCGCCGCCCAGGCCCGCGAGCTGCTCCGGGGTCGGCCTGCCCTGCTCGGCCAGCCGCACCGCGCCGTCGAGCGCGGCGACGGTCTCGGTGGACTCCTCCCAGGTGATCAGCTCGGCGCGCACGTCGGCGATCGCCTCGACCAGCTCGGCGCCGTCGAGCAGGCGGTGGACCATGAACGCCAGGGCACCCGCCGACAGGTAGCCGCTGGGGTGGCCGTGGGTCAGCGCGCCCGCCTGGGCGGCGATGACGAACCCGTCGAGCGGGTCCTCCGACCACAGCGCGCACGGGGCCGCGCGCATGACCGCGCCGCAGCCCTTGGAATCGTTGAGCTTGTTGGACAGGGTTCCCCGATCGGCGCCCGCGGCGAAGCCCTCCAGGGCGTGCAGCACGGTCGAGCCGGGGGCGCGGCGGTGGAACAGGTCACGCTCGCCGATCAGCCAGCCGTCTGGCTCGGCCTGCATCGCGTAGGAGCCCGCCGCCTTGTGCCACGGCACGCCCTGGGTGTGATACCAGCGCTGATAGGCGTGCTGCAGGACCGACGACGGGTGCTGCTCGAAGTAGAGCAGGCGGCGCGCGACGTGGCCGCGGATCATCGCTTCCAGGGTGAACAGCGTCATCTGGGTGTCGTCGGTGATCTTGCCGCGGCCGCCGTAGGCGTCGGCGTAGCCGGTGGTGCCCTCCGCGCCGAACCGCGACCGGATCTCGTCGATGGAGAGAAACTCGACCGGTCCGCCGAGCGCGTCGCCCACCGCGCCTGCCACCAGGCAGCCGAGCAGGCGGTCGGCGGGGATCACGCGGTCATAGGGGAAATCGCCGTCCACGCGGGCAAGGCTAGTAGGGGGGTGCGAACCGTCTGAGGTTATGGGTCCGATCGTGTCTGGATGTACTGCTTGAGGCCGCGTTTTGGAAGTCGGGACCCTGGTGCGGGACCGCCCGGATCCGCTCGGCCAGTGTCACCTAGGGGGTGGGCGGTGGTTCTGCGCGTCCGTCGAGGTCACCCGCCGCGACCCTGCCCCCCACCAGACCAAGCTCGGTCGTCGGTGTGGATCTCGGTCGCGCCGCGAGGCGACGGCTCACGACACACGTTCGTGAACGGGTCAGTCGATGGTTTCGTGAAGCTCCCGCAAGCGCTTGCCGATGAACTGCGCGCTGCCGGGGACCGCCATGACCGACGTCTCGCCGCGGCCGGTCTTGTAGATCGCCCACCGGCCCGCCTGGAGATCGATGGCGGTGATCCACTCCGCGGCGCGCAGGCGCCTGCCGCGCTGGTCGCGTTTGGCGGTGTAGAGCTTCGCGCCGCCGACGCGGGGTTGTTTCATCAGCTCGTCGAGCTTGCGGGCCTGTGGCGGGGCGGCCGAGCGCCTGCCGTAGCCGTCGGGCTTGGCGGGGGTCAGGTCGGCCATGCGCACCGAGATCGCCTCGCCGCGCGCCGGGGGCACGTTCGGCAGGCGGTAGACGAACGACTCAAGCGCGCGGGCGGCGTCGATCCGCTCGAAGGTGACCTGGTCGCCGATGCGTTCGGCGAGCACCCCGAGCCTGCCTGCGGTGGCGGTCAGCACGGTGTAGGGGCCTTCGGCGTCGCGCAGCCAGCCGTAGTACTCGGTGCCCGCGCGCTGGACCACCTGGACCAGGTCGAGGAAGTCGGGGTCGATCCCGCGCTGGGTGACGATCTTGGCCCGCTCCAACTCGCGGCGGAACTGGGCGTCGTTCTCCTGCTTGAACCGCGGCGAGTAGTAGCGCTCGCCGCCGGTGAAGACGGTGTGCGGCTCGCCGAGGTTCTGCGTCTCCAGCAGGCGGTAGAGCGTGTGGACGGAAAGTTCGACCTTCACCCTTACTCCCCGATGACCGGTGGCGCGGTGACCTCGTCGGTGCCGAAGATCGCCTCCGGGTCGTCTTCCTGCAGGAACGACGCGCGGGTGTGCTCTTCGTCCTCGCCACCCTGGCCGCGACCGCCGCCGCCACCCATGCCGCCGCCCATGCCCGCGCCGCCACGACCGGCGCCCGCGCCACCGGCGGCACCGCGTCCACCCGGACCGTGCTCACCGCCGAGCGCACCAGCGCCCGCCCGGCCGCCAGGACCGTGCTCCGCGCCGGAACCGCCGCCGAAGCCGGACCGGGGACCGGTCGCGCCGAGACCACCAGGGCCACCGCGCGGCCCGCCACCGGGTCCACCACCGCGGGGGCCGCCGCCCGTGCCACCGCCGCCGCCCGGCCCGAACGGTCCAGGCGGGTACGGCGGGCTGACCGGCGGCTGCGGCGGCAGGCTGACCGGCGGCCGGGTGATCTCCGGCCGGTTCGGCAGGTTGTGGTGCTCGTTGGGCAGCGTCACCTGCGGCGGACCGACCTGCTGGGGCCTGGTCTGGTCCGGCGGGTTGGGCTTGTTCTCGTCAGGCAGCGATGGCGGGTTGTAGCGGTCGTCCCGGCCGTCGCCCCCCGGAGGGGTCCACGGGTCCTTCTTGCCGGGGTCGACCGGCTCCTTGCCGCCGCCGTCGGGCGGGGTGACCGCGACCGAGCCGCCCGGATCCGTCAGGTACGAGTAGTCCATCGGCAGTTCCTGCTCGTTGGACATGCTCTGGTCGTCGTACTGGCGGTAGACGCGGATGTTGTGCTCGGACTTCTCCTGGTGCCGCTTGACCTCGTCCTCGGTGTCGGTGTCCCAGGGACTCCAGTCGTCGATCCAGTTCGTCTCCGGCGGGTTCTCCGCGACCGGGTGCACCTGGGACGACGCGCGGTTGAAGCCGTCGGCCTGCTGCTGGAGCAGGATGTGGGTCTTCTCCAGGTTGGTGGCCCCGACGATGGAGACGTCGGCCAGCGGCTTGGCCGCGCCGAACGCGGCGGCGCCCGCCTGGCCTTCCCAACCGGCTTCGATCTTCTCGGCGAGCCGCTGCACGAGCTTGGCGCGCTCGGCTTCGAGAGTCGCTTCGGTGTCGGCCACGCCGTAGGCGGACTCCAGGCTGTGGGTGCCGGGCCCCTCTTTCAGCGCGATATAGATCTGGTGCGCGGACAGTCCGCCGCCGCCACCGCCACCCGCCTCGAACATGCTGCCCCCGATTGACTCTCACTCTTGGCGCGTGACGACCTTACCGAACGTCACGGTCGTCACGGGGACGTTTCACATCATCCCGCGCGCCGGTCCACACTGGTGGGCGATGAACGAACACGACAGGCTCGCCGAATCACCGTTCGCGCACTCACCCTGGCGGCACTGGGGGCCCTACCTGGCCGGGAGACAATGGGGCACAGTCCGTGAGGATTACTCAGCGAACGGGGACGCCTGGGGATACTTCCCGTTCGAGCAGGCCCGCTCCCGCGCCTACCGGTGGGGTGAGGACGGGATCGCCGGGATCTGCGACCGGTACGGGTTCCTCAACCTGAGCGTGGCGCTGTGGAACGGCCAGGACGAGATCCTCAAGGAACGCTACTTCGGCCTCGCCAACGCCGAGGGCAACCACGGCGAGGACGTCAAGGAACACTGGTGGGTGGTCGACGGCACCCCCACCCATTCGTGGATGAAGGTCGTCTACCGCTACCCGCACGCCGCCTACCCCTACGCCCGCCTGCGGGAACTCGCCAAGGCCGCCGGGCGCGACGCGCGTGAGCCCAAGCTCGCCGACACCGGGGTGCTCGACCAGGACCGCTTCTTCGACGTCGAGGTCACCTACGCCAAGGCCGGTCCCGAGGACCTCTGTGTCCAGATCACCGCGACCAACCACGGCCCCGACCCGGCGCCGCTGCACCTGGTGCCGCAGGTCTGGTTCCGCAACACCTGGTCGTGGGGCCGCGACGCGCGCAAGCCGTCGCTGGTCGCCTCGACCGTCGACGGCTGGTCGCGGGTCCTGGCCGAGCACTCCAGCCTCGGCCGGTACACGCTGCACTTCGACGGCTCGCCGCGGCTGCTCGTCACCGACAACGAGACCGATGAGGCGCTGCTGTTCGGCCGCGACGCCAACCCCAGCCGGTACGTCAAGTCGGGCATCGGCGACCACATCGTCAACGGCGACCCCGACTCCTGCCAGCTCGTCAACGGCGCATCGCAGCCGGGCACCAAGGCCGCCGGGTGGTACCGGTTCGACGCGGTCGCCCCGGGCGAGTCGGTCACCGTGAGACTGCGGCTGATCAGCGGCGACGGCCACGGCGGCGCGTTCAGCGGCAACTTCCACAAGACCATGGCCGACCGCGAGGCCGAGGCCGACGCGTTCTACGACGGCATCGCGCCCGCCGCGAGCGAACAGGAGAAGCAGGTCGCCCGGCGCGCGTTCGCGGGTCTGCTGTGGACAAAGCAGCACTACCGGTTCCGGGTCCGTGAGTGGTTGGAGGGCGACCCGGCGCACCCACCGGCACCGGCCGAGCGGAAGGCGTCGGACGCGCGCAACCGGCACTGGACCCAGATGGACGTCGCCGATGTGCTGTCCATGCCCGACGAGTGGGAGTACCCCTGGTTCGCCGCGTGGGACCTGGCCTTCCAGATGGTGCCGTTCGCCCAGATCGACCCGGCTTTCGCCAAGGACCAGTTGCTCCTGCTGTGCCGCGAGTGGCTGATGCACCCCGACGGTCGGCTGCCCGCCTACGAGTGGGAGTTCGGCGACGTCAACCCGCCGGTGCACGCGTGGGCGGCGCTGCAGGTCTATCGGGCCGAGCAGCGCGCGACCGGCCACGGCGACCGGCTGTTCCTGGCCAGGGTGTTCCACAAGCTGCTGCTCAACTTCTCGTGGTGGGTCAACCGCAAGGATCCCGAGGGCAACAACCTGTTCGAGGGCGGCTTCCTCGGCATGGACAACATCGGCCCGGTCAACCGCTCCGAGCCGCTGCCCGACGGCTGGCGCTTCGAGCAGTCCGACGCGACCTCGTGGATGGCCACCTACGCCCTGCACCTGATGACCATGGCGCTGGAGTTGGCCAGGCACGACCCGGCGTATGAGGACGTGGCGACCAAGTTCGTCGAGCACTTCCTGGCCATCGCGCAGGCCTCGACCCACTTCGGCTCGGCCGGGGCGCCGATCTGGGACGAGCAGGACGGCTTCTGCTACGACCTGCTCGCCCGCGCGGGCGAGCAGTCGCGGCCGGTCCGGGTGCGGTCGATGGTCGGGCTTATCCCGATACTGGCCTCGGCGTCGCTGGAGCCGTGGGTGTTCACCGAGCTGCCCGCGTTCGCCGAACGGCTCAACTACGTGCTGCACCGCCAGCCCGAGTTCGGCCAGTTCCTCACCTGGCGCGAGGACGAGGACGGCCGCCGCGCCCTGCTGTCGCTGCTGGATGAAGGCAAACTCCGGCGCGTGCTGACCCGGATGTTCGACGAGGCCGAGTTCCTCAGCCCGCACGGCATCCGGTCATTGTCCGCCGCCCACCGCGACGGGATCGTGGTCGACATCGCGGGCTCGGAACACCGGATCCACTACGAACCCGGCGAGTCCCACACCACGATGTTCGGCGGCAACTCCAACTGGCGCGGCCCGGTCTGGTTCCCGACGAACGCCCTGCTGGTGGAGGCCCTGTTCGTCCTCGACGAGTTCCACCGCGGTGGCATCACCCTGCCCGTGCCGACCGGTTCGGATACGCAGGTCACCGCAGGTCAGGCGGCCCGCGGCCTGGCGGGCAGGCTCGCCGCGCTGTTCCTGCCCGGCCCGGACGGCGCCCGCCCCGCCGACGGGAAACGCATCGAGTCGACCGACTCCCCGCGCTGGCGGGAGCACATGACATTCAGTGAGTATTTCGACGGCGACACCGGCGAGGGCCTGGGCGCCACCCACCAGACCGGGTGGACGGCGTTGGTGGCGGTATTGCTCGCCGGGTGGCCTGACGGGGTCGACTGAACGGACTTCTTTCGGTCCCGAACTCCGCTATGCGCAAATGCTGCGCGCGGGGTCAAGGCGACGCAACAACTTGGCTGCGGTGGCGTGACAAACGAACTTGTACTGCACATGGCCGGGTGACGGTGGCAGTATGCGTGCACTCGACCTGAACAAAGTTACGAGGAGTGACACCGTGCTTCGATCCAAGCTCAAGGTGTTCGCCCTGGTCCCGGCGCTGGCCCTCGCGGTCGCCGCAGCGGGATGCGGGAAGACGGACACGCCCTCCGGGGGCTCCACGACGGGTGCGGCGGCGGACGCCCCTCAGCTCATCAAGTCCGGCAAGCTGCTGACCTGCACCGGTCTGCCTTACGAGCCGTTCCAGTTCGAAAAGGACGGCAAGGTCATCGGGTTCGACGTCGACCTGGTCGACCTGGTCGCGAAGAAGATCAACGTCACGCAGGAGATCATCGACACCCCGTTCGACGGCATCCAGTCCGGTGTCGACCTGAACTCGGGCAAGTGCGACCTCGCCGCGGCCGGGATGACGATCACCGACACGCGCAAGCAGAACTTCGACTTCTCCGACCCCTACTTCGACGCCACCCAGGCGCTCGTGTCGAAGAAGGGCTCCGGCATCAAGGACCTCGCCGGGCTGAGCGGCAAGAAGCTCGCGGTGCAGAACGGCACCACCGGCATGGAGTACGCGCAGAAGAACGCGCCGGGCGTCGAGCTGGTCACCTTCGAGGACCTCGGTCTGCTGCTGACCGCGGTCGAGACCGGCCAGGTCGCCGCGGGCATCAACGACAACGGCGTGCTGTTCGACTGGGCCAAGAAGAAGACCGACTTCGAGGTCGTCAAGGAGTTCGCCACCGGTGAGCAGTACGGCATCGGTGTCAAGAAGGGCAACGACAAGCTCCTGAAGCTCATCAACTCGACGCTGGCCGACGCCAAGAAGAGCGGCGAGTACGACAAGATCTACGAGAAGTGGTTCGGCAAGAAGCCGGGTAGCAACTAGCAACGGCCGCGGGGTCGGCGCGCACGTCGCGCCGGCCCCGCAGCATGTGCGGAGCCATTTCCTAGGAGCGAATATGGCAATGACCAAACGCCAACGCGTTCGGGTGATCCGGACCGCCCAATACGCCGTTCTCGTCGCCTTCGTCCTGGTCGCGGCGTTCGCCGCGGACTGGGGCAAGATCCGGATGGCCTTCTTCGACCTCGACGTCGCCGCCAAGATGTTCCCCGAGGTCATCAGCGTCGCCCTGGTCAACACCCTGATCTACACCGGACTCGGGTTCGGGTTCGGGTTGGCGCTCGGCTTGATCCTGGCACTGATGCGGCTGTCGAGCGTCGCGGTGTACCGGTGGATCGCGGGCGCCTACATCGAGTTCTTCCGCGGCCTGCCCGCGCTGCTGGTCATCCTGGCTATCGGTAGCGGTATCCCGCTGGCCTTCGGCACCAACCTCGACCGCTACGTCGCGATCATGATCGCGCTGGGCATCGTCGGCTCGGCGTACATGGCCGAAACGATCCGCGCGGGTATCCAGGCCGTCCCCAAGGGACAGGTCGAGGCGGCGCGGTCGCTGGGCATGTCGGAGGGCCGGGCGATGATCTGGATCGTCATCCCGCAGGCGTTCAAGATCATCTTGCCGCCGCTCACCAACGAGCTGATCCTGCTGACCAAGGACTCGTCGCTCGTGCTGTTCCTGGGGTCGAGCCCGCTGCAGTACGAGCTCACCCAGTTCGGTCGCACCTCGCTGAACCAGTCCCGCAGCTTGACCCCAGTTCTGGTCGCGGGCATTTGTTACCTGATCATCACCATTCCGCTCTCCTACCTGTCGCGGTACCTGGAGAAGCGGACCGGCGGACGCAAGATCGCGTCGCCGGAGAAGGTCGACGTGGACGTGGAGGCCGTCAAGTGAGTGAGCCCGCGGTCCGCATCACCGGACTCACCAAGAGTTTCGGCACCCTGAAAGTCCTGCGCGGCATCGACGTCGAGGTGGCCTCTGGCGAGGTCGTCTGCATCATCGGCCCGTCCGGCTCCGGCAAGTCCACGCTGCTGCGATGCGTGAACCTGCTTGAGGAACCTAACGACGGTTCCGTGGTCGTCAACGGCGTTGAGCTGACCCACCCCGACACCGATCTCGACGGCGCGCGGCGGCGGATCGGCATGGTGTTCCAGTCGTTCAACCTGTTCGGCCACCTCACGGTGCTGAACAACCTGACCATCGCGCAGCGCAAGGTCCTCGGCAGGTCCAAGGCCGAGGCCGAGAAGGTCGCGATGGCGAACATGGAACGGGTGGGCTTGGCCGACAAGGTCAACGCCCTGCCCAGCCAGCTCTCCGGCGGCCAGCAACAGCGGGTGGCGATCGCCCGCGCGCTGTCGATGAACCCCGAGGTCATGCTGTTCGACGAGCCGACCTCGGCGCTCGACCCGGAACTGGTCGGCGAGGTGCTGGCGGTCATGCGCGGCCTGGCCGACGAGGGCATGACGATGCTGGTCGTCACCCACGAGATGCAGTTCGCGCGTGAGGTGGCGGACAAGGTCCTGTTCATGGACGGCGGCTACGTCGTCGAGCAGGGCCCGGCGGCCCAGGTCATCGGCTCGCCGCAGCACGAGCGCACCAAGACCTTCCTCAAGCGCGTTCTGGACCCGACGCACATCGACTGATCTTCGTCCATCCGGTCGTTTCGCATACGTGGGGCGACCGGATGGGAACGAAGCGTAGCCGGCGTGCGTTTAACTCCTCGGGCAGCAAGATCGAGGAGGGGGCGCGATGGCGACGGCGGACTGGACCGAGGAACCGGGTGGCATCCTCGATCCGCACGACCCGTTCCCGCCCGCATGGGCGCGGCTGCCCGCTTCCGAGGTCGTGCGGCAGGCGATCGAGCCCGACACCGGCGGCGTCCTGCGGCGCAGGCGCCCGGCCACGGCCCCCGTGCTGACTGTCTCCGACCGCTTCCTGACCGGTCAGCTGGATCTGCGCGGCGTCGAGTTCCCTTATCTGCTGGAGTTCGTCCGCTGCCGGTTCGAGTTCACGCCCGACCTGCGCCAGGCCAAGCTCGCGGGCGTCGAGTTCCGCGACTGCGCGCTGCCGGGGCTGGCCGCGCGGAACCTGCGCAGTGACAACGATGTCCTGCTCGTGGCGGGCACCGTCGTGCAGGGCACGGTCGACCTGACCGACGGTGAGATCCACGGCTCGCTCGTGCTGCGCGGCAGCAAGCTGTTCAGCACCGACGGCCCCGCCCTGCACGCCAACCGGCTGCACCTGGCGGGCGCGCTGCTCGCGGCGAACATGCAGGCGGAGGGCGAGGTCCGCATCCCCGGCCTGCGCACGGGCGGCAACGTCAACTTCGCGGGCGCGCTGCTCAACAACCCGAAAGGCTTCGCGCTCAACGGAAACGGCGTCCAGGTCGGTGGCAACCTGCACCTGACGCCGGACGGCGCGACCGGGACGCCGTTCCGCAGTGTCGGGCAGGTGTTGCTCGCCAGCGCGCGGATCGACAGCGACTTCTCGTTGCGGGGAGCCAAGATGGCGCCGCGGACCGAGCACTCGCGGCCGGTTCCGCCGGACGACCCGTTCTACGACCCCAACGCCACGCTGGTCGCCGATCGGTCCAAAGTGGACGGCAATGTCAACCTCGACCGCGGGTTCGCCAGCACCGGGACCGTGCGCATGGTCAACGCCCACATCGGCGGGTCACTGCGAATGGCGCACGCCAGGGTCGACCTGTCGGGCGGGCGCGAGCCGTTCCGCGCGGTCGACGGCGCCCCGGGTCCGTATGACGACCGGTCGTTGCACTTCGACGGCACCCAGATCCGCGGCGGCATCGACGCCCGGGACGCACGGGTCGCGGGGCAGGTGCGGCTGGTCGACGTCCAGGTGCAAGGCAGTGTGCTGCTCGACCGCTGCGTGTTCAGCAACCGCCACGGCGACGCGGTCGAGGCGCGGCGGTTCACCTGCGGTGGCAACCTCGACGCCCGGTCGGCCACCGTGTTCGGCTCGCTGCTGCTGCCGGGCATCAAGGTCGCCGCGAACGTCGACCTGCGCGGCAGTTCCCTGCTGGCGCCCGGCACGTACCACCGCGACCGCTCGCCCAAGCCGTCGCTCGACCTGCGCGTCGCCCACGTCGGCCGCGACCTGATCCTCGCCGACAGCCTCGCCGAGGGCGAGATCCGCATCCGCCGCGCCGAGGTCGGCCGCGAGACCAACTTTCACGGCGCTCGCCTGTCGGCGGGCAGCAACGGCATCGCGCTCAACGCCTTCGGGGTGCGCACCCAGGAACTGCGGCTCGACGTGGCCATCCCGCCCAGCGGCGAGATCGACCTGCGCCACCTGCACTGCGCGTCCCTCACCGACAACGCGTCGCTGTGGCAGGCGGGCGGGCGGATCGAACTGGAGGAGTTCCGCTACGACGGCCTCGGTGACCCGGTCCCGCTCGACGCCGACACCCGCGTCGTCGAGCGGTTGCGCTGGCTGCGCCACGGCATGCGCGAGGTCTACCGCCCCGGCCCGTACGACCAGCTCGCCGCGATGCTGCGCGCGGGCGGCAACGAGGAACACGCGGCCACGGTCCTGGTCGAGAAACAGCGCCGCCGCTACGCCGCCCTCGCCGAGGGCGCGCGCTGGACCCGCCCCGGCATCCACCTGTGGAGCTGGCTGCAGCGCTGGATGGTCGGCTACGGCTACCGCCCGATGCGCGCGCTGTTGTGGCTCATCGCGATCCTGGTGGCGGGTTCGGTCTGGTTCTCGTTCATCCAGACCCCGTCGGAGTCCAATCAGGACGATCACCTGGTGTGGAACCCGGTGCTCTACACCCTGGACCTGATCGTCCCCATCGTCGACTTCGGACACAAGAACAAGTGGACGGTCGGCGGCGCCTCCCAGTGGATCGCGGCGTCGATGGTCGCCGCGGGCTGGATCCTGGCCACCACGGTCGCTGCGGGCGTCACCCGCATGCTGCGGCGGACCTCGTGACCCTTCCCTGACGTCGTTCGGCGGGGCAGGATGCGTGCACCACTGACGTCCCAGAGGGAGCACACAATGCGACGCCGTATGGTCCTCACGCTCACGCTCGGCCTGGTCGTGGCCGCCGCCCCCGGCGCGGACGCCGCGCCCACCACCGGGGTCGGCCAGGTGTTCATGGTGAACCCGGTGCAGTCCAGCGGGAACCAGGCGCTGACCGACAACAAGGACGCGGACGCCGCGGTGCCCGCGTCGGCCTACGTGACCGTGCCGCTGCGCAACCTCGACGGCTCCGGCACCCTCACCGGCAAGTGGGTCAACGTGCGTGCCGAGACGGGCAAGCCCGCGCGGTCGGCCGACGGCCGGTTCGTCTTCACCCGCAACCAAGACGAGTTCGAGCAGGTCATGGCCTACTTCTGGGTCAACCAGGCGCAGGAGTACCTGCAGTCGATCGGCTTCGGCAGCGAGCTGGCGCCGGTGAACGCCGAGTCGCAGGACGTGCGCACCAACCAGTGGGGCCAGGACAACTCGTACTCCTGGGACAAGCACGACATCATCCGCCTCGGCAAGGGCGGCGTCGATGACGCCGAGGACGCCGAGGTCATCGTGCACGAGTACGGCCACGCGGTGCACGACGCCCAGGTCACCGGCTTCGGCTCGGCCCACGAGGCAGGCTCGATCGGCGAGGCGTTCGGCGACTACCTCGCCGTGACCGTCGGCCTGAACGCCGCCCAGCAGTACGGCTGGCCGGTCAACGCGCCCGCGGCGTGCGTCGCCGACTGGGACGCGGTCAGCTACACCGCCGCCGCCCCGCACTGCCTGCGCCGCATCGACTCGAACCTGACCTACGCGGACATGACCAACACCAGCGTCCACCGCGACGGCATGATCTGGTCGCGCGCCCTCTGGGACATCCGCAACGCGCTCGGGTCCACCAAGGCCGACCGGATCATCGTCAACGCCCAGTTCGGCTTCGCCCCCGACACCACCTTCAGCGCCGCGGCCCTGACCACGGTCGCCACGGCCCAGTCGATGTACGGCCCGGCCGCCGCGAACACCGTCCGCGCCGCGTTCGCCGCGAGGGGTATCCCCGGTTTGTGACTCGCCAGTAGATTGGCGGTATGAGCACTCCCGACGCCCGCGCCCAGGTAGTAGTCGACGCCCCAGCCGACCGCGTGTACGCGCTGGTCAGCGACCTACCTGGGCTCGCGGGCGTCGCGGAGGAGTTCGCGGGCGGCAAGTGGCTGGGCGGGGTCAACCAGGCCCAGATCGGCGCCCGCTTCCGCGGCTCCAACCGGCGCGGAATCCGCTTCTGGACCACGGTCTCCACCGTCACGGACGCGTCGCCGTCGCGCTTCGCCTTCGAGGTCAAGTCGATGGGCCTGCCGGTCTCACGCTGGCAGTACGACATCGAGCCCACCGACGGCGGTTGTCAGGTCACCGAGTCGACGTGGGACCGCAGGCCGGGCTGGTTCCGCCCGCTGACCTACTTCGCGACCGGCGTGACGGACCGGAGCGTGCACAACCAGCGCAACATCGAACGGACTCTGGCGAGCCTGAAGCAGGCCGCCGAGTCCTGATCAGAGCTGGAGGATGCCGATTTCGTGCGCACAGGTCAGGCGATACCCAGCTCGCGGAGGACCTCGCGATGCGGAATCCTGGCTTCAGAGGACCCGAGCGCTTCCCGTATCGCGGTTAGGTCGGCCGCATCCTCAGCTTCTTCCAGCCGCTCAAGATCACGGGCCTCGCTGATGGGCAACTCAGTCATGCCCCGGATTGTGCAAAACGCTGAGCTCAACTGCCAGGAACATCGACTCATCGTGTGGTGTTGACTTCGCGTGTGACTTCTCAGATTCGTGGGCGGGTTCGTGCGCCCGAGCTTGTCGGGCGGGGGTGGCTCAACACCGGAGGCCAGACGCCGCATCTCGGGGACTTCCGGGGCAAGGTGCTGCTGCTCGACTTCTGGACGTTCTGCTGCATCAACTGCCTGCACGTCCTCGACGAGCTCCGCCCCATCGAGGCCGAGTTCGCCGACGTCCTGGTCACCGTCGGTGTCCATTCGCCCAAGTTCGTGCACGAGGCCGATGAGCAGGCGCTCAAGGCCGCCGTCGAGCGCTACGACGTGCACCACCCCGTCCTCGACGACCCCGACCTGACCACCTGGCAGGCCTACGCGGTCAAGGCGTGGCCGACGCTGGTCCTGGTCGACCCCGAGGGCTACGTCGTGCACGTCGCCGCCGGGGAGGGGCATGCCGAGGCGCTGCGGCGGGTGATCGCCGAGGTGGTGGCCGAACACGAGGCCAAGGGCACGCTGCACCGCGGCGACGGGCCGTACGTGCCCCCGGTCGCCGAGGACACCCCGCTGCGGTTCCCGGCCAAGGCCGTGACCAGCCCGAACGGCACCCTCCTCGTCGCCGACACCGCCCATCACCGCGTGGTCGAGCTGGCAGGCGATGACATCGTCAAAGCGTTCGGCACCGGGGAGCGCGGCCGTGTCGACGGCCGCGAAGCCACCTTCTCCGAGCCCTCCGGCCTGGCCGTGCTGCCCGACGAGATCGCCAGGAAAGTCGGCTACCACGTCGTCGTCGCCGACACGGTCAATCACCTGCTGCGAGGCCTCAACCTCGACACTGGCGAGGTCACCACCGTCGCGGGCACCGGCGACCAGTGGCGCGACGGCCGCGACGACGGCCCCGCCCTGGAGACCGACCTGACCAGCCCGTGGGACGTCGCGTGGTGGCGGTCCGAGATCGTCATCGCCATGGCGGGCAACCACACCCTCGGCGCGTTCGACCCGGTCACCGGCCAGGTCCGCCGCTTCGCCGGGACCACCGTGGAAGGTCTGCTCAACGGTCCCGTCGCCGAGGCGTTCTTCGCCCAGACCTCGGGCCTGGCCGCTGACGGCGACCGGCTCTGGCTGGTCGACTCGGAGACCTCCGCCCTGCGCTGGATCGATGCCGACCTCGTCGTGCACACCGCGATCGGGCGCGGCCTGTTCGACTTCGGCCACCGTGACGGCGCCGCCGACCAGGCGCTGCTGCAGCACCCGCTGGGTGTCGCGGTGCTCGGCGACGGCACGGTCGCCGTCGCCGACACCTACAACGGCGCCATCCGCCGGTTCGACCCGGAGACCGGGCAGGTCAGCACCCTGGCGACCGGTATCGCCGAGCCGTCGGGGCTGGTCGTGCACGACGGCGTTCTGACCGTGGTCGCGTCCGCCGCGCACCGGCTGGAGACCCCGGTGGCCGCCGCGTCGCTGGTCGCGGGCGAGGCCCACCAGGTGCGCAGGCCGCCGTCCGACCTCGCCGCGGGCGCGGTCGAACTCGCCGTTGTGTTCACCCCGCCGCCTGGGCAGAAGTTCGACGACCGCTACGGCCCGTCGACCCGGCTGGAGGTCACCTCGTCGCCGCCCGAGCTGCTCGCCGAGGGTGCGGGGGTGGGAACGGATCTGATCAGGAAACTGGTCGTCGCCGAGGGGTTCAGCGAGGGTGTGATCCATGTCGTAGCGCAGGGAGCAAGCTGCGACGACGATGGCTCCGAACACGCCGCATGCCATCTGACCAGGCAGGATTGGGGTGTCCCGGTGCGGATCGTCGCCGACGGCGCGCGCAGGTTGGCGCTGGTGATGGGCGGGATGGACGACCACGCATAGCACGCGTGCGAGGGACCGGCGAGCCGACCGTTAGGATTTGTCGGTGCCGGAACCGAAACTCGAGATCCAGATGCTGCACGACCGGCTGTTGGTCCAGCTCACCCCGGAGGAGGGAGAGCGGCGCAGCACCGGAGGGATCGTCATTCCGGCCACCGCACAGATGGCGACGCGGCTCGCGTGGGGCGACGTCCTCGGGGTTGGCATGAACGTGCGCACCGTCAAGGTCGCCGACCGTGTCCTGTTCAACCCGGAAGACCAGCTCGAAGTCGAGGTGCAGGGCCGCAACTACCTGGTCATGCGCGAGCGCGACGTGCACGCCATCGCCAGCGAGCGCACCGAACACGGGACCGGGCTGTATCTGTAACTGGAAGGTGTAGTCGTGCCGGACGACCACAAGTGGCCGGGGGAACACAGCTGGCCGGAACCGCCAGGGGAGCGGACCGAGCTGCTGCCGAGGGCGCCCATTCAGCCGTGGGGCGCCGGGTTCGAGGCGCCCACCGAGCGGTTCCAGCCCGCGCCCGACCAGTCCGCTGAGCCGGAGAAGAAGGCCCCCGGCTGGCGCAAGCCCGCGATCATCGCGGGCTCGGTCCTCGGTGCACTGGCCCTGCTCTACGGCGTCGACCTGGCGCTGAGCGGCGGCGAGGTGCCACGCGGGGTCACCGTCGCGGGCGTCGAGGTCGGCGGCCTCGCGCAGGCCGACGCCGAGCGCACCCTGCGCGAGGAACTGGAGCCACGGCTGACCAAGCCGGTCACCGTGCGCGCGGGCACCATCGAGGACCAGGTCGACCCGGCGAAGTCCGGGCTCACCCTGGACTGGGCCGCCACTCTCGCCCAAGCCGGTGACCAGCCGCTCAACCCGATCACCCGGATCAGCTCGCTGTTCAGCACCCGCGAGGTCGGCGTGGTCAGCGGCACCGACGACGCCAAGCTCACCGCCGCCATCGACCAGCTCAAGGGCAAGGTCGCCAAGTCCCCGGTCGAGGGCGCGATCAAGTTCGACGGCGCGACCCCGGCGATGATCGAGCCGGTCGCGGGCCAGGAACTCGACACCGCCAAGGCGCGCGACCGGCTCGTGGCCGACTGGCTCGCGGGCAAGCCGCTGGTGTTGGCCGTGACCGAGACTCCGGTCAAGACCAGCCTTGACGGCGTACGCGCCGCGTTCGAGCAGGTCGCCAAGCCCGCCGTCGCGGCCCCGGTCGTGGTGAAGGGCGAGGGCAAGGACGCCAAGATCGAGCCCGCCGTCATCGCCTCGGCCCTGACCTTCGAGACCGCCGATGGCGGCGGTCTGACGCCGAAGCTGGACACGGCCAAGATCGTCGAAGCGGTCAAGCCGCAGCTCGCGTCCACCGAGAAGGAAGGCAAGGACGCCCAGGTCGTCTTCGAGGGCGGCGCCCCGACGGTCACCCCGTCGGTCGACGGCATGGGGGTCAAGTACGACACCGCCTTCGCGACCCTGCTCGACGTGCTCAAAAAGGCCGAAGCGCGGGAGATCAAGGTCGAGTACGCCAAGACCCCCGCGAAGGTGACCACCGAGCAGGCCAACCAGCTCGGGATCAAGGAGGTCATCGGCGAGTTCACCACCAAGGGCTTCGCCGCCGACTCGGGAGTCAACATCCGGGTGACCGCGCAGGAGGTCAACGGCGCGATCGTCAAACCCGGCGAGACGTTCAGCCTCAACGGCCACACCGGCCCGCGCACCGCCGCGCAGGGCTACGTAGAGGCGGGCGTGATCAAGGACGGCGCCCCGGGCCGCGAGGTCGGCGGCGGCATCTCCCAGTTCGCCACCACGCTCTACAACGCCACGTATTTCGCGGCGCTGAAAGACGCGGGCCACAAGGAACACAGCTACTACATCAGCCGCTACCCGGCCGCCCGCGAGGCGACGGTGTTCCAGGACCACGCGGGCAACAGCGTCATCGATCTCAAGTTCACCAACGACTCGGCCACCGGCATCGCCATCCAGACCGTGTGGACGCCGTCGTCGATCACGGTGAAGATCTGGGGCACCAAGAAGTACACCGTCGAATCGGTCACCGGCGGCCGCTCGGCCGAGACCCCGCCCAACGAGAAGGCGGGCCCAGCCGCGAACTGCAAGGCCAGCAACGGCGCCCCCGGCTTCACCACCTCAGACACCCGCATCATCCGCGACGCCGCCACCGGCGCCGAGGTGCGGCGCAACACCCGGACGGTGAAGTACAACCCGCAGCCGAAGATCGTCTGCCAACCACCGCCTGCAGGCTGACGACGAGAAAGAGGCCCGGGCGGTTACACCCGGGCCTCTTTTCGTTGGGGGTCTAGTGGCGCGCGGTCGACCCGCCCCGTGTCTTCGCCCAGATCCCGGCCACCAGCGTCACCGCGACCACGGCGACGATCACCTGCAGCACGATCTCCAGGAAGTCGATCCCCGACGTCTTGTCCCACCCGAACGGCCGAGCGAGCAGGGTTCCGACGAACGCGGCCGCGATACCGGTCAGGATGGTCAGCCACCACGGGATCTTCTGCTCGCCGGGCGCGATCGCCCGACCCACGATGCCGAGGATCGCCCCGACGATGATCGCGCTGAAAATGCCACCGATACCCATGTGAGCTCCTCGCTTGAGCGCGTGATCTAAACGCTTGCGCAAAGCCTGACACCGAGTTGTCGAGCCCGCCTCTCGTGGCCCGGTGATCAGTGACGCGAAATCACTCTGCCGGGTGAATTTCGACCTGAGGAAATGCGGTTGACGGCAGATCATGGTTGCCGGATGCTCCGTGGCCATGACCTACCGAATCGAGAACACCCCCCTCTGGTGACCCCCGAGACCAGCGCGTCTGAGCGCGCTCTCGCCGAGGTCCTGCGTTCCTACTTCGCCTCTCCCCCCGATTCGCCCGCGGCTCTCCACGACGCACTTGAAGGCGTCCGGGCTACCCGGATCCGCCGTGCCCTTGATCCTTGGCCCGGCTTCAACCGCGAGTGGGCCCGGTACACCGGCCGGTGGCTCGTTTGCCACGGAACATACGATCCGGCGGTCTGGCTCGGCCTCGCCCTGCTCGGCGCGACCGGCACCACCGAGGACGCCGACCTCATCCGCACGGCCGCGTGCGTACGGCGTTTCACCAGACCCGCGATCGAAGCCCTTTCCGCGATCGGCGACACCGATCAGGATCTGCTCTGGCTCGCCGACCGGATCGACCGACCATGCTTGATCTGGCTGCTGGGCGCTCTGTGCGCGCAGCGCCTGGTGGCCGACAGTGCGGGTTGTCCAGCCGCGATCTCTTGCTATGAAGCGGTTTCCGCGCACCTTGAGGACATTGAACCGACCTTCGTCCGCTACGCCGCTGTCGTATCCCTTGTCGAGGAACTGATCAGTGGACGCAGTTTGCACCTCGACTGGGCGGACGGGCAGCGTCAATCTGTCATCACCCGCTCGCGCGCGGTCTTGGCGTCGGCGGCATGGCAGGAATCCTTGCGGCAGGCTAAGAACTCGCCGGACGCGACCGTCCGATGGCGCGCGGACTGGGCGAGTCACCTGCCGCCGCGCGATCCGCCCAGCGGAGTGCGTTTGGCCAGGCTCATCCGATCGGCGGTGGCGGCCGACCCGACCCTGCTGGGCCGGTGGGGCTACGTCGTCGACTGGATCAGCTCGTTGCCAGGTGAGCGCGACCAGGTGCGCTTCACCTTCCGATCGGCAAGCGATCCCGATGTACAGAGCCAGTGGCTGATAGATGTCAACGACCACCCACCTGAAGTCCAGGCCGAAGCCTTCCTCCGCGCGCTGAAGTTCGTCGATCCCAGAACCCTGGCCTGAACAGGAAACGGCGGTGGTCACCCGAAGGTGGCCACCGCCGTCCGCGCCGCGGGAGCGGTCTTACGAAATCAGAAAGCGGACTCGTCGATGTCCATCAGGTCGTTGTCCGCCGACTCGACGATCTTGCGGTCGGCCGACAGCTGCGGCAGCACGTTCTTGGCGAAGAACGCCGCGACCGCGACCTTGCCCTCGTAGAAGGCCTTGTCCTTGCCGGTGGCGCCCGCGTCGAGCTTGGCGTGGGCGATCTCGGCCTGGCGCTGCAGCAGCCAGCCGACGAGCAGGTCGCCGGTGGCCATCAGCAGGCGCACGGAGTGCTGGCCGACCTTGTAGATGTTGCGGGAGTCCTCCTGCGACGCGGTCAGGTACTGGATCAGCGCGCCGAGGATGCCCTGCACGTCTTCCAGTGCCTGCTTGAGCAGCTCGCGCTCCTGCTTGAGGCGGCCGTTGCCGCTCTCGGCCTGGATGAACTTGGTGATCTCGCCCGCGACGAAGGCCAGTGCCTGACCCTTGTCCCGGATGATCTTGCGGAAGAAGAAGTCCAGCGACTGGATCGCCGTGGTGCCCTCGTACAGCGAGTCGATCTTGGAGTCGCGGATGTACTGCTCGATGGGGTAGTCCTGCAGGAAGCCGGAGCCGCCCAGGGTCTGCAGCGACTGCACGAGCTGCTCGGTGGCCCGCTCGGAGCCGACACCCTTGACGATCGGCAGCAGCAGGTCGTTGACCCGCTCGGCCAGCTTGATCGCGTCCTCGTCGCCTTCCTGGGTCCAGACCTGGTCCTGGAAGGTGGCGTTGTAGATGTAGACCGCGCGCAGGCCCTCGGCGTAAGCCTTCTGCAGCATGAGGCTGCGGCGCACGTCCGGGTGGTGGGTGATGGTGACGCGCGGGGCGGCCTTGTCCATCATGTTCGGCAGGTCGGCACCCTGGACGCGCTGCTTGGCGTAGTCCAGCGCGTTGAGGTAGCCGGTGGACAGCGTGGCGATCGCCTTGGTGCCGACCATCATCCGGGCGTACTCGATGACCTGGAACATCTGCGCGATGCCGTCGTGCACCTCGCCGAGCAGCCAGCCAACGGCGGGGGTGCCGTGCTGGCCGAAGGTGACCTCACACGTGGTGGAGACCTTCAGGCCCATCTTGTGCTCGACGTTGGTGACGTAGGCGCCGTTGCGCTCGCCCAGCTCACCGGTCTGGCCGTCGAAATGGAACTTGGGGACCAGGAACAGGCTCAGGCCCTTGGTGCCGGGGCCGTGGCCCTCGGGCCGCGCCAGCACCAGGTGCACGATGTTTTCCGTCATGTCCTGGTCGCCCGAGGTGATGAACCGCTTCACTCCGTCGATGTGCCAGGAGCCGTCGGCCTGCTGGACGGCCTTGGTGCGACCGGCGCCGACGTCGGAGCCCGCGTCGGGCTCGGTGAGGACCATGGTGGCGCCCCAGCCGCGCTCGATCATGATCTGGGCCCAGTGCTTCTGCTCTTCGGTGCCGTTGGCGTGCACGACGCCCGCGAACGCCGGGCCCGCGAGGTACATGTACAGCGCGGGGTTGGCGCCCAGGATCAGCTCGGAGGCCGCCCACTGCACCGTCGGGGGCAGGCCGAAGCCGCCCAGCTCGTTGCGCAGGCCCAGCCGCCACCACTCGCCGTCCCACAGCGTCTTGTAGGACTTCTTGAAGGACTCGGGCAGCGTGGCGCTGAACGTCTTCGGGTCGTAGACCGGCGGGTTGCGGTCCGCGTCGGCGAACGACTCGGCCAGCGGGCCAACGGCCAGGGTGTTCAGCTCGGCGAGCACACCGCGGGCGGTCTCCTCGTCGGATTCGGCCAGCACGCCCTTGCCCAGTCGGTCCTGGACGTCGAACACCTCGAAGAGGTTGAACTCGAGGTCGCGGACGTTGCTCTTGTAGTGACCCATCTGTTTGCTCCGTGTCTTCACGCGAGAGTGCTACTCACCGGTAACATACAGGGTATTACCTGTCGGTAACCCGGGCAAGCGGTTCTGGTGCGCGAAGGGGTGAAGTGCTCGGAGTCACGTGCCCGTTCTGGGCGGCGCTGACTGGCCGGGCGGGCGCTGCGGCGTCGGCGCCAGCAGCACTCCGGAGCGGAAGCCGACGGCGACCGCGTGCGTGCGGTCCCGCGCGCTGAGCTTGCGCAGGATGCTCTTCACATGGGTCCGCACGGTCTCGACCGAGACGTAGAGGATCTTGGCGATGGCCTGGTTCTCCAGCCCGTCGGCGATCAGCTGCAGCACCTGGAACTCCCGCCGCGACAGCGGCTGGGTCGAGTCCGGCACCCGCGCCAACCGGCCGCGCGGGGCGGCCACGGTCTGAGCCAGCGCCGGATCGACGTACCGCCGGTCGGCTCGCACCGCCCGGATCGCGTCGATGACCTGTGGTGGCTCGGCCGAACGCAGGATCACCCCGTGCACGCCCGACGCGATCGCGGTGGCGACGTATTGGGTGGTGCGATGCGCGTCGCGGACCAGGACCAGCGTCGTCAGGCTGGGGTTGGCCGCCGAAAGCATGTTGCTGAGGTGACTGCGGGTGTCGAGGCCGGAGTCGATGAGCACCACATTCGGGTGATAGCGCTCAGCGAACTGGACGGCGCCCTGCGGCGTGTCAGTGGCCCCTAGCCAGGTCAGGCCGGGGGTTCGCATCACCAGCGCGGACAAGCCCTCTCGGAACAATGGGATGCCGTCAACGAGCGCGACCCCCAATCCACCGTCCGCAGGCCTGGCCGTCCGGCCAGAGACCTGTAGGTAGGAACTGCGCATTGCCCGCCCTCCAGTTCGTCCTCTCCGTGCGTGCGACGCACGGGACCGTCGGTCGTGACGTGCTCCTTTCGGATCGTTTCCGCTCGCAGGCAAAGTCACCCGCCCAGGTGATATGCGTGTGATTTGGATTACACTCCTGTCTCATGCGATCGTCCACCTGTGACGCGCAGAACTTTTCTACTCTCCGGTAGTGCAAGGAATCTTTAGGGAACGGACCGCCCTACGGGATAGGGTCGGTATGACCCGATCGGGTAACCGTTCCGGTGCGGTGCGTGATTCCAACCCAGGAGTAGGGGGCGGCGGTGGAACCAGGCGCGGTGCGCAACGCGGATGAGTGGTTCCGGCTCATGGTCGAGACCGGCTTAGCTCCCGGCCTGCGCGCGCTCGGCCTGTCCGGCACCGGTCGCCGCTACCGGATGGTCCGCGACGCGCATGTGGCCCAGGTGTCGATCCTGCAGTCCAACCTCGGCCCCCGCTCGACCCGCTTCACCCTCGCGCTCAGCGTCGCCGCCACCGACGAGTGGTCCAGCCAGCTGCGCATCCGCCCCTACCTGCGCGGCGCGTCGAACGCGGGAATGGGCTGGCAGGAGCGCATCGGCAACCTGATCCTGGTCGGCTCTGGCGTGCCGATCGGGGACCTGTGGTGGCAGGTCGACGTCGGCAAGCCCTTCGGCTCCCTGTCGCGCGAAGTGCTGTCCGCCGTGCGCGAGTTCGGCCTGCCCGCCATGTACGACGAGATCCGCAGCCGGGTGGACTAGTCCGCCTCTTCGGAACTAGGCCTGGCGTTCGGTTTCGTACCACTTGCGCAGTCGCGCGACGATCGCTTGCAGCGAGCCGTCGTTCATGGCGTGGTCGATCGTGCCGTCGCAGAACCGCTCGCCGCGGATGATCTTCGTGGCCAGTCGGGCGGCCGTGGCGACCGGCGCCTTGTCGAGGGTGGCCGCGTCGATCGGCGGCCAGTGCATCCAGTCGTAGACGACCACGGCGCCGACCTCGGAGAGCCTGCCGGTCAAGGCGTTCACAGCCGGGCTGTAGATCGGGTACGGCATCTGGATCGACCCGGTCGGTGTCGACTGCCCGCCGCCCCACTTGACGTTCAGGTCGGCCGGGGTGATCGCGTCGGCCGCGGCGAACAGTGCCTGCCACACCTCCGCCGGGCGTTCGGCGAGCCGGGCGGTGATCTCGTCGTCCGTCGGGCCTTCCGCGGCTTTGAACGCGGCATACGCGGCGCCGTCGAACAGGACGAATCGGACTTCATCGACCTGGGTGTCAGCGTCGCGGACCGCTCGCAGGGCGATATGAGCGGCGTTGTCGAGTGGCCAGGCGTAGGCCCCCGCCGATATCGCGGGGAAGGCCACGCTGCGCGCGCCGAGTTCGTCGGCGACCCGCAGTGACTCGCGGTAGGCCGAGGTGAGCGCGGCGGACCGGTCCTCGGACTTGGAGTGGACCGGGCCGACGGTGTGGATCACCCACCGCGCGGGCAGCGTGCCCGCCGTCGTCGCGACCGCCTGTCCCACCGGAAGCCCGCGCGGGTAGCTCGACTCCCGCAGCGCCCGGCATTCGGCCAGGATCGCGGGGCCGCCGCGGGCGTGGATCGCACCGTCGACCCCGCCGCCGCCGAGCAGCCCCGAGTTCGCCGCGTTGACGATGGCGTCCACGGCCTGCTCGGTGATGTCACCCCGGATAATGCTGATCCGCATGCCCGCAGGTTAGACGGTTAAACCTCGAAGATGAGGCACGACGAGGTGGCGTGGGCGATGAGCCGCCCGGCCTCGTCGGTGAGCTGCGCCTGGGCCAGCGCGGTCCGGCGGCCGCGCGAGATGACCGTGCCCTCGCACGTCAGCAGGCCGGACGCCACGGACGCGGGTCGCAGGAACTTCGTCGTCAGGTCCAGTGAGGTGTATCCGGTCCGCGCGGGCAGCGTGGTGTGCACCGCGCAGGCCGCGGCGGTGTCCAGCAGCGTGGCCAGGACGCCGCCGTGCACGCCACCGAGAGGGTTGTAGTGGAACTCCTGGGCCCGCATGGTCACGACCACGCGCCCTTCCTCGGCCTCCATGCGCTCCATGTCGAGCAACCGCATGACCGGCGGCGCGGGGTACTCGCCCGCGATCATCGCCTGGATCAGCCCCAGCCCGGTGAGCGTCCCGAGCGCGGCGGCGTTGACCTGCGGGTCGTCCCAGCTGAAGGTTCGGGTGCGCTGCATCTGTGTCATGGACTCAGCCTGGTCCCGCTTGCTGAGTCTGTCAATAAGACTTAGCCTGGTGTGATGGACTCCCCACCCGCGCTGGCCTGGTCGGTGGCCAACTGCACGGTCGCCAGAACGATGTCCATCCTCGGCGAGCGCTGGACGGTCGTGGTCCTCCGCGAGATCTTCAACGGCGTCCGCCGCTTCGACCAGATGCGCGAACACACCGAGATCCCCCGCCAGGTCCTGACCAACCGCCTCGCGATGCTGGTCGACGAGGGCATCCTCTACCGGCACCCGTACCGACTGGCGGGCGAGCGGGAGCGGCACGAGTACCGGCTCACGCCGAAAGGCTTCGACCTCTACCCGATCCTGGTCGCCATCCGGGCCTGGGGAGACCAGTACCTGGCCGACCCGGAAGGCTCCCCCGTCGAAATGGCCCACCGGGACTGCGGCGAACCCGTCGAGGTCCGCCTGGCCTGCGCGGGCGGCCACGACATCGACTCACCCCGCGACGTGGTCACCCGCCCCGGCCCCGGAGCCCACCGCCGAGTCGGTTGACTGGCGCGGCAGCAGGTCGCCTGGGTCTAGCCCGTCAAGGGTTCGGAGCTGGTGGAACACCGCGAGCAGGGCCTCGACCGTCGCCCGCTGCAGGATCTGCTCCGGCACATCCCCCGCTTCGACGAGCAACTCCCGAGCGCGCGCGGCGTGGCAGGCGGCGGCTTCGCGATGATCGAGTGCCATGACTCCACCGTGACAGCGGACGCGGGTGGTCGCATCGCCCGACTGGTTGACTTCGCGACCCCCGTCAGTGGAATTCATTTAGATTCAGGCGATGGCAGCGAATCCGGTCCGGTTATCGGTGTGGGCCTACGTGGGCATCGTCGTCGCCTACCTGGCGCTCCTTTTCGTGGTCACCGCGGTCATGACCCGCGGCATCGATACCCAGTACGCAACGGCCACCAACGTCGACCAGCTGTGGCGCAGTCTCACCGTCCCGCTGGGGGCCGCCCTGCTGTTCGTCCTGGCGGTGGTGGCGGCCCTGCGCTGGTGGCGCCCGGTCCTTCGCGACGACCGCCCGGTACAGCGGTGGGTGATCATCGTCCCCGTCATCCAACTGGCCGCCATCCTGCTCGCCGTCAACTATGGCGGACTGGCCGACCGGGGCCTCGCGTTCACCCTCCTGCTGCTGCTCACCGCCTTGCTCGTCGGATTCGGCGAAGAGATCATGTTCCGCGGCCTGGGCGTCACCGTCTTCCGGGCCAACGGCTTCACCGAAGGCAAAGTGGCCCTCTGGTCCACGGTGATCTTCGGCTTGGCCCACTCCACGAACCTGTTCACGTCGGAGGGCACAGGAGCGATCATCCAGGTCTTCATCGCGGCCCTGTCCGGCTACTTCTTCTATTTGGTGCGCAGGCGCAGTGGCGGCATCCTCGTGCCCGCCATCGTGCACGGCCTGTGGGACTTCGCCCTCATCTCGGGCACCACCGTTCCCGGTGAGCACTACCCCGGCTTTGTGGCGAGCATCCTGGCGCTAGTCGTGCTCACCGTGATCCTCCTGCTCCGCCGACACCGCGTCGAATTGGTCGACGAGAATGCGAAAGGCCCGTCAGTGACGGGCCCTCGGAACAGCTGAACGGTATTTGGAGCGGATGACGGGAATCGAACCCGCATATTCAGCTTGGGAAGCTGATGTTCTACCACTGAACTACATCCGCATAGTGATCCACAGGATACACGGACGACCCCGCCGCGCCCACACAGGGCGGTTCGGGCTAGGGGCAAGATCAGGGCAGGTCTCCGGGACCAGCCCTGATGTCCAGGCAAGTGCCGCTCCACACACTGGCCGCATGATTCTCTCCAGGGTCGGATGGGCCCTCATGACAATCCTGTCCCTGCTGGTGGTGCTGATCTCCACGCACTATCTGGCGTTTGACTCCACCACCTACTTCGAGCAGCAGCGTGAGGTGTTCATCCGGCGCGAGGTCGTGCTCGGGATCCACATCTGCGGTGCCCTCCTCGCCTTGATCACCGGTCCGTGGCAGTTCGCGCGATCCATCCGGAACCGCTG
The DNA here is from genome assembly GCF_900070365.1 of Alloactinosynnema sp. L-07. Taxonomy (NCBI): domain Bacteria; kingdom Bacillati; phylum Actinomycetota; class Actinomycetes; order Pseudonocardiales; family Pseudonocardiaceae; genus Alloactinosynnema; species Alloactinosynnema sp. L-07. The sequence continues at coordinate 5,690,382 of NZ_LN850107.1, read as the reverse complement.
GCCGCGCGTCCACCGGATCACCGGCCGCGCGTACGTCCTCGGGTGTCTCGTCGGTGGCGTCGGCGGGCTCGCGCTCGCCACGACGGCGCACGGGGGCTGGGTGACGTCGCTGGGGTTCGCCGGGCTCGCGATCGCGTGGTTGGGGACGACCGTCGTCGCGTTCGCGATGATCAGGGTGAGGCGGGTGGCCGAGCACAAGAAGTGGATGATCCGCAGCTTCTCGCTGACCTTCGCCGCGGTCACGTTGCGGCTGATGCTGGGCGCGTATGAGGGCTTTGAGCTGGACATCGCCTTCGCCGACGCCTACTCCGCGATCGCGTGGCTGTGCTGGGTGCCGAACCTGGCCGTGGCGTGGTGGTTCACCCGGAGCAGGCAGCCTCTACTCTTGGCCCGTGCTGCTGAGCGACCGTGACCTGCTGAAAGAACTCGATTCCGGGCGACTGGGGATCGAGCCGTTCGAGCCGCTGATGGTCCAGCCGTCGAGCGTGGACGTGCGGTTGGACCGGTTCTTCCGGGTCTTCAACAACACCAAGTACACCCACATCGACCCCCGGCAGCAGCAGGACGAGCTGACCACCCTGGTCGAGCCGGACGGCGACGAGCCGTTCGTGCTGCACCCCGGCGAGTTCGTCCTCGGCTCGACGTTCGAGGCCGTGACCCTGCCCGACGACCTGGCGGGCAGGCTTGAGGGCAAGTCGTCGCTGGGCAGGCTCGGGTTGCTGACGCACTCGACCGCCGGGTTCATCGACCCCGGGTTCACCGGCCACATCACGCTGGAGCTGTCCAACGTGGCCAACCTGCCGATCACGCTCTGGCCGGGCATGAAGATCGGCCAGCTCTGCCTGTTCCGGCTGACCTCCCCGTCCGACCACCCTTACGGGTCGGCGCAGGCCGGCTCCCGGTATCAGGGTCAGCGCGGGCCGACGCCGTCGCGGGCCTACCTGAACTTCCATCGGGTGGACACCCGGCGCTGACCGGGGTTTCCACTACTTGGGACCTCGCCGCGCACGGGCGTGATCCCGGCCGCCATCAGCGGAAACAGCGCGCCCAAGGCCAGCGCCCACGGCCACCCGATCGCGGTGACGATCGCGGCGAACGCGGGCGCTGTCGCCATGGCCATCGAGTTCTGACCGGTGTTCTGCAGGCCCATGGCCCGACCGGCCCACGCCGGTCCGGCCAGTTCGGCGGTCGCGACGAACGACAGGCCGTTGGGGCTCGCCGAGATGATCAGCACCGCGACCAGGCCTGCCAGGGCCAACGCGGGGGCCACCGCGTCGCCGACCGCCCACACGATCATCGACACGGTGCCCGCGATGGCGATCGTGCGCATCGGCCGCATCCGGCTGGCGACGCGGTCCGACCAGACACCGGCCCCGACTCGGCCCAGCGCGCCGACCAACTGGACCACCGCGATGACCGCGCCCGCGGTCACCGGATCCCAGCCCTGCTCGGACACCAGATAGGTCAGCGCGAACACGGTCGAGACGAACTGCGGCCACACCAGCAGCGCGCTGGCCCCGTGCACCCGCCAGAGCCGCGGACTCCGATACGGCGACGGCGCGCGCACCTCGTCTCGGCTCGCGCGTGGACGGCTGGGCACGACAACGCCCACCACGATCGCCATGACAAGGCAGATCCCGGCGGGCACAAGCAGCGCCAGCCGGTAGCCCCAGGCCGCGCCCAGCGGTGGGAGCAGCACGGCGGCCAGGCTCAAGCCGAGCGGCTGCGCGCTCTGTCGGATGCCCATGGCCAGCCCGCGCTGCGAGACGTCGAACGCGGCCAGGATCGCCCGGCCGCTGGTGACGTTGATCGACGACCCGAAGGCGCCCGCCGCGATCAGCGCGAAGCCGAGCCCGCTCAGACCCGGCAGAGTCGCCGCCGCTATCCCGAACAGACCGGTGCCCAGCGTGCCGATGACCATGATCAGCCGCTCGCCGAACCGATCGGCCAGCGCGCCCCACAGGATCAGCGTGGCGAGGACGCCCAGCAGCGGCGCCGCGGCGATCGTGCCCGCCTGGGTCAGGGTGATCCCCTCGGCGGTCCGCATGAGCGGGATCAGGAACGGCAGTCCGTAGACGAGTGAGATCGATCCGGTCTGGGTGACGACCACCGCGGTGAGGATCGACCATCGGGACATTTACTTAACATAGCTAACGATCGGGCGTCCGCCTATGACACGGATAACAACGGAGGGGGCCGCCGAAGCGACCCCCTCCGTTGAACTCGACTCAGCTGGCGGGTGACCTGTCCTCTTCCGGCAGCTCGGCCGGTTCCGGCTTGCGCTTCACCGAGGACAGCAGCAGCTGCGCCACGTCGACCACCTCGACATGCTCGGCCGCCAGGCCGTCGGACTTCCGCGCGGTCACGCCGTCGGTGAGCATCACGCGGCAGAACGGGCAGCCGGTGGCGATCTTCGACGGTGCGGTGCCGAGGGCCTCATCGACCCGCTCGACGTTGATGCGCTTGCCGATGTGCTCTTCCATCCACATCCGCGCGCCACCCGCGCCGCAGCACATGGCGCGGTCGGCGTGGCGGGGCATCTCGCGCAGGGTCGCGCCGGACGCGCCGACCAGCTCGCGGGGCGCCTCGTAGATCTTGTTGTGGCGGCCCAGGTAGCACGGGTCGTGGTAGGTGACGTCCTCGGCGACCGGGGCGATCGGCACCAGGCGCCGCTCGCGGACCAGGCGGTTGAGCAGCTGGGTGTGGTGCACGACCTCGAACTGGCCGCCCAGCTGCGGGTACTCGTTGGCCAGAGTGTTGAAGCAGTGCGCACAGGTCACCACGACCTTGCGCTTGCCCCGCGGCCTGCCCTCGAAGACCGAGTTGATGACCTCGACGTTCTGCTGGGCGAGCATCTGGAACAGGAACTCGTTGCCCGCGCGGCGGGCCGGGTCGCCCGTGCAGGTCTCCTCGGTGCCGAGGACGACGTAGTTGACCTCGGCCATGTGCAGCAGCTCGGCGACGGCCTGGGTGGTCTTCTTCGCGCGGTCCTCGAACGCGCCCGCGCAGCCGACCCAGAACAGGTACTCGGTCTCGTCGGCGAGTTCACCGTCGAACACCGGGACCTCGAAGTCCAGCGCGTCGGTCCAGGCCAGCCGGTCCTTGGCGTTCTGGCCCCACGGGTTGCCCTTGTTCTCCAGGTTCTTGAACATGCCGCCCAGCTCGGACGGGAAGTTCGACTCGATGAGGACCTGGTAGCGGCGCATGTCGACGATGTGGTCGACGTGCTCGATGTCCACCGGACACTGCTCGACGCAGGCGCCGCAGGTGGTGCAGGACCACAGCACGTCCGGGTCGATGACGCCGAGCTCGTCGACGCCGCCGATCAGCGGACGCTCGGCCTCGGCCAGCGCCAGGACGTCCACATTGGAGTGGTCGGGCAGGCCGATCTCGTCGCCCGCCATGTCCTTCTTACCGCCCGCGAGCAGGTACGGCGCCTTGGCGTAGGCGTGGTCGCGCAGCTGCGTGATCAGCAGCTTCGGCGACAACGGCTTGCCGGTGTTCCACGCCGGGCACTGCGACTGGCAGCGGCCGCACTCGGTGCAGGTGGTGAAGTCGAGCCAGCCCTTCCAGGAGAAGTCCTCGACCTTGCCCGCGCCGAACGCGTCGGTCTCCGGGTCGGCCTCCTCCAGGTCGAGCACCTTGCCGCCGGACATCATCGGCTTCATCGCGCCGAGCGCCACGCCGCCGTCGGCCTCACGCTTGAAGTAGATGTTGAAGAACGCGCTGAACCGGTGCCACGCCACGCCCATGGTCATGTACTTGGCCACGACGTAGACCCAGATCATCGCGCCCATGAGCTTGATGAAGGCCAGGCCCGACACCAGGTCCGCGCTCGCGGGCAGCAGCTCGCCGACCGGGTTGGACACGATCGCGGCCCACCACGGCAGGTCGTGGGCGCCCATGGCGGCCTTGCCCGCGCGGACGCCGAGGATGCCGATGCCCTCGAAGATCACCACGGCCTCGACGAAGTAGGCCTGCCAGAAGTTCGAGCCCTGGAAGCGGGACTGGCGGTCGGCCCGGCGCGGGTGGTTGAGCTGGCGGACGACGACGAGCGCGACACCGCCGACGATGGTGGCGATGCCCAGCAGCTCCATCAGCAGGTGCCACAGATTCCAGTGGTCGAGGATCGGCCAGCCCCAGGTCGGGACGAACACCTCGCCGTAGGCCTCGAACAGCGCGGCGGACCCGATGAGGAAGCCCCACATCACCATCCAGTGCGCCAGGCCGACGTGCCGGAACTTGTTCATCCGGGTGTGGGCGGCGAACTCGGTGATCAGGGTCGTCATCCTGGCAACGAACGGGCCGTTGCGGGTGGGGTCGGGCTGCCCGAGGCGGATGATCTTGACCATCCGCGCGACAGTGCGGACGAACATCCCCCAGGCCACGATGCTGACCGCGACCGCGATCAGACCCAACGTCAACTGCACGGCACCCATGTGGCGTTGACCTCTTCCGTCATTCCGTTTGGGACGGGACTTTAGCTCTTCTTACTCGCCGGTAACCAACTGAGTGAAGCCTAAGTCGAGCAAGTGTGGCGCACACCTCGGCAAGTATTGGGACACTTGTTCAGGTAGTTTGCCACTATGCATCCGCTCATCTTGCTCGCCATCGCGATCGTCGGCGAGGTGGCCGCGACGGTCTCGCTGAAGCTGTCCGAGGGGTTCAGCAAGCTGGTCCCGTCGGTTGTTGTCATCGTCGGATACGGAGTCGCCTTCACCGCACTCGCCAAGCTGCTGAAGCAGGGCTTTCCGGTGGGTGTCGCCTACGCGGTCTGGGCCGCGATCGGCGTCGCGGCGGTGGCGCTCATCGGCGCGCTCTTCCTCGACGAGCCGTTCACCCCGGTCATGGGGCTGGGCTTGGCGATGGTGATCGGAGGCGTGCTCCTGCTCGAACTCGGGCGGACCCACTGACCCGCTCCTACCGCCGCGTCGACGGCCGCAAGGCCCGCGGCGACCGGCGGCGGTCGGAGATCATCGAGGCCACCTTGCGCGTGATCGAGTCCGACGGCGTCGCCGGGGTCAGCCACCGCTCGGTCGCGCGCGAGGCGGGGGTGCCTGCCACGTCGATCACCTATCACTTCGCGGGTCTGGACGACCTGCTGGTCGACACCCTGACCTGGTCGGCGGAGAACCTGGCCGTGGAGGCCCGCGACCTGATCGAGTCGAGCCGGATCAAGGGCGGCAGCCCGGCCGCGGCGGTGGCGTCGCTGTTGGCCACGGCGCTAGGACCGAGGCGGGGCCGGACGATGGCGGAGTACGAGTTGTATCTCTTGGCGGCGCGGCGCCCCAGTCTGCGGCCCGCCGCGCGGATGTGGCTGGACGTGCTGACCAGCCTGGCCCGCCATCCGGACGAGGTCGGATTCCGGGCATTCCTCGCGGGCGTCGATGGAATGCTCATGCAGGGCCTGATCGACGACGAGCCGCCCACGGCCGCGGAGTTGCTGCCGGTGGTGGAACACCTGCTCGCTCCCCTTCGGTGAGTGACCGACCGCGTCAGATGATCAGGTCGAACCCGCATGCCGCGCCCGACGCCGCGGCCAGTTTCGCGTCACACGTGACAAGGGGGCCGCCGAGGTGCTCCGCGAGTGCGACGTACGCCGCGCCGTAAGGGGTGATGTTGTTCCGCAACTCCCACATACGCTCAAGAAGTGGGGCGATCGGCATGCGACGGATCGGGAAACCCGCGAGGTGTCTCAACGCATTGGGTACCGCCTGCATCAGCGTTGGGTTCCCCCGGGCCATTCCACGCAGAGCTGAGAGCACCTCGGCGTCCAGATGCGCGGGCGCGAACAGCGCGTGCCCTGCGGAAAGGCGTGCCACCGTCTCCGGTCGTCGTACGTCGTCGGCCGCGTAGAACGCCGCCAAGACCGAAGCATCGACAACCATCAAGCTCACGAGGCTTCCCGGACATCGCGCACAGCGGCCACGGCGTCGTCGAGGGTGACGCCGGTTCCACGTGGTGGCTCGTAGGACGTCACATAGTCGGCGATGCTGAGCACCTTGGCGACCTCAGCGAGGCGTTCCACCACAAAAGCGTTCAACGATTGCCGATTGGCCTCGGCCCCTTCGGCCAGCGCGTCGTAGATCTCGTCCGGTACATCCCGCAGGTTGATTCGCTTCATGGCGCCATTATGGCACCAAGAGGGCTGGAAGTCCTGTTGCCCCGGGGGTTGAGCGGAACACTTGCTCGGCCACGGCGCTAGGACCGCGGCGGGGCCGGACGATGGCGGAGTACGAGTTGTATCTCTTGGCGGCGCGCCGCCCCAGCCTGCGGCCCGCCGCGCGGATGTGGCTGGACGTGCTGACCAGCCTGGCCCGCCATCCGGACGAGGTCGGATTCCGGGCATTCCTCGCGGGCGTCGATGGAATGCTCATGCAGGGACTGATCGACGACGAGCCGCCGACGGCGGCGGAATTGTTGCCCGTGGTCGAGCATCTCTTGGCTCCACTTCGCTGACCAGCGGCGATGTGGGGTAGCTGAATAAACCGGAACATTCCACCTGGCACAGCGTGGACTGCCCGTTTGATCCCTCATAGCGTTTCGCCGTGCCGGTTGTCCACCGGTAACGCAATTCGCTGGAGGGAAAGGCGGTAAATTGTGTCTGTCGATGAACGACAGAGCGGAAGAAGAATTCATGGGCTCGTCGCCGCAGGGATCGCGGCCGGATTGGCGTTCTGGTCGGTCCCGTCCGCGCAGGCGCAGACGCAGCCGAGTCCGGAGCGCGTGCTCAAGGTCGACTACGTCGGCGACGGGATGCTCGCGGGCGCGGGCCTGACCGATACGTACCTCGACGCGGCCGACCCCAGGGCGCAGTCGCGGATGTCGGCCCCGGCCCAAGCCCTGGCCCGGTTGCAGGGCGCGAACCCCGGCGTGCGGGTCGACGCCAGGGTCGCCGCGGCCGTCGGTGCCCGCACGGCGCACTACTTCGCGCCGCAGGAGGGCGGCGGCAAGGTGGTCAACACCGCCCAGCGCGACCAGGTGCGGCCCGACGCGGACGTGGTCGTGGTCGGGTTCGGGGCCAACGACATGCTCTATCCCGAGCTGCTGCTGGCCGCGGCCGGGACCCTGCCAGAGGGATCGCCGTCGTTCAGCGAGATCGTCGGCCAGATCGAACCCGGCGTCAGCACCTTGGTCAACGACGACGGACACCGCGGACTCGCCACATCGGGCGAGCCGGGCCACGCGGGCACCATTACCGCCAGGCTGCTGCAGATCCTCACCGACCTGCGGCAGCGGGCCCAGCGCGCCAAGATCGTTCTGACGACCTACCCGCTGGTGTTCGACCCGGCCGCGACGAACCTGCCCGCCGAGATCACCCGCGACGAGCTCACCGTGGCCGACGAGGTCGCCAAACGCCTCAACGCCGCCATCGACCGCGCGAGCCGGATCTGCGGTTGCGCGTCGGTCGCGGACCTGTCGTCCACGGTGAAGGGCCGGGAGATGTTCACCGCGAACTCCGCGGTCAACGACCTGACCCCGCGTCCGGGCCTCGCCCAGCCGACCCTCGCGGGCGCCGCGCTGGCGGCGACCCCACTGGCCGAAGCGATCGCCAAAGCCACCGCCCTCACCGCCCCGGCGGCGTCGGGCGACCTGGCGAACACCGAGTCCCTGCGGTTGGCCCGCGTGACGCCCACGGGGTCGGCCAAGCCCCACCCGGTTGCCCGCGTCTCGCACCCCGCTGCCCGCGCGCAGCGGCCGGTGACGATCGTGCGGCAGGCGCCCGCACCGAGGGCGATGGTCAGCGCTCGCCCGGCTAGCGCCGCGACGCGTCCAGCCCCCGTCGTGCAGCAGGCCCCAGCCGCGGCGGTGCGTTCGACTCCGGCCGCACCCGCTCCGGCGGTGGCAGGGGCTTCGGCTCCGGCCGAGCCGAAGTCGCCTGCGGACGTGCTGCGGGACCAGTTGGGACTGGACCGTGACGGCCGCTGCCGCAACGTCCTTGGGTGCAGGCCAGAGGTGAGTGCGGCCGAGAAGCGCGCACCCGAGTCGGACGGATTCGCGTCGGCCTTCCGGGACGCACTGGCGGCCACCACGAAGGACCCCGGTCGGGAGCCAGAACTGGATGTCGACCCCCGACCCGAGCCGAAGCCGAAGCCGGAGCCGAAGCCGGAGCCGAAGCCCGAGCCGGATATCGACCCGCGGCCCAAGCCCGTGCCGCTGCCGAGGCCCTTGCCGGTGCCCCGGCCCGAGCCCCGGCCCGAGCCCCTGCCGCTGCCCTGGCCCGAGCCGCTGCCGCGCCCCCGGCCTGAGCCGCTGCCGCTGCCTGAACCGAAGCCGGTGCCGGTGCCGTTGCCGCCGGTCGTGTCGCCAGATGACCTGGACGTGCTGCGCAAGCGGCTGGGCCTGGTCAAGGAAGGCCACTGCCTGAACGCGATCGGCTGCCCACCCTGGACGACCGGCGAAGCCACCGCACGCGATCGCGTCCGTGCCGCGGAAACCGACGGCATTCTGATCCGAATGAGGAGTGAGAAGTGAAGATCGGATCCAAGGCCCGATTGGTGGCCATGAGCTTCGCCCTGAGCGGCGCGCTGCTGATCGGCGGCACCACCGGGGTAGCGAACGCGTACATGGAAGGTGACAACGGCAGCCCCGCCGACACCTCTGCGCCTGCCGACTCCGGCCCGGCGCCTGATCACGATCCGAGGGGTGAGGCCGAGTCGCCGGGGGCCGGTCGCGGTTCTGGGAGCGAGGGGAACAAATCCGGTGGCGGTCCGGAGAAGTCCGCCGACGAGCAGGATCACGATCCGAGGGGTGAGGCCGAGTCGCCGGGTGCCGGTCGCGGTTCTGGGAGCGAGGGGAACAAATCCGGTGGCGGTCCGGAGAAGTCCGCCGACGAGCAGGATCACGATCCGAGGGGTGAGGCCGAGTCGCCGGGTGCCGGTCGCGGTTCTGGGAGCGAGGGGAACAAATCCGGTGGCGGTCCGGAGAAGTCCGCCGACGAGCAGGATCACGATCCGGTGGGTGAAGCCGCGTCGCCGGGTGCCGGTCGTAGTAGTGGTTCGGAGCCATCGGGTTTGGTCGACATGGGGGCTTCGGCCGTGAACGCCACTGGGTATGCGGGTCTCGACTTGTCGAACCCCGAGGTTGCGAACCTGGGGCAGACGGTCGAGAAGTCGAGCCTCGTCGACTTCGGCGATGTCAACAACCTCGTCGGGCCCTCGCCCGGCCTGAATGTCAATTCGTCCTTGAATTCCGGCATGGTGAGTTTCGGGGCCGCCCCCGCACAGGTCGAGGATGTCGTCGACTACACCGCCACCTTCAGCCCGGAGCTCGCCTACAGCCCCCACCGGGGGTGACCGCCAACCTGGCGTTCGAGGCGAAGGCCCTGACTCCGCAGGGGCAGCCCCGGATGGACCTGCCTGTCCACGCTGGGGTGCGTGGGTGTCTCAGCGCATGTTTGGGTCTCGGATTTTCACATCTGCCAGGCCGCGGGTTTTCAGTCAACTTGGATTACGCCCCGTTCGGCTGGAACTTCGGCCTAAAGAGCCATGTTCGGACCGTCGCAGGTCCCACACAAGCCAGTGGCTCTTATAGGTCGTACGTTTCGCAGAAGTTGGAGCAGCCATACATCGGAGGGGACCTCCACCTCTACTCTGCGCAAGTGGAGTCGGAATTCGGCCCGTTCGGGCGGGAGAAGACCTATGGCTGGTCGGGCGATTCATGGGGGCTGGCCACAGGAATCGGGCACATCGACACTACGTTCGAGGGACGTGCCTTCCAGATCTGGTGAGTCATCCGGAGCGGCGGTGGACCTCATCGAGGTCCGCCGCCGTGACCAGTCCGACCTCGGCGATCCGCTTGCCGACCGCGAACCGAACGTTCTGCAGCCGCTTGACGCGGGGGGCGCGGAACGGGTCGTCCGGCTCGCCGAAAGCGATCGTGGCTACCGACCGGATCGCCTCGTCAACCCGTTGGGAGCGTTCGAGGTTCCAGGCATAGCCGTGCCAGCCGAGGATTCGTTCGTAGATCTCGCGGTTCGACGGTGGGCGCGGATAGTCGTCGTCGCCCGCGAGCCAGGGTTCGGCCAGGGCCAGCGCGACGAACCACTCGCGTTCGCCTTTCGCCAGGCCGGGGGCGCGGCTGGTCGGGTCCTGTTCGACGGGCGCCGGTGGTTGCGGGGTGATCCGGATCGGGTCGACCGGGCGCACGTCGATCATGAGCGGCAGGTCGGTGAATCCGGTGTCGCAGACTCGGCCGCGCAGCAGCAGAAGCTGGCTCTCGCCTTCATCCATCAGCGCCGACATTCCCGCCGACAACGTCACTCGGCGAGCGCCGCCAGGAGCGTCGAACAAGCTCGACAGCTGGGCGCCGCCTTCGCCTCGCCATCGCATTCTTGCCAACTCGTTGGTCACGGCCAATTCCCCGACAAGACGGGACACATGTGGCGCGCAGTCAGGCAAGGCGAGAGTCGTGTAGCGGAGTTGGGTGTCCGCGTCACCTTCCGGGGTTGGTGACCGGCCGATCAGCAGCGTGTCCCCCGAACCGAGGACCACCGTGGGCGCCCCCGCACCCCGAACGACGACCCTGAGCATCCGTACCACCCCATGAGTCACTCTACTGATTGATCAAGGAAGTCCGTTGGGGCGCAATGGCTTGATATGCTCGGCCACGGGAGGGACCGGGCGGTGGAGACAGTCACGCTCGACGGCTACGACGACGTCACCCCGATCGCCAAGGGAGGCGGCAGCGTCGTCTTTCGGGCACGCCACCGCGGACTCGACCGCGTGGTCGCGGTGAAGGTCATCGACATCCATGACGCCGCCGCCGCGCGCCGGTTCCAGCGCGAACTCGACATCACCCTGACCTTGGGTCGCGAGCACCCCAACATCGTCACCGTTCTCGACACCGCGACCCTGCCATCGGGTCAGCCATGCCTGGTCATGGAGTACCACGAGGCCGGATCGCTGCACGACCGACTTGTCGAGTCCGGGCCGCTGCCGCCCGCCGACGTGGCCGAGATCGGCGCCGCGGTGGCCGACGCACTCGCGTTCGCGCACCAGCAAGGCGTCGTGCACCGCGATGTCAAGCCGCAGAACATCTTGCGGTCGGCCACGTCGTATGTCCTGTCCGACTTCGGGATATCCCGGCGGATGGACGCCGGGTACTCGACCTCGATGGAGCTCTTCAGCTACCGGCACGCGTCGCCGCAGGTGCTCGACGGCGAACTTCCCGCCGCGGCCGACGACGTCTACTCGCTCGGATCCACGCTCTACACGCTATTGGAGGGCAATCCGCCGTTCAGCGCGGACGACCCCGACGACGACACGCCACTGGCGTACCTGCGGCGGGTGCGGACCGGTAGGCCGCGGCCGATGACCCGGGCTGACGTGCCCGCCGACCTGGCCGACGCCATCACCCGGTGCCTGGCTCGACGGCGCGAGGATCGGTTCGCCGCGGCGGCGGACCTGGCGCACGCGCTCGCGGGTGGTCCACTCGCCCGGCCGCGAGTCGTCTGGCGGCCGGTTGTCGCGGCCGCCGCTGTGGCGCTCGTCCTGGGCGGGGCGGCCGGATTCGGGTGGACGTGGTGGCAGGCGAAACCATCCGGGTCGACTGCCGCGTCGCCGACACCGCCGCTGCGAGACGACCCAGCCATCGCGCCGGTCATCACGGGAGTCGACGACCAGCGCAGCGGTGTCGTCATCCACTGGCGCGACACGAGTGGCGGGACCGCCGTGTTCGCGGTAACCCGCAGGGCCGGTGACGTGGTCACCCTGGCGGCCAGGGCTCCGGCGGGCACCTCCAAGGTCACCATCGCGGGACTGGACCCGGCGGTGACCAGGTACTGCTTTCAGGTCTCGGCCGTCGTCACCGATCGGCGCGGACAGTCCGCGGAGCACTGCGTCCGGTCGTGATCATCTAGCCGGCCGTGGTGATCTGGTTGGACTCCGGTGAGCGCCCCGGCGCGTCGTCGGCCTCGACGAAGAACGTGCCGGAGCTGCCGGGGTCGAGCGAGGTGACCACGGCCGAGTTCGCCGAACCCGACACGTCGAGCACCTGCCGCGCACCGGGGCGGCCCGCCATCGGGGGCTTGGCGGCCCAGAACCAGACGTAGTAGCGGTCCGGCCGGGCCGCGCCCGGTGTCCAGCTGACCAGCACGGACCCGTCGCCCCGCGCTGTCGCGCTCACGCTCGTGGGGATGATCGCCGCCCCCGTGCCCGTCGTGGTTGGAGGTGGCGGCGGTACTGCCTGGGTCGTGGTGGTTGGCTGCGGGCCTGCCGAACCAGGGCGGGTCGTCGCCGTCGGCCCGGTCGTCGTGACAGGCGCGGCCGGACCGGTGGTGGTCGAGGTGGTCGTCGTGCCCGTCGGGGCGACACTCGCGGACGTTTCCGGCCGGGTGTCGACTGGTCGGGTGCTGCCGTCCGGCTCGATCACGATGTCCGTACTCGAACCGGGCACCCGGACCACGATGGTGGCGTCGCGTGAGATCAGGATCGGGTCGCCGCCTGCCGGGACGGTGAGGTCGGGGCGGACCTGGAGGCCGTCCGCGCCGAGCGCGATGACCCGTCGTGCGCCGAGGCACGGGACGTAGGTCACGGCGTCGAGCACGGCGGGTTTGCCTGGCCGGTCGCAGCCCACAGCGGCGACGTCGACGTCGGAGACCTGCGTGCCTCGGATGAAGATCACCATGCCCGCGGGCTCCACCGCCACCGGCACGGACTCGGCGCCGCCGCGGTCGGCTGTGCGCACGGGCGTGCGCAGCCCGGTCACCGTGACGGTCTGGTCGGTGCCCGCGCCGACCCGGATCGCCGCGCCTGCCTCCGGGCTGATCAACGTCGCCCCGCGCTGGTGCCCCATCAGCACCGATTCCGCTCCGATGCCGGTGACCGGTCGCCTCGTCGACTCGGTGAGCGCGCCGCCCGCCCAGGTGAGCTCGATCAGCGACCCGGACTTGTCGATGGCCCAGACCGTGCCCGCGTCATCGACCACCGCGTCGGCCAACCCGCCGACCGTGCGCCACGGCACGCCGAGCGACTTCGCGGAGATCCGGTCGGTCGCCGTGATGGTGCCGTCGTTGTAGTCGACGAGGTAGTCGTGTCCGGGTGTGGTGAGCAGCTTGGTGATGTGGTCGACCCGGTGGTCGGGTAGCCGCACGAGGCTGTGCGCGATCACCGTGCCGAGCCAGAACCCCGCGACGATCGCGGGCACCGTGGCCACGGTCAGCCTGCGAATCCTGGTGCGTGACAACGGGTTGCTCCTCCAGGTCGTTCTCCCAAGCAGTCTAGTGAGGTAGGGACATCCCATGACCACGAATCAGGGAAGCTCCTGACTCGCGCAAGAATGAGAGACATGCTCGACACCTCATCCTGGTCCGCCACCGAGTGGTCGCTGGTCCCCTGGCTGTCCAAGCTCGAAGACAACCAGTTCATCACCGTGTCCGCGCCCGCTGTCGCAGCCACCAGATCGGGCTTCTTCCGCCGCAATCGCGTGTCGGCCCCGTTCGTCCAGGCACTGCGGATGGACGACTTCCTCTACACCGAGTGTGTCGGCTCCACCTCCTTCGGCGGTCGGTACGCCTGGGCGCCCGACGACGAGGCCGCGCTCAAGCGGCTGGGCTGGGAGCCGGTGACCATCGGCGAGCGGGTCTTCGCTGTCCACTTCCCCCGCGACCAGACCCGAGCGGCCGCCCGGCTGCTCGTGGTCACCTTGCGCGACGTCGCCAGGGTCGCGGATCCGACGCTGCTCGAAGTCGGTTCCGGCTGAGTGGGGGTAGGGACAACCCCCGGGTCGATTCGGGGGCATTCCTGATGCCACGCGCCCGCGCACATCAATAGCGTCTTCCTCAGTCAAGGTTCCAGGGTGAGGGGTGCGGGATGGCGCGTCGGACGTGGGTGCTGGGGGTGTCCGCGGTGGGGGTCGCGGGCGCGGTGCTGTGGTTGGGGGCCTGCGGGATGGTCTCCAGGCAGTTCGCGGACGACACGAAGATCGACCAGACGATCAAGTCGGTGCTGGTTGCCAGCGACTCCGGGTCGGTGAAGATCCGGGCGGGCGGGTCGACCACCGTGCACCGCGAGGTGCACCACAACGGGGACCGGCCAGGGGCCACCTCCCGGGTGGACGGCGACGTGCTGATCCTTGAGGGCTGCTCGGTGCGCAACTGCTGGGTCGACTACGACGTCGTGGTTCCCGAGGGGGTGACGGTGTCCGGCAAGGTCGACTCGGGGGACGTGACGATCGAGGGCGCCAAGTCGGTCAGCCTGCAGGCCAGCTCGGGGGACGTGACGGTTCGCAAGGTCTCCGGGACGGTCAACGTCGAGGCGAACTCGGGGCGGGTCGAGCTGGTCGACATCGGCGACAACATCGCCGTCGAGGCCGACTCGGGGGACGTCAAGGCGGTGGGGATCGGCGGGTCGGCCGACATCGGGGCGTCGTCGGGGAACATCGAGGTGCGGCTGGACAAGGTCGGCAACGTGCGGGCCGTGTCCAACAGCGGCGGGGTGACCGTCGCGGTGCCAAGGGGGAGCTACAAGGTCACCACCGACGTCGACAGCGGCGCCCTCGACTGCGCGATCACGAGCGAGGAGTCGGCGGCCAACTCCGTCGACGTCAAGGCCGACAGCGGTGACGTGGCGATCAGGTTCAGCTGACCGGGTGCGTGGCGGCGGCAGTCGAGGGGGCTGCCGCCGTCGCCGCGTGTGGGGGCGGTCACGCCGGGAACACCGCGGTCGGGCCGCTCGTTGGGGGTTCAGGAAGGTTGAGCGAGGGCGACTCAAGTCTGGAGACTGAGTCAGCTAGGCTCAACTTCGCATAAGCAGGCTACAAGCAGGAGGAAAGACAATGGCGCGTGCGGTCGGCATCGACCTGGGGACGACCAACTCTGTCGTCGCCGTCCTTGAGGGCGGTGAACCGACGGTCATCGCCAACTCGGAGGGTTCTCGGACCACCCCGTCCATCGTGGCGTTCGCCAAGAACGGTGAGGTTCTGGTCGGCCAGCCCGCCAAGAACCAGGCCGTCACCAACGTCGACCGCACGGTCCGGTCGATCAAGCGCCACATGGGCGAGGACTGGCACACCGCCGAGATCGACGGCAAGGCCTACACCGCGCAGGAGATCAGCGCCCGCGTGCTGATGAAGCTCAAGCGCGACGCCGAGGCCTACCTCGGTGAGACGATCACCGACGCGGTCATCACCGTCCCGGCGTACTTCGAGGACGCCCAGCGGCAGGCCACCAAGGAGGCCGGGCAGATCGCGGGCCTCAACGTCCTGCGCATCGTCAACGAGCCCACTGCGGCCGCCCTGGCCTACGGCCTGGACAAGGGCGCCAAGGAGCAGACCATCCTGGTCTTCGACCTCGGCGGCGGCACGTTCGACGTCTCCCTGCTGGAGATCGGCGACGGCGTCGTCGAGGTCCGCGCGACCTCCGGCGACAACCACCTCGGCGGCGACGACTGGGACCAGCGCATCGTCGACTGGCTGGTCGAGAAGTTCAAGGCGAGCAACGGCATCGACCTGACCAAGGACAAGATGGCGCTGCAGCGCATCCGCGAGGCCGCGGAGAAGGCGAAGATCGAGCTGTCCAGCTCGAACAGCGCCAACATCAACCTCCCGTACATCACCGTCGACGCCGACAAGAACCCGATGTTCCTGGACGAGACCCTGACCAGGGCCGAGTTCCAGCGCATCACCGCAGACCTGCTCGACCGCACCCGCGCGCCGTTCAACAACGTCGTCAAGGACGCGGGCGTCCCGGTCGGCGACATCGACCACGTGGTGCTCGTCGGCGGCTCCACCCGGATGCCCGCCGTCGCGGAGTTGGTCAAGGAGCTGACCGGCGGCCGTGAGGCCAACAAGGGCGTCAACCCCGACGAGGTCGTCGCCGTCGGCGCCGCGCTGCAGGCCGGTGTGCTCAAGGGCGAGGTCAAGGACGTCCTGCTGCTCGACGTGACCCCGCTGTCGCTGGGCATCGAGACCAAGGGCGGGGTGTTCACCAAGCTCATCGAGCGCAACACCACCATCCCGACCAAGCGCTCGGAGATCTTCTCCACCGCCGACGACAACCAGACCACCGTGGGCATCCAGGTGTTCCAGGGTGAGCGCGACTTCGCCTCCGACAACAAGAAGCTCGGCACCTTCGACCTGACCGGCCTGCCGCCCGCCCCGCGTGGCGTGCCGCAGATCGAGGTCACCTTCGACATCGACGCCAACGGCATCGTGCACGTCGGCGCGAAGGACCTGGGCACCGGCAAGGAGCAGTCGATGACCATCACGGGCGGCTCCGCGCTGCCCAAGGAGGACATCGACCGCATGGTCAAGGACGCCGAGGCGCACGCCGAGGAGGACAAGAAGCGCCGCGACGAGGCCGAGGTCCGCAACCAGGCCGAGACGCTGGTCTACCAGACCGAGAAGTTCGTCAAGGACAACGACGACAAGATCTCGGCCGAGGCCAAGGAGAAGGTCAACGCCGCGGTGATGGAGGCCAACACCGCGCTCGCGGGCACCGACATCGCCGCCATCAAGGCCGCGATGGAGAAGCTGGCCACCGAGTCGCAGGCCATGGGCTCGGCCCTCTACGCCAACCCCGGCGCCGAAGCGGCCGATGGGCAGGCATCCGACGCGAAGCCCGCCGACGCCGCCGACGATGTCGTCGACGCCGAGATCGTGGACGACGAGAAGGAAAAGAAGTGAACGAGCTTGCGAGTTCACCAATCGACACAGTGACCGTTCGAACGGCTCCGAGCGGTAGCGAGGTGCGAAAGTGACCGATCAGCACAACTCCGAGGGCGAAGAGCCGCGGGTGGTCGTGCGTGATCGGCGGCGGATCGACCCGGACACCGGGCAGGTCCGCACCGGTTCGGTGGACGCGGAGGTGCCCGCCCCGGCGGGCGCCGACGCCCCGGCCGAGCCGGAGCCCGCGCCCGAGGTCGACCCGGCCGCCGAGTTCAAGGCCCAGCTCGACGAGCGCACCGCCGACCTGCAACGCCTGCAGGCCGAGTACGCCAACTACCGCAAGCGCGTCGACCGCGACCGTGAGGTCGTGGCCACCGCCGCCAAGGCGCACATCGTCACCGAGATGCTGTCCGTCCTCGACGACATCGAGCGGGCCGCCGCCCACGGCGACCTGACCGGCGCGTTCAAGGCCGTGGCCGAGAAGCTCGCGGCCACGCTGCAGAAGTCGGGCCTGGAACCGTTCGGCCACGAGGGCGAGCCGTTCGACCCGTCGGTGCACGAGGCCGTGCAGCACAACACCTCCACCGAGGTCGACGGGCCCACCGTCACCGGCGTCCTGCGCCGCGGCTACCGCTTCGGCGACCGCGTGGTGCGGGCGGCGCTCGTCGCCGTCACCGACGCGGAGACGGTGTCCGCCCCAGCGGTGGCCGTTGTCGACGGTGTCATCGAAGCCGAGCTCGAAGAGAACTGAACGGGAGGAGGGGACGTCCGATGAGTGCTAGGGACTGGATCGACAAGGACTTCTATCGCGAGTTGGGCGTCTCCTCCGACGCGGGCGACGCGGAAGTCAAAAAGGCATACCGCAAGCTCGCGCGCGAACTCCACCCGGACGCCAACCCGGGCAACACCGACGCCGAGGCCCGCTTCAAGGCGGTGTCCGAGGCCTACGGCGTGCTCGGTGACCCGGAGAAGCGCAAACAGTACGACGAGGCCCGCTCGCTGTTCGGCTCGTCGGGGTTCCGCCCCGGCGGCTTCGGCTCTGGCGGCAACTTCGACTTCGGCGACGTCTTCGGCGGCCAGAGCGGCCAGCCGGGCTTCGGCGCGGGCGGCGGCGGTTTCAGCGACCTGCTGGGCAACCTGTTCGGCCGCGGCCGAGCGGGCGCCACGGCCGCGGGCTCCCGCCCCAAGCGCGGGGCCGACGTCGAGACCGAGGTCCGCATCGACTTCCTGGAGGCCGTCAAGGGCGCCACGGTGCCGCTGCGGCTGTCCAGTCCGTCCACATGCGACACCTGTCACGGCTCGGGCGCCCGCCCGGGCAGCATCCCCAAAGCCTGCGAGACCTGTGGCGGCGCTGGCCTGGTCAGCCGCAGCCAAGGTGCCTTCGCCTTCAGCGAGCCGTGCCGCGACTGCCGCGGCACCGGTCGCCTGATCGACGACCCGTGTGTCGACTGTGGCGGCGAGGGCGTGAGCACGAAGATCCGCACGCTGACGGTCCGGATCCCGGCCGGGGTCGAGGACGAGCAGCGCATTCGCCTCGCGGGGCAAGGGGAACCCGGCAGGCACGGAGCCGCGGCGGGCGACCTCTATGTCCGCGTGCACGTCACGCCGCACTCGGTGTTCGGGCGCAGCGGGATCGATCTGACGTTGAAGGTGCCGGTGACGTATCCGGAGCTCGCGCTCGGGACGACGCTGACGGTGCCGACCCTGGACGCTCCGGTGTCGCTGCGGGTGGCGCCCGGGACCGCGTCCGGCCGCGTGCTTCGGGTGCGGGGCAAGGGCGTCGCCAAGCGCGACGGGCAGACCGGGGATCTCCTGGTGACCCTCGCGGTGACGGTGCCGCCCGCGTTGGACGACGCGGCGAAGTCGGCGCTGGAGGCCTATGTGGCGGCCAGCGGCGACCATGACCCGCGGCCGGACCTGACGGCGATGGTGCAGAAGGCGAGGGAGTCGTGAACCCGTTTCCGCCCGGTGCCGATGAGGACACCCCGGTATTCGTGATCTCGGTGGCCGCGCAGCTGTCCGGGCTGCACGCCCAGACGTTGCGCGGCTACGACCGGCAGGGGCTGGTTTCCCCCGGACGCACGTCCGGTGGGGGGCGGCGGTACTCGATGCGGGACATCGCCCTGCTTCGCGAGGTGCAGCGTCTGTCGCAAGAGGACGGTGTGAACCTCGCGGGGATCAAGCGGATCATCGAACTGGAGAACGAGGTCGACGCGCTGCGCGACCGGATCGCCCAGCTCACCGAGGAGATCGCCGCCGCATACGCCGCCGCGGAGCAGGCCGCCGCCGCGATCCACCGGTCGTACCGCAATGACCTGGTGCCGGTTCGGCAGCAGACCGCGCTGGTGGTGTGGCGGCCGCAGCCGCGCCGCTGACCTACCAGGCGGTCTTGAGGTCGGCGTGCTCGCGAACCCACGCGTGCATCACGATCCCGGCCGCGACCCCGGCGTTGATCGACCGGGTCGACCCGAACTGCGCGATCGACACCAGCAGGTCCGCGCCTGCCCGCGCCTCGGCGGTCAGCCCGGGCCCTTCTTGACCGAAGATCAGCACACATCGCCGCGGCAACGACGTCGTCTCGATCGGCGTCGACCCCGCGGTGTTGTCCACGCCGACCACGGCCAGTCCCTCGGCTCGCGCGAACTCCAGCAGCGAGTCGACCGACGCGTGATGATCGACGTGCTGGTACCGGTCGGTCACCATCGCTCCCCGGCGGTTCCACCGCCGCCGCCCGACGATATGGACCGCCCGCGCGGTGAAGGCGTTGGCGGTGCGGACCACAGTGCCGATGTTGTGGTCGTGCTGGAAGTTCTCGATCGCGACGTGGAAGTCGTGGCGTCGGGAGTCCAGGTCCGCCACGACGGCGTCGCGGCGCCAGTAGCGGTAGTGGTCGACGACGTTGCGGCGGTCGCCCTCAGCCAGCAGCTCGGGGTCGTAGCGCTCGTCGGTGGGCAACGGGCCCTCCCACGGGCCGACGCCGACGGGGTCGCCGAAGACCCATTCGGTGGGGCCGGTCACCTGGCGGCGACCGTGGGCGTGCGCCACCTCAGGTACGCGCCCACATACGAAACGATCAGCACTATCAGTGCTCCGATTGCCACGACGTGAATGTAGTCGGCGGGGAAGAGCACGCCGATGATGTAGTGCTCGTTGAAGCCGCCCGGGAGGTCGCCCAAGCCTTGCTGCCTGCGGAAATGGTTCTCCAAGGCGGTCAACGGGCACGGCACGGGGAACACGTTGACGAGCACGCCCCAGGCCGCGAAGAACACGTGCAAGAAGATCGACCTCGGCCACCTCCAGGCCAGGAACCCGCCTAGACCGATGTAGAGCAACGCGATGAAGTGGACCACCATCGTCGCCCCGGCGAGCACACCGGCCATGCGCACCCTCCTGCCCCAGATACCTTCCACGGTACCTGGGACAGGCGAAAATCACTGGTCAGACAGCCCAAGATCGGCAAGATCAAGCAGATACCGGTAGGGCAGCCCACGGGCCTCGATCGCTTCGCGGGCGCCGGTTCCGCGGTCGACCACGGTGACGACGCCGACGACGACCGCGCCCGCCTCGTCGAGGGCGTCCACCGCGGTCAGGACGCTGCCGCCGGTCGTGGAGGTGTCCTCGACGGCCAGGACCCGCTGGCCCGCGACCTCGATGCCCTCGATGCGGCGCTGCATGCCGTGTTCCTTGAGCGCCTTGCGCACGACGAAGGCGTCGAGCACCTCGCCCGCGTTGGCCGCGGCGTGCATCATCGCCAGCGCTACCGGGTCGGCGCCGAGGGTCAGGCCGCCCGCGGCGACGTAGTCCCAGTCGGCGGTGGCCTGGCGCAGCAGCCTGCCGATGAGCGGGGCGGCGGCGTGGTGCAGGGTGGCCCGGCGCAGGTCGACGTAGTAGTCGGCCTCCTTGCCGGACGCCAGCGTCACGCGGCCGTGGACAACAGCGAGTTCGGAGACCAGGCGGGCCAGTTCACCCTTGGCGGCCAGGTCGACAGTCGGAGCGGTTCGCACGGGTCCGTAGCCTCTCACGCCGGTCAGTTGAACCCGCGACTGTCCTGCTTGAGCGCGGTGTCGACGGTCAGCGCCGACGCCACGACCATGCTGATCAGCGGGTCAGGCAGCGGGCGGTGGATCTGCAGGACGTAGTTGTCCGCGGTGGTGAACAGCGTCTTGGCGAAGCCCTCGAACGTCTTGGTGATCCGCGCGACCTCGGTGCCGGTGTGGTCGACGATGGCGAAGTTCCACGCCCGCCAGTTCTCCGCCTGGATCGCGCCGATCTGCTGGCCGTTGACCAGGAACGAGAACCTGATCTTGCCGAAGACGTTGTCCTGGGCGATCTCGCCGACGGGCTGGCCGTTGGGCCGCTCGACGATCATCCGGGACTTGAACACCTTGCGCGGCCTGGTCAGCGCCAGCACCGGCTGGTGGTTGATGTCGCGCACCTCGTAGCGGTGGGTCATGAACTGGTCGATCTCGCCGAGGAAGCGCACGACCTTCTTCAGGGTGCTCTGCCCGACCTGGGCGACGAACCCGATCTGGCGGCCGTGCTGGTCGGACACCGAGTACTCGGCGGCCATCTCGATCAGCTTGACCTTTTGGTTCACGACGAGCACAGGCTCGGTGAACAGCGTGCCGCCGCCCTGGCCGACCTGCCCCACCCCAGCCTTGCGCTGCTGTTCCTTGATCTTGCTCGGGTCGTGCTGACCCTCCAGCGACAGCTCCCACGGGCTCGCGTCGCTGCGCGGGGCCTGCTGCGCCTGCTGGGTGTGGGCGGTCCACTGCGCACCGTCCCACCAGCGCAGCGTCGCGGAGCCTGGATTGTCGGGGTACCAGCCCGGCTGCGGGTTCGTCATAGCCCGAGCCTAACCTCGGTTGCGGCCCGCGGCCGCCCGCTTCTGCAGAACGCGCAGCAGCCCGCGCGGGGCGAACTTCGCGAACCCGACGAGCGCCTTGTACTGGGCGCCGGGGATCGACCGGGACCGGCCGTGCCGTAGGTCGTCGAGGCAGTCGGCGACCACCCGGTCGGCGTCGAGCCAGAGGAACTCGGGGATACGCGAGACGTCCTCGCCCACCCGTGCGTGGAACTCCGTGTGGGTGAATCCCGGACACAGCGCGACCACCCGCACGCCGGTGCCCGCCAGGGTGGTCGAGAGCCCCTCCGACAGCGCGGTCACGTACGCCTTGGTCGCCGAGTACGCCGGGCCGGTCGACGGGAAGTACCCGGCGACGCTGGAGACGTTGATGACCCCGCCGTGTCCGCGCGCCACCATGCCGGGGATGGCGGCCCTGGTCAGCCGCATCACCGTCGTCACGTTCACGTCGAGCTGCGACTGCAGCGCGTCGACGTCGGCGATCCCGAACGGGGTGCTGGTGCCGAAACCGGCGTTGTTCACCAGGAGATCGATGGGCCTGGACTCATCGGCCAGCCGGTCCTCGACCCGCTTGCGCGCCCGCGTCGTGCCCAGGTCGGCGGTCATGGTCTGCACCTGGACCCCGTGCGCGGCGGTCAGCGCGCCCGCTGTCTCCTTGAGCCGCTCGGTGGTCCGGGCGACCAGGACCAGGTCGTACCCGTCGGCGGCGAGCTTGCGGGCGAAAGCCGCGCCGATACCCGCGGTGGCACCGGTGATGAGCGCAGTAGGCATGCGGTCACGCTACTGGGTGGTAATCACCGACGGCAGTGGTCTGTGAGCCGATCAGCCTTCGATCCGCTTGATCGACTCCGGGTCCAGGACGACCGGTTCCACCTCGCCGTCGAACGGGTCGACCACGTCGGCGATCTCGCCGATGCCGCGCAGCAGCCGCTCCAGCCGCGACGGGCTGGAGTTGGGCGCGGCGGCGGCCAGCACCCAGCCCTGTTCGATCCACGCGACGGCGATGTCCTGGCCGATCTCCTCGGTGGCGTCGACCAGGTCCGGGGTGATCATGGCGCGGGCGCCGGAGATGTCGGAGACGAAGGCGTAGCGCTGGCCGACCGGGCCGAGCAGCTCGGGCATGTGCTCGCGCTGGAACGGCGTGCTCGGCACCCACAGCTCGACCACGACCGGATGCACCCGGCGACACTGCACCGCGGCGATCACCGTGTTGACCCGGCCGCCCGCCTCCAGGTCGAACACGTACACCCGGCGCCTGCCGTCGGCGGTGAAGGTCGACCCGGTGACGACGTCGCGGGCCACGCTGTCGCCGTAGTAGGCGATGGCGCCGCCCGACCAGGTGCGCGGCAGGTCTTGATCGGTCTCGGCGAACTGCCAGCCGCGCAGCGCGGCCCAGCGCCGCCGCTCGCGGTTGCGCGAGGTCAGCACGGCGCGGTCGCGCAGCAAGAAGAGGCCGCCCGCGACGAACGCGACCGCGGCGATGACGAACCAGATCCACGCGGGTATGCCCACGTCGAGCAGCGTAGTCGTCGCGGCGCGGTGTTCAAGATCACGGGGGCGTGGCTCGCGTTCTTTCCTTGTTCAGCGCGCCGCGTGGACCCCTCCGGCAGCGGGGTCGCCACTGCGGCACGATAGAAGGTGGAGAGGGGCCGCGGTTGGAGGCGGCCTCTCTCCACCTTTCGTCAGGCCCTGGAAACTACGAGCGCGGTGTTGTCGTCGGTGACGTCGACCAGGACGGTGTCGCCGTCGCGGATGTCGCCCGCGAGCAGGGACTTGGCCAGCTGGTCGCCGATCGCGCTCGACACCAGCCGCCGCAGTGGGCGGGCGCCGTAGACCGGGTCGAACCCGTTGATCGCGAGCCAGTCGCGGGCCGACATGGTGACCTCCAGGCTGAGCCTGCGCTGCGCCAGCCTGCGGCCGAGTCGGGTGACCTGGATGTCGACGATCGAGGTCAGCTCCTCGGTGGCCAACGAGTGGAAGACGACGACGTCATCGAGCCGGTTGAGGAACTCCGGCTTGAAGTGCCGCTGGACGACGCCCATGACCGCGTCCTTGCGCTGCCGTTCGTCGAGGTTGGCGTCGGCGATGACCTGGGAGCCCAGGTTCGACGTGAGCACCAGGATCGTGTTGCGGAAGTCGACCGTGCGGCCCTGGCCGTCGGTGAGCCGACCGTCGTCCAACACCTGCAGCAGCACGTCGAACACGTCCGGGTGGGCCTTCTCCACCTCGTCGAGCAGCACGACGCTGTACGGGCGGCGGCGGACCGACTCGGTGAGCTGGCCGCCCTGGTCGTAGCCGACGTAGCCGGGCGGGGCACCGACCAGGCGGGCCACCGAGTGCTTCTCGGCGTATTCGCTCATGTCGATGCGGACCATCGCCCGCTCGTCGTCGAACAGGAACTCCGCCAGCGCCTTGGCCAGTTCGGTCTTGCCGACGCCGGTCGGGCCGAGGAACAGGAAGGAGCCGGTGGGCCGGTCCGGGTCGGCCACGCCCGCGCGGGCGCGGCGGACCGCGTCGGACACCGCGCGCACGGCCTCGGCCTGGCCGACGACGCGGGCGGTGATCGCGTCCTCCATGCGCAGCAGCTTCTGGGTCTCGCCTTCGAGCATGCGGCCCGCGGGGATGCCGGTCCACGCGGAGACGACCTCGGCGACGTCGTCGGGGCCGACCTCCTCCTTGAGCATGACCTGCTCGCCGCTGTTGGCGGTGACTTCGATCGCCGCGTCGAGTTCCTTCTCCAGCGCGGGAATCCGGCCGTAGCGCAGTTCGGCGGCGCGGCCCAGGTCGCCGTCGCGCTCGGCGCGTTCGGACTCGCCGCGCAGCGCCTCCAGCTTCTCCTTCAGCTCGCGGACGCGGTCGAGGGAGCCCTTCTCGTTCTGCCAGCGGGCGGTGAGCCCGGACAGCGTCTCTCGCTTCTCGGCCAGTTCCGCGCGCAGCGTTGCCAGCCGATCACGGGAGGCGGCGTCGTCCTCTTTGGACAGTGCCATCTCCTCGATCTCCAGCCTGCGCACCGCGCGCTCGACCACGTCGATCTCCACCGGCCGCGAGTCGATCTCCATGCGCAGCCGGGACGCGGCCTCGTCGACGAGGTCGATGGCCTTGTCCGGCAGGAACCGGGCGGTGATGTAGCGGTCGGACAGGGTGGCGGCGGCGACCAGCGCGGTGTCGGTGATCCGGACGCCGTGGTGGACCTCGTAGCGCTCCTTGAGTCCGCGCAGGATGCCGATGGTGTCCTCGACCGACGGCTCGCCGACCAGCACCTGCTGGAACCGCCGCTCCAGCGCCGGGTCCTTCTCGATGTGCTGGCGGTACTCGTCGAGCGTGGTCGCGCCGACCATCCGCAGCTCGCCGCGGGCCAGCATGGGCTTGATCATGTTGCCCGCGTCCATCGCGCCTTCGCCGGTCGCGCCAGCGCCGACGATGGTGTGCAGTTCATCGATGAAGGTGATGACCTGGCCCGCGGAGTCGGTGATCTCCTTGAGGACGGCCTTGAGCCGCTCCTCGAACTCGCCGCGGAACTTCGCCCCGGCCACCATCGCGCCGAGGTCGAGCCCGACGACCCGCTTGCCGCGCAGCGACTCGGGCACGTCACCGGCGATGATCCGCTGGGCCAGGCCCTCCACGATCGCGGTCTTGCCGACGCCGGGCTCGCCGATGAGGACCGGGTTGTTCTTCGTGCGGCGCGACAGCACCTGCACGACCCGGCGGATCTCGGTGTCGCGGCCGATCACCGGGTCGAGTTCGCCTTTGCGGGCCCGGTCGGTCAGGTCGACGCCGTACTTCTCCAGGGCCTGGTAGGTGCCTTCCGGGTCGGGGCTGGACACCCGCGCGGACCCGCGCACCCTGGCGAACGCCTCGCGCAGCGCGTCCGGCGTCGCGCCGTGGCGCTTGAGCACGTCGGCGACGTCACCGCCCTCGGCGGCGAGGCCGACCAGCAGGTGCTCGGTGGAGACGTACTCGTCGCCCATCTCGGTGGCGAGCTTCTGCGCGTGCGTGATCGCCCGCAGCGCCGCCTGGGACAGCTGCGGGGACGAGACCGTCGCCCCGACCGCCGACGGCAGCGCGCGCACCAGCGGCTCCAACTCCTTGCGCACGGTGTTCGGATCGGCGCCCACGGCGGTGAGCAGGGGTGCGGTCAGCCCGTCGGCCTGCGCCAGCAGCGCGCCGAGCAGGTGCACCGGGCGGATGTCGGGATTCCCCGCGGCCGACGCGGCTTGCGCCGCGGCCGAGATCGCCGCCTGAGTCTTGGTCGTCGGGTTGAACGCGTCCATCTGCCACCTCGGTCGGTACGTCCATGTCACGGGTCCAACGCGCGAAAAGTTGAGTCAGTTCCACTCAACTCTAGGGGTGTGGGCCACTCGACGTCTTGGCGTGCTGGATGAACAGCGGGTTCCCGCGCGCGAAAACCCCTCGCCCAACCACGATCACCGGGTCACCCACCCAGCGCAACGCGGCGATTCCCGGTCTGTCCACACCAGGGTGCCAGTTATCCACAAAGCCCAGGAGTCCATCCACAGGCGCTGCGTGAAATTTCCACCGGGACGGTTCACGCGATCGTGGGAAGCCGCCATCCGGGTGGTGGATTCGTCGATCACGGTCACGCAGTGCCGATCAGACCGGCTCCGAACTGGGCAAACTTGGCTGAACAGCCAAGCGAAGGGGAGGTGAACCAGATCACAGTGCGTCGTTGAGCTTGCCCAGCAGCCGCGCGAACTCACGCAGGTCGCCCGTGGGCCACTCCTCGAACTTCCCGCGCAGCTGCTTGCGCCGGTCGGCGCGGACCTCGGCCAGCCGCGCGCTGCCGACAGCGGTGAGCTGGACCAGCCGCGCCCGACCATCGGACGGGTCGGGAACTCGCTCGATCAGGTCCAGTTCCTCCAGTCGGGCGACCTGCCTGCTCACTGTCGACTTGTCCAGCCCGGTCCGCTCGACCACATCGGCGGCGCGCACCGGGCCGATGTCCATCAGGTGCAGCAGCAGGGCGTAGGAGGCGCCGTCGAGACCAGGGTGGATCTTGGCCGCAAGGGTCAGCGACACGCTGCGGGCGCGGCCGAACAGCTTCGACAGCTCACGCTCCAAGTCGTGGGCGGCTTCCTCACGGTCCTCAGTCACATACGGAACGTTATCCGCCGGTCGCGGGCAGGTGAATGTTGGTCTCGCCAAACGATTACGACCATCAGCCGAATGCCAAATCCCCCGGTCGGCTGTCCCTCGATAGGACGAATGGCGATCACTGAACGTGAGGATACGGCACACCTTGGGGTGATCCTGGGCGCCATTTCCCAGATTCCGACTACTCTTAACACTCCGTCGGGGGATGGAAGCTCTAGTACCGTGGCCCCAGACTTACCCGGCGCACGAGAGGTGGAGTCGACCCCCCGACCATGACAGCCAACGCCTTGGTGAGTCCCATTCCGGCCTCCCAACCCCGGACCGAGTCCCCCACCGCCGTGTCCACGATGGTGCGGCTGGTCCGCGAGAGCTTCGCGGGGGTCGAGCCGCACGCCGAACAGGTGGCTCAGTTCTTCTACGGGATGCTGTTCACGATCGAACCATCCATCCGCGAGATGTTCCCGGCCAACATGCAGGTCCAGCGCTCCCGCCTGCTGCGCGCGCTCGTGCACGTCGTGCAGATGGTCGACCGCCCGGATGACTTGGTGCCGTTCCTGCAGCAATTGGGCCGCGACCACCGCAAGTTCGGTGTCGTCAGCACCCACTATGAGGCCGTTGGCATGGCCCTGATCTCCTCGGTCAAGAAGTTCGCGGGCCCAGCCTGGACCGACGACATCGAACGCGCGTGGGCAGAGGCCTACACGATCATGGCCCGCGCCATGCTCGACGCGGCCGCCTCCGACGAAGGCCCCGCCTACTGGCACGCGGAAGTCATCTCCCACGAACGCATCGGCTGGGACCTCGGCGTCGTCCGAGTCCGCCCCCACTACCCCTTGCCGTATCAACCCGGCCAGTACTTGAGCGTCGAAGTCCCCCAACGCCCCCGCCTCTGGCGCTACCTGACTCCAGCCAACGCCCCCCGCGCCGACGGCACCATCGACTTCCACATCCGAGGCGTCGAAGGCGGCTGGGTAAGCCGATCAATAGTCGCCCACGCCCACATCGGCGACGTTTGGAAAATGGGCCCACCCATGGGCCGGATAACTGTGGACCGTGAGAGCGGCAGGGACGTCTTGATGGTGGCGGGCGGCACCGGGTTGTCGCCGATGCGCGCGATCATCGATCACCTGGCCCAGTGGGGCGAGAACCCCCACGTCCACCTCTTCATCGGCGGCCGCATCCGCCAAGACCTGTACGACGTCGCCAACATGCAGAGCATCGCCGCCGTAAACCCTTGGCTGACAGTGGTCCCGGTCGTAGAGGAACCCAACGTGCCAGGCGTTGAACAGGGCACCTTGGCGGATGTCGTTACACGGTACGGAGCTTGGGCGGACAGGGATGTTCTGGTCTCAGGCTCCCCAGGCATGATCAGATCAACAGTCTCCCGCATGCTGGTAGCCGGAACCCCTCTGGACAGGATCACCTACGATCCGTTCACAGTGGACTAAAACCGCAACACACCAACGAGTGTGCTCGTTCGTTGTACGACGATGAGTGCACTCGTTCGGGCTTCGAAGACCGAGCCGCTCCCTCGTCAATCAGCGTCTTATCCGGAAACAGGCCTGTCAATGGCGCCTGCGGCGTCGCTGCGCGATCAGCAAGCTGACCATTGACAGGCCTGTTTCCGGATAAGGGATTGCCAGGACGAGGGTGCTGGGGGAAGTGCAGGGACCTTCGGTCCCCTCAAGCAAGGACCTTCGGTCCCCACAGGGGCCCGAGTTGGGCTGGGTGGGGTTGATCTTGGGTTCGCGTGCGTTGGTTGGTCAGTTTGGGGTTACTTCTACGGGGATGCCGTTCAGTACTGCGTTTCCTGATAGGGCGTCGATGAGTAGTTCGTCTGCCAGCAGGTTTGAGTTGACGCCCGCGTGGGCTGTCGCCACCGCCGTTCGCATTCCGTCCAGGTCGTGGCCCCAGCCATGGGGGATGCTGATCACGCCGGTTCGGATCGTGTCGGTTACCTCGACCGGGACGCGGATCTTCCCCGTCCGTGACCGCACAGTCGCCTCTTCGCCGTCGACCAATCCAAGTCGTTCGGCGTCTGCCGGGTTTACCTGGGCTGTGCAGCGGTTCTTGCCTCGCACCAACGGTTCCAGGTTGTGCATCCAGGAGTTGTTCGAACCCAGTTGACGTCTGCCGATCAGGAGCATCTGTCCATTCGGGACGGTGTGGAGTTCGGCGGCGAGGCGGGGGACGTCTTCGACCAGCGCTGGTGGGGCCAGTTCGATCAGGCCGCTTGGCGTCGCGAGTACGTCGGGTACGCGTGGTTGCAGCGGGCCGAAGTCGAGGCCGTGTGGGGCTTCCTTCAGTTCCGCCAGGGTCACCTTGTATGGACCGCCGCGCAGTAGGAGGTCGATCAGGCGTTCTGGGCCCGTCAGTGCGGGATCTGGTTCTACGCCTGCGCGGGCGGCGACTTGGGCTGCCACGAAGTCGTCCAGTGCCGACACATCCGCGCCTGCGCCGGTGATGATTCCGGTGAGGCGGAGGAGGGTTTCCCATTCCTGGGGGCCGTCGGCGGGGAGGGCGGCGGCGGTCCAGTTGGCGACGTTGCGTACGGCGAACTGGTAGAGGGCGACGTCGTAGTGCGGGCGTTGGAGAGGAGAGGGGCCAGGCAGGATGACGTCGGCGTGCCTGCTGGTCTCGTTCAGGTAAACGTCCAGCGAGATCATGAAGTCGAGTTGGTCGAGGGCTTCGGCTAGCCTGCCGGAGTTCGGGGTGCTCAGGATCGGGTTGCCGCACACCGTCACCAGCGCGCGGACCTTGCCCTCCCCCGGAGTCAGGATCTCGTCGGCCAGAGTGGCTGCCGGGAATTCGCCGAGGACTTCCGGGAGGTCGCGGACTCGGCTGCGCCAGCGGCCGTGGGCGAAGCCGCGGCGTCGTCCTGTTTGGACGTTGGCCTGGCCTGCCGCGGCCAAGGGGAACATCGCGCCGCCGGGGCGGTCGAGGTTGCCGGTGAGGACGTTGAGTACGTCGACCAGCCAGCTCGCCAGGGTGCCGAAGGCCTGTGTCGAGGTGCCGATCCGGCCGTACACCGCCGCGCTCTCGGCGCCCGCCAGGTCGCGGGCCAGGCGCCGGATCTCGGGGGCCGCAATCCCCGTGATCGACTCGACCGCTTCCGGGGTGAACGGTTCGGCCAGGTCTCGGACTTCCTCGACGCCGGTTACCTGGTCCGCCAGCGCGCCCAGGGCCACCAAGTCCTCCGCGAAGAGGGTGTTGACCAGCGCGAACAGCAGGAGCGCGTCGGTGCCGGGGCGGATGGCGTGGTGTTCGTCGGCCACCTCGGCGGTGCGGGAGCGGCGGGGGTCGAGCACGACGATCTTGCCGCCGCGGGCGCGGATGGCCTTCAACCGGCCGCGCATGTCCGGCGCGGTCATCAGGCTGCCGTTGGACACCAGGGGGTTGGCCCCGAGCAGCATCAGATACGACGTCCGGTCGACATCGGGGACGGGAATGCTCATCGGGTCGCCGAACAGGTACCCCGCCGACACGTGCTTGGGCATCTGGTCGACGGTGCTGGCGGAGTAGAAGTTCTTGGTCGACAGCGCCTTGTAGAGCACGCGGCCATAGAGCGCGGTGGACGTGTTGTGGATCGACGGGTTGCCCGCGTAGATGGCAACCGCGTCCTTGCCGTGCTCGGCGATGATCGGCAGCAGCCGGGCCGAGATCTCGGCGAACGCCTCGTCCCAGGTCGCGGTGTGCCACTGGCCGTCGCGCTTGATCATGGGGGTGCGGAGGCGGTCGGGGTCGTGGTGCAGGGCGCCGATCGATGCGCCCTTGGGGCAGATGTAGCCCGCGGAGAAGACGTCGGCGGCGTCGCCACGGACGGTGGTCACCCGATCTTCGTCGATGGTGACGTCGAGACCGCACGTCGCCTCGCAAAGTGGGCATGTGACCTGCTCGGTGCGCATAGCTCCGCCCCTCATCGTCCGGACCGACAGCCTCGCACGACCCGGTGACAAATCCCCGCTCGCGGGACATCGGAAACGATCCAGCCGTCACTATTGGTAGGTGACCCGGGGTACGGAGTACGCGGAGGGCGCTGCCGAGCGGTGCCCTCAGTTGTGGGCGGCCCGCGCCGCCGTGGCCGAGCAAGGTGTCCTCGCTCGGCACCTGCGCAGACTGTGGGCCGTCCCCGGCACCCGCCTCGGCGTCGCGACCTGGCCGTCAACCCCAGGCCACCGCCTGCTGCTGAGCTGGAACTACTGGTGGCAGGCCCACCTGCTCGACTGCCTCATCGACGCCCAACTCCGCGCGCCGAGCCCGGTCCGGCTGCGGACGATCCGCCAGCACATCCGCGGCGTCCACGTGCGCAACCTGGGCAAGTGGACCAACGAGTACTACGACGACATCGCCTGGATGGGCTTGGCCCTGCTGCGCGCCTCCGACGAACTGGGCATCGATACCGAGAAGGCACTCGACGCGATCACCGCCCAGATCCGCGGCGGCTGGACCGACCACGGCGGCGGCGGCATCTGGTGGCGCCGCCACGACACCCTCAAGAACGTCCCGGCCAACGGCCCCGCCGCCATCCTGCTGGCCCGCTTCGCCCAGGACCGCGCCGACCGCCAGCGGGCCCGCTCGATGACCGACTGGATGGACGAGTACCTGCTCGACGACACCACCGGCCTGGTCTGGGACGGCCTCTACGTCCACTCCGACGGCGAGGTCCGCGAACGCGTCGAGGTCGTCTACACCTACTGCCAGGGCGTTTTCCTCGGCGCCTGCGTCGAACTGGCCGCCGACGACCCGTCCGGCGAGTGGACCGAGCGGGCCGAGCGCACGGTCCGGGCCGTGGCGGGCCACCTGGCCGTCGACGGCGTCCTCCCCGGCCGCGCGGGCGGCGACGGCGGCCTGTTCGCCGGGATCCTCGCCCGCTACCTGGCGCTGTCGGCGATCCGCCTGCCACAGGCCGCGGGCGACCTGGCCGCGCGCATGGTGATCACCACCGCCGAGGAGACCTGGCGCAACCGCGGCGTGGCCCGCAGCGGCCCGCTGTTCGGCGACGAGCCGGTCGTCCCCGCGATCACCCCACGGGGCAGGCGCGACCGGCGCGTCGAGCGCGACCTTTCGGTCCAGCTGTCCGGCTGGATGTTCATGGAAGCCGCCGCGCTGCTGGAAGGTCATGCCAACATGGCGCCATGAGCTTGCGCGCGAATCAGTGGCTAGGCGCTGGTCGCGGGTGCCAGTCTCAGGCGAGCCGCTCGACCTCCTGGATTCGACTGTCCAGTCGTGCTGAGTTGACTGAGTCGCTGGCCCGCTTCGAGCGGATGAGCGTTTCTCGCGCGGCGTCGAACTCGCCTGAGCGCGCGTAGGACTCTGCGAGCCACGATAGGTACAGGCCAACCTCTCGTGCGTGTTCTGGCGTATACGAGTCGATCGCGGCCGTGAGCAATGGTTCCGCAGCGGCCGGATGCCCGAGTTCGATCAAACAGCGTCCGGCCATGACGTCGATCTCGCTGCGGTTCATCCAGTAGACCCAGTGCGGTTCTTCGATTCCATCAGATCGCTCCTCGTAGGTTTCGTCTACCTCGTCAAGGATGCGTCGCGCGGCGTCGCTGTTCCGCGCGCGAGCTTCTGCCCACGCCGCACGTTCAAGTAGGAGGGTCTTCACAACAGGAGTCGCCTGTGCCGCGCCCTTTACCGCTGATCGAGCGAGCAGAGCCGCATCGGAGGGATTGCCGATATTGGCCATTTGGTAGCTCAGCGAAGACAGAAGCTGACCGGCAAGCGCTGTGTCGCCAGCGTCGCGAGCCGCGGCCACGCCAGACAGGTATGCCCGTTCGGCGGCGACGTGCCTTCCGGCATCGCTCGTGACCCAACCCGCGAGTTGCGACAGCTCGCCGACGACCTTCAGTAGTCGGCGACCAATGTGTTCGCTATATGAACCATCGGACACGACGTTTTTCGCGTCGTTCAGCTCCTGGGCGACTAGCGGGTGCAGATCCGTCCCGCCGATCACGTCGTCAAGCAGGCGCAGCTCAATGACTCTGGATTCAAGCGTCTGGGTCAGACTTTCCCCAATGCGCCGCCCGGCGTCTTGGTGCAGTCGGGCGGGCTGATCGTTCACCAGCCATTCATGAGCGACCCTCAGTGGATCATCGGGTTCGCCGAAGAGGCTGCCAACCGGTACGCCCAGCGCCCTCGAATAGGCGATGACGTGCTCGTTTCTGACCGGACGCACACCGGTTTCGAGATGGCCTAGAAGTGACTTGGAGTAGTGGGTCTTCTTCGCCACAGCTCCAAGGCTAAGGCCGGCCGCCTCGCGTGCGGCCCGCAGCGAGTAGCCCAGATTGTCCATGGCACCACCTGTAGACGCTTGTAGACGCGTCGAGACTTCCCCGTCACGGCCTGCATTCGCAAGGCTACCCCTAGCCAGTTCTCGGCGATGTCGCTGGCGGCGGACATGACAGGTGAGGAGGTAGTGGGCGTGGTGTCACCGGCAACGACCGTTGTGCAAAGCCCCGCCGTGATTGGCGAGGACGTGGTGCTGACGCCCACGCTTGGCCTGTCCATGGTGCTCAGGCACGCGCGCGACGACAGGCTTAGGTGGATTCCGGCCGTTCCTGATGTTTACGACGGTGGCCATCCGATGAAGCCCTGGTTGTATACGCACCTCGATGTTGCCCTGGCGGACTCCTACATACGTTTTGTGGCCATGGTCAACGGCATGAACGCCTGGTACTCGGGCCTTCTCACCCCAACTGGCGCGTGGCTGATTCCGGTTCTGGATCGACTCCACGAAATAGATATCCGTGCAAGGAAATTTCGGACTCACGGGGGCATCGGGCCGACAGGCGGCGCCCGGCGACGACCCCCGGCGGTCGCCGTTGATTGCTTCTCGCTGGACCCGCACGGCGCCTTGGTCGCCGTGCGGGTCCACCCAAACGTTCGCGGCCGGGGTGGAGGACCGATGAAGATCGTCTTGACCAACCTCAGATGGTTCCAGGGCTACTTCCGTTCGGTCGTGGCCCACCTACAGGAGACGTGCGACGGACTTCCACGCCTGGTCGACCGCGGGGATCAGCACAGGATGGTTTCGGTGGCCGTCTGCGGTGTTTGGCTCAGCGACAACGCTGTGGGGCCTGACTCCGCAGTCGTGCGGTGCGAGGAGTGCCGGGACGCGGCTTCGCGGATTGGCGGGATCGTGTGACAGCCAAACGGCGCCTTGCGGAAGAACTCCCGACACCGGTACATGTGGGAGTCGATCCCGGCATCGAGCCCGATCAGCCGCGCGCCAGTGCGGTTCGCGCTCGCGTGGACCTCCTTCGCTGCAACGGGTTCAGGCTTTCGCCGCTGCCGGGCCTCACTGGTCGGGTTAATGGCCTTTACGCGGTTCGGTACGGAATCGGGCTCATCGACGTGGCCGTCATCCGGGCGTTCGACTGCGTCAGCGCGGCTCGGGTCCTTGACTACCTAGAGGTTCCGTGTAGGGGCGACGAGCAGCCGCCTGTCGTTTGGGCGAAGGTCGGCGACCTTTGGGTGCTCGACCAATTGCGCGAACTCCCGAGTCCGCTTGGCCGACATCGAGGAGCCCGACCTCGACATGCCGCCCCGTGATTGCCGACGCGCTCGATGAGAACCGACCCAGAAGGAGTTGACGTGGTCATCCCTCTAACCATGCGGAGCATCAATCAGCCTGAGGCGGCCGACAGGTGGCTGTTGGCGACGCCGCAGACCATGATCGTTCAGCCGACCAGTCTTTGCCCACTCGCTTGTACCTATTGCTACCTGCCGGAACGGCACCGGAAGCAGGAGATGACGATTGAGACCGCTCGCGCGCTGGCCGAGGGAATCGGCGCCGAGTGGGGAATCGGCAAGCCGCTGGAGATCGTGTGGCATGGGGGCGAGCCCCTAGCGGTTGGTTGCGCGAGATTCCGTGAGCTGCTGGCGCCTTTCGAGGATCTTCGAGCCGCAGGGCGGGTGGTGCACCGGATCCAGACCGGGGCGACGTTGATCAACGACGAGTGGTGCGGTCTGTTCAAGGACTACGACATCGACGTCGGCGTGAGCCTGGACGGCCCGCGGTTTGTCAACCGGCACCGTGTGGACCGGGCTGGCCGCGAGATGTTCGACCGGATCCTGAGGGGGATCGAGTGTCTCAAGGCGCACGACATTGGTTTCACAACCCTTGCCGTCGTTACGGAGGACAGCATCCCGCACGCAGAGGAACTGCTGAAATTCTTCGCCGAACTCGGCTGCTCGTGGATCGGCTTGAACGTCGAAGGCAAGGAGGCCGCCAACGTCGACGGTCAGCCGCCCGCCTTGGAGCAGGCTAGATCGTTTTGGCGCGACGTGTTTCGTTGGAGCGCCGCCAACCCGACGATGACGATCCGGGAGGTCCGAAGCCTCTTCGGGTTCCTCGGCTTGGCGTCGGAGATTCAGAGCGCGGACGGATTGCATGATCCCATTCCCACAGTCGGCTGGAATGGTGACGTGATTCTGCTGTCGCCGGAGCTTCTGGGTGTGCGCTCTGCCGAATATGAGGACTTCGTGGCGGGCAACGTGCGGCGCGAGTCGATCGCGTCCATCGTTGGACGCGCCGCGGAGATTGGTTACGTCCGCGAGTTCATGGATGGCCTGAACGAGTGCAAGCGGACGTGCGAGTTCTGGAACTACTGTCAGGGTGCTCACGCCGGAAACCGGTATTTCGAGCACGGGAATTTCCGTGCCACGGAAACACTCCACTGCCTGACGTCCTTCCAGGCGCCTGTCCTGGCGCTTGGCGATCTGATGAGAGAAGGAGCGAACGAATGACCGTGCTCGAACAGCTTGTGGCCCAGCCGAAACCCATGAAGTGGCAGAATCTGATCAACCGGCACACGCCTCAGACCGGCCACGGCTACCCGGTGGTGCAGGATTGGGGGAGGAAGGGGCAGAGCCACTACAAGGACGGCACGTTCTCGAAGAACTAGCCGAACACGGACCTGCGTGACGAAAGCAGGAGGACCTTGACCGACGAGGAAATCGAGCAGGCCGTCGAGCAACGTCGGCTGTGGCTGCTCGACCAGGTGGACCTGGCTGCGACGCACCTCGGCGCGCAGTTGACGGGCGCTGAGGTGGTCAACACCTACGACATGCGGTCAGCGGGCACGGTCGCAACGGACTCAGGGACGGAGGTCTGGTTGCGGGTCGTTACCGAGGATCCGGACTACCAGCCCGCCTGTCGCTGGGACGGCAACGTCACGGCTAACGCGATCGAGGGTGTGCCCAAACCCGACGTGCTGCGCTGGGTCGACTGGGACAACCGCACCGAGTACCGCAACGGATGTCGAATGCGCGCTGAGGTCATGACCTTGGTCCCGGCGAAAGCCATCGCCCAGGACGCCGTACTGACCACGGATCCGGGCCTACCGGAGACATGGTGGTCCGACGTGCGGACCGCGATCGACGCGCTGGCGAAGAACCCGGTTCCGCCGCGAAGCGAGGTCGACACTGTCGGCTTCACTCTCCGCGGAGTGGAACGTGAGTTCGGCGTGCAGCTCAACGCATCGTTGTTCGACATGGCCGAGTGGACGACCGCTCACGCGGATCTGCACTGGAGCAACATCACAGGGCCTGACCTGTGGCTGTTGGACTGGGAGTCCTGGCGCCGTGATCTCCTCGGGTACGACGCCGCCACGTTGCTCTGCAACAGTCTGCTCGTCCCGCACGTCGCGGACCGAGTCCAGGCTGTGTTCGCCGATCAGTTGGACACTCCGACCGGCAGGCTCGCTTTGCTGGCCGCGGTCGTTCGGTACCTGGCCAACGCGGACGAGGGCGGAATAGGCGAAGCCCTTGCGCCCAGCCTCCGAAAGATCGGCGACGAAGTGTTGGCAAGCATTCGCAAGTAGAACGAACAGCAGGTGATCGGCGGGTCCGCGTCAATGGCGCGGATCCGCCGATCAGAAGCCCCCGGATATTGGCAATACTGCGCCGGTGACGAACGACGCGGCGGGCGTGAGTAGCCAGACCACGCCTTCCGCTATTTCTTCAGGCTCACCCGCTCGGCCAAGCGGGATCTTCCAAGCGAGTCGTTGTGGCCGGTCCGGCATGCCCGCGGCTGCGTGGAGGTCTGAGTTGACCAGTCCCGGCGCGACGGTGTTCACACGGATGCCCCGATCGGCGACCTCTTGCGCCAGGCCGTAAGCGAGAGTTTCCAGAGCTGATTTGCTTGCCGCGTAGTGAACCCACTCGCCTGGCGATCCGCGACGTGCGGCGGTGCTTGACACGGCCACGATAGCTCCGCCGTCGGTCAATCTGCCCACGGCCTCGCGCATACAGAGGAACGCGCCTGTCACGTTCACGTCGAAGACGCGGCGAAAGGTCGCCACGCTCTGGTCGTGGAGTTTGCCGGGGGTGTTTCCGGTGATACCCGCGTTCACTACCAGAGCCGAGAGAGAACCGAGTTCGTCGGCCTGGCGGAACAAGTCGCGGACCTGGTCCTCGTCGGACACATCCGCCCGCACGGTCATTGCGCGCTGGCCGACCGTCCGGACAGCTTCCGCGACGTCCTCGGCCGACTTCCTGTCGTCGGCGTAGTTGACGACGACGTCGAATCCCTCGCGCGCGGCGCGGCGACAGACCGCTGCGCCGATACCTCGCCCGCCTCCAGTAACCACCAGAACCGTCACGCTGCCATCCTGGCACAAAGGCGTTGTGTACCAGTGGAAACACCGGTCCTCTAGATGGAGGTTGACCAAAGCCGCGGTTGAGACCCTCTCCTACGGACTAGCCCAAGAGGTTGCGGGCGAGGGCATTCGGGTCAACGTGGTGGCGCCCGGACTCGTCCACTCCGACCTGCACGCCGCCGCCGGTATGCCTGACCGGCCACAGCGCCTGGCCCCGCGCATCCCGATGGGTCGCGCCGGGCAGCCACCGGAGATCGCCGAGGCGGTCGTGTGGCTGCTCAGCCCGGCGGCATCGTTCGTGACCGGCGCGGTGTTGCCGGTGTCAGGGGGCTTCTGAACGGGGCAGGGGGAAGTGGGCGACCACCGTGGTCCGCTCGACCTCGACCTTCTCCGCCGCGGCGTGGGCCATGGGGAGGCCGACCGGATCGATCTCGGCTTGACCGGTGATCGTCAGCACCACAGCCTCGGCGGAGGCCTCCGCGGTGATCGACAGTGGACCGTCCAAGGTCAACGCCTCCTCGGCGACCAGGACGACGTCGCAGGCCAGCAGCTCCGGCACGTCCCGCCGCAGCAGCCACCGGCTCAGCGACCGCCGGGCGGCGGGCCACTCGGCTGACGACGTGATCGCCAGCTCGGTCGACTCGGATTCCGTGCTCACGTTCATCCGACTCCCTTGGCCGTGCGGAGTCGACGGCTGCCGGACCCTGTCGGAGGGTCGTTCCGTCCTCTGTGGCCGTTACGCGGATTCGCGACCAGGATGTCGGGTCAGCAGCTTGGCGAGGGTGTCGGTGAAGCGTCGGGCGTCCACCCCGGCGGGCGGGACGCCGAAGTAGTCCGCGGCGACGAAGTAGCCGATCATCGCCGACTGCATCACCGCGGCCGCGGCCGCCGGATCCTCGGCCACCAACGGGGTCGGGTCGCCGAACAGCAGGTCGGCCACGCCCATCTCGACGCCGCGGTCCATCATCATCTTCTGGACCGTCTCGGCCACCTGCGGCGCCCGGCCGCGCTCCCACATCAGGATCGCGATCAGCGGCCGAAGGTCGGCAAGGAAGGTCAAGTCCGAGCGCAGCCGCGCGGCGAGTCCATCGGTGATCGGCCCGCCCGTGCTCGCCTGCCGGGTGTCTGGGTCTTTGCGCACCCGGACGAGTTCGCGCTCGACCACGGCGGCCAGAAGTGCGTCCTTGTCGGGGAAGTGGCGGTAGAAGCCGCCGCTGCCCGCCGAGAGCCCGGCCGCGGCTTCGATCGCGGTGACCGGGGTAGCAGCGACGCCGCGCTCGACGAACAAGCCGAGCGCGGCGTCGATGATCCGCTCACGGGTCCCGGTCGCCATAAGGATCAAGCTACCCGCAGGCGCCACCGTCCCCTCGTCGATGGCGACAGCGTCGGACGACCTACTACCCGGTAGCCAAGCGCAAGTATGCAAGACCCGTCTTGCGCGGCGCAAGCTACCCCGACGCCGCCGTCCGGTCGCACCCGCACGACTCCCGATGGATCAGCCGCGGCGGCAGCAGCACGGTGCGCGGCGCGTGCTCACGGTCGTTCAGGCGGTCGAGCAGCAGCCGCACGGCGGTGCGGCCGATCTCGTCCACCGGGTGCGCCATGGTGGTGATCGACGGGCGCACCAACTCGGCCCACTCGACCTCGTCGTGGCCGACGATCGCCAGGTCCTCGCCGATCCGCAGCCCGTGCGCCGTGGCCTCCCGCACCGCGCCCGCGGTCATCGCGCCGTTGCCGGTGATCACCGCGGTCGGGCGCTCCGGCACGGTCAGCAGCCTGCGCAGCGCCAGCACACCGTCCTCGTGGGACGCGCCGCCGCCCGCGACCAGGTTGGAGTCCCAGCGCAGGCCCGCGCGGCCCAGGCCGAGCCGGTAGCCCAGCGTCCGCTCCTCGCTGGCGACCATCCACTCCACGCCGCTGATGAACGCGATCCGCCGGTGCCCGGCCGCGGCCAGGTGCGAGACCAGCGCCGAGGTCGACTGGATGTTCTCCGGGCCGACCTGATCGAGCTTGACCTTGTGCGACACCCGGTCGACCAGCACCGCGGGCACGCCGGTGCGGGCGAGCTGCTCAAGCGTGGCGGTGTCGCCGGGGGCCGGGGTGAGCAGCATGCCGTCGACCCGGCGGGCCTGCAGCTTGCGCACCGCGTCGCGCTCGCCGTCGGGCGAGTCGAGGGTGTCGCCGAGCAGGATGGTGTACCCGGCCCTGGTGGCCTCGGCCTCGATCGCGTGGATCAGCTCGGCCAGGTGCGGATTGGCCAGCAGCGACATGGCAACGCCGATGGACTTGGTGCCGCCGGTGACCAGCGACCGGGCGATGGCGTTGCCGGTGTACCCGGTCGACTCGATCGCCGCCAGCACTCTGGCGCGCGTGCTGACCGCGACCGCGCGGGTCTCGTTGACCACATGTGAGACGGTGCTGATCGACACGCCCGCGAGCTTCGCGACGTCGTCCATAGTGGCCACGGAATGTCCTGACTGCCGTATGCAAACGCTTGCGCGCGGGGACCTTACTCCTAAGGGAGGACGACGGATGTCGCGGGAGCCGATCTTTGCCGACCTGGTCGCCCTGGGGCGGGCCATGGCGGGCCATGGCAGGCGGCTGCTAGGCATCGCCGGGCCGCCCGGCTCTGGCAAGTCGACCCTGGCGGCCCGGCTGGTCGCCGAGCTGGGCCGCGACGCCGTGCTCGTCGGGATGGACGGCTTCCACCTCGCCCACGCCGAGCTGGAGCGGCTGGGCCGGGTCGACCGCAAGGGCGCCCCGGACACCTTCGACGCCGACGGCTACGTCGCCATGCTGCGGCGGCTGCGGGCCAACACCGACCCGGTCGTCTACGCCCCGGAGTTCCGCCGCGAGATCGAGGACGCGGTGGCGGGCGCGGTCGCGGTGCCGTGTGAGGTTCCCCTCGTGGTCACCGAAGGGAACTATCTGCTGCTGTGGCCCGCGGTCCGGCCCCTGCTCGACGCGGTCTGGTACCTCGACCCCGACCCGGTCCTGCGCCGGAAACGCCTGGTTAAGCGGCACATGGCCTTCGGCAGGACGGCAGCGCAGGCCTGGGAGCGGACCACCGGATCCGACGAGCGCAACGCCGAACTGGTGGCGACCACGGCGGGAACGGCGGATCTCCACCTGCGGAAGGTCGAATAACGGCGCTCCACTGGTCACCGGACTGGGGCACTATGGGCGAAGGTCAGGATCCGAACGGCGCAAGGAAGGGACGGTCGGCGATGCCCGGCGTACGCCAGGTCGCGCTCACGGTGACGGATGTGGACCGCAGCGTCCCCTGGTACGAGCGGGTCCTGGGCTTCACCAGCGCCGCCGAGCAGGACGTCCCCGGCCGGAGATCGGTGCCGCTCGACGGCTTCGGCATCACACTCACCCTGGTCCAGCACCTCGACGCCGCGCGCGCGACGTTCGACGGCTCCCGGCCGGGGCTGGACCGGCTGACATTCGCGGTGGACGAGCTCCGCACGTGGGTGACCCGGCTGACCGAGTTCGGCGTCCCGTTCATCGCCTGCTCCGACGAGATCTCCGTGTGCGACCCCGACGGAATCCAACTGGCCCTGCGGCCTACTCGGTGATGGAGACCGTGTCGACGGGCTTGTGCATCTCCTGGCGGTAGCGCCACACGCCCCACACGGTGCCCAGCACCAGGAACGCGACGCTGATGACCAGCGCGGCGGTCTGCAGCCAGGGCAGCTCGTCGAGCAGACCGGCGGCGTAGTAGCCGACCAGCACCAACGTCGGCACCCAGGCGATGCCGCCGATGGTCGTGGCCAGCGCGAACTTGCGGGGATCCATCTTCGCCGCCCCCGCGATCAGCGGCGCGAGCGTGCGGATCCACGGGATCCAGCGGGCGAGCACGATCGCCCAGAACCCGCGCCGGTCGAGGAAGTCCCTGGCCCGGTGGAGGTTGTGCTCGTTCATCACCTTGCCCCCGCGCCGGGTGATGATCGCGTGGCCCGCCCGGTGGCCGATGTAGTACCCGAGCTGGTTGCCCGCGACCGCCACCGCCGTCGCCACCAGCGACAGCCACCACGCCTGGTGTTCGTGGTTGCCCTGCGCGAGCACCACCCCGGCGGCGAACAGCAGCGAGTCGCCGGGCAGGAACAAGCCGACGATGAAGGCGCACTCGACGAAGACGAAGCCGAGCACGATCGCCCAAACCAGCAATGGGGCGGCGGAGTCGAGCAGACCCGTAGCCATGGTCACGGGGCCAGACTACGTGGGGTGTCCGGCGGGCCGCAGGGGAATGGGTCCGTATTCACCTGTCTTTGGCGAAGCCGCAATCAGTGGGTCAGCGTCGCCGCACGCCGCCCGATCAGCTCGCCGATCCATACCGCGACCAGTCCGAGCGTGCCGATCCCGATGGGAATCACGTAGCCGAGGACCTCCAACCCGTCACCCCATTCGGACTCCTTATACCGCCGCACGGCCTCCCATGCTCCGAAGACCAGCGGCACGACCAGCCCCACCAGCCCGAGCAACGCGATCGGCACCGACCGGTGGGCGGCGAGGCCGAGCAGCGGGACGAGCAGCAGCGACGCGCCCAGGACCGGGGTGTCGATGAACTCGACCTCGTAGTTGCTGTTTCCCAGGTTGATGACACCGGCAGCGGTGTTGAGGGCGATCAGAACGATCACCACGGAACCGGCGGTGACAACGGCGGACCAGAGCGACGCGGTGGTTCGTGCGGTCATGCCTCCACCGTAGGGCCGCGCTGATCGTCTCGCCGAAGGACGACGACACCCCGGTCAAGATCGACCCCGTGGTTCGGTGGGGCACCTTCGGCGTCTTCCTCGCGCAGCAGCGACACCGAGTCCCGGTGGTCCAGCTCCGTCCGTTTGGAGCCGTAGAACATGGCGGTGAACTCGTTGACGTAGGTCGCGGTGAGCGGAGTCCCCGGGCGCTTGCGGCGCTTCTGCCGCAGCAGTTCGTAGCCGCCGACCGCCACCATCAGCAGCGTCCCGCCGGGAACACTCCAGGCCAGGATCGTCTCCACCGTCCCCATGCCGGTCGAACGATCCGGCGGGCCGTGCCGTTCCCTACTAGAGCCCGATCACCGGCGGTGCGGCCGCTCGACGGACACTTCCCTTGGGTCGGAGACCACCAGAATCCCGCCGCCCGCGCCCATCCTCACGATCTTCGCGAAGGGGTGGAACAGGTAAGCGACGTCCTCGGGCGGAGCCCCGCGGTAGCCACCGACCACAAGTGGGGTCGAGGTGTACTCGCCAGGCTGGACGTGATCGGCGACTTCCGGGTGTTCCCTTCGATCGCGGTGGTCGCGGCAGAGCCTTGGGGGTGGGTCTTGGTGTGCGCTTACGGTCGTTCACCAGGCAAAACCGGATTATGAGGCGTTTTCTGTCCGTGGACTTGTCTGCCTGCTTGTCCGGCGCGCTGTCCCTCAGGCGGCGAGCGACTCCGCCAGCGCCGCACGCAGGAAGTCGCCCGCGTAGCGGATGGCCAGGCGGCCCTCCGGGACGATCGGGTAGAAGGCCGGGAACACGTGCACCTGCCCCGGCCACACCTGCAGCTCGCAGTGCGCTCCCGCCATCCGCATCGCGGTCGCGAGGCGTTCCGAGTCGCCGAGGAGGCATTCGGTGTCGCCGACCTGGATGAGCATCGGGGGCCAGCGGCGCTTGCTTCCTTTGAGCACGGTCAGCCGGGGGTCGGTCAGGTCGGTCGTCCCCGCGTAGACCCCTGCCGCCTCGCGGGCGCGCGCCGGTGGGATGAACGGGTCGCGGCGGGTGGCGTCGCGGTCGTCGAGCTGCGTGCAGTGCAGGTCGAGGAACGGGGAGAACAGCACCGCCGCGCCCGGCATCGGCAGGCGCAGGCGGGTCAGGTCGGCGAGCAGGCCGACCGACAGGTGTCCACCAGCCGAGTCGCCCGCCACGACGATCTTGGACGCGGGGAAGCCCTGGTCAAGCAGCCAGTGATAGCCCGCGACCGCGTCGTCGGCCGCCGCGGGGAACTGGTGCTCTGGCGCGCGGCGGTAGTTCAGCAGCAGCACCGGCAGACCCGAAGTGGCCGACAGTGCGGCCGCCAGGTGCTTGTGGGTGCGCATCGAGCCGAAGACGAAGCCGCCGCCGTGCAGGTAGAGGATCGCGCCCGCGGTCTCGTCGGCCTCACGGGCGCAGATCCACATCCCGTGGACGTCGCCGTAGCCGTGGGGTTCGCTGACCGGGCGGACTTTCGTCCCTCGTGGCAGCGGCATGAAACCGAGCGCGTCGAAGGACTCTCTGATCACGCGCAGGTGCAGGCCGTGCAGTCGGATCCGCTCGGCTATCGGCCGGATCGTCGTGCCCATGAACAGTGCGAGCGCGCGAGCCTGCACGCTGGGACCAGGCATCTCGGCCATGGCACACCGCCCCTCCCCCGATGTGGGTGTCCACAGTGACCACCACTGCACCAACTGTAAGTCAACGATCTACTGATTCACTGCGTCCGAACGCCTTAACTCTTCATTGTGTCGCGGGGACTACCGTGACTGTTATGTCCCTGCTGACCAGGCTGAACACCGCCCTCGGTGCCGACGGGATCGCGGTCGATCCCGACGTCACCGCCGCGTATCGGCGCGACATGATGCCGCTGGCGCCGTACGGCTCGCCGCTCGCCGTGGCGTTCCCCCAGGACGTCGAACAGGTCCAAGAGGTTGTCCGGGCGTGCGCCGAACACGGGGTGCCGATCGTGCCGCGCGGCGCGGGCAGCGGGCTGTCCGGAGCCGCCAACGCGATCGACGGATGTGTTGTGCTCGTCACAACAAGGATGAACACGATCCTCGAGGTCGACTCGGACAACCGTCTCGCCGTGGTCGAGCCGGGCGTGGTCAACCTCGACCTGCGCGGCGCCGTCGAGAAGCACGGCCTGTTCTATCCGCCCGACCCGTCCTCCTATGACTGGTGCACCATCGGCGGCAACCTGTCGACCAACGCGGGCGGCCTGTGCTGCGTGAAGTACGGCGTCACCACCGATTCCGTCCTCGGCGTGCACGTCGTGCTCGCCGACGGCGAACTTCTCAAGACCGGCCGCCGCACGGTCAAGGGCGTGGCGGGCTACGACCTGACCAAGCTGTTCATCGGCAGCGAGGGCACCCTTGGCGTGATCACCCAGGCGACGCTCGCGCTGCGCCCGCTGCCGCAGGCCCCCGGCACCATGGTCGCGGCGTTCGGCTCCACCGAGGCCGCGGGCGCCGCGGTCAGCCGGATCGTGCGCGAGGGCATCGTGCCGTCGCTGATGGAGATCATGGACGCCACCTCGATCGAGGCCGTCGAGGCGCACCTGAAGACGGAACTGGGCGCGGGCAAGGGATGCGCGGCGCTCCTGATCTGCCAGTCGGACTCAGGCGGCGAGGCCGCCCGCCGCGAACTGGGTGTCATCGAACAGGTCTGCACCGACGCGGGCGCCGAACTCGCCTACACGACCTACGACCTCGCCGAAGGCCAAGCCCTGCTCACCGCCCGCCGCGCCGTCCTCATGGCCCTTGAGGTCTACGGCGCCTGGCTGACCGACGACGTCTGTGTCCCGCGCACCCGCATCGCCGAACTGATCGCGGGCTGCGAGCGG
This sequence comes from Alloactinosynnema sp. L-07, assembly GCF_900070365.1. Classification (NCBI taxonomy): domain Bacteria; kingdom Bacillati; phylum Actinomycetota; class Actinomycetes; order Pseudonocardiales; family Pseudonocardiaceae; genus Alloactinosynnema; species Alloactinosynnema sp. L-07. Next base: position 5,645,634 of record NZ_LN850107.1, on the reverse strand, counting down.
GTCAGCGCCGAAGTCGGCCTGCGGATCGCCGTCGTCGGCCACGCGGGCGACGGCAACATGCACCCGACAATCGTCTACGACGCGACATCGGAGGACGAGTTCGCGCGCGCCCACAAGGCTTTCGACGACATCCTGGCCATCGGTCTCGCGCTGGGCGGCACCGTCACCGGCGAACACGGCATCGGCAAGATCAAACGCGAGTGGCTGGCCCGCGAGATCGGCCCGATCGGCATGCGCACCCACCGGGCGATCAAGGCGGCGCTGGACCCGGAGAACCTGTTCAACCCGGGTTCGATGTTCGCCGCTCAGCTCTGAGCGGCGCGCTTCTCGCGGCGGGCCTTGAGGACCTCGATGATGATCGGGATGATCGAGATGAACACGATCAGCAGGATCATGGCTTCGAGGTTGTCGTGTACGAACGGGATCTGGCCGAGGAAGTAGCCAAGGACCGTCACACCCGTGGCCCACAGCACCGCGCCGATGCCGGAGTAGACGAAGAACTTGCGCTTGTCCATCTTGCCGACGCCCGCGATGGCGGTGATGAAGGTGCGCACGATCGGCACGAACCGGGCGAGCACGATGGCGCGGGGGCCGTACCTCTCGAAGAACTCGTGGGTCTTGACCACGTGTTCCTTCTTGAACAGCTTCGAGTCCGGCTTGTTGAACAGCGCGGGCCCGGCTTTCTCGCCGATCCAGTAGCCGACGACGTTGCCTGCGAACGCGCACACCGTCAGCAACACGCAGACCAGCCACAACGGCGGCGTGATCGCGTCGATCGCGACGAAGAGTCCTGCGGTGAACAGCAGCGAGTCGCCAGGCAGGAAGAACCCGATCAGCAGCCCGCACTCGGCGAAGATGATCAGGCACAGGCCGGGCAGCAGGTACGGGCCGAGCCCACGCAGGATCACCTCGGGATCCAGCCAGGACGGCAGCAGGGCGAGATTCACGGGAAGCGCGGCGCTCATCACGACAACAAAGGTACGGGGCGGGTGTCAGATCAGGGTCAGCAGGCCTACGAGCGAGCCTGCTGCCAGGCCTAGTAGGAGCGCTACTAGGAGGATCCACCAGACCCTTGTCGGTGTCTTGGGCTCGAAGCGGGCCGTTGGCTCGGCTTGGGCGACCAATGGCAGGTCGCTGCCGGAAAGCAGTCCGAATCCGCCGATCGTTGGTGACTCCGACAGGGGGGTGCGCGCGGCTTGGGCGCGTAAGGCCTCGGTTAGGAGGCGTTCGGGGTCGGCGGTCAACTCGCCTCTCTTCGCGGTGCGCTGGTGGTGTCTGGTTGGGTGGGGCCTGGTCGGGTGGGGCTGGTTGGGTGGTGGGCCTGGTTGGCGGGTTGGTGCCTGGTTGGGTGGTTCGCCTTGATTTGGGGACCCCTGGAAATGGGCCTGTGCGGGTCAAAAGGCGAGGTCAAGAAGACTCACCCGCACCGCGAGTTTAGGCCCATTTCCCCCAAATCAAGGCGAACCACCCAACCAGGCCGTTCAGTTGGGGCCGTTCAGTTCCGTGCCGGTCCGGCCCCGATCCGGCTACGCGCCGGTTCCGCTCTGCCCCAGTCGACCTGGCGGTCCGGGGTCCCGTTTGACCCGGTTCGGCCTGCCCCTGTCCGGTCCCGCGCCAGCCATGCCGCGCCAGTCACGCCCCCGAGCCATGCCCCGGTCCGGCCATACCCGGTCCTGCTCTGCCCCGGATCCGGCGCTGCTCCGGTCTGGCCCTGTCCTCGGGTCGACCTGCTCCCGGTTCGGCGTTGCCCCGGCTCGGCAGGCCTGGCCCCCGTTCGGCGCTGCCTCGGTCTGGCCCTGTCCTCGGGTTAACCTGCTCCCGGTTCGGCGTTGCCCCGGCCGGCCCGCCCCGGCCCCCATTCGGCGCTGCTCTCGGGTCGGCCTGCCCTGGGTCCGGCAGTGCCCTGCCCGGGGTCCCGCCCTGGCCGGGTTCGGCCTCGCACCGGGTCCCGCCTGCGGTCCCCGGCCGAGCCCGGGTTCCGCCCTGTCCGGTCCCATCCTGCGTTGGATCGATCCCGGCCCGCGCGGTCCGCCCGCTCGGCGCCGGTCCGTCTGTTCTAGTTCGGTCCCATTCGAGTTTTCGCCTCGCGATCAGGCGATCCAGTTCCCTCGCTGCAAGACGCGTTCCACCTGCAGTTTGTCGTCCAGGAGGACCACGTCTGCGGACTTTCCGGCGGCGAGTCTGCCGGTGTCCAGGCCGAGTAGGTCAGCCGGACGGGCTGCCGTGGCGGCGACGGCGGCGGTGATGTCCAGGCCGCAGGCGGTGATCAGGTTGCGGAACGCCGCGTCCATGGTCAGGGTGCTGCCTGCCAGGGAGTTGCTGCCCTGGACGGTGGGGACGCCGTCTCGGACTTCGATGGTCAGGCCGCCGAGTTGGTACTGGCCGTCGCCCGCTCCTGTTGCTGAGATTGCGTCGGTGACCAGGACAGTTCTGTTTGTCCCTGCGTGTTGGGCGGCCATGCGCACGATCGTGGGGCTCAGGTGGACCAGGTCGCAGATCAGTTCGACCGATACCCGCTCGTCGTCCAGCAAAGCGCCGATGGGGCCGGGTTCGCGGTGGTGGAGGGGGCGCATGCCGTTGAACAGGTGGGTCGCGACGGTCGCTCCCGCGTCGATGGCGGGTAGGACCAGGGACTCGACGGCGTCGGTGTGGCCGATGGCGGCGATGGAGCCGCCGTCGACGAGTTGTTTCACCGCGTCGATCGCCCCGTCGAGTTCGGGGGCCAGGGTCACCATTCGGACCTGGCCGGTATCCAGCAGAGCGGCGACCGAGTCGCGGTCGGGGGGCGTCAGGATCGCCGGGTCGTGGGCGCCGCAGCGGGCCTCGGCGAGGAAAGGGCCCTCCAGGTGGACGCCCGCGATCACGCCGTCGGTGACGTGTTCGCGCAGGATCGCGAGTTGTTCGACCAGTTCGGGGATGGGGCGCGAGACCAGGCTGGCCAGTAGCGTCGTGGTGCCGTGACGGGCGTGGAAGGCCGTCGCGGTGCGGATGTCGTCGGGGTTGGGGCTGGTGAACGCGGCCCCGCCGCCGCCGTGGCAGTGGATGTCGATGAAGCCAGGGACGACCCAGTCCGCTCGGGTGGTCCGCTCGGTGGCGGGTGCCTGGTCCGTGCCGACGGCTTTGATCTTCCCGCCGTCGATGTGGAGCCAGCCGTCGTCGAGTACGCCGTCCGGTGTGACGATCCGCCCGGTGATCAGTTGTCCAGCCATGCCCGTCCTCCCGAGGTTCCTCGGTGAGGAGTCTAGGTGGTCTAGACCTCAGTGGTCTAAACCAAACTTTGCGTAGTTATTCGATCACGGGGTGTTCATGATCTTCTGTAGGGCTTCCAGCGCGCGGCTGGCGGTGGACTTGACCGTTCCCTTCGAGATGCCTGCGGCCTCGGCGATCTCGGCCTCGGTGAGGTTGCCGTAGTAGCGCAGCACCAAGACCTCGCGCTGGCGGGGCGGCAGCTGTGACAGCGCCTTCACCACGCCCTGGTGTTCGGCGGTCAGCATGGCAAGGCTCTCGGCCGACCGGGCGTTGACCGCGTGCGGCGGGGTGTACTCGCGTGCGGTTTTGCGGCGCCGCAGCACGCTGCGGGACCCGTTGACCACCGCGGTCCGCAGGTACCCGACTGCCGCGGCCGCGTCGCGCAGGCCGCCCCAGTTGCGGTGCAGACCGGTGAACGCCTCCTGGACGACGTCCTCGGCCGTGGCGGGCTCGTCGACCAGCAGCAGGGCCAACCGGATGAGCCGCATCCGGTGCGTCCGGTAGAGATCTTCCAAGGTCAGGGGCGCCTCGGGCGCGGCTGGCGGCGAACTCTTGAGGTCGATCGCCCGCAGCCGGGTCAGCGTCTGTTCGACGCTGCGCTCAGCATTGCCCTCAACCGGTTGCCCCGGCTCCGCGATGAATCCGCGCGCCGGAGGGTAATCACCTGGTTGCACACCATCCCCTGCCACGGACAAACCTTACCGGGCGGCGATCCCGAACACACCGGCAAACCCCGACTGGGATCATCACGCCATGACTTGGTTCACCGTGGACACCACCTACATCGACGACGCCGACCGTCTCGCCGAGGTTCGCCCGCTGCATCGCGCGTACCTGGGGACTCTCATTGAGACCGGCCAGGTCCTGGCCGCGGGCCCGTGGGCGGACGGCACCGGCGGGTTCGTGGTGCTCAAGGTCGTGGACCGGGCCGAACTCGACGCCATCCTGGCCGTCGATCCGTACACGACCGAGGGAATCGCGGCAGCCCGGACCGTGCGCGAGTGGACGATCGCCCTTGGTCCTTGGGCGACCCAGTGATCCAGGGCGTGGTCGAGTCGTGGTTGGACGAGGAGGGCTGGGGCGTGCTCACCTCGCCCGCGCTGGCCGAGCCGGTATGGGCGCACTTCTGCCACATCGTCGACATGCCCGGCTTCCGCACCCTCACCGCGGGTAACGCTGTGGAGTTCGACTACGAGGACGCCGACCAGGACGGATACATCTACCGCGCGACCAGCGTCCGACTGCTTCGCTAGTACGTGCCGCCGAGTTTGCTGTGGTCCCAGGACACGACCTTGGTCGGGTGGAACACCAGGCCGACCCGCTTGGCCGCCTGGGCGCGGACGAACTGCGACGCCGCCGCGGCGACCTCGGGGCTGCCGGTGTACCGCTCGGTCAGCGCGCTGCCGATGGCGGTGATCCGCTCGGTGTCCTCGACGATCTCCACGTCGCACTCCAGTGATACGCCGCGAAGTTCCTCGTAGGACGTGCCCGCCTCGACCAGCACCGTCGCCTGGGCGAGGCGGCGCAGGTTGGCCACCTTCTGCGACGACTCGTAGGTCCAGGTGCTCAGCGTCGAGCCGTCCGGCAGGTACCAGACCGGCACGAGGTGCGGCCTGCCGGTGCGCCCGATCGTGGCGACGTTGGCGACCTTCTCTTCGGCCAGGAAATCCGCGATCTCCTGGGGCGTGAGCTTGATCTGGTCCCGTCGCGACATCAGCGCCTCCTTGGCAGCCAGGCTAGCGGTTCGCGGCGTCGGCCTGCCCGCCCGCGCCGACCGGGCGGGAGGCGGCCTCGGCACCGCGTCGGGCGATGTCCTCGAGCGCGGCCTTGTCGGCCTTGGCGACCAAGTCGCCGCGCAGCTTGGCGCCGATCTCGATGATCGGCGGCAGGAACGAGCGGATGAGCTTGAGCGCGCCGACCCAGCCAGGCACGTGCACCGTGCGGTCGCGCCGCAGGATGCCCTTCTCCAAGGCGTCCAGGGCGACCTCGACCGGGTAGGTCTTGCCCAGCACGCCCGGCATCGCCGACCGCAGCGGGCCGAACACCGGGTGCTGGTCGGCGCCATGGACCAGGTCGGTGGAGATCCAGGACGGGTGCGCGACGCCGACCTTCACGCCCAGGTGGCGGACCTCGGCGCGCAGGCTGTTGGTGAACGCCTCGACGCCTGCCTTCGCCGCGGCGTAGGCGCCCATGCCGGGGGCGTGGGTGATCGCGGCCAGCGACGAGACGACCAGGACGTAGCCCTTGCGCTCGATCACGTGCGGCAGGGTCACCCGGATTGTGCGCCACACGCCGAGCAGGTCGACCTCGATGGTGCGCTCGAAGGCCTTGGGGTCGATCGAGCGGATGAAGCCGGTCGCCGCGATGCCCGCGTTGGCCACCACGATGTCGATCCCGCCGAACCGCTCGACGACACCCCTGGCGGCGGTCTCCAGCGCGGCCCAGTCGGTGACGTCGGCCTCGAAGACCGCCGCGTCGGGCCCGCACTCGACGGCGACCTTGGCCATCTCGTCCGGCTCGATTCCGACGAGCGCGACCTTGGCCCCCTGCGCGGCGAACCGCTTGGCCAGTCCCGCGCCGAAGCCGCGGGCGGCACCGGTGATCAGGATGACCTTGCCGCGCACGCCGGTCTTGCGGGCCAGCAGGTTCGTCGCACCCATCGTGGAGCCTCCTCGGTCGCTTCTTACCGCGAGTAACCTACCACAAGTAACTGTAATTTGAAGTAACAGTTACTACTTGTCGCGGATGATCCGGGCCGCCAGTCCCGGCGCGAGTCGGTGCAACGCGGCCAGCTTTCGGGTCGCGCCGATCCTGATCACGTCGCGGTGCAGCCCGGACAGGATCGCTTGAGCCGCGGCGTCCGCGCTGATCTTTCCGGTGCCGCGGCCCGCGGTCATGGCCGTGTCGACCAGCGGCAGCATCGCCTCGACCACCCGTCGGGGCGCCAGTTGATACCGCAGCGACGTGCTGAACGCGCTCAGTCCGGCTTTGGTGGCGCAGTATCCGGGCGCGGCCCGCTTGGGCACGAGCCCCAATCCGGACGTCACATTGACGATCACCGCCGACTTGCTCAGGCGTGGCAGCAGCATCGCGGTCAGCCGCATCGGGCCGAGCAGGTTCAGGCCGACCTCGCCGTCGATGTCGGCCAGCAGGTCCGCCGTCGGCTCGATCGTCCAATTGTTCAACAGTTGAACACCTGCATTGTTGAACAAGAGGTCGATCCGGTCCGGTGCGGCGTCGGCGACCGCTCGGGCGCCCGCCTCGGTCGACAGATCCGCGACGACCGTGCGGACGCCTTCGACCTGGGCGAGCCGGGCCTTGTCCCGGCCGCAGATCGTCACGTCGACACCGTCGGCGACCAGTCGGCGGGCCAGCGCGAGGCCGACTCCGGCGCTGCCGCCGGTGACGACAGCGGTTCTTGTAGCACTTGTTACACTCATGGGGTCGACCGTAGATGTAACACGTGCTTCAGTCAAGGAGGTGGGCGTGCGCCAGCCCGACCAGGCCCGCCGCGACGAACTGGTCGCGCGGACCCTCGACTATCTGGCCGAGCGAGGACTGGCCGAGTTCAGCCTGCGGGGTCTCGCCGCTGAACTCGGGACCAGCGCGCGCATGCTCGTGCACTACTTCGGCACCCGGGAGAACCTGCTCGACCAGGCGTTCGCCGAACACCGCGCGCGGGCGATCGCCGCGGTCCAGGCCGCGCGCGGCGACAAAGCCGCGGCGCGCACCGGCTGGGACACCATGGCCGACCCGGCCAACCGCGGGCACTACGTCGTGATGTTCCACCTGCTCGCGGCCGGCCTGACCGACGGGCCGTTCACCGAGATCGCCCGGCACGCCGTCGCCGACTGGTTGGACGTGGTCACCGGCCTGCTCGCCGACCGCGACGAGCCGAGCGTGGACGCGACAGTGCTGGTCAGCGGCCTGAAAGGGATCCTGCTGGACTTGCTGGTGACCGGTGACCGCGACCGCTGCGCGGCCGCGGCCCACCGGCTCATCGGGCTGTTGACCTAGTCAACGACCTCGACGCCGCGCCAGAAGGCGACGCGGTCCTTGATCTGGGCGGCTTCGGGTTTCGGGTCGGCGTAGTACCAGACGGCGTCGGTGTTCTCCGCGCCGTCCACGTCGAGCGAGTAGTAGTTCGCGGTGCCCTTCCACGGGCAGAAAGTGGTCGTGTCGGAGGGGCGCAGGTACTCGCGGCGCACCGAGTCGGCGGGGAAATAGTGGTTCCGCTCGACGATGACGGTGTCGTCGCTCTCGGCGATGAGCACGCCGTTCCAGGTCGCTTTGGCCATGCCGCCACTCTGCCCGATCGGCCCGCCGGGTCCGCCTCGTAGGATGCCGCTGACGGGCGCAGGCCATTTCCGAGGAGGACCCACCGATGCCTATCGCCACCCCCGAGGTCTACGCGGAGATGCTTGACCGGGCCAAGGCGAACGAGTTCGCCTACCCCGCCATCAACGTGACCTCGTCGGAGACACTCAACGCCGCGCTGCGCGGGTTCGCCGAAGCCGAGAGCGACGGCATCATCCAGGTGTCCACCGGCGGTGCCGAGTTCGCCTCGGGCACCAAGGTCAAGGACATGGTGACCGGCGCGGTCGGGCTCGCCGAGTTCGCCCACGTCGTGGCCGCCAAGTACCCGGTGAACGTCGCGCTGCACACCGACCACTGCCCCAAGGACAAGCTCGACGGCTTCGTCCGCCCGCTGATCGCGATCAGTCAGGAGCGCGTTGATACTGGCGGGCTGCCGCTGTTCCAGTCGCACATGTGGGACGGCTCGGCCGTGCCGCTCGACGAGAACCTGCAGATCGCCGCCGACCTGCTCGACCTGGCCGCCAAGGCCAAGATCGTGCTGGAGATCGAGGTCGGGGTCGTCGGCGGCGAGGAAGACGGCGTCGACAACGAGATCAACGACAAGCTCTACACCTCGACCGAGGACTACCTCAAGACCGTCGACGCGCTCGGTGTCGGGGAGAAGGGCCGCTACCTGCTGGCCGCGACCTTCGGCAACGTGCACGGCGTCTACAAGCCGGGCAACGTCGTGCTGCGGCCGGAGATCCTCAAGCAGGGTCAGGACGTGGTGGCCGAGAAGCTGGGCCTGCCCGCAGGCTCCAAGCCGTTCGACCTGGTCTTCCACGGCGGGTCGGGCTCGCTGCTGGAGGAGATCCACGAGGCGGTGACCTACGGCGTCATCAAGATGAACATCGACACCGACACCCAGTACGCGTTCACCCGCCCGGTGGCCGCGCACATGTTCGCCAACTACGACGGCGTCCTCAAGGTCGACGGCGAGGTCGGCAACAAGAAGGCGTACGACCCGCGCAGCTACCTCAAGGCCGCTGAGCAGGCGATGGCCGCGCGCATCACGCAGGCGTGCGAGCACCTCAAGTCCGCGGGACGCATGATCGCGGGCTGACCCAACTTCACGCGCGAACGCCCCCCTCCCCGGCTGCGGGAGTGGGGCGTTCGTCGTATCAGCCTACAATTCTAATGTTCAACAATCCTACGTTTGAACATTAGAATTGTTGAACGATCGGCTGGCGAGGGCGGGCGCGGCGGACTGGCGTTTGGTGAACCAGGCGCCCACCGGCTTGCCGAGCCACCACAGGATCGCCACCAGCGCGAACGTGATCGGGGCCGACCACCATGCGATCGGCGGCGCGGCGATCAGCGCGTCCTGGGCGTAGAGCGCGGCGTGGCCGAGCACGGTCACCGCGGCGGCGCCCGCCACGGCCTCCAGGGTGTGCCCGAGATTCAGCCTGCGCACGATGTCGATCGCGAGGCCGACGAACACCAGGTAGAACGGCACCGTCGACGGCGGGAAGTCCCCGATCGTCAGCAGCGGCCAGATCACCGCGCGGTAGGCGACGTACACGCCCGCGACCATCGTGGCCGCCCAGCGGGTCCCGATCGTCTTCGCCGCGGCCGCCAGCACCAGCGCGGCCATGCCGATGCCCCACATCGGGTACACCCAGCTCGGGATCGGCAGCGCGAACTGCTCGATAGCCTGATAGTCGACCGGGCGGCCGATCTCCCCGGCGGCGAACTCCAGCAGCGTGCGCTCCGCGTAGCACTGATCGATCGTCAGCACGCCGTTCGGCATGCAGGACCGCAACTCGAGCACGCCGTACTCCTGCTGCCCGTTGGGGAACAGCATGTTCTCGAAGAAGAACAACCACAGCGCACCCAGCACCCACGGCCTCGATTTGCCGCCGGGTCCCGCCGAGTACCAGCCGTCGATCAGCCCGGCGATCATGAGCGCGGTGCCGAAGTAGAGGAGCGCGTGCGACGGGCTCCACGCGGTCAGGTCCAGGCCGTTGATCCGGTGGTTGATCACATCGAGCGGGGCGGCGATCAGGAACACGCCGAGGCCCCACTGCAGCAGACGCACGGACCGCTTCGTGGCCGCCATGCCGGTGAAGCTGTGGATCGCGACCAGCACCACCGCGATGCCGGTGCCGACGGTATTGATCAGGTGCGGCGGGGCGAGGTCGTCACGCAGGAACTTGAAGTGCCACGATTCGTCCCAAGAGGACCCGAGCACCTTGAACAACAAGGCGATCAACCAGGTCCGGTAGGCGAAATGCCATACCCATTCCGGCGTCTCCCGGCCCGCGTCGCCACGGGTCCAATGGAGCCGGAAGAAATCCTTGAACTGCCCGACCGGCCCCTTGCCCGCCGGGTCATCGATCGCTGCGTTCCCCGTGTTCACCCGGTCATCATGGCGTTCTGGACCTGAGAACGGATAGTCGGCCCCACACGTTCGTGAGCGAATTCCGGGTTTCCCTTAAGGGATGGTGACATCAGGGATCAGGGCGATTACCCAGGGTATATCGGCCAGACGTCGTGCGGATGCGGCAGGATGGCGGCATGACCGGCAATCTGCTTGGACCCGAACCCACCTTGCTCCCCGCCCGCGACGAGCCGCAGGGCATGCTCGACGGCGGGACCGACCCGGCGCAGGTGGCCGCCCACTGGCCGGACTTCAGCGCCGCGTGGGCCGCTCTCGCCGAGAACGCGCTCGCCGCCGGGGAGAACGTCTCCGCCTACGCCTACGCCCGCACCGGCTACCACCGCGGCCTCGACCAGCTGCGCCGCTCGGGCTGGAAGGGCTTCGGCCCGATCCCGTGGTCGCACGCGCCGAACCAGGGCTTCTTGCGCGCGCTGGCCGCGCTCGCCCGCGCCGCGAAGGCCATCGACGACGTCGAGGAGTACGAGCGCTGCTCGACCTTCCTCACCGACTCCGACCCGACCGCCCCCCACTGACGACCAGAGCCCGCCCCGGATGTGTCCGGGGCGGGCTCCACGGTCAGCCCGCGGGTCGGTTGAGCACGCTGACCAGCAGCGTGTGCACCGGCCCGTGGTCGGCAGGGTCGGCCAGCTTGCACTGCCCACCCCGCAGCCGGTACCACTCCGCCGCGCCGAGGTAGCGCACCTTCGCGGTCAGCGCGCCGTCCAGGCCGAGAGCGGTGTGCAGCTCAAGGTCACCGGTGACGACGCCCACTTCCTCGGTCATCACGCCTGGTCCGGCGTGCAGCGGCGAGGTGTACTCCGACATCGGGCGTCCGATCAGCAGTAGTTGAGCATGCTCAGCAGCGCCGACTTCTCCGCCGAGTTCACCCGCAGCGCGTACTTGTACTTCACGTGCGTCCACATCTTGGCGTAGGTGCACCAGTACGAGGTGAGCGACGGCTTCCAGGTCGCCGGGGTCTGGTCGCCCTTGGACTGGTTGACGTTGTCGGTGACCGCCATGAGCTGCGGGTAGCTCAGGTCGTTGGCGAAGGCCTGCCGCTTGCTCGTGGTCCACGAATTCGCGCCGGACCGCCACGCCGCGGCCAGCGGGACGACATGGTCGATGTCGACATCGGAGGCGTTGTACCAGGTCGCGCCGTCGTACGGGCTGTACCAGGAGCCCGAGGTCGCCGCGCACGACGAGTCGGTCACCACGCCGCTGCCATCGCGCTTGAGCACCGTCTCCCGGGTGTTGCACGAGCCGGAGATGGTGATCCAGTGCGGGAACAGGGTCCGCGAGTAGCCGGACATGGAGCCGTCCGCGGCCACGGTGAGCGCGGCCAGCTCGGCGCGGGCGGTCGCCTCACTGGGGATCGACGGCGGAGTGGCACTGGCAATGCCCGCGAGCCCGACGACGAGCGCGACGGTCAGGAATAAGGAGCCGATCAGAGTGCGGGTCTTCGACATGTGTTCCTCCGTTGTGGGGGCAACGAGACCGTCGATTACCGTGGCGGGGCCATGTGGCATGTCGACGGCGGGTGAAAACTGACCCCCGCGTGGCATCCGAATTTTGACCCCCTGTCCGGTGACTCTGGCTCGTAGTCGAGCCGGGGAGGACGAAGGGTGTTGTCCGTGGAGGATTGGGCTGAGATTCGTCGTTTGCGCAGGTCGGAGCGTTTGCCGATCAAGGTGATCGCTCGGGTTTTGGGTGTCTCGAGGAACACGGTGCGTGCCGCGCTGGCCTCGGATGCGCCGCCGAAGTATGTGCGGCCGTTGAAGGGTTCGATCGTGGATGCGGTCGAGCCGCGGATTCGTGAGTTGTTGCGGGCGTATCCGACGATGCCGGCGACGGTGATCGCGGAGCGGATCGGCTGGAAGCGGTCGATCCGGGTGCTGTCGGAGCGGGTGGCCGAGTTGCGGCCGGTGTATCTGCCGCCGGACCCTGCCTCACGCACCACGTATGCCGCCGGGGAGATCGCCCAGTGCGATCTGTGGTTCCCGCCGATCACGCTGCCGGTCGGGTTCGGGCAGGCCCGTAAACCTGCTCGTCTGCCGGTGCTGACCATGGCGTGCGGGTACTCGCGGTGGCTCTCGGCGGTGCTGATTCCGAACCGCTGTGCGGAGGACTTGTTCGCCGGGTGGTGGCGGCTGGTCGAGAAGTTGGGTGCGGTGCCACGGGTGCTGGTCTGGGACGGTGAGGGTGCCGTGGGCCGGTGGCGCGGCGGGCGCAGTGAGCTCACCGCGGACTGCCAGGCGTTCCGTGGGACGCTGGCCACGAAGGTGGTCATCTGCCGTCCGGCGGACCCGGAGGCCAAGGGTCTGGTGCGAGCGGGCGCACGATTATCTGGAGCGTTCGTTCCTGCCTGGAAGGCAGTTTGCCTCGCCTGCGGAGTTCGCCGCGCAGCTCGAGGGGTGGCTGGCGGTGGCCAACACTCGGCCCAAGCGGGTACTTGGGTGCGCGCCTGCCGACCGGATCACCGCCGACAGGACGGCGATGCTGGCGCTGCCGCCGGTCGCGCCTGCGGTCGGGTGGCGGGCCTCGACCAGGTTGGCGCGCGACCACTATGTCCGTCTGGACTCCAACGATTACTCAGTGCACCCGGGCGTGATCGGTCGCCGCATCGAGGTGATCGCCGACCTGGATCGGGTGCGGGTGCACTGCGATGGCAGGCTCGTCGCCGATCACGAGCGGATCTGGGCCTGGCACCAGACGATCTCCGATCCCAGCCATCTCGTTGCGGCAAAGGTGTTGCGCCGCAAGCGGATCGGCATGCTGCGCCCGGCGACCGAACCGGAGGTCGAAGTCCGCTGCCTGGCCGACTACGACACCGCGCTCGGCCTCGATGGCATCGATGGTGGGGTGGCGTGATGGCCGTGAAGACCACACCACCGTCGCGGGACCTGGCCGCCGAGGTCGCCTACCTGACCCGGGCGTTGAAGGCGCCAACCCTGCGCGAGTCCGTCGCCCGCCTCGCGCAACGGGCGCGGGCGGAGTCCTGGACGCATGAGGAGTTCCTCATCGCCTGCCTGCAACGCGAGGTCTCCGCGCGGGAGTCCCACGGCGGCGAGGGCCGGGTCCGGGCCGCCCGGTTCCCTGCCCGCAAGTCGCTGGAGGAGTTCGACTTCGATCACGCCCGCGGGTTGAAACGCGACGTGATCTCCCACCTCGGCACCCTCGATTTCGTTGCCGCCAAAGAGAATGTGGTGTTCCTCGGCCCGCCCGGCACCGGCAAGACCCACCTCGCGATCGGCCTGGCCATCCGGGCCTGCCAGGCCGGGCACCGGGTCGCGTTCGCCACCGCCGCCGAGTGGGTGGCCCGGTTGGCAGAGGCCCACCACGCGGGGCGGTTGCAGGCCGAGTTGACCAAACTCGGTCGCTATCCGCTGATCGTCATCGACGAGGTCGGCTACATCCCGTTCGAGGCCGAAGCCGCGAACCTGTTCTTCCAACTCGTGTCCTCCCGCTATGAGCGGGCCAGCGTGATCGTCACATCCAACAAAGTCTTCGGCCGGTGGGGCGAGGTCTTCGGCGACGACGTGGTCGCCGCCGCCATGATCGACCGCCTCGTCCACCACGCCGAGGTCATCGCCCTCAAAGGCGACAGCTACCGGCTCAAGGACCGCGACCTCGGCCGCGTCCCCACCGCCAGTGGCACCGAAGAATAAAGATCAACCAACACACAGGGGGTCAACATTCAGATGCCGCCTGGGGGTCAGATTTCGAGTGCCGTTGACAGCGGCACCCGTCATACCAAAGAGTGACACCCCGACGACGGGCTGTGAAAGTTCTTGACCACGTTCCGTGGAGGGTTCTGTTGGCAGTCCTGCGGACAGTGGAGTTCTGGCCGAAGACCGGATTCCCCGGCGGGCCGTGGGCTGACACTCCTGACGTGGACACCTTCGTCAAGACCGCCCGCCGCGTGTGCGAGCGCTATAGCGAGCTGCTGGCTCTTGGTGGCGTCAGGAGCCGGACCTCCAGCGTCCGGCTCTTCGCCCATCCCGATACCGCTCGCGCCGACGTGCTCGGTGAGGTCTACGTCGATCCGCAGAGTGATGGCGAGTTCGCCGTCGTCAGCCTGCCTCCAGGCATCTCCGTGTTGGCGCCGCAGGCCCGCGCGATGCTCGTACTGGAGGTCGTTCACCGGTGCTTGCTCCGACTGGCGAGCGCACGCGGCTGGGATCCGGCCGTCCTCGACGCCGCATACCGGCACACGATCGAGTCCGGCCTCGCGTTCACCTGGTCGAGTGCATGGAAGGCCAGTCCCGGGCGATGCTTCCGGGCTCGGGCGACCTTCCGGCTGGCCGACGACGGCTACGGCAGGGTCTCGGTGGAGATTCAGGAGCGTTCCGGTGGGACCGTCGTCGGCCACACGTCGGAGTCACTGAGTTTCAGCACCATTGAGGGCTTCAAACGATCGGCGGCCACGCTGCGGTGGGTCGGTCGCTCAGCTGTGCGGATCCACCCGTTCGTCAGCCCGTTCGGCGACTCCACCGGCGAGATCGAGCACGACGTCACGACCCTGACCCAGCAGCCCATCCACCTACTCGGCCCACCGGAATCGGCAGTGATCCCGGTCACCGTTGTGGGCAGGGGCGCTTCCCGCTCAGCTCGATGCGCTCAGGCCATGAAGGAGCGACACAGGCTCGTGCTGACGGGCTCGCGCTGATGACCAAGGTCGCGGCACGGCTCGGCCTCGGCCCAGTGCCCGACCTAAACCAATCCCCGCGCGATTCGTAGGTCCTCCGTGTGCCGGTACCAAGTCCACCTCGACACGTCCCGAGGGTGGGCGACCCCGTTCGACTCGGGGATCGCCGGTAGGCAGCCGACCTGGAACGCCCGGCCCCGCATCGTCTCCACGCGCCTTCCAAGCAGCCCGAGTCGGACCACCCGCACCGCCAGCCCGCTCTCCGGGTCCGGCACGACCTCGATCCGCTGGGCCCGCCCGCGCAGCGCGGTCGTGTCGTCGCAATAGGCCACGCCGCGGACCGACTTCAGGACGCCCAAGCCGACCAGCACCCCGCCCGTGTCGTCGCGGACCAGGGGGAAGTGGTCGAGTTCACCGTCCAGGGCCACCCGCAGCGCCGAGGTCGGGTCCGCTGGGATGCCCCAGAGGCCGGGGATGGCCGACCGGCCCACCGGCACGAACCCGATCGGCGTCGACAGCAGGGACAGCCGCATGAGTCGCACCACAACGGCGGCCAGGTCGGCGTCGGTGCCCTTGATCACCAATCGGCGGTCGTCGAGGGCTTTGACCAGCGGATCCACGTCAGCGCGGGCTGGTCGCGACGGTATTGACACCACCTCGACGCCGTCTCGCTCGCCGAGGTCCGGCCCTGCCTGGTTTCCGCAGGCCAGCACGAGTGCACCCACGTCACGCTCCTGGTCTAGTGTTAATCACCGGCATTCGCCCGAATCAGCCCGGGTACGGGTGTCCACGCGGTCCATTGCCAACACCTGGAGTTTCACATGCCGGCAATCGTGCTGATCGGCGCCCAATGGGGCGACGAGGGCAAGGGGAAGGCCACCGACCTGCTCGGCGAGCGGGTTCAGTGGGTAGTGCGCTATCAGGGCGGGAACAACGCCGGGCACACGGTCGTGCTGCCCGACGGCGAGAATTTCGCCCTGCACCTGATTCCCTCCGGCATCCTCACCCCGGGACTGAACAACGTCATCGGCAACGGTGTCGTGGTCGACCCGACGGTGCTGCTCAAGGAGCTGGCCGGGCTCGAAGGCCGCGGTGTCGACACCTCGCGGCTGCTGATCTCCGCCGACGCGCATCTGATCATGCCCTACCACGTGGCCATCGATAAGGTCACCGAGCGCTACCTCGGCAAGGCCAAGATCGGCACCACCGGCCGCGGCATCGGTCCGGCCTATCAGGACAAGGTCGCCCGCGTCGGCGTGCGGGTGCAGGACCTGCTCGACGAGAAGATCCTGCGGCAGAAGGTCGAGGCCGCGCTCGACATCAAGAACCAGATGCTGGTGAAGATCTACAACCGCAAGGCCCTCGACCCCGACCAGGTGGTCGACGAGGTGCTGGCCTGCGGCGAGAAGTTCGCCCACCGCATCGCCGACACCCGGCTGCTGCTCAACGAGGCCCTCGAACGCGGTGAGACCGTGCTGCTCGAAGGTTCCCAGGGCACGCTGCTCGACGTCGACCACGGCACGTATCCGTTCGTCACGTCCTCGAACCCGACCTCGGGCGGCGCGTGCGCCGGGTCGGGCATCGGCCCCACCCGGATCACCACGGTGATCGGCATCCTCAAGGCCTACACCACCCGCGTCGGCTCGGGTCCGTTCCCGACCGAGCTGACCGACGACATGGGCGAGCGGCTGCGCAAGGTCGGCGGCGAGATCGGCGTGACCACCAAGCGCCTGCGCCGCACCGGCTGGTTCGACGCGGTGATCGCCCGCTACGCCAGCCGCGTCAACGGCATCACCGACTACTTCCTCACCAAGCTCGACGTCCTTTCCGGACTGGATACCGTCCCGGTCTGCGTCGGCTACGAGATCGACGGCCAGCGCGTCAACGACATGCCGATGACGCAGACCGACGTGCACCACGCCGTGCCGGTCTACGAGGAGCTGCCGGGCTGGTGGGAGGACATCAGCAAGTGCCGCACGTTCGACGAGCTGCCCGCCAACGCGCGCGCCTACGTCGAGCGCCTCGAAGAGCTGTCGGGCGCCCGGATCTCGGCGGTCGGTGTCGGACCGGGCCGCGACCAGACGATCGTCCGTCACCAGATGGCATGAGTAACCAGCGGCCGGGCCCCCGCCCGGCCGCTGGTTCTCACTCGACCTTGAGCGTCGACTTGGCGAGGTCGTAGGCGGCCATGCCGTCCTCGAACTCCTCGTCGTCCAGCCCGCGCCACAGCACGGCCACGATCCCCTTCGGCGTGGCGACGGCGAAGCCCTTGTCCTTGGCCTCCTTGGTCGCGCTGACCGCCTCGACGACTTCGGTGGTCCCGGCCTTGGTCTGGCTGTACTCGTGCTGGGCGCCCTTCTTGCCTTCCTCGGCAAGGAAAGCTTCCAGCGTCTGTCGCACGTCGGCATTCGGGTCGTCGCCGGACCACACCCGGATGAAGCCGAGCAGGCCAGCGCCCTTGGCGTCGATCTCGTAGCAGAGCTTGAGTCCGGCGGCCTCGGCGAGCGAGTCGCCCGACGGTTCCACCGGCTTGGCCTTCCACTTGTCGGCCACCTCGAAAGTGATGTGGCACTTGGCTTCCAGCCGGTTGGCCGACTTGGCGGGCGCGGCCGGGTCGGCCGAGCAGGCGGCGGCCAACGCCATGATCGCGGCGACGGCACACAGACGCTTTGTCATCCGATCCCCCAAAAGAGTCGCGGCCGCGAGCCTACTCCCGGGCCAGGGCCGCCTCTTCCAGGTCCGCGGCACATTCCGCAGATTTCGCCTTTGTCCCGCGCGGCGATGAACACCGATCGCTCCGCGGCAGGCATCTCGCGGCGCAGCCGCCGGAACGCCGACGCCGGGGCCGGGCATATCCAGTGGGATCGCGGCCAGCGGCGGCCGGCGAGATCACGCCGCGCATGCCTGCCCAGGAGATCACGGTCAGCGACCGCCAGCCGGGCCTGGGCTCCCGTTCGCGGATCCTGGAGATCAGCCTGGGCCGCCACTGGCCGGGAACATCCACACGAACCGGACGACGACCACCGCCGCCAGCACGACGAGCGACGCGCCGACGAGTGTCCAATTCGGACAGGCGCGGCGATCACGGTGCGCGGCTGCAACCCGATCAGGGCGAACGAGCCGGAACTCGGGGATGCCGGGGTGAACGACACCGCCAGCCCCACCGCCACCAGCAGCAGGGACGCGGGCTACCCGGCCCGCCGCGCGATGGTGGTGACGGCGAGCTAGCCCGCCACGAGCACACTGCGCCAAGATGACCGGTGAGAGCGAAGGAGCGCGCGATGAGCCGTGAACACGTGGCCGCGTTGCCCGCCGAGGTCACCGCCGACGCCGATGACTGTCCCGCCTCCCCGGAATTCTAGGTTCGTCACGATCGCGGGTTCCGTCTCGACGGGCGGTCACCGTGGTCGGCCGCCGTCACGGTCCCCTTGGGTCTGGATGGCAGTGAGCCATGAGCCAGACCCAAGGGGTGAGCGTCAGTGGGCGAAGTGCTCGGTGCGCGACTCGACGGCGATGTCGCTGTTGTCGGTGAACAGGCCGTCCACACCCGCCGCCCAGAACGCGGACAGCTCGCCGAACAGGTTGCCCGCGTCAGCCGGGTTGGCCGACGAGCGCAGGTTGGTCGGCAGGAAGTTGTTCTCCACCCGGAACGTGTACGGGTGGACCTTGAGGCCCGCGGCGTGCGCGTTGCCGACCAACGCGGTCGGGGCGGTCAGGTTGCCCGCGGCGTCGCGCGGGATGACCTGGTCCTTGGCCGGGCCGATGCCGGAGGCGTAGGTCGCGACCTCGCGCAGGCCCGCCGGGGTGATGAGGTCGGCGTACTTGCGGGGGTCGCCCGAGTCGACGAAGTCGTACGGAGCGCCGTTGGCCGAGGTCAGCTGGATCAGCGGGACCCGCAGCTTGCCCTTGAGCGCCTTGAGGTTGGACACCTCGAACGACTGCACGAACACCTTGGCGCGCGGGTGGTTGAGGCCGTTGCGGGTCAGCGTCCACACCAGCTTCGGCTCGAGCTCCAGGCCGAGCTTGCGGAAGTAGGTGGGGTGCTTGGTCTCGGGGTAGATGCCGATGTCGCGGCGCAGCTCGCGGGACAGGCGCTTGCTGAGGTCGATGACCTCCTGCAGCGTGGGCACCTCGTAGCGGCCGTTGAACACGGTGTTGCGCGGGCGCAGCGCCGGGATGCGCTCGACGGCGCGCAGGGTCTTCAGCTCGGCGAGGGTGAAGTCCTCGGTCCACCAGCCGGTGACCTGAACGCCGTCGAGGTTCTTGGTCGCCTTGCGGTCGGCGAACTCGGGGTGGTTGGCGACGTCGGTGGTGCCGCCGATCTCCGGCTCGTGCCGGGCCACGAGCACGCCGTCCTTGGTGGGCACCAGGTCGGGCTCGATGTAGTCGGCGCCCATGCGGGCGGCCAGCTCATAGGCGGCCAGGGTGTGCTCCGGTCGGTAGCCCGACGCGCCGCGGTGGCCGAGCACCAGGGGCAGCGCCGAGTCGCGCCGGTCGTCGTTGTGCTCAGGGGACGCGCTGGCGGTGCTCAGCGTGGCGACGCCGAGCAGGGCGATGGCCGACACGGCGACACCGGCTAACCGGACCGATCGGAGCATGGTTGACCTCCTGCGATGTGATGGCCTGGCCACCTTCGTCCCGCACCGCGACATCGGGGCCACACGCGGGCGAAACGCGGCCCACCTGTGGATGAACGCCGGGAAACTTCGCCGGTTCAACAATTCCACAATCCTCTTGTTCAACAATCCTATTGTTCCCTTGTTGAACTGTAGGATTGTTGAACATTCCTGGCCCCGGTGGGACGTGTCCGGACTGGGCGGCCGATTACCGTGTCGCCCGGTCGAGCATCTAGGCTCACCGCTCGTGCGTGTCCTGGTTGTCGGGTCTGGCGCCCGCGAGCATGCCCTGGTCCTTGCGATGTCCAAGGACGCCGAGGTGACCGCGTTGGCGTGCGCTCCCGGCAACGCGGGAACCGCCGCGCTGTCGGAGAGCTACGGCGTCGACCCGGCCGACCCCGCCGCGGTGACCGAGCTGGCCAAGCGCTGGCAGGCCGACCTCGTCGTCATCGGCCCAGAGGGTCCGCTGGTCGCGGGCGTGGCCGACGCCGTGCGCGCCGCCGGGATCGACGCCTTCGGCCCGAGCGCCGCCGCCGCGCGCATCGAGGGTTCCAAGGCGTTCGCCAAGGACATCATGACCACCGCCGGTGTCCCGACCGCGCACAGCGAGATCGTGGACAACCCGGCCCGCCTCGACGCCGCGCTCGCCCGCTTCGGCCCGACCTGGGTGGTCAAGGACGACGGCCTCGCCGCGGGCAAGGGCGTCGTGGTCACCACCGACCTCGCCGCCGCCCGCGCCCACGCGATGACCCTGCTCGACGGCGGCCACCCGGTCCTGCTCGAGTCGTTCCTCGACGGCCCCGAGGTCTCCCTGTTCTGCGTGGTCGACGCCGCGGGAACCGTCGTCCCCCTGCTTCCCGCCCAGGACTTTAAGCGCGTTGGCGACAACGACGCCGGGCCCAACACCGGCGGCATGGGCGCCTATGCGCCGCTGCCCTGGACCCCCGACGGCATGGTCGACGACGTCGTGGCCCGGGTCATCCAGCCGGTCGTCGACGAGATGGCCGCCCGCGGCTGCCCGTTCTCGGGCCTGCTCTACGCCGGGCTCGCCATAACCAGCAATGGCCCCGAGGTCATCGAGTTCAACTGCCGCTTCGGCGACCCGGAGACCCAGTCCGTCATCGCCCTGCTCCGCAGCCCGCTGTCGCTGTTGCTGCGCGCGTCGGCCCGAGGCGAACTGGCCGCCCACCCGCCCCTGGACTGGGCAGAGGGCTCCTCGGTCACCGTCGTCATCGCCGCCGACGGCTACCCCGGCCGCCCCCGAACCGGCGACCCCATCACCGGCGCCGAGGTCGAGGGTGTCCTGCACGCGGGCACCCGCCGCCGCGACGACGGCGCCCTGGTCTCCGCGGGCGGCCGAGTCCTGGCCGTGGTCGGCACCGGCCCCACCCTGGAAGCCGCCCGCGCGGACGCGTACCGCAAGGTCGACGCCGTCCACCTCGCTGGCTCCCACCACCGCACCGACATCGCCCTGCGCGCCCAGCGCGGAGAAATCGGCGTCCCCGTCGCCGGATAGGGAACCGAAGCGCGGTTTTCTCCGTCAAAGTTCAGGTAGGCCTCACCACGCCGTTGGTAGCCTGCTAAACGAGACGACATCATCACGATGCGTACGGGGGTGCGTGAGATGGACATCGGCGCTTCGCTCAACGCCGTCGCGGGCGCCGCCCTCGACATGGCCGCCAAGATCATGGGCAACGGCCCAACCGGCGGAAAGTTCGTGGTCAACCACGACAACGTCCTAGCCGCAGCCAAGATCATTCATACCCAGGTGGAAACGTTCAGACTCGCCACCCGGGACGCATTCCATGACTTGCACGTCGATCCGCCGGGTGAGGACATCGTCAGCAAACGGCTGGCCAACGCCTGGAACGACAAGCTCATGCTCGATGATGATTCCTATGCGGTGCGCATCGATGAATATGTGCGTTCTCTGAACAAGTTGGTCTCACAGTTGATCGAGTCGGCCAAGGCCTATGGGCACAACGAGGAAGAGATCGCAGCCGCACTCCAGGGTGACACGCGTGCGTAGCCGCGTCCTTCTCGTAGCGGTGGTGCTCGTCGGTGCAGTCGCGTGCACGACGAATGAACCAGGCACGGCGACGACCCCAGCAGGGACAACCACCTCGGACTCTGGCGGTCAGACGGCATCGACGAAACCCACCACGAAGCTGCCGCCGAGGCCACGCGAGATCAAACTGGATTCGGTCGATCCATGTGCCCTGCTGACAAAGCCGCAGTCCGATCAGCTCAAGATCGATCGTTTCCGCGCGCGTGTAAGTGGCAGTGAGACCTACAAGGGCGCCAAGGAGTGCGTATTCAACGTACTTCGCCAAGAGCCGTTCTATGACTACGGCATCTTGCTGGTGACCACCGAAGGCGTTGATGTGTGGTTTGCCAACAAGCGCAATGCTGACGTCACCGAAGCAACGGTCGAGGGATTCGGCGCGGCGAGCTTCCATTTCCCAGGCGCGTCCGGGACCAGGAGCTTTGAGTGCACGACCGCGGTGGATGTCGCTGATGGTCAACAGCTCCAAGTCGATATGAAGCTGACCAGCCGGGGTGCGTTCACGCAGGATCAGATTTGTCAGATGTCCGAGGAAGCCGCGGCGATGGCCGTGACCACGTTGAAGACGTTGGGGTGAGGGGCTGACATGGCAGGCGACAACGGGCTGGGCGACCTCCGCTTCGAGGGCTACGGCCACAACGAGCTGGCCACCGAGCTCGACCGGCTGCGTCAAGGGCCAGGTTCCGAGAGCCTTCACCGCGCCGTGGCCGCGCTCAAGACCATCTCCGAGGGACTCGCCGAGACTGACCGGGTGCTGCGGGAGGAACTCGCCAAGATCGGCGTCGAGTGGGAAGGCGCCGCGTCCGAGGGCGGTACTGAGGCCACCAAGAACTCCAGCGTCTATGCCGAAGAGGCGGGCGCGACGGTCGACCAGTCGGCCGGAGGCGTGCGGGAGCAGGGCGAGACGTTCTCCAACACCCGCAACGGCGCTCCCGAAGGCTCGGATCTGCGCGGGCCGACCAAGCTCAGCGGGGTCGATCGCTTCGCGGGTGCGGTTCTCGGGCACACCACCGACCACGCCAAGCAGGTTCAGCAGACCAACGCCGCGCATCAGCAGGCGGTGACGTCGATGAACGGGTACAGCTCGGGCAGTCAGGCCGCGCTGGGCAACTACCAGTCGCTGCCGGTGCCGCCGGGGATGTCGCTGGAGTCGACGCCGTACCACCCGAACGGCACGACCTCCGCGCAGACGTTCAACGGCAACCCGAGCACCTTCACCCCGTCCGGCTCCACCGGGCCCGGCGTGCCGGGGCAGACCAGCGTCCCGCCTGGCGGCGGTCAGCAGTACACCGGCGTGCCCGGTCAGCCCGGCAACCCCGGCCACGTGCCGACCACGGGCGGCCAGCCGCCCGGAGGGCTTCCTGGCCGCGTCTCCGGGGTCGCGCCGGTGGTGCCCGGGTTCGGTGGGCTTCCGGCGACCGGTGGGTTCCCCCCTGGTTTGCGGCCCGGTTTCCCCGGCGGTCTCATGGGCGACATCGCCGCCGTCGCCGGGTTGGCGGGCGCCGGTGGCGGCGGTGCCGCGGCGGGGTCGAGTCTGGAGAAGGACCGGGTTGTGCGCGGCGGGGGCTTCGCCGACACGCCCGAGGGGCGGGCGGCGCGGGCCGCGGCGCGGGGCGGGGTGCCGATCGGCGACCTGCCCGACGACGAGGCGAGGGCCGCGCGCAACGCCGAGCGCCATGGGGCGCGGCCGGGGCGGGCCGCGGGCTCACTCATGCAGCCCGCCGCCGCAGGGGCCGGGGCGCCCGGCGAGGACGACGACGAGCATGTGCGCAAGTACGGCATCGACTCCGACGACGTCTTCGGCGACGACCGCCTGGTGATCCCGCCAGTGCTCGGGCAGGACGACTGACCTTGACCGCGGGTTCCAACAGCATCGTGCTGTCCACGCTCGAGTTCGACGTGCTCTGGGCGGCCGAACGGCTGCCCGAGAAGCATGTCGCGCTCGATGTGCCCAGCCCGGGCAAGACCCACACCGAACGCGCCAAGCTGGTCGAGGAGGCGTTCGCGGGGCTGGCTCAGCGCGGGCTGGCCGAGGGTGGCCGCGCGGTGCCGGACCTGGCCGACTGGCTGAGCCTGCTCGCGCACGCGCCGGTCGCGATCGACAGCTGGGTGTGGACCGACCGGGAGATCGCCGCGCTGGCCGTGGTCAGCGGCGATCAGGGGCTGCTCGCCGTGGTCGACCGCGCCGAGGTGTGGCTCATCCCGTCCCGCGCCACCGCGATCGCCGACGCGGCTGTGTCCATCGCGGGCGACATGCCCGCCGGGCCCGGGCGGTCGGTGAGCCTGCCGACCGACGTACTGATGAAGGCCGACAGCGGCGACCCGCAAGCGATGATCACTGTCATGGTCGAGCACGGCGTGAGCCTGTCGGACGCCCAGACACTCGGGTCGATGCTCAGCGGCATGACCACCCGCGGCCAACTCGGCGCCGAGCGCGCGCCGCGCGGGCAGAAGCGGGAGCGCGCGGGGCGGGTCGTGGCGTTCCACGACACCGACGCGGGCCGCTATCTGTACCTGTCCCGCCCCAGTTCGGACGGCCGATCATGGAGCACGATCACCCCCGCGGACAACGCGCGCCTGGCAGGCTGCGTACGCGAACTACTCGACGAGCTGTGACCCGCGGCGGTGGCTGCGCTGGCTACTGAATGCGGACGTATCGGGTGTGTTGCCGACGCTCGTCGACGACGTGGGTCGGCGCCCCGAGGAAAGCATCCGGCGAGGCGACTGGGCCGTAGGCCAGGTTCAGCGTTTCGAGACTGTAGTACCAGGGCCCCCGGCCGAGCGAGGTGGCTTGCCGATAGGTGATCTGCCACCGAACCCACTCGTTGGGGCGCAATCGCACCGCTGGAGGTCTGCGCCGAATCGCTCCGGGCCACTGAGTATCGACCAGCATGACGCGCAGCAGGCCGTTTTCCTCCCGCAGCCGCACCTCGCTCCGGTCAGGCGATGTATGCGCGATGGTGGACTGCGCCGCGAAATTCGTGCTCTCCCTCATCATAACCGCGTGGACGAGTGGCGGATTCAGCTCCGGGAGGGGAAACGCCATGGGGAGCGCGTTGCGCTGGGCCGCGGCTGGTCCGCTGCGGGACTGCTTGGTCCACTGCGTCCGAACCCACTGCGCGACTACGTCCACGGAGCCATCATCGCTGACAAGTCCCTCATGGTGGCGGTAGCGGCTGACCTACGCTGACCGCATGCATGGTCGGTTGCTCAAGGTCGCGGCCCGGGCGGCTGTTCCGCCCTTCCACGTCATGGACGTGCTCTCCGCCGCGAACGCCCGGCAGCGGGCGCACGGGGACATGGTGTCGCTGGCCGCGGGGCAGCCGTCGACCGGGGCGCCGTCGGCGGTGCGGTTCGCCGCGGCGGAGGCGTTGGGCAGCCAAACGCTGGGGTACACCGAGCAGTTGGGGGTGCCCGCGCTGCGGGAAGCCATCGCGGGGCACTACGGGCGGCGTTATTCGCTCGACGTGTCCGCGCAGGACGTCGTGATCACCACCGGCTCTTCCGGCGGGTTCCTGCTGGCCTTTCTCTCCGCGTTCGACGCGGGTGACCGGGTCGCGCTGGCGCGGCCTGGGTATCCGGCGTATCGGAACATCCTCAGCGCGCTCGGGTGTGACGTGGTCGAGCTGCCGTGCGACGAAAGCACCCGGTTCCAGCCGACCGAGGCGATGCTCGACGAACTCGGCCCGCTCGACGGGCTGATCCTGGCCAGCCCCGCCAACCCGACCGGCACGGTCCTCGACCCGGCCGAACTGGCCGCGATCGCTGGCTGGTGCGCCGAGCGCGGCGTTCAGTTGATCAGTGACGAGATCTACCACGGCATCTCCTACGGCGCCGAGACCAGCAGCGCGTGGCAGTTCTCGCGTGAGGCGGTGGTGGTCAACAGCTTCTCGAAATACTTCGCGATGACCGGGTGGCGGCTGGGCTGGATGTTGGTGCCCCGGCGCCTGCACCGGGCTGTCGACTGCCTGACCGGCAACTTCACCATCTGCGCCCCGGCCATCGCCCAGCACGCCGCGGTGGCCGCGTTCGAGCCGGAGACCTACGCCGAGCTGGACGCGCACGTCGCGCGGTACGCCACCAACCGCGACCTGCTGCTCACCGGCCTGCCGAAGCTCGGCATCGACAAAGTCGCCCCCGCCGACGGCGCCTTCTACGCCTACGCCGATGTCTCGCACCTGACCCACGACTCGATGTCGTTTTGCCAGCGGCTGCTCGCCGAGACCGGGCTGGCGATCGTGCCCGGCATCGACTTCGACCCGGTCGACGGCAACCGGTTCGTCCGCCTGTCCTTCGCGGGCGCCACCGCCGACGTCGAGGAAGGGCTGCGCAGGTTCGGGGACTGGCTCCAGGGAACCTCGGGCGGACTCTGAGCGTTGATCGGACGTGGAGAGGGGGAGGCAATGGTTCTGAAGATCATCGGCGCGGTGATCCTGATCTGGGTGGCCTTCAGCCTGATCGGGTTCCTGTTCAAGGCCGTCGTGTGGCTGCTCGTGGCCGCCGCGGTCGTGTCGATCGGGGCGATCGCGTACGGCGCGATCAAGGGCAAGTCGGAGCGCCGCCAGATCCGCGGGTAGCGCCTGGTCACAGCCGTCCGCGAGGATGTCGGCGTGCCCAACATCCTCGTGCCAGGCGAACGCGTCGCCGATCCCGCTGAGCCAAGGCTCAGCGCGTGGGAGGCGCGCACCGATCTTCCGCTGACCGCCTTGGCTGGCGTCTTCCTGCTCGGCTACGCCTGGCAGGTGCTGCACACCGGCGCCACGCCGACGGTCCAGCTGTGGCAGGAGATCCTTCTCTGGGGCATCTGGGCGGTGTTCGCCGTCGACTACGTCATCCGGTTCGTGCTGGCGCACAACAAGCGCCGATTCATCTGGCGGCACCTCTTCGACTTGATCGTCGTGGCACTGCCGATGGTGCGCCAGCTGCGCGCGTTGCGGCTGATCACAGTCCTGCGCGTACTCAGCAAGCGTTTCGCGGTCAACTTCCGCGGCCGCATCGGCCTCTACGTCGCCGCGACCGTCCTGCTGGTCGGCGTGTCGGCGTCGCTGGCCGTGCTCGACGCCGAGCGGGCCGACCCGGACGCCTCGATCACCACCTTCGGCGACGCGCTCTGGTGGACGCTCACCACCATCACCACGGTCGGCTACGGCGACCGCTTCCCGGTCACGACCGAGGGCAGGCTGGTCGCCGCGGCGCTGATGATCGGCGGGATCGCGCTGCTCGGTGTGGTCACCGGTCTGATCGCGTCGTGGTTCCTGGAGAGAATCGTGGGCGCCGAGGAATCGATCGAGGAGACCACCCGCACCGAGGTCCGGGCGCTGCGGGCGGAACTCGCCGAACTCCGCGAGGAACTCAGGCGGACTTGATCCGGTGCAGCGCCTCGGCGATGTCGGCGGCCAAGACGTCCCGGTGGGTCACGAAGCGCACTCCGCCCGGCACCGCGACCGCGGGTACCCCGACCCGGTCGAGCATGGCCAGCGTGGTCGGGGTGTCGGGCACCGACGCGAGCACGATGTTGGTCTGCGGCTCGGTGACCTCCCAGCCCAACTCCGCCAGGCCCGCGGCCAGTGTCCGCGCGTTGGCGTGGTCGGCGGCGACGTCGTTGATCCGCGACAGCGCCACCAGGCCGCCCGCGGCCAGCACGCCGCCCTGGCGCACACCGCCGCCCAGCATCTTGCGCAGCCGCCTGGCCTCGGCGACGAACGCCGCCGACCCGCCCACCAGCGACCCCACCGGGGCACCCAGGCCCTTGCTCAGGCACACCTGGACCGTGTCCACGCCGACCGTCAGCGCAGCGGGCGGCACGCTGAGCGCCACGGCGGCGTTCCACAGCCGCGCGCCGTCGAGGTGCACCTTCAGGCCCGCCTCGCGGGCGGTGGCGACCAGCAGGGCGTGTTCGTCGGGCGGGGTCACGGTGCCGCCCGCGAAGTTGTGCGTGTTCTCCAAGCACAGCAGCGTCGTGCGCAGCGCGTAGTACGGCGCGCTGCCCGCCGCCATCGCGCTGACGTCGTCGGCAGCGACGCGGCCTGGCCGGCCGGACCACTCCAGCGGGTGCGGCATCCCGCCCGCGAGCCACGCGGGCGTGCCCAGTTCGGCCTCCAGCACGTGGCTGCCGCGCGCGGCCAGGAACCGGTCGCCGCGGCGGAGGTGGGCCATCAGGGCGATCAGGTTGCCCATGCTCCCGCTGGGCACCCACAGCATGGCCTCGACGCCGAGCAGCGCGGCGGCGCGTTCCTCTAGCTCGCGCATGGTGGGGTCGTGGTCGAGGACGTCGTCGCCGACCTCGGCGGCGGCCATCGCGGCGCGCATCGTGTCGTCGGGGCGGGTCACGGTGTCGGAGCGCAGGTCGATCCGGCGGGGTGCGGAAGTCACGATCCGATCTCACCACAGCGGGCAATACAGCCACGTGTATGCCGCTGATCGCGGGGGTGGCGTACATCTCTTCGGGCACACATGCAACCGTGGACCCGGTCAGGTCCGTCCTTAGTCCGACAGAACGAGCGGAGAGCGTCCGCGTGGATCAGCGCGACGAACAACAGTTCGCGGAGTACTTCACGGCCCGGCGCGACGCCGTGCGGCGAACCGCGTTCCTGTTGTGCGGAGACTGGCACAAGGCGGATGACCTCGCGCAGACGGCGTTCGTCGCGCTGCACCGCAGCTGGCGCAAGGTGCGGGACCGGGAGGCCCTCGACGCCTACGTCCGCCGGTCGGTGGTGCGCGCGATGATCGACGAGACGCGCAGGCCGTGGCGGCGGGAACGCCAGGTGGACCAGTTGCCCGAACGGGCGACCCACGATGGTGAACTCGGTAACCGGGTGGCCACGAGGTCGGCGCTCCTCGACGGGCTGTCGCGGGTGCCACCGCGGCAACGCGCGGTGCTCGTGCTGCGGTTCCTGGAGGGCTTGGACGTGGCGGCCACGGCCGAGGCGCTCAAGTGCTCCGAGGGCACCGTGAAGAGCCAGACCGCCCGTGGCCTGGCCGCTTTGCGGGAATCGCTGGGCGACACACTGGATGATCTACGGTCGGGACTGTGATGCGAACAGGGACGAGGAGGTGGATGTAAGTGGATGAGCGGAAGATCTCTGAGCTGTTTCGCGACGCCGTCCGTGACGTTCCGCCTGCCTCCTTCAACCAGGAGGATGTCGCGGCCGAGTCGTCGAGATTGACCCGAAAGAGGAACAGCCTCGTCGCGGGATCAGCGCTAGGCTTCGTGTTGCTCGCAGGCGGAATCGTTGCCGGGACAAGCCTGTTGTCGGGTTCGGAAACGAACACGCAAACAGGGGCTGCCGCCGGTGCGCCCTATGACAGCGGTAACGATTCACGGTCTCTGAGCGAGAATAGGGACGACGGCCAGAAGGCCGAAGCCCAAGGTCTCCCGCCGACGGCGCCCATGCAGGGGGGCTCGTCGGTCGGGAAAGCCGGTGTCACAACCGGCGGCACCCCTGGTGGGTGCGGGTCGGCGGACCGGGAGCTCGCTGCTGCCCTCGCGGGCGAGCTCCCGGCCGCCACTTCCGCGGCCGATGTCGTCGCCTCGCCGCTCGCCTGTCCCACCGGCTCGCGATCCGCCGCGTTCGGCGTGCAGAACGGCCCCCGCCGCGGCTTCATGTCGATCATGCTGGTGCCCGCGAACACCGCTCTGATGCAGCAGCCGCCGTGGGCCGACCGGCCCTCCGGCACGACCGGCTCGGTGGTCGACACCAAGTCCGGCCAGGTCATGATCGTGGTCATCGAGCCGCTGGCCGGTTCGATCGCCCCGCCGGTCGACGGCTCGCAGGCCCGCGCGATCGCCGAGGAGCTGGCGGCGCGGTTCTGATCCCGGCCTGCGACGATTGATCCGATGACCACCGCCAGCACGCCCAAGGGCGAACGACGCAAGCACGCGCTCGTCGAGGCGGCGGCGGCGCTGCTGATCGAGGGCGGGTTCGACGCCGTCCGCCACCGCGCCGTCGCCGAGCGCGCCGGGCTGCCGCTCGCGTCGACCACGTACTACTTCGACTCCATCGACGACCTCATCGTCGACGCGCTGGAGTTCCACGGCCGCGCCGAGCTGGCCCGCGGCCGGGCCGTGCTCGACGAGCTGACCGCGTGCCCGCGCGAGCCGGACGCGCTGGTGGAACTGGTGCTCGACCAGCTGCTGGGCCCCAGGGCCAGGGAGAACGACGCCGAGGCGATCCTGCTGCGCTACGAACGGCTCGTCGCCACCGCCCGCAGACCCTACCTGCGTCCGCTGACCCTCGAACTCGGCGCCGACCTGCGGTCGCTGCTGATGGACACCCTCGCCCGCGCGGGCGCCGCGGTCGACGAGACCCGGCTGGAACAGCTGATCGCCCTGGTCGACGGCGCGGTCGTGAACGCGCTCATCGAGGTCAACCCGGACCCGCGGGCCGCGGCGCGAAGGATGTTGCTCGACGCACTTGCCTGACCCATGCAACCTTCCCGCGCGCAGGCGCGTGAGAAGGTGCGAAGGGGGGCTCGATGCGAGACGAGGACGAGTTTCGGGCGTTCGCCCATGGTCACGCGCCCACGTTGCGAAGATCGGCATACCTGTTCTGCGGGGACTGGCACCTGGCCGAGGATTTGGTCCAGACCACCCTGATCAAGATCTACAAGTCGTGGTCGAGGGTGGGCAAGCGCGAGACCACGCACAACTACGCGCGCACGGTCCTGCTGCGCACGTGGCTCGACGAGAAGCGCAGGCCATGGCGTCGTTCGGAGCGGGTCGGCCCGGAGGTCCCGGACACCCCGGACCCGTCGGCGGACGTCGCGGACTGGGTCGGCCGGGCGTGGGAGCGGGATCTGGTGCACCAAGCGCTGTTGGCGCTGGGTCCGCGTCAGCGGGCGGTGTTGGTGCTGCGGTACTTCGACGAGCTGAGCGTCGCGGAGACCGCCGAGGTCATGGGGTGTGCGGAAGGGACCGTCAAAAGCCAGGCCGCCCGCGGTCTGGCAGCGCTGCGCGCGGCGGTCGGGGGACTTTCGGAAGGGGAGTTGGTGGCGACATGACAGAGCGGAACCGCGAATGGCGCCAAGTCGGCAGTGAGGTACGGCCGTGAGTGAGAACGACCTGCGCGAAGGGCTGCGCGTGGCGTTGGCCGACGAGCCCACGTTCGACATCGACGCGGTGGTGGACCGCGCGCGGACGGCGGTGGCGCGGCGGCGGTGGGCCATGGTCGGGGGCGCCGCGGGGGCGGTGGTGGTGACGCTGGCGGTGGTGCTGCCGACGCTGGCGAGAAAGATGCCTGACGGGCATGTCGCCGCGGCCTTCCCCGGACCGAGTGCCACGTCCAGCCGCGACTTGTCGGCGAAGCTGATCAGCCGGGTGCGGTCGGAACTGCCGCAGGCGACCGATGTGCGGGTCGCGCCCGGCCGCGGTACCCCGGAACACGCCAGGCGAACTGTTCGGTTCGCGCTGGACTCGGCGCGGCTGGAACTGGTCGTGGTCGTCCACGCCCCCGGCTCGCTCTCGACGGACCCGACCCGGTTCTGTCCGGCGATGACGCAAACCTGCGAGATCGTCGCGCTCTCCGAGGGGCGCATCCGGGTTGTGGACCGCGACGCGACCCGGCGGGTCTGGGAGATCCGGCCCGACCGCACAGTCGTCGCGGTCTCGGGATCGCTGCCCGACACGGTCGGCGACGCGGTGCTCGAAGCGGTCGCGGGCGATCCGGCGATCACCGCGTGACGTGCCGGGGTACCGGGGCGCTGGGGGTGCTCCGGTACCCCGGTAAGCTGGGCAAACGTGAGCGCCGCGCAGAAACCCCGCATCCCGAACGTCCTCGCAGGCCGCTATGCCTCGGCCGAGCTGGCCACGCTGTGGTCGCCGGAGGAGAAGGTGCGGCTGGAGCGTGAGCTGTGGCTCGCGGTGCTCACCGCGCAGGCCGAGCTCGGCGTCGACGTGCCAGAGGGCGCTATCGCCGACTACCGGCGCGTGCTGCCCGAGGTCGACCTGGCGAGCATCGCCGACCGCGAACGCGTCACCCGCCACGACGTCAAGGCGCGGATCGAGGAGTTCAACGCCCAGGCCGGGCACGAGCACGTGCACAAGGGCATGACCTCGCGCGACCTCACCGAGAACGTCGAGCAGCTGCAGGTCCGCCGGTCGCTGGAGCTCACTCGCGCCAGGGTCGCCGCCGTGCTCGCGCGGCTGGCGCGGCTGGCCGCCGAACACGGCGACCTGGTCATGACCGGCCGCTCGCACAACGTCGCCGCGCAGGCCACCACCCTGGGCAAGCGCTTCGCCACCGCCGCCGACGAGCTGCTGGTCGCCTTCCAGCGGCTCGACGAGCTGATCACCCGCTACCCGCTGCGCGGGATCAAGGGCCCGGTCGGCACCGCCCAGGACATGCTCGACCTGCTGGGCGGCGACGCGGCCAAGCTCGACCGCCTGGAGCAGGTCGTCGCCGAGCACCTCGGCTTCGCCTCGGTGTTCACCAGCGTGGGCCAGGTCTATCCGCGGTCGCTGGACTACGACGTGGTCTCCGCGCTGGTCCAGCTGGCGGCTGCCCCGTCGAGCCTGGCCAAGACGATCAGGCTGATGGCGGGCCACGAGCTGGTCACCGAGGGTTTCAAGCCCGGCCAGGTTGGCTCGTCGGCGATGCCGCACAAGATGAACACCCGCTCCTGTGAGCGTGTCAACGGCCTGGCGGTCATCCTGCGCGGCTACGCGTCGATGGTCGGCGAGTTGGCGGGCGATCAGTGGAACGAGGGTGACGTGTCCTGCTCGGTGGTCCGTCGGGTCGCCCTGCCGGACGCGTTCTTCGCGCTCGACGGTCTTCTGGAGACCTTCCTGACGGTCCTTGACGAGTTCGGCGCTTATCCGGCTGTGGTGGCTCGCGAGCTTGACCGGTATCTGCCGTTCCTGGCCACTACGAAGGTTTTGATGGCCTCGGTGCAGGCTGGGGTGGGTCGGGAGACCGCGCACGAGGCGATCAAGGAGAACGCTGTCGCTGTGGCGTTGGCGATGCGTGAGCAGGGCATTGAGCGGAATGATCTGCTTGACCGGCTTGCTGCTGACTCCCGTATTCCGCTGGATCGGGCTCGGCTTGATGCGCTGCTGGCTGATCGGCTGCCGTTTACCGGGGTCGCTGGGACTCAGGTGGGTGCCGTGGTTAAGCGGGTTGAGGATGTGTTGGGGCGTTTTCCTGAGGCCGCGGGGTATGTTCCGGGTGCGATTCTTTGATTCTTTCGTTTCCCTTTGACGGTACGCCGGAGCATTTTCGCGAGCAGGTGGCGGAGTTGTGGGCGCAGGCTTGGGGAGATACCAGTGGCCACGATCCGGTGCTCGGTCCGGTGTCGATGCTGCTGGTCGACGGCGACACCGTGGTCGCGGCGCTGGACGTCCTCGGCAAAGAGATCGTCCACGCTGGTCGGCGGTATGTCGCGGGTGGGCTGAGTACGGTGGTCACCCGCAAGGACTCGCGCGGGCTGGGGCATGGGCGGCGGCTTGTCGCCGCGGCTCGGGAGGCGATGTCGCAGGGGTATGACCTGGGGCTGTTCACCTGTGATCGGCCGCTGCAGGGGTTCTATGAGAGTGCGGGGTGGCGGGTGTTGCCGGGGGCGGTTCTCGTGGGTGGGACTGCGTTGGCACCGTTTCCTAGTGATCTCGATGGGTTTGACAAGGTGACAATGGGGGATTTCTTCTCGCCTGAGGTTGACCAAGTGTCTTTTTTGGGCGCGCGGATTGAGTTGTATTCCGGGGAGATTGACAAGCTCTGGTGAGCTGGTTTGCTTTGGGTGCCTGAATGGCTCACGGGCCGCGTGCGACCAGGACGGTGGCGGAGACTCCTGTGACTGGTGCTAGTTCGTGGGCTGCTGAGTCGCCGTTGATCGTTATTGCTACGTGGCCTGCTGAGTCGATCAGTAGGACGGCCTCTCCTGGTTCCGCGTCGGCGAAGGTGCGTCCCACTACTGCTTCCAGGGAGCGGTCGCCGATTTGGGCGTGGGCACGCCAGCCGGGGGCCGCTCGGGTGGCGGCCAGGTCGGTGGCGGTGGCGGCTAGTTGGACGTTGCCGAAGGCGTCGGTGCCCAGGACTTCGGTGATGAGCCTGCCTGGGACGGCCATGGTGATCGGCTCGGGGAGTCGGATCAGGGTGGTCGGGTCGATCTGGTGGCCGTTGGGTGCGGTGCCTGCGGCGATTCTCGCGGCGGCGGGGGCGAAGACGTCGCGGCCGTGGAAGGTTGCCGAGGTGGGGTGGTCGGTTAGTTCGTAGGCGGCCGTTATTCCTTGGCTCGTCGCGGCGGGGAGGAGGAGGCCGTTGTCCGGGCCTACGAACACCGCCGTTTCGGTGACGATCACGATGGCCCGCCGGGGTGTCCCGACGCCTGGGTCGACGACGGCCAGGTGTACGGCGGGGGGCAGCGACGGCACGGTCTGGGCTAGGACCGAGGCGCCTCGGCGGATGTCCAGGGGCGGGATGAGGTGGGTGACGTGGATGACCCGCACGGCGGGGGCGATGCGGGCGATGACGCCTTCGCAGGCCGCGGGGTAGCCGTCGGCCAGGCCGTAGTCGGTGGTGAACGAGACAAAGTCGAACGCCATGGGAACAAGTGTCGTCGCCCAACGTTCCACGTGAAACCCGAAGCTCCGGCGGGGTGCGTAAGCTGCTGAAACGTGCCGACGCTCTCTGACTATCCCAAGATCGCCGCGGGCAAGGTCCGCGAACTGTACGCGATCGATGACGACCATCTGCTGCTCGTCGCGTCCGATCGGATCTCGGCGTACGACTTCGTGCTGGACACGCCGATCCCGGACAAGGGACGCATCCTGACCGCGATGAGCGTCTTCTGGTTCGAGCTGCTCGGCGACCTGGTGCCCAATCATCTCGTGGCCTATGACGACGAGCGGATCCCGGCCGATGTGCGCGGGAAGGCGCTGATCGTGCGGCGGCTGTCGATGCTTCCCGTGGAGGCCGTCGCGCGCGGCTACCTCGCGGGTTCCGGCACCACGGACTACCAGCGCACGGGCGCGGTGTGCGGCGTCGCGTTGCCGAGTGGGCTGGTCGAGGGGTCGCGACTGCCCGAGCCGATCTTCACCCCGGCGACCAAGGCGGCCCTGGGTGAGCATGACGAGAACGTCGACTTCGCCGCCGTCGAAGCCGAGATCGGCTCCGAGTTGGCCCACCGGGTCCGCGAGCTGACCCTGGCGATCTATGGCCGCGCGGCCGATCACGCGCTCGCCAAGGGCGTGATCCTCGCCGACACCAAGTTGGAGTTCGGACTGCTCGACGGCGAGATCGTGCTGGGCGACGAGGTCCTCACCCCGGACTCGTCGCGGTACTGGCCGACCGAGACCTACGCGCCGGGCAAGGCGCAGCCGTCGTTCGACAAGCAGTACGTCCGCGACTGGATGACCTCGCCCGCCTCCGGCTGGGTGCGCGCGTCGGAACTGCCGCCGCCTCCGCTGCCCGAAACCGTCGTCGACTCCACCCGCGCGCGGTACGTCCAGGCCTACGAACAGGTCACCGGGCGGAAATTCGCCGACTGGATCGGGTGATTCTCCACAAGCGACACCTGGTTGTCATCCGGATGCGCTGTGCTGGATAGCGTGACGGGACGACTCGTGGTTTCGCTGGCCGGTATCGACACCCGGACGCTGCACCGCTGCGCCGACCTCGCCGAGGAGATGCAGAAGCGCGCGGTGCCGCTCTCGCTGCTGTTCGCCCCCCGTCGCGACGGCGCGGTCGCCGACTGGGTCCGCACCCGCCGCGCTGCGGGTGACGCGGTGCTCATGCACGGCTTCGACCACTCGCCCGAACCCCGCGGCCGCACCATCGCCCTGGGCCGCCGCGCCGAGTTCGCCGCGCTGCCCGCGCATGAGGCGGGCCTGCGGCTGACCGCGGCGGTCGCCACGATGGACCGCCTCGGCCTGGCCACCGACGCCTTCGCCCCACCCCGCTGGTACGCCTCGCGTGGCACCGTGACGGCGTTGGAGCGCAAGGGTTTCACCCTGTGCGCCGACCTCTACGGCGTGCGTGACCTGCGCACCGACGGCGTGCACCGCTCCCGGGTCCTTGGCCTCGCGCACACCGAGCGCGCCGAGACCCTCTGGTGCTTCACCTTCGTCCTCGCCGCGGCCCGCGTCGCCCGCCGCGGCGGTTTGGTCCGCCTGTCCGTGGACGCCGCCGACCTCGCCCGCCCCGGCCTCCGCCAGGCCGTCCTGGACGCCGTCGACAACGCCCGAACCCACGGCGCGGCAGGCATCACCTACCCCGAAGTCCTTGCCCCACACGCCCTTCCGGCCGCGACGCCCATCCCGGCCCGGAGCGTTCCGGCCACTCTCTGAGCCAGATACGGGAAGCCCCCGTCGAGACCGGCTGGTCTCGACGGGGGCCTTATTCACCACCCGGTGGGTCTGATCAGAAGGTCACCTTCCAGGAGTTGATGTGGCCGACGTCGTAGCGGGCCACGTCCTGGACCTTCAGGCGCCAAGTGCCGTTGGCGACCTCGGTCGACGCGTTCACCGTGTAGGTGGCGATCACGTTGTCGGCCGAGTCGTTCGAGGAGGAGTTCTTCATGCGGTAGGTCGAGCCGTCCGGGGCCACCAGGTCGATGACCACGTCGCCGCGCCAGGTGTGGACGATGTTGACGTCGACCTTCAGCGTGGCGGGGGCGTTGCCCGTGACGCCGGTGACGGCGACGTCGCTGTAGACCGCCGCGCCGGGCGAGTCCGCGATCTGGACGTCGTTGGTGTTCTCGAAGACCTTGCCGGGGGGCGGCGGGGTGCCACCGGAGACGGCCTCAAGGGCGTCGACGCGGCCTTCGCCGAAGAAGTTGTTCTTCGCCGTGGTGCCCGAGCAGCGGCTGTCGGTGCAGGCCAGGTCGTCGGCCTGGACGCCGAGCTTGGCGCGCAGCTGGGCGACGGTGGCGGTCGGGTCGACGCTGACGAGCAGCGCGGCGACACCCGCGACGTGCGGGGAAGCCATCGAGGTGCCGGACTTGGCGCCGTAGCCACCGCCGGGGACCGTCGAGTACACGCTGTCGCCCGGTGCGGCGACGGCGATCTTGTCGACGCCGAAGTTGGAGAACGACGACTTGGCGTTGGACGAGTTGATCGACGCCACGGTCACGACGCCGGGCAGCTCGGTCGGGACGCTGAGGCAGTCGTTGGTGATGGTGCGGCTGGCGGGCGTCGAGTCGTTCGGGCTGGTCGTGTCGGTCGACTTGCTCGACAGGTTGTAGTTCTCGTTGCCCGCGGCGGCGACGTGCAGCACGCCCTTGCCCTCGGCGTACAGCGCGGCGCGCTTGGTGCCTTCGAGGATGGCGGCCTGGTCGAGGTTGTTGGGGCAGTTGAACAGCCACGGGTCGGTGTAGTAGCTGTTGTTGGTGACGTCGATGCCCTTGTCACCGGCGAACACGAACGCGCAGATGGTGTTCTCGGCGTAGAACAGGCCGCTCGGCTTCTCCGCGATGCGGACCGAGGAGATCTTGACGCCCGGCGCCACGCCGACCATGCCCTTGCCGTTCTTGGCCGCGGCGATGGTGCCCGCGACGTGCGTGCCGTGGGTGTCGGTGTCGCGCCACGAGCCCGCGCGGGTGTCGAGCTTGCCGTAGGCGCAGGACGCCGACTTGGTGGCGTCGAAGTTGGCCTTGAGGTCGTAGTGCTGGTCGTCGACACCGGTGTCGAGGATGCCGACGGTGACGCCTGCCGAGCCCTGGTTGACCGCCCAGGCCTGGTCGGCCTTGATCTGGGTCATGTCGGACCGGTTGGTCTCGTTGGCCGTCGGGGTGGTCTGCGACGGCGACGCCGGGATCGCCGGGTTCGCCGCGTCCGCCGGGACGTCGCTGGTGCGGGTCGCGCCGACCTGCTGGACACCGCTGACCGTGCGCATCTTGGTGGCGAAGTCGGTGGCCGACGAGTGCGCCACGATGACACCGATCGCGTCGTAGGACGCGTACACGGAGCCGCCGTTGGTGCCGACCGCGGTCTTGGCGCCCGCGGTGTCGTTCGGGGCTGTGATGACCAGGTACGAACGCAGGCCTGCGGCAGCGGAGATCGACTCCGGGGCGGCAGGGACGCCGGGGGCGGCCAACGCGGGCACGGCGGTGGCGATGAGTCCGGCGCCGACCAGCGCGGCGG
Source organism: Alloactinosynnema sp. L-07 (assembly GCF_900070365.1). Lineage (NCBI taxonomy): Bacteria > Bacillati > Actinomycetota > Actinomycetes > Pseudonocardiales > Pseudonocardiaceae > Alloactinosynnema > Alloactinosynnema sp. L-07. The sequence goes on along the minus strand of NZ_LN850107.1, from coordinate 5,608,251 downwards.
TGGCCGCGCGGCGGAGCCGGGTGCGTGAACGCAGGAACACGATGTCCTCCGGACAGAAATCAGGGGCGGACCCGCACCGGTCGGCGCGGGCTGCAGGAGCCCGTTACCCAACCTTGAGGCCGCGAAAGGGCTTTCGGGACGCCATGTGATGAACTAATTCGCCGAATTGCGCCGAACGGTCGACTAGACCTCGGCCGTCTCGGCCGCGACAGGTAGGTGTACGTGGGAACCGGCCGGGCCCATCGTGGTGAAACGGTTGAATGATGAATCAATACCGCCCTGACTCAGCCAGCCTTCGTGAATGGGAATGGCAATACGGGGCGCGACCGCGCGGAAGTACTCGACCGTCTCGGCCAGCTTCATCCACGGCGCGGCGGTCGGCAGTGCCAGCACGTCGATCTTCTGCTCCGGCACGAACAGCGAGTCGCCGGGGTGGTAGAACGCGCCGCCGTCGACCACGTATCCCAGGTTGGGCGGCATCGCGATCTCCGGGTGGATGATCGCGTGCGCCCCGCCGACGGCCGCGACCTCCGCGCCGCCGAGCGTCACCGTGTCGCCCTCACGCAGGACGCGCGCGGCCAACCCAAGCGGCTCGATCTCGGCGGCCGTTCCGGGGTCCACGACGAGTTCGGCGTGCTGGTTGGCGGCCATGAGCGGGCCGATCCGGTCGGGGTCGATGTGGTCGCCGTGCACGTGGGTGACCAGGACGCCGTCGAGGTCACGCAGGTCCTCGAAGCCGTGCGACCACACGCCGGGGTCGAACAGCAGCCGCGCGCTCGCGGTCTCGATGAGGACGCAGGAGTGGCCGAAATGCGTGATCTTCACGCTCGGCAGGGTATCTCCGCCGCTGAGTACTGACCGGTAACGTGAGGGCATGACGACCGTTCAGGCGACCTTCGAATCGGTGAACCCGGCTACCGGAGAGGTGGTCGGCACCCATCCGATCGCCACCGCGGCGGAGGTCCAGGCCGCCGTCGACCGGGCCCGCCCGGCCGCGGCCTGGTGGGCATCACTGGGGTTCAGTGGTCGTGCCGAGCGGCTCAACAGCTGGAAGGCTGTTCTTACTCGGCGCGCGCACGAACTTGCCGACGTCGTGCGGGCCGAGACCGGAAAGCCGCACGGCGACGCCATGTTGGAGATCATTCTGGCGATCGACCACACGGCTTGGGCGGCCAAGAACGCGCGGAAGGTGCTCGGGGCGCAGCGGCGCTCTCCTGGCCTGCTGATGATCAACCACGCGGCGTCGGTGGAGTACCAGCCGTTGGGTGTCGTCGGGGTTATCGGGCCGTGGAACTATCCGGTGTTCACGCCGATGGGCTCGATCGCGTATGCGCTGGCGGCGGGGAACGCGGTGGTGTTCAAGCCGAGTGAGTACACGCCCGCGGTGGGTCGGTGGCTGGCGGACAGCTTTGCTGAGGTCGTGGCTGAGCAGCCGGTCTTCCAGGTGGTGACGGGGTTGGGGGCGACCGGTGCCGCGCTGTGCCGGTCGGGCGTCGCCAAGATCGCGTTCACCGGATCGCCCGGGACCGGCAAGAAGATCATGGCCGCGTGCGCCGACACTTTGACGCCGGTGCTGATTGAGGCGGGTGGCAAGGACGCGCTGCTGGTCGACGCTGATGCGGATGTGGACGCCGCGGCTGACGCGGCGGTGTGGGGTGGGTTCTCCAACGCTGGTCAGACGTGCGTGGGTGTTGAGCGGGTCTATGTGCATGAGCAGGTCTATGACGAGTTCGTGGCGAAGGTCGTGGCCAAGGCTCGTGCGGTGAAGCCGGGGACGGAAATCGGGCCGATCACGATGCCCGCTCAGCTCGACATCATTCGTCGCCACATCTCCGACGCTGTTGCCCGTGGTGGGCGGGCGCTGGTTGGTGGTGGGGTTGGGGAGCGGTTTGTGGAGCCGACGGTGTTGGTGGATGTTCCTGAGGACGCCGACGCTGTGCGGGAGGAGACTTTCGGACCGACTCTGACGGTGGCCAAAGTGCGTGACATGGATGAGGCGATCGCCAAGGCCAATGACACCGCTTACGGACTCGGCGGAACGGTGTTCTCCAAGGCGCGGGGAATGGAGTTGGCGCGGCGGTTGCGGTCGGGGATGGTGGCGGTGAATTCGGTGATCAGTTTTGCCGGGGTGCCGTCATTGCCGTTTGGCGGGAGTGGTGATTCCGGCTTTGGTCGGATTCATGGGCCTGAGGGTCTTCGTGAGTTTGGTCGACCGAAGGCGATCGCGCGGATGCGGTTTCGTGCGCCGTTGACGTTGACGACGTTCGCTCGGACGGCGAAGGTTGATGAGCGAGTGGCGAAGCTGATCAAGCTGCTGCACGGGCGCTGACCCGCGGCTCTACAGCGCCGCCAGCACCGCTGCTTCTTCCGCCGCGGTCAGCCCTGCCTTGCGTTCGCGGTCCAAGCCCATGGCGCGCTCGTGAGCCAGGGCGCCCTCGACGGCGTCGGCGAGTGGGCGCGGCTTGAGTCCGGCGGCCAAGGCTGGGCCCGCGTCGCGGCTCGCCATCAGGCGGTGCGACTCCGGGAGCCACAGTGGCAGCGACTTGGGTCCCATCCAGGCCTGCACGCCGTGCTTGACCAGCACGTCCTCCGCGACGGGCACCAGTTCCACGTCGAATCCCGCGGCCATTTCGCGCAGGAGGTTCGACAGTGGCACCGCTGGGCCGGTGACGTCGAATGTGCCTTTGAGCTGTGTCTCCGCGGCGTCCACCAGCCAGGTCGCGGCGTCTCGTACGTCGAGGTAGCCGGTGAGCTGGTCGGCGTCGGGGGTTACCACCTGGCCGCCTTGGGACATCCGGGCGGGCCAGTAGCCGAAGCGGTCGCTGAGGTCGCCGGGGCCGGTGAGGAGGCCTGCCCGGGCGATGAACGCGTCTGGGAATGCTTCGCGGACGGCGTTTTCGCTCGCGACCTTGATGTGGCCGTAGGACTCCATGTCGTCTTCGGTTTCGCGTGGCGGCAGGAGCTCGTCGTTGATCTTGTCTGGCTCCGCGTAGACGCTGATGGAGGACACGAAAGTCCAGTGCCCGACCCGGCCTGCCAGGGTGTCCACGGCCCGCCGGACCCAGGGGAACGAGATGCGGGCGACATCGACCACCGCGTCGAAGTCGCCGGTCAGTGCGTCCAGTCCGTCGTCGGCGTCGCGGTCGACCTTGACCAGGTGGGCGCCGGTGGGGACCTGGCCGGACTCACCTCTGGCGGCGCAGGTGACGGTGTGGCCGCGGGTCACCGCCTCGGTGGCGACGGCGTGGCTGAGGAATCGGGTACCGCCGAGTACGAGGAGTCGCATGCCTCACCCTCACCCGAACGGACCTTACGGCGCCACTGATCTCGCCGAGGGTGAACAGGCTGGCCAGTGGCCCGGCTCACCCGTGGCAAAGGTGGCGCGCTGATGAATTCCCAGCTCAGGTAGGCTGCGGCGGTACCGGCCCGCTCGAACTCAGGAGTAGCCCGCCGTGGCCCGAGTCGTCGTCGACGTCATGCCCAAGCCGGAGATCCTCGACCCCCAGGGGCAAGCCGTGGCGCGCGCGCTGCCGCGCCTGGGATTCGACGGGGTGTCCGATGTCCGTCAGGGAAAGCATTTCGAGCTGGAGGTCGACGACTCGGTCGACGACGAGACGCTCGCCAAGATCGCTGAAGGTTTCCTGTCCAATCCGGTCGTCGAGGACTTCGTCGTGCGGCGGGTGGACTCGTGAGGATCGGGGCCGTCACCTTCCCCGGGACCCTCGACGACAGCGACACGCTGCGGGCCATCGCCGCGGCGGGCGCGGAGGCCGTGCCGCTGTGGCACGGTGACGCGGACCTGCGCGGGGTCGACGCGGTCATCCTGCCCGGCGGGTTCTCCTACGGCGACTACCTGCGCGCAGGCGCCATCGCCCGGTTCGCCCCGGTGATGGGCGAGATCGTCGACGCCGCCCGCAAGGGGCTGCCGGTGCTCGGGATCTGCAACGGGTTCCAGGTCCTCTGCGAGGCCGGGCTGCTGCCGGGGGCGCTGCTGCGCAACGCCGGGCTGCACTTCGTCTGCCGCGACCAGTGGCTCAAGGTGGAGAACAACACCACCGGGTGGACCACCCGCTTCGAGCAGGGCGCCGAGATCATCATCCCGGTCAAGAACATGGACGGCCGCTACACCGCCGCCCAGTCCACTGTGGACGAGCTGGAGGGTGAGGGTCGCGTGGTGTTCCGCTACGTCGGCGAGAACCCCAACGGCTCCCTCAACGACATCGCGGGAATCAGCGACCCGACCGGCCGCATCGTCGGGCTGATGCCGCACCCCGAGCACGCCATCGACGCCCTCACCGGGCCCAGCGACGACGGTCTCGGCCTGTTCCTGTCCATTCTCGACTCGGTGGTGACCGCATGATCGACACCGTCGAACACGCGCAGGCGACCCCCGACCAGGCCCAGCCCTGGAAGGAACTCGGCCTCAAGGAGGACGAGTACGCCCGCATCCGCGAGATCCTCGGCCGCCGCCCCACCGACGCCGAGTTGGCCATGTACTCGGTGATGTGGAGCGAGCACTGCTCGTACAAGTCGTCCAAGGTGCACTGGAAGCACTGGTCGGCCAACACGACGCCGGAGATGAAGGCGAAGATGCTGGCGGGCATCGGCGAGAACGCCGGGGTCGTCGACATCGGTGACGGCTGGGCGGTCACGTTCAAGCTGGAGTCGCACAACCACCCGTCCTATGTGGAGCCCTACCAGGGCGCCGCGACCGGTGTCGGCGGCATCGTCCGCGACATCATGGCGATGGGCGCGCGCCCGCTGGCGGTGATGGACCCGCTGCGCTTCGGCGCGGCCGACCACCCCGACACCAAGCGGGTGCTGCCCGGGGTCGTGGCGGGCATCGGCGGCTACGGCAACTGCCTGGGTCTGCCCAACATCGGCGGCGAGGTCGTCTTCGACCCGTCCTACCAGGGCAACCCGCTGGTCAACGCCCTGTGCGTCGGCGCGATGCGGTCCGAGGACCTGCACCTGGCGCACGCGTCGGGCACCGGCAACAAGGTCATCCTCTTCGGCGCCCGCACCGGCCTCGACGGCATCGGCGGCGTGTCCGTGCTGGCCAGCGAGACGTTCTCGGGCGACGAGTCGGGCACCGGGCGCAAGAAGCTGCCCGCGGTCCAGGTGGGCGACCCGTTCACCGAGAAGGTGCTCATCGAGTGCTGTCTTGAGCTGTTCCGCGAGGGCATCGTGGTCGGCATCCAGGACCTCGGCGGCGCGGGCCTGTCGTGCGCGACCAGTGAGCTGGCCAGCGCCGGCGACGGCGGCATGCGCGTCGAGCTCGACCGGGTTCCGTTGCGCGCCACGGGAATGACCGCGGCCGAGATCCTCTCCAGCGAGTCGCAGGAGCGGATGTGCGCGGTGGTCAAGCCGTCCGATGTGGACGCGTTCATGCGCGTGTGCGCCAAGTGGGACGTCATCGCCACCGAGATCGGCGAGGTCACCGAGGGCGACCGGCTGATCATCACCTGGCACGGCGAGACCGTGGTCGACGTGCCGCCGCGCACCGTGGCGCACGAGGGCCCGATGTACGAGCGCCCGATCGCTCGCCCGGCCGACCAGGACGACCTGATCGCCGACAGCGCGGCGTCGCTGCCCCGTCCGTCCACTCAGGACGAGCTGCGGGCCGAGATCCTGCGCATGGTCGGCTCGCCCAACCTGGCCTCGCGCCGCTGGGTCACCGAGCAGTACGACCGCTACGTGCGTGGCGGCACCGTGCTCGCCCAGCCCGCCGACGCGGGCATGATCCGCATCGACGAGGAGACCGGCCGCGGCGTCGCGCTGGCCACCGACTGCAATGGCCGGTTCGTCAAGCTCGACCCGTACACCGGCACGCAGCTCGCGCTGGCCGAGGCGTACCGCAACGTGGCCGTCTCCGGCGCCACCCCGCTCGCGGTCACCAACTGCCTCAACTTCGGCTCCCCCGAGGATCCGGGCGTGATGTGGCAGTTCGAGGCGGCCGTGCGCGGCCTGGCCGAGGGCTGCAAGGAACTGGGCATCCCGGTCACCGGCGGCAACGTCAGCTTCTACAACCAGACCGGCAGCACCGCGATCCTGCCCACCCCGGTCGTCGGCGTCCTCGGCGTGATCGACGACGTGCGCCGTCGCATCCCGACCGGCATCGGCGGCGAAGCGGGCGAGACCCTGCTGCTGCTGGGCGACACCCGCGACGAGTTCGACGGCTCGGAGTGGGCGCACGTGGTCCACGGCCACCTCGGCGGCGTCCCGCCCAAGGTCGACCTGGTCCGCGAGAAGCTGCTGGCCGAGGTCCTGGTCGCCGGCTCGCGCGACGGGATGATCTCGGCGGCGCACGACCTGTCCGATGGCGGTCTCGTGCAGACCCTGGTCGAGACCTGCCTGATCGGCGAGGTCGGCGCCCGCGTCTTCCTCGACCCGGACCAGGACGCCTTCGTCCAGCTGTTCAGCGAGTCGGCAGGCCGGGTCCTGGTGGCCGTCCCGCGCTCGGAGGAACTGCGCTTCACCGAGATGTGCGCGGCTCGCGGCCTGCCCTGCAGGCGGACCGGCGTGGTCGACCCGGAGTCGGCGTCCCTGGAGATCCAGGATGTCGCGACGTTCCCGCTGGAGGAACTGAGCACCGCCTGGGAAGGCACCTTGCCAGCCCTGTTCGGCTGATCGTCCTACAATCCGACAATCCCCTTGTTGAACAATTCTAAGATTGTTCAACAAGGGGATTGTTCGCATGTAGAAGCGTTCAAATGTAGGATTGTTGAACTATTTCTCCGGGCGAGGGCCGTACTTGGACTCCAGCTCGGCGTAGCGGTCCTTGTTGGCCGCCTTCGCCGCCGGGCTGAACGGCAGCGGCAGCTTGTCGGTCGCGATGCTGGTCCCCGCGCTGTTCATGATCTCGGCTTTGACGTCATGCAACGCCGACGGCGCCAACCACGTCTCCTTGATCACGAACTCGGCCAGGTCCTTCGCCGCGCTGTCCTCCCCCTGTTTCACGGTGGCCTTGACGATCAGATGTTCGCCCTGGTCCAACCCGCTTTTGTACACATAGGACGCGTCGGAGACCTCCGGCCGCTTCTCCAACTCGGTGACGATCTTGTCGCCCAAGGCGTCGACCCGGTTGTCGTGCGTGGTGCACCCGGCGAGCGCCAAGACCAGCGCGGCCGCGGCGAACAGTTTCCTCACTTGCGCGTCACCTTGTACTCGTAGGTCTCCGCCGAGCTTCCCCCGGTGAAGTCGCCCATGCTGTCCCGGAACCGCGTCACCGAAGGATCCTGGCTGCCGTCCAGCTGCCGGGCCGCCTCGGTGTAGTTGCCGCCGATGGCGTGGTTGCCGCCAGCGGTGCCGCTCTGGTTGTCGAACCTCACCGTGGTCCGGTTGTGCTGGTCCGGGTTCTCCTTGGCGTCCAGGTGGGGCACCACGTCGCCGTTGTTCTCCAGCGACAGCATCTGCACCCCGTTCGGCACCGGCATCCCGCCGACCGGCGAACCAGCCGTGATCACGTGCGTGACGTTGTACTGCCCGCTGTTGACGAAGTCGTTCGCCGCCCGCGCCGCGACCATCCCGCCCTGGCTGTGGCCCACCAGCATGACCGGGTCGCCCGGCCGCACGCCCGCCCGCGCCAGCGCCTCCTCGATCCCCTTCTGCAGCACCGTCTCGTTGCCCGCCATCGCGTCGACGTTGGTGCCGAGGTCGTTGGCGCTGTGCGCCGACTGGTCCCAGGGCGCGTTCCATTCCTTGGTGCCTGGGATGTCCACGACGTAGCCGGTGATGTTGCCGTTGGCGTCGCGGACCGCGGTGACCGAGACGTTGCTGTCGTCGTCGTTGTTGCGGTGGTCGAGCCCGTTGATCAGGTCACCGAGCCCGTTCGGCGGCGTCGTGCCGATCTCCGTGGTGTCCATCTGCGCCGGGTCGTTCGGGCCGGGGAACGTGTTGGGCTCGCCGTCCGGATACGCGGCCGCGATCAGGTTCGTCAGCGTCGCGAGGTCCGTCGGCAGGCCGAGAGCGCTCAGCGCGCCAGGGGACATGCCGAGGATCGTGTCGATCATGCCGGGGTGGTCGACCAGCCACTTCTGCCAGTCGCCGTCGTAGTTGAGGTACACGTCCGCGGCGATGGCGCCCGCACCCGCGACACCGAGGGCCGGGTTGACCGCGACGGCAGCGCCCATCAGCCAGCGCCCAGCCTCCAGCGCCTTGGCGTTGAGGTCGTCGACGACCTGGTAGGCCTCGTTGGCCGCGCGCAGCGCCAGGCCGCGCAGGCCGATCGCCGCCGACGTCGCGGTCAGGCCGCTGGGGCCGTCGAGCGCGCCCAGCATGGACATCTCGAAGCGGGCCACGCCGCCGGGGTTGAGCAGGCCGGAGGCCAGCACGTCCGGGTCGACCAGGTACTTGTGGCTGCTCATCGCGATCGTCAGGGTCGAGCCCGCGACGTCGTCGGTGAGCACGCCCATGGCGGCCAGGTCCTCGTAGTGCGCGTCCGTGCCGCCCGCGCCGCCGCCGACGGTGATGTTGGTGACGCCAGGTCCGGTGTCGGTCACGCCAGCGCCTCCGCCACGAAGGGGGCCACCCAGACCCCGAGGTCGGTCCGCTCGACCGGTTCAAGGTCGACCATTCTGCGCGCGCCCGGCCGGACGCCGACCCAGCCCGCGTCGGTGTGCAGCCAGGTCACCTGCGCGGTCCGCACGCCGTCGCCGACCAGCGCGGTGACCAGCGTGTTCAGCATCCCGTCGGTGCGCCGCACGACATCGCGGGCGAACGCCGCCTGGTCGGCGGGCAGCTTCAGCTCCGCCAGCACATACGCGGGTGCCTCCGGGTCGGCCTCGCGCAGCAGATCGGCCACTCCCAGCTCGTGCAGGGCGACCAGTGGGACCGACCCGCGCGGCGGCTCGGCCTCGTCGGGGTCGTCGAGCATCGAGCCGATGCCGCCCTCGGTCTCGGCGGGCACCGCCCGGACCAGCTCGCGGCCGAGGTCGACCGCGGCGAACATCGACAGCTCGACACCCGCGTCGGGCAGCAGGAACAGCGACGCGCCGAGCGCCCCGGCCAGCGCGTGCAGGCTGCGGGAGCCGCGGGCGCCTGCCGTGGCGGTGGTGTCGAACATGATCTGCGGACCGGCGAGCACCCGCAGGTTCGTCTCGATCGACGGGTGGACCTTGAGCAGGTCACCCGAGCCCTTGAGCACGCCCTTGCGCACCAGGGCGTCGAGGTCGGCCTCCAGATCGGGCGCGGGCTCCCAGCCCGGCGGCGGGCTCACCCTGAGCCTGCCGACCAGGTAGGTGTACTCCGCCGCGGTCAGCGTGAGCCGGTGCGCGGCGGGAACAGCGGTGGCGGGCATCACGCGACCCCCTGTGCCCGCATGAAGGTGCCGACCTCAAGCCACTGCTTGTCGCCCGCGGGCGGAAGGTTGTCCGGCTGGTAGCGCCAGCCCTCCCACGGCGGCCGGGGCGCCTGCGGGGCGTCGCCGCCGCCGCCGAACACACCCGTGACGGTGTCGACCATGTCGCTGACCATGTTCTTGAAGCTCTCCAGTGCCCGGTTGAACCGGTCGATGGCGTCGTTGAACCAGCCGACCACGGCCTCGGCGATCCGCTTGATCGCCGCGAGCAGCTCGCGCAGCTCCTGGGCGTGGCGGCGCAGTGCGGCGGCCGCCTCGTCGAGCTTGCCCGCCGTGCCGTCGAGGGACTCGCGGTCGCCGGTGATGGTCTCGCGGCAGCGGTCGGCCGCGATGGACTTCCACCGCATCGCCGCGGCCTGCACGTCCATGTCCGCGCCGTGTTTGCGCACGTCGTCGGCGCGCTGTTCGATCTTGCCCGCGAGCCGGTCGAGCTCGTCGGGGTCCCCGTAGAACGCCATGCCGCTACCCCCAGGGGTCGGGTCGTCACCGCACCATACGAGATGGGTAGACGATGGCGCCCGGTTAACGGTTCCCCTAAGTCGCGAGCAGTTCGGCGTCTACGTCCGGCGGCTCGGCGAAGCGGGCGCGGTCGAACTTGGTCGGGCCGAGGAACTTGGTCTCGGTGAGGTTGACCGGACCCAGCGCGGTGAAGCCGGAGAACCACGCCTTGCGGTGGAAGACGATGTGGTGGGCGTGCAGGATCCCGTGGCTGACCGCGCCGGTGAACCACGCGCTGCCCAGAATCTCCGAGCCCCAGATCGAGTTCGAGTTGTGCAGTTGGGCGAACCGCAGCACCAGCGTGCCCACGACCCGCTCGGAGATGTCGAAGTACTCCAGGTCGGCACCGGTCAGGTCGAGGTTGTAGCGGACCGGGTCGGCCGAGCCCTTCTCCGGGAGCAGGTCCTGGATCACCCGCTGCGCGGTCCGCCGGACCTGCAGCTCCCGCATGTCCACGGTCTCCCGGTCGAACGGCATCCGCAGATACGAGCAGACGACGTCGAGCACGGTCTGGGAGTAGTACGGTCGGTTGCGCGCCAGGTTGCTCAGCGCGTGCATCGCGCCGACGCGGACCTGGTCGGCGTCGTTGCCGAGCAGCTCGACGGCCCGGGCGAAGCGTTCGTCGGCGACCCGCTCGCGGTCGTGGTCGCTGCGCGCCATCTCCAGCTCTTGCTTGCTCCGTTCGATGACCTGCCGCTCCTCCTCGACGCGTCGCCGCCGGTCGTTGAGCCAGAGCGCGTAGAGCGCCACGACCGATCCTGCCGCGAGACCGCCGGTCTTGAGCGCTTCGCCGCGATTGGGATTGGGCTCGCTCATCAGCCAGCCGGTGACCAGCGCGAGCAGTCCCGCCGACACCAGCACGGTCCCCGCCAGCCACCAGCCGGACTTGCCGCGCTTCACGGCGAGCCGGGAAACGGCGAACACGGCGAGACCCGCCACCAGGGCGACCAGGCCCGCGATCACAAACACTGTCGAGTTCATCGCGGGTCAACTTAGTGCCATGGTGACGGGCCACGGAACTGACCGAGCACCAAGCCGCGAACGAACAATTACCGCATCATGATGGCTTCATGTGAATGATTCACCACACGCATCCCGGGGTGGCTACCCGCCGTTTAACAGGGGAAACTGTCCGTGGAGAGACGGAGGGGTGACGGGGTGGACTGCGCACCGGGCGAGCGGGAGGCGTTCGCGGAGCAGTGGGCGACGGCCCTGGCCGCCTCGGGCTATGTCGCGATGGACCGTCGAACCCTGGTGGAGAACGTCGGCAAGTACGCCGAGATCCTGCTGGCCGCCCTCGCCGCCGAGCAGTTCGATCCCGGGCCCGTCGCCCGCATCGGCGGGACCCTCGTCGAACTCGGCCTGACCTACCCGCAGACCCTCTCCGCCTCGATCCAGCTCATCGGCGACGGCCTGCCCAGGCTCGCCGGGCGCGCGAACACGGGCCGGATCCCGGCCGTGCAGGCCGCCTTCGCCGCGGGCTTCGCCACCGCCATGCGCCAGAAGATCTTCCACGACCAGGAGGAGATCCGCCGGGCCGCCTTCGACGCCCGCCGCGGCGCCGAGAACGCGCTGCTGGCCAGTGAGGCGCGGTTTCGCGCGATGTTCACCCAGAGCGCCGTTGGCATCGGAATCGCCGACCGGTACGGCACGCTGACCGAGGTCAACGCGGCGTGCGCGCGCATGTTCGGCTACGACGTGAAAGACATGGCAGGTCTGCACATCGACCAACTGCGGTTCCCCGACGAACCGGCGGCGATGCGGGCCCCGCTCAAGGAGATGCTGGCCGGGGAGCGCGACAGCTACCGGATGGAACGGATGCTGCGCAAGGTCGACGGAACTCCACTATGGACAGACCTGTCGGTCACGCTGGTGCGCGACGGCGACGGGGCCCCGAACTTCGTCGTCGGCATGGTCGAGGACATCACCGACCGCCACACCCTGGAACAGCGCCTGCGCCATCAGGCCAACCACGATCCGCTGACCGGATTGGGAAACCGCGCGCTGTTCACCGAGCGGCTCAACGCCGCCTTCGCGCTCGGCGGTGAACACCGGGTCGGCCTGTGCTACCTCGACCTCGACGGGTTCAAGGTCATCAACGACAGTCTTGGCCACGACATCGGCGACCAACTGCTCATCGCGGTCGCCGCCCGGCTCGACCGGATGGTGTCGGGGGCCGACCGGATGGTGTCCAGGATGGGCGGCGACGAGTTCGTGGTCCTGGTCGAGCACTGCGCGGGCGTCGACCAGATGGTCGACCTGGCCGAGCGGATCCTGACCGCACTGTCCGAGCCGGTGCGCATCGGCGGCCACCGGCTGACGGTGTCGGCGAGCATCGGCCTGGTCGACCGCGCCGTCACCACCGCGACCCCCGCCGAGACGATGCGCGACGCCGACGTCACGCTCTACTGGGCCAAGGGTGACGGCAAGAACCGTTGGGCCGTCTACGATTCCGAGCGCAACGCCCGCGAGGTCGCCCGCTTCACCCTGGCCGCGCGGATGCCCGCGGCGGTCGAGAGCGATGAGTTCTATGTGGACTATCAGCCGATCGTGCGGCTGTCCGACGGCAGGCTCGTCGGCGTCGAGGCGCTGGTGCGCTGGGCCCACCCCGAGTTCGGCAGGCTCGGGCCCGACCAGTTCATTGGGCTGGCGGAGGAGACCGGGCTGATCGTCCCGCTGGGCCGGTGGGTGCTGCGGGAGGCCACCCGGCAGGCCCGCCGCTGGCGCGACGCCTACGGCGACCGGGCGCCGTGGATGAGCGTCAACCTCGCCGCCCGCCAGACCGAGGAACCCACCCTCGTCGCCGACGTCACCACCATCCTGCGCGCCGCCCGGCTGCCCCCATCGAGTGTCCAATTGGAACTGACCGAGTCCGCCATCATGGGCAGCGCGGGCGCCTCCCTCAAGGCGCTGCGGGAACTGGCCGACCTCGGCGTCCGCATCGCGATCGACGACTTCGGCACCGGCTACTCGAACCTGGCCTACCTGCGGCACCTGCCGGTGCACGCGATCAAGCTCGCTGGAACCTTCATGGAGGGCCTGCGCGACACCCCCGACGCCGACCCGGCCGACGCGCGGATCGTGGCCACGCTGGTGGAACTGGCGCATGCCTTGGGGCACAACGTGGTCGCCGAGGGCGTGGAGGACCCGGAGCAGGCAGAGCGGCTGCGCGCCATCGGCTGCGACAGCGCTCAAGGCTGGCTGTTCGCCAAACCCGGTCCCCCAGAGGAGATCGAGCGCTGGCTCACCTGAATCCGGTCAGGTCCGGTCGGCTGCCGCACGTAGGTGAGCCGCAGGCACCAGGGCGGTGATCGGACCCGCCGGGTTCACCACCAGCGGGTGCCCATAGAGCAGGCCGACGAGTTCGCGCCCCGTGACCTCCCGCCAGCCCGGCCACTGGGTCGGCACGTGCGCCGCCGACGTGCAGGCCGGGACCATGACGGTGCCGTCGTGGTTGGGGAAGCCGGTGACCCCGCGGTCGTCGGGCGAGCCCGCGTAGAGCAACAGCGTCGAGTCCAGCACGGCGGGCAGCAGGTCACGCTGGTCGCGGTGGCGGGTGTGGATGAGCTGGAGCAGCTTCTCCAGCGGGTTGGACGGCACCGGCAGCCGCAGGGCGGTCGGCGACGGGCGGTAGTCGTCGTTGCGGCGGAAGGCGTCGCCGATCTCGCCGTGCTCGTCGACCGGGTAGGCGCCCACCACCCCCCACGGCGGGACGTCCTCGTCCGGCCCGAAGGCGGGATCGATCACGTAAAGCCAGCTGTTCGGGTTCGACCGCGCGCCCGCGCGCATGTCGAGGGTGATCTCCGGCTCCTCCATGCGGCTCATCGTAGGTTCCCGGGTCACGGTTGGTCACGTTTCGGTACCGTCCGGTGCATGGGGACCCTCGCACCACGCCTCGCAGCGCTCGCGCTGACGGCGCTCGCAGTGACGGCATGCACGACCATCGACCCGACGCCGACCCCGGTGCCGCAGCCGACCACCAGCGCTTCCGAACCGACCAGCACAACGAAGAAGACCACGGCCAAACCCACCAAGGCACGCCCGGCGAACAAGGACATCAGCGCGGTCCAGCCGTGTCAGGTGGCCGCCGTGGTCAAGGCGCCGGAGTTCGGGATCAACCCGGAGGTCGACGGCCGCGCGAGTGACTCGGGGTCCTTCCCCGGTTCCAAGGGGTGCACCGTGGTCGGCTTCAAGGCCAACCTCACCGTCGGCGTCGAGACCGTGGTGAGCCAGGGGCTCGACGAATGGACCGACGGCATCGTGGGCACGGTTACCCCGTTCACTGTCGAGGGATATCCGGCCGCCCTCGTCCACACCAAGAAGACGGTGTCGTGCTTCGCCGTGGTCGATGTCAACGACGGCCAGATGATGTTCTTCCAGCTCCTCGTCGGCTCGCCGGACCGACAGCCCGTGACCTCGCTCGACGAGCTGTGCGCCAAGGTGCGCAAGATCGCCGAATCGGGCACGAAAGTCGTCCTCGCCGGATAACGTCACGGTCGGGGGACGGGCACGTCCAAGAATTAGTGACCAAATCACCCGATATCGCGGGAACCGTTCCGCGACGTCGTGCATCACAGATACAGTCGTCGCAAAAGCACAGGACGAGGGAGTAGCTACGGTGTTTCTAGCCGATGGCGGCGGGGGTACCACCGCACCTGTGGGGCCCAGCTACGCCGGAACACAGACGCTCAGGGTCGAGCCCGCTGCCATTCCTGGCGCGCTCGCGGCCTTCCGTGACGCGCACCTGCGGGTCGAGGAGAAGGTCCGCCTGCTCGACGCCATGCAGATTCCGCGCTGGGCGGGCGACCCGGTCAGCGGCGAGACGGCCGAGCAGTTCACCGAACGCAGCAACAGCGGCGCGGCGGACTCGGCGATCGCCTGCCTGCGCGGCTACGAGAAGCAGCTAGCGAACGCCATCGACTCGCTGCAGAAGGCCTATGACGCCTATGTCCAGGTCGAAGGCGAGAACACCGCCCGCTGGGGAACGCACGACCAGGGCGCGTAGGCCACCAGACTTTCCGCTTTACGACCGAGGGTGATCCGAATGGGTATGCACCGCTGGCGGGGGTACGACCACCCGACGCTGCACGAAATGATCAACAGCGGCCCCGGTGCGGCCGCTTCGACACCGCAGACCGCGTACTGGGAGAAGCTGCAGAGCGAGCTCGCCGAGATCGATGGCGACCTCAGCCGCAAGCTCTCCGAGCTCAACACCGCGTGGGAGGGCGCGGCGGGCGAGAGCGCCAACGCCGGGCTCACCCCGCTGCAGCAGTGGGCCACCGACGCCGAGTCCGGCGCGTCGGGCATGCGCGCGTCCACCGAGTACCAGGCCGACATCGTCTCCCGCGCCAGGGCCGAGATGCCCGAGCCGGTCCCGGTGACCACGCCGCAGCCCTCCGGCTGGCAGATGGCCGCCGCGGGCGCCGCGCTGCTCACCGGCAACCCCGGCCCGGCCGCGATCGTGGCAGGCCAGGCGATGGACCACGAGGCGCAGGAAGCCAAGCAGGACGCGGCCGCGCAGAAGGCCGTCGACACGATGGACTCCTACCAGTCCAGCAGCGAGTTCAACCGCAACACGCTCGGCACCTTCGTGCCGCCGCCGGACGTCGTGGTGGCCACCCCGGCGCCCGCGACCCAGCCCGGCGGCGCCATCGGCGGCTTCACCTCGAACTTCAGCGGCACCAGCCACAACGGGTCCACCACGGTCCCGTCCGGCTACACCCCGCCGCCCAGCACCGGGCACGGGAGCTTCGTGCCCGCTCCGGGTAACGGCGGCAACGTCTCCTACACCCCGGTCGGCGGCACGCCGACGCCCAGCGGCTACATCCCGCCCGCGAGCACCACGCCCAACGGCTACACCCCGCCGCAGTTCACCCCGACCAACCCGACGCCGACCACCCCGACTGTCCCGGTCGGCCAGACCGGCGGCAACCCGCCGAGCTTCGGCGGCAATCTCCCGGTCAAGGGCAACCTGAACACGCCGAACCCCACCACCGGCGGTCCCGGCGCCAAGCTGCCGACCTCCACCGGCCCCGGCGCCAAGCCCGGGATGCCCGGTGGTCTCGGCCAGGGCGGTCCCGGTCAGGGCGGCGCGGGTCAGGGTGTCGGCCAGGCGGGCAACAACGCGGGCGGCATGGGCAAGGGCGGCGCGGCGGGTGCCGGGCAGTTCGGCCAGCACGGCGCCAACGCCACCGGCGGCCGCGGCGGCGGCGCCGCGGGCAAGGGCGGCATGGGTGCGGGCGGCACCGGTGGCCGGGGCGGCCAGGGCGAGGACGACGAGGAGTACCAGCTCGCCGACTACCTGGTCGAGACCGAGGACGTGTTCGGCGACGACCGCATGGTCTCGCCGACCGTCATCGGCGAAACCCCCCAGCAGTGATGCCGTTCGGAGCCGTGGAGGTGGAGAGCGAGCCGGTCTCGCTCTCCGCCCTGGAATTCGACGTCCTCTGGGAGCACCTGTCTCCTGGCACCATGCCGCTGATCGTCAAGGTGCCATCGCCGGGCAAGACCTATGAGGAGCGCGCCCAGATCGAAGACCGCGTCTGGGCCGATCTGGACGCGCGCGGGCTCGGCCGCAAGGTCGACGTGCACCCCGAGATCGAGCACCTGTTCGGGATCATCGCCCGCCCCGACCGCGAGGTCGACGGCAGGGCGTTCGCCGGTCGCGGCGTGCGCCTGCTGACCGCCGCCACCGAGCACCACGCCGCCATGGCCGTGCTCAGCGACGACCGGATCACCCTGCGCCGGATCACGGTGCAGGCGCTGGCGAGCGAGGCCGTGGGCGGTCTGCCCAACTGGCAGGCCGGTCCCGGCCAGTCGGTCACCCTGCGCACCGATGATTTCGAGGCCGCGGCCAAAGCCAGCGACGGCACGCAGAAGAGCTTCGAGCTCGGTCTGCTCGGCCGCGGTGTCCGCACCGACGACGCGGTCGCGCTGACCCGGATGATCGGCGACGTCCAGGGCACCGGGAACTTCGGCGCCGCCGCCCGCGACCGCCTCGGCCGCCGCGTCCGCGGGCCGCGGGTGGTGTCGTTCTTCGACACCACCAACGGGCGGTACGTGCAGGTCCGCCGTGGGTCGCCGGACGGGACGCTGTGGACGACGATCTCCCCGGCGGATCCCCGGAAGCTCGTGCACCAGGTTGAGGAAGTCCTCACTGAGGCGCAGCGTGCCGCTGAGGTCTGAGCTTGCCCGGACGTAAACCTGTCGATCCGGTGGAGCTTCGCGCCGCCGTGTCGGCTTGGCTCGCCGAGCCGGACCCGCCGCGGCCGATCGTGGCCGCGGCGGTCCGGCTGAGCCTGCGCACGCTGGAGGACCTCGCGCCCGGCCACACGGTTGAGGTGCGGGTGCCGCCGTTCGCCGCGGTGCAGTGTGTCGAGGGTCCCCGGCACACCCGCGGCACGCCGCCGAACGTTGTCGAGACCGACCCGCGCACGTGGCTCTTGTTGGCCACTGGCCGTTTGACCTGGGAAGACGCTGTGGCGGCTGGTCGGATCACGGCGTCCGGGCTGCGCGCCGACCTGGCCGCTTACCTGCCCTTGATTCGGGATTGAGGGTCCGCACCATCGGGTGAAACTGGGCGATCACGCTTTGTCTGGGGCCCCTACGACGGCCCTGTGGGGAAAAAGCGTGGGCGGAAGGGCACCCCACACGCCAGGCAGCTTAGGGCCGTCGTCCCCCCAGACAAAGCGTGATCGCCCAGTTTCACCCGATGCTGCTCAGGCGCTCTGGTGCGGCTTTGGTGTCCGGTTTCCTCACCCGCAGCACGACGTAGAGACCGATGCCGCCGACCAGTGCTAGCCCTGCGTAAACCGCCAGCAGCGCGGGCGGTGTCGTGCCGGTCAGCGCGTCGCCGAGGATCACGACGGCCGCGGTGCCGGGGAGGCTGCCGATGACCGTGCCGACCAGGAACGGCCGGAACCGGATGGCCGACAGCCCGCAGCAGTAGTTCATCGCGGCGAACGGGATCATCGGGATCAGGCGCAGGGAGATCACCCCGGCCAGCCCGCCGCCGGTGAGCCGCGCGTTGACCGCGCGGGCCGCGTCGCGTTCCAGGTGGGCTTCGGCCCAGCGCCTGCCCAGGCCCCTGGCCAGCGCGAACGCGAACCAGGCGGCGAGTGCGGTGGCCAGCATCGCCACGGCCACGCCGACGACCTCACCGAGCAGCAGACCCGCCGACAGGTTGAACACCGTCCGCGGAATCGGCGCCACCGTGCAAACCGAGTAGACGGCGAGGAACAGCACCGGCGTGGCCCAGCCCGCCGCGCTCGCCCAGCCGCGCACCTCGGCCGGGCTGGGGATGGGCACGATCGACCCGGCCGCCACCAGGACGCCGAGCACCCCGATGGCGACGATCACCGCTGCTCGTCCGGACACCCGGCACACGGTAATGGCAACGCGCGGCACGTGACGCGCCCCACGGTCGGATGGTCGGTGTCACCCTGAAGAGCACCTACACTTCATGATGCAGCCTCACTCCGTCCACAGGGAGCGCTTCGGTGGTCACCGACCAGTTCTTGACTGGCCCTGCAGAATCCGACCCCAACGCCGACCAGCCGGAACCAGAGCCCCGCGAAGAATGCGGAGTGTTCGGTGTCTGGGCCCCGGGTGAGGAAGTCGCGAAACTCACCTATTACGGACTGTATGCGTTGCAGCACCGTGGGCAGGAGGCCGCGGGCATCTCCGTGGCCGACGGCCAGCAGATCGTGGTGTTCAAGGACCTCGGGCTGGTGAGCCAGGTCTTCGACGAGCAAGTCCTGTCCTCGCTGCGCGGGCACGTCGCGGTCGGCCACTGCCGCTACTCCACGACTGGCTCGACCACCTGGGAGAACGCCCAGCCCACGTTCAAGACCACCGCCACCGGCAGCGGCCTGTCCCTTGGCCACAACGGCAACCTGGTCAACACCGCCGAACTGCGCGACAAGGCTGTCGAGATGAAGGCGGTCGCCCGCAACGGCGCCACCACCGACTCCGACCTGCTCACCGGGCTGCTGGCGGCCACCGCCGCCGACATCGGCATCGAGCAGGCCGCCCTGCGCCTGCTGCCCGAAGTGCGCGGCGCCTACTGCCTGGTCTTCTCCGACGAGTCCACCCTCTACGCCGCCCGCGACCCGCACGGCGTGCGCCCGCTGGTCCTCGGCAGGCTGGAGCGCGGCTGGGTTGTGGCCAGCGAGACCGCCGCCCTCGACATCGTGGGCGCGTCGTTCGTCCGCGAGGTCGAGCCAGGCGAGCTGATCGCCATCGACGCCGAGGGCCTGCGCTCGTCGCGGTTCGCCACCCCGGAGCCCAAGGGCTGCCTCTTCGAATACGTCTACCTCGCCCGGCCCGACACCACCATCGCGGGCCGCGGCGTGCACGCCACCCGGGTCGAGATCGGCCGCAAGCTCGCCGCCGAGTTCCCCGCCGAGGCCGACCTGGTCATCCCGGTGCCCGAGTCCGGCACCCCGGCCGCCATCGGCTACGCCCAGGCCAGCGGCATCCCGTACGGCTCGGGCCTGGTGAAGAACGCCTACGTCGGGCGCACCTTCATCCAGCCGTCGCAGACCATCCGCCAGCTCGGCATCCGGCTCAAGCTCAACCCGCTGCGCGACGTCATCCGCGGCAAGCGGCTCGTCGTGGTGGATGACTCGGTGGTGCGCGGCAACACCCAGCGCGCGCTCGTGCGGATGCTGCGGGAAGCGGGCGCCCTGGAGGTGCACGTCCGCATCGCCTCGCCGCCCGTGCGCTGGCCGTGCTTCTACGGCATCGACTTCGCCTCCCGGGCCGAGCTGATCGCCAACGGACTCGACCTCGACGGCATCCGCCGCTCGATCGGCGCGGACACGCTGGGCTACGTCTCCCTGGAGGCCCTGGTCGCCGCGAGCGAGCAGCCAAGGACCCGGCTCTGCTCGGCCTGCTTCGACGGCGAGTACCCGATCCCGCTGCCCGACGACGCGCGTATCGGAAAGCACCTGCTTGAGGGAATCGAGAAGGGCATCGCGGGCAGCGCGGCCCCCGTTCTCAGCGCCGGGTACGGTGCCGAGGACGCTTTGCAGCGCCCCTGACCACCCACGACACCGAATTCGAGCGATGACTGACACCAACGAGCCCAAGGTCGAGACCGCCAGCGCCACCTACGCCGCGGCAGGGGTGAGCATCGAGGCAGGCGACGAGGCCGTCGAGAAGCTCAAGCCGTGGGCGCAGAAGGCCAACCGCCCGGAGGTCATGGGCGGCATCGGCGGGTTCGCGGGGCTGTTCAAGCTCAAGCTCGACCGCTGGAAGGAGCCGATCCTCGCCTCCTCCACCGACGGCGTCGGCACCAAGATCGCCGTGGCCCAGGCCCTCGACATCCACGACACCGTGGGCGTCGACCTGGTCGCCATGGTGGTCGACGACCTGGTCGTGTGTGGCGCCGAGCCGCTGTTCCTGCAGGACTACATCGCCGTCGGCAAGGTCCTGCCGGACCGGATCGCCGCGCTGGTCAAGGGCATCTCCGAGGGCTGCGTCCAGGCAGGCTGCGCGCTGCTGGGCGGCGAGACCGCCGAACACCCCGGCCTCATGGCCGACGGCGCCTACGACCTGTCGGCGACGGGCGTCGGCGTGGTCGAGGCCGACCAGCTCCTCGGCCCGGACAAGGTCCGCCCCGGCGACGTGCTGATCGCGATGGCGTCGACCGGCCTGCACTCCAACGGCTACTCGCTGGCCAGGCACGTGCTGCTGGAGATCGGCCGGATGCCGCTGGAGGGCCACGTCGAGGAATTCGGCCGCACCCTCGGCGAGGAAATGCTGGAGCCGACCAAGATCTACGCCAAGGATTGTTTGGCGTTGGCCGCCGAGACCGAGGTCCGCACCTTCGCCCACATCACCGGCGGCGGCCTCGCGGCCAACCTGGCGCGAGTCATCCCGCACGGCCTGCACGCCGAACTCGACCGTGGCACCTGGTCACCCAAGCCGGTGTTCCAGCTGATCGCCCAGCGCGGCCGGGTGGAGCGCCCGGAGATGGAGAAGACGTTCAACATGGGCGTCGGCATGGTCGCCGTGGTCGCCCCTGAGGACGTCGATCGGGCGCTTGCTGTGCTGACGGCTCGGCACGTCCCGTCCTGGGTCCTCGGCTCCATCCGCCCCGCAGAGGACGCAGACGCCCCGCGCGCCGTCATGGTTGGGGACCACCCGCGGTTCTAGGCGCTAAACGCACCGGGCCAAGATCGCCACCACCAGCTAAACGCACCGGGCCAAGATCAACGGCCTGTTCGGGTGGTTCGCCTTGATTTGGGGTGAATGGGCCTAAACTTTCGGCGCGGGTGGGCTTCACCTGGCCCACCTTTTAGACCCGCGCAGGCCCATTCGAGGGGCCCCAAATCAAGGCGAACCACCCGAACAGGCACCCCAGACGCAAGTTGGCCAACAGGCACACATAAAGAGATTGCGCTGGTAGGGCATCCTTTCTCATGTGAACGAAGAGTTGGTGGTGTCCACGAAGCTGGTGATCCCAGCGGCCGAGCTGCGTGAGCGGTTCTCTCGGTCGTCGGGTCCCGGCGGCCAGGGCGTGAACACCGCCGACAGCCGCGTCGAGCTGTCGTTCGACGTCAAGCATTCCCCCTCGGTCCCCGACGACCTGCGCGTCCGAATGCTCGCCCGCCTAGGCAGCAGGCT
This sequence comes from Alloactinosynnema sp. L-07, assembly GCF_900070365.1. Classification (NCBI taxonomy): domain Bacteria; kingdom Bacillati; phylum Actinomycetota; class Actinomycetes; order Pseudonocardiales; family Pseudonocardiaceae; genus Alloactinosynnema; species Alloactinosynnema sp. L-07. The sequence goes on along the minus strand of NZ_LN850107.1, from coordinate 5,586,764 downwards.
CGTCGACGGCGTCGTCACCATCGCCGCCAGCGAGTACCGCGCGCAGTTGGCCAACCGCCAGGCCGCCCGCGAGCGCCTCGCGATGCTCCTGCGTCAAGCCGCCGAGCCGCCGCCGCCCGCGCGTCGGGCGACCAAGCCGTCGCGGGGCGCCAAGGAACGACGGATCACGGCGAAGAAGCAGCGCGCGGAGACCAAGCGGGGCAGGCGGACGCCTCCCATAGACTGAGACGGGAACAACACGCCCGGTCACCGACGCTTAACAGTTCGTCAGTGTACGAACAAAGCTCGGAGGATTCTCGTGCTGTTCACGCCCTTGACCCTGCGCTCGGTCACCCTGCCGAACCGGATCGCGGTCAGCCCGATGTGCCAGTACTCCGCCCGCGACGGCCTCCCGAACGACTGGCACCTGGTGCACCTGGGCTCGCGCGCCGTTGGCGGGGCCGGGCTGGTGATCGCCGAGGCCACGGCGGTCGACCCGGCCGGCCGAATCTCGCCGGAGGACACCGGGCTCTGGTCGGCCGAGCACCGCGACGCGTGGCGGCCGATCGCCGGGTTCATCGCCGCGCAGGGATCGGTCCCTGGCATCCAGCTCGCCCACGCGGGCCGCAAGGCGTCGACCTACAGCCCGTTCACCGGGTCCGGCGGCGTCGCCGACGCCGACGGCGGGTGGACCCCGGTGGGTCCGACGACCGAGCCCTTCGTCGCCGCCTATCGCGAGCCGGTGGCGCTGGACGAGGCTGGGATCGCCGACATTGTCGCCGAGTTCGCTCAGTCGGCGCGGTGGGCGGTCGAGGCCGGGTTCCAGGTGATCGAGGTGCACGCCGCGCACGGGTACCTGCTGCACGAGTTCCTGTCGCCGCTGTCCAACACCCGGACCGACGCGTACGGCGGCTCGGCCGAGGGGCGGCTGCGGTTCGCGCTGGAGGTCGTCGCGGCGGTTCGGGCGGCGGTGGAGGTGCCGGTGTTCGTCCGGATCTCGGCGTCGGACTGGACCGAGGGCGGGCTGACTGTCGACGACAGCGTGGAGATCGCCCGCGCGCTGGCCGCGGCGGGCGCGGACCTGATCGACGTGTCCAGCGGCGGCAACGTGCCGCACGCGAGCATCGAGACGGGGCCGGGCTATCAGGTGCCGTTCGCGGAGGCGGTCCGGCGCAAGGCCGACGTGCCGACCGCCGCGGTCGGCGAGATCACCGAGGCGCGTCAGGCCGAACAGATCGTCGCCGACGGTGCCGCGGACCTGGTGCTGCTAGGCCGCGAGCTATTGCGTGACCCGTACTGGCCACTGCGCGCGGCGACCGAGCTGGGTGCGCGGACGCCGGTGCCTGCCCAGTACCGCCGCGTGCAGTACTGAGGGCACGCCAAAGAGAAGCTGGGTGTCGAGGCCCCGGGTCGGACCGTGAAGGCCGCTCCAAGACAAGGGGCGGCCTTCACGGGTTGGAAGAGGGGGAGTGCGGCGAGTGTGTGGGTCCGTCAACTGGTGACGGACCCTGAGTCATCGCCGATATTCGTCGTACTCGTCGTCGGACGAGTCGTCGAATTGGTCACGGGTCTCGTGACCGTCGTCTTTGCCGCCCGACAGCTCACGCTGCAGGGCGTCGAAGTCCGTGGCGTGTGAGCTGTACTTGAGCTCCCGGGCCACCTTCGTCTGCTTGGCCTTAGCTCGGCCGCGCCCCATGGCTCGACCCCCTCGCACAGTGACGGGGCGGCCGGGGGAACGGCGGCCCCGTAGATGTCGACAGTTGATTCCTGCTAACTACCGTACCGTGTCAGAGGGGTTCGATGCGACGCGGCATGGTGTGCATAACCCGACATCGTGTCGAAGCGCGCCCGAGGGCGTCGACCCTGTAGTGACGTGACAGCATGGGCGGGTGCCTCGTCCGTTCGTCGCCTACCTCCGGGTGTACGAACCGTTGTCCTCTTTCGGTGGATCCCTAGGCGATCTGCTCCGCGCGGTCGTCGAGGACGGTGCGGTCGACCACGCCGAGGCAGGCATCCGCGAACGTGAGGTGTGGCTCAAGTCACAGCGCGCCAAGGCGACCCTGCCGGGCGAACTGACCGACGGCCGACCAGCCCCCAGCTCGGTCCGCGACGTCCTGGTGATCGACCCGGCGTCGGTGCACTGCGAGCGGTCCCAAGTCGGCCCCGGCCCGCTGGTCTGCCCCTTGGACGTGCGCGCCCGCTCCGCGGCCGCCCTCGTGGGCTTCCTGGCCACCTCCACCCCGACCCTGCGCACGGCGGCGCTGAGCGTCCCGCCGGAGGTCATCCGCGCCCGCGCCACGACGGTCCTCAACGAACTGCCCAACGGCGCCGTGCATGTCGTGTCGACCACGTGGACTGTCCCCTTGCCCTGGTTCGCCCTGGTCGAACCCGCCCACCGCCACGTCGTCATCGCCCCCCGCGACGACCCCCGCCGCCAGGTCTACTGGCGCGTCTCCCTCGGCGACGCCCGCCGCCGCGTGGAACGCGCCCGAGACCTGGCCGAATCCACCTTCGGCGACGCGGGCCCCACCAAGGTCCTGATCGACACGGCCCGCTGGCTGGAGAATTTCGCCCCCGGCTCAGCCGTGGAACTCGACTACGGCGGCCTGGTCCAACTACTCGATGACGAGGAACTGGTCGAAGACTCCTCGGCGGAGGACGTCAACGCCATCCTCGACGCGCTCGAATCCTCAGACGCGGCCCAGGTCGCCGAACGCTTCGGCCGCCTGCGCGACTTCTGGGCCGCCTTGGCCGTACGGGAGCGCTTCAACTGAGGTTGCCCACAGGGCGCTGGCGGTTGTCCACAGGCAGAACCGCAGTTGTGCACAGTTGATGGCAGTTATCCACATCCTGTACACAACGGGCCGCTTCCGCCGGCATCGCCGATAGACTGGCCGGGCGGGCTGCGACGTCAGGACTCCTGACGTGGCGGGAGCCTCGGGGCTATTCGACGCCCAGTTTGGGAGCAGTTCGGATGAGCGTCGTGAGTGCGTTGACCGGAAGCAGGACCGGCACGCCATTGGGGTGCTTGCTGTCGCGTATCGCACCCCACGTCGTGCCGTCGGTTGCCAGTTCGACGCAAGAGCCGTTGGGTTGCGACTTGGAACTCTTCCGCCACCGCGCGTGGGAGAGGGTTTCATTGATCATTGCGGGTCCCCTCCTCGGGAGTGGAGCTTGGAGATCGCGCGTCGGATCAGTTCGGCCGACGCGGTAGGGGAGAGCGTCATCCCCCATACCTGATCATAGATGCGCTGGAAGCGGACGACTTCAGCGGCGTCGTCCTGCAGGACGAAGTTGACGACGTTCTCGGTGTAGATCACTTCTGGCTCGGCTTCGTCGATGCCAGGGAATGCGACGACTGTGAAGTTGCAACCCACGGCGGGATGGCCGCCCGCGGTGAAGGGAAGTACACGAACTTCAACGTTGGCCGCCGACTCCGAGACGTCGATGAGGTGCCGGAGCTGGTCATTGAGAACAGCCTTGCCGCCGACCTCGGTGTAGAGCGCCGCTTCAACGAGTATGACGCGCAGCACCAGCGGGTTGTCCCCGGTCAGGCGTTGCTGGCGCTCCATGCGCAGGGCGAGAAACTTGTCCATGTCCGCGGCGTCAATGACCTCGCCTCCGCTGTTGATCAGCGCGCGTGCGTAGGACGGAGTCTGGAGTAGGCCGTGGACGATGTCGCTCTGGAAGCAGGACAGTTCGGCGGCTTCGTTCTCCAGGTCGAGGTACTCGGCGAAGGTGTGGGACACGAAGTCGTAGTACGGGCGGCGCAGCACGCCGCGCCGTCGGCGTTGTTTGGCGGCTTCAACCATGTCGGCGATCACGTGCCCAGGTGCGCCGTACAGCTCAAGGGCGGCTTTGACACGCAGGGGTTCGGCGCTGCCACCTGTCTCCATGCGGGAGACGGTGCCCGAACCGCAGAGCAGCTCGTCCGCCGCTCGTTCCACCGAGTATCCGGCGCGTTCGCGCCAGCGCCGCAACGTGCGTGCCAATCGCCTGCTCTGGACCGGACTGACCGTGCTGCTCAACAAAAACCTCCCCGCTCGTGATGTCCCAGTCTGCCGGTCGCTTCACCTACTCGCGCAGTTCCCTCAGGTGGACGACATGCGAGATGGAAGGCTTCCAGTTATGGTTCATCCATATCGGTCGTTCGGGCAAGTGGCGAGAAGACGACTTGGAACCTTTCGGAGGTTGTAGATCATGGAACAACTGAAAGTGGGCACGTGGGTTGCCGTCCGGCGAGGGTGTTCGATGCAGTCTCGGGTCCACGACGGCGATTACGTCGTTTTCGTGTTCGGTGGTGCCCGCGACGACTTCGAGTTCGTGTTCGATGGGGACGCGCTACGAAGGTTCGTGGAACTTGGCACCGGCGCATTGCGCGAGATGGACGCATTGATCGAAGCCGAAGGAGAACACGGCGATGAAGTTCTCGTCGGTGGGTGAGCGAACCCAACAGGCCTGCTAGACGAGGTCGTCCAGCAGGCCGTCGCGTAGGCGAGCGGCGCCGACGGGGACGCCGCCGCCGAGGACATCCCGTTCTGCCATGTCTGCCAAGGCCGGAGCGTCGTAGCCCAAGGCGCGGAGTACGCCAACCAAGATCGGCGTGCGAGGTCGAGGTGAACCGTCGTCGATCTTCATCGCGACCGCGGTGCCATCGGCAAGCACCATCCCGTGCACGCCCTCAGCCCCGCCCTTGACCAACACACCGGGAATGGCCTGCATCAGCTCGGTGTCGTCCCGATCGGTGCCACCCACCAGATACGGATGGTGCCGCATGGCGTCGGCGACGCGGCGACGCCGGGTGCCGGGTTCGGCCAAGACCAGTCGGGTGTAGCCGGTCGCCAGCCCCGACAGGGTCAGTGCGAACAGCGGCGCTCCGCAGCCGTCGACGCCGATTGTGGTGATGTGTTCGCCGGTCATCTCGGTGACGGTCTCGGCGATCGCGGTCTGTGCCGGGTGGTCTGGACTCAGATAGTCCCGCACGTCCCAGCCCTGCTGCACAGCCGTGGCCAGCATCGCCGCGTGCTTGCCGGAGCAGTTCATCGCCGCCGCGCGCTTGCCGCCGCCGCTGGCGATGACCCGGTGCCTGCTGGCCTTGTTGAGCGGCCAGTCCGGGGGGCAGCCCAGGTCGGTCTCGGTGAGCCCGTTCTTGCCGAGAATCCCGAGCACTTGCTCGACATGCTCGGCCTCGCCGCTGTGCGACGCGCAGCCCACCGCCAAGTCGGCGTCGTCGGGGAGGTCGAGGCCCGCGCGCAGGAGGCCGAGGGCCTGCAGCGGCTTGTTGCACGACCGGGTGAACACCGGCTCGTTGACCTCGCCGAGCGCGAGCCGGATGGTGCCGTCCGGGGCGAGCACGACGACGGAGCCGCGGTGTACGGACTCCACGAATCCGGAGCGGAGGACTTCGACCAATACGGGGTTCAGTGTGGCTCTCTCTTCGCCCGCTCGGCGGCGAGCAGGTCGTCGACCGAGGCACTGCCCGCCCGGTAGCGGCTGCCGATCTGGTCGTTGAGCAAATCCATGACCACCTGCACCTCGCGGCGGCGCTGGGAGACCGACTCCTCCTCCGCCTGATACGTGTGCAGGGCCAGCGCGAGCCGGTCGTCGGGCAGCGAGCCGACGTCGGTCAGGTCGGCGTCGGAGACCAGGGCCTCGACGTGCCTGCGGTGGGCCTCGGCGCGGGAGGGCTCCATCATCTGGTGGCGGCCGGAGCCCATCGCCGGGCCGACCGCGTTGTCGGCGAGGATCGCGGCGAGTTGGTCGACCACGGACTGGGAGCCGCCGGTGGCCCGGCGCTTCTGCTCGGCCTTGACGATGTCGATCCGGCCGTGCAGGAGTCTGCGCAGGTAGGACAGGTCGGTCTCCTCCTGCGCGGCGTCGTCGCGCCGGGCGCGGACCTCGGCGAGGTCGAGCTGGTCGAGATTGTCGACATAGTCCGGTGACAGCACCCGGTCGATGCGCCTGCGCCCACCAGGGCGGACTTCGATCACGCGGACATCCTCCGATATCTGCCGGCCGACCGCCATATCTTCGACTAGCTCGTTACTCCCAGCAGTACCCGTGCCTCGTCCGGCCCGATCGGCGGCCGCTGCGCGATCCGGGCCAGACCCGAGGCCCTGGCCACGAGCTGGGCGTTGTCCTTGACCCGCTCGCCCTTGGCGTAGGAGATGGTGTCCTCCATCCCCACCCGGACGTGCCCACCCGCGGACAACGCGGCGAACAGTACCGGCAGCGTGGTCCGGCCGACGCCGGTCGCCGAGAACGTCGCGCCTTCGGGGATCAGCCGCAGCGCCGCGGCCAGCGTCTCGGTGTCGCCCGGCATGCCACCGGGGACGCCCATCACCAGGTCGAGGTGCACGTGGCCGCCCGCGGGCAGGCCGTGCTGGTCGAGCAGCCTGCGCAGCGAGGTCAGGTGGCCGAGGTCGAAGATCTCGTACTCCGGGACGATGCCCCGCTCCTGCATCCGCTTGTGCAGCTCGACGATGAACTCCCAGCGGTTGAGGAACACGTCGTCGCCGAAGTTGACCGTGCCCATCGAGCACGACGCCGAGTCGGGCATCGCGTCGAGCACGCCCAGCCGGTGCTCCTCCGGGTCGGTCACCGCGCCGCCGGTGGACAGCTGCACGATCAGCCGGGTGTTCTCCCGAACCGCGTCGACGGTGTCTTTGAGCCGCTGAGGGTCCAACGACGGCTTGTGGTCGTCGCCGCGGATGTGGATGTGGATCATGGCGGCGCCGACGCGCTCGCAGTCGCGCGCCGTGGTGACCAGCTCGTCCAGGGTGACCGGCAGGTTCGGCACGTCCGCTTTGGTGTGCTCGGCTCCGGTGGGGGCGACCGTGATCAACGTGCCCGAGGAGTTCGACATGGCGCCGATACTAGGTCCTACGACCGGAGTCCTTGGGCGGCGATACGGCCCAACGCCGGGGTGTCCGGCGGGATCGAGTCAGGATCGACCGACGCCTGGGTCTTCTCGTCGCCCTCGCCCGCGACGAGTTCGGCGTCCGCGCCGACCGACCGCTTGATCAGCGCCAGCGCGATCGGACCCAGCTCGTGGTGCTGGGCGACCGTGCCGACCCGGCCGACGACGCGCTCGCCGAGCAGCACGGGCGCGCCGGTGTCGGGCAGGCCGTCGGAGCTGCCGTCGAGGTGCAGCAGCAGCATCCGGCGCGGCGGGCGGCCGACGTTGTGGACCTTGGACACCGTCTCCTGGCCGCGGTAGCAGCCTTTGGCCACGTGCGCGGCTGACGGGACCCAGTTGACCTCGTGCGGGATCGTCTTCTCGTCGGTGTCGACGCCCAGCCGCGGCCGGGCCGACTCGACGCGCAGTGCCTCGAAGCCCCAGCTGCCCATCCGGCGGGCGCCCGCGTCGGTCAGCTTGGTCCACCAGCCGACCAGCTCGGCGCGGGGCACCAGCAGGTCGGCGGCGTCGTGGCCGGGCCACGGCATCCGTCGGACGATGACGTCGGAGCCTGCCGCCACGGCGTAGTCGCCGTCGGGGACCGGGAGTCCGACAGCGGCCAGCAGCTGCGGGGTCTCGGGGCCGACCAGCGACAGGACGGCCCGCTCGGCGGTGGCGTCGCGCGGCTCGACCTTGGACCAGAAGACCATCTGCGCCAGGTACTCCAGCAGCGGGACCTGCCCGCCGCGCGCGCCCGTGGCGACCGCGCCGCGCTCGGTGTCGAGCCAGACGGTGCCGTCGGCGTGGGCGAGCACCATGTGCGCGTCGACCCGGCCCTGGCTGTCGAGGATGAGCGCCTCGGTGCCCGCGCCCTCCGCCAGGCCGGTGACGTGCTGGGAGATGACCAGGTGCAGCCAGCTCAGCCGCTCGTCGCCGGGCACGGCGACCACCTCGCGGTGCGACCGGTCGACCACGGCGACCTTGCGCGCGGCGGCCCGCTGCTCGGCGAACGGGTCGCCGAAGTGCCACGCGACCCCTGCGTCCACCGACTCGTCCGGCGGCGGGATCGCACCCGGCAGGTCGAGGATGGGTGAGCGAGTGGTCACGGGGTCTCCTGGGAGCAGGTGCGGCAGGTGCCGGACAGGGCGAGATGGCTTGCGTCGAGTACGAACCCGTGGGTGGCCCGCAATGTTCCGGACACCTCGTCCATCACCGTGCGCTCCACCTCGTCGACCCGGCCGCAGCGGTGGCAGACGAGGTGGACGTGCTTGTGCTCGTGGACGGAGTAGCTGGGCGCGCCGTGGCCGAGGTGGGTGTGGTGGACCAGGTCGAGGCTCTCCAGCAGCTCCAGGGTCCGGTAGATGGTGGTGATGTTGACCGAGGGCGTGGTCAGCCGCACCCGCTGGCAGACCTGCTCGGGGGTGGCGTGTTCGAGTTCGACAAGGGCGTCGAGTACCAGCTGCCGCTGCGGGGTCATTCGCATCCCGCGCTCGTGCAGCGTCGACCGGAGTTCCTCGCGCGTCCGCAGCGTCTCCACCCCGCCGATGCTATTCCCTCGCAGGCGTAGGGTGCGCGCATGCGTGTGTTGGCGATGCTTGACGGAACCCTCGCCGACGCCGACGGCCCGCTCGTTCGGGCCGACGACCTCGGCCTTCTCCGTGGCGACGGGGTGTTCGAGACGGTGCTCGTGGTCGACGGGCGGCCGCGTGAGCTCGGTTCCCACCTCGACCGGATGGCCCGCTCGGCGGCGATGCTCGACCTGCCGCCGCTGGACCGGGCGGCGTGGGAGCGGGTCACCCGGGTGGTGATCGACGCGTGGAACTCGCCGGGTGAGATGGCGCTCAAGCTCGTCCACACCCGCGGCCCCGAGTTCGGTGACGGCACCCCGACCGCGTACGCGCTCGGCCTGCCGATCGGGGCGAAGACGCTGGTCAACCGGGTCGAGGGGGTCACGGCGCTGAGCCTGGACCGCGGGTTCGACCCGGCGATCGTGGAGCGCGCGCCGTGGCTGTTGCTCGGCGCGAAGACGCTGTCCTACGCGGTGAACATGGCGGCCATGCGCTACGTCGAGGCCCACGGCGCGGACGAGGCGATCTTCGTGGCCGCCGACGGCTCGGTGCTGGAGGGGCCGACGTCGACGGTCGTGCTGGTCGAGGGCACCACGATGCGCACGACCCCGCCGACCAGCGGCGTGTTGCCCGGCACGACCCAGGGCGCGCTGTTCCGCGCGGCCGAGCAGGCGGGCTGGACGACGAAGGTCGAACCGATCGGCCGCGACGACTTGGACGGCGCCGAGGGCCTGTTCCTCGCCTCCAGCGTCCGCAAGATCACCCGCGTCCGGGTCCTCGACGGCGTGACCATGCCCGACTCGGCGGCGCTGCACCGCGAGCTGTCCGCGCTCTACGAGTCCGAGTACGCCTGATTGTCGAACAATCCTACGTTTCAACAAGGGGATTGTTGGAACGTAGGATTGTTGAACGATGAGCTAGGCGTCGGCGAACGGCTGTGGGCGGAAACGGATCTGGGTGCCAGGGCGGGCCTGGGCCAGCTCGGCGAGCCGATCGACCACGCCGACGACCGGGTAACCCCCTGTGGTCGGGTGGTCGGCCAGGAAGATCACCGGACGACCGCTCGCGGGCACCTGCACCGCCCCGGTCACCACACCCTCGCTGGTCAGCTCCCGCCCCGCGAACTCCGCGGCGCGGGTCAGCGGCTCGCCCAGCAGGCGCAGCCCGACCCGATTGCTCTCCGGCGACACCGCCCAGGTCAGCCGGGCGAACTGGGCGACGGGATCGTCGAACCAGTCCTCGCGCGGGCCGAGTCGGATCGGGATCGTCAGCTGGTCGGCCGGGCTCGGCGGCGGCACCGCGTCCTCGCCCACCGGCGGCCCGGCCGGGACGCCCAGCGGCAGCACGTCGCCCGCCCGCAGCGGTGCGGGCCCGATGCCCGACAGCACGTCGGTCGACCGCGACCCGAGCCGCGGCGGCACCGCGATGCCCCCGGACACCGCCACGTAGCACCGCAACCCGGCCCGCGGCGACCCGATCGCCACGACCTCGCCCGCCCCGACGTGCAGCGGCGTGTGGGAGTCGGCCTCGCGCCCGGCCACCGTCACCGGCACGCTCGGCCCGGTGACCGCCACCGTGCACGACACCTCGGCCCGTAGCGCCAGTCCACCCAGCACCGACTCGATCCCCGCGGCTCCCTCGGCATTGCCGACAAGCCGATTGGCGAGCCGCATGGACGGCTGATCCACCGCGCCGGACGGGGGCACGCCGAGGTGGGCGTGACCAGGGCGGCCGAGGTCCTCGATCAACGCGAGCGGACCCGTGGCGATCACGGTGACGGCCTTCATGACAGCGGCTCGAAGCGGACCCGGTCGCCGGGGGCGAGCAGCGCGGCGGGGGTGCGGTCGGGGTCGAACAGCGGTTCGGCGTCGTTGGCCAGGCGCCCCAGCAGGCGCCAGCCTCCCGGCGACGGCCGCGGGTACACGCCGGTGAACTCCCCGGCCACGCCGATCGACCCGACGGGGACCCGCGTGCGCGGGGTGTCCAGACGGGGCTGGCGCAGCGGCTCGGGGAGACCGGTGAGGTAGGCGAATCCGGGCGAGAACCCACAGAACGCGACCGTGTAGTCCGCCCCGGAGTGCATCGCGATCACATCGTCCACGGCCAGACCCGCCGTCGCGGCCACCAACTCCAGATCAGGTCCGTCGTACACCGACGGGATGACCAGGGTCCGGATCTCGACCGCCGGGGCCACCGACAGGTCGGCACCCTCCAACGCGGCCCGGACCAGCCTGATCGCACCCGCTCCGAGGGGAAACGACGCCAGCACCGTGCGCGCGGCGGGGACCACGTCGACCACGTCCGGCAGACCGGACAGCACGGCGCGCGCGGCGGCGACCTCGGTCAGCGAGTCGAGTTCGACCAGGACCGCGTCCGCGCCGCACCGCCGCAGGCGCACGCCCTATCCGACGACGCGGCGCAGGTGCGCCGACGTGTGCGGCTGCATCGGCTGACCCATCATGGCGCGCTCCTCGACGTAGGCGAGGTCGCCGTTGTTCACCAGGCCGTAGAGCCGCTTGGCCGCGGTGACGTCCTTGGCGGTGGCGGTCCGGGTGACCACGTCGGTCGCGATCTCCCAGGACGTCTGGGTGCGCGGGGTGCCGTAGTAGATCTCCAGGATGCCGGTGGCGTGGGCCAGCAGGACCTCGATGGTGTCGTCGGCCTGCGGCCGCCACCAGCCGACCTCGCGCGCGGCGGGCCGGATGACATTGCCGTCGTCGTCGAGCAGCCAGGCGCGGGACTCATACGACAGGAACGGCCTGCCGTCGTGGGCGAAGGTGATCTGCTGACCGAACTTGAACGGCCCATCGATCGTCGGATAGACGACCTCGCCCTCACCCCGCCACACGCCGACCAGCGGCAGCAGCGCCAGGCAGGCGTCGTTCAGGTTGGGGCCCTCCCGCAGGTTCGCGGTGTCGGCCGGGATCGGCAGGTCGTCGAACTGCGGCAGGTTGCGGTGCCGGGTCAGCTCGGCGCGCTGCTCGGCCGCGCTGATCGCCGCGTCACCACTGCCCGCGACCGCGTCGCTGTCGGTCATGGCTCAGCGCTGGTCGGCGTAGATGCGGTAGACGACGTACCCGGCGAACCAGGTGGTCAGCAGGCCCATCAGCACGAGCAGACTCGTGAAGAAGATTTCCACGAGTCGGAGAATAACGCCACGGGCCGCCGCGGACACGACCGCGGCGGCCCGAGCGTGGCGGGTGTCTCAGCAGCCCCAGTGGCCCGCGATCCGCAGGACCTGATTCATCGCCGTCCAGGTCTTTGGCCCGACGATCCCACTGGCCTTGATGCCGACCGACTGCTGGAACCGCTTGACCGTGGCGACCATGCGCGGTGAGTAGGACTTCTCGTCCCAGAACTGCTCGCCGCCGAAGTCGAGCCGCGAAAGGTAGTCGCGCAGGTGGTTGACCTTCTTGACGTCGGTCTCACCGGGGTGCACGGCGAACGTGGGGTTGCTTCGGCCGCCCGTCGAGTACACGCTCAGGCGGCCGACCAGGGCCTGCCAGGTCTTGGACCCGACGATGCCGCTGTCCTTGATCCCGTTCTTGCGCTGGAAGGCCCGCACCGCGGCCAGGGTGTTCGGCCCGTAGAAGCCGGTGCCTTGGAGTTTGTGGCCGTGGTCCCGCAACGCCACTTGCAGGCCGACGGTGGCGGTGCCGGTGGTGCCCGGCCGCAGCTGGGGCAGCGACGCCGCCAGCTCGTGCGAATACGGGTTCTCCGCGCACGCCGACGCGGTGCCCGCCCCGGCGACCATGCCGCCCGCGATGGCGGTCGCGGTCAGCAAACCGACGATGGACGCGCGAAATCCAGCCTTGATTCCCATGGTTTCTCCCCAGTTCCCCGGCCTAGTGGCCTCCGTGCCCAGTACACGCACGACCCCGGAAATGGGTTGGTCACAAGGGGATCACGGATTTCGGGGACCAGGACACGCCCTAGACAGCCCCCGGAAGCGGGTGCTTCCGGGGGCTGTCGCTGAGGTCGGGTCAGCCGACGGTGATGGCCACGTTGTGCAGGCCAGGGCCCGCGGCGGACACGGTGGCCTCGCCGTTGCCGTCGCGGTGCAGCGCGCGGACGGTCCAGTCGCCGGGGGCGGCGAAGAACCGGAAGTCCCCGGCCTCGGACGCGACGACCTCGGCGGTGAACTCGCCGGTCGAGTCCAGCAGGCGGACGAACGCGCCGCCAACGGGGATGTCGCCCTTGGTGACCTTGCCGGAAAGGACGATCTCCTTGCCCGCGTCGACGTTGGCGGGCAGGGACTGGTCAGGGGCTCCGCAAGAGCTCATAGCTGTTTTCTCCTCAAGTCAGTTCTGGGCGCCGATTTCGACCGGCACGCCGACCAGCGAGCCGTACTCGGTCCACGAGCCGTCGTAGTTCTTCACGTCGCTGTAGCCGAGCAGCTCGCGCAGGGCGAACCAGGTGTGCGAGGAGCGCTCGCCGATACGGCAGTAGGCGATGGTCGCCTTGCCCTCGTCGAGACCGGCCTCCTGGTAGAGCTCGCGCAGCTCCTCGTCGGAGCGGAACGTGCCGTCCTCGTTGGCCGCCTTGCTCCACGGGACGTTGATCGCGGTCGGGATGTGGCCCTTGACCTGGGCCTGCTCCTGCGGCAGGTGCGCGGGGGCGGCCAACTTTCCGGAGAACTCGTCTGGCGAGCGGACGTCGACGAGGTTCTTGGCGTTGATCGCCTCGAGGACCTCGTCGCGGAAGGCGCGCAGGCTCAGGTCCTGGTCCTTGGCCGAGTAGGTGGTCTCGGGGCGGGAGACGGCCTCGGCGTCGAGCGGGCGGCCGTCGAGCTCCCACTTCTTGCGGCCGCCGTCGAGCAGCTTGACCGCGTCGTGGCCGTAGAGCTTGAAGTACCAGTAGGCGTAGGCGGCGAACCAGTTGTTGTTGCCGCCGTAGAGCACGACCAGGTCGTCGTTGCCGATGCCGCGGGCCGACAGCAGCTTGTCGAAGCCCGCGCGGTCGACGAAGTCGCGGCGCACCGGGTCCTGCAGGTCCTGGCGCCAGTCGACCTTCACCGCGCCGGGGATGTGGCCGGTGTCGTACGCGCTGGCGTCCTCATCGACCTCGACGAACACGACGCCGGGCGCGTTGAGGTTCTCCTCGGCCCATGCCGTCGTCACAAGCACGTCTTCGCGGCTCATCGGGTGGTTCCTACTTTCTTACTCGGGGTGGACAAGCGGTTGAGCAGCAGATAGGCCTCGCAGCCGAGGCAGAACCCGAACGCGGCGTTGAGGAACGCCGCGGCCAGGGCGGCCGCGGTGGCCACGATGCCGAGCCCGGTGAGCCCGGTGGCGTAGCCGAGGGTGCCGACCAGGGCGAAGCCAAAGCCGACGGCCTGGGCGAACCGCAGCGGGGCGGCGGCCTCGCGGTCGTCGGTCGGCCCGAGCCGAGGTGCGACGAGCGCGCGATAGACGGCGGTGTATGGCGAGAACTTGAGACCGGCGAACGCGCCGATGGCGAACACCACCGCCTGGGCGGCCAGCAGCGGCCACCAGCCGGTGAGCAGCACGACGACGAGAACGGCGGCGGTGATCCACGCGGTGAACCTGGGGCCGCGCGGGTCGACGGGTGGACCCGTGAAGAGGGCCATGTGAGCCTCCTGACCTGGACACAGACGAATGGCGGTCCGGTGGGGGCGGTGAGCGGACGCGTGCGCGATCCTGGGCTTACCGCCCGATCAGATCGTGATTCGACACAGGCTGGAGTCGACGCGGCAGAAGTCCACCGCGCGCCGCCTGGTCAGAGTGCTCGTCACGGGCGGGAGCTTACCGGGATTCCCTCGGTATGGGATTGGCGTCCAGAGCATGGGAACTTCTCACGCGGGCAGGTGTGGGCCGAGCGCGGCCAGCAGGGAGTCCCGCTTCGGCACGCCGCCGACGCGCAGGATCTCGCCGCCGTGGGCGTTGACGGCCAGGGTGGTCGGCGTGCGCAGGACGGCGAGCCGCTTGGCCAGCTCAGGGCGGTCGGTGAGGTCGATGTCGGCGTGCGCGAGCCCGTCGGTGGACTGGGCCATGTTCGTCAGGACGACCCGCGCGTGCCTGCACGGCGCGCAGAATGTGGTGGACAGCTGGACCAGCGTGACGGCGGCCTGGGGATCGAGGACCGCGCGGACGTCGTCGGGCAGCAAGTTCACCTGATCAGTGGACCGGACCCGCCCCTCGCGGCGCCGCAGGATCAGCCCGACGGCGGTGGCCACGACCAGGGTGCCGATGGCGACCAGCCCACCGATCATCACGTCCTCCAGACCCCGTCGACCGCCGGTGCGCCGACCAGCATCGTCCTGACCCGGTCTTGATCGCACCCCGGTCCACCTGGTGGAACGTCGCGTGGGCCGCCCGCATTCCCGTCAGCTCTTGCCGAGGACCAGGTCGGCTGCCTTCCCCTTCACCGACAGCACGCCCGGCTCGACCTTGACCGACGTCGGGGTCACCGCGAACGGCAGGTCGCCTGGGTCGAGTTCGATGGCGAAGAACGGCAGCACCCTCTGCTGGACCGACGGCGGGAGCTTGACGTCGCTGTCGGAGTTGCGCAGCTCCATGCGCTTGGGCGAGACCGCGATCTTGCGCTCGCTCAGGGAGATGATGGAGAAAACGCACAGCTCGGTGGACTTGCCCGCGATCTCGGCCGTCCCGCACAGCCGGACCCCGGCGGTGCCGCCCTCGGTGTCGGCCACCTCGGACTCGTCCTCGGTCTCGGCGCCGTCGGCGGGCGGGGTGCTGACCGCCTTCTCGCTGACCGGGTCGATCTTCAGGTCGGTCAGCGAGCGGATGACCTGGTTCTCGTTGACCGACATGGCCCTGGTGACGTCGGCGGCTTTGACCTTGACCTGCCCGACGACCTCGCGCACCGGCACGCCCGTGATCGAGCCGGAGACCAGGTCCGACAGCGGTGCCCGCACCCCCTTGAGCTCGGCGTGCACCTCGACGTCGCGCAGCACGTTCACCGGCACGCCCTTGGCGTCGACGGTGACCATGTCGTACTCCCCGGACACGGCCTGGGCCAGGAAGGAGAAGCCGCCGACGGTGACCGAGGGGTGGTCGCGCAGGTCGAACTGCTGCTGGGCCCGCTTGGACACCTCGTGCTCGAAGAACGCGGCGGCGCCGAAGTCGGCGGCCACCAGCAGACCGAGCAGCACGACCAGGGTGATGACGAGTCTGCGGACCGCCTTGGACCGTCGCCGCTTGGGCGGGGCCATGGGCCGTCCGCTGTTTGCCACCATCGTCGTCATGCCACCCGTCATCGTGTGTCCGTCCCGCCGTCGGTTCGGTGCCCAACGGTACCGAGGACGCCCGAACCGGCGAACCGGTTGTCCACAGGCCACCGAACGGACCAGCCGAATTGGTGGGATGAATCCACGTAACTTTGGATTCACATGACCTTCGCTGGCGCACTCACAAGGTGGACAATCGCCAGCCCACCTTAGGTTTAACTCGTACGTAACATGGTTCCGCCGAGGTCACGGCATCATCGGCAAGATGCCCCCTCCCGTGTGACGCGGACGGCATGACCAGGACATTCACGGTTGCCAGTGGCTAATCTGTTCACCACGACGCAATCAAAACCCCCTTTTGGGGGCCGCGCCTCAATGAAGCGGAGCGGATCAACGGAGAGGCGGACTCGCATGAGCCTCGATCTGCTGCTGTTGACCGCGGACCCGGAGCCGGGCTCGGTCCTTCCCTCACTGATGCTGCTGCCGCACGCCGTGCGCACCCAGGCCCCTGAGGTGACCGCCCTGCTGGAGGCCGGTTCCCGGGACGCGGTGATCGTGGACGCGCGCACCGACCTCGCCGCCGCCAAGAGCCTGTGCAGGCTGCTGACCAGCGGCGGGGACAACTGCCCCGTGATCGCCGTGGTGAACGAGGGCGGCCTGGTCGCCATCACCGCCGACTGGCGCATCGACGAGATCGTGCTTCCCGGCGCGGGCCCGGCCGAGGTCGACGCCCGGCTGCGGCTGCTGACCTCGCGCGGGCCTGCCGGTGCCGCCGTGGACGGCGCGCTGCGCCTCGGTGAGCTGGTCATCGACGAGGCCACCTACATGGCCCGGCTCAAGGGCCGCCCGCTCGACCTCACCTACAAGGAGTTCGAGCTGCTCAAGTACCTCGCCCAGCACGCGGGTCGGGTGTTCACCAGGGCCCAGCTGCTGCAGGAGGTCTGGGGCTACGACTTCTTCGGCGGCACCCGGACCGTCGATGTGCACGTCCGGCGCCTGCGCGCCAAGCTCGGACCCGAGCACGAGCAGCTCATCGGCACCGTGCGCAACGTCGGCTACAAGTTCGTGCAGCCGCCCAAGGCGGGCGCACGCCGTGAGGCCGATGTCTCCGTCGACAATCTGCGGTACTCGGTCGACGTCTGAGTAAGTTCGGTGGAGTGGCACTTCTGAGCTGGCACTCCGAGTTTGATCCCCGTCCCCTGTTGCTCGCCGTCGCCGCCGCGGACGGCCGTCCCGAGGTCACCGCCGAGGGGCCGCTGCCGCGTGAGTTCCGCGGCGGCGAGCACTTGGTCGCAACCGCTGACGGCGTGACCGTCGGGTATGCCCATCTCGACACCCAAGGCGACGCCTTCGGCCGCGAGGTCGTCGAGGCGTTCGTGCACCCCGACCACCGCGGCGCGGGCATCGGCACCGAACTGGTTCGCGCCCTCCTCGACCGCGCGGCCCCCGGCGCGCGCTTCTGGTCGCACGGCGACCACCCCGCCGCGGCCGCGATCGCCGCCAAGGCCGGGCTCGGCAAAGTCCGCGAGCTGCTCAAGATGCGCCTCGACGTGGCGGGCGTGCCGCTCGCCGAGCCGAAGTGGCCCGCGGGGGTCCGGGTGCGCACGTTCGTCCCCGGGCAGGACGAGGCCGCGCTGGTCGCGGTCAACCGGCGGGCCTTCGACTGGCACCCCGAGCAGGGCGCGCTGACCGTGGCCGACGTCGAGGACACCGCGCGGGAGCCCTGGTTCGATCCGGAGGGCCTCTTCCTGGCCGTCGACGCCGCGGACCACTTGCTCGGGTTCCACTGGACCAAGACGCACCCAGGCGGCGAGGGCGAGGTCTACGTCGTCGGCGTCGACCCCGCGGCGCAGGGCGGCGGGCTCGGCAAAGCGTTGACGTTGGCGGGTTTGCGTCACCTGGTCGGGCGTGGACTGTCCGAAGTGATCCTTTACGTGGAGGCCGACAACGTCCCGGCGGTAACCGTCTATCGGGGACTCGGGTTCGAGCGGGCGGAGGCGCACATCCAGTATTCCCTTGTGGACACTGAGCGCACCGGACCGGTTACGTAAGGCAAACCAGCAGGTCACGGGCAGGACACGGGTGCGCGACCACTAGGTCTTCCTGGTCACAATCGGGTGCTTGTTCACCTTGCGTTCATGCCGACGGGGTGAACCGTCAACCACCGCTGCCTAGCGTCGCTCGACGAGGCGGCGACTTCAGTTGCGCCGCGACATCGAAGACTCCTGCCTGGAGGAATCCACGTGAACATCAAGCGGCACGCGTCCGTGTTGAGTCTCATCGCGGTCGGCGCCCTCGCGCTCACGGCGTGCGGCAGCGACACCAACACCCCGGCTGCGGGCCAGAACACCGCGGCTCCCGCGCCCACCAAGACCGCCGCGGTCGAGTGTGGCGGCAAGAAGGACCTCGTCGCGGAGGGCTCCAGCGCGCAGAAGGGCGCCATCGAGGCGTTCACCGCCGCGTACGTCGCCAAGTGCCCCGGGCAGCAGCTGGCCTACACCCCGTCCGGCTCCGGCGCGGGCGTCAAGCAGTTCAACGCGGGCATCGTCGACATCGGCGGCTCGGACTCGGCCCTGAACAAGGACAAGGGCGAGGTCGACGCGGCCGCCACCCGCTGCAAGACCAACCCGGCGTGGAACCTGCCGCTGGTGTTCGGCCCGGTCGGCATCGCCTACAAGGTCGACGGCGTGAAGGACCTGGTGCTCACACCCGAGGTCACCGCCAAGATCTTCAACGGCGGCATCGCCAAGTGGAACGACGCGGCCATCGCGGCGGTCAACAAGGGCGCGACCCTGCCGGACAAGGCCATCACCGTGATCTACCGCGGTGACGAGTCGGGCACGACCGACAACTTCCAGAAGTACCTCAAGGCCGCAGCCAAGGACGCCTGGGGCAAGGACGCGGGCAAGAAGTTCAACGGCGGCGTTGGCCAGGGCGCCCAGGGTTCCGCGGGTGTCGCGGACGCCATCTCCGCTGGTGACGGCACCATCGGCTACATCGAGTGGTCCTACGTCCAGGACAAGAAGCTGAGCGCCGCCAAGATCGACAGCGGTGCGGGCCCGGTCGAGCTCGGCGCCGAGGGCGCGGCCAACGCGATCAAGTCCGCCAAGATCAAGGGCACGGGCAACGACCTGGTCATCGACCTCGACGCGCTCTACGCCAGCAAGACCGCCGGTGCCTACCCGCTGGTGCTCGCCACCTACGAGATCGTCTGCTCGAAGGGCTACGAGCCCGACACCGCCAAGGCGGTCAAGGCGTTCCTCACCGTGGCGGCCACCGACGGCCAGGCCGCTCTGGCGGACGCGGGCTACGTCCCGCTGCCCAACGAGTTCCAGGAGAAGCTGCTGACCGCCATCAAGGCGATTTCCTAATCAGCAGCCGGCACACTCTGAACGGGCGAAAGCGATGAGCGACCCCGTCTCGGTCGAGCGCCCCGTGACCCTTGCCGGGTCACGGGGCGGTTCGGCTTCCACCAGCGACGCGGAGGCCAAGATCTCTTCCAATGTGCAAGGCGCGGGAGGGCCCCCGACCGGGACCACCGTCCCGGCCAAAGTGGTCACCAGACCAGGTGACCGCATCTTCAAGGCGCTGACGGTCGGATCCGGCGTCTTCGTCGTGGCGATGATCGCGCTGATCGGCGTCTTCCTGCTGATCCAGGCCATCCCGTCGCTCACCGACAACAAGGCGAACTTCCTGTTCAGCCGGGACTGGAACGCCGACCCGGCCGACCTGGCCTTCGGTGTGCTCGACCTGCTGCTCGTCACCGTGTTCAGCTCGCTGTTCGCGTTGCTGATCGCGATGCCGGTGTCGCTGGGCATCGCCCTGTTCCTCACCCAGTACGCCCCGCGCAAGCTGGCCAGGCCGTTCGCCTACGTGATCGACCTGCTCGCCGCGGTGCCGTCCATCATCTACGGCCTGTGGGGCGCCTACGTCCTGGCACCCGCGCTGGCCCCGTTCACCAAGTGGCTCAACGAGTCCCTCGGGTTCATCCCGATCTTCGCCAAGGGCAGCTCCGACCTGGGCATCGGCCAGACCATCTTCACCGCGGGCATCGTCCTGGCGGTCATGCTCCTGCCGATCATCACCGCGATCAGCCGCGAGGTGTTCGACCGGACCCCGCCGATGCAGGTCGAGGGCGCCCTCGCGCTCGGCGCCACCAAGTGGGAGGTCGTGCGCACGACGGTCCTGCCGTTCGGCAAGGCGGGCTACATCAGTGCGTCGATGCTGGGCCTCGGCCGCGCGCTCGGCGAGACCATCGCGGTCCTGATCATCCTCTCGGCGACCACCCAGCACTTCAGCTGGAGCCTGTTCGACGGCGGCGACACCATCGCATCGAAGATCGCCCGAGCGGCGCAGGAGTTCAACGACCCGCGCGGCGCGGGCGCCTACATCGCAGCCGGTCTCGTGCTGTTCGTGCTCACCTTCGTGGTGAACGCGTTCGCCAGGGCCATCATCGCGGGTCACAAGGAGTACGAATGACAACCGCGACAGACTACGACCGGCCCGCGACCGCGCCCGCGTTCCAGCAGCTCAGCGGCGCCCGCAAGCTGAAGAACCGGATCGCCACGATCCTCGTCTGCTCGACCTTCGTGGTCGCGCTGGCCCCACTGGTATGGCTGCTGATCACGGTCATCAGCAAGGGCTTCGAACACGTCCTCAGCGGCGACTGGTGGCAGAAGTCGCTGGCGGGCCTGACCTCGCGCCAGTTCGGCGGCGGCGTCTACCACGCGATCCTCGGCACCTTGTACCAAGGCCTGATCTGCGCCGTCATCGCGGTCCCGATCGCGATCATGGTCGCGATCTACCTGGTCGAGTACGGCAAGCGCTCCCGGCTGGCCAAGGCCGTGACCTTCACCGTCGACATCCTCTCCGGTGTCCCGTCGATCGTCGCGGCGCTGTTCATCTACGCGCTGTGGATCACCACGATGGGCCAGCCGCGCAGCGCCTTCGCCGTGTCGCTGGCCCTGGTCCTGCTGATGATCCCGGTCGTCGTGCGCACCACCGAGGAACTCCTCAAGATCGTCCCGGACGAGCTGCGGGAAGCCGCGTACGCGCTGGGCATCCCCAAGTGGAAGACCATCGTCAAGATCGTCATCCCGACCGCGATGTCCGGCATCATCACCGGCATCTCGCTGGCCATCGCCCGCGTCATGGGCGAGACGGCGCCGGTGCTGGTCCTGGTCGGCTACACGACCTTCATCAACTACAACCCGTTCGGCGGGAGCATGGCGTCGCTGCCGCTGCTCATGACCTCCGAGCGGCTGACCACCAACGAGGTCGGCGAGGCACGGGTGTGGGGGGCGGCGGTCACGCTGATCCTCATCATCACCGTGTTCAACCTGCTGGGATCCCTGATCTCCAAGATGACCTCCCTGAAGACCAAGTGAGCGGGCGGTAGACCACCATGGCCAAGCGCATCGATGTCAAAGACCTGAACCTCTACTACGGCAAGTTCCACGCCGTCGACGGGGTCTCACTGCAGGTGCCGCCGCGCAACGTCACCGCGTTCATCGGCCCGTCGGGCTGCGGCAAGTCGACCGTCCTGCGGTCGCTCAACCGGATGCACGAGGTGATCCCCGGCGCCCGCGCCGAGGGCAAGGTGCAGCTCGACGGTGAGGACATCTACGCCTCCACCGTCGACCCGGTGTCCGTCCGCCGCACCATCGGCATGGTCTTCCAGCGCCCGAACCCGTTCCCGACGATGTCCATCCGGGACAACGTCGTCGCGGGCCTCAAGCTCGCGGGCGAACGCGACAAGAAGAAGCTCGACGAGGTCGCCGAACGCGCACTGCGCGGGGCCAACCTGTGGACCGAGGTCAAGGACCGCCTCACCAAGCCCGGCGGCGGGCTCTCCGGTGGTCAGCAGCAGCGTCTGTGCATCGCCAGGGCCATCGCGGTCCAGCCGGACGTCCTGCTGATGGACGAGCCTTGCTCGGCCCTGGACCCGATCTCCACGCTGGCGATCGAGGACCTGATCGGCGAGCTGAAGAAGGACTACACGATCGTGATCGTCACCCACAACATGCAGCAGGCCGCCCGGGTGAGCGACCAGACCGCGTTCTTCAACCTGGCGGGCGTCGGCCAGCCGGGTCGGCTCGTCGAGATCGACGACACCGAGCGGATCTTCTCCAACCCCGGCCAGAAGGCCACCGAGGACTACATCTCGGGCCGCTTCGGCTGATCTGTCGTTCGGTTTCGAGGTCCCCCGCGTGGTCCATGCGGGGGACCTCGCCGTCTCCGGGGAACCACGGAAGCGGTCATTTCGTCACATCGAAGACGGACTTCCCGGGCGATTGGTACCGTGCCAGTGGGGTCTGGGAGCCGATCGGACTTAGGGGACCACATGTACGTCGACGACGCGGGCGGCTCGCCGCTGGGCAGCACCATCGGCAAATCCATGTCCGACTTCGCTGCGGGCGCCGCCTCGGGCGCCTTCTCCGTCAACGAACAGGGCGGCGCCGCCCTGCTGGCCGCGATCCGCGACATGGCGACCTGGGTCGACGGTGAAGCCACCCGGTTGGCTCTGCTCAACGAACAGCCGATGCTGGGCGACAGCAACGGTGCCTCGGTCATGAAGCCCTACCTGCAGCAGGTCGCCAACGACTCGCAGGGGTTCAACACCCAGCTCAAGCAGTTCCGCGCCTCCCTGCTCGAAGCCGAGAAGGGCATCAAGCAGGCGATGGCCAACTACCAGCACACTGACACCTCGGAAGCGGGCAAGTACTAGTGATCTCGGGGGACAAGTCCGTGAAGCGGGCGCTTCTCGTCATGGCCGTTGTCGCACTGTCGGCGTCGGCGTGCTCCGACGAGACGCCCGGCGAGCCGACAGCGGCGTCGAAGACTGGGACGACCACGACGACGAAGCAGAACGGCACGTCGTCGGCGCCGACGTCGCCCGCGGATTCGCCACTCAAGGCGGTACAGCCGTGTGACCTGCTCGACGAGTCCGCGATGGGCGCGCTGGGGATCAAGAAGCCTGGCACGGCGGAAACGATCGGCAAGGCGCGGAGCTGTCAGTGGCGCGTGGAGAAGGACAGCATCGCCGACAGCTACACCTTCGCCGTCGCACTCTTCGAGACGCTCGGCCTCAGCGACGTGAAGGGCGACGGCAACCCGACTCCGCTGACGGTGGGCTCCCGCAAGGCGGTGCGGACGCTGCGCGGCCAAGGGGCCGGATGCGCCGTGTCCATTGAGATCTCCGCGAAGTCCAGGGTCGATGTGCAGGCGCTGGGATCTTCCGGCGAGAAGCTGTGCCCTGCCGCGCTCGAAGCCGCCAAGCTTGTCGAACCTGAACTGCCCTGACCAGAGTGGGAGGTTGAGTCACCATGCCAGGACCGGTTCGGACCGGCGTCACGCCGCCCAAGGCGGATCCGACGACCGTGGAGGTCTCGCGGAACGGGCAGACCGGCAACCCGGCGTATGACCCGACCTACGATCCCAACAGTGCCCTCTACATCGACCGCCGCGGCACCTCCGACACCCGTGACCAGGTGCAGCAGGAGGCCGAGCAGCGGGTCGACCAGGACATCGAGAACTCGAGCTGGTGGGAGATCTGGAAGCGGTTCACCCGCAACAGCGACGTCAACGACCAGTACAACCAGGAGATGAGCGCGCAGGCCCGGCAGCTCGCCGCCGGGGTCGACACGCGGCCGCCGCCGGGGATGCAGCAGAGCAACTATCTGAGCTATGACCATTCGGCGCTCAAGCCGATGGTGACCGAGGGTGTGGATCCGGATCAGGTCGGCGAGATGGGCGACCTGTATCTCAGCGCGGGCAACGCGATGACGAAGTTCCAGACCGATGTGGCCTCGGCGATCAACAACAGCCAGGCCGACTGGCAGGGGCAGGCGGGCGACCAGGCCCGCAAGTTCATGGCCGATGTCGGCAACTGGGTCGGCACGGCCGGGCAGAGCGCGCAGCTGGCGGGGACGCAGACCTCCCTTCAGGCCGCCGCGCTGGCCGAGGCCAAGAACTCGATGCCGGAGGAGAAGCCCTTCGACGCCGACGCGGCCAATCGGGACCTGGCGACCACGACCAACCCGCTCGACATGATGCGCAAGTACGCCACCTACATGAACGACTACCGGGAGAGCCAGGCCGCCCACCAGGAGGCCGCCCGCGTGGTCGGCACCTACGACGGCGCCTTGGGGAGTTCGTCGACGATGCCCGCGTTCGCGGCGCCGCCGACGATGGGTGGGGGCGGCACGGGCGACCCCGGGAATCCGGGCGAAGGTGACGGGACGAAGAAGCCCGGTGGCAACGGCGTCGACGTCAACGGCGGCACCGGCACCGGTACGGGCTCCACCGGCACCGGCTCCGGCTCGATCCAGCCCGGCGGCACGAACCCTCCGTCCGGCGGCGGCGGTTCTGGAAGCGGGTCCGGCGGTACCGGCGGCGGCTCCGGCAGCGGTGTCGGGCCGATCCCCCGGCCGCCCGGCGGCGGCGCGGGCACCAATCCCGGTGGCTTCGACGGCGGTCTGCCCCAGGGGCCCGGCGGCGGCTCGCAGCTCCCTGGCGGTGGCGGACACAACCAGGGCGGCTTTCCCGGCGGGATGCCGCCGATGGGTCCCGGGCCGATGGGACCAGGGATGGGCGGCGATGACAGCGCCCGCTCCGGTCGCGGCGGCGGTGGAAGCGGTGGCGGTGGCCGTGCGGGCTTCGGTCCGGGTGGCGGCCTCGGCGGCGGCGGCGGTGGACTCGGCGCGGCGGGTGGCGCGGGTGGCCGTGGGGTCGGGTCCGGCGTGATGCCGGGCGCAGGCGCCGGTGCCTTGGCGGCTGAGCACGCGGCGACCGGTGGGCGCGGTGGCGCCGCGGCGGGCCGTGGCGGCGCCGGTGCGGGCATGGGCGGCGGCATGGGTGGCGGCGGGCGCGGGCAGGGCGGCGAGGACGAGGAACACCAGCGTCCGTCCTATTTGGTCGAAGCCGACCCGGATGCGATGTTCGGCACCGACGAGATGACCGCGCCACCTGTGATCGGCGGCTGACCAGCACATGCCAAGGTCGTTCTCGCTGTCGCTGGCGGCGGTGGACATGCTCTCGCAGGTCCTGGGCGTCAACTGTCGGCAGTTTCCCTTCCAGATCCCCAGTTTCGGCCAGCTCCAAGAAGATCGGGAGCGCATCGCCAAGGCGGTGTTCACCGACTTGGCCAACCGCGGACTGATCCACCGCAACAAGATCGACCCGGACGTCGAGGCGGCGATCACCGTCACCGGCGACCACGACATCGGCATCGGCATGCTCGGCAGCGTTGACAAGGACCGCCCGGTGCGGGCCCGTGCCGCGGCGGCCGGGCCGACCGCGGTCTTGGCCGTGCTGGAGGGGCAGAGCATCCGCTTCGAGCTGATCAGCCCGACCGGGCTGGCCAGGGCGCTGGTCGCGCTGCTGCCGAGCATGGCGGCGGGGCCCGGCCAGTCCGTGCAGGTCGTCGAAGCCGCGCCGCAGCCCAAGTCGGACGGGTTCGTCCAGCAGGTCCGCGCACCGCGCTCGACGTCGGACGCGCAGCTGCGGATGGCCGCGACCATGCTGGAACGCCCGCGCAAGGGCTTCGGGTTCTTCGCCGTCAGCGCGCGCGGCAGGCACGGGCGCGAACTCGACGCGGGCAACGTCGGCTGGATCGACACCGACGCGGGCCGCTACCTGACGATCTCTCGCCCGAACCCGGACGGCGAGGTGCGCGCGACGTACTCCCCGGCCGACAGCGCGCGCCTCGCCCAGCAGCTCGGTGAGCTGATCGACTCGGCGGCGCCGCGGCGGTAGCTAGTGTCCCGAGTCGGAAGTTCGACACCACCTCCGGCGCCCGCGCGGCGCCTGGCCGCACCGCGCGAAACGCCAAGTACAACCCGGTACTACGACATTCCACGCGGCACGCCCAGCCACCACGCGGATCACCGGATCTGGCGCCGAACTTCCGACTCGGGACACTTGGGTTCTACAGGTCGTCGTCCTGGTCGGCCGAGCCCGGCATCCGGCCGGTGACGACGAAGACGACGCGCTTGGCCACGGAGACCGCGTGGTCGGCGTAGCGCTCATAGAAGCGGCCCAGCAGCGTCACGTCGACGGCGGACGCGACGCCGTGCGACCAGTCCTTGTCCATGATCACCGTGAACAGGTGCCGGTGCAGGTCGTCCATCTCGTCGTCGTCGGCCTCGAGGGCGCGCGCGGCGTCGATGTCCTGGGTGCGGATGACGTCCTCGGCCTTGCGCGCCAGGCTCACCGCCACCCGGCCCATCTCGGCGAAGTAGCCCTTGATCGGGTCCGGCAGCACCGGCGCCGGGTGCCTGCGCCGCGCGGCCTTGGCCACGTGCAGCGCCAGGTCGCCCATGCGCTCCAGGCTCTCGGCGGCGTGGATCGCGGCCAGGACGGTGCGCAGATCGGTCGCGACCGGGGCCTGCAAGGCCAGCAGCGAGTACGCGTGCTCCTCACAGGCGGAGCGGGCGTCGTCGATCTTCTGGTCGCCGCTGATCACCTGCTCGGCGATGCCAAGGTCGGACTCCATCAGCGCGCGCGTGGCGAATTCCATCGCCTCGGCGACCATGGCGCACATAACCGCGAGCTGGTCGGCGAGCACGCCGAGTTCGGAATGGTAAGCCTCACGCATGGCCACAGCCTAGAGGGACCGGCACCTGCGCATCCTATCGATGGATGAATCCGAGGTGAACCACGCGCAACGAATCACGCGCAGGAGACGTCTCCGCCGTTCACGGTGGACAAGTTCGCGGGCAGCTTCTCCGGCTCCGGCTGCGTCACAGTGCCGGACGGTGCGACGACCTTGCCCTTGAAGTCCGGGCCGAGGATCAGGATGAGCGCGGTCCCAGCGCCCGGCGTCTCCTCCAAGAGCGCGCCGGGGACCGACGAGGCCAGGGTCTGGGCCGCCGCCTCGTTGCCCTTGCCGTAGCGCACGACGGTCTTCGGCACCGTCGGACCCGGGTTGGTGTGGACCACGGTGTAGCCGAACCCCGCCAGCGCGTCGCCGGTGCGCTTGGCGATGCCGCCGGTCGGGTTGCCGCCGTTGAGGACCTGGATCTTGAGCGTCTTCGGGTCCACCGGCTGGGCCTGGCGCAGTGGCGCCGACTGCGGCAGCGCCTGCGGGCTGCCGGACGCGGGCGGCGGCGCGGCGGGCTTCTCACCGGGCAGCGGCTGGTCGTTGATGATCGCGCGGAACAGTGCGTCGGTCGGTTCCTTGAGCAGCGTCTCGTTGCCGCGGGGGTTGGCCTCGCCGACCGTCGGGACGGTGATGAAGGTGACGCGGCCCGCGTCGAGCCCCTGCATGGACTGGCCGAGGTGCAGCAGCGCGTCGATGTTGATGTTGTCGCCGAAGGTCGCCTCGGCGAACGAACTGGCGAAGCCGGTCAGCTTGCCCGGGTCGAGCAGCACCTGGGCAGACATCGCCTTGCGCAACAACGAAGAGAGGAATCGCTGCTGGCGGATGATCCGGCCATAGTCGGAGGTCACGTCGCCGCGAACATGTCGGGCGCGCACGAAGTCCAGCGCCTGGTCGCCCTTCAGTTCGACGTCCTTGCCCGCGTCCTTGACGATCCACTTGTTCAGGAACGTGTCGAACATGGGCTTCTCGACGCAGACGTTGACGCCGTCGACCGCGTCGACCATGCCCTTGAAGCCATTGAAGTCGATGCCGATGAACCGGGTGATCTTCAGCCCCGAGATGCCCTGGACGACCTTGGTGACGCAGAGCGGCCCGCCCATCTGGTAGGCCGTGTTCATCTTCGCGGTCTTGTGCCCCGCCACGTTCTCGCCGGTGTAGGCGGAGGTCTTCGGGTCGAACCGCTCGCAGTCCGGCCGGTTGATCTCCAGGTCACGCGGGAACGAGACGATGACCACGCGGGACCGGTCGGCCGGGATGTGCGCGATCATCATCGTGTCCGACCGGGCACCGGGAACCTTGTTGGCGTCGCCGACGCCGTCCTCGCTCGCCGCGCCCTCTCGGGTGTCGGACCCGACCAGGAGGAAGTTCTCGTCGCCGCGCTGCCCCTCGGCGTTCTGGATGGACGCGGAGTTCGGGTCGAGCGCGCGGACATGGTCGATGCTGTCCGAGGTCGCCTTCTTGAACCCCCACCCGGCCCCGGTGGCGAGGAAGACCACGGCGGCCATGGTGCCAACGAAGACCTTGGCCACCTTGGCCGACTGGGTCTGCTTGCGGACCTTCTTCTCCTGCAGCCGAGTCCCACCCGGCTCACCATCGACGGGGGCGACCAGCGCGGTCTGCTCGCCGGGGAGCTGCGCCAGCTCGTCGAGGTGCTCGTTGAGCTCGGCGTCCTGGGCGGCCCACGGGTTGAGCTTGCCGAACTTGGACTTGCGGGCCTTCTCCTCGGCCTTGAGCTCGTCATGGACCTTGGAGAACCGGGCCAGCGTCTCGTCGACCCGCCTGCGTTTCTGGGTGTGCTCGCCGATCGCTTCCATCTCGGTGGTCAACCCGATGATCTCGGCATCCGGCGCGGCGGCGGGCGGGGTCAGCGTGAGCCGGGGCTCCTCGGGCTCCGGGGGGCGAGGCGGCATCGAGGACTGGCCGGGCGGCTGCTGCCGAGGTATCCGCACCTCGCCACCGAGGCGGTCCGGCTGCCACTCGCCCTGCTCGGGGTTCGGCTGCCTGGCCGCGTCCGGGTTTGGCTGCTGCCTGCCCGCGATGGGGTCGCCGAGCCGTTGCCCTTGGTCGGCGAACTGGGCCGCGTTGGCCGGGTGGCCCGGGGGGAAGTTGTGCTCGCCAGGACGCGGGTGGGCGCCGGTGGGTGGGCGACCAGTGTCCGCTCCGGGGCGGGGCGGGACGGGACGCATCCCAGTGAGGCTGGCTTCGCCGGGTCGTGGGTGGGCGCCGGTGCCATCGGGGGCGATGGGGCGCATGCCGGTCTGGCTGGTCTCGCCGGGGCGAGGGTGGGCGCCAGTGCCGTTGGGGCGCATGGCGGGCAGGCTGGTCTCGCCGGGACGTGGTTGGACGCCGGGGGCGATGGGGCGGATGCCGGTCTGGCTGGTCTCGCCGGGGCGAGGGTAGGCGCCGGTGTTGCGGGGGTCGCCGTTCGGCGGGCGCGTTCCGTTGAGGCTGGTCTCGCCGGGACGGGCGCCTGGTCCAGGAACCGGGTTTCGGCTCGCCGGGTCAAGCGGCCGGGACGCGTTGTGCTCGGCGAGCGCGGGGCGGTCGCCGCCATGCGGGTAGTCGGCTCCTGGGAGACCGTGCTCGCCTGCGGGCCGGAGCCGCGCACCCGTGGGCCCCGACGGCGCGTGCTCGGCGAGAGCGGAGTTGATCGGTTGCCTGCCGGTGTGGCCACCGTCGCCGATCGGCCGCGGTCCGCCCGGTACGGGCTGCTGACCAGTGCGGCCGCCGTCGCCCATCGGCCGTGCGCCGAGCTGGCCAGTGGGGGCGCCGTCGCCGAACGGTCGTGGTCCGCCGGGCTGCCTGCCGATGGGGCCGCTGTCGCTCATCGGCCGCGGTGCGCCGGGGGCCGGATGCTGACCCGTGTGGGCGGCTTCGCCGAACGGTCCGCCTTCGTTCGTCGGCCGGGCGCCGGCGGGCGCCTGCTGTCGGCTGTTGTGGGCGCTGTCGCCCATCGGGCGCGGTGTGCCGAGGGCCGGATGCTGACCGGAGTGGGTGCCGTCGCCGAACGGTCGGGGTCCGCCGTCGTTCATCGGCCGGGCGTTGGGCGCCTGCTGTTGATGTGTGTGGGCACCGTCGACCATCGGACGCGGTGCGCCGGGGATCGGCTGGTGGCCGGTGTGGGCGCTGTCGCCCATCGGGCGTGGTGCGCCGGGCAGCGGGCGTGGGCCTGAGCCGCCGGAGCGCGGGTGCTCGCCGGAGGGGAAGCGCTGACCGCCGTCCGTACCGGGGCGGGGCTGGACGGGGCGCATCCCAGCGAGGCTGGACTCTCCAGGGCGGAGACCGTCACCAGGGCGGCCTTGGCGCGGTCCCTGGGGGCTCACGCCACCGGGACCCGGCGCGACCGGGCGCATACCGGTCGCGCTGCGCTCGCCGGGCCTGCCGAGGTCGCCGTTGTGCAGGGGGCGCAGGTCCGTCTGGCTGTTTTCGCTCGGCCTGCCGTGCGGGACCCCGTCAGCCGCTGGTCGGGCCTGGTCGGGACGCCTACCGGGAAGCGGGTGCGAAGCGCTCTGGTCGGAGCGGGGACGTTCGCCGCCGTTCGGAAGCGGGCGCGAGGCGGACGGCTCCGCGAGGTGCGCCGTGGGGCGGGGGTGGTCCGCGGTGTGCGGGAGTTCGCGAGGGGTGGCCTGGTTGGCGACGGGGCCCGAGGGGTGTCGGGGCTGGCGGGCTTGCTCCGGCGCCGGAAGGCGACCCGGCTCGACGCCTTGGCGCCCGCTCGCGGCGGGCTCGGCGCGTCGACTTTGGCCGGCCGGTTCAGCGAGTTCACGTCGGTTCTGGCCAGGCGCCGGCCCGGCGAGTCCGCGTCGACTTTGGCCGGCGGGCTCGGGAAGTTCACGTCGGTTCTGGCCGGTGTCCGGCTGGGCGAGTTCGTTCCGGCCCCGGCCCGTCCCAGCGATGTTCTGACCCGCGCCGGGGAGCCCGCGTTCCCCGATCGCGTCATGGTCGTTCTGCTTGGCGTGACCAACCGTGCCGGGCTGAACCGCGACCTCCGCGGGGATCGGCACGTGCAGAATCGGCCTGGGCTGACCATCGGGGTCGGGCTTGGCCCGCCGTCCCGTCCGGGTCTCCGCGGCACGCCTGCCGTGGTCGGGGGCCTCGGCAGTGTCCGGCTTGGCGCGTTTGCCCGTCGGTTCGGGTTTGGCGCGTTTGCCGGTGGTGGCCTGTTCCGGTTCGACGATGGCGCGGCGGCCGGTGTTGCCGCCCGCGAAGGCGTCGGCAAGGGAGTGGCGGTCTTCCGGCTCCTCGGCGGCACGGCGGCGGCCGGAGCGGGACAGGTCGACATCGGGGGCGAGGGCGGGGGCCTGGTGTCGGGACGGGTCGCTGGGTGTCTCGGCCGGTCTCACCTGAGCGGGTGGCACCGGCTGGAGATTCGGCCGTGACCCGTTCTGCCGCTCTACCAGGTCGGACACGCTGACGCCGCCCGCGCCCTCCATCGACCGCCGCCGCTTGCGGGGGGTCTCGGCAGGGTCCGGCGCGCGCCGTTTTCCGCCCTGCGCTGGGCGTTCGGCGAGCGGGGAGCCATCGGGGTCGTGATCGTCGCGCACCCGTGCTCCTTCCTAAGTACCGCTCGAACCGTTGTCAGGTGGTTATCAACACGTTGTCGGGCCGCGCCGTGCGCCTTACCCGAACGTGGCAGTGCGGACGCGATAGTACGGCGGACTGGCGGTCTGTGACGACCACAGTCCGAGTTTTGTTCACTATCGGTACGCAATTACGCCGATGGCCTTAGCCCGATCGGGCGAGTAGTCGATCTCGTGGTGCGCTTAGCGGGTCACTGCGCGCGGTGTGGTCACCGCGCGCCTGCCCGCGGCCGGTCCGGCCAGGTGAGCCTTGCCGTCAAGCAGATATGCGACCGCGTTGCGACCCGACTGCTTGGCTGTGTAGAGCAGGGTGTCGGCCTCGCGGAGTTGCCGCTCGCCGGATTGGGGTGTGTTGTGCGCCACGTGCAGCGCCGAATCGTGCGAGAGTCCGATGCTGATCGTCACGCGCAGGCCGAGCACGAGCGACGACCAGGCGAACGTCTCGACCCGCGCCCGCGCCGCCTCGGCGAGCGCCACCGCGGCGGGTCGGTCGACGCCGGGGAGCACGAGGACGAACTCCTCGCCGCCGTAGCGGGCGCAGAACGCGCCGTCGGGCAGGCCCTGCTGGAGCAGGTCGACGACCCGCTGCAGGACCCGGTCGCCGACGAGGTGGCCGAAGGTGTCGTTCACCTGCTTGAACCAGTCGAGATCGACGAGCGCGACGGCCAGTCCCGCCGCGGCCCGCTGCTCGGCGACGACCTCGACGAGCCGCTGGTCGAGGTAGCGGCGGTTGTAAGTCGCGGTGAGGCTGTCGCGGATGCTCTGTTCGTGGGCCTCGGCGTGTTCGCGGCGCAGCCGGTCGACCTCGCGGCGGAACTGCTCGGGGATCTGCGGCGGCGCGCTCAGCTCGGACATCAGGTCCAGGGCGGACCGCAGGTGCTGGTAGGCCTGTCGGTACTGCCCGCGCGAGGCGAGCAGCGCGGCGATCGACTCGTGCAGGCTGACCAGGTTGGCCGCGTCGGCGGGCGGGCCGGAGTCCGGTTCGTCGGCGATCGCCGGGTGGCGCAGGGGCACCGTCGGCTCGTTGTGCCAGGCCCGCGCCCGCTGGTCGGGCTCAGGCTCGGCGACACCTCGTCCCAGTGCGGCCACCGCGGTCACCTCCTACCTACGAGTGTGTCGTCTATAAAGAGGCGGGCCTTGAGCCAGCAGGACGACTGGAGGCGGGAATTCGCCCGTCTGGTGGACCGGGGCCTGCGCCAAATCAGTGACTGGTGACAAATCCGTCGCCGAGAGCACTCACCGAGGTAACCCGGATGGAGTCAGCTGGTCGGGCAGGGCGCGAAGCCGTAGGCGCGGCCGTTGAGCACGACGACCCGCTGCGAGGCGATCTGCTCGGCCAGCGTGGCGTTGTCACGGCGGATTCGCACCGACACGCCGACCACATAGACCGACCCGCGTGGGCGCGTCTCGGCCTTCTCGGGCTTCCACTTCGGGTCGACGCGCAGGGTGGACAGCGCGGGTTCGATGGTCAGCACGAGGTCGCCGAGCTCGCACGTGCGGTTGGTGAAGTCCGGGTGCTGGGTGCGTCGCAGGAAATCGCGCTGGGTGTCCGGGCCCTCGGCGGCGGCCTCGTTGAAGTCGGTGAAGTACTGGCCGACGATCTCGCGCTCCTGACTCGGCGCGCTGCCCCCGCCCGCGGTCACGGCCCGGCCGGGCACCGTCGTCGTACACCCCGCGCTGAGTGCCACCAGCGCGAGCGCGACCAGCCTGCGCACGGTCATCCCCCTGAGTGCATCAGTTCCGCGCCCACCGGCACGGCGGCGTCCTCGGGGTCGTCGAGCCAGCCCTCCGGCAGCACCACCTTGCCAGGTGACCCCTGCCTGCCGCGCGGCCCCTCGGCGTCGGGCGGGTAGGGGCGGCGTGGTCGAGCTGCGCGATCAGGTCGGCCAGTTCGGTCAGCCGGGAGACGAGGGCGAACTGCTTGCGCAGGTCGGCCCCGATGGGGAAGCCGCGCAGGTACCAGGCCATGTGTTTACGCAGGTCACGCACGCCTTTGTCCTCGCCGATGTGCTCGGCGAGCAGGGTCGCGTGCCGCATCAGAATTCGACTGACCTCGCCCAGACCGGGCGCCTCGGGGATCTCGGCGCCGGTGAAGGCGGCGTGCAGCTCGGCGAACAGCCACGGCCTGCCCAGGCACCCGCGCCCGACCACCACCCCGTCGCAGCCGGTCTGCTCCACCATCTTGAGCGCGTCGGCGGCGCTGAAGATGTCGCCGTTGCCCAGCACGGGGATCGTCGTCACGGCTTCTTTGAGCCGCGCGATCCGTGACCAGTCGGCCTGCCCCGAGTACCGCTGCGCCGCCGTCCGCGCGTGCAGCGCGACCGCCACCGCGCCCTCGGCCTCGGCGATCCGGCCAGCGTCGAGGTAGGTGTGGTGCTCGTCATCGATGCCGACCCGGAACTTCACGGTCACCGGGATCCCGGCGGGCTCGGCGTGCCGCACGGCGGCGGCCACGATGTCGGCGAAGAGCCTGCGCTTGTACGGAAGCGCCGCGCCGCCGCCCTTGCGGGTCACCTTCGGCACGGGACATCCGAAGTTCATATCGATATGGTCGGCCAGGCCCTCCGCGACGATGATCTTGACCGCTTCGCGCATGTTGGCCGGGTCGACCGTGTAGAGCTGCGTCGAGCGTGGGTGCTCGTCCGCGCCAAAGGTGAGCATTTCCATCGTCTTCGGGTCACGTTCCACAAGGGCGCGGGCAGTGATCATCTCGTTGACGTAGAGCGAGGTGGGGCTGCCGAACTCGCGGCAGAGCGTGCGGAAGGCGACGTTGGTGATCCCGGCCATGGGGGCGAGCACCACCGCCGGGTCGACCGCGTAGGGGCCGATCCGTAGGGGCTGCTCGGGCATCGTCACGTACCCCATTGTGACTGCTCCCCTGATCCGTCTCACTCCAGGACCACCCCGGCGCGACGCGGCACACTCCAGGACTGCGTACGGAGTTGGACTGCGAGGTCCGGCTCCCGGGATTCGGCAAGCTGCTCGTTGACCGTCGTCATCCACTTCAACAACGAGTCCGACGTCGAAGTCACCCATCACGTCGAGGGCATGACGTTCTTGACCTTCGGACGGCACCCGGACCTCTGGAGCGTGGACGGTCATCCCGTGGAGATCTTCAGCGACACGATGCCGCGGACACCTGACGCTTCGCCAGAGCTGGCCCGATGGATTATGGAAGTGGTCCCGCCGGTCCGTCCCCGCTCGGGCCGCCCGTCGCCGAGCAGGTGAGCCGGTGGCGCAGAGTTGTCAGCGTGTTGACTTCGGGCAGCCGAAGTTCATGTCGATGTGCGATCGCCCTGGCTGTGACCATCCGAAAGATGGCCTTAATTCTGACCGGTCGCTATGATGGTCGCCATGGAGACTATTCCGATCACGGAGGCCAAGGCTCGAATCGCTGAGCTGGCCGACCGCGCCGAGCGTGAGCACGACCACTTCACCCTGACCAAGAACGGTCGGCCCACGGTGATGCTGATGTCGATCGCCGAGTACGAATCACTCATGGAGACGATCGCAGTCCTCGCGGACCCCGCGACCCGAGCTGATCTGGCTGAGTCCGCCGCGACAGCGGACTACACCTCCGAAGAGGAAATGGCGCAGATCATGCGGAACCGC
Organism: Alloactinosynnema sp. L-07; assembly: GCF_900070365.1. Classification (NCBI taxonomy): domain Bacteria; kingdom Bacillati; phylum Actinomycetota; class Actinomycetes; order Pseudonocardiales; family Pseudonocardiaceae; genus Alloactinosynnema; species Alloactinosynnema sp. L-07. The sequence goes on along the minus strand of NZ_LN850107.1, from coordinate 5,552,314 downwards.
CTCGGTAAACACGGCGTCGCGTGAGCGAGCCGTGGGCTATCAGGTACAAGCCCGCCGCGCGTCGAGCGCTGGCCGAAGATCTCCCTCAGGAGGTCGCCGTCGCGGCATACGAGCTGATCACCGGAGCGTTGGCCGACAACCGCTACCGGGTCGGCAAGCCACTTGGCGAGCCGTACGAAGGACTGCACTCGGCCCGACGGGGGACGTACCGCGTCCTGTACTGGATCGATCCCGGCTCGCACGTCGTGGAGATCCATTCCATTCGACACCGCCGCGACGCGTATCTGTACTGACTGACCTTGGCACGGATCACGGTCGGGGCAGGTGGGTGAAGCGGATGCCGTCGGCCAGCAGGTTGGGCAGGGCGACGGCCATCCCGCGCGCGGTGCCGCCAGTCGGGTTGTTCAGGTGGGCGATCACGATCGATCCCGGTCGGACGGCGGTCATCGCGTGCTGGACCTGGCCTGGGCTGTGACGGGCGCCCGCGTCGGCGTTGATGTCGAAGCCGATGACCTGCTCGCCGAGGTCGTTGACGATGCGGGTGGCGACATCGTCGTAGTGGGCCGTGCCGGAGCGGAAGAAGGCGGGCGCCCGGCCGACCAGGGCGGTCAGTTTCGCGTGGTTGGTGGCGATCTCGTCGTAGACCTCGCCTGCGTCGCGGGTGCCATGGATGCCGTAGGCGGCGCGGCCGGTGACGGTCAGCGGCAGGTGGCGGGTGCCGTGGTTGCCGATGTCGAACAGCGGGTCGGCGGCGAGGTCGCGGGCGGCGGCGGGGTTGGCGTCGATCCAGCGGGAGTTGAGGAACAGCGTGGCCGGGACGCGCAGGTCGCGCAGGGTGGTGATCAGGGCTTGGTCGTAACGGTGGCCGCCGGGGCCGCCGCAGGCGTCGAAGGTCAAGGCGACCACGGGCTCGGTCAGGCGGGTGACGACGCCCGGGACGGTCAGGCCGAACGCGGTCGGGCGCGCGTCGCGGTAGGCGGCGACGGTCGCGGCGCGGTCGGGCAGTGGCGGCTGGGTCGGACGAGCGGTGATGGACACGGTGGTCGTCGACACAGCGGTGGAAGGCGGTGTCGGAGGCGAAGTCGTCGGGCTCAGTGACACGAGCTGCCGAGGCGCGGGCGGCGCGCAGGCGGCCACCAGACCTAGGGTGGCGGCGATCAGGGTACGGCGGCGGAGGTCGCGACTCATCGTGACCACACGGTAGCGGCCCGAGGTTCGCACCCTCGGGCCGCGGCGGGCTCACAAGCTCGAGTACCAGTCCGACAGGGCGGGGTCGGGAGTGTCCTCCGGCTCGGCGGGGTCGATGTCGATGCCGGAGTCCTCGGGCTCGTCGTCCGGGCTCGGCTCCTCTTCTTCTTCGGGCGAGTCCGGCGCGTCCTCCGGCTCCGCTGAGTCCTCTTTGTCCTCGAAGTCGACTTCGATCGGGACGTTCTCGAAGTCCGGCTCGTCGTCCTTCCCACCCGAGGTCACGTCGGGCTTGCCCTGAGTGCCCTCAGTGGACTCCTCCGGGCTGCTGCCCTGACCCTTGGCGTTCCACGTGCCCAGCCCGGTGGGGTCCTGGTACGCCGACTCGGCATTGCCGTCGTCGTCGAGGTCGAGCAGGGCGGTGTCGGCCACGCCGTCGCCGTCGGAGTCCCACATCGCGTCGTCGTAGCGGCCGTCGCCGTCGAAGTCGACCGCGATGGCGTCGGCGGTGCCGTCACCGTCGATGTCCACATTGGTCTCGCCGTGATGGACGTTCGGGGCGCCCTCGCCGGTGCCGAAGCTGTACTCGATGTCGGCCATCGTGTCGTCCCCTCTGCGCTTGGGTCGTCGGGTAGACGTGTGGGTCCCGGCCGAGGTTCCACTTACCAGGTGTCGTAGGGGGACTTGGCGAGGTAGGCGTTGCGGTAGCGCTTGTCGTCGGTGACCTCGGTGCCCAGCCACCCAGGCCGGGGGAACTCGGCGTCGGGCGCGTCGAGTTCCAACTCAGCCAGGATGAGCCCTTCGTTGGCGCCATGGAAGACATCGACCTCGAACTGATGCCCTTCGACCGCGACCACGTGCCGTTCCTTCTCCACCGGCTCGCCATCGCAGAGCCCGGCGGCCCGCACGCCGTCGACGAAGTCGACCGGGACCTCGGTCTCGAATTCCTCTCTGGACACGCCTGCCGCCTGGCCCTTGACCGTGATCCACGCTTGGTCTCCGGTGCTGCGGACCCGGACCTGGGAGCGCTCGCCGATCGCCAGATAGGCCTGCACGATCTGCCGCCGCGACACCACCGCCGACCGCCACGAGTCGTCGACGACCAGGAACTTCCGTTCGATCTCCATCACGGCAGGTTGTCAGGCCCAGTCCGTGTCGTCCACCCGATAGGGCGAAGAGCCCGCGGGCGGCTCGTCCCCGGCCTCGGCGAACGCGGCCAGCGCCGCGACCAGCCCGCGCCGGTTCTCCATCGGCATCGCGGCCACGATCCGGGCGATCTCCACCCGCCGCCGCCGCGTCACCTCGGCGACCAGCGCGCTGCCCGCGGGCGTCAGGCTGATGTGGGTCTCCCGGCGCGCGGCCGGGTTCTGCCTGCGGCCGAGGAGCCCGGCGTGCACCAGCCGGTCGACGGTCCTGGTCGCGGACGATGGATTGACGCCGAGCAGTTCGGCGAGCGCGGTCACCCTCTGGGTACCGCGGGTGAACACGATCACCAGCAGTCGGAACTGCGCCAGCGTGATGGTGTCGTCGACCGCCGCGATCGATCGGGCCGACACCGCCACCAGCAGCCGGGACGCGGTCAGCACGGCGTCGGTCAGCTCGTCGACGCTGTCGTCCGCCATGGCGATGTTCTACCGCACCTCAGTAGTACGAGTCGGCGAGGAGGGTCCCCAGGGTCTCGCGCGGGGCGTCGGCCCACTCCCCTGGATCGGTGGCGATGGCGCGCGCCCAAACCAGCGTGCGCGCGACCTTGGCGACCCGACAGGCCAGGTCGAGGTCGGCGGCCAGCTCGGCGCGCGGGGCCAGGTCGGTGAACGCCTCCAGATACGCGTCGCGGACCCGCAGCGTCCCGGCCGCCTGGGGGCCGAGCTTGTCGAGCAGGACCTTGAGGGGGACGAACATCGCCGCGAACGGATGGGCGATCACCGCGTCGCCCCAGTCGTAGAAGCGGACCGCGTCGGGGTCGGTGGGGTCGGTGAGCAGGATGTTGGCCGGGTGCAGGTCGTTGTGGTCGAGGCAGGCGGGGACGGGCGACTCGGTCAGGCGCGCGCACCAGCCGAGGAAGTCGGCTTCGCGCGCCTCGACCTCCGGGAAGCCGCCGACGGCGGACACGGCCGCGGCGAACCGGGTCGGCATGACCTCCGGGCGCATGTCCGCGACGCCCGCGGCGAGCATCCGATCGACCTGCGGCGCCACGTCGCGCTGCAGGACGCCGTAGCGCGGCAGGACGTCGACGAGGATGGCGGCGAGGTCGTCGGGCGGCAGGTCCCAGCCGACCGGGGCGCCGCCGTCGGGCAGCAGCAGCCAGCCGCGCTCGGTGTCCACGGCGATGGGTTCGAGCACCCGGTGCGGGGCGAGCTCGTGCAGGATCTCGTAGAGCGCGGCCTCGAAGCCGGTGGCCGCACTGGTGGTCTTGAGCCACACCGGTCCCGTCGTCGTGGGCGCGGTAAGCACGGTCGACCAAGGCCGGACCCGCGGTTCGCCGACGTCGCCGGTCCGGGAGATCCCCGCCGCGGCGAGCTGTTCGTCCATCCAGTTCACGAGCATCGGGCCAGCCTCGCAAATCCCGGTCGCGGTCGCCCGCGAAATAGCGCCCGGGGACGCCGTGGCGCCCCCGGGCGGTGGATCAGCCGGAGACGGACAGGCTGTAGCCCGCGATGCCGTTCTGGCAGTGGAAGCTGGTGAACACGCCGCCGGAGACGCCGTTGTTGCCCACCGAGTTGCAGTCGACCAGCGTCGGGAAGGTGTTGATGTGGACGTTGCTGACCGTGCCCGCCTTCGCCGTCACCGACAGCGCGTGGCCCGCGACGCCGTTCTGGCAGGTGTAGGAGGCGAACACGCCGCCCGCGACGCCGTTCTGACCACTGGTGGCGCAGTGGGCGGCGGTGCCGTTGTAGAGGAACACCGAGGCGGTCTGGGCGGCCTGCGCGGTGCCCGCGGCGAACGCGAACGCGGCGGCGGTGCCCGCAAGGACGGTCGTGACGGCACGCATGCGGTTGGACATCTTGTTGCCTCCTGTTGTCGTGGATGCCATGTGACGGCACCGAAATCGACGCTAGCAGCGCTCTTGTGTCCATTATGGATGATCAACTTTTGCCATCATCGACAGAACGTGAACGACGCTCACCGATGATCGCGGTCCATGATCACGATCGCCCCAGGTCATTTCGTTGTACAACGTAATAGGTTTGACACCCGAGGTTCACATGGGCTTGGGCACGCAGCGTGAGCCTTGTGAAGTCGATCATGCTCAGCCGTTGATCCGCGACAGCAGCGCCGCCCGGCTGTGCGACGCGGTCTTGGTGAAGATCGCCTTGATGTGGTCCTGCACGGTGTGCTCGGACAGCACCATCAGCCGGGCCACGTCCGCGGTCGCGTGCCCATCGGCCAGGTGCGACAGCAGCTCGCCCTCCCGCGCCGAGAGCCCCATCGCCCGGCGGAACACCGCGAGCCGCTCAGCGGGCGTGCTGCGCTCCATCGTCACCGCGATGTCCCCCGCCAACCGCTCCGCGCGCAGCGTCACCCACCGGCCGGGCGCCAGATGCACCCGCGCGAGCGACGCGTGATCGTCCACCCCCGCCTCGACGGCCAGCAACTGCGCGGCGACGTTGTACGCGGCGGCGGGGACCGGCGGGCGCTCGTCGGTCGGCGGGATCAGGGACCGCAGATAGGCGTCGGTCGTCGCGGTCTGCGCTCGGACCTCCAGGTCGGGTGAGAGCACCAGCACGACCGGGCCCGCGGTGTCGGCGGTATCGGTGGTCCGGTCGAACGCCCTGGCCTGCAGGCCGCGCAGCATGGTGGTCATGGGCGTGGCGACGGCGGTCAGGAAGTCGAGTTCCGCGGCGGAGAACTGGCCGCCCGTGCGCCACAGGTCGAGGAAGCCCCAGCAGCCGTAGCGGTCGGCATGGCGGACGGAGGCGATGTCGGTGACGCCGTGGGTTCGCTGCACCTCGCGCCACACGAGGCTTTCGCCCGGGTCGGGCAGATTGTGGGCGCGGCGGGCGGGAAGGGCGGTCCAGCGGTTCGCCTTGGTGAGGTACTTCGCTTTGATCAACGCGGGGAGCGGCGCTGGGGCCTCGGCCAGCGGGGACGTGCCGACGGCGGTCTCGGGGTCGGTCATCACCCACGCATAGGCGTCGAACGGCACCGACCGGCGCAGCTCGGCGAGCACCGCGGCCCTGGCCGGGCGGTCGTCGCGCTGATCCCGGCACCGTCGCTCGATCCGCTCCGCCCCCGCCCGCGTCACCACCGGGCCGACGGTACCCCCCTGTTCTCGGGATGTTCCGATTACCCGACGGCACCTACCGTCGTCGGCATGGTCACTTTGCATATCGAGCACCCGATAACGGACCTTCCGACCTGGCGTGCGGCGTTCGACCGCTTCGCCGGCGCTCGGGCGGCTGCCGGCGTCCTTGCCCATCGGATCCAGCAGCCGGTTGACGACCCTCGCTATATCGTCGTTGACCTCGACTTTCCGTCTGCCGAGCAGGCGGAGCGCTTCCGGGCGTTCTTGGAGCGGGAGGTCTGGTCGGTGCCCGCGAACTCGCCTGCCCTCGCGGGCTCGCCGACCGCCCGCGTGCTTGAACCGATCACTTAGTCAAGGTCGCTGGCGCGAGGTCGGAGGTGCTGCTCAGCAGTGCCAACTTCGCCGATCGCGGACTCACCGACAACATCGAGGTCGGATTTCTGATCCGCGACCGCGCCACGGCGGGCCCGCTCGACAGCCGCTTCCGGCAGCTCATCAGGCCGGAAGCGCACTGCTTGCTGACGCGTCTTGGCCCGCTGTCGGCCTCAGGCGAAGAGTTCTCGGATGTCGGCGACGTCCAGACCCGACCCGAACATGTTGCCGTCGTCCATGACGCTGGTGAACAGCTCGGCCTTGCGGGCCTTTAGCGCCATCACCTTTTCCTCGATGGTGTCCTTGGCGATGAGCCGGTACACCATGACGTTGCGGGTCTGTCCGATGCGGTGGGTCCGGTCCACAGCCTGCGCCTCCGTCGCCGGGTTCCACCACGGGTCCAGCAGGAAGCAGTAGTCGGCCTCGGTCAGATTCAGGCCGAACCCGCCTGCCTTGAGGCTGATCAGGAACACCGGGGCCGATCCGTCCTTGAACCGTTTCAACACCGTGGCGCGGTCGCGGGTCTTGCCGTCGAGGTAGCAGTAGTCGATCCCGGCGGCGTCGAGGCCGCCGCGCACCTTGTCGAGGAACCCGGTGAACTGGCTGAACACCAGCGCCCGGTGGCCCCCGTCCACGACCTCATGCAGGTGTTCGAGCAGCACGTCGATCTTGGCGGAAGCCAGGTCATGGCTGCCGTCGTCGACAAGTCCGGGGTGCAGGCTCAGTTGGCGAAGCAATGTGAGCGAGCTCAGGATCGTGAACCGGTTCTTGTTCATGTCGTCGACCAGGCCGAGTACCTTTCTGCGCTCGCGTTGCAGGTGCGTCTGGTAGATCTTGCGGTGTTTCGGGTGCAGCTCGACCTCGAGCACCTGCTCCTGCTTCGCGGGCAGGTCGGCGGCCACCTGCTCCTTGGTGCGGCGCCGCACCAGCGGCTTGATCCGTCGACGCAGTTGCGCGAGGAGCTCCGTGTCGCCCCGCTTCTCGATCGGCTGGCCGTAGTAGTCGCGGAACCTGGTCGGGTTCGGGAACAACCCGGGTGAGGTGATCGACAGCAGCGACCACAACTCCATCAGGTTGTTCTCCATGGGGGTTCCGGTGATCGCGAGCTTGAACGGCGCGGGAAGCCTGCGGGCGCACTGATAGATCTTGGACTGGTGGTTCTTGGTGAACTGGGCTTCGTCCAGGATCAGCCCGGACCAGGTCGACTCGGCGTAGTTGTCGTAGTCGATGCGGAACAGGGTGTAGGAGGTGACCACCACGTCGGCGCCCGCCACGGTTTCGGCGAGGGTCTGGCCGCGCTTGCGCATCGTGTCGGTGATGCACACGACCGTCAGGCCAGGTGCGAACCGCGCGATCTCCGCTGCCCAGTTCGACACGACGCTGGTCGGCGCGACGACGAGGAACGGCGCACGGTCTGGATCGGCTTGCTTCGCGTGGCAGATCAGGGCGAGGGTCTGCACCGTCTTGCCCAGGCCCATGTCGTCGGCGAGGACGCCGCCGAGCTGGAAGTCCCAGAGGAAACGCAGCCAGCGGTAGCCGTCGAGCTGGTAGCCGCGCAACTGGGCGGCGAGGGTGTCCGGTGGCTGGATCGCGTCGACCGAGTCGACCGACCGCAGGGCGTCGAGCTGCCGCTGCCACGCGGCTGCTTGCTTCTCGACCACGCCCAACTCGGCTAGCTCGTCCCAGAGGCCGACCTGGAATCGGCTGATCTTGAGCGGGCCGTCCGGCGAGTCGCGCAGTGCGCGTGCCTCCTCGATCAGCTTGCGCAGAGCCTGCAACTCGGGCTTGTGCAAGGAGAAATACGCGCCGTCCGGCATCAGCAGATGCGATTCGTCGGCGTCCAGCGCCTTGAACACCTCGGCGAAGGGGACCTGGCGCCCCTCGACGGTGATGGTGACGCCGAGGTCGAACCAGTCCGTCTCGCCCGCCACCTCCCCGGTCGACACGCCGATTCGCAGCGTGTCACCCGCCTCCCGGTAGTCGACCGGATCTCCGCCGACTTCCACAGCGGTGCCGGTCGCGCCCGTCAGCAGCGGGATCACCTCGGTGGTGAAGCGCAACGTGTCGATCCCGCGCAGCCGCGCGCCCGGAGCCAAGGCGTGCTCCTCGTCGCGCAGGCCGAATTCCTCCAGGGGAAGTCCGAGGTCGGCCAGAACCGATCGTTCCTTGGCCAGGTCGCGGTATCCGTCATCGGAGCCCGCTTGACCGAGCGGTATCCGCAGCGGCGAATCGCCGATCTGGTACGCCCATTCCCAATTCAGGTCGAGGGCGTGGTTCGCGCCGTAGTTCGCGCGCAGCACCAGGGTTGGGTCGGAGATCGCGGGCGGGGTGAACGAGCCATCCGTGGAGACCACTGGCGCGATGTGCCGAAGCCGGGGATAGAACTCGTTCCGGAACCGGTCGCCTTGCCCCGCCGGAACGACGAGGTGCTGGTTGTCCACCGCCATCCGCTGCAACTGGGCGGGCACGGTCCCGTCGAGCCTGGCCAGTCGAAGCCGCCAATCGCCATGGTCGGTCCCGGCCCGGATCTGCGCGCGATCGACATACACCACGCCGTGGCCGTCGGACCCGATGAACGTCAGCGGCGCGGCATCCGCCTCGGGCCCTTCGATCCGCAGTACGGGCGCGATCGACAGCGAATCGGATTCCGCTGCCCGCGTGACATCCAGCAGCACCCGTGCACGGGTGTAGGACGCCAGCGGGCCCACCTTCTTGCGCCCGTGCACCATCGCCACGCCGATGGCCTCCGCCTCGTCCAGCAAAGTCCACAGCTGGCGCGACTCGAAGGTCGCCAGGTCGATCGTCTTCTGTTCGGCGTGGTAGCCGTAGGAGTACGAATTCTCGTGGGACCGGTACACCGCGTGCAGTTCCCGAAGCAGCCGCACATGGGAGGTGCGGTATTCGGTGCACTGATAGGGGTTGGCCAGCTTGGTCCAGGAGAGCCCGCCCGCGACCCAACCGTTGCGCCCTGGTGTGACCAGCCGCGCGACGACCTTCAGCGTCGGCTCGACAGGCATACCGCGCCGGGTCGGTCGGCCCGGCGCTGCGGCCACAGTGATCTCGATGGCGATCGCCGCCCCGTCGGATCTCGCCGAGGCGCCTCCGGGGCCGACCAAGGAACTGAGCGATTGCTCCCAGGTCGGCGGCGGCGGGGTCCGCACGACTGTCGACCCGCGCTGGTCCAACCCGGACGCTGTCAGGACCACGGCGACCACGTGCTTGCAGTCGTACTCGACCGGGCAGTTGCATTCCCCCCGCGCGAACCGAACGGACGCTCCGCCCACGGACGAGAAATACGCCGTCGTCTCGTAGAAGCCACCCGATTGGCTCCGCACCGTCGCGTATATGGCCTGCTCGGAGTCGTCCCACCGCATGCGCACGACCGCGTGCTGGCGTGCGTATCGCACACCGCGCGCGTATGCGGCGCTGCCTGCGGCTTCGACCAGACCTGCCGGATCGACGTCGGGAACGTGGGCGCGCATTGTGAAACGGTAGCGATGCGGGCGGAGTCGGGCTTCGGCAGGTAAATCGAGCGCCTGCGACCTCGGTTAGTTGCGACCGTGTACGAGGGCGACGATCTTTGTCAGCAGCGTGTCGGTCTTGTCGGTGCGGTTGAAGGTTGTTAGGGCTAGGGGTGGGCTGAAACGTTGGCGTACCACTGAGTGTGGATAGGTGAACTCTCGTAGGCCGTCGGCTCCGTGGATTCGGCCGAAGCCGGAGTCGCCGACTCCGCCGAAGGGTGCCGTGGGCAGGATCGCGTTGGCGAATACCGCGTTTACCGACACCATTCCTGAGCGGATTCGTGCGGCGATGTCCCGTGCTCGTTTGCCCGCGTAAACCGTGGCGCTCAGTCCATAGCGGGACGCGTTGGTCAGTCGGATGGCCTCATCGATGTCCGACACGGGGCGGACAGTCAGGGTCGGGCCGAATGTTTCTTCCTGGTTCGCGGGGGCGTCGTCTGGGACGTCCACCAGGACGGTCGGCTGGACTACCTGGCCAACGGTCTCCCCGCCGCCCGCGACGACCTTGCCGCCGCGGGTCAGAGCGTCGGAGATGTGGCCGGTGATGACGCCTATCTGGGAGGGCATGGTGATCGGGCCGATCTTGGCCGACTCGTCGGCGCCCGCGCGGAGGTCGTTGACCTTGGCGACGAGTTTCTCCAGGAAGGTGTCGTAGACCTTCTGGTGGACGTAGATCCGCTCGGTTCCGATGCACGCCTGGCCCGCGTTGGCCAAGCCGCCCCAAACGGCACCTTCGGCGGCGGCGTCGAGGTTGGCGTCCTCGTCGACGATCAGGGCGTCTTTGCCGCCGCATTCGGCGATCATCGGGGTCAGGGTCTCGGCGCAGGTGGCCATGACGCGCTTGGCGGTCGCCGTCGAGCCGGTGAAGGCGATCTTGTCGACGCCCGCCCGACACAGGGCCGCGCCCGTCGAGCCGTCGCCGGTGACGAGTTGGAAGACGGGGTGTTCGGGGACTACCTGGTTGAAGGCGTCGACCAGCCAGGCGCCGACGCCGGGGGTGTATTCGCTCGGCTTGAACACCACGGCGTTGCCCGCGGCCAGGGCGAAGGCGATGGAGCCAAGGGGGGTGGCGACGGGGAAGTTCCACGGGCCGATCACGCCGACGACACCCAGCGGGCGGTACTCGACCGTGCCCGCCAAGTGCAGCGTCAGGGCTCCGGACTTGACCTTGTGGCGGCCGAGGACCTTCGAGGCGTTGCGGCCCGCCCAGGCCATGTGGTCGAGGATCATCGCGATCTCGAGGGCGGCGTCGGAGTGGGGCTTGCCCATCTCCTCGTGCACGACGCCCGCGAGTTGGTGCATGCGGCGGGCGATGACGCCGCGGAAGGCGTCGAGGCGCTTGCGGCGTTCGGCGAAGCCCAGGCCGTCCCACCAGCCCGCGGCGGCCCTGGCCCGCTCGACGGCGGCGCGCACATCGTCCTCGGTGTGCACGGGATACGTGCCGACCGGCTCGCCCGTGCCCGGGTTGTGGACCTCAATCGTGCTGCTCACGAACGGACTCCTTCTTTGGCGGCGGCGTGGACGGTGATGGTGCCGCGGATCAGGTCGGCGGCCTTCTCGCCGATCATGACCGCTGGGGCGTTCGTGTTGCCGCGCACGATGCGCGGCATGACCGACGCGTCGGCCACGCGCAGGCCGTCGACGCCGCGGACTCGCAGTTCCGGGTCGACCACGGCGTTGTCGCCCGCGCCCATGGCGCAGGTCCCGACCGGGTGGAAGATCGTCTGGGTCCACTTCCTGGCGTGCTCGGCCAGCGCCGCTTCGTCGTCCTTGGCCTCGGGCCAGAACGGGCCCTCGACGTGCTTGGCGAACGGGGCCTGGCGGGCGATGTCGTGCAGCTGCTGCAGCCCCGCGACGATCGCGTCGAGGTCGGACCGCTCCTGGAAGTAGGCCGGGTCGAGCAGTGGCCGCCAGGTCGGGTCGGCCGACGCCAGCCGCAGCGTGCCCCGGCTGGCCACGTCGACCAGCGTCGAACCCATGGTGAACGACCTGGTCAGCGGCTCGCGGAAGCCGTTGTCGTAGAAGCCGGTGGCCGCGACATGGAACTGCACGTCCGGGCCCGCGAGGCCGCCGCGGGTCTTGACGAACCCGCCTGCCTCGCCGATGTTGGATGACAGCGGGCCGCGGCCGGTGGCCTGCCATTGGGCCAGGCGCAGCGGGTTGTTGTGGTCGACGGCGATGTCGGTGGCGCCCTTGGTGCGGAACAGCAGGGGCGTGACCAGGTGGTCGTGCAGGTTGGCGCCGACCCCGGGCAGGTCGAGCGCGACCTCGACGCCGACGTCGCGCAGGTGGTCGGCGGGCCCGATGCCCGACAGCATCAGCAGCTGCGGCGAGTTGATCGCCCCGCCAGCCAGGATGACCTCCCGCTCGGCGCGGGCGATGTGCTCCTTGCCGTCCATCCGATAGGCGACGCCGACCGCGCGGGTGCCTTCGAGGACCACGCGGGTGGCGAACGCGCCGGTGGTGACGGTCAGGTTCGGGCGGTCCAGCACGGGCTTGAGGTAGCCCTCGGCGGTCGACCAGCGGCGGCCCTTTCGGCAGGTGACCTGGTAGCGGCCGACGCCGAGCTGGTCGACGCCGTTGAAGTCGTCGTTGGGCGGCAGGCCAGACGCCACCGCCGCGGCGATCCAGGTGTCGGTGAGCTTGTGGGTGTAGGAGCGGTCCTCGACGTGCAGCGGGCCGTCGGCGCCGTGGAACCTGCCCGCGCCGCGGGAATTCTGCTCGGATTTGACGAAGTACGGCAGGACGTCGTCGTAGCCCCAGCCGACGGCGCCGAAGTCCCGCTTCCAGCCGTCGTAGTCGGCCCGGTTGCCGCGGATGTAGATCATCGCGTTCATCGCCGAGCAGCCGCCGAGCGCCTTCATCCGCGGCCAGTACGCGCGCTGCCCGCCCAGCCCCGGCTGCGGCGTGGTCTGGTACGACCAGTCCCAGCGGGTGCGGAACAGGCTGGGGAACGCGGCCGGGATCTGCACCTCCAGCGCGTCGCTGGGCGGCCCTGCCTCCAGGAGGAGCACCTTCGTCGACGGGTCCTCGGTCAGCCGATTCGCCAGGACACTGCCCGCGCTACCCGCGCCGACGACGACGTAGTCGAACACCAGGAACCTCCTGAGACAGGCGTCACGTTACCAACGCGTAGCTGAACAATGACACAATCAGCTCGGCGGCCTCTTGGCTACTCCACCAGAGATTCCTGGCTCCTTTGTGCGAACGGACAACGCGATGGCGCAGAGTCTGGCCCGCTGGCTGAGTGGCTACGTGGCCGAGGCGGGCATCGACGCCGAGGTCACCCGGTTCGTCGAGCGGATCGACGGGCTGATCCTGGCCCAGCTGCCCGAGCTGGCCGCCGACCCGCGGCTGGTCGAAGCGCTGCACGCGGGCACCCGCGCCCACTGGAAGGTCTTCCTCGGGGTCGTCGAACGCGAGCGGCGCGAGGTCGTCGTGCCCCCGCAGGCGGTCGACTTCGCCCTCACCATCGCCCGCCGCGGCATGGACATCGGCGTGCTGCTCAAGGTCTACCGGGTGGCCGGTCGGGCGGTGTGGACATTCCTGTCGGAACTGGTGGGCGAGATCGGCGCTGACGGCCCAGCTCCGATCGACGTGCTGATGTATCTGTGGGACCGGGCCAGCGGCTGGATCGACGAGTCGACCGACCACCTCATCGCGATCTTCCACGACGAGCGCGAACGGGTCATGCAGGGCGCCATGGCCCGCCGCACGCAGACCATCCAGGCCATCCTCGACGGCGAACTGTCCGATGTGGACTTGGCGGCGACCGAGCTGGGTCACCCGGTCGCCACGCACCAGACCGCGTTGGTCCTCTGGGTCGCCGACGCCGACTCCGACGCGACCGCGGTGGAGTCGATGCACCGCACCGCCGCCGGGCTCGCAGACCAGCTCGGTGGCAACCGCCCGCTCGTCCTGTCGGTGGGATCGCGCGACCTGTGGGCCTGGGTGGCGACCCGGCGGGCGCCGCAGCTGGGCAGGCTCAGCCACACCGACCCGGCGATCCACGTCTGCGTGGGCACGCCGGGTCGGGGTATCGCGGGTTTCCGCCACGGCCACCACGACGCCCGCCGCGCCCAGCGCCTGGCCATCGCCGCGGGCTTCCCGGCCGGGTTGACCTCGTTCGCCGACGTGGAACTCGTGTCACTGATGTCGGCCGACCCGGACGCCGCCCGCGACCTGGTGGCCCGCGAACTCGGCCCCCTGACCGGACCCGGCCACGACATGCTGCGCGAGACCCTGTTGCTCTACCTGGAAAGCGGCGGCAGCGTCGACCGCACCGCCTCGGCGCTGACCGTCCACAAGAACACGGTTCGCTACCGCCTGCACCAGATCGAGACGATCATCGGCCACCCGCTGACCGACCGGCGCACCCACCTGGAACTGGCGCTGCGCCACCACCGCGCCTTCGGCCTGACCCACCGCTGAGGCACACGACGCTAGCGAAGCTCGTCCAGGAACTCCTCGATCGCGCGGACATCCTCGGGCTGCAGCCCATGCCGCGGGTTGGGTCGGACGAACATGGTGGGAACGCCGATCGCGGTCAACCGCTCGATGAGCGGCCCGCTCGCCGGGATCGCGTCGTCGTCGGTCCAGACCAGCGGCCTGCACTCCACCTCAACGATCTCCAACGCCGCCGCGGCCTTCCGCTCGGGAGCCTTGACCGACGGGTCGACGCCGAGCGTGGAGAACGCCGTGGGGAACCGAGGCAACCGAAGGAGCCGCTCGACCTGCGCGATGTCGTCGGCCCAGGTGGTCGCCCACCGGATCTCCACCAGCCCGGCGCGGTGCAGCCTGATGATCTCCTCGATCAGCGCGGGCGCCCAGTGCATCCGGTAGCCGAGCCCTCCGGAGGACGCGGTCCCCTGTCGCGGCGCCCGTCCCCAGCCCGGCCTGACGGCGTTGAGCACGCCGTCCACGTCGAGCAGCCACACGGGCAGGTCGGCCATGGTCCACCTCCTGTGTCCCCGGACGGGGGCGACGGCCACCCGGGTACACTCGCCGGGCGATGGGGCGTTAGCTCAATTGGTTAGAGCTGCGGACTTTTAATCCGTAGGTTCCGGGTTCGAGCCCCGGGCGCCCTACTCATTTTCCACAGAACGCGAAACGGCGGCTGCCACCCTCGGGTGGCAGCCGCCGTTGTCGTCGGTGATCAGATGTTGGCGATGGTGGCGCCCGCGTCGATCAGGCCGGTGCCGCAGCCGCCGGAGCAGGTGCCTGCCAGGGGGCGGGTGTTGGCCTTCAGCGCCGCCTCGACCTGGGCCGGGGTCATGGACTTCTCGCCCAGCATCAGGGCGGCCAGGCCCGCGACGTGCGGGGCGGCCATGCTGGTGCCCATGAACGTCTTGTAGTCCTCGACGGTCTGGACGGTCGTGCCCGCGTTGATGGTGGACAGGATGCCGTCCTGGGGCTTGGTGCGGGTGCCGGGCGGGTCGGTCTCGTTGCGGACCTCGCCGCCGGGGGCGGTCACGTCGATCTTGGGGCCGAAGTTGGAGTAGAAGGCGCGGTTGCCCTCGCGGTCGCTGGCGGCCACCGAGACCACGTTGTTGCAGTTGGCCGGGGTGAAGTTCGCGACGTCCATGTTGGAGTTGCCCGCCGCGACGACGACCGTGGTGCCGCGCTTGACGGCGTTGTCGATGGCGCGCTGGTAGACCGAGGAACACGAGCTGGCGCCGCCGAGGCTCATGTTGATGACCTTGGCCGGGTTCGGGTTGTTCGGGATCCGGGACACCTTGCCGCCGGAGGCCCAGGTGATCGCGTCGGCGATGTCGGAGGTGCGGCCGCCGCACTTGCCGAGCACGCGGACCGGGACGATCTTGGCCTTGGCCGCGATGCCCGCGATGCCGTTGGTGTTGTCGCTGACCGCGGCGATGGTGCCCGCGACGTGGCTGCCGTGCCACGACGAGTTGCTCGGGTTCGCCTGGCCGCACTCGCCCGCGGCGTACCAGTCGCCCTCGTCGTTGGGGTTGGCGTCGCGGCCGTTGCCGTCGCGGGCGGAGGTGGCGTCGCTGATGAAGTCGTAGCCGGGGAGCACGTTGGTGTTGAGGTCGGAGTGGCCGACGATGCCGGTGTCGATCACCGCGACCGTCACGCCCGCGCCGTCTGCGGTGGTCCACGCGGCGGGGGCGTTCATGCCCGCGGTGGCCTCGAAGAGGTCCCACTGTTCGGCGTAGCGGCTGTCATTGGTCTGCGCGGTCATGATCAGGTCGGGCTCGACGCTGACGACGCCCGCCTGCTTGCGTAGGTCGTTCATCAGCTTCGCGGCGCCCGAGCGGTTGAGGCCGCGGTTCGCGCGCACGACGACGTCACCCGTGCCGAGGTCCCTCACCCGGGTGACACCCGCGAGACTCCGCGACGCCGCCGAGGTGTCGGAGTAGCTGACGATGAACTGGTCGTAGCCCGCGGCCGCCGCTTCCTCCTGGCCGGCCTGCGCCGTGCCTACCAGCGACGGGATGGTCAGTCCGGCGACCGCCATACCCAGCGTCGCGAATGCGGAAATATACCGCTTCTTCATCAGAACGCCCTCTCATGAATTGCGCAACCAGTGACGGCTTGCACCATCGGGTGAACGAGCTGTCACCTTCAAGAGAGGGAGCCTGCGTGAAGTTATGACGCCGCGACAGGGTTCACAGTTGCCACTTCCTGCGCACCGTCGGAAGCGACTATGTGGACGGTCAGCTCGGCGACGCGCGCCCGGTAGCGCTCCACCGAGGCGAGTTTGATCTCCTCGTAGCCCCGGACGAGATCGGGAGCGGCGGCCAGTTCGCACGCGGTCGCGTAGGTCGACGCGGTCACCGAGGCAGCCAGCCGCGTGATCATCGCGCTGTACTCCTCGATCAGCGCGCGCTCGACCTTGCGCAGGTGGGCGTGGCCGAACGGGTCGAACGCCGTGCCCCGCAGCCCGCGCAGGGCCCGCAGCGCGGCGAACATGGGCCGGGCCGAGCGCTTCAACGTGATCTTGCGCTTCATCCCCATCGCCCGCAGCATCGGCGGGTGCAGCTGGTAGCCGATCATCGCGCCCGCGCCGAACTTCTCCTCGACCGACTCGCGCACGGCCGGGTCCAGGTGCAGCCGGGCGACCTCGTACTCGTCCTTGTAGGCCATCAGCTTGAACAGGTTGCGCGCCACGGCCTGGGTCAGCGTCCCCGGCGTGCCCAGCATCAGCTCCGCTGTCTCCACAGTGGACACCAGGTCGGTGTACCGCCGGGCGTAGGCGGCGTTCTGGTAGGCGGTCAGCTCGGGCACGCGCACCGCGAGCAGCCGCTCCAGCTCGGTCCCCTCGACCTTGACCACCGGCTTGTCCAGCCACGTCGGGTCGATCAGGCACTGCCGACCCGCCCGGAACGCCTGGATCGTGGTGGCCACGCCGACGCCGTTGATCTCGATGGCCTTCTCGATCGCCTCGGCCGTCAGCGGCAGCAGCCCGGCCTGGTAGGCCGCGCCGACGACCAGGAAGTTGGCCGCCGCGGTGTTGCCGAACAGGCGTTCGGCCAGGTCGAGGGCGTCGAAGGCGTGCACGGACTTGGTCCGGCCGGTGATCTTGCCCAAGAGATCCTCGCGGCCCGGGTAGCCGACCGACGGGTCGGTCACCATCCGGCCGGTGGGCACCTCCGAGGTCGACACGACCGCGACGGTCCGGTCCTCCGAGCAGCGCGACAGGTTCGGCTCGGTGCCCGCGGCGAGGGCGTCGAACACCAGATAGCCGTCGGCGGTCCCAGCCGGAACCAGGCCGGGCGCGACGCTCTGACCAGCGGTGATGCGCAGGTGGGACACCACGGCGCCCGCCTTCTGGCTCAGCCCGGTCTGGTCGAGCGCACGCACGTCGAGCCCGCTGATCAGCGCGGCGGTGGCGAGCACCTGGTTGGTGGTGACCACGCCGGTGCCGCCGATGCCGACGAGCACGAGGTTTGCCGCGTCCGGCCGCGCCGAGGGTTCAGGCTGGCCGGACGGGAGTTCGGGCCGGTCAAGGCGCTTCTTGCCCTGGCCGGGGATGACGGTCAGGAACGACGGGCAGTCGCCGAGCAGGCAGGAATAGTCCTTATTGCACGAGGTCTGGTCGATCTGGGTCTTGCGGCCGAACTCGGTGTCGACCGGTTCGACGCTGAGGCAGTTGGACTTCTGCCCGCAGTCGCCGCAGCCCTCGCAGACCGACTCGTTGATGTGCACGCGGGTCACCGGGTCGGGCAGCAGGCCGCGCTTGCGCTTGCGGCGCTTCTCGGCGGCGCACTCCTGGTCATAGACGATCACCGTCACGCCGGGGATGTCGCGCAGTTCGCGCTGGACGGCGTCGAGGTCATCGCGGTGCCGCACCTTCACCCCGGGCGCCCACTTGGTCCGCCGCGGGTACTTGCGCGGCTGGTCGGTCACCACGACCGTGCGCGCCACGCCCTCGGCGTGCAGCATCCGGGTCACCGCGGCCGGGTCGACCGACCCGTCGGCGTGCTGGCCGCCGGTCATCGCCACGGCGGCGTTGTAGAGCAGCTTGAAGGTGATGTTGGTGTCCGCCGCGACGGCCTGGCGGATCGCCAGGCTGCCGGAGTGGAAGAACGTGCCGTCGCCGAGGTTCTGGAAGAAGTGCTCGGTGTCGGTGAACGGCGCGGCGCCGACCCAGCTGACGCCCTCGCCGCCCATCTGGGTGAACCCGACGCTGCGGTCCATGAACGTCGTCAGCGCGTGGCAGCCGATGCCCGCGCCCGCGAGTGAGCCGTCCGGGGTCTCGGTCGAGCGGTTGTGCGGGCAGCCCGAACAGAAGAACGGGGTCCGGTTGACCGGGGTCAGCGACAGCGCGGGTAGCCGCGGCTTGAACGCCGGGTGCCGCAGGTCGACGTGCTCGCGGCCGACCCGCTCGGCCAGGAACCGGCCAAGCGACGCCACGAGCCGGTCGGCGTCGAGCGACCCGGTCACCGGGATGAGCTGCTTGCCCTCCGGCCCCTGCTTGCCGTAGACGCGCGGCCGGACAGCCCGGTCGAACAGGGCCTCCTTGACCAGCGTCTCCACGAACGCGCGCTTGTCCTCGATCACCACCAGCTCGTCGAGCCCGTCGGCGAAGCGGAACAGCAGGTCGCGGTCGATCGGGTGGACCATGCCCAGCTTCAGGATGCGGACACCCCGCCGGACCAGCGCGTCCTCATCCAGGCCGAGTCGGTCGAGGGCATCGCGCAGTGAGGCGTAGTTGTGGCCGGAGGCGACCAGGCCGATCCGGGCGTCGGCGACCGCGCCCTCGATCACGTTCAGCCCGTTGGCCGCGCTGAACGCCACCGCCGCGGCCAGCCTGCCGTCGAGCACCTCACGCTCCAGCGCGAGCGCCTCGGGGATGCCGACACCGGCCTTGTAAGTGGGCCGCCATGGGCGTCCGTCCCACGAGAACTCCGGAATGACGATCTCCGGGGTCGCGCCCAGGTCGACGATCTCGTAGGCGTCGCCGATGTTGGTCACGATGGTGAACCCGGTCCACGCGCCGCTGAACCGGGACAGCTCGAAGCCGAAGCGGCCCAGCCGGATCACGTCGGCCACGTCGACCGGGGCCAGCACCGGCAGGTAGGACTCGGCCAGCGCCATGGTCGAGTTCGACGGCAGCGACGACGACTTGCTCGCCGGGTCGTCCCCGGCCACGCACAGCACGCCGCCGCGCGGGGTGGTGCCCATCCAGGTCGCGTGCTTGATCGCGTCGACCGACCGGTCGAGACCGGGTGCCTTGCCGTACCAGAGCCCGAAGACACCCTCGAAGCGCGGATCGGGCAGCTGTGGGGCCAGCTGCGAGCCGTAGACGACGGTCGCGCCCAGCTCCTCGTTGACGCCGGGGATGAATTTGATGTCGTGCTCGGCCAGCAGCTTGGCGTTGCGGTCGAGGACGAGGTCGAGACCGGCCAGCGGTGAGCCGCGGTAGCCCGAGACCAGGCCTGCCGTGCGCCAGCCGCGGGCCTGGTCGGCGCGGTGCTGGTCGAGCAGCAGCTTGCCGAGCGCCTGCACGCCGGTCAGCGCGCCGCGGCCGGAGGTGGCGCCGACGACCTCGGCAGGGCTGTACCCCTCGAACAGCACTGTCATGTCCGCCACCTTCGCTCTCGCCTGCGCGTCGCGGGCAAGCAAACGATTCACGGTGAGCGCTGTGCAAGACTCAAGGGGGAAAGTTGAGCGATCTGCGCAAAAGATGTCCGGGTGATCATGGGAGGTTGAGCGGCATGGGCAGTTGGAACCGCCTCGACCTGCGGGTCATCCGCGAGCTGGTGGCCAGCCCGCGCGTCGGCATCACTGAGCTGGCCGAACGCCTCGGGATCGCCCGCAACACCGCGCACGCCAGGGTCGCCCGGCTGGAACGCCAGGGTGTGGTCGGGCAGCGCGGCCGGGCCGTCGACTACACCGAGCTGGGTGTCGAGGTGACCGCGTTCCTGACCATCCAGGTCGCGCAGGGCCGCCTCGGCTCGGCCATCGACGACCTGGTGCTCGTGCCCTACGTGCTGGAGGCGCACGGCATCGCGGGCGACGGTGACCTGCTGGTCCGGGTCGCCGCGCGCAGCAACCGCCACCTGCACGAGGTGATCAACTCGGTGCTCGCCTGCCGCGGCGTGATCCGCAGCTCGACCGCCGTCGCGATGACCGACCAGATCCCCTACCGGGTGGCCCCCCTGCTCGACGCGATCGAGCGGTCCCTCCCGGACTAGGGGATCGGGCCGAACATGGCCTGGTGGATGTCGGCGTTCCACTGCTGGACGTTCGGGCCGTTGTGCAAGCCGTCCAAGACCTGCCTGAGCCTGGTGCGCGCGAGGTGTGCCGCGCGGTTGTTACTGGCCAGCAGCGCGACGGCGGCGACATCCTGCGGATCGAGTTGGTCCACGATCTTCAGCTGCAGCTCTACCGGAAGCAGGTCCAGGCCACTTGCGCCGGGGGTCATCGCTGTACCCCGGCGTACTGCTCCAGCTGGTCGGCCAGGTAGGCGACCCGGATCTGGACGGCTTCCATCTCCTGGAGGAGGGCGTTGACCTGTTCTTCGAAGAACGAGATCACCTCGTCGTAGCCTTCGTCGGATTCCAGCAGGTCCTGGGCGTCACTGACGCCAAGGAACTGAAGCAGTTGGTCGCGGGTGTCCGCGTCGAGCCGCGCTATGGCTTCGGTCATGCCTCCAGCGTCGATGCCTTCTTACGCCGGAGGGACGACCGTTCGGGCAGACGTTCGGTCGAAGCAGCCGACGCGTAAAGCCAGGCGAACAGCGCCCAAGCCAGCCCGAACACGCCGCCGACGAACACGTACGCCGTCGTCCACAGCACGGCCGGGGTGTCGGACTTGCGTTCCCGCTGGAGGAACTCGATCTCGGGGATGAACGGGTGCGCGCCGTCGATGGCCCGGATCGACGACGCGTTGGCGGCCGGGTCGGCGGGCGCGTAGACCGGTGCCAGCGTCAGCACGCGGTCGGCGGTGTGCAGCCGGATGCCCGACTTCCACTCGCCGTAGACCGGCAGCGGCTCGCTGGTTCGGTAGACACCGTCGCCGACCGGGACCAGCGGCGCGGAGTTGAACCCGCCGCCCTGCCAGGAGAACCCGCTGAGCCACACCGCGTCACGGGTGACGTCGGCGGGCGTGATCGTCACCGTCGCGTTGACCCAGCGCTCCTCGCCGTCCTTCGGGTGGGCGATGGGGAGGCCGGTGGCCGACTCGGTGAGCTGGATGTCGGCCGACCAGTCCGGGCCGGGGTCCTGCGGCGGGATCACGAAAGCCAGCACGGCGGTCGCGCCGAGCGCGCCCGCCAGCCCGAGCGCGTGCCTGCGGGCGAAACCCGTGGGGGCCGGGGCCTGCGGCTTGGCTATCTCGGTGATCCGCTGGTGCTGCCACGCGCCGACCAGGCCGCCGCCGACCGCGCACAGCGTGCCGACGACCACGGCGTCGGCGAGCATCGACGCGGGCCACGGGTTGGGCATGATCCACTGGCTGAACTGGAACTCGGCGACCATGCCGACCGTGCCGACGCCGAGTCCGGCGGCGATGCCGAAGCGGTAGCCGGGCTTGAGGAACAGCGCGACCAGCTCGATGATCACCGCTTCCGCCACACACGGCAGCAGGACGGCGGTGTGGAAGTCCAGCGCGTAGGGCAGCGCGACGAAGAACGGGCGGCTGACGAGCAGCACCGCGACCGTCAGCAGCGCGCCGCCGGGGCCGAACGACGAGCGGCCGACGACCATCGTCCAGGTCGTGGTCAGCGCGACGATGGCGACGTGGCTGAGCATCGGGAACTGCGGGACGCCGAGGTCGAACTCCATCAGCATCGCGGCGGTGCCCATCAGCCACGCCCCCGCGAGCAGCACGCCGAGCCACCGGGTCCACTGGCTGTCGCCCTTGACCTGGCGGGCCTCGGCCAGCAGCAGCTGAAGTCCGATGACGACGGTGATCGCGCCGCAGATCATCAGCACGTGGGTCGGGCCCCACTCGGTGACGTCCTGGCCGAAGAGGCGGTGCCACCCGTCGTCGAGGGGGAAGCCGGAGAGGGCGACCGAGCCGGTGGCGAACATCAGCACGCTGCCGCGCGGCACCCTGATGTCCGGCCCGATCCGCAGCGCCTTGGCGGGCAGGTCGCGGGTGGCCAGCGCGCCGCTGATGACCCCGGAGAACATGATTCCGACCAGGCCGAAGTAGATCGGGTAGTGCGACGGGTTGGCCAGCGGGCCCTCGTCGCGGCCTAGCTCCATGTGGATCGGGACGTCCCAGTAGACGCCGACCAGCGCCGAGATGCCCGACGCGAACGCCACCACCAGCGGTATCGGCGCCCACCGGGGCAGCCCGGTCAGCCGCTCGCTGTGGTCGGCGAGCCTGCCCAGCACGGTCGCCTTCCCGGTGCGTTCCCGCACCACGAAGACCAGCAGCGGGATGAACACGACCAGGAACATCCCGAGCGCGATCAGGATCTGGTCGACGGGCGCCCCGCCCGCGGGCGGCGGGCTTGCCGGATGGGCCAGCGGCATGTCATCCACCTCAGTTCTGGAGCCGGGTGGAAGGTATGATAGCAAGTAACTGTTACTTCACGTAACACAAACTTGGTGTGACCGACCCAATCTCCTCTGTGGACCGTGCACCGGCCCGTCACGAAATGTCCGAGAAACGCGAACTAGCTTCCGACGCGGCGGGTAGGGTGCCGCCAACAACAGTGTCTCTGGGGGCGGTCGATGGGTGAGTTCGTCGCGACGGCTCTCCGTTTCCCCGTGGTCCTGTTCACCTTCCTGTTGGTCGCCGTCATCCTCTACTGGCTGATCGTCGCGCTCGGAGTGTCCGATATGGACTCCGCGGACGTCGAGGCGTTCGGACTCGGCGGCGTGCCGCTGACGATCGCCGTCTCGCTGCTGGTCCTCGTGGCGTGGTTCGCCGCGCTGGTCGGCACCGTGCTGCTGCCCGGGGGCGCGCTCGTGTCGATCGGTGTGCTCCTGGGGGCACTGCTGATCGGCCTTCTCGTCACACGCCTGGCCATGGCGCCGCTGCACCGGCTGTTCCCCGACGACACCGGCGCGTCGCGCGTCGACTTCGTCGGCCGGACCTGTGTGGTGCGCACCGGCCAGGTCGACCAGACCTTCGGCCAGGCCGAAGTGACCGCACCGGACGGCTCATCGGCGGTCATCCAGGTCCGCAAGGCGGGCGACGACGCGCTCGGCGCGGGTGACACCGCCGTGATCTACGACTACGACCCCGACGGCGAGTTCTTCTGGATCTCCCCGCTCGACTCTTCGCTCACCTGACTCTGAGGGGCTGCAGAAGCATGGAACCGATCTCCACTGGCCTTGTCGTCGTGCTGGGCGTGATCCTCCTCGTCCTCGTCATCCTGGTGTTCATGATCAGCAGGCTGTTCCGCAAGGTGGAACAGGGCAAGGCGCTGATCGTGTCCAAGGTCAAGAACGTATACGTGACGTTCACCGGCGCGATCGTGCTTCCCGTGCTGCACAAGGCCGAGGTCATGGACATCTCGGTCAAGACCATCGAGATCAACCGGGCGGGCACCGAGGGCCTGATCTGCCGCGACAACATCCGCGCCGACATCCGGATCACGTTCTTCGTGCGGGTCAACAAGACCACCGAGGACGTCATCAAGGTGGCGCAGGCGATCGGCACGCAGCGGGCCAGCGACGAGAGCACCCTGCAGGTGCTGTTCAACGCCAAGTTCTCCGAGGCGCTCAAGACCGTGGGCAAGCAGCTGGACTTCGTCGACCTCTACACCCAGCGCGACCAGTTCCGCGACCAGATCATCCGGGTCATCGGCACCGACCTCAACGGCTACAGCCTTGAGGACGCCGCCATCGACTACCTCGAGCAGACCCCGATGTCGCAGCTCGACGCGGCCAACATCCTCGACGCGCAGGGCATCCGCAAGATCACCGAGCTGACCGCGATCGAGCACATCCGCACCAACGAGTTCCAGCGCAACGAGGAGAAGGAGATCACCCGCCAGAACGTCGACGCGCGGGAGGCCATCCTGGAGCTGGAGCGGCGCAAGGCCGACGCGGAGATCAAGCAGCGCCGCGAGGTCGAGACCATGCGCGCCCGCGAGGAGGCCGAGATCCTGAAGGTGCAGGCCGAGGAGCGGCTCAAGGCCAACACCGCCCAGCTGCGCACCGACGAAGCGCTGGGTGTGCAGAGCGAGAACCAGGCCCGTGAGATCGCCGTGGCGCAGAAGAACCGCGAGCGCGTGATCGCCATCGAGACCGAGCGCATCGAGAAGGACCGGATGCTGGAGGTCATCGCCCGCGAGCGCGAGACCTCGCTCTCGCGCATCTCCGCCGACAAGGAGGTCGAGGGCGAGAAGCGCGCCGTGGCCGAGGTCGTGCGCGAGCGGATCGCCGTCGACAAGACCGTCGCCGAGCAGGAAGAGGCGATCAAGCGGCTGCGCGCGGTCGAGGAAGCCGAGCGGATGCGTCAGGCGCTGGTCATCGGGGCCGAGGCGGAGGCGCAGGAGAACCTGGTCAAGGACATCAAGGCCGCCGAGGCCGCGGAGGCATCGGCCAAGCACAAGGCGCGCGAGGAACTCGTGCTCGCCGAGGCGCGTCAGCAGGCCGCCGAACTCGACGCGCGGGCCAAGATCCGCCTCGCCGAGGGCACCCAGGCCGAGGCCGCCGCCGAGGGGCTGGCCCAGGTGCAGGTGCGCGAACGCGACGCGCTGGCGATCGAGAAGGTCGGCCGCGCGGAGGCCGTGGTCGCCCGCGAGAAGGCGATGGTCGAGGCCGACTCGATCAAGTTCAAGCTCAAGGGCGAGGCGGAAGGCCTGTCGGACAAGGCGGGCGCGCTCGCCGCGATGGACCAGGCCACCCGCTCGCACGAGGAATACCGGCTGCGGCTTGAGGCGGAGCGGGACATCCGCCTCAAGGGCATCGAGGCGCAGCGCGAGGTCGCCGAGGCGCAGGCCATGGTGCTGGCCGCGGGCCTGGAGAAGGCCGACATCGACATCGTCGGCGGCGAGACCCAGTTCTTCGAGCGGATCGTGGGCGCGGTGTCGATCGGCAAGAGTGTCGACGGGTTCATGGACCACTCGTCGGTCGCCCAGCAGCTCGCCGGGCCGTGGCTCAACGGTTCGGCCAGCTTCACCGACGACGTGAAGTCACTGCTCGGCTCGGTCGACACCAACGACATCAAGAACCTGACGGTGTCGGCGCTGCTGCTCAAGTTGATCAACTCGGGCAACGGCGAGGCCGGGAAGCTGACCGAGTTGCTCGGGCACGCCCAGCGGCTCGGCGTCGCCGACCAGCCCGTCGCCGCACTGGCCGCCGCACAGCGGTGACAGTGACAGACGGAGCGACGGCCGCGGTGACATCGACCGCGCCCGCGCTGGACGCGGGCACCTACGAGGTGCTGCGGGCCCGGCTCGGCGAGCAGGCCGCCGAGCTGGCCCGCCGGGCGCGAGCGCTCAACGACGAGCGGCTGCGCGTCTTCGGCGGGACCGAGCTGCGGCTAGTCGGCACCGACCGGATCCGCACGGAGAACAACTGCGTGCCCCGCGACATCGTCGCGCTGGGTTCGACGATGGTGTTCGGCTACAACGTGTTCATCGGGCTCAAGCCCGAGACCACGATCGCCGACGTGTTCTCGCTGCACACCTTCACCCGCGACGGCGAGGCGTTCCGGTTCGACCCGGCCGAGCTGCCACCGCTGCTGGGTGACGAGCAGTTCCAGCGCGACTTCGCCGAGCTGTACCGGTACTACCGTGAGACCCGGCTGCTGCAGCTGCGGCGGGTCGAGGGCAAGCTGCTCGGGGTGTTCCAGACCGGGCCGCGCACCGAGGACACCAAGGTCCTGCGGTGGAAGGTGGCCGTCGACGGCACTGTGTCCTATGAGGACAATCGGGGCGAGCGGGACCACGTCTTCCCGCCGTCGCACGACTTCGAGTGGACCGAGGCGACCCGCGACGATCACGTGCTGGGCCGGTTCCCGCACATCTCGATCCTGGGCCAGGTCTTCATCGAGACCGTGCACGGTGACTTGACCCTCAAGGTGGAGAACAACACCGAGACCGGCGAGGGCGTCTACTCCGAGCCCGTCGACGAGCCATTGCAGAGCCTCGCCGACGCCGAGGTGCACTACGCGCAGGTCGGGCCGCTGATCCTTATCCGCGTGCGGCCGTACAAGGAGCCGGACTGGCGGCACCTGGTGTTCAACACCCACACCAGGACGGTCGTGCGGCTCGACGGGATCGGGCAGGCCTGCCGCAGGCTGCCCGAGGACCACGGCCTGATCTTCCCCGGCGGCTACTACCTGGCCACCGGGGTGCACAAGACGTTCGACACCGATGTCACCGACCTGGAGTACGAGCGCGTCATCCGCTCGCCCAACGGCGAGGATGTGCTGTTCGTCTTCCACGCGCGCGGCGACGGGCGGTCGCTGCTGCTGCCGTACAACCTGATCCGCAAGGAAGTGGCGAACCCGCTGGTCTGCCACGGGTACTCGCTGTTCGACGACGGCACGCTGGTGATCTTCCGGGCCGACTCGGAGGAACCGACGCGGGTGCACGCGATGCAGGTGTGGCAGACGCCGTACCTGTCCGACACCTACGCCGCGGCGCAGCCGGTGGGCACCGGGCCGCTGGAGAAGGTCGGGAACCCGGAGCTGGTGCGGGGGATCTCGGATTGCCTGTCGGTGACCCACATGGTCGGCGACATGGCTCCTTCGGCGGCGGTGTTCGAGGCGCTGATCACGGCGTGCGCGCGGGTGTTCGACATCTATCACTGGCTCGATGTCGGGGACTTGCGCGAGCCGCTGAGCGAGGTGCGGGCGACCGCCGAGCAGGTGCTCGACGAGTTCGAGACCGTCTCGGCGCTGACCAAGCAGGCCGCGGACGCGCTGGCCGAGGTGTCCGCGCAGGTCGCCTCCCTGATCCGGACCGTGCGCGGCGAGGCGCCCAAGACGGCCGACGCGTGGGTGGGCCAGCTCGCCGAGTTGCGTCGGGTCCAGGGGCGGGTGATCACGCTCCGGGACGTCCGCTATATCGATGGTTCACAAGTAGAATCGTTGAACAATTCTCTTGTTGAACAGTTGAACGATGCGGGCAAGCGGGCGGTCGGCTTCCTGCAGGGCGCGGACGCGTTCGCCGGGTACCACGAGCAGGTCGCCAGGCTCGTCGCCGATGCCGAGGCGATCACGACCGTGGCGGCGGCCGAGCCGGTGAGCGACCAGCTCGCCACGCAGGCCGAGGGGCTGGAGATCGTCACCGAGGTCGTCGGCTCCCTCGACATCGCCGACGCCACCGCGCGCACGTCGATCCTGGAGCGCGTCGGCGAGGTGCTGGCCGGGGTCAACCGGGCCCGCGCCACCCTGGTCGCGCGCCGCAAGGAGCTGCTGGCCACCGAGGGCCGCGCGGCCTTCGCCGCCGAGTTCGCCCTGCTCGGCCAGGCCATCACCGGGGCGCTCGCGGTCGCCGACACCCCGCAGCGCTGCGACGAACAGCTCGGCAAGCTGATGCTCCAGGTGGAGAACCTGGAGACCCGCTTCGGCGACTTCGACGACTTCCTCACCGAGCTGGGCACCAAGCGCACCGACGTCTACGAGGCGTTCTCCTCGCGCAAGCAGGCGCTGCTGGACGACCGCGCTCGCCGGGCCGACCGCCTGATCGAATCGGCCGACCGGGTGCTCGCCAGCGTGCAGCGGCGGGTCGCGGGGCTGAAGTCGGTCGACGAGGTCAACACGTACTTCGCGTCGGACCCGATGGTCGCCAAGCTCCGCTCGGTGGCCGCTGACCTGCGCGAACTCGGCGACCAGGTGCGGGCCGAGGAGCTCGACGGCCGGGTCAAGGCCGCCCGGCAGGAGGCGGGCCGCTCGCTGCGCGACCGCCTCGACCTCTACACCGACGGCGGCGACACGCTGCGCTTCGGCAAGCACGCGTTCGCGGTCAACACCCAGCCGCTGGACCTGACCCTGGTCCCGCACGACGGCGGCATGGCCTTCGCGGTCACTGGGACCGACTACCGCTCGACCGTGCGCGACGAGGACTTCCAGTCGACCAGCGAGTTCTGGTCGCAGCTACTGGTGTCGGAGTCGACCGAGGTCTACCGCGCGGAGCACCTTGCCGCGTCCATTATGGATAGTGCGGTCCCGTCGGACTCGTCGAACCTGCTCGACGAGGTGCGCACGGTCGCCGAGACCCGCTACGACGAGGGCTACGAACGCGGCGTGCACGACCACGACGCCGCCAAGATCCTCGACGTGCTGCTGCGTCTGCACGCGGGCGCGGGTCTGCTGCGCTACTCGCCGCAGGTCCGCGCCGCGGCGCAGCTGTTCTGGGCCCACGGCACCGACGAACCCCAGCGTGCCCAGTGGACCGTGCGCGCGGGTTCGCTGGCCAGGGCCCGCGCCGCCTTCGGCCCAGTCCCGGCCATCGGCGACTTGAGCGTGGAACTGTCCGAGGCCGCGTCAGCCTTCCTGGCCTCGTCGGGTCTGCCGGTGGAGAACGTCGGCGAGTACCTGTTCGAGGAACTGGCGGGTACCCCACTCGGGTTCGTCACCAGCGCGGGCGCGCGGACCCTGGTCGACAAGTTCCGCCGCGCCTGCGGCCCGCAGTTCGATGAAGATGTGCGCGCGGTCGGCGACCTCGCGGCTCGTCATCAGTTGGTCCGGGCCTGGCTGTCGACCTTCCAGGCGAGCGCCAATCTGTCCGATGTGGACCTCCCAGAGGCGGTCGCCATCGAACTCTGCGGCGACCTGCCCCGCCACGATTCGTCGGCGGCGCTGTCGGGCAAGGTCGAGGGTCTACTCGGGGCGCACCCGCGGATCACCGACCGGTCACTGGACCTGCGCCTGGACGAGTTCCTGGCCAGGACCAGCCGTTTCCGATCCGAGCGCGTACCCGCCTATCGCGCGTACCAGCGTCGACGGGAAGCGCTGGTGGTGCGGGAGAAGGAGCGCCTGCGGCTGACCGAGTACCAGCCCAAGGTGATGAGCGCGTTCGTCCGCAACCGCTTGCTGGACGAGGTCTACCTGCCGCTGATCGGCGACAACCTCGCCAAGCAACTCGGTGCGGCGGGCGAGAACAAGCGGACCGACCAGATGGGCCTGCTGCTGCTCATCTCCCCGCCGGGCTACGGCAAGACCACGCTGATGGAGTACGTGGCCAACCGACTCGGCCTGGTGTTCGTCAAGGTCAACGGCCCGGCGCTGGGCCACGACGTGACCTCGATCGACCCGGCCGACGCGCCCAACGCGACCGCCCGGCAGGAGATCGAGAAGATCAATTTCGGCCTGGAGATGGGTAGCAACGTCCTGCTGTATCTGGACGACATCCAGCACACCAACCCGGAGCTGTTGCAGAAATTCATCTCCCTGTGCGATGCGCAGCGGCGGATGGAAGGCGTCTGGGACGGGCGGACGCGGACTTATGACCTGCGTGGCAAGCGGTTCGCGGTGTGCATGGCGGGCAACCCGTATACGGAGTCCGGCAAGCGGTTCCGAGTCCCGGACATGCTCGCCAACCGCGCGGACGTGTGGAACCTGGGTGATGTGCTGTCGGGGCGCGAGGAGCTTTTCTCACTGAGCTATGTCGAGAACGCGTTGACGTCGAATCCGGTGCTGGCGCCACTGTCCACTCGGGAGCGTGCGGATATCGGGCTGTTCGTCCGGATGGCTCGGGGCGATTCGTCGGTGCGCGCTGATCAGTTGGCGCATCCTTATTCGTCGGTTGAGGTTGAGCGGATCGTTTCGGTGTTGTCGAAGTTGTTGCGGGTGCAGGAAGTGGTGTTGGCCAACAACAAGGCATACATCGCGTCTGCCGCGCAAGCTGAGGCTTCGCGGACGGAGCCGCCGTTCGGGTTGCAGGGGTCGTATCGCAACATGAACAAGCTGGCTGAGCGGATCGTGCCGGTGATGAACTCGGATGAGTTGGAAGCGGCTATTGACGATCACTACCGGGGTGAGGCGCAGACTTTGACCGCGGGTGCTGAGGCTAATTTGCTGAAGCTTGCCGAGTTGCGGGGGCGGTTGAGTGCGGAACAGGCTGAGCGGTGGGCTGCGGTTAAGGCTGGGTATTTGCGGGAGCGGGCTCTTGGTGGGGATGGGGACGATCCGATGAGTCGGGCTGTGGGGGCGGTTGGGTTGTTGGCTGATCGGGTTGGGGGGATTGAGGCTGCTATCCGGGGTTCCTGATCTGGATTGGCGGGCTTGGGTGGCTTGGGTGCTTGGCCGGCTTTGGTGTGGGGTGCCTGTTTGGGTGGTTCGCCTTGATTTGGGGACCCCTAGAAATGGGCCTGTGCGGGTCAAAAGGCGAGGTCAAGAAGACTCACCCGCACCGCGATTTTAGGCCCATTTCCCCCAAATCAAGGCGAACCACCCAAACAGGCCGTTCTGTGGGCCCGTCACGTTGTCGCCTGCTCTAACTCAGTGGCAAATCAATTGATTCTTTGGGTTGCCACTCGATATTCTGGGGTATTTGGCCGCCGCTGGATAGGAGTTCAACCATTGCCAGTCGTACCGAGTTCAATGTGATTTCGGAGTTGGCGGGAAATTCGTGGCCGGTGCCGAAATAGGCGTACACGATTCGATCGGGATTGGTGGTGTCGCCCTGACTGTAGAACTCGCCGTCTTCCCCTGCGTAGCGGACGCTGCCCAGGTCGCGAGTCGGGTCGACGGCGACCACCAGTTCGTGGGTGGGATCGGCGTCGGTGGACTCGTCGATCGCGTAGACGGTGGCCGCGCGGTAGTCAGGGCCTGCACCGAGTAGCTCGCTGATGAAGCGGTCGATATCAACGGGGGTGCGCAGTAGCTGGACACCCGCATCGTGCTTGTATGACGCTTCCAAGACAAACCCCACCGCTATTGCCTCCGTCCTCGATAGGTGCCGCTGCCGCCTGGCCAGTACACCGTAACCTCTTGATCCGGTCGAAGAATTCGGGGCAGCAGTCGGTCGCACGAGAACCTGCCGTCGTCGCAGGGTCGCTTGTTGATCACGAGTGTGACCCGCTTGCGTTCGCTGTCCCGCAGCCGGGCGGCGAACTTGGTTTCCACGTGCGAGGCCGCGAACAATTCTCCGCGCGGCGGACCGATCTGTAGTGCGCGCAGTATCTCTTTGGCGTGCTCGTAGTCTTCGTCCTCGCCGCTGACCACTGGGCCGTGTTCGCCACCATCGTCGTCTATCCAGTATCCAGATGTTTTCTGTCCCGAACCCGAGCGCACGGGCAGTCTGGCCATCAGGTCGGCGATCCTCGGCGCGTCTGTGTCAGCGGTCCGTGGAGGTGGCTGGGCGACGGCAGGTCTGGTGGGCGCGGCTCCGGGCGCTATGTCGACATCGGGCCCAATCAAGTGGCTTACCAGTGCGCCGACCGTGTTCCGAACGGAGGCGAACATGCCGTGCAGCCGCTCCAGTTCGCCGAGTACGTCGGACAGGCCTGCGGCGGCTTGGTGGATGTCCGGCTGACCGCTGGTCGCGGCCAGTGGCGCGAGGAGCGCATGGGCGTCACGAAGATGGCCCAGCGCCACGGTGATCAGTTCGGACGGAAGCAGACTGAGTCCGTGCTCAAGATCTGCGGCGACGTCGTCCGCTCCCGCCACCAGCTGCCCTCACCTAGTTGTCGCTGGTTGGTCCAGCGAGGATGGAGTAGAGCTCTGAGTCGCGCCAGGCGCCGTTGGTGTGGACGTGGTCGCGGAGTCGACCTTCATAGGTGAATCCGAGCCGCCGGATTACGGCCAGGGAAGCGGTGTTATCCGGTCCTATGGCGGCGGAGATTCGGTGTAGGCCGAGTTCGCTGAACCCGTAGTCGATCAGCGTGCGTGCGGCGTCGGTGGCGTAGCCGTTTCCCCAGTGATCGGCTGCGATCGCGTACCCAAGTTTGGCGGCCTGCACACCGCCGAGACCCAGTCGGGCGAAGCCGACGAGTCGATCGTCGGCAGGGGTGGCAACGGCCAGGTAGTACTCGGTGCGAGGCGACAGCCGAGCACGTTCGATCGCGCCCGCGAGGCGTGCCGCCTGTGTGTCGCGGTCGAGCGAGTCGAATGACAGGAATTTGGTGACCTTGTCGTCGCCGACGACCGCGAGTGACGCGTCAAGGTCGTCTTCCCTGAACTCGCGCAGCCGGATTCGTTGACCGTGTAGCTCGACCATGACAGCACCGTAGCGTCCGGGCTGAACCATCAGCCTGGAATGGCCAGGCGTTCCGCGGTGAAGACCTCGATCGCGTCGCGGAGTCCAAGCGCGGTTCGGTCGGTGCCTGCGTCGGCAGGGATCGCCCGACGCACGTAGTCGATCGAGGCCATCACTCCGTGCGTGCGCTGCGATGGCGGCATGGCGAGCACGGGCTTGAGCGCGTCGCCTGCGCCGTCGAATTCGCCCCGGAGCGTTCGGGCGATGGCTAGGTCGCAGCGAGTTCCGGCTTCGTCGCCGAACGCCCGGTCTCGATCGTCCGCCATGGCGTATGCGGTGAGGGCTTCGGTGGCCAAGCGATCGGTTTCGGCGGCTGTCTCCTTCCCGCCCCAGGTGAGTGCGTCGGCCGCGTAGTAGAGCTGGCGTGGGTGGCTGAATGTGCACACGCCGCCGAGCGAGTCGAGTTCGTCGGGCACGACTCGGTCACGTGCGTCCCGGGCGCGTTCGATCGCTTGGCGTGCCTCATCGATTCGGTTGAGCGCGGCCAGTGTCCTGGCTTGTCCGCTGGCCAGCCATACGGCGGCGGTGCCAGTGGTGTGGTCCGCCGCTTGGATGCCGAGTTCGGCGTACCGGGCGGACTCGGTGAAGTCGCCGGACCAGTACGCGATGAGCGTCTGCAATCCACGGGTCCACGCACGTAGCCCGTTATGACCTGCGTTGTCCGCGCACGCGTAGGCGGCACGAGCCTGCGTCATCGCGTCGTGGGGTGCACCCAGGTCGTGTGACGCGCGCGCCATCAGGCCGGATGCGACGCCTGCGAGCAAGTACAGGTCGCGCATCTGGTCGGGCCGTTGGCGTCGCTCCAGCAGGGCGAACACCCGGGTCTGGGTGTCAGCCATGTCGCCGAGGATGCGTTCCAGCGGCACCTGCTGATAGGCGGTGACCAGCCTGCGCACGTCGTCGGTGACCTGGTCCATCGTTTCGCTTCCCACGTTGCTTGCCTCCGCTTTGATCAAGAACTCGCGCGCTCGGTCCGCGCACATGGAGATCACCTGGCCTTCCCAGTCAGTCCGCGCGTTCCCCCTCAGCGGCACCATCGGGACCGTCGCCGGGGTGATGACGTGGCCATAGGGCGGGCCGAAGAGGCGGGTGACCGGCTCGCCGAACATTCGTTCCAGCGCGGCCTGTGCGTGGGGATAGGGCATCCCGCGAAGCTGACCCGCGACCCAGCGATATGCCTGCCGCTCACTCAGACAATCACCGGTCGCGTCCTGATAACGCGTGCGGAAATCGCGCAACGTCATGTGCCGCTGACCGAGCAATTGCTCCAAGCGCGTCCGAGCGCCCCCGCCATCAGCCATGCCCCGCGCCCCTTGGTCGTGGTGTCCCCAATTCACGGTACGACCGCTCGGCCGAGGTCGACAGCCGTCCGGCCAAGAAGTCACCAGATGGCGCGACATGTCAGTGACCGCGACGTACGGCGGTCATCCGTGATCAGCCGACGCTTCGACGGATAGGGGAAACCACAGGAGGAGTCAGGATGGGCGCAAGCATGTGGGTGTTGATCATCATGGGCGGAACGGCGGCGTTGACCGTCGGGCTGGCCACGCGGGACATTCGACGGAGGCGACCATGAGCGCGCCGGTCCGTGGCCGTCCGCCGGTGATCTGGTTGACCTGTCTGGACCGCTGTGATCACGCGGTGCGGGATGAGGAGTTCGCGGGCAATCCCTCGGGAGTGTTCGAGGCGGTGTGCGGCGCAGACGTGGTGCCCGCGTCGTCGCACTGCGCGCCGCGCCCGCCGTGCGGGTCGTGCGGTCGCTTCGTAGTGGAGTGGGCACGGTCGCACCCCGCTCTTCGTCACGCACAGCCATCGTGGTGGGCGCGACTGTGGGGACGCTGATGACGGGCGGCGAGACGCGATCAGCGCCGCTGCTGTGTTGCCCAGGTTGGGCGGGATGCCTTGCGAGCGTTGCGTCTCCCGGGTCACCCTACCCGCTCCTCCCAGCGAGGTTCGTAGTCGTAGATCCAGTTCAGGTCCGGTGTCGGCATGAACCGAAACACCACCGGCAGCATCATCCGCCCAAGCACGCCAGGTGCCTTCCCGCTCCCGTTGCGCTTGCCCTGTGCCACAACCCGTTCCACTCGGTCGCGCCGCAACGACTCGTAGGCGGCGAATGCCTTGGACGTTTCCGGGATGTCGCGCAGGCAGCGGGCCAGTTCGATCGCGTCCTCCATGGCCATGGAGGCGCCTTGGCCTGCGGAGGGGGCGGTGGCGTGGGCGGCGTCGCCGATTATTGACATTTGGTTTTTGTGCCAAGTGGGGACGTTGGGGTAGTCGTAGGTGCTCCAGCAGGGGGCGATGGCGGGGGTGGCGTTGATCAGGTCGTTGATCAGGGGGTCGTCGTCGGCGAACAGGGTCAGCAAGCGCTTGCGCCATTCCTCGGGGCCGATCGCGGCTAGTGCGGTTCGATCCAGCTCCGTGCGTTGTGGTGGGTTGGCGAACCACCACACCGAGCCGTCCGGGCTTGGGGTGTAGCCGAAGAAGGCGCGCTTGCCGAAGATCATCTGGGCGGTGCCCACCGGGGTCTGCACCTTGACGCCCTCGGCGTAGCCGCCTGTGTTCAGGTACGGGACATAGCGCGGGGCGGGGGCGTTGGGGTCGATGATCGTTCGGACTCGCGATTGCAGGCCGTCGGCGCCGATCAGGGCGTCGCCGGTGGCGGTTGATCCGTCGTCGAAACGGGCCGTCACTACGCCGTCGTGAGTCTCCGCGTCGATCAGGCGTTTGCCGTATTCGAAGGGGATGCCTCGACGTTCGGCTTCGTCGCGTAAGGCGCGGTAGAGGTCGGCTCGTTTGAGGGTGATGGGCGTGGGGGCGTCTGGGTTGGTGCCCGCCATGGAGATCTCCAGCAGGCGGCGGCCGCCGCTGAGGGACAGGCGGATATCGGGACTTTCGAAGCCCTCGGCCTGGATCAGCTTGTCCAGGCCGAGCACCCGCAGCGCGCGCAGGCCGTTGGGGGCCAGGCCGAGGAAGGCGCCGACGCCGTCCGCCGTGTTTTGGTAGGCCTCGAAGACGGTCGAATCGATTCCGGCTTCTTGAAGGGCCATCGCGGTCACCGGGCCCGCGATGCCGCCACCGATGATAAGAAAAGTCATGAGATGACCATACATAATATGACTAGCTGCGGGCAACCGTTAAGCTGATCTCATGCCCAGTCGGTCCGACCGACCCTCGCCGCTCGCACTTGTGTTGCTCGTGCTGCTGGCCGAGGCGCCCATGCACCCCTATCGGATGCGGGAACTGCTGCTCGAGCGCGGCAAGGACCGGGTCGCCAACGTCGCGCAGCGCAACAGCGTCTACCAGACGATCGAGCGGCTCGACCGGGTCGGGCTGATCCGGGTCCGGGAGACCGCCCGGGACGAGGGCAGGCCCGAGAGACGCGTCTACGAGCTGACCCCCGATGGCCGCAACACCCTCGGAGAGTGGCTGACCTCGATGCTCAGCACCCCCGCCCGCGAGTTCCCCGAGTTCCCCGCCGCCTTGGCCTCCGTGCTGGTCCTCGGTGCCGCCGAGGTGGCCGACGCGCTGCGGCGGCGCGCGGACACGCTGGAGCGGGACCTGAACGAGACCAGCGCGGTGCTGGCCAAGCTCGCCCTGCCGAGGATCGTCACGCTCGAAGAGGAGTACGCCCAGGCCGTCGGCCGCGCCGAGGTGACGTGGCTGCGCCGGGTGGTGGCGGACTTCGACTCCGGTGAACTCGGCTGGACCGAGGAACTCCTACGCGCCATGATCGACGGGCATTAATCCGAGGCGGACTGTCTTACCCGCGTGATTGGGTGTCGCCATGGACTACCTCGATTGCCTTGCCGCCGACTACATCCGCCTGCGGGCTGTCGCGGAAACCGACCTCGACGCCCCCGTGCCGAGCTGTCCCTCATGGACGATGGCCGACCTGGTCCGCCACGTCGCCGAGGTCTATCAGCACAAGACCGCCGCCATGAAGAACAACGCCTTCCCGCGCCCGTGGCCGCCCGACCTGACCGGCCGCGCCCCGATCGAGGTGCTGGACGAGTCGTATGAGGCACTGCTGGAGCAGTTCGACGAACTCGAACCCGAAGACGAGCGGATCACCTGGTACGCGCCGCAGCAGACGGTTGGGTTCTGGCAGCGGCGGATGGCGCAGGAGACCGTGATCCACCGCATCGACGCCGAACTGGCCGCCGGGGTCGACTCCGAGCAGGTGCCCGACGCACTGGCGGTCGACGGCATCGATGAGGTCCTGCACCGCTTCCTGGCCTACTTCAGCTCCGAGGAGCCCGAGGAGTTCGGCGAGAGCCTGACGTCGCTGGCCGGTCAGCGGGTCGCGGTCCGCGCGGGCGACCAGACCTGGATCGTCGACCTCCAGCCGACCGGCGTCAAAGTCGGCACCGATGGCGGCTTCGACGCCGCCGTGTCCGCCGACCCGGACACGTTGCTGCGCTGGCTCTGGCGCCGCGTCGACCTCGACGCGGTCACCGTCGAAGGCGACGCCGCTGCGGTCAAGGCGCTCTACGCCGTGCTGGAGGACGCCACGCAGTAAGCGTCTGGCTCGCTCTGGGAAGAACTGTCCACTGACCAAACCGGGGCGGCGGCCGACCACGGTTACCGCCTATCCGCACCATTCCCGTCATCGGCGACCAACCTTTGAATTCCGGGGAGGCGGAAAGAGAACGCGGCCCCGCCTTCTGGGGCGGGGCCCGCGTCGATAGACCCACCCATCCGCACGACCAGCCCGTGCACCAAGGCGAGTCCGATGCCCGTGCCCACCGGCCGCCGCCCGCTGTAGCGCGCGTTCAGCACGCCGCGCTCGAAGGCGACCGGGTACTCCTCTGGCGCGAGCCCGGGGCCGCCGTCGCGGACCTGGATCACCGCGGCGCCTTGCCCGACCGCCAGCGCGAGCACCATCGGCCTGCCCGTCGGGGTGACCCGCAGCGCGTTCTCCGCGAGCCCGTCGATCACCTGGCGCAACCGGCGCGGATCCGCGTTCACCCACACTGGTCCGGATACAGCCTCTACCGAGAACCGCACCCCGGCCGCCGCGCACCGGGTCTCCCACACCGTCGCCGTGTCGGCCACCAAGGCCGCCAGGTCCACGGGCACCACGTCGAGCCGGAAGTCGTCCGCGCCGAGGCGGGCCAGGTCGAGCAGGTCGCTGACCAGCCGGTCCAGCCGATCGGCCTCGGCCCCGATCGTGCGCCCCGCCGCCGGGACCGCGTCGCCGGTCACCACCCCGTCTGCCAGTGACTCCGCGAAGCCTTTGACCGCCGTCAGCGGAGTCCGCAGCTCGTGGGAGACCGACAGCAGGAAGTCCCGCTGCCGGGCCTCGCTGCGCTGCAAGGCGTCGGCGAGTTCGTTGACCGACGTCGCCACGTCCGCCACTTCCCGCGGTCCGTCGACGGGCGCGCGCAGGTCTCGGCGGCCGTGGCTCATCGAGGCCGCCACACCGGCCGTCCGGCGCAAGGGCCGCGACAGCAGCCGGGCCAGGATCAGGCCCGCGACCGCGGCCACCAGCAGACCGATGCCGAGCGCGACGGCGATGTTGCCGATCAGCTTGCGGCCGGTGTTCTTGGCCGTCTCGGTCTCCCGGACGAGCCCGATCGCGCCGCGGTCCTCGACCGGGCGCAGCTCCACCAGCAGCGTCCGGCCGCCGACCTCCACGGTCGTGTGCACCGGTCCCGTCAGGTTGGTGATGCCCGCCTGCCGGGTCGCCCGCTCGGCGGTGGCGTCGGTGCCGACCACGTTCCCGTTGGGCCGCACCTGCACCACCGCGACGCCTTGGCCGGAGAGCACGTCGACCACTCTGCGCAGGCCGATCCTGCTGTCGGCGAGCTGGCTCGCCACCACGTCGGCCTGGTCGGAGAGGGTCTGCCGGGTCACCTCGCGGGCTGTCGACACGACCAGCCGCGCCGAGATCAGCCCGCCGACGATGGCCACGACGCCCGCCACCAGCAGACACAGCGCGGTGATCCGGACCGCGATCGACCCGCGCCTCACTGGCGTTCCGCCGAGTAGCCGACGCCGCGGACCGTCCTAATCGGACTGGACGCGCCGAGTTTCGCGCGCAGCTGGGCCACGTGCACATCGACGGTCCTGGTCCCGGCCGCCGCCGCGTAGCCCCAGACCGCGCTCAGGAGCTGGGCCCGCTCGAACACCTGGCCGGGGCGGCGCATCAGGTGGGCGAGCAGGTCGAACTCGGTGGAGGTGAGCGCCACCTCACCCGCGTCCGTCCACACGCGACGCGAGCCGAGGTCGAGGCGGATCCCGCCCGCGTGCAGCACCTCGGCCGCGCCGGGCCCGTTGGCCCGCCGCAGCACCGTGCGCACCCGCGCGACCAGCTCGCGCGGGCTGAACGGCTTGGTGACGTAGTCGTCGGCGCCGAGTTCGAGGCCCAGGACCCGATCGACCTCGTCGTCGCGAGCGGTCACGAACAGCACCGGCGTCCAGTCACCGTCGGCCCGCAGCGCGCGACAGACCTCGATGCCGTCCAGCAGCGGCAGCCCGATGTCAAGGATCACCGCCACCGGCTTGACCTGCCGCGCCGCCGCCAGCGCCGCCCGGCCGTCACCCTCCACCCGCACCCCGAACCCGTCGCGGCGCAGGTAGAGCGAGACCAACTCGGCGATGGCCGGGTCATCCTCAGCCACGAGCACAAGCCCGCGAGACTCCATGTACTCGACCCTACCTATCCGCTCAACACCAACCGCTCACACTCACACCTATCGCTCCACCCCACCTGTGGCCCCACCAACCCGTGGCCCACCAACCGCAAGATCCGGTGTCAGATGCCTGTTTGGGTGGTTCGCCTTGATTTGGGGGAAATGGGCCTAAAATCGCGGTGCGGGTGAGGTTCCTTGAGCTCGCCTTTTGACCCGCACAGGCCCATTTCTAGGGGTCCCCAAATCAAGGCGAACCACCCAAACAGGCACAACGACTAATCCCCAGCCATCTCCGACTCGATCGCGTCCAGAGTGGACTCAATCTGATCAATGTCGCCCGTAGTCGGGGTCGAACCGCCCGTGCCCCCGTTACACGCCACGCACGCCAGCAGCAGCGCGACGACCGTCAGCGCCCGCTTCACTTGGCACCGCAGTGCTTGGCTTGGAAGTCGGTCACCCAACCCTTGATCTTGGTGAGCTGGTCGACCCGCCCCGCGCGCCGCTCGGCCTTCTCCTCCAGCAGGTTCGCCGTGGCCTCGCGGCCCGCCGCGCGCTCCTTCTCGGCGCGGGCCTTGAGCCAGGCGACCGAGCCGCGGGTGTTCGCGTCGGCGTTGATCCGCTCCAGCAACTTGGTGACCCGCTGCTCGGACTTCGGCAGCCGCTTCTCGCACAGGTGCTGCACCTGCTCCGGGCTCAGCGTGATCGTGACCGGCTCGCTCGGCTGCGCCGCCGCGACGCCCGCGCCGGTCAGGCTCATGCCCACCGCGATGGCCGCCGCGGCCGCCCACTTGTTTGCCCGCATGGTGATCCTCCCTTGACGATCTGATGACATGACTGTCACAGGGCTGGGTAAAAGCCCCGCCTGGGCTGTGTTCGGGTTCGGTAAAGGTCGGCCATTGACGAAGATATGAAACCGATTCACACTGACCCGATGCCGAGCTCCCGCTGGACCGTGGTCGTCGCGTTCGCGCTGGTCGGCGTCGCGACGCAGGTGTGCTGGCTGGCCTACGCCGCCGTCACGACGATGGCCGCGGGCCACTACGGCGTCACCGACCAGGCGATCGGCTGGCTGGCGAACATCTTCCCGCTGCTGTTCGTCGTCCTCGCCGTCCCGGCCGGGTTCGCCCTCGACCGCTGGTTCCGTCCGACCCTGGCCGTCGGCACGGTCCTGCTCGCGGTCGGCGCGGCCGTCCGCACGGTGTTCGACACCTACGACGCCGCGCTCGCCGGGCAGGTCCTCGCCGCGGTCGCGCAGCCGATCCTCGCCAACGCGATCACGCGGGTGGCCGCGGGCTATCTGCGGCCGGACGACCGTCCGCTGGGCATCTCGATCGGCGCGGGCGCGACCTACGTCGGCATGATCGTCGCGATCGGCATCGGCACGGCGATCCCGTATGACGTCGAGCTGGTCGTCGGCCTCGGCACTGGGATCTCCGTGGTCACCGCGGTACTCGCGCTGACCGCATTGCGCGTCGCGCCGCCGTTCCACGGCGACCGGGCGCCCCAGGTGTCGGTGCGCGCGGCGTGGAAGGTGCCCGCGGTGCCGCTGCTGTCCGTCGTGGTCTTCCTCGGGATGGGCGTGTTCGTCTCGCTGGCCACCTGGCTGGAACCGCTGCTCACGCCCGCGGGCATCAAGGCCGACGTCGTGGGCATGGTCATGCTGGCGATGCTCGTGGCAGGCGTCGCGGGCTGCGCGCTCGTTCCGCCGCGGGCCGCGCGCCACCGCGCCGAGCGCACCGCCTTGTCGCTCACCGGAGCCGTCGTCGGCGTCGCGTGCCTGCTGCTGGCCGTCGCGCCCGCCGCCGTTACCGGGTTCGTCGCGGCCGTGCCCATCGGCTTCCTGCTGCTGTCCGCGCTGCCGGTCGCGTTCACGTTGGTCGAGCGGACCGACTCGGCCGCGGCCGGGACGGTCACCTCGCTGCTGTGGATGGTCGGCAACGCGGGCGGGCTGCTGTTGTCCTTCGCCGTCGGCTATCTGCTCGACACGCCGTGGCTCGCCTTCGGCCTGTTCGGCGCGCTGATGCTCGTCGCGCTGCTGTTCGCCCGGCGGCTACAGCAGGGCCACGATCAAGCCGCCGGTGCCCAGAGCCATGACGCCTCGGCACCCGGCAGCCACGCGGCGGTCGACTGAGGCCAGCTGCGGCGCGACGCGGACGGCCTGCACCGCGAAGTACGCCACGAACACCCAGCCCAGCAGCGGCAGCGCCGCGTCACCGGCCATCGGCGGACTCCACGCCGCCGCCATCGCGTGCGGGGAGTGCGGGACCGCGGTGAGCATGTAGAGCATGGCCAGGCCCCCGACCGCGTGGTCGAACTCGCCGCGAGCCGCGAACCAGACCGTGACCAGCAGGAACACGGCCTGCCAGCCCGCCATCGGCAGCGGTCCGCCGACCGGGGAGCACATCACGGCCATCCCCGTGGCCATGAGCGCGTCGGACGCGGCGACCGTGCGGACCCGCTGGTCGGGGCCCGCCAGCCGGGCGACCGCGTGCGCGGCCACCCCCACGAACGCGGCGGTCAGCAGCCAGCCAAGCCAGGCGGGCACGGGCTTACTTGGCGGTGCTGTCGCTGGTCATGTCCCAACGGTCCCAGGGGCGGGCGCGGCGAACCAGGGAGCAATCAGGGGACTAACCGGGTGCGGCGGTGACGCTCGGTGCCTGCGGCTGCGCCGCAGGTGAGCTGGCGGATGGCTGGTCACCGCCACTAAGTTCATTCAGACAGGCCAAGCTGGCGTCACAGCCAGGTAACCGCCGGGGGAAAGCGGGCGTCGTGGACGGGTTCGTGTTGTTCACTGTTCCCTCGTGGACGTTTCCGTGTTGACCGCTGAGGCCACGCGGGTCTCGCCGCTGCGCCGGGTGACCCGCTCCGCGGCGACCACGCCGGGCAGGCTGTCGGTCATCGCGGTGGGCCTGGTCGTGCTGACCCTCTTCACC
This sequence comes from Alloactinosynnema sp. L-07, assembly GCF_900070365.1. Classification (NCBI taxonomy): domain Bacteria; kingdom Bacillati; phylum Actinomycetota; class Actinomycetes; order Pseudonocardiales; family Pseudonocardiaceae; genus Alloactinosynnema; species Alloactinosynnema sp. L-07. The sequence continues at coordinate 5,510,837 of NZ_LN850107.1, read as the reverse complement.
GGCCTGTTCGGCGGGCTGACCCTGCAGACCAAACAGGACACCCTCGACGAACTCGTCGACCACCGGGAGCCGCTGACGGCGGCCGCGCAGCTGATCTACCGCTCGCTGTCGGACGCCGACGCGACCGCGGCCAGCGCGTTCCTCTCCGGCGGCGTTGAGCCCGCCGCCCTGCGCACCCGCTATGAGTACGACATCGCCCAGGCGGGCGCGGCGCTGGGCAAGGCGTCCTCCGACGTCGGCGACGACTCGCTGGCCGCCGAGCAGGTGAACGTGCTGTCCCAGCAGCTGCCGGTCTACACCGGCCTGATCGAGACCGCGCGGACGAACAACCGCCAGGGCTTCCCGGCGGGCGCGGCCTACCTGCGCGAGGCATCGGGCCTGATGCGCGCGAAGATCCTGCCCGCGGCGGAGAAGCTCTACGAGATCGACTTCGACCGGCTCAAGGCGGGTCAAGCCGAGGCGCGGTCATTCCCCTGGTTCACGCTGCTGCTGACCGCGGGTCTGCTCGGCGCGCTGATCGCCACGCAGCTGTACCTGACGCGCAAGACGAACCGGCTGATCAACGTCGGGTTGCTGGTCGCGTCGGTGGCTGTGGGGGTGGCCCTGGTCTGGGGCACGGTCGCGCTGCTGGTGAGTTCCGCGCAGGTCGCCGACGGCGAGCGCAACGGGTCCGACCAGGTGGATGTGCTGGTGCAGGCCAGGATCAACTCGCTGAAGTGCCGTGCCGACGAGACGCTGACCCTGGTCGCGCGCGGCGACGGTCCGGGCTACGAGAAGGAATGGAAGGAACTCGCCGTCACCTTCAGCGGTGACGGCGACGGAAACCTGCTGCACCAAGCCCAGGCGCTGGCGTCGAGCCCGGCCCTGTCCGGCGAGGTCCAGCAGGCGGTGGAGAACGCCGACGCCTGGGTCGCCGCCCACCGCAAGATCCGCGAGCTCGACGACGGCGGCCAGTACGAGGGCGCGGTGGCCATGGCCATCGGCGGCGCCCCGGACAGCGCGGCGACCGCCTTCGGCAAGCTCGACAAGAACATGATCACGGCTCTGAACGCTGGCCGCGAGGAGTTCTTCATCCAGACCAAGCGCGGCGGCCAGGCCCTCACCGGCCTCGTCCCCGGCGTCGCCATCCTCGCCCTGCTCGCGGCGGCTGGGGTCGCGCTGGGGATCCGCGAACGACTGCGGGAGTACCGATGACCCGAATGAGGCGCCTGACCGCGGGTCTCGCGCTCGCGCTGTTGGCGGCCGGGTGTTCGGCCACCGGCAGGCCGGTCGACCTGGCCTCGATCGCCTCCGCCCAGCGCCCGGAACCGGTCGGCGTGGTCGTCAACCCGCCCGCCACCACCGGCGCGGCGGCCCAGGTGCCCGAGTGCGATCCGGCTGCCAGCCTGCGTCCGGCGGGCCTGCCCGGACCGGGCGCGATGCCCGCCGGGTCGACGATGCGCACCATCCAGGACCGCGGGCGGCTCATCGCGGGGGTGGACCAGAACACGTTCCTGTTCGGCTTCCGGGACCCGACCAGCAACACCATCGCGGGCTTCGACATCGACCGCGTCCGCGAGATCGCCGCGGCCATCTTCGGCGACCCGAACAAGGTCCAGTTCAAGGTCATCACCTCCGCCGAGCGCATCCCCGCCCTGCAGAAGGGCGAGGTCGACATCGTCGTGCGGACGATGACCGCCACCTGCGCCCGCTGGGTCGACATCAACTTCTCGGCCATCTACTACGTCGCGGGCCAACGCGTCCTGGTCGACAAGTCCTCCCAGATCACCGGCGTCGACCAACTCGGCGGCCAGCGCGTCTGCGCCACCAAGGGCTCGACCTCGCTCAACAAACTCCGCGAATCCCCCGCGCCGCCGGTCGCGGTGGCCGTGGACAACTGGTCGGACTGCCTGCTGATGCTGCAACAGGGCCAGGTCGCGGCGGTGTCAACGGACGACACGATCCTCGCGGGGATGATCGCCCAGGACCCCAACGTGAAGATGGTCGGCGCCCGCTTCACCCAGGAGCCCTACGGCATCGGCATCCCCAAGGCCAATGTGGACATGGTCCGCTTCGTCAACGCGGTCCTCGAAAAGTCGATCAACAGCGGCTCCTGGGCGACCAGCTACGGCACCTGGCTGACCGAGGCCGTCGGCCAGGTCGCCCCCCCGACGCTGAAGTACCGGGACTGACACATGACACAGTGGACTCCACCAGACGAAACCCCGGACGACGCGGCCAAAACCGCCGAGTGGACGGCCCCCGGCGACACCCGCGCGGGCCAGACCCCGGCCAGTGGCGACCGGCCGGGCACCGGGCCCGCGGCCCGCGGACCGATGCCCGCCGGGCAGGGCCCGCAGCGGCAGGATCAGCCATGGACACCCCAGGGCGGCGCGGGTGGACCGCGCCCGTATGGCCAGCAACAGGGTGGGCCCCAGGGCGCGCAGCCGTGGTCCGGCAGGCCGCAGCACGGCCACGCCGCCCAGCCGCCGCACCCGGGTTCTGGTGCGCCGCAGTCGCACCAGGCGGGCGGGGCCGCACCGGCACCGTATGCAGGCTCTGCCGCGCCGCAGTCGCAGCGTGCCGGTACCGGGGCGCAGCAGCCGCCGCGGCCGGGTGGGCAGGCCGGGCAGTGGCAGGGTGGGCCGCCTTCCGGCGCCCAGCCGCCCCCTGGTGCGCAGGGTTGGCCGACCCAGCCACCCCCGGCCAGGCCGAGTACCAGCGGCTCGCCCTACCCGCCGCAAGGCAGGCCGGAGCAGGGGGCGAACCGGCCCACGCATCCCGGCGCCGGATCCTCTTACCCGCCAAGCGGATCCCGTCAGCCGCCGCTTCCGCCGGTGGCGCCAAGGCAGCCAGGTGTCCTGCCGGACACCGCATTGTCGGAGGACGAGCCGCAGCCGACCAGTGTGCTCGGCATGCACACGCTCACCCAGAGCATCGTTCCGCCCAAGCCGGAGGAACCGCAGCCGCACACCCACCACCTCGCGCCCGCCACGTCGTCCGGTCCGGTCACCGGCTCCGGGTCCTTCCCCGGCACCGGCAGGCGCACCGGGTCGCGGTCCAGTGGGCGCGGCAGGCTCGGGGCCGGGCTGGTCGACGTGCCGGTCGTGCCGGTCAAGGATCCGGCCAGTGCCGTCCTCGACGACCCGGTCGTCGCCGAGAACAAGCGGTTCTGCAACAACTGTGGGGCGCAGGTCGGCCGCGGCGTCGACGGTGAGCCCGGTGCGGCCGAGGGCGAGTGCGGCAAGTGCGGGCAGGCGTTCAACTTCCGGCCGCGCCTGTTCCAGGGTGACCTCGTCGGTGGGCAGTACGAGGTCCTCGGCAGCATCGCCTATGGCGGCCTCGGCTGGATCTACCTCGCCAAGGACCACAACGTCAGCGACCGCTGGGTCGTCCTCAAAGGAATGATCGACACCGGCGACGCCACCTCCATGGCCTCCGTGGTGGCCGAACGCCGGTTCCTGGCCGAGGTCGAGCACCCGAACGTCGTCAAGATCTACAACTTCGTGCAGCACCCGGACCCGGTGACCGGGTCCGAGGTCGGCTACATCGTCATGGAGTACGTCGGCGGCCAGTCGTTGCGCCAGCTCGCGCTCTCGCACCACCGCGAGGCGGGGCGGGCCGAGCCGCTGCCGATCGGGCAGGTGATCGCCTACGGGCTGGAGATCCTGCCCGCCATCGGCTACCTGCACAGCATCGACATGCTCTACTGCGACCTCAAGCCGGACAACGTGATCCAGCACGGCGAGCAGCTCAAGCTGATCGACCTCGGCGCCGTGCGCAAGACCGACGACTATGAGAGCCCGCTGTTCTTCACCGCGGGCTACTCCGCGCCCGAGTTGGCCACCGAGGGTGCCACCGTCGCCTCCGACATCTACACGGTCGGCCGCACCCTCGCTGTCCTCTCGATCGAGTTCGCCGGCTACACGACGCGCTTCAAGCACACCCTCCCCGGCCCGGACGCCGAGCCGCTGTTCGCGCTGTTCGGCAGCTTCTACCGCGTCCTCAAGCGCTCCACCCACACCGATCCCGCGCAGCGCTTCACCTCCGCGGAGGACATGGCCGACCAGCTGACCGGCGTGCTGCGCGAGGTCATGGCGCTGGGCACCGGCAGGCCCCGGCCCGGACTGTCCACTGTGTTCGGTGTGGAGACCAGGACCTTCGGCTCGACCGTGGCCGAGGGAGCCGATCCGCTGCCCACCCCGGCCCCTGGCGACGTCGTCACCGTGCTGCCGCTGCCGCTCGTCGACACCGACGACCACGCCGCCGCGGTGCTGGCCAGCATCACCGCGACCGAGCCCGCCGAGCTCGTCGCCGCGCTGGCCGCGGCGCCGCAGGATTCGGTCGAGGTGCGGTTGCGGCTGGTCAAAGCTCGGATAGAGCAAGGAGATCTGCGGGCCGCGTCGTCCGAATTGGACTCCGCGCGCAAGCTGGTGACCGACCCGGCCGACTGGCGGCCGCACTGGTACCGCGGGCTGATCGCGCTCGCGGGCCGCTCGCCGAAGGCCGCGCGGGAGTCGTTCGAGCGGGTCTACGACGCGGTGCCAGGTGAGATGGCGCCCAAGCTGGCGCTCGCGGTCAGCGCCGAGTTCGACAACGACCACTTCGCCGCCGCCCGGTTCTACGAGCTGGTCTGGCGCACCGACCACTCCTACGTCAGCGCCGCGTTCGGCCTGGCCCGGGTCTACCTGGCCCAGGGCGCGCGCAACGGGGCGATCGAGGTGCTGCACTCGGTGCCGGACACCTCCAGCCACCACGTCGCCGCCCAGGTCGCCGCCATCAAGATCAAGACCAATGCCGCGTCGGCGCCGATCACCGATATCCACGACGCGGCCAAGCGGCTGGAGCGGCTCGCGCTGGACGCCGAGCGCCGGACGCGGCTGTCGGCGGAGGTGCTGGAGGCCGCGCACGGCTGGGTCAAGGCGGGCAAGCCAGGCGCCGCGCCAGGGACGTCGAGCGTGCTGGGCTGCGACCTGTCCGAACGCGAGCTGCGCTTGGGGCTGGAGCGGTGCTACCGGGCGCTGGCCCGGCTGGCGGGCACTACCGAGCAGCGCCACGAACTGGTCGACCGGGCCAACGCGATCCGCCCGCGCACCCTCACCTAGATGATTGATTCCTAACTATCACCAGGTCTCGACCGGCCCACGACGCCGCTGCCCGCGTTGCAGGAACAGCCACGTACAACCCGGTACGCGCGCTGTCCCTGCGCCTTGGCAGCGACGCCGTGGACCAGCCGATACCAGGCGATAGTTAGGAATCAATCATCTAGTTCCAACACGGTGATGTCCGGCGGTGCCCCGACCCGGACCGGCGGACCCCAGAAGCCCGCGCCGTTGGTCACGTACAGCCAGGTGTCGTCGACCTTCGACAGCCCGGACACACCGGGCTGCTGGAGGCTCACGATGTGGTGGAACGGGTAAAGCTGCCCGCCGTGGGTGTGGCCGGACAGCTGCAGGTCGACGCCCGCGCGCGCCGCCGACTCGACCTGGACCGGCTGGTGGGCGAGCAGCACGACCGGCTTGGCCGAGTCCCGGTCGCGCAGGGCAGCGCCGAAGTCCGGGCCGTCGTCGAAGGACTCGCCGGTCACATCGGTCACGCCCGCCAGGTCGAACGACGCGCCGCCGCGGGTGATCTGGGTGCGCGAGTTGCGCAGGTAGTGCAGGCCGAGGCGGTCCAGCTCAGTGATCCACTGCTCATGGCCGGAGTAGTACTCGTGGTTGCCGGTGACGAAGAACGTGCCCTCGCGGGAGACCAGGTCGCGCAGCGGCTCGGCGGCGTGGCCGAGTTCGGCGACGGTGCCGTCGGCCAGGTCGCCGACCATGGCCACCAGGTCCGGCTCGGTCTCGTTGATCATCCGAACCAGGCGCTCGGTGTGCGCGCGGCCCAGGATCGGCCCGAGGTGGATGTCGCTGACCACCGCGATCCGGAACCCCGCGAACGCCGGGTCGAGCCTGCGGATCGGCACCGTCAACCGCTTGACCTCGGGTGCGCTCAGCGCCGAGACCATGCCCGCCCCCACGACCGTCGGCGCCGCCACTCCCGCCACCACCGCCGCGCCGCGGGCCAGGAACAGCCTGCGGCTCTCGTCGACCGGCTTGCCCCGGTCCCGCAGCCGCAGCACCAGCCGCGGCACTTCGAGCACCAGCAGCGCGACGAACATGTAGAACATCAGCGCGATCCACAGGTAGCCCGGCCAGGCCAGCCACCGCCCCGCCTCGATCCCGATGAACCTGGGCAGCACGAGGGACGCCACGGCCAGGACCGCCAGCCCGACCACCGCCGTCGCCCCAGCCACTCTGGCCCGCCTGGACCGAGCGGTGTCGCGGACCAGCCGCTTCCACAGGTAGAGGTGCAGGAGGGTGAAGACGACGAAGACGATAAGGAAGAACACGCTGTCAGCCTACGGATTGATCTCGAACGGCCGGTGGCTCAGCAGACTCGGGTCCTCGGTCACGGCCCGCAGGTCTTCCTTGCGCCCATGGGTGACGAAGTGACTCAGATCGACCACCACGAACAACGCCGTGGCCCGCACCGCCACCGGCCCATCCGGCGCGTCGATCCTGCCGTCGGCGCTGACGTAGACCTTGCGGCCCGCCTGCCCGTCGAGGTGGGCGTCGATGAACAGGGTGGTGCCCACAGGGACGGGGCGGAGGAACTCGGTGGAGAGCTTGGCGGTCACGGCCGGGGTGCGCAGCAGGTTGCCGACGGTGGTGCCGAGCGCTTCATCGAAGGCGCAGGCCAGGAGGCCACCGTGGGCCAGACCGGGGGCGCCTTGGTGGGCCTCGGTGACGGTGAACTTGGAGAGGATCGAGTGGCCCGCACCGACTTGGGCGCGCAACTGGAGACCGTCCTCGGCCTCGTCGCCGCAGCCGAAGCAGAAGGCGTAGTGCGGGGGGAGGTCGGTGCCCGCGTCCGGTGCGTCCGGGTGGCGTTCGGGCATCTCGGTGGCCACCGGGGGCCACGGTTCGCGGAGGCGGGTCATCACTGAAGCGTAAGTCGGTGTCCTTTGTGGCCTGGCACACGCTGTGGGTTGGGGGTCCGCCGGGGTCCGCACCATCGGGTGAAACTGGGCGATCACGCTGTGCCCGGGGCCCCTACGACGGCCCCTGTGGGGAAAAAGCGGTGGCGGATAAGGCACCCCACACGCCAAGCAGCTTAGGGGCCGTCGTCCCCCCAGACACAGCGTGATCGCCCAGTTTCACCCGATGCTGCTCAGGCGGAGGGTGCGGTTTGGTGTGCCTTGGAAATGGTGAGGCCACCGCCGAAGTCCTGCGGCTTCGACGGTGGCCTCGGGTGTTTAGATCAAGCTGATTCGGCTGAGAGGGTTTGCCACTTCTCCCAGGTCAGGGCCCAGTCGTAGTAGTCGCCGTCCTGTGCGCCGAGTTGCTGGGTGCTGCCGGTGATCTCCACCGGGTCGCCGGGGAGCACGGTGTCGTAGTAGATCTTGGCATTGGCCGGGGCCAGGTTGATGCAGCCGTGGCTGACGTTCTGCTTCCCCTGGGCGTAGATCGACGGGGCGTAGCCGTGGATGAACTCGCCGTTGTTGGAGATTCGGACCGCCCACGGGACGACCACGTTCGAGTAGTTGTACTTGGGGTTCGTCATCGAGTACGTGGCGTGCTTGCTCATCACCACGTGCGTCCCGCTCTTGGTGACGCGGCCGGGGTCGGACTCCAGGCCGTAGCTGACCGGGAAGTCCGCGGTCTGGCCCGCGTCGGTGACCACGACCATGCGGTGGGTCTGGGTGTTGCCCTGGACGATCTGGCGCCTGCCGATGGTGAACGTGGAGGTCACGTCGTTGCGGCCGTAGGCACCCCCACCCATGGCGACGCCGTACAGGTCGGCCGTGACGGTGACCTTCGTGTTGGCCGCCCAGTACACCTTGGGCCGCCAGTGCGCGGAGCGGTCGTTCAGCCAGCCCCAGGCACCCTCGGTGGGGACCGACGTCTCCACCTTCATCGCCTTCTGAGCGGCGGCCTTGTCCTTGACCGGCGCGTCGAAGGTGACCGCGATGGGCATGGCGACGCCGTAGGTCTGGTTGTCGCCGGTGTTGATGCTGGCCTTGATCTGGCTCTTGGGCTTGACCGTGGTGAAGGTGCCGGAGACCTCGGCGGTCTTGCCGTCCTCGCCGATCGCCGAGCCGGACCAGGTGTAGGACTTGCCGTAGCCAAGGTCCTCGCCGACCGTCCACGACTTCTTGTCGGCGGCGAGCTCCCCCTTGACCTTCTTGCCCTCCGCGTTGGTCAGCGTGACCTGCTCCAGGGTTCCGTCGGCGACGGTAACCGCGATGGGGCCGCCGGGCGCGACGTCCTTGGCGTCGCCCTCCGGGGAGGCGGTGATCTTGACCGACCGCTTCCCCTGTCCGACCGAGCCGCCGTTGGCCGACGCCGCTGTGGCCGGGCCGGTGGTGGTGCAGCCGCTCAGAGCCAGGACCGTCACCAGTCCCGCGCCGAGCAGCGCCGCCGGGAGCCACCTTCTCCCCGAGTGTCCGCGCCTGTCCATCGCCGCTCCCCTTCCCCCCGAAACCTGACATCTCTAACGACGTCTTCGCCGAGGGAATAGTTGGCTGGACAAACCTGTGACGCGCATCACATTTAACCCGGAGGTGATCTTGGCCCGAGAGCGACCGGATCTGTTCGGAGCGTGTCCGAGCAGATCACCCGCATGGACTAGCGGGGTGCCCGTCAGGCCGTAGTGCGGCCCACGACATCTCGATATTCTTTGCCCTGCAGGCCGTAGCTTCTGTGTTCGTGCTTTCCACGCTCGCGGAACGAGAACGCGGGCGCGCTGCTTTCCGTCGCAATGGGCGGGAACACCGCCCGAGGGCGGCCCGGGGCTGCACGGTGCAGCCCTAAGCTCCTGCGATGGAGGCAGGTTTTATGGCACAGGGCACTGTCAAGTGGTTCAACGCCGAGAAGGGCTTCGGATTCATCGCGCAGGATGATGGTGGCGCCGATGTCTTCGTGCACTACTCGGAGATCCAGTCCAAGGGATTCCGGTCCCTTGAGGAGAACCAGCGAGTGGAGTTCGAGGTCGGCCAGGGCACCAAGGGCCCGCAGGCCACGAACGTCGTCCCGCTGTAAGTAGTCGCAAGCACGCGAGAGCCCCCCGGTCGCCCACGACCGGGGGGCTCTCGCGTTGGCTGATGTGTGGTGGGTGGTGGGGAACCGGTCAGGAACGCTGGAGCTGCTGGGACTCCCACTCCAGGCGCTGCATGACCCACTCCTGGGCCAGGGCCATGGGGGAGGTCTGCCGGTAGGCGGCCAGCTCGCGCAGGCGCTCGTTGGCCATCAGCGACAGGCGCAGCTGGTAGACCTCGGCGCCGCCGAAGCGCCTGCCGGAGGCGGTGGTCTCGGCGTCGCCGTCCGGGGCCAGGGCCGCCAGGTATGACTCGAGCTCTTCGTCGGGCAGCAGCTCCTCGCTCTGCTCGCGCTGCACGGTGCGGTGGCGACCCGTGTTGGTACCGACCGCTCTGAGGTCGGTTCGGCTACGTCCAAACGAGGGAAATGGCACCGGAAGAGGATAACGAACAGGTTGCGAGGCCGCGCGCGTTGTGACCGGCGACACACCGCACGGCCGGGTGAACCTGCCCACCTTCGCCGCGGGCACCGCGCTGACCTGCGGACATGGAGAGGCCCCCGCGCCAGGGGGAGGAACGCGGGGGCCGGAGGGGATCTCCACAGGCGCTGACCGGGGGTTTGTCAGCACCACGATTGTTGCACGCGCACTCGTCCTGCGGGAGGGGCTGAGTGGGAAAATTCGAGGGAAAATGTTCACCTGAAGTTCGCATTGCATCGCGACAAGTGACGCGGTAAAGACCCGTCGAGCGTGGTCGATCAAGCGGTGAGCTGGAAGCCCGCAACGGTGACCGCGGCCTCGATCTGGCCCCGGTCCAGCGCGTCCGCACTGGTCACGGTGACCGCGCCGGTCTCGAGCACCACGGCGACATCGGTGACGCCGGAGACCTCCGACAGTTCCTCGGTCACCGAGCTGACGCAGTGGCCGCAAGTCATGCCGGTGACGGTGTAAACGGTCTGAACTGACACGTGCGGTCCTCTCGAAGGGTGGTTCGAACGCCACCGACTATACCCCTAGGGGGTACGGGGTGGCGAGTTCGCCGCCCACGTGCCGGTGAACCTCTGGCAAACCTGGGGGTGCGTTGGGTAAATCGATCACGTACCGCTACCGAGTGTGCCCACGGTTCACTCTGCGGGGGGCTGTGAGCGCCGCGACTTCTCTCATAGCCTCACGCCAACACAATTCGGGGAGGCGTTATGAGCGGGTCACTCGAAGTGCGGTCGTTCCTCTTGCAGCAAGACAGCCTGGGCACCTCCGGGCAATTCTCGACCGGCGTGCCCGCTCCGCGGTCGGGTGAGTCGGCGCGGGTCTCCGACGATCAGGTGCAACGCGCCAGGCTGGCCGTCGCACGCGGCTCGACAAACGTCAAGGACTGCCGTGAACTGCTCGAAATGCTCGGGCTGGTCGACGGCGACGACGGGCTGCCCGCGGTTCGCAGGTAGCCGATCGACGACGGCCGCGGGGCGGGTGCCGCCACCCCGCGGTCGTTTTCGATCAAGGAATTCCGCGGCGGGTCCTAGCTAATTTCCGGAGCGGCCGCCACCCCTATCGCGGATTCACGACGAGCTCGGAAGATCGTTTATTTCGCGGATCTTCGGCCGTATTCACCGTCTGTGATCATGCTTGATCGAGCGTGACGCCCGACGCGTCCGCCTGTTTGATGACGCCGTTTTGAAATGGACATCGCGCACGAGGGTCGGTTGTCGCGGTCGCTCGACAGCTCCCGCGATCGCCGATCCCATCGCGTTGCGCGGCCCGCGCCCTTCCTGATCGCCGGTTGGGCCCGAGTTGGGCGGCGTTCGCGCAGGTCAGAGCGGTTTGGGTAACCCGTTTTGGAGACCAGTGGGGGTGTGCCCTAAGCTATGCCTTGCTCCCAGCGAAGACCGGAAACGGTGGCCACTGGAAGCGCAGTCGATCGGTCCGCCCGAGCGGTGGTCGGGCTCCCATCGTCTAGCGGCCTAGGACTCCGCCCTTTCAAGGCGGCAGCGCGGGTTCGAATCCCGTTGGGAGTACGCAGTAAAGCTAGGCAGTGACAGCAGTACAAGTGACAAGCAGTACAGCAGTAAGCAAGGCCCAGTGGCGCAGTTGGTTAGCGCGTCGCCCTGTCACGGCGAAGGTCGCGGGTTCGAGTCCCGTCTGGGTCGCAAGCTACATCCGCGGTGCGGTGTCGGTGGGATCGAAAGGATCCCACCGGGGTCGCACCGGTTTGGTTTGTGGCGGCGTTATGGCCAGGTAGCTCAGTTGGTACGAGCGACCGCCTGAAAAGCGGTAGGTCGGCGGTTCGACCCCGCCCCTGGCCACAGTGTTGAACAGGCAAACGCCCCTCCCGTGACCGGGAGGGGCGTTTCTGTCTCAGTCGGGTCGATCGATGATGCGCCGACCGGTCTGGGTGGCAGAGCTCTCGATCAGGCCGCCGATGTGGCTGTCACGGCTGGAGTGATCACGATCCTGACTGGCCGGTAAGCGCGTGCTTACCTGACGAGCGGGCCCCGGAGAGAGGGTTTCTCCGGGGTCCGTTTCGCTGTCCGGGACTTTCGGCCCTCACTCGAAAGAGTGAACTCCCTCGGGTAGGCGCTTCGTCGCCCGCGGTGATCGGCTCGATGGCCTCGGGCCGAGCGGGTGTGGGCCAACGCACAAAGGTGAGGATTTCCCATACTAACCAGAGTCTGATCACGCTCCGTGGCTGACCCGGTGATCGGCAAGATGGCCTCGTCCGCGGTCGCGCGACGGGAAAATTCCCTGGTCCAGGCCATGAAATCAGGCCATACGGTGGTTAGTGAATAGTCAACCGGGCTTTGATCGAACGGACTAACCGTGGCGATCAACCAGGCGGACCAGGTGTCGCGACAGTGCGTGGTCAGCCCGGTGTTCATGGTCCAGATATACGCTTAGTCACGTGCTAGAAGGTCCTCTATGGACTGTCTCAAGAGATCATGGCAAGTACGTTGACCTGCGAAGTTGATCGCGAAAGTATCAAGAACAGGCAACGCTGAGTACTACGCAGCGTGTAGCGCGGTGCCAGGCAACGGCCCGTGCCGTCAAACGGGTTACCAAGAAACTAACCCTCCGTGTAACGACGGCGGGGAGGGAAACGAATCAGCTAACGCAGCCAGAGTCCGATCAAAGCGGCTCGGACGGATGGCGCAACCTAGGCAATTCCAACAGACGCACTAGGGCCCGCGGGGATGCCCTGTGCCCGTGCACGCCCGATCCGGCCGAACCGGGGGATACACGATGCGTGACCAAGTGGGGTTTCCACGCAGACGAGCGACGTTATGGCCCGCGCCTGAGCGGGTCCGTCGTGCGCGGACACCCGGACTTGTCCTGCCCGCTGGGGAGCCGGGCCAGCCACCTGTCGCCGGGTGGGAGCCGCGTTACCGCACCGGCGTGATCCTCGGCGACCTGTTCGCCATGCTCTTCGGGGTGCTGGTGGTCGGCAGCCTGGTCTCCGGCAGCACAGTGCCCGGCCCCAGCGTGGCCATGATCGGCGGCGCGACGTTCGTGGTGCTGCTCGGCTCGCTGATGGCCAACCGGTCATGGAACCTCGCCGTGCTCGGCCAAGGCGCCGAGGAGTTCCGCAGGCTCGGCCGCGGCATCGCCGCCGCGGCGGTCGTGCTGGCACTCGGCGGCCTGCTCTTCGACATCCAGTCGATCCGGCCGTGGGTCTTCATCGTCATCCCGGCGACCGCGCTGGTCGCCTTCCCGATGCGGTACGCGCTGCGGCAGTTCCTGCACCGCGCGCGCCGTGAGGGTCGCTGCCTGCTGCCGGTCATGGCCGCGGGCAGCGTGGAGACCGTGCGCGACCTGATCAGCCGCACCCGCGCCACCCCGCACCTTGGCTGGCGGGTCGACGCGGTCTGCACCCGCGACGGCCTCGCCGAGTTCGACAGCGACCTCGAAGGCGTGTCCGTGGTCGGCGAGCTCTCCGACCTGGCCACCCACGTCCGCCGCGGCGGCTACCGCATCGTCGCGGTCACCCCGGACCAGTACTGGACGCCCAAGCGGCTGCAGAAACTGGCTTGGCAGCTGGAGGGCAGCGGCGCCGAGATGGTCGTCGCTCCCGTGCTGATGGAGGTCGCCGGTCCGCGGCTGCACGTCGACGCGGTGCTCGGCATGCCGCTGCTGCGCGTCTCGGCGCCGTCGTTCACCGGGGTGCGCCGGGTCGTCAAGGACATCGTCGACAAGGTCGGCTCGGCCATTCTGCTCACCCTGCTGTCCCCGCTCATGCTGGTGGTGGCGGCGGCGATCGTGATCGACAACGCGGGGTCGCCGTTCTACAAGCAGCGCCGCGTCGGCAAGGACGGCCGCGAGTTCACGATCATCAAGTTCCGCACGATGGTCAAGAACGCCGACAAGTTGGTCGCCCAGCTCGCCGACAAGAACGAGGGCAACGGCCTGCTGTTCAAGATGCGCAAGGACCCGCGCATCACCCGCGTCGGCACGACGCTGCGCCGCTACTCCATCGACGAGCTGCCGCAGCTGTTCAACGTGCTGACCGGATCGATGTCGCTGGTCGGGCCGCGGCCGCCGCTGCCGGAGGAGAGCGCGCGGTACGCCCCGGACGTTCGCCGCAGGCTGCTCGTGAAGCCGGGGCTGACCGGGCTGTGGCAGGTCAGCGGGCGCAGCGACCTATCGTGGGACGACTCGGTCCGCCTGGACCTGCGTTATGTGGAGGACTGGTCACTCGCGCTCGACGCGGTGATCTTGTGGAAGACCTTCCGGGCCGTGTTCAGCGGCCAGGGAGCGTACTGAAGGACACCCGGTGGGGGCCGGGACACACCAAAAGGGGATCTACAGCGTGGGAACCATCGGGCTAGCCGTCATCGGGGCCGGATACTGGGGGCCGAATCTCGTCCGCAACGCGCAGGCCACACCTGGTCTGCGCCTGGAATACCTGTGCGACCTCGACGCCGACCGGGCCCGCCGGGTCCTCGGTGAGTACTCGACGGTCAAGGTGTCCGACTCGCTTGACGAGGTGCTGGCCGACCCGGCTGTCGACGCCGTCGCGATCGCCACCCCCGCCAAGACCCACCTGCCGGTGGCCATGGCGGCGCTGGAGGCGGGCAAGCACGTCCTCGTCGAGAAGCCGCTCGCCGCGACCTACGCCGAGGGCAAGCAGCTCGTCGACGCCGCCGACGAGCGCGGTCTGACGCTGATGCTCGACCACACCTACTGCTACACCCCGGCCGTGGCGCACCTGCGCGAGCTCGTGCAGGGCGGCGGCATCGGCTCGGTGCAGTACCTGGACTCGGTGCGGATCAACCTCGGTCTGGTCCAGCCCGACGTCGACGTGCTGTGGGACCTCGCCCCGCACGACCTGTCGATCTTCCTGTCGATCCTGCCGGAGGGCGTGCAGCCGCTCTCGGTTGCCGCGCACGGGTCCGACCCGATCGGCGCGGGCCGCGCGTGCGTCGCGCACCTGACGATCCTGCTCACCGGCGGCGCGATGGCGCACGTGCACGTGAACTGGCTGTCCCCGACCAAGATCCGCACGATGATCATCGGCGGCTCCGCGCGGACGGTCGTGTGGGACGACCTGAACCCGACCCAGCGGCTCTCGATCTACGACCGCGGCGTCGACCGCACCGACGCCGCTGAATTGGGCGACGACAAGCGGGCCCAGACCATCGTGTCCTACCGGGTCGGCGATATGGTCGCCCCGGCGCTGCCGGAGAAGGAAGCGCTGCGCGCGGTGATGGCCGAGTTCCACGCCGCGATCACCGAGAAGCGTCCTCCGCTCACCGACGGCCGGTCCGGCCTGCAGGTCCTGTCCATCCTTGAGGCGGCCTCGGCCAGCCTCAGCCAGGGCGGCGCCTTCATGCCTGTCCTCGGCGCGGACTTCACCGAAGGGGTCAACGCATGACCACCGCACAGCCGATCGAGGGTCAGAAGGCGTTGGTGACCGGCGGGGCCGGGACCATCGGCTCGGCCGTGGTCGACCAGCTCGTCGCCGCGGGCGCCGCCGAGATCGTCGTGCTCGACAACTTCGTGCGAGGCCGCAAGGAGAACCTGGCCCAGGCCGCTGCGGCGGCGGGCAACCGGCTGCGCGTGGTCGACGGCGACATCAACGACCGCTCGCTGGTCGGCGAGCTGACCGCGGGCATGGACCTGGTGTTCCACCTGGCCGCCATCCGGATCACCCAGTGCGCCGAGGAGCCCCGGTTGGCGCTGGAGTGCCTGGTCGACGGCACGTTCACGGTGATCGAGGCGGCGGCCGACGCGGGCGTCAAGAAGGTCGTCGCGTCGTCGTCGGCGTCGGTCTACGGCCTGGCCGAGACCTTCCCGACCGACGAGCGCCACCACCCGTACAACAACGACACGTTCTACGGCGCGGCGAAGGCGTTCAACGAGGGCATGCTGCGCAGCTTCAAGTCGATGCGCGACCTCGACTACGTGGCCTTGCGCTACTTCAACGTCTACGGCCCGCGGATGGACGTGCACGGCCTCTACACCGAGGTCCTGATCCGCTGGATGGAGCGCATCGTCGACGGCAAGGCCCCGCTGATCTTCGGCGACGGCGCGCAGACGATGGACTTCGTCCACGTGCACGACATCGCCCGCGCCAACATCCTGGCCGCGCGCGCCGACGTGACCGACACGGTCTACAACATCGCCAGCGCGCACGAGACCAGCCTGCTTGGCCTGGCCGAGGCGCTGCTCGCGGCGATGGACTCCGAGCTCGGCGTCGAGCACGGCCCCGAGCGCAAGGTCAACGGCGTGACCCGGCGGCTGGCCGACATCAGCGCCGCCGACCGCGACCTGGGCTGGCGCCCGGAGATCACGATGGATGACGGCCTTCGCGGGCTCGTCGACTGGTGGCTCGCCGAGAAGAAGGTTTCCGTCTGATGGCGATCCCGGTCATGAAGCCGCTGCTCGGCGAGGAGGAAGCCCTCGCCGTGGCGGAGACCGTGCGCTCCGGCTGGGTGGCGCAGGGTCCTCGGGTGGCCGCTTTCGAGCAGGCCTTCGCCGAGCGGGTCGGCGCGGCGCACGGCGTCGCCGTGTCGAGCTGCACCACCGGCCTGCACCTGTGCCTGCACCTGCTCGGCGTCGCGCCGGGCGACGAGGTGGTGGTGCCGTCGCTGTCGTTCATCGCGACCGCCAACGCGGTGCGCTACTGCGGCGCCACCCCGGTCTTCGCCGACATCGACCCGCTGACCGGCAACCTGACCGGCGCGACCGTGGCCGCGGCGATCACCCCGCGCACCAAGGCCGTCATGCTGGTGCACCAGGGAGGTGTCCCCGCGAACGTCCGGGAGATCCGGGCCGCCGCGGGCGAGATCCCAGTGGTCGAGGACGCCGCGTGTGCCGCCGGTTCGACGCTCGACGGTGCCCCGGTGGGCACGGGCGCGCTGCTCGCGGCCTGGTCGTTCCACCCGCGCAAGCTGCTCACCACCGGTGAGGGCGGCATGGTCACCACCGACGACCCCGAGTGGGCCGTCCGCCTGCGCAGGCTGCGTGAGCACGGCATGTCGATGTCGGCCGCCGACCGTCACGCCGCGGGCGGTGCCGTCGTTGAGTCCTATGTGGAGACCGCGTTCAACTACCGGATGACCGACATCCAGGCCGCTATGGGCCTGGTTCAGCTCGGCAGGCTCGACGGCATCGTCGAGCAGCGCCGCGCGATGGCCGCCCGGTACCACGAGCTGCTGGCCCCGCTGGGTCTGCGCGCGGTCGCCGATCCCGAGCACGGCACCACGAACTACCAGTCGTTCTGGGTCGAGCTGCCCGAGGGCGCCCCGGAGCTGGTGGACGTGCTGTCGAAGCTGGCCGCCGCGGGTGTCTCCGCGCGGCGGGGGATCATGGCCGCGCACCTGGAGCCCGCCTACACCGGGCACCCGCACGGCCCGCTGCCCGGCACGGAACTGCTGGCCCGGCGGTCGCTGATCCTGCCGCTGCACCACGAGCTGACCGACGCCGACCAGCAGTTGGTCGTCTCCGCGCTGGCCGACGCGATCGAGTTGGTGAAGTCGTGAACACCCGCCCGATCGCGGTCGTGATCGTCACCTACAACTCCGCCGAGGTGATCGCGGACTGTCTGCGAGCGCTCCCGGCCGCCCTGACGGGCGTCGGCGAGTCGCGGGTGATCGTGGTCGACAACGCCTCCGTCGACGGCACCACCGAGGTCGTCACCGCGACCGATCCCGACGTCAAGGTCGTGCACCGCACCGACAACGACGGGTTCGCCGCGGGCGTCAACGAGGGCATCGCGCAGGCCGAGGGCTGTGACGTGCTGGTCCTCAACGCCGACATCCGTCTCGCCCCGGGATCGGTGGCCACGTTGCGCGCCGCCGTGGGTCCGGGCGTCGGTGTGGTCGCGCCGCGACTGACCGATGTGGACGGTCGGTTGCAGCACTCGCTGCGCCGGACCCCCAGTGTGCTCCGCGCGCTCGGCGAGGCCGTGCTGGGCGGTGACCGCGCGGGCAGGCTCAAGCTGGGCGAGACGATCACCAGCCCCCGGGCCTACGAGCGCGCCGGGACCGTGGACTGGGCGACCGGCGCGGCCTGGCTGGTCACCCGCGAATGTCTGGACGTGACCGGTTCGCTGGAGGAGCGCTACCTGCTCTACTCCGAGGAAACCGACTTCATGCTGCGCGCGGGCGCGGCGGGCTTCGCGGTCCGCTACGAACCCACCGCGCAGGCTGTGCACCTCGGCGGCGAGGGGACGACGTCGCCGCGGCTGTGGTCGCTGCTGGCCACCAACAAGGTCCGGCTGCACCGCGAACGCCAGGGCCGGGCCGCCGCCGTGCTGATGTGGCTGGCCGTCGTGCTCAACAGCCTGCCCCGCGCGGCGCGCGGATCGGCGACGCACAAGGCCGCGCTGCGCGGTCTGCTGACCTTGCGCCGCTGGCCGGAGCCGCTGGGCGAGCCGGGTGACCGCCCGCCCTATGTCTGCTTCTCGGCGCAGGACTGGTGGTACCACAACCAGGCCCACTCCGACTTCCAGCTGATGACCCGGGTCGCCGAGCACCGCAAGGTCCTGCTGGTCAACAGCATCGGCCTGCGGATGCCGACGCCGGGCAAGAGCACCCAGTTCGCCCGCCGGATCCTGCGCAAGCTGGGCAGCGTGGCCAAGCTGGTCCGCCGCCCGCTGCCCGACGTGCCCGGCTACCACGTGATGACCCCGCTGCCGCTGCCGTTCTACAGCAAGCCGTGGCAGCGCAGGCTCAACGCGACGCTGGTCCGCGCACAGGTGCGCGCGGTCTGTGTCTTTCTTGGAATGCGCGCGCCGGTCGTGGTCGCCACGATCCCCACCGCGTGGGACGTCGTGGAGCCGATGCCGCGCCGGGGCCTGCTGTTCAACCGGTCCGACCGGCACTCCGCGTTCCCCGAGGCCGACGGTGTCGCCATCGCGGCGCTGGAGGACAAGCTGCTCGCGGGCGCCGACCACGTGCTCTACGTCAGCCGCGAACTCCAGCAGGAGGACGCGGTCGCCACCGGCGAGCGCGGCTACTTCCTCGACCACGGTGTCGACCTGCAGCACTTCCAGCGCCGGGCCGAGCTGCCTGCCGACCTGGCCGCGATCCCCGGTCCCAGGATCGGCTTCTTCGGCAGCCTTGACGACTACCTGGTCGACTTCGACCTGCTCGAACGCATCGCCCAGGAGTTCCCGGACTGCTCGCTGGTGCTCATCGGCGACGCGACCATCTCGATGGAGCGGTTCGAGAAGTACCCGAACGTGCACTGGCTCGACTTCCGCCCCTACGCCGAGATCCCCGCCTACGGCACCGGGTTCGACGTGGCGCTGATGCCGTGGCTGGACAACGACTGGATCAAGCACGCCAACCCGATCAAGCTCAAGGAGTACCTCGCGCTCGGCCTGGCCGTGGTCAGCACCGACTTCCCCGAGGTGCACCACTACGCCGACCGGATCAGAATCGCCGACAAGGGCCACGACGGCTTCATCGACGCGGTCCGGCGGACCCTGGCCGACGGCGGCGAGTCCACCGCGGCGGCCCGGCGCGAGTCGGTGCTGCCCGCGTCGTGGGACTCGCGGGCGCGGCAGCTGATGAACCTGGCCGAGAGGCAGCGTTAACGATGTGCGGAATCGCGGGGATGCGGCACCTCGACGGGTCCCCAGTCGACCCCGGTGTGCTCGCCGAGATGGCCAAGCGCCTGCACCACCGGGGCCCGGACGACTCGGGCACCTGGGCCGATGGCGGTGTCGGCTTCGCCCACACCCGGCTGTCGATCATCGACCTGGGCGCGTCGGTCCAGCCGATGCCGGGTCACGGCGGGCGCACGCACATCGCGTTCAACGGCGAGATCCTCAACTACCGCCAGCTCCGGTCCACAGTGGACTACCCGTTCCGGACCGGCGGCGACACCGAGACCATCCTCGCGCTCTACGCCAAGAGCGGGATCGACAGCGTGCGGGAGCTGCGCGGCCAGTTCGCCTACGCGCTGCACGACGCCGACTCCGGTGAGCTGCACCTGGTGCGCGACCGGATGGGCATCCTGCCGCTCTACTACTACGCCGACGACAAGATCTTCGCGTTCGCCTCGGAGATCAAGGCGCTGTTCCCGGCGATCGGGGCGCGCGGGGTCGACGAGGCCAGCCTGCACGACTACCTCGCCCACGGCTCGGTACCCGCGCCGCACACCCTGGTCGACGGCGTGCGCAAGCTTCCGCAGGGCCACCGGCTGACCCTGGGCCGCGACGGCCAGATCCGGCTGCGCGCCTACTGGGAGATCCCGACGCGGGCCGAGCCCCTCGACGTCACCCCGGACGAGGCCGTGCGGCTGGTGGCCGAGGCGCTCGACGCGTCGATCCAGGACGCGCTGGTCGCCGACGTGCCGGTCGGGGCGTACCTGTCCGGCGGCATCGACTCCAGCCTGATCTGCGCGCTGACGGCCAAGGCCAAGCAGGGCGAGGGGCTGCACACGTTCTCGGCGGGCTTCGGCGACCCCCGGGTCGACGAGCTGGACTGGGCGCGCAAGGTCGCGGGCATCGTCGGCAGCGAGCACCACGAGGTGATCGTCACCGCCGAGGACTTCAAGGACTCGTGGTCGAAGCTGAGCTGGCACCGGGACGCGCCGCTGTCGCAGCCCGCCGACGTCGCGGTGTTCCGGCTGGCCGAGCTGGCCAGGCAGCAGGTCAAGGTCGTGCTGTCCGGCGAGGGCAGCGACGAGCTGTTCGGCGGCTACCCCAAGCACCGGCACGCCGCGTTCACCCGCTGGGCCGGGATCGTGCCCTCCGCCGTGCGCGGGGCGGTGCTGCCCCGGCTCGACCGGGCGCTGCCCGCGTCCAAGGCCAAACTCGGCATCGCCGTCCGCGCGCTGGCCGAACCCAGTGCGGGGGAACGGATGCGCGGCTGGTTCGCCCCGTTCACCGAACGCGAGCGCGCCGCACTGCTCGGCGGCCCGGCCGCCCGCTCGGCGCTGGGCCCCTACCAGCGCGGCCGCGGCGACGCGCTGCGCCGGATGCTCTACGCCGACTCGCACGCCTGGCTGGCCGACAACCTGCTGGAGCGCGGCGACCGGATGTCGATGGCGGCCTCGCTGGAGCTGCGGCCGCCGTTCCTCGACCACCGGCTGGTGGAGCTGGCGTTCCGGCTGCCCAGCTTGGTCAAGGTGCGCAAGGGGACCACGAAGTGGGTGGTCAAGGAGGTCGCGCGCCGCTACCTGCCCGACGACGTGGTGGACCGCACCAAGTCCGGTTTCAAGGTCCCGCTCGACGCGTGGTTCCGCGACGGGCTCAAGGACATGGCCAACGACCTGCTCACCGGCCCGTCGTCGTTCGTGGCGGGCGTGCTCGACCCGGCCGGGGTGCGCAAGCTGCTCAGCGAGCACGACGCGGGCACCCGAAACGAACAGCCGCGACTCTGGACGCTGCTGTCGCTTGAGGTCTGGCACCGCGAGCTGATCCGCGGAGCGGGCGCGTGAACCGCCCGCTGCTGCTGGTCGGCGCCGGGGGCCTGGCGCGGGAGGTGCTCGCCGCCGCGCGGGCGCTGCCCGAATTGTGGAAGCCCATCGGCATGGTCGACGACGCGCCGGAGCGCCACGGGTCCGAAGTGGACGGACTGCTGGTGCTCGGCCCGACCGCGCTGGTGCATGACCACCCCGACGCCGCCGTGCTGGTGTGTGTCGCGCGGTCGACGCGCCCGGCCGGACGGCGCACACTGGTCGGCAAGCTCGGCCTGCCCGCCGACCGCTACGCAACCTTGATCCACCCCGCCGCGTCCATAGCGCCGGGAGTCACCTTCGGCGAGGGCACCGTGCTGCTCGCCGGGGCCGTCGTCACCGCGCCGCAGCACGTGGGCGCGCACGTAATCGTGATGCCGATGGTCCTGTTCACCCACGACGACGCGGTCGGCGACTTCAGCACCTTCGCTGGCCGGGCCACGCTGTCCGGCAACGTAACCATCGGCGAGGCCGCCTACCTCGGGGCCGGGTCGATGGTCCGCGAGGGCGTCCGCGTCGGCGCCGAAGCCGTCATCGGCATGGGCGCCGCCGTGCTGTCCGACGTACCGGACGGCGAGACGTGGGTAGGCGTCCCAGCGAAGCGACTAGACCGCTCCAGCTAACTAACAGACCACAGGAGTTCGTATGACCGGCCACATTCCCCTTGTCGACCTGGCCGCCCAGCACGCCGCTGTCGCGGACGAGGTGGCCGCGGGCTGGTCGGAAGTCTTAGCGCGCACCGCTTTCGTCGGTGGGCCGCAGGTCGCCGCGTTCGAGGCCGAGTACGCCGCGTTCGCCGGGGTGGCCCACTGCGTCGGCATGGGCAACGGCACCGACGCGCTGGAACTGGCGCTGCGGGCGCTGGAGATCGGCCCCGGCGACGAGTGCGTCCTGCCCGCCAACACCTTCATCGCCACCGCCGAGGCCGTGGCCCGGACCGGCGCGACGCCCGTGCTGGTGGACTGCGACCCCGACACCGCGCTGATCGACGTCACCGCCGCCGCGGCCGCGGTGACCACCCGCACCCGCGTGGTGCTCCCGGTCGACCTCTACGGCCAGACCGCGCAGATCGACCAGCTGCGGGCGCTGCTGCCGCCCAACGTCGCCATCGTCGAGGACGCCGCGCAGTCGCAGGGCGCCGAGCGCCACGGCGTGCGGGCGGGCTCGCTCGGCGACATCGCCGCGACCAGCTTCTACCCCGGCAAGAACCTCGGTGCCTACGGCGACGCGGGCGCGGTCACCACCGACCGGGCCGACCTCGCCGAGCGGGTCCGCCTGCTCGGCGCACACGGCTCGCCGCGCAAGTACGAGCACCCGGTGCTGGGCTTCAACAGCAGGCTCGACACGCTGCAAGCCGTGGTGCTGTCGGCGAAGCTGCGCAGGCTCGACGGCTGGAACGCCGACCGCCGCGCCGCCGCCGAGCGCTACGACAAGCTCCTCGCGGGCCTCGACGGCGTGCTCACCCCGGTCGTCGCCGACGGCAACACACCGGTGTGGCACCTCTACGTCATCCGCGTCGCCGAGCGCGACGCGGTGCTGGCCAAGCTCCAGGCCGCGGGCATCGGCGCGGGCATCCACTACCCGACCCCGGTCCACCTGACCGGCGCGTTCGCGGGCCTGGGCCAGGGTGTGGGCGCCTTCCCGGCCAGCGAGCTCATCGCGGGCGAGATCCTGTCCCTGCCGCTGTTCCCGGAGATCACCTCCGCGCAGCAGGAGCGGGTCGTCTCGGTGCTGGCCGACTCGCTCGTCGGAGAGCCGGTGCGGTCATGACGACCACCGAGGCCGAGGTCTTCGTCCATCACAAGGGACTCTGCGAGAGCGACGAGGTCGGCGCGGGCACCCGCGTCTGGGCCTTCGCGCACGTGCTCCCGGGCGCCAAGGTCGGGCGCGACTGCAACATCTGCGACGGCGCTTTCGTCGAGACGGGCGCTGCGCTGGGTGACCGGGTGACGGTCAAGAACGGCACCCTGGTCTTCAGTGGAGTGACCTGTGAGGACGAAGTCTTCCTCGGTCCTAACGTGTTGTTCACCAACGATTTCCGGCCGCGGGCGGCAATTCGCAAAGGGCCCGACGAATTGGTTGAGACCGTCGTGCGGCATGGCGCGACCCTCGGCGCGGGCACCGTGGTCGTCTGCGGTGTCGAAATAGGACGGTACGCATTCGCCGCGGCTGGGTCGGTGGTCACCCGCGATGTGCCACCGCACGCCTTCGTCGCGGGCAATCCCGCACGTCAGAAGGGGTGGGTGTGCGAATGTGGCGCCCGCCTGGACGAAGTACTGCACTGTGCGGAGTGCCTACGCGACTACACCGTGTCACCGGACGGAAACGGTCTCGCGGAGATCGCTTAGCGCGACCCCACGATCACCAATCGGTCAAGATCTACAGGACCTAATCCCCTTCCCCCAACAGGGGTAACGGGGTGGGATGAAGGCGCGATATCCAGATCAATCGGACACGCGCGTCTCCGCGCGGGTCTGTGATGCCTGGATTGCCCCCGATCGTTCTTACTACTTACGGTTACGCACCGTGGAGGCTCGGATGGACCGTGCGATGCACGACGCACGCGGTCATGGGCGGACGTTGCGCGGTATGCGCGCCGTACTCGCCGGACTTCTCGTCGCGGTAGGACTCCCTGTGCTCGTCGCATCACCGGCCTTGGCGGGGCCGTGTGACGCGCCGACCAACCCGGTCGTGTGTGAGAACTCGAAGCCGGGAACCCCACGCGACGACTGGTTCATTGAGAGCCACTATGGCGATATCGAGGGATTCGCGACCCAGACGAGCGTCCAGCCTGGACAGCGCCTCGACTTCAAGATCAAGACGCCGAGCACCAACTACTCGGTCGATATCGTCCGGCTCGGTTGGTACCAGGGCATGGGCGGCCGCAAGCAGCAGACACTCACCCCGTCGGTGCCGCTGCCGCAGAACCAGCCGCAGTGCGCCTACCAGTCCACCACCGGCCTGGTCGACTGCGGAAACTGGGGCGTCTCGGCGAGCTGGTTCGTGCCCAGCACCGCCACGCCCGGCTTCTACGTCGCCAACTTCGTCCGCAACGACGGCGCGGGCGCCAGCCAGTACCCGTTCGTCGTGCGCAACGACTCGTCGACGTCGGACATCGTCGTGCAGACCTCCGACCAGACCTGGCAGGCATACAACAAGTACGGCGACCGCCCCGGCATCAACGAGTTCAACACCTACGAGGGCGGCTTCAGCGGATCGCCCGACGGCCGCGCGTTCAAGGTCAGCTACAACCGCCCGTACCGCAACGCGGGCACGTCGAATTTCCTCAACGCCGAGTACCCGCTCGTCCGGTTCCTGGAGCGCAACGGCTACGACGTCAGCTACCTGTCCGGTGTGGACGTCACCCGCAACCCCGCGCTGCTGAAGAACCACAAGGTCTACATCTCCTCCGGCCACGACGAGTACGTCAATGCCGCCCAGCGCCTCGGCGTCGAACAGGCCAAGGCCGCGGGCGTGAACCTGATGTTCCTCACCGGCAACTCGTGGTTCTGGAAGACCAGGTTCGAGAACTCGATCGACGGCTCGAACACCGCGCTGCGCACCATGGTCTGCTACAAGGAGACCAAGGCCCCCGGTGGCGCCAAGATCGACCCGAGTCCGCAGTGGACCGGCACCTGGCGCGACCCGCGCCAGTCCCCGCCGTCCGACGCGGGCCGCCCCGAGAACGAGCTTCTCGGCACCCTGTTCTACGTCAACGGCTACCGCGCCGACTCGCTGCAGGTCCCGGCCTCCTTCGGCCGCAACCGCTTCTGGCGCAACACCTCCGTGGCCACCGCTACTGGCACCACGACGTTCCCGGCGGGCACGCTGGGCTACGAGTGGGACAGCGACCCGGACCACCTGCGGCCCGCGGGCTCGATCCCGATGTCCGACACCACCGTCACCGTCGATGACGGACAGCTGCTTCTCGACTACGGGCACCTGTACGGCGGCGGCCCGGCCAACCACAAGCTCACGCTCTACCGCGACCAGGTCAGCAACGCGCTGGTGTTCAGCGCGGCCACGGTGCAGTGGTCCTGGGGTCTGGACTCCGACCACACCTTCCCGGCGGGTGCCCCGCCGACCGCGCCGGTCGCCCCGGCGATGCAGCAGGCCACGATCAACATGCTCGCCGACATGGGCGCGCAGCCGCGCACGCTGATGGCGGGCATGGTGCAGGCCACCAAGAGCACTGACACCACCGGTCCCACCGTCACCGTCAGCGGTCCCGCCAACGGCTCGACCGTGCCCGCGGGCACCCCGCGCACCATCTCCGGCACCGCGGTCGACGTCGGCGGCGGCAAGGTCGCCTCGGTCGAGGTCTCGGTCGACGGCGGCGCCACCTACAAGCGCGCCACCGGCCTGGACACCTGGTCCTACGCCTGGACCCCGAGCGTGCTCGGGCAGGTGTCGATCAAGGTTCGCGCCTCCGACGACGGCGCCACGATCGGCAACACGGTGACGGTCAACGTCACCGTTGGCGCCCAGCAATGCCCCTGCACGATCTTCGGCACGCAGACGCCTACCACCGTCGACAGCGGCGATACCGCCGCTATCGAGGTCGGCACGAAGTTCAACACCTCGGTCAACGCGACCGTCACCGGCGTGAAGTTCTACAAGGCCGCGACGAACACCGGCACCCACACTGGGTCGCTGTGGTCGTCGGCGGGCCAGCGCCTGGCCACCGGGACGTTCACCGGTGAGTCGGCCAGCGGCTGGCAGACGCTGAACTTCGCCACACCCGTGCAGATCCGCTCCGGCCAGCCCTACGTCGTCTCATATACCGCGCCAACCGGGCGCTACTCGGTCGACGCGGGCTACTTCAACGGCAAGGGTGCGGGCATCGTCCCGCTGACCGCGCCCGCGACCGGCAACGTGGCAGGCGGCAACGGCGTGTTCCGGTACGGCTCCGGCTTCCCGGACAGCTCGTTCAACGGCGGCAACTACTGGGTCGACGTGATCGTCACGACCGACACCGCCGACAACACCCCGCCGGTGGTCAACTCGACCAACCCGGCGAGCAACGCCACCGGCGTGTACCTCGACGCGGGCATCACCGCGACGTTCAACGAGCCGGTCGACCCGGGCAGCGTCCAGTTCACCGTGCAGGCGGCCGGGAACCCGGTCCCCGGCACCGTGAGCGTGGACGAGAACGTGGTCACCTTCAGCCCGACCGACCTGATGCCCGCGAGCACGCAGCACTCGGTGACGCTCAACGCCACCGACGGCTACGGCAACCCGCTGGCCGCGCCAAGGACCTGGAACTTCACCACCGGGACCGCACTGGCGCCGTGTCCGTGCAACCTGTTCAAGACCAAGGTTCCCGCCACGGTCGACGCCGGTGACGCCAGCGACGTGGAACTGGGCGTGAAGTTCACCGTGGCGACCAACGCGACGGTGACCGGCGTGCGCTTCTACAAGTCCTTCGCCAACACCGGCACGCACACCGGCTCGGTGTGGACCAGTTCCGGCCAGCGCCTCGCGACCGGCACGTTCACCAACGAGACCGCGACCGGCTGGCAGACACTGACCTTCGCCAGCCCCGTGCAGATCCAGGCGGGCCAGACCTACGTCGCCTCCTACCGCACGCCGACCGGCCACTACTCGGTCGACTCGGGCTTCTTCGCCGGCCAGGGCGCGGGCCGCGGTGTGCTGACCGCGCCGACGTCCCCGGCCTCGGGTGGCAACGGCGTGTACGTCTACGGCGGCGGCTTCCCGTCGAGCACGTTCAACGCCAACAACTACTGGGTCGACGTCACCATCGACACCCAGGGCGCCGACACCACCGCGCCCACGGTGACTTCGACGAACCCGGCGAACAACGCCACCAGCGTGTCCACGGGCACGGGCGTGACGGCGAACTTCTCCGAGCCGGTCAACCCGGCGTCGCTGACGTTCTCGCTGACGCAGAACGGCGTCGGCACCGTCTCCGGCACCACGCAGCTCGCGCCGGACAACCGCAGCGTCACCTTCGCGTCGACCTCGGCGCTGGCGGGTGGCGCCACCTTCACCGCATCGGTGCGGGCCAGTGACGGCATGGGCAACCTGATGCCCGCGGCGTACACGTGGACCTTCACCACCGGTGCTGCTGGCGCCTGCCCGTGCACCCTGTTCCGCCCGACCGACGCGCCAGGCAACTTCGCCACCGACTCGCCGGTGGAGCTGGGCACCCGGATCCAGGTGGCGCAGAACGGGTGGATCACCGGAGTCCGGTTCTACAAGTCCGCGGGCGACCCCGGCTCGCACACCGGCACCCTGTGGTCCAACGCGGGCGCGCAACTGGCGACCGGCACGTACACCAACGAGAGCAGCAGCGGCTGGCAGACCCTGACCTTCGCCTCCCCGGTGGCGGTCACGGCCGGGTCCACCTACGTGGCCTCGTTCTGGGGTTCGGCGGGCCGCTACGGCTACACCACGCAGTACTTCAACGCCGACCGCGTCAACGGGCCGCTGACCGGCCCCGCGAGCACGGGCCCCGGGCCCAACGGCGTGTACCAGTACGGCGGCGGCGGTGTGTTCCCGAACGGCTCGGGTAACGGATCGAACTACTGGGTCGACGCAACCTTCGTAACGACCCAGCCGTAACCGAGTTCCAGGGGGCAAAGCAGTGGCCAGCGTCGACGTGGTCATCCCGTGCTACAAGTACGGGTCCGTCCTGCCGACCGCGGTGCGGAGCGTGCTCGACCAGCCCGACGTCGACGTCCGGGTGCTCGTCATCGACGACGCCTCCGGCGACGACAGTGCCGACGTGGCCAGGAAACTGGCCGCGGCGGACAGTCGGGTGCAGGTGGTCGAGCACGCCCGCAACAAGGGCCACATCGCCACCTACAACGAGGGTCTGCTGGAGTGGGCGAGCGCGGACTACTGCGCTCTCCTCTCGGCCGACGACGCCCTGACCCCGGGTGCGCTCAGCCGCGCGACGCGGCTGATGGACGCGCACCCGGAGGTCGGGTTCGTCTACGGCAGGCCCCTGCACTGGGACGGCAGCGAGCCGCTGCCCCAGGCCAGGACCGCGGACAAGGGCTGGACTGTCTACAACGGACACTCCTGGCTCCGCCGCCGGTTCGCCCTCGGCGAGGGGTGCATCACCTCGCCGGAGGTGGTCGTGCGCACCGAGGTCCAGCAGAAGTACGGCGGCTACGACCCCGAACTGCGCCACACCGGCGACATCGAGATGTGGATGCGCTTCGCCCTGCACACCGACGTCGGCTACCTGCGCGGCGTCGACCAGGCCTACTACCGGGTCCACGGCAACAACATGTCGGCGGCCTACTACGCCTCCCAGGTCGCCGACCTGCGCCAGCGCCTGGCCGCCTACGTCTCGATCGTCGACCGGATGGACGGCCAGCTCAAGGACAAGGCCGACCTGGACCGCCAGGTCCGCCGAGTCCTGGCCAAGGACGCTCTGCGGCGGGCCGGTCGGGCGTATGACAAGGGCATCACCGAGGAATCCCCGGTCGAAGAGCTGGTCGACTTCGCCGTGGAGACCTTCCCGGAGGCGGCGTCACTGCCCGAGTGGCACACGCTCAAGCTGCGGGAACGCCTGGGCACCAAGGCGGCGAGGACGCTGTCACCACTCGTCCTCACCGCCCCCGCGCGACGTATCCGGCAGCACGCTCGGGTGTTCCGGTGGGAACAGACCGGGGTGTAGCGCGAACCCTGGCCGAGCGTGGTACTCACCGCAGGGCGACGTCGCGCGCCTACGAGATCGTCTGAGATCAGGAAAGGGCGAACCGCGACGATACGGTGAGTTCGGCGAGTGCCTGCTTGGTGAAGGGGAACTCGCTGTTGCCTTCCATCGAGATCTGGACGACGGTTCCGTCTGGGTGCCGGTACGACGCGCCGAGCATTGGGGCCACGTGCGCGGGTTTGCGGCCATAGGTCACGATCCACACCTGCTTACCGTCCACCATCAGCGGCTCGCACCGCATCGGCGAGCCTTCTCGGGCGCATGGCGTCTCGGGTTGGCTGTTCCCCGGGGTGAAGACCGTGGCCATCACGGTGGGCTTCACCTCACTCTTGATGGTCACGGCGTACTCCCAGGCCTCACGGTCGCCGTCGTACTGGTCGAACTGGGCTTGGTGCCACCCGTCTTCTTCGGAGTAGTTCTTGGGCAGGGCGTCGGTCAGCAAGTCGAGCAGTTCGACCGCCCGGTCGTAGCGCGGGCCCGCCGTCGCGGTCCGGTCCGGCTGCCCGTTGGGCCACGAGGTCTTGGTCGGTGGCGCGGTGGTGGCCGACGTGGTCTTGCCGGGCGCCCCGATGGCGATCGTGTCGGTGTCGGTGCCGCCCAGGCCGGGGAGCAGCATGGCTCCGGCGGCGATCGCCGCGACGGCCCCGGCGGCGCCGAGGCCCGCGAGGCCTGCCTTTCGTTTGCGGTCGGCGCGGCGGGCCGCGTCGAGGACTTCGGTGCCGTTCATCGACGGTGGGCGGGTGGCGGCGGACATCTCGGCGCGCAGCGCGGAGCGCAGGTCCTGCTCGTTCATGGGTCCCTCTCAGAAGGAAGCGGTCGGGGCGGGGAGGAGGCCGCGCAGTGCGGTGAGGCCGCGGGAGGTCTGGCTCTTGACCGTGCCCGTCGAGCACTTCATCGCCTGCGCGGTCTCCTCCAGGGAGAGGTCTTCCCAGTACCGCAGGACCAGTGCGGTGCGCTGCCGTGCGGGCACTCTGGCCAGTGCCCGCACGAGGACCATTCGGTCTTCCGGCCCGGCCTGCTCGACCGCCCGGTCCGCCGGTTCGTCGGTCACCTGTTCCCGTCGGAAGAACCCGCGCCGGGTCTCGTCGAGGAACGTGTGCACGAGGATCCGCCGGGTGTAGGCGTCGAGCCTGCCTGACTCACCGATCCGGTTCCACACGCGAAACAGCTTGATGAACGTGGTCTGCACAAGATCTTCGGCGCGATGCCAGTCGCCGCACAGCAAGTACGCCGTGCCGCGCATCGCGTCGGATTTCGCCGCGAAGTACTCGGCGAAATCCTGGTCGCGGACGTTCATCAAACCCCCTGGGTGCGTAGCTACGTGTTAATCACGCTCGCCGGCTCCCGAAAGGTTGCATCCCGGCTGTCGACGACCCGCAGGCCCGCCACCACGCCGGACAGCCCGCGGTGGTCCTTGGGCCGCCAGGCCATCACGCCGCTGACGGCCAGCAGGAGGAATCCGAGCAGCGACACCCCGAAGAACTCCAGCACGAAGAAGCCACCCGATCCCGCGGCGAACCGCGCCAGCATTCGGCCCAGCCCCGGCTTGCCGCCGTCGGGGCCGACTGGGCGCAGCAGCACGACGCGCTGGCCGAACGTGCCGCCGTTGCCCAACATCGGCACCAGCACCAACAGCAGGGCGACTGGGGCGGCGATGGTGAGCAGCCGGTGCTGGTCCGGGACGGTCTCGATGAGCAGATCGACCGCGACGATGTTGTAGACGACCTGGAAGGTCGCCCCCAGCAGCGCCACCGACACCAGGTCGACGGCCATTCCCAGCAATCTGCGGGCTGTCGTCACCGGCCGCGGTTCGTCGGCCGCCGCGCGGACCTTCTGACCCGGCATCAGCCGCAGCGCGGGCGCCAGCGCCAGGCCGAGCGCGGCGCCGAGGGTGTTGGTGATCAGGTCGTCGACGTCGAACAGCCGGTACGGGCACGCGAACAGGCCCCACACCGCCGTGCGCTGGGTGACCTCGATGAACAGCGACACCGCCGCGCCGAGGGCGATCACGGTCAGCGGGCGCAGCCGCAGCAGGTGCCTGCCGAACATCCCCAGCGGCACGAACAGGGCCACGTTGAACACGGCCTGCTGCAACGCCGGGTTGTGCAGCAGCGCCCGGACACCCGTGCCGACCTGGTCCCTGCGGATGTCCGCGAAGAACTGCAACGGCCGCGTCTGCATCGTGCGCACCGCGTTCTCAGCGCAGAACTGCGGGGTCGTGTCGGGGACGGGCAGCAGCGTGTACGTCCACAGTGCCATCGCGTAGACCAGGAACCCGAACGCCAGCAGCGCGTGCCCCAGGCCGAGTTCGCCCCGCCTGCGATAGCTCCACGCGATGTAGGGCACGACCAGCAGCACGGACAGCAGCCCACCGACGAGGAACGCGATGAGAGCGGACACCTCGGGATCAGTCACGTGCGCGAATGTAAGCGACGCGGCCGATTCCCGCGCGGCGTGTTTCGGGCGGCGAAATGGATCAGCCGATCGTGCGCGTTGCGGATTGTGGGATGGGTGGTCTCATGGATGGGTGATCAGCAACCGGTTGCCCGCTCGGATGCGGGCCTTGGGAATGGAACTGGCGGCCGCTCGTGAGCGGACCGGGAAGACGACAAAGGAGGCCGCGTTCGGGATCGGCCTTTCCGCACCGACCTTGAATCGCTCGGAGAACGCCAAACGGCTCTCCCCGATCACCGATATAGCCGGACTATTGGCGCTTTATGAGGTGACCGGGGAGGACCGGAAGCGAATCCTCGAACTGGCGGACAGACTGGACGCGCCAGAGTGGCTTGAGGCCGGTGATCGGCTCCCGCGCCTGCTCAAGCCCCTCGTCACGTTCGAGGCACGTGCGGCAACCATGTTTGATGCTGCCTTCGACTACATCCCTGGACTCCTGCAGATCGAGCAGTACACGCGGGCCGTCCATACCGCTGAGGGAGTCGCCGGGGACGATCAAGATGCGTGCATCGATGCCAGGTTGGCGCGGCAGAGGGTCCTCGGGGCTCGCCTTGCTCCTCGGTATACGGCGGTCATCGAGGAAGCCGCTCTGCGCCGGACTTACGGGGGCTCGGAGGCCATGATTCGACAAGTCAATTGGCTTATCGAACGAGCGAAGCAGTCGAACATTGATATCCACGTGATCCCGTTCCGACGTTGGGGGTATCCGATTCCGGGCGCGTTCATGATGATGGGATTCCGAGAGGACGTCCCGCCCATTGTCTACTTTGAGCACTTGGCGGTGGCGGGCTTCCTGGACGCTCCCGATCACACCCAGTTGTTCCATGACGCCGCTGCTAAGCTCATGAAGTTCGCGCTGGACTCAGCCGATACGGTGAAGTTTCTGACCATGTTGGCGGCAGACTACGAACGGGGCTGAAACGGGATGCACGGACAGTGGCGCAAGTCGAGCTTCAGCAGCTCTCAAGCGAACTGTGTTGAGGTCGCCTACACCGCCACAGTCCGTGTCCGGGATTCCAAGAACCCCGAAGGCGGCACCCTCCGCTTCCCGGACGCCGCCTGGTCGCCCCTGATCGACGCGGTGACCTGGGACGGGCCGTAACTCGTCCCAGGTCCGCGAATCAAGCGTCGCCGGAACTCCACTGCGTGTAGTAGCTCGCCTCGTTCACCAGGTACCGGACCGTCGGCTCCGGGACGTGCTCGACCACCCGCGTCCGCGACATCCGGTGGACGAACTCCCAGTCCTCTTTCGGCAGCGTCGCCTTGACCCGCGGGATCCGGCTGAACACCACGTCCGGCGCCCGGCGGATCACCAGGGAGTTCGAGTCGACGTACGGATCGCCGTCGATCAGGGTTTTGCGGTCAAACGGCTCGGAGAGCACGTCGAGCACGGTGCCGTCGGCCAGCCGCCGCTCGACGGCGGAGTAGACCAGGTCCGCGCCCCGGCCAAGGGTGGCCAAGGCCTTCTCCAAATGGTCCTCGCGCCAAGTGTTGTCGTCGTCGAGGAAGGCGATGTACTTCGACCGCGTGAGCCGGATCCCGACGTTGCGGACCAGCCCGAGGACAGCGGAGTTTCGCGACAGGCTCACCGCGACCAGCCGAGGGTCCGAGGGCAGCGACGGCAGCCCGCCGCCGTCGTCCACCACGATCACCAGCTGGTCGGTGACCGTCTGGGCCAGCGCCGACTCCACCGCGAGCGGCAGGAGTTCCGGGCGCTTGTACGTCGGCATCACGGTCGCGACCAGCGTCGCGGGCCGGTCTCCGACCACTGTGGACAGTCGAGCCACCTCGCCGTCCTCGAAGCGGCGCAGCTCCGGCACCCGCTTTCCCAGCCTCAGCCGGGTCTTGGCCTCATGCATCGGCCACAGGCCGAACGCGTCACGCAGGGAGCGGCGCACGACCGCCGACAGGCCGCCGCGGTCTTTCGTCGGGGTGGTCACGCGACCACCTCCGCACGGGCGCGACCAGGGAGCAGAGCACGCATCGGGTACACCACCGGGAAGTAGAGGGCGGCGGCCACGAGACCGCCGATGAGCAACTGGGCCAGGGAGCTGTCGAACATCTCACGCACCGCGAGCGCGGAGGCCACCACCAGCAGCCCGCCCGCGAACGGCCTGCGGCAGGCCAGCAGCGACGGCAG
Source organism: Alloactinosynnema sp. L-07 (assembly GCF_900070365.1). Classification (NCBI taxonomy): domain Bacteria; kingdom Bacillati; phylum Actinomycetota; class Actinomycetes; order Pseudonocardiales; family Pseudonocardiaceae; genus Alloactinosynnema; species Alloactinosynnema sp. L-07. Next base: position 5,477,595 of record NZ_LN850107.1, on the reverse strand, counting down.
CAGCCGGATGCCGCGCCGCCGGATCACCCACGCGAACGCGGGCACCACGACGACCGCCGCGACGACGACCTGGGCGATCGCCGCGCCGCGGATGCCGTCGACCTGAGTGCCCACGATCAGCGCCGGGAGTATGGCGGCCAGCCACAGCCCTTGCAGGCCGACCAGGACCCGGTTGCCGTCGAGGGCGACGAGCAGGTCATAGCCGATGAACAGCAGGATCCGCAGCAGGCCGAGTGCGGCGAGCACTTGCAGCGCGATCGCAGCCGGGGTCCACTGCCCGCCGTAGACCACGTGCAGCATCGGTCCGGCGTAGCAGGCCAACAGCGCGCACACCGGGACCGAGGCCGCCATCAGCAGCCCGACCCCGCGCGCGAGCGCCTCCTCAAGCTGCCGCTTGTCGTGCACCAGCCGCGAGAATCCGGCCAGCGACACCCGCCGCGCGGCCTCGGAGAACACCTGCAAGGGCAGGCTCGACTGGTTGAACGCCATGACATAGAGGCCAAGCGCGACCGCGTCGGTCATCGAGCCGACGACGATCTTGTCCACATTGGTCACCGACAGCACGAGCAGGCTGGCCGCCGCGAGCGGGAGGCCGAACTTGACCAGGTCCCGCGCGATCCCGGCGTCCCATCCCGGCCGCACCTTCACCGGGCACAGCAGCAGGTAAGCGGTGACCGACACCAGGTTGCCCGCGATCTGCCCGATGGCGAAGCTCATCGGCCCGGACCCGGTGGCGGCCAGCGAGATCGTCACCGACGTGACGACGACGAACGCCGCCGCGTCGCACAGGAACCGGGTCCGCTGGAGGAACTCGCGGTTGAGGATCGTGGCCGGGACCACCGCCACCCCGTCGAAGATCACCGCGAGGCACAGCACCCGCATCACCCCGACCGCGTCGGGGCTGCCCATCAGCTCGCAGAACGCGGGCGCGGCGAACCACACCGCGCCGTAGAGCGCGACGCTGAACCCGACCGCGATGGTCATCGCCGTGGGCGCGAACTCCCGCACGTCGCGTTCCCACCGCACCAGCGCCAGGCTCACGCCGAGCTCGTTGAACGCCTGCAGCAGCGTCATCGCGACCAGGGCGACGGCGAAGACGCCGTAGTCGGCCGGGGTCAGGATGCGGGCCAGCACGATCCCCGCGATCAGCGTGCCAAGGCGCAGCACCACGGTGTTGAGCAGGCTCCACACCGCGCCGCGGCCGACCTTGCTGCCGATCGTCGGTTCTTCCGGCGCTTCGGCGGTCACGCGGTTACCTCTGTTCTGTGCGGTCGGTCCGGCTGGTCCGGGTCATCAGGTTCATCGGGTTCATCGGACTGGGCGGCCGAGTGTTGCGGTTCCGCGGATTTCTGGTCCTGCACGGTGCGCCACAGCGACCCGGCGGCGCCGACCAGCAGGAACGTGAAGCCGGTCGCCACGGCGAAGCCGAGTAGGTCGAAGGTCGCCGACGAGATCCCCGGCACCCCGATCCCCGCGGCGATGGCGATGGCGAGGTCGCGAATCTTCGGGTCCTTGCTGGCCAGCCGCACCCGCAGGCAGCAGTACCAGCCCGCGACGTAGAGGAAGATCAGCAGCAGCATCCCGATGACGCCGTTCTGCACGAGCGTGCCGAGATACTGGTTGTCGAGCCAGCCGTACTTCTCCGGCAGGTAGGTGCCCATGCCGCGGCCGAGGAGCAGGTGCTCGGAGATCTCCGAGCCCGCCCGGTCGATGGCCCGCCTGCGGCTCTCGGCGCTCGGGTCGACGCTGATGCTGGTGAACAGGCTGTAGAGCGTGCCGACCAGGCCGGGCACCATCACCCGCATCGCCACGAGGAACAGCACGATCGCGCCCAGCGCCCGGACCCGCCGCTTCTTGGGCATCGCGGGGATGACGAACATCGCCGCGATCGCCAGCCCCAGCACGGCCGACCGGGACAGCGACTGCATCGACGCCACGGCCAGGATCGCCAGGCAGAACCACCACCGCTTGGCGGGGCCGCCGTGGTCCAACGCCCGTAGCGCGTAGTGCAGGGCAAGCGGGACCGTCATCGCGCAGACGACGCCGAACTCGATCGGGTGGCCGGAGGTCCCCGCCGGACGGCGGAAGTTGGATCGCTCCAACACGAACGACATCTCGCCCTGCGCCTTGAGCCCGGGGAACGAGAGGTACTGGGTCAGGTCCAGCGCCAGCGAGAACTGCAGGATCCCGACGGCCGCCATGAACGTGGCGCCGCCGATCATCACCTTGAGCAGCCGGTCCAGCCGGTCGAGCCCGCGCACCCCGTCGCACACGGCGAGCCCCACGGAGAACACCGCCATCAACGTGATGAGGGTCCGGTCGGCGGCGGCGAGTTCGTCGGAGGGCAGATAGCCGTAGGTCGCGTATCCGTAGGTGGCCAACTGCGAACTGGCGAAGAGGAACAGCGCGGTCCGCGCGGCGTTTCGCCCTTTCGCCACCCCGAGCGTCGTGACGAGTTGGGCGCAGAACCAGATGATGCCCATGGCCAGCCCGATCGCCATCCCTGGCGTGATCGACATGGGCAGGCCCTTGAGCACGAGGCCCGCGGGGATGCAGGTCATGGCCAGGGCGTAGCAGCAGGCGAGGGTCGCCCCGTCGGCCCGCTGCTTGGTACCCGGCTTGCGCATGATCGGCAACCGCTGATCCCGCGCCTTCGGCGCCGGACGCTTGGCAGGCCCGCGTCGGCCGCCCGCCGCCTCGCCCGCGCGCTTGGCGCTGGTCGTTCGCCGTGTCGTCGGGCGTTCGCGTGGTTGGCCGTCGGCGCCCAAGGTGTCGGCGGGCCGGTCGGTGGCCATGGGATCAGCTTCGCTGGTCTGGCGGAGCCTGGGCGGGCTTCATCCGCAGCGTCGGCGGCTCGCGCCACTCGTCGGCGGGCCAGTTGCCCACCGGGCCGGTGCCAACGGGCTGCCCGTTCACCCTGGTCGGCTTGGCCACCCCGGTGGTCGGGGCAGGCTGGCCGTTCGCGGGACCAGGCTGGCCGTTCGCGGGCTGGGCGTTGGCGGGACCGGACTTGGCGTTGGCCGGGGCAGGCGGACCGACGGCCTGCTGTCCCGCTGGCGCGTTCTGCCCCGCGGGTGCCTTTTGCCCGGCTGGTGCCTTGTGCCCGGCGGGCGACTTCTGTCCCGCGGGCGACTTCTGCCCTGCCTGCCCGCCGGACGTCTGACCCACGGGCTTGTGCGCGGTGGGCTTGGCCTGCGGAGCCTTGACCGGGTGTCCGTTGGCCCCGCCAGGACGCACCGGCGCCACCCGCTGGGTGAGGTCCGCGGAAACCGTGCGTGGCCGAGGCTGTGTGGGGACCACCGGCTCGGCCTCATGGTCGGCCGCCGCGGCCACGGCGGGCCGCTTCGCCTTGGCGACCGGCTTGGCGACCGGCTCGTCGTCGGGCTCGTCCTCGAACTCGTCCTCGGCGTCCAAGTCCTCGTCCGGGTCCTCGGTGCGACGCTTGCGGCTCTGGAAGCTCTCGAAGCCGAACACCGCCGCCAGGCTCGCCACCAGACCCAGGATCAGCGCCACACCGGCCGCGCGCAGCTTGCCGCCGCGCAGGGGTTCGGGCTTGGTCGGCGGCACGACGTCGTCGACCCCGATGAAGGTGCTCTCCGGCGCCTGCAGGTCCTGCTGCCGCTTGCCCAGCTCCGCCTTCACCCGATCGAGGACCTGCATCACGAGGTCCCGCGCGCCCTGCTCGGACCTGCTCTCGGTCTTGACGCTGATGAACGGCCCGCCCTCGGCGCCGCCGGTCAGGACGAAGGTGTGGTCGGGCTTGTCGGCGCCCATCTCCTTGACGACCTCGGGCGTGTTGATGCTCTGGATCACGATCGACGCCGAGATGGCCAGGCTGCTCTCGAACGCCAACAGCGGGTTGGTCTTCCCGCTCTGGCCGGTGACCGTGGAGGTCGGGCCGCTGGAGGGCGAGGTCAGCACGATGACGCCCGTTGACTCGTAGTGCATCGGCATGGCCGCGTAGACCGCACCCGCTCCGCCGATCGACACGGCGAAGACGGGCAGGGCCACGTACCACCGCTTGAGCAGTACGAGCAGTGTCTTCCAGAAGTCCATCCGCGCCCCAACACCCCGCGTAGCGCCGAGCAACAGGTCCGGCTTCCCTATGCCTGGTAAATCGTGAGTACCGAGAAACCCGTTACTCCATGTGATGTTCCCACAGGTCCAAATTGAGCCGTTAAGTCTAACCCGCCTGTAAGTTCGGGCGGTAACGCCACACTCTGTACGACGTTCCGTCACTCAGCGGATGCGTCAAGAGTAGGTCCTGCTCACACACCACCACAGTGAACTTCGTACCGCCACCCTGCTGCGGCTCGGTGAACCGCGCACACCCTGGCTCGCCGTCGACCGGCACGCCCGCCGAGGCGTCTCCACGCGCGTAGAGGGCCACGTCGCGGGCGGCCAGGAACTCCGGCGCCCGGCCATTGCGCAGCGCCTCCAGGTACTCGGCCGAGTTGACCAAGCCCTCCAGGTGCACGAGCGGCCGGTGCAGGTGGAAGCCGAGGCTGCCCGCGCGGTCACCCATGGCCAGCGGCAGCCCGAACGGGGTGAGGGCGTCGATCTTCGCGGCCACCGCCGGTCCCGCCTCGATGAACGCCGACCTGGCCACCCCGCCGCGCGCCGAGCGGACCGCGTTGGCCGAGGTCGTCGCGACGACCAGCAGGATCATGGCCACCGCGACGAGTCCGCGGGCGGGCACCCGGATCCGGCTCGCCAACGCGGGCCCGGCCAGGGCGATTGCCAGCGGCGCGGCCGAGAAGTACCAGGGCCACAGCTGCCAGCTCGTCGTCACCGCGTAGTAGACGACGACGAGAACTCCGCCGCCGAGGACCACCGCGCCGAACGCCGCCGCCCTGCCCAGCGCGCCACCGGCCTTGACCAGCAGGGCGCCGCCGACGACGAGAAGCCCCAGCGCGCCCAGCCAGGTCGACTGGCCGAACAGCACCGGCGAGGTGAGGAACTGGCCGACGACGTCGGTGTTGAGCCCGCCCGTCCCGCCTAGCGCCTTGGCCTGCCCTGACACCGGCATCGGCGTGTCGAACAGGGCCTGGTTGATCGCGAGGTACCCGGCCAGCACGACCGCCGGGAACGCCGCGAGCCACGCGCCCAGCCGCAGCCACGGCAGCCCCGCCCGCTTCCACGACACCAGGGCCAGCACGCCGAGCAGCGCCATCGGGAACACCGAGTCGAGCCGCGACAGGATCGCCAGCGCCATGAGCGCGCCCGCCGCCCTGGCGTGGCCGGGGCCGAACCCGTCGGCGGTGAATCCCTCGGTCCGCAGGTACGTCGCCGCCAGCCACAGCACGGCGAACAGCAGCAAGCCGGTCTCCATCCCGGAGAACCAGAACGACGGGCCCGCGGTGCCTACCACCAGCAACGGCGCCGCACACACCGTGACCAGCACGGGCCTACCGGTCAGCGCGCCGATCCGATCGATCTGGCGGGCCGAGGCCAAAAACAGGCCCGCTGAGACCAGCGTCACAGTAACGAGCGCCGCGTGACCCTGCGCGATCGAGAAGACCGGAACAAGTAGCAACAGCCACAGCGGGTGATAGCCGTTGGTCGGGTCCATGCCGTTGAACGTCGACCCGTCCCCGCCCGCGATGTGGGCGGCGACGCCGAAGTAATAGAACGCGTCGTCGTCGAAAAGCCCGACGACCCTGTCGTAGTCGGCGAAGATCGCGACCGCGACCCGGATGGCCGCGAGTACGCAGGCCAGGGCCACGGCGGACCGCCAGCCCAGGCGCGACGCGCGCACGGGCCGCTCCCTGGCGCCGGCGGGTACCGGACGCGTGCCTGTCTGCATGCCGGCTCCCGGTCTGCTGATGCGAGGGGTTCTCGCAAGGGATCGCACGGACGGTCGAATCGTTACGGAGGGTCGCCCACAGCCGATGAGGTCGGTGTCACACTGTTCGTGACCGCTCTGACATGCGGTTCGTGACCCTGTTGTGATCTGCGGAGCGATGTGCATAGAGTGCCGACCGGCCGGGCAGCCGCCAAATCACCACTGCCGGCCTGCGGGATCCCTTGTCCCGCAACGGGGGCGACTTATTGCCAACCGGAAGGATCTCATGTCCGCTCGACTCTCATCGTCTGCGGAGTTACGTAAGAGCCACGCCACGCGAGCCCGCAGGATCGCGGTCGCGGCGGGCGTGGCAGTGGGCGCGATCGTGCTCACGGCAGGCTGCAAGCCGATGGCGGGCAAGCCCGCGCCGGACCTGCCGACGCCGTCCACGACCATCACCATCGACCCGGTGCCGTCCACGGCACCCACCACCACGGCAGCGCCGACGACGACCTCGTCGTCCACCGCGGCGCCGACCACCACGGTCCAGCCGACCGCGACGGGCACTGTCTCCTCGCCCAAGCCCCAGCCCGTCCCGCAGCCTGCCCCTCCGGGTGGCGCTGTCGCCGCGGGCACCGTTCCGCAGCCCGGCCAGGTCGGGTTCCGCGGCGACGCCACGAAGCTCAAGATCGTCGACGGGCCGGGCAACGCACCGGCGGGCACCCGCTGGAACACCGGTGCCCTGCGGTTCAGCGGCAACGTGACCCTCGACGGCGTCCACGTCAAGGGCGGCATCGAGTACAACGGCGGCGGAACGCTGACGATCCGCAACTCGATCATCGAGGGCAACCACTTCAGCTGGGCCCCGCTGCTGGGCAACAGCGGCCACATCGACGTGCGCGACACGACGATCACCTACAAGGACAGCCAGTGGCCCGGCCCGCAGTGGGGCAACGGCGCCATCCACGGCGACGCCACGGTGACCGTCATCCGCTGTGACATCTCGGGCACGCCGGACGGCATCCAGAACGGCCCCGGCAACTCCACGATCGAGCAGAACTACATCCACGGGATGCTGCGCGCGGGTGCCTACCCGAACAACACGCACAACGACGGCATCCAGAACTACGGCGGCGCCAACCTGTCGATCAAGTACAACCGGATCGACATCAGCGCCGACGGCAAGGCCTACGACGGAACGCACCAGAACGCGGCCGTGTTCATCATGCCCGACGGCTCGTCGCCGTCGAAGAACCTGCAGGTGGTGGGCAACTACCTGGCCGGTGGCGGGTACATCCTGCGCCTGGGTTCGCCGATGAGCGGCACGATCGTCACCGGCAACAGGTTCGGTACGACTGCGGGCGGCTGGGGCGAGGTGCTGCTGGACAACGGCGGCATCAGCCAGTGGGCGAACAACGTCTCGGCCTCCGGGGCGCAGGTCCCGCAGCCCTAGTGTTCTGCGCGCCGTCCCCCTCGTCCGGTCAGGGCGAGGGGGACGACGCTGTGGGGACCAGTTCGGTCGGGTCGGCCGAGCCGTCGGCGGGGGAGCTGAAGATCGTCGGCGCGCCGCCCTGGCGCGCTTTCGCGTAGGCCAGCGTGGCGTCGTCCAGCCAGGCCGCCTGGTCGTCGACGCCGTCGGAGCCGGGCAGTTGGGTCTCCCGGCCCGCCGCGAGGTCCAGCACGAACAGCTGCCAGGTGCCCAGGCGTCCGCCGCGCTTCTTGTAGGCCACGCGGGTGCCGTCCGGGGACAGCGACGGGCATTCCGCGCCGGTCCGCGCCGTGGCCATCGATCGGCTCGCGAAATCGCCCTTGACCAGCCACGTCGTGCTCCCGGAGCCCAGCGTGGCGTAGAAGGTGTTGTCGTCATCGGCGAACGTGACACCCCAGTAGTTCTCGTTCGTCCGGTCCTCCGCCTTGCCATCGATGGTGGTGGCGAAGCCTTCCAGCGTCTCCACGAGCGCGCCGGTCTTGAGGTCGAGGATCCCGGTCCTGGTGGAGAAGCCGCCGGGGGCGAGGTAGGAGTCGCCGGTGACGAACACCGTCCACGACACCATCCGCCCCGACGCCGACACCCGTGCCCGGCTGGGTGTGCCGGGCAGCGGCACGGACTTCACCTCGGCGCCGGACTTGTCGATCACCGTGGCGCTGTACGCGCCGGGCAGGGTCATCTTCAGGCACACCGTCGTGCCGCCCGCGGTGTAGACACGCAGGCACTTGAGGTCGCCGGTGGAGCGGTTGCCGTCCTTGTCGATCCTGGTCACCAGGTTCTGCCCGCCGCCGTTGTCGACGTAGGTCAGCGCGGGCGTGCCCTTCGCCGCCGCCGCGGGCTGCTGCGATCGCACCGTCGTGACCACGTAGACCGTGGCCGCCGCGACCACGAGCACTATCGCCACGATCCCCGCGGCGATCCTGTGCCGAACGAACCAGTCCCTCACCGCGTGACCTCCGGCCGAATGAGCAGCGCCACCCCGACCAGGGCGGCGACCATGGTGCCGAGCGCGATGAGCACCGACCAGGTGAAGTCGAGCCGCTGCAGCAGCAGTCCAAAGCAGACGGACGAGGCCAGCCGGGCCAGCGCCTGTCCGGTCTGCACGATAGACAGCCCGCTCGCGCGCAGCCGCTCGGGCACCAGGGTCGAGCCGTGGGCCATCAGCACGCCGTCGGTCGCGGCGTAGAACAGCCCGTGCAGCGCGACCGTGACCAGCACCAAGGCCACTCCGGTGAACGGGCCGAGCAGCAGCAGGTACACCGCCGCGAGGACCACGTGCCCGGCGAAGAACATCCGCCACCGGCCGAACCGGTCGGCCAGCTTGCCCAGCGGGGTGGCGGCCAGCAGGAACGTCAGCGCCGTGCCGACCGGCATCAGCGCCAGCCACGCTGGTGACACGCCGGACACCTTCTGCAGCACGACGAACACGAACACGTCGGAGATGGTGGCCAGGCCGAGCAGACCGGCGGCGATCGTCGTGCGGCGCATCGCCTTGTCGCGCAGGAGATCCAGGCTGTCACGCACGGTGATCCGCTTGGCGGGCACCCGCTCGCGGCTGGGCTGCCGGACGAAGAACACCAGCACGATCAGCCCGAGCAGGCCGAACCCGAAGCTGATCACGAAGATCGGTCCGGGGTTCGTGGTCAGCCAGGTGAGGATCGCGAAGGTGACCAGCGGGCCGAGCAGCGCGCCGATCGTGTCCATGGTGCGGTGCACCCCGAACGCGGCGCCGAGCCGCTCCTTCGGCGTGACGAGCGAGATCATCGCGTCGCGCGGGGCCGTCCGCAGGCCCTTGCCCGCCCGGTCGAGCGCCAGCACGCCGCCAAGACCCACCGCGGACGCGCCGACCGACGGGAAAACTAGTTTGGTGCCCGCCGAGAGCCCGTAGCCCACCGCGGCGACGGCCTTGTGCCGGTGCACCCGGTCGGCGACGTGCCCACCGACCAGCCGCAGCACCGCCGTGGCCCCGGTGTAGATGCCGTCGAGCAGGCCGAGCTGGAGGTAGGACATCTGCAGGTTGAAGATCACATAGACCGGCAGGAACGCGGTGACCATCTCCGCGGAGATGTCTGTGAGCAGGCTCACCGTCCCCAGCAGCACCACCGTCGTCGGTATTCGGCTGCCGCCGCCTGCGCCAGGCAGGGGCGTGCCACTGGTCCCCCTGGTGGATGCCACATACACCCGCATACCTCCGCAGCTGGTCCGCGTGCCGCGGTGCCTCATGGAGCACATCGGCTGACGACCACGGTCTGTAACAAGATTGCCCGCGCGCCCGAATCAGTCCGTGACTCCCGCAGTAGGAAGAGGTACCCGTGGCGCCGCACGTCCTGATCATCGTGCAGAACCTGCCCGTCCCGCTTGACCGCAGGGTCTGGCTGGAGTGCCGCGCGCTGCGGGCGGCCGGGTACGAGGTGTCGGTCATCTGCCCCAAGGGCCCCGGCGACCCGGCCTACGCCGTGCTCGACGGCGTCCACCTCTACAAATACGCCCCGCCCAAGCAGGCCGACGGGCTGCTCGGCTACGCGTGGGAGTTCGTCTACTGCTGGCTGCGCACGGCCGCGCTGACCCTCAAGGTCCGCCGCCGCGCCCGGTTCGACGTCATGCAGGCCTGCAACCCGCCGGACACCTACTGGGCGCTGGCGCTGCCGTGGAAGGCCACCGGGGTCAGGTTCGTCTTCGACCACCACGACCTCAACCCCGAGGTGTTCCGCTCCCGCTTCGGCGAGCCCAAGTCGCTGCCGTCGAAGATCCAGCTCGCCATCCTGAAGTGGTTGGAGCGCCGGACCTTCCGCACGGCGAACCGGGTGATCTCCACCAATACGTCCTATCAGGACATCGCGGTGAACCGCGGGGGTGTGCCGCGTGAACACACGACTGTCGTGCGTTCCGGCCCGGACACCTCCGTGATGCGTCCCGTTTACGCCGACCCCGCGGTCCGCCGCGGCGGTCAGCACCTGGTGGCCTACCTCGGGATCATGGGCCCGCAGGACGGGGTGGACGGCGTGCTGGAGGCCGCCGACCGGATCGTGAACCTGCACGGCCGCAAGGACTTCCGCTTCGTGCTCCTCGGCTTCGGCGACTGCCTGGAGGAGCTCAAGCAGCAGAGTTCCGACCTCGGCCTCGACGACTACGTCGAGTTCACCGGCCGGGTCGGCCCCGAGCAGATCGCGAAATACCTGTCGGCGGCGACGATCGGCCTCTCGCCGGACCCGCGCAGCCCGCTCAACGACGTCTCCACGATGAACAAGACCATGGAGTACATGGCCTACGCGCTGCCCGTGGTCGCCTACCGGCTCACCGAGACGGTGGTGTCCGGCGGCGACTGCGCGGTCTACGTCGAGCCGGGCGACAGCGACGGCCTGGCCGACGCCGTTGTGGAGTTGGCCGACGACCCCGCGCGCCGGGCCGAGCTGGGCACCGCGGGCCGCCGCCGGGCCGAGCAGGTCCTCGACTGGCGACCGCAGGCGCAGGCCTATATCGGCGTGTATGACGAACTTCTCCAGTTCGATTCCGCGGGCCCGTTCCCGGACGGCTGGCCGACCACCGACCGCAGGTCGGACGGGGCGCGCGCGGAGCTGACCGACCAGTGGGGCAACCAACTTGTCGATCTTCGCGACGAGAGGGCATTGCGGGCGTTCGCCGCGACTCGCATCATGACGGCGCCGGAACAGCTGACCGAGCCGCTGAGCGGCCCGGGGCCACAGGCAGGCTGAACCGAAGTTGCGGGAGGGGAATTCGGTGTTCGTACGACGGATCGCCGTGATCGGGACCGGGTACGTCGGGCTCACCACCGGGGCGTGTCTCGCCTCGCTGGGCCATGACGTGGTGTGCGCGGATGTCGACGCGGACAAGGTCAAGCGGCTCTCGCAGGGCGAGGTCGACATCCTCGAACCGGGTCTGGCCGAACTGGTCGCCGAGGGCATCGCCGCCGGTCGGCTCACCTTCGTGCTCGGCGCGGCCGCCGCGGTCAAGCACACCGAGCTGGGCCCGGAGGTCGTGTTCCTCTGCGTGCCGACGCCGATGGGCGTTGGCGGGGTGGCCGACCTGAGCATCGTCGAGTCGGTCATCGAGGAGGTCCGCGACCTGCTGCCCACCGGGGCGGTCATGGTCAACAAGTCCACGGTCCCGGTCGGCACCGCCGAGCGCACCGAGGAACTGCTCGTGCGCGAGGACGTCGCGGTGGTGTCCAACCCGGAGTTCCTGCGCGAGGGCTCCGCGGTCTACGACTTCCTCAACCCCGACCGCATCGTCGTCGGCGGCAGCAAGCAGGACGCCGCCGAGCGCGTCGCGGCCCTCTACGCCAAGCTCGGCGCCCCGACGGTGCTGACCGACGCGCCCAGCGCGGAGCTGGTCAAGTACGCGGCCAACTGTTTCCTGGCGATGAAGCTGTCCTACGTCAACGCGGTCGCCGAACTGTGCGACCGGCTGGGTGCCGACATCACCGACGTCACCGAGGGCATGGGCTACGACAAGCGCATCGGCCAGGCGTTCCTCAACCCCGGCCCCGGCTGGGGCGGCTCCTGCCTGCCCAAGGACACCTCGGCGATGCTCCAGCTCGCCGACGCCGCGGACTTCGAGTTCCGGCTGATCCGGGCCACCATCGACACCAACACGCGCCAGCGGCTGCGCATGGTGGAGAAGGTGCGCCACGCGGTCACCGGCAAGCGCGGCGGCTCGCTGTCGCACGTGAAGATCGGTCTGCTCGGCCTGACGTTCAAGGCTGGCACCGACGACCTGCGCGACTCACCCGCCCTGGCCGTCGCGGCCCTGCTGCGTCAGGCAGGCGCCGAACTGGTCGGCTACGACCCGGCCCTGCGCCCGGAGACCCAGCACCCCGAACTCGCCCCGGTGCGCGTGGTGGCCGACCCCTACGAGGCCGCCCAGGACGCCGAGGCGCTGATCGTGCTCACCGAGTGGCCCGAGTTCCGTTCGCTGGACTGGAACCGCCTCGCAGACGCGGTGCGCAAGCCGATCGTCGTCGACACCCGCAACCTGCTCGACCCCGCCGTGGCGCGGCGGGCCGGGTTCGAGTGGATCGGCGTCGGCAAGAATTGATCTCTTTGGGTTAACCGGGGCCGGAGGGCTACTCCGTCCGGCCCCGGTTAGGCCAGCCTTACTCGGTGACCCCCAAGATCACCGAGAGGACCTCCACGTGTCGCTGCCTACAGAGCCGATCGGAAGCATCCCTCGCCCCATCGCGCTGATCGAGGCCTTCGGCAACCACGCCGCAGGCCAGATCACCGACGCCGAGCTGGCCGACCTGTCCGACGAGGCGCTGGTCGACACCCTGCGCCGGTTCGAGGAAACCGGCTCCCCGGTCATCACCGACGGCGAGCAGGGCAAGCCCAGCTTCGCCACGTACCCGATCGCGGGCCTGGCCTCTTTGGACCCCGACGGCGCGGTGATCCCGTTCGCCGACGGCCACACCCGCCAACTGCCCAAGCTCACCGGCAAGTTCAGCTACCAGGTCCACGCCGACGCTTATCTGAAGAAGGCCCGTGCCCACACCTCGCTGCCGGTCAAGCAGGCCGTGATCGCCGCGTCCGCGCTGAGCCTGCTCTACCCGGCCGACGGCATCGCGGGCTACGACCGCGACGAGTTCCTTGCCGACCTGGTCGACGGTGCCGAGGCGGATATCCGACGCAGCCTCGACGCCGGTGCCGACAGCGTCCAACTCGACTTCACCGAGGGCAGGCTGTCGCTCAAGCTCGACCCGTCCGGCGGCCTGCTGCGCCAGTTCGTCCAACTCAACAACCAGGTCCTGGACCGCTTCAGCCCGGACGAGCGCAAGCGTATCGGCGTGCACACCTGCCCCGGCGGCGACCAGGACTCGGTGCACAGTCTCGACGTCGACTACGCAGACCTGCTGCCAACTCTGTTTGAGCTGCACGTCGGCAACGTCTACGTGCAACTGGCCAGCGAACCCGACCCGGAACGCGTCCTGTCGGTGATCAGGGACCAGCGCCGCCCGGACCAGCGCGTGTTTGTCGGCGTCATCGACCCGATCAGCCCCGTGGTGGAGACCACGGAACAGGTCCGCGACCGCGTGCTGATCGCCGCCCAATACATCCCGGCCGACCACCTCGGCACCTGCGACGACTGCGGCTTCTCGCCGTTCGCCGACGACGTGTCCACCTCGCGCGACACCGCGTTCGCCAAGATCGCCGCCCGCGTCGAAGGCACCCGAATGGCCACCGCCGAGCTGTTCTAACCCGTTCCGGTCCCCAAAACGCCTAAGTCGATGGGGTGCACTCCCTCGTTGAGTGCGCCCCATCGGCCTGCGTGTTGCTTATGTTGGCCCAATGGGTTTGAAGAACGGGGCAGCCAGCCGAGAGCTGGGTGCGCTCCTGCGCAAACATCGGGAAGCCGCCGGGCTGACGTTGATCCAGCTCGGGGAACTGGTCGGCCGATCAGCCCCCAGCCTCTTCCGGCTGGAAGTAGGCGAACGCGGATCCTCGACAGAAGTCGAGGTCGTCCACTACCTGGTCGCCTGCGGCGCCGCCTTCCAGGATGTCCAACGCCTGGTCCGCTTCAGCCGTGAACTGAGCGACGAACGCGGCTATTGGCTGTGCTCACACGGCGAGTGGATGGGCGACTCGCTCCGATCCCTGGTCTTCCACGAGAGCTCCGTGGCCCGATCGCTGAGCTATGAACCAGAAGTGATCCCCGGCATGCTGCAAACCGAGGCATACATGCGTGCGCTATTGCTCCCCAATGTCGCCCCCGGCGCCGACGTCGAGCGAAGCGTGCAAGCCCGGATCGAGCGACAGTGCACACTGTTCCGGCGCAACGCGGCCAAGTTCACGTTCCTCGTCCACGAGCGAGCCTTGCGAACGGTCGTGAATGACCGCAGGACCATGGCGGAGCAGCTGTTGGCCATGCTGTTTCTCGCCGACCAGTGGAACATCAAGATCCGCATCGTGCCCGAAGGGCAGTCCTTCGGCGGCTCCTTCCGGATCTTTGAGTTCGACAGGTTCAAGACCCTCGTCTATCTGGACAACCACGTCGGTGGCCTGTTCCTCCAGGACAAGACGCATGTCGAGAGCTACACCTCGGTCCTGCGCCGCGTCGCGGCAGTCGCCCTGGATGCGCAGGACTCCCGGATGCTTATCGCCGATCTCGCGGGAGAGCATGATCGGGTGGAAGACTGTAGGAATGACACAGGACGGGTGGCGCAAGAGCAGCTTTAGCACCGGGGGCGAGCAGTCCGATTGCGTTGAGGTCCGGCTCAGCCCGGACCTCGCCCACCTCCGCGACTCGAAGAACGCCGACGGCCCCACTGTCGCCGTCACCCCCTCCGCCTGGGCCACATTCGTGGAGCAGTTGGTGGTCGACCGCCCCTGACCGTTGCTACCACCGCCCGAAGCCTGAAGGATCGCCCAAATGACTCACGCCAGGTGGCGCAAGAGCAGCTTTGGCGGTGGCGAGCAGTCCGACTGTGTCGAGGTCCGGCTCAGCCCTGACCTCACCCACCTCCGCGACTCCAAGAACGCCGACGGCCCCACCCTCGCCGTCACCCCCACCGCCTGGACCACCTTCGTGGAGCACCTGCCTGTCCGTCTCCGACGTTGCCGCCAACGCTCGGAGATTCGTGTCGTCTTCGGCTGAGATCGAAGCGATGCGTGGTGGCCTTCAGCCCACCGTGCCCAACCGGAGGCGCCCAGTGGTCACGCTAGAGGTCTGGTATGACCAAGAACCGGAGAACGACTTCGGGCCAGGCGACCCTCCAGTAATCATTCGCACTGAGGCCGAATTGCACGGATTCATTGATCGAGTGCTGGACGAGACCAGCACTCACGAAGCGCCCGCCATGATCCAAGCGGTCAATGCGGATGACCCGCAGTCCGCAGTACTCCAGGTCGGTCTTGGGCAGAGTCTGGGATTCATCGGGTATGGCGCGGCAGATGGCGGCTGGACGCAAGGGAAAGGAAGCCCCGACGTTCGGGTCGAATACATCTACATGGGTAACCTCAGTGAGGTCCGAGCCAGCGTTGAAGTGCCGATCGAAGTAGTTCGACAGGGGCTCGTGGAGTTCTTGGAAACGGGCCAAAGGCCGAACGCGATTGTGTAGCCAGCCGAAGCTCAGCTGAAGTCCAGATACACCAGCGCCTGGTCGTCGTGCGGCTTCACCCGCGGCCACCGCTGCCCGTCCGGGTCCGATTTCTCCGCCTCCCGCACCGCGTCCAGTACCGCCTGAGGTCCAGCCGACGCCGCCAGAGACCGCATGTCCTCCCAAGAGAAGATCCCGTAGTCGTCCACCCCGCACGACACCCCGTCACTCGCCATCAGCACCGCGCGCACGTCCGCGAGCGGCCATGACGCCCGCACCGCCTGGTGGGCCGCCGCAGGCACGGCCTCCGCGACCCAGAAGCCGCCCTCGGTGTTGCGGAACTGGTCCAGCCGGTCCCCCGACGCCTGCAACGCCTCGCAGTGCCCGGCCCCGAATCCCTCACCCCGGCTCAGCCTGCCCCGGTAGCCGCCGGGGGGCAGCGACCGCAGCCGGTCGTCGGCCACGACCTCGACCGCGTCGGCTAGGAACACCGCCACCGGACTGTCGCACAGCACCAGCGCCTCGACCGTCGTGTCGTCCCACCGCACGATCGACACCGTGCTCGACGGGCTTTCCCCCGGTGTGAACCCGTTGTGCCGCGCCACGGATCGGATCGCGGCGGCCACGTGCTGGGCGAGGTCGATCTCCGGGGCGGCCGTGAGCCGCCCGGCCAGTTGCGCGCCGAGTTCGCGGGCGTAGGAGCCGCCGCTGGGCAGGTCCTCGCGCAGGGTCGACGCGCCATCCAAAAGGATCACCGCCTCGGGCAGCACGACCACGACGTCCTCGCTCGGGCGCTCCCGCCCGTCGAGTCCGACTCCGGCTGCCTCCGCGATCCCGAATCCCGGCATGCCGCCATCCTGCCGCTGTCAACCGGGGTTGACAACACCAGGCCGTCAACCTATGTTGACAAACATGGCAGAAGCAACCCACTTGGCCACCGCCGCGGGGGACAAGGACCCCCGCGTCGGCCTCCGCGCCGTCGCCGCGCTGCGCAAGCTGCTCGAACAGCTGGAAGCCGTGCAGGTGCGCAGCGCGCGGGTCGACGGGTGGTCATGGCAGGAGATCGCCGACGAGCTCGGCGTGAGCAAGCAGGCCGTCCACAAGAAATACGGGAGGCGCTAGATGTTCGAAAGGTTCACCAAGACCGCGCGAGTCGTCGTCCGCGACGCCGTCCATATCGCCGAGCAGGAGCACGCGGCGCTGATCCGGCCGGAGCACCTGCTGCTGGCGATGCTCGACCAGGACGGCACCACCGCCACCAAGATCCTCGCCGACCACGCCGTCACGACCGCCGCCGTCCACGACGCGCTCCAGCGCGCGCACCGCAGGGGCGGGCTGACCGACGCCGAGACCGCCGCGTTGACCGAGGTCGGTATCGACGTCGACGCTGTGGTCGCCGCGCTCGAGCAGACCCACGGCGAAGGCGCGCTCACCCCGGCCAAGCGGCCGCGCACGTTCGGTCCACGATGGAGGGTGCCGTTCGCGCCCGACGCCAAGAAGGTCGTCGAGCGGTGCCTGCGCGAGGCGCTCGACCGCGGCGACCGGTCCATCGGCGACGAACACCTGCTGCTCGCCCTGCTCTCCGTCGGCGGGGTCGCCGCCGAGGTGCTGACCGCCCTCGGCGTGACCCACCATGGCGTGCGCGCCTACTTGGCCCGCGCGTGCTGATCCCACGACACCCATGGCAGAAACGCCTGTGCCAGCGGGCCGATCGCGACCGCGTAGAGCGCCGTGCCCAGGCCGACCGTGCCGCCGAGCAGCCAGCCGGTGACCAGCACGGTCACCTCGATGCCGGTGCGGATCCAGCGGATCGAGACGCTGGTCCGCGCGGCGACCCCGGTCATCAGCCCGTCGCGCGGGCCGGGGCCGAGCCGGGCGCCGATGTAGGCGGCGGTCGCTAGTCCATTGAGGACGATCCCGGCGGTGAGGAACAAGACCCTGGGCGCCAACGACTCCGGCGTCGGCAGCAGCCACAGACCCACGTCGACCGACACCGAGATCAGCGCGATGTTGGCTATCGTGCCGACGCCGGGCCGCTGTCTCAACGGGATCCAGCACAGCATCACCAACACGCCCGTGATCGCGGTGATCGTGCCGAAGCTGAGCCCGGAGCGCTTGTGCATCGCCTCGTGCAGCACGTCCCACGGCGCCAGGCCGAGCGTCGCCTCGATCTGCAGCGCCATGCTCGCGCCGTAGAGGGCCAGGCCCCCGAAGAGCTGCGGGAGGCGGCGCCCGGGGGCGACCCGGACCGGGACATGCTGAAGGTTCACAGAGGCCATGGCACCATGTTGACCCGCATTGGTCTTCTTCTCGATGGCCAATCAGGTTTAATTGGCTACATGACAGTCCCAAGTGGCCGCGTCTCGCGCCAGCAATTGGTCCGCTTGCTGGGCGAGTGGCGGGCTCACGGCAGTCGGCAGGGGTCCACGGGCCTGGCAGCGGGCATCCGCCTGCTCGTCCTCGACGGCCAGCTCCCGCCCGGCACACTCCTGCCCGCCGAACGCGAGCTGGCCGACGCGCTGAGTGTCAGCCGGACCCTGGTCGGCACCGCGTGGGACCTGCTGCGCGCCGACGGCCTGATCGTCAGCAGGCGCGGGTCCGGGTCGTGGACGGCGCTGCCCGCCGCGCCCGACCGCCGCTGGGAGGCGCCGGACCAGCCGCTCGACCTGGCCCGTGCGGCGCCCGAGGCGGTGGCGGGCATCGCCCCCGCGATGGACGCCGTGCGTTCCCGCTTCGCCGCCGAGCTGGCGGGCCACGGCTACCACGACTACGGCATCGACGTCCTGCGCGAGCGGATCGCCGAGCGCTACACCGCCCGCGGGCTGCCCACCGACCCCGCCGAAGTCCTGATCACCAACGGCGCCCATCACGCGTTGGCGCTGGTCCTGCGGTCCATGACCGGTCCCGGTGACCGGGTGTTGGTCGAGCTGCCGACCTACCCCAACGCCATCGACGCGATCAAGGCCGCGCACGCGGTCCCGGTCGCCGTCCCGTTGCTCGACGACGGCTGGGACCTGCGCGGCATCGAGGCCGCGCTGCGCCAGTCCGCCCCCCGCCTGGCCCACTTCATCATCGACTTCCACAACCCCACCGGCCGCAGGCTCGACGCCGAGGGCCGATCCCGCCTGGTCAGCGCGCTGCGCCGGGCCCGCACACCGGTCGTGGTGGACGAGACCCTGGTCGAACTGGACCTCGACGGCGACCCGCTCGACGGCCCGGCCCCGCTGCCCGCCTTCGGCGGCGGCCTGGTGATCGCGGTCGGCTCGGCGAGCAAGTCGCACTGGGGCGGGCTGCGGCTGGGCTGGGTGCGCGCGCCGGAGGAGGTGATCGGCAGGCTCGCCGCCGCGCGGCACGCCTACGACCTCGGCTCGCCCGTGTTCGAGCAACTGGTACTCGCCGAGCTGTTCGCCGACCAGGACGCAGGCCTGCGCGCCCGCCGCGCGCAGATCGCCGAACGGCGGAACGTGCTGGTCGCGGCGCTGCGGGAGCACTGTCCGACCTGGGAGTTCGAGGTCCCCGCAGGCGGTCTGAGCCTGTGGTGCCGCCTGCCGGAGCCGATCGGCACCCGGGTCGCGGTGACCGCGCAGAACCATGGGGTGCGGGTGGCGCCGGGATCGCGGTTCGCCGCGCACGGCGGGCTGGAGCGGTGGCTGCGACTGCCCTACACGCTGCCCGAGCCACACCTGGTCGAGGCGGTCCGGCGGCTGGCGGTGGTGGCCGAGTCGGTCACCGGATCGCCTGGTGTGTCGGGTCCATCCGGTGACATTCCAGTCGCGTGACTAGCTTTCGTCGTTCTGAACCAGATAGAAACCGAAGTGCGCTGGATGGCGTAACACGTTGACCCGTTCGGGTCTCGTGGCCATCCAGCGCACTTCGACGGTCGTCCGCCGCCAAGGTCATTCGGCACAGCCCCTCGGTGTGCCGGATGACGGGGACGACCTTTAGGTGCCCCGGCGCCGCGGGGGCATCGCGGCGCCGGGGCCAGGGTCCCGATCTGCACAGGCGCGGTCGGCAGATCGGGCTGTGAAGATGGCTGAAGGAGGGGTCAGGGCCTCAACGGGCAGACCTGTCCCCTGAACGTGGCCGGATCAGTCGGGTGAGGAAGCGGGCAGACCCGCGTCACGACCGGGGTGGTCGTCGACGTCCTGGGCCGCGACGCCCGCGTACGCGAGCGGGGAAAGCGGGTCGTGACCAGCGGGAAGGCCGGTCATCCCACGGGCATGTCCGTTGGTGTCGACCGACGAGGAAGCCGGTGCGGAACTCGCCAGCGGCGCACCGGGCGCGGTCGGCTGTTCTGGCACCTGCGGCGGGTCGGCCTGCCGGGGCGGGGTGCTGACGACCTGGTTGACGGGGGTCGGGGCGGGTTTGGGGACCTGGACCTGCACGTGCGGCCGAGCGGGCGCCTTCGCGACATGCACGACCGGCACGGGTGCGGGAGCGGGTGGCGGCGCGACCCACACGGGCGGCGGCGCGGGCTTGGGCGCGGGGACGGGCTTGGTGTTGACCGCGGGCGGCGCGCTGACGACTTCCGGCTGCGGGCGCTGGTTCGCGGCGGGCTGGGGCTCGGGCTCGGTCACCGGCTGGGGCTCGGGCTCGAGCGGGGCGGCGTTGACGCTGTTGGACGCTTTCCCCGACGCGCCACCGACAAGTGGCGCCAGTACTTCGTCGACAAGGCCATGCGATTTGTCCGGTCGCGGCTTGTCCTCAGCGGACGCTGTGCCCGCGAACAACAGCCACGCACCGATCACGGCTCCCAGGACGACGACGAGCCGCACCAGCAGGGTCTTCACCGTGCGGTCCACACTCGTCACCACCATCCGTGGTCCAGCGGCAATCGCTACCCGGAGCAACCAAGCCACTATCCACGACTCGATCGCATTTCTGCACCCTAACCGCGTGCGATCCACCCGGAAAGACGGTGAATGGCCGCACTCCGGGCGCCCCACGATCACGGAGTGTGGAATTCACCACTCCGGGTGACATGCCGTGCGCTACTCGCCGGACCGCGTCACGGTGTCCGATGTGCACATTCACGAACTCGCCGACCGCCACCCGGGCCTGCACCTGCACGACCCCGGCGGCCCCACCGAGTCCCTCATCCGCCGCGGCGAACTGCTGGTCGCCCGGTCGGACCTGCCCCGGGTCGAAGTGGCACTGAGCCGCTGGATCGATCGGGTGGAGGGCCCAGCGGTGGTTCGACTCCGACCGGACGTGGACCCGGTCGCGATCGCCGCCGACCATCCCGGGCTGCCGATCTCGATCAACCACGTCCACACCGTCATGGTCGGCTCCCCGATCCTGCACGGCACGGGCGCGACCCCGGTGCCGGTCCCGCTGCCGCCCGCGCCCGCCGTCGAGGTCTGGGACACCCCGGTGACCGTGCTCATCCTGGACACCGGCGTCGACGCGCATCCTTGGTTCACCGACCGCCCCTGGTTCGGTGAATGGGGCCCCCACCAGGAGATCCTCGACCTCGACGGGGATGGGGTGGCCGATCAGCAGGCAGGCCACGGCACCTTCGTCACCGGGATCCTGCTGCGACATGCCCCTGGTGCCACCCTGCGCCACCACCGGGTCCTGACCTCCCACGGCCTGACCGACGACCGCACCGTCGCCACCGCCCTCCGCCGAACCCGCGAACACGCGGCGTCGGTCGGCGAGAAGATCGACATCGTCGTCATGACCTTCGGCTGCCACACTCCAGACGACCAGTGCCCACCGGTCCTGGCCCGCGAACTGGAGAAGTTCGGGGACACCCGATTCGTCGCGGCCGCGGGCAACACCGCGACCACTCGCCCCTTCTGGCCCGCAGCCCACCCGGCCGTCATCGCCGTCGGCGCGACCACAGCCGACGGTCAGCCCGCCCCGTTCTCCGGCCGCGGCCCGTGGGTCGACACCACGGCCCCCGGCGTCGACATCGTCAGCGCCCACGTCCGCCTCACCCCAACCACCCGTGAATACGGCGCCGCCCGCTGGAGTGGCACCTCATTCGCCGCACCCCAGGTGGCCGCCGCCCTCGCCACCGCGCTCCACAAGGGAGCGCCTCACTCGATGGTGTGACCTGCGGAGCCGTCTCCCGTTGATCGTCGTCCGACCGCCGGAAACGATCAACGGGAGGACACAGTGGACACTGCGGAGCTCGTCCGCGAGGCAGGTGCGGGCGACCAGTTCGCCTGGCGGGAGTTGGTGGACCGCTTCAGCGGACTCGTCTGGCGGGTCGCCCGCTCCCACCGGCTCACCGACTCCGACGCGGCCGATGTCAGTCAGAGCACGTGGATCACGCTGGCCGAGAACATCACCGGCCTGCACGCGCCAGACCGTCTCCCGGCCTGGCTGGTCACCACCGCGCGCCGGGAGTCGCTGCGGGTCATCGCGGACCGGGCGCGGGTGGTGGTGTCGGAGGCGTTCGATGATGTTCCCGACGAGAACGCACCCGAGACGACGACTCTGCGCACCGAGCGCGACGACCTTCTCTGGCGGGCCTTCGCCACTCTCCCGGAACGCTGTCGCACGCTGCTAGGCCTCGTCGCCTTCGCCCCCGGGCTCAGCTACGCCCGCATGGCCAGGGCGATCGGCGTCGCCCCGGGCAGCATCGGCAACACCAAGGGCCGCTGCCTGGACACCCTGCGCCGCACGCTCGCCGTGTTCGGCATGCCGGAAGAGGTGGCCGGATGACCGACGCCGACCTGCTCGCCGACCTCGCGGGCATGCTCGACCGCCTCGACCCGGTCCCCACCCGAGTCCACCGCGCCGCCGTCGCCGCCGGAGCCTTCCTTGGCGCGCGATGGGATTGGCTGGCCCTGACCCCGACCCCGGCCGCCGCGGTTCGCGGCGAGGCCCGGATCTGGCGTTCGGCCGCCTGCGTGATCGAACTGTCCGACCACCTCTCCGGGCTGCTGGCCATCCCGGTCACCCGCGTGGAACTCCACAGCGGCGAGGGTGTGGTCGAGGTGCCCGTGGACGTGGTCGGCGGCTTCTCCGCGCGAGTTTCCGGCCGGGTGCGCCTTGTCCTGCACCGAGACGGCGACGTCCCCTTGGTCTCGGAGTGGCTCTCATGACCTGGACCCGACACCACGCCGCCGCCCTCGCCCACCAGGAACGCGGCGAACCACTCCTGGCCAAACCACACGCCCGCCGCGCTCTCGCCATCGCGGCGACGCGGGCGCAGGCAGCGGAGTCCGAACTGGTGCTGGCGTGGATCTGCCAACAACTCGGCGACCACACCTCCGCCAGTCGGTTGATCACCACCGCCAAGCCGAAGCTGCCCACGCGGCTACGTGGACGGGCCGATTGCCTGACGGGCCTCCGACTCTGCATGGAGGCCGACCACAAGTCCGCCTTCGACGTGCTGAGCGCGGCAGCGGATGCCGTGGAAGATCCGCGTTGGCGTGCCAACGCGCTGGTTGGGGCCGGGGTGAGCGCGGGATACCTGCACCGTTTCTCCTTGGCGCATGACCTGTTGGACGAGGCCCGCGCCCTGTATCGCGGTCTCTCCGAGTTCGAGCGGGCCGCGACTTGCTTGCACAACAAGGGTTTCGTCGCCGCACAGGCCGGTGAGTTCGATCGGGCACTGGTCCTCTACGCGGAGGCAGGCATCGATGCCACCCGCCGTCCAGAGGTGTTGGTCGATCGGGCCAATGCACTACTGGGGACGGGTCGCGTGGAAGAAGCGGGGAAGGCTCTGGCCCGGGCGTCCTCGTTGCTCGGCGTCGCCGGGCGTGGTCCGGACTTCGCCGAGGCGACTCTTGCCCACGCGCGGTGCGCACTGCGCGCGGGTGACCGCTCGGCTGCTGTGACCTCGGCTGAGGCGGCTGTCGAGTTGTTCCAGGCACAGGGCCGGCCCGCGTGGGCCGATCGAGCCGTTGCCGTTCGGCTGCGCGCGGCCGGAAAGCCTTCCGCTCCGGTCGCAGTGGCCTGTGAGCGGGCGGGGTGGCTGGTCGAGGCGGCCGAGTTGCACTTGCTGGGTGGCCGGGCGGATCTGGTTGAACGGCACCGGCATGCCACGTCAGCTGAACTTCGCTCACTTGGCTGGTTGGCCAGGAGTCGGACCGCGAAGACGCGTCAGGGTGTGTTCGCCGCTTGCCGTGCGGGCATGCCTGATCATCGCTTGGCCGCGGCGGGGCTTTCGGAGGCGGTGGCGGGTGGTGATCCGCGGACCGTGTTCTCGTGGATCGAGCCTGGATCGCTGGACGTGGCGGGTCAGCTGGGTGAGCGGGCGCTGGTGAATCTGTTTGTCCATAAGGGACAGATGATGGCTGTTTCCGTGGTGCGGAGCCGGTTCCGGCTGCATGAGTTGGGTTCGGCTGAGCGGATAGTCGCGGCCGGTGAGATGTTGCGGCGGGGGTGTGCGCTCGCGGCCCGCGGTGGCTGTGGGGAGCCGGTCGCGGCAGCGGCGGCCGTTGACGGGCTGGTGGCGGAGGTGTCGCGGGCGGCTGGTGATCGGGAGTTGGTGATCGTGCCTGGTGATCTCAGGATTCTGTGGTCCGCGTTGCCGTCGTTCATCGGGAGGCCGCTGGTGGTGGCGCCTTCCGCGTCGGCTTGGGTGCGCGCGGATCGGGTGCGGCCTGCCAGGGGAGACGCGGTGTGGATCGCCGGGTCTGGGCTTTCGCACGCGTCAGCGGAGGTTGAGGATCTGCGGACTCGCCACGGCGGTGTCGCGTTCACCGGGGAAGCGGCGACGGTGCGGGCTGTCGCGTTGACGAGGGGTGCGCGGCTGGTTCACATCGCCGCGCATGGGCGGTTTGGGCCTGCGCTCGCGTTGGCGGACGGTTTGCTGAGGCCCGCCGACTTTCGGTCTGTCCCGGGTCAGGTGGTTTTGGCCGCGTGCGAGTCGGCTGGGTTCGCCGAGTCGTTGTTGGCTCGCGGGACCGCTTCGGTGATCGCGAGCGACATTCCTGTGCCGGATGGGCGGGCTGGTTCCTTCATGCGCGCGTTCCACGCAGGAGTTGCCAGCGGTCAGCGGTTTTCGCAAGCGCTTGCGGAGGCCCAGATGGCGCACGGCCACCTGGGTTTCCTCTGCTTCGGCGCCTAGCCCAGCTTGTGGAGGCGTTCGATGGCTTCGTCCAGGATCTCGTCCTTCTTGCAGAAGGCGAAGCGGACCAGGTGGCGCCAGCGGTCTGGGTTGTCGGTGAAGACCTGGACCGGGACGCCCGCCACGCCGATTCGGCCTGGGAGTTCCCTGCACAGTTCGAGACCGTCGGTGAAGCCGAGTGGTCGGACGTCCGCGCACACGAAGTAGGTCCCCGCCGTCGGACGCACGCCGAACCCGGCCTCTGCCAAGCCCGCTGACAAGCGGTCGCGCTTGTTGGCCAGTGAGTCGCGCAGGTCCTTGACCCAGGCGCTCTCGTGGTTGAGGGCGTGGGCGATGGCGGGCTGGAAGGGGGCTCCGCCGACGAAGGTGAGGAACTGTTTGGCCGAGCGGACCGCCGCCACCAGTTCGGCGGGGCCGCAGACCCAGCCGATCTTCCAGCCGGTGCAGTTGAAGCTCTTGCCCGCGCTGGAGATCGTCAGCGTGCGGGAGGCCATGTCCGGGAGGGAACCCAGCGGTACGTGCCGCAGACCGTCGAACAGCAAGTCCTCATAGACCTCGTCGGTGATCGCCAGGAGGTCGTGTTCGACGCAGACGGCGGCGATCTCGGCGAGTTCTTCTGCCGTTAGGACAGTGCCGGTCGGGTTGTGGGGCGTGTTGACCAGGATGGCCTTGGTCGCGGGAGTCACCGCTGCCCGGAGTGCGTCCACGTCGAGGCCGAACCGGCCGGAGGGCTCCTCGGCCAGAGAGACCACGCGGCGGGTGGCGCCGGACATGGCGACCGAGGCCGCGTAGGAGTCGTAGTAGGGCTCGAACATGATCACTTCGTCGCCGACGTCGACCAGGGCCAGCAGGGATGCGGCGATGGCTTCGGTGGCGCCGACGGTCACCAGGATCTCGGTGTCCGGGTCGAAATGGGTCCCGTAGCGCGAGCGCTGGGCCGCGATGGCCGCGCGCAGTTCGGGGCGGCCGGGGCCGGGTGGGTACTGGTTGATCCCCGCGCCGATCGCTTCTTGGGCGGCGGCGAGCATTGCGGCGGGGCCGTCGGTGTCCGGGAAGCCCTGGCCCAGGTTCACCGCGCCAGTGCTCACCGCCAGTGCGGTCATCTCGGCGAAGATCGTCGACGTGAACGGGCGCAGCCTGGGTACAAGGGTGGTTCGAGGCACGGAACAGCATCCTCACGGACAATGAGGTCGTGGAGCAAGCGATCCCAGGAGAACTCGAGAAGCGGCGTGGCCTTCGACAGATGAAAGGAGTGGCGCTGGCGTTCCTGCTCGGCGCGACGGCGATCTTCTTCGCGATGACGTTGTGGCAGGCCGCGGGCGCCCCGGGCTGGGTCGGCTACATCAAGGCCGCGGCCGAGGCGGGCATGGTCGGCGCGCTGGCCGACTGGTTCGCGGTGACCGCGCTGTTCCGCAGGCCACTGGGGCTGCCGATCCCGCACACCGCGATCATCCCGACCAAGAAGGACGTCCTTGGCGACAGCCTCGGCGACTTCGTCGGCGCCAACTTCCTCTCCGAGCAGGTCGTGCGCGAACGCCTCCGCCGGGTGGGCGTGGCGAGCAGGCTGGGTGGCTGGCTCGCGGAAAAAGAAAACGCCGAACGGGTGACATCCGAACTGGCCACCGTGGTCCGCGGCGCGGTCACCGTGCTGCGCGACGAGGACGTGCAGGCCGTCATGGAGCAGGCCGTGGTCTCACGGATCATCGGCACCCCGTGGGGACCGCCGCTGGGCAAGCTCCTGGAGCGGGTCATCGGCGACGGGTCCCACCACAAACTGGTCGACCTCATGTGCGACCAGGCCTACGAGTGGGTCAAGGCCAACCACTCCCAGGTGCTCAACGTCGTCTCCGGCCGCGCCCCGACGTGGTCACCGAAATTCGTCGACGCGCTGGTCGCCGACAAGGTCTACGGCGAGGTCCTGTCCTTCGCGTGGGCGGTCAAGACCGACGTCAACCACCCCATGCGCCTCACTCTCGACAAGTTCCTCACCGAGTTCGCGGGTGACATGCAGACCGACCCTCGGGTCATGGAGCGCGCCGAGCAGGTCAAACACCAGGTGCTCGACCACCCTGACGTGCAGACGCTCATCGGGTCGGCGTGGTCGACGGCCAAGAAGATGCTCCTCGACGCCGCCGAGGACCCGTCGAGCGAGCTGCGCACCCGGGTCCGCGCGGGCCTGATGACCCTGGGCGAGCGCCTGGTGTCCGACGAGACCCTGCGGACCAAGGCCGACACCTGGGTCGAGGGCGCCGCCGCGTACGTCGTGCTGAACTACCGCGACGAGATCACCACGCTGATCACCGACACCGTCCAGCGCTGGGACGCCGAGGAGACCTCGCGCAAGATCGAGCTGCAGGTCGGCCGCGACCTGCAGTTCATCCGCATCAACGGCACGGTAGTGGGTGCGTTGGCCGGATTGTTGATCTACACCGTCGCGCAACTCATAAGCTGACCCGCGGGAACATCATCTCGTCAGGTCTCGATAGTGGTTTTCTTCACCCGTTCAGCGCATCGCCGACGTTTCCCATCGCGACATCGATCATTTCCTGGAAAATGAACTTCTTTTTCCAGGATTGGGTGAACACTCCGAGCGATTACTGCCGCAGCCCTTTCCTGAACCCGAACGGCCGCAGAGCCGTCCCCGCTCGTCCGCCACAGTGACCGCCAATCTACTCGAACCGGTGGACTCGACCACTCTTTCTTGCGATTATTCGGACTCCGAAGCCCCTGAACAGGCCCTTGGCGATCCCGCTCTCGTTCGGGTGCCACCACTACCGAAAGCGCGCGCCTGCGGCAGACTTCTCGGCGCACCCCGAATCCTGTTCCGGATATCACGTTCTCCCGACACGATTTCGGCGGTGCGATCCCGGCGAAAGAATTCTTCCTGACAGGGAGCTGCATTCGAATGGCTGGAAACCAATACACCCTACGGGTCGTCAACGACTCGACGAACTTCGTCGACATGTGCGTGTACCAAGAGGACCCGAACCTTGGCGTCCCGAACGTGCTGTCACTCGCCTGGTTCGCCAAACCGGCGTACCCGATTAGGTGGACGGTCGACTACTCGTTCGTCTGGTCGGAGACGGGGACGCTGGTCCCAGGCGTCTACTTCGACGCCTCCCAGACGTGGCCCGCCGACCCCACCGTCAACGGAGTCACGACGGAAACCAAGGCGGGCAACCAGATCGGCTTCTCGCACCCGTCCGCGAACGCGTACACGTTCACGTCGACACCCACCGATGGCGCGCAGGTCGGTTCCCTGTACATCAAGGAGGCCTCGAACATCCCGCTGAAGCGGGCCAGCATCGGCATCGGCATGTCCGGCGCGGGCACGTTCGCCGTCCAGTCGCAGCCGAACCTCAACCTGACCTTCACGCCCCACCCGGTGTACTACCTGGCCGCGGGCACCTACTCCCAGGGCGAGGTGCTCGACATCGGGTCGATCACCGACAAAACCGACATCCGGTTCCCGGCGGGTGTCTTCTCGATGACCGCGACGCTGGGCGAGGACAACCAGTGGAGCGTCAGCCCGACCAGCGGCCGGAACGCGTTGGAGCACAAGCAGGTCATCAGCGGCAAGCGGGAACTGCTCACGGCGGCGACCCGATGACGCCGCCCGGCGACCGCGCCTCGTCCACTCAGCGGGCCAAGGACGGCGGACAGACGAAGAACCCGCAGGGCGCCTACACGAAGGTGAAGGTCGTCCCGATCCTCGGCGGCCCCGGCCTGCTGAGCGACGGCACCGGCACGCTCGGCGCGACCTTCACGTTCTCGGCCGGGCAGTTCACCCAGGGCGATCTTCCGGAGATCGGTAAGTACTACAACATCTTTGGCTTCCACGACGGTGACTTCTACGAGTTCCCGAGGTGGAGGTGCACCCACTCCGGCGGCACCAGCGACTTCACCGAGAACTGATCGGCCGACCGCAGGAACAAGGGCCCGTCCGGCCTGCACGCCGGACGGGCCCGCTCGCCGTGAGGGCTAGCTGAGCCGCGCCCGCTCCCGCCACGCACGCGCCTTCTCGCGGTTGCCGCACACCTGCATCGAGCACCACGTCCGCGACCGGTTGCGCGACCGGTCGAAGAACGCCCACTGACACTCGTCGGCCGGGCAGATCTTCATCCGCTCCCAGTCGCCGAGCACGACAAGCCTGCTCACCGCCGCCAGCACCGCGCCGGAAACCTTGCCCGCCACCAGCCGCGCCATGCCGTCGACCACCTCGACCCGCACGTCCGACCCCGGCGGGGGCGGGGCCGCCGCGCCGCCGACCAGGCCGCGCAGGCCGTCGCGCACCGCTCGCACATGCTCGGGGTCGCCCGGCTCAAGCCCGCGCTCGGCCAGCCACGCCTGCCAGAGGACCGGGTCGTCGAGCACATCGGCGTGTTGTTCGACGTCCACGGTGTTGAGGAAGTCGAGGACCAACTCCACGTCGCTCACCAAACCACTGTAGGCCTTATACCGGTTGACGTGATCAGAGCTAACCGCCATGCTCGATCTCACTGGTTACTCGATGAGGAGGAGTCATGTCGGTTCCCACGCTCGGCGCGGTCGTCCTGGACTGCCCGGACCCGCTCGCGCTGTCGACCTTCTACGCCGCCCTGCTCGACTGGCCTGCCCCGGAAGCGGGCGACGACAACTCGTGGATGTCGATCAAGGGCGACGCGGGCCGGATCGACTTTCAGCAAGTCGGGAACTACCTGCCGCCGACCTGGCCGGTGGGCGACCGGCCGCAGATGTTCCACCTCGACCTGGCCGTCGCCGATCTCCCCGCGGCCGCCGAGCGCGCGGTCGGCCTGGGTGCCAAGCTGCTCGACGACTCGGCTGACACCTTCTGGGTCTATGCCGATCCGGCCGGGCACCCGTTCTGCCTCTGCGCCTGCTGAGCCTGCTATTCGCAGTGTGTATACCCATGGTGTACAGTTCGGGTCATGTCAATCGGACACGCCTTGCTGGGGCTCCTGGAGACAGGTCCCCGGCACGGATACGACCTGAAGCGTGCTTACGACGAGCACTTTGGAGCCGACCGACCGCTGGCCTATGGGCAGGTCTACTCCACGCTCTCGCGGCTGCTGCGCAACGGATTGGTGGAGGAGAGCGGTGTCGAACCTGGGGGAGGTCCGGAGCGCAAGCGGTACGCGATCACGGACGCGGGTGTCACCGATGTCGGGGTGTGGCTCGTGACCCCGGAGAAGCCTGAGATCTATCTGCAGAGCGCGCTCTATACCAAGGTGATCCTCGCGCTCATGTCCGGCCGCAGCGCCGGAGAGGTCCTCGACGCCCAGCGCAACGCGCATCTGCGGGCGATGCGCGAGCTGACCGTGCGCAAGCAGCAGGGCGACCTGGCCGACCAGCTCATCTGCGACCACGCGCTGTTTCACCTCGAAGCCGACCTGCGCTGGCTGGAGCTGACCACGGCCCGGCTCGCGGACTTGGGCAAGCAGGTGGCCTCGTGACGGACCACCTGATGGTCGGCGCCGATCTTCACTTGTCCTTCGGGCAGACCAAGGCGCTCGACGGCGCGGCGATGACGGTCGGGCGTGGCGAGATCGTCGCGGTGATGGGGCCGTCGGGTTCGGGCAAGTCGACTCTGCTGCACTGCATGGCAGGCATCGTCGCGCCCGTGTCCGGCTCCATCGTCTACGACGGCCAGGAGCTCACCGCGATGTCGGACAAGCGGCGCAGCGAGTTGCGCCGCACCGAGTTCGGCTTCGTGTTCCAGTTCGGCCAATTGGTCCCGGAGCTGACCTGCCTGGAGAACGTGGCGCTGCCGCTGCGCCTCGGCGGTACCTCCCGCGCCAAGGCTGAGCGGGCCGCCCTGGAGTGGCTGGGCCGCCTGGAGGTCGACGGGGTCGCCGACAAGCGGCCCGGCGAGGTCTCCGGCGGCCAGGGCCAGCGGGTCGCGGTGGCCCGCGCGCTGGTGACCGGCCCGAAGGTGATCTTCGCCGACGAGCCGACCGGCGCGCTCGACTCGCTCAACGGCGAACAGGTCATGAGCCTGCTCGTGCACACGGCCAAGGAGACCGGCGCCGCGATCGTCCTGGTCACCCATGAGCCGAGGGTCGCGGCCTACTCCGACCGCGAGGTCGTCGTGCGCGACGGCCGCACCCGGCAAGTGGAGCTGGTCCCGTGACGGGCTGGCTCAACGATCTGCGCATCGGGGTCCGGCTGGCTGTCGGGGGCGGCCGGACCTCGATCGCGCGCCTCGCGCTGAGCGCGGCCGGCATCGGCATCGCCACGGCCGTGCTGCTGCTGGCCGCCTCGGTCGAACCGATGATCCAGGCCCGCGAGGACCGTTCCGCGGCCGGGCAGCCGGACACGACGGCGGTTGACGGGGTCGCGCCCCTGCGGCTGGCGGGATGGGTGACCGCCTTCCAGGACAAGACGATCTCCGTCGAGTCGCTGTATCCGACCGGTCCGACCTCGCCCGTCCCACCGGGCCTGCCCAGGATGCCCGCGGACGGCGAGATCTACCTGTCGCCCGCGCTGGCCGACCTGATGGCCGCGGACGGCAGCACGCTGCTGCGCGAGCGGTTCCCCCAGCGGGTGGTCGGGACCATCGACCCGATGGCGGTCACCGCCCCGGACTCGCTGACCGCCTATCTGGGATCGGGCCCGATCACGGCGCCCCAGGTCATCGACGTGTACTCGTTCGGCGTCCCGCGCCAAGGCTCGCCGATGGACCCGGGCCTGCTGCTGCTGGTGCTGCTCGGGTCGGTCGCGCTGCTCGTGCCGGTGTTCATCTTCATCACGTCGAGCACCCGGATCGCGGGCGCCGAACGCGACCGGAAGCTGTCCGCGCTCCGGCTTGTCGGCGGGGACAGCAGGCAGGTCCGGCGCATCGCGGCGGCCGAGAGCCTGGTCAGCGCCGTCATCGGGTTGGTGCTCGGGGTCGGGGTGTTCCTGGTCAGCCGCGAGGCCGCGGCGGGCGTGCGGATCATGGATATCACCGTGTACCCGAGCGACATCACGCCGACGTGGTGGCTCGCGGTGCTGGTCGGGCTGTCGATCCCGGTCCTGGCCGTGCTCACCGCCCAGTTCGCCTTGCGCCGCACCATCATCGAGCCGCTGAGCGTGGTCCGGTTCAGCAAACCGGTCCGACGCCGCATGGCGTGGCGGCTCGCGGTGGTCGGGTTCGGTGTCGCGCTGCTGCTGTACGCGGCCGAGCTCAGCGCGAACGACCACCTGTGGTCGGCCGTCATCGCGACCGGCACGACCCTGCTGCTCGTGGGCGTTCCGCTGCTGCTGCCCTGGGTGGTCGAGCGGACGGTGTCCGGGCTGCGTGGCGGACCGTCGTCGTGGCAGCTCGCGATCCGCAGGCTGCAACTCGACAGCGGGACCTCGGCGCGGGTGGTCAGCGGCGTCGCGGTCGTGCTCGCGGCCGCGATCGCGCTGCAGGGCGTGCTGCTGTCGATGGGGGATCGGTTCGAGGCGACCCCCGACTCGGCCATTTCGATCACCGGGTCGGTCCTGGTGTCGGGGACGAGCGAAGGCATCGCCACGACCGAGAAGGAACTTTCCGCGCTGCTGCCGGGTGCCAAGGTCGAGAAGTTCCGCGACGTGGCCATCGAGTTCGACGGGGACGGCTCCATCAGCGGCATCCGAGTCGCGGACTGCGCGGTCATCGAACGGCGTCTAAACGTCACCGGCTGCGCCGACGGCCAGCTGTTCTCGCCGAGCGATGACGTGACCGGCGCCACCGACGGGCTAACACCCGGGCGCAAGGTGAATCTGGTCGAAACGCGCCACACCATCGAGCGGTACGGGCAGTGGACCGTGCCCGCGACTCGCCGACGGATCCCGCCGCAGGCGGAACCCGAGGATCTGAAGCGGGTGAATCCCGAATTCCTGATGGGTCCGATCGTCGCCGAGGGTGCGTCGGCCCCGGCGTCCCCGCCGGTCGGCGCCTACGCCGGGCTGTACATCCCCACGGCCGACGACGATGCCGTGGAACGGGTCCGCACCGCGGTGGCGCGGACGGGCTGGAACACCTACGTCGCCCAGGACTGGTCCAGCTTCTCCAGCCCGCAGGAAGAGATGTTCACGACCATCCGCCGCGCCCTACTCGGCGGGTCGCTGTTCACTCTGCTGCTGGCCGGGATCAGCCTCCTGGTGCTGGCCCTGGAACACATCCGCGAACGCCGCCGCCCACTGGCGATCCTGGCCGCGAGCGGGGTGCCGACCGGGGCGCTGGCCCGGTCGCTGTTCTGGCAGATCGCGGTGCCGATCGGCTTGGGCGTGGTGCTCGCGCTGGCGGTGGGCCTGTCGCTCGGCGGCTTGATCATGCGCCTGTCGTCGTCGACGCCATATCAGGTCGACTGGGCGGGCGTCGGGGTGATGACCGCGGCGGCGGTCGTCCTCGGGCTACTCGTCTCGGTGCTGACCCTGCCCTTCCTGCGTGGTGCGACCCGATTGAGTTCGATGCGCACCGAGTGACCGGGGGTCGTCACCTGGGGACCGTTTCGGGGCGGTCCCCAGGTGGCGTTTTGGTAGAGTCAATCTATGTAGATTTCTTCTACGTAGATGGAGGCAAGGTGGCGGGTTTCGTCGGGCGGGTCGCCGAACTCGCCGCGCTGCGCAAGCGACTCGATCGGGTCGAGGCCACGAAGAGCGCCGTCGCGGTCGCGATCCGCGGCCGCCGTCAGGTCGGCAAGTCCCGCTTGGTTCAAGAGTTCTGCGACCGTGCGAATCGTCGCTACATGTTCTTCTCGGCCACCAAAGGCGCGTCACAGGTCGAGGCAGTGACGATGTTCCTTGACGAGATCAAGGCGTATGCGCCTGATTCGAGCCTCGTCCCCGACAAGGCGCCGGGGGGGTGGCCGGATGCTTTCCGCATCCTGGCCTCCGTGTTGCCCGATGAGCCGTCGGTAGTGGTGATGGACGAACTGCCCTGGATCTCGGAGCAGGACGACCTCTTCGACGGTGCACTCCAGACGGCGTGGGATCGACTGCTGTCGAGTCGGCCGGTCCTCTTGCTGCTCCTCGGCAGCGACATTCACATGATGGAACGGCTCACGTCGTACGATCGCCCGTTCTACGGCCGTGCGGACAACTTCGTGCTTGGCCCGCTGAGCCCCGCTGAAACCGGGCAGGCGTTGGGATTGCGCGCGGCGGACGCCATCGATGCCCATCTGATCACCGGCGGACTCCCCGGAATCATCAGGAGTTGGCCGCATGGCATGGCACCGATGTCGTTCCTCGAGGACGAGTGCGCCGATCCGGCGGCGCCGGTGTTCGGTATCCCGGAGTCGGCGTTGATGGCGGAATTCGCGTCGCCGGACCAGGCTCGCCGCGTCCTTGAAGCGGTTGGGGGCGGCGAGCGGACCCACGCCAACATCGCCGCCGCGGCAGGCGGGCGGCAGGGTGCGGTTCCCTCAGGGTCGCTCTCGCCCATGCTCAACCGACTCGTTCACGAGAAGCGAGTGCTGGCCGTCGACCAGCCACTGTCCGAGCGCCCCGGCAAGCCCGCGCTGTATCGCGTCGATGACAGCAATTTGCGGCTGTATCTGGCCATCGGCAGAGCGGCCCAGGAACAAGCGCGGCGGGGGCGCCCGGACGCGGGAGTCCGGTTGCTTCGGCAGCGTTGGAACAGTTGGCGTGGCAAAGCCGTCGAGCCCCTGATTCGCCGGGCGTTCGAGCTTCTCGCGACGGCGGAGGACTTCCCCTGGTCGGACGTCAACGTCGTCGGCGGCTGGTGGAACCGCCAGTTCGATCCCGAAGTCGATCTCGTCGGCGCGGACCGCGCGCCGGTGGCGGATCGGATCGCGTTCGCGGGCTCGATCAAGTGGCTCGGGACCGCGTTCGATCACCACGACCTCGCCCAACTCCACCGGTCGGCGGCTCAGGTGCCCGGGTTCAGTCCTGGCGAGGCCGGTCTGGTGGTGGCCTCGCTGTCCGGGGTGTCCGACGGCCTGGCCGAGTCGGTCGATCTCGTGGTTGGTCCCGAGGAGATCTTGTCCGCGTGGCCGGTCGCGTGATCCAGCCGCGTGATCGACAGGTCGGTGACCTGCGGGTTAACGCCTCGCCAGCCAATATTTGGTAATACGTTAATTAGGTGAGCGAAATCACAATGATGCCCTCGTTTTGGCGGTCACCCGGTGAGTATTCGCACCGCCGGTCCCCAACCCCCTGCCCGGAGGACATCACATGTCGAACCCGCGTCTGCGGTCGGCCATGGTCGCCACCGCCCTCGCACTCGGTGGTCTCACACTCTTCAGCGGCACGGGCGGCGCGTCCGCCGCGCCCGCTCAGCTGACCGCCAGCCCCGAGATCTGCGACAGCCCGCTGTCGGCCGATCGCGTGAAGCCGGGGTCCGCCGCCGGTTCCGAGCGCAACGAGGTCACCCAGTTCGAGGCCGCTCGGATGAACAAGGACCTCCAGGCCAAGGTCGCCGCGCTGGGCGCCAACGGCGCGCTGGCCGCTGGCGGGAACATCCCGGTCGTCTTCCACGTGGTCACCGGCACCGGCGGCGTCGGCAACATCTCCGACGCCACGGTCGCCGCGCAGATCAAGGTCCTCAACGACGGCTTCGCGGGCGTCGAGGCGCCGGGGGTGGCCGCCAACACCGGCTTCACCTTCACCCTGCAGCAGACCAAGCGCTGGTCGAACAACACCTGGTTCACCAAGACCGACCGGTCGAACGTCGAGAAGCAGATGAAGACCGCGACCCGCGTGGGCGGCGCGAGCACCCTGAACGTGTGGTCGGTCGACATCGGCGGCCTCGGCTTCGCGACCTTCCCGACGTGGTACGCCAGCAGCCCCAGCCTCGACGGCGTCGTCATCGACTACGCCAGCGTGCCCGGCGGCAGCGCGACCAACTTCGACCTCGGCAAGACCCTGACCCACGAGGTCGGCCACTGGATGGGCCTCTGGCACACCTTCCAGGGCGGCTGCACCTCGACCAACGACGAGGTCGCCGACACTCCGGCCCAGTCCAGCTCCACCTCGGGCTGCCCGGAGGGCCGCGACTCCTGCACCCTGCCCGGCACCGACCCGATCCACAACTACATGGACTACTCCTACGACGATTGCTACAACCAGTTCACCGCGGGCCAGGACACCCGTATGCAGAACGCCTGGACCGCCTACCGCGCCGGTAAGTAGGTCCTACTAGGCCATCAGGTCATGCAGCCGGAGCGCGAGCTGGATCTCCAGCGCGCGCTCCGGCGCCTGCCAGTCGTGGCCCAGCAGTGACCCGATCCGCTCCATCCGCTGCACCACCGTGTTGACGTGCACGTGCAGCGCGTCCTTGGCCCTGGTCAGGTTCGCCCCGCTGGCGTAGTACGCCCGCAGCGTGCGCAGCAGTTCAGTGCCCCGCCGGTCGTCGTACTCCAGGACCGGGCCGAGCGTGGTCCGTACGTAGTCGTCCAGGTTCGCCGACGCGCCGAGCAGCAGGCCGACGAACCCCAGGTCGCCCATCGACCCGCCCTGTCCGACGCGCCCGAGCGCGACGAGCGACCGTGCGCACCTGGCGGCCTCGGCGTAGGCGTCGACCAACTCGCCGATCCCCGCCACCGGGCCCGCCGCGCCGACCGTGACCGGTGTGTCCACAGTGGAGCCGAGTTCGACGGCCATCCGGGCGGCCAGCTTGCCCGCGTCGCCCTCCCGTGCCAGGACCACGACTTGGTCGGCGTGCACCCCGACCAGCGCGCCGTAGCGGGTGGCCGCCATCGCCAGCCGCCGCCGGGGGACGTCGTCGGCGGTGGCGACCAGCACCGAGTGCGGCTCGGTCAGGTCGACGCCGAGGCGGTGGCCGCGGGCCAGCAGCGCGCCGGGGTTGCGGTCGGGGGCGGTGAGTAGATCGGTCAGCAGTTCCCCGCGCACCTCGTCCTCGGCCTGCGCGACCGACCGGCGCAGCATCAGCAGCAGCGCGGTGACTACGCCCGCGCGTTCGAACAGCCGCCGGTCGGCGTCCTCCAGGCTCGGCCTGCCGGTCAGCAGCAGGCTGCCCAGCAGTTCCTGGCCCGCGTGCACCGCGCACACCCAAGAGTCCGAAGTGGACACCGCGCGGCCGGACGACCGGGACGCCGCGACCGCCTTGGGCGTGGGCCGGACCGATCCGGCGCCCGCGTTCGCCAGCTCGGCGCCCGCCGAGTCGTAGACCGCGATGCCGCCGCGCAGCACCTGCGCCACCGCCGCGGCCACCTCCGGCACGTCGCCGCCGCGCAGCACCAAGTCCATCAGCTTGTCGTGGGCGTCCTCGGCTCGGTGCATCGCGTCGTTGTGCGCGCTGATCGTCTCGTTGGCGCTGTTCAGCTCCGCCAGCGCGAGCCGCGTCTCGTCGAGCAGGTGCGCGTTGTCGATGGCGATGGCGGCGTGGTCGGCGAACGACGCCAGCAGCGCGACCTCCTCGGCGGCGAACTCGCGCGGGGCCCGGTCGGCGGCGTAGAGCACGCCGATGACCTTGCTGCCCAGCAGCAGCGGCACACCCAGGATGGCGGACAGACCCTCATCGCGGACGGAGGCGTCAATCGGGGTGGTGTGCCGGAAGCGTTCGTCGGCGAAGTAGTCGCGGGTGGCGTAGGGCCGGGCGGTCTGCGCGACCAGACCGCCCAGCCCCTCACCCATGGCCAGCGTGACCTGCTGGAACAGCGCCGACACCGACCCGTCGGTCACCCGCATGTAGGTCCGGCCCGCCACCTCGTCGTTCATCGACAGGTAGGAGACGTCGACCCCGAGCAGCATCCGGGCCCGGTGCACGATCGACCGCAGCACCGCGTCGGTGTCGCGCAGCCGGGCCAGGTCGCTGGCGGTGTCGAACAGCGCGGTCAGCTCGGCCTCGCGGCGGCGGTGCGCCACCACCGTCCGGCGCACCCGCTGGGCTTTCTCGGTGGCCCGCTCGATCCGGGCCAGCTCGGGCCCGGCGACCCCGGCCGCCCGCGCCTCAGCGGCGACCTTGTTCAACTGGTCGCCGCTGGCGCCCACCGCGAGAAGATCGAGCAGGGTGCGAACTGCGTCTACAGCCACGATCGTCATCGTCGCACCCTGCGCAATCCCATCCTCAGCGCGCGGACTCGGTCGCTGTCTCCACGGGTGTCCGGGCCGCCGGGATCTCGGCCTCGGTCTGCCGGTCACCCAACGAGATGCCCTTGGTCTCGCGGGCGGCGAGGACCGCGATCGTCGTGATCAGGCACATCGCGACCACGTAGAGCGATACCGGGATGGTGCTGCCGTAGGCCTTGAACAGCGCCACCGCGATCAGGGGAGCCACCGCGCCCGCGGCGATCGACGACAGCTGGCTGCCGACCGACATCCCGGTGTAGCGGACCCGCGTCGGGAACTGCTCGGAGAAGAACGCCGCCTGCGGCCCGTACATCGCCCCGTGCAACACCAGCCCGATCGTCGCCGCCAGGATGATCACGCCGGGCGACCTGGTGTTCAGCATCGCGAAGAACACGAATCCCCACACCGCCATGCCGACCGCGCCGAGCAGGTACACCGGCCTGCGCCCGATCCGGTCCGACAGCGCGCCCCACAGCGGGATCGACACGAAGTGCACCGCCGAGCCGATCAGCACCGCGTTGAGCCCGACGCCCTTGGTCAGGCCGAGTCCGGTGGTCACGTAGACCAGGATGAACGCGGTGATCACGTAGTACGACACGTTCTCCGCCATCCGCGCGCCGATGGTGATCAGCACTCGCCGCCAGCTGTCGCGGAACACCTCGACGACCGGCGCGTGCGTCCGGGTCTCGGCCTTGGCCTGCGCGGCGAGGAACACCGGCGACTCGGACACGGTGAGCCGGATCCACAGGCCGATCACGACCAGGACGCCGGAGAGCAGGAACGGGATACGCCAGCCATAGGACAGGAACGCCTCATCGGTCTGGACCGCCGCGAGGATCGCCAGCACCGCCGTGGCCAGCAGGTTTCCGCCCGGGGCGCCGCACTGCGGCCATGACGCCCAGAACCCGCGCCGCTTGTCGTCGCCGTGCTCGGAGACGATCAGCACCGCCCCGCCCCACTCGCCGCCGAGCGCGAAGCCCTGGACCAGGCGCAGCGTCGTCAACAGGATCGGCGCGGCCACGCCGATAGCGGCGTAGGTGGGCAGCAGGCCCATGGCGAAGGTCGAGCCGCCCATCAGCAGCAGGCTCACCACCAGCAACTGCTTGCGGCCGATCTTGTCGCCGAAGTGCC
The DNA here is from genome assembly GCF_900070365.1 of Alloactinosynnema sp. L-07. NCBI lineage: Bacteria > Bacillati > Actinomycetota > Actinomycetes > Pseudonocardiales > Pseudonocardiaceae > Alloactinosynnema > Alloactinosynnema sp. L-07. Next base: position 5,439,110 of record NZ_LN850107.1, on the reverse strand, counting down.
CGAACAGCAGGCCGCCGATCGGGCGAGCCAGGAAGCCGATCGCGTAGGTGAGGAAGGCCAGCAGGGTGCCGGTCAGCGGGTCGGCGGTGGGGAAGAACAGCTTGTTGAACACCAGGGCGGCGGCCGAGGTGTAGAGGAAGAAGTCGTACCACTCGATGGTCGTGCCGATCAGGCTTGCCCCGACGACGCGAAGGAACGGTTTGTTGGCGGCCAAGGGAATCACCACTTTCCGGGGGTCGGGGTCAGGTAGCGGTCCAGCCACCGTCGACCGGGAGGGAGGCCCCGGTCAGGTGGCCCGCGTGCGGGCCGCAGAGCCACAGCACGAGGTCGGCGATGTGCTCGGCTTCGATGAGCCGTTTGAGCGGGACCCGGTCCAGTAGCACGCGCTCGACGACCTGGTCGGCGTCGATGCCGTGCTCGCGGGCCTGAGCCTCGATCTGGTTCTCCACCAGCGGGGTGCGCACATACCCCGGACTGACGCAGTTGCTGGTCACCCCGTGCGGGGCGCCCTCGATGGCGGCGACCTTCGACAGGCCCTCCAGCCCGTGCTTGGCCGCGACGTAGGCCGACTTGAACGCGCTGGCACGCAGGCCGTGCACGCTGGAGATGTTGACGATCCGGCCCCAGCCGCGCGCGTACATGTGCGGCAGGCAGCGGCGGATCAGCAGGAACGGCGCGGTCACCATGACCCGCTGGATCAGCTCGAACCGCTCCGGCGGGAACTCGTGCAGCGCGGCCACGTGCTGCAGTCCGGCGTTGTTGACCAGGATGTCGACCTCGGTGGGCAGCGCGGCCACGGCCTCGGCGTCGGCCAGGTCGACCGCGTGCGCCCACCCGCCGACCTCGCCCGCGACCCGCCGCGCCCCCGCGCCGTCGCGGTCGACGACGTGCACTTTCGCGCCTGCGGCGGCCAGCGCCAGGACACAGGCGCGGCCGATGCCACTGGCGCCGCCGGTCACCAGGGCGGTCCGCTCATGGATGTGAACTGGCCCACTCGTCATGGGTGTTGACGCTAGGTTCACGATCGGGACACAGCCATGTGCGCGCGGCCCATAAACAGCCCGTCCGCCGTGTCGACCGCGGACATGCGGACATGCGCACCAAACTTTGCGTAGGCTGACGGGGTGATTTGTCCTAAGTGTCAGAGCGTTATGCGCACGGTGGACCGCCAAGGCATCCACATCGACCAGTGCGACGGCTGCCGCGGGATCTTTCTCGACCGCGGCGAGCTTGAGCAGATCCTGACCGCTGAGGAGCGGTATCAGCGAGCTGCCGCGCCACCGCCGCCGTACGCGGGCGCCCCGGTGCAGCACGCGCCCGCACCCGCGCCGTACCCGCCCGCGCAGCAGCACTACCCGCCCGCCGGGTATGGCCACCGCGACTCGCCCCCCGGGTATGGCGGGCACCGCGACTCGCCCCCCGGCTACGGCCACGGCGGCCAGTACGGCGGCCAATACGGGCACAAGAAGCGTCGCAAGAGCTTCCTCGAAGAGCTCTTCGACTGACGCTTGAACCCGATGATCTGCCCGACCTGCGGCGAGTGGACTGAGACTCCCCAGGTCGACGGCGACAATCTGGTCTGTGCGTTGTGCGGGCACCGGGAGCCGTTCCGACGGCTCCCGGTCTTCGCCCTGACCGGACCCAGCGGCACCGGCAAGTCCACGGTGTGCCGCCGCTTGGGCGCGCTCCTCGGCGACCGGGCGGTGGTCCTCGAACAGGACATCCTCTGGATCGCGGGCATCCAGGACCCGGTCGACGACTTCGGTCCGTTCCGGCGGGCCTGGCTGCGGATGATCGCCGCCATCCAACAGGCGGGTCGGCCCGTGGTGCTCTGCGGCACGGTCGCGCCGCCACAGTTCGAGAACCGCCCCGAACGGGTCCTGTTCTCCGAGATCCACTACCTCGCGCTGGTCGCCGACGACGACGTGCTCGCCGCGCGGCTGCGTGCCCGGCCGGAGTGGCGGGGGTGGCAGAACGAGGATCGGATCTCGGACATGCTCGGCTTCAACACCTGGGTAAAGACGAACGCGGCGCTGACATCGCCGCCGATGGAAATGCTGGACACGACGAACACCCCCATCGAGGACACAACGGCAGCCGTGGTGAAGTGGATAGAGTCCCACCTCTCATAGGCTCATGCAGCGAAGCAAAGTTATGGGCTTACTGCCTCAATCATGAATAACGGACGGACGCTGTCCCGTTTCCATAAACTCCATCAATCCGTGACGAACGTCGTGAAGTCCCACTTCGACGTCAGCTGAGGTCTCGCTCAGGCTTCCCATGTAGACATACTCAACGCGGGCAAGTGGGTCACCATCACCCTTGGTGCTCCCGCCGTCCTCGGCGTGGTAAACGATAAACCCCCGCTCGCGGCCGAGTCCGACCTCAAGAACAGGTAGGCGTTGCCCGTGCACGTTGACCTGGATCATCGCTGGGCAACGATGGTCGCGAGTTTCGACCAGGACTCGGTCTACGAGGGCATTCAACTCGCCTACTGTACTCACCACGTAAGCCGGGTCGCCAGATCCGTAATCATTCTCGGCATCCTGGTCGTACCACACCTCTAGCTCAACCACTTAATTCCTCCGGTAAAGGTTCTACGGTAGTTCGGACCATGCACCGTAATCGAATAGCCTTCAGGCAAGAGTACCGGTAGCAGCTGGTCGCAGCCATAAATACCTCGGCATGGGACGTTGTTAATTACAACCTCCGTATGCCTTTCTCCCAGCTTGCGGGCACGTACGGCTGCCTTCATCTCGACGTGAGCGGTTGAGGCGGGTTCCCTGATGGCGGGCATCCCTGCCGATTGAAGCAGCCGCCAGGCTTCGGCTGCGTCGTCGTCGTACCCACTGGCAAGTGGAATCGCCCTGCCAGTTCCATCGAACCATTTGCCATGCGTCTTCTTGCCGTCGGGATTTGGCTTGGGGACCTGGGGCGGCAGAGTATTGCGGACCGATTCCGCCTCATCGCGCGTCAGCGGCTCGCGCTTTGTGGTTAAACTCGCCGAGCGAACCGGCTGACTGGTTGCAACCGATTGAACAGGGCCCGACTCATCGATGCCGAGTTGCGCTATGTACGCGTGGATCAGCTTCTTCGCCATGGCGACGGCTTGGTGAACCTGCCTCACCTGGCCCTTCGCATGCCCCATGAGCGCCACGGCCTGGCGTGCTTCGGGTTGTGGGCTGCCGCGAGTGGCGTTGGCGATGACCATCTGAGCTTGATCTATTGCGTCGAGCGCTTGCGTCAGCGGCAGGGTTTCCAGGTCGCCAAGCACGCGAGCGAGTTCGGAGGCAACATTCCTGACGGACACCGTCGCCTCCGCATCGCGTTGGGTAAGAACTGCTCGGCTGAACCCACGACCTGGGTCAGTGCCCCTTGGTGGTGTGCAGCAATGCGGACCAGGCGGTGGGGATGAGGGTGAGGACCGGGCCGGTCGGGTTCTTGGTGTCGCGGATGGCGCTGAAGGTCGGGGCGAGGTCGAGCTCAACGCAGTCGTTGTTCCCGCCGCCGGAGAAGCTGCTCTTGCGCCACCTGCTGTCTGTCATGGGTTCTCCAGTGCCTTGATGCGTTTGTGGATCAGGTCATTCGACTTCACAGGCGTGAGCGCCTGCTTGGCGACCTCATCGAACATGGTGGTGAAGCGTGCTACGTCCTCGGCATTGTCCACCCACGCACCGCCTGCCGGATATTCGAGGTAAACGCCTGGCGTCTCGTCCTCCTGTGGATAGTCCACGATCACGCACGACCCGCTCATCGAGCCGTAGGCGCCCGCACCGAACGGGATGATCTGCAAGGTGATGGTCTTGCGACCACTCGCCACCAGCAGATACGCGAGCTGTTCACGCATCACGTCCGCGCCGCCAACCTCGCGCACGATCGCCGCCTCGTCCATTAACACGTGCAAGTTCAACGGATCGGCACCAACCAGGCGCTGTTGGCGCGCGATGGGCGTCGACACCACGTTGTCGATCTTCAGCTCCGGCGGCTCCAACGACCGTCCGGCGTCCATCAGCGCGCGGGCGTAGCTCTCGGTTTGGAGCAGGCCGGGAACGATCGACAATTCGATATGCCGCTGGAGCGGCGCTTCGCGTTCGGCGTTGACCAGGCGGCGGAACGCCTTGGGTGTGCTGATGGGCAGCCGAATCGACGGTGGTTCGTCGTTTGCGTTGTCCCACAGGTCCGAGGCGATCTTGCGTTCCTTCGCCGCCGCCTCGTACAGATCCAGCAGCGTACGAACCGTGCTCCAGACCGGAAGGACGTTGCCGGACTCGTAGCGACTCATCGAACTCTCGGCGGTCTTGAGCTCCTGCGCCGCCCGCGCTCTTGACATGCCGTTGCGTTCTCGTAGGTCTGCCATGAACTTGCCCAGTCGCATCTTCGCGCGTGTGTGGCGGCCTCTTCCGCCGCACCCGTCCCACGTCCATGTGAAGGCGGTGTCCGTCGATGCCCAGCTGTCCCGGTCCAGCACGCGAGCCGTTCCTCCTGCGCGCCTTGCGCAAGGTCGAGCGCGGCGAGATCGTCGCCGCCACCCGCACTCAACCGCTGCGGCACCGCACCGAGGAACTGTCCAGCCGCCTGATCAGCGCCCTGTACGTTCTTCGCCGCGACGGCCTGATCGCCCTCGCTTCCGATCGTGACCCACTCGACGGCTGGATTCCGGTCGAGCTGACGGAGTTCGGCAGGACCGCGCTGCGGACGTGGGTCAGCGCGTGAGCGGCGATTTCGCCTGGGGCATCAGCGAATTCCACATCGGCCGGGCGCATCTGGTGCCTGCGGGCATGGCGGGCGGGTTGTGCGGCCTTCCCGTCCACGCCCGCTACCCGGCCCGGCCGGAACCGCCCACCGTGTGCCCGGAATGCGCGCTGGAGTTCGTCCGTCTGGTCTTCCCTGCGGCCACCGCGCCTGCCGCCTGGCTATGACCGACGACATCGTGGTCGCCGCCGCGGCCACCCACGCCCCGCCGCGAGTCCGGCACCGACGGTCAGCCCGTCAAGCCACGCGATCCCTGACATCAGTTGTCAGCAATACGAAGAGGCCCCGGTCCAGAAAAGGACCGGGGCCTCGCCGTCGGGGGATCTACTTGGTGGTCTTCGGCGCGGGCGCCGTGGTCTTGCGGACGGCGGGCTTGCGGGCCGGGGCCGTCTTGTTGGCCACGCGGCGGCTGGCGCTGCGGACCTCGTGGGCGACGTCGTCGCCTGCCTCTTCGATGATCTCGGCGACCTCGGCGGCGACCTTCTGCGTGGTCAGGGCGGTCTTCTCGCCGACCGAGCGGGTCTTGCGGGTGACCTTGGCCAGCACGTCCTCGGCCAGCGCGCGGGCGTCACCGGCGGCACCGCCGACGCGGGTCTGGGCGGCCTCGATGGCCTCTTCGAGCTGCTCGACGACCTTCTTGACCTGCGGCTGGGTCTTGATCTTGTCCAGCGCGTCCTCGCCCTGGTCGGCCAGCTTCTGGTAGAGCTTGAGGGCCGCTTCGGTGTAGTTGTCGATGAGCTTGCGCAGCTCGGCCGGGTCGAGCTTCTCGCGCAGGCCGCTGAGGTCGGCGGGCAGGTCGGCGGCGGCGGTCCGGGTGGACTCGGCGCGCTCCTTGGCCTTGTTCACCGCGTCGGCGACGGCCTTGGCGGCCAGGTCACCGGCGCCCAGGGCGGCCAGCAGCGGGGTGCGGACCTGCTCGATGGCGGTGTTGACCGCCCCGGCGGCCTGCTCGCCAGCCTTGCGGACATCGGCGCTGTTGGGCAGCGTCATGCTGATTCACTCCTCGAAGGTGGGGTCCGGGGTTCGGTTTGGTCGTCCACATCAGACCCCTCCACTGTGGACTGGTTGGCGTTCTCGCGCCGGAAAGACTCATAGATGTCGAGCAGTACTTGCTTCTGCCGTTCGGTCAGTTCGTCGGCCGCCCGAACCGCGTCGACCACAGGGCCACCCGCGGGGACATCGAGGATGCCTGCTTGGACGTAGAGCGCCTCGGCCGAGATCCGCAGGCCCTTGGCGATCTGCTGCAGGATCTCGGCGCTGGGCTTGCGCAGACCACGTTCGATCTGGCTGAGGTACGGATTGGACACGCCTGCGAGCTTGGACAGCTGGCGCAGCGAGATCTTCGCCGAGTTGCGCTGGTGCTTGATGTACTCACCGATGTCGCGCCCGAGGTCGGCGACCTTGTCGATCGCACTGACCTCGCCGGGTCCGGTCTCTTCCATCCCGCCTCCTTGTGACACTCCAAACGCTACGCGCCGCTGCTAGCAGTTGCAAGCACCCCGCTTGCAAACGGCGGGTGCCGTCGGTCACAACGCAGGGTTACCCCACTTCGTCATTTCTCTATCGCCGAGGGCATGTGGTGGACCGGGCCGGTTCGCACGTAGGCTTGGGTCGTGCCGCAGACAGCATTCTGGATCTTGCGAATCATCGACTGGGCCGCTGTGCCGGTCGGTGTGTTCGCGCTCATCCACGCGCTCATGCAGCGGCCGGATGCCTACTCGGCCGCCGACCGGATGACCAAGATGGCCTGGGTCGGCATCACGGCGGGCGCGACGGCGGCGCTGCTGCTGTTCAGCTTCGCGGGCCGGGGCTGGATCTTCTGGATGGCGGGGCTGGTCGCGGCGCTGGTCTACATCGTTGACGTCCGCCCGAAACTGATCGAGGTCCAGCGCGGTCCCCGCTGGTGATGCCCGAGCCGACGCTGGTTCGGCTGCGGCTTGGTCTGTGGGCGCCTGTTTTGGGTGGTTCGCCTTGATTTGGGGCCCCTCGAATGGGCCTGCGCGGGTCTAAAAGGTGGGCCAGGTGAAGCCCACCCGCGCCGAAAGTTTAGGCCCATTCACCCCAAATCAAGGCGAACCACCCAAACAGGCCGTTCTGATGTGCCATGGATTTTCCGGACACCGGCCCCAAGTAGAATTGGGGCTTGATGGAGCGGAGAATTCTCATGAGTCCACGTCGTCGTTTCTCGCCTGAGTTCAAGGCTGAGGCTGTCAGGATGGTCGTGGAGGGCGGTGTTTCGGTCGCGGCGGCGGCCCGCCAGTTGGATTTGGTGGAGCAGACCCTGCGGAATTGGGTCGAGAAGCACAACGAGGCGCGGCCGCGGCCGGTCGACTCGTTGACCGACGGTGAGCGGGTGCGGCTGCGGGAGTTGGAACGCGAAGTCGCCGAGCTGCGGATGAAGAACGAGTTCCTGGGAAAAGCCGCCGCCTTCTTCGCCCGCGACTATCGGTGACCGAGACCTACGAGTTCATCGACGGCGAAAAAGGCAACTACCCGGTCATCGCGATGTGCGACTGGATGGGAGTATCGAGGTCGGGGTTCTACGAATGGCGGAACAAACCCGTGTCCGCCACCGTCGAGCGGCGCGAGGGCCTCAAACGAGAGATCACTCGGATCTTCGCCGAGTCACGGCGAACCTACGGGTATCGCCGGGTACACGCCGCCCTGGCCCGCCAGGGCACCCAGGCCGGACCCGAACTGGTCCGCGCCCTGATGCGCGAGCTGGGTCTGGTGCCGCGCCAGCCCAGGCCACGCCCCAGGATCGCCGCCGACCGCAACGCCGCCGAGGTCCCCGACCTGATCAACCGTGACTTCACCGCCGACGCACCCGGCCACAAACTCGTCGGCGACATCACCTATGTCCCGACCCGCGAAGGATGGCTCTATCTGGCCACCGTCATCGATATCGCGACACGGAAAGTCGTCGGTTGGGCCACCGCCGACCACCTGAGGGCATCGTTGGCCTGCGACGCCATCACCGCCGCGGCCCGCAATATCCGCCTCGCCGACACCGCCGTCTTCCATTCCGACCGCGGAACCCAGTACACTTCCACCGAATTCCACACCCACCTCCGCCGCCACCGAATCACCCCGTCGATGGGCCGCACCGGAGTCTGCTGGGACAACGCACTCGCCGAATCATTCTTCGCCGCACTCAAAAACGAACTCGTCCACCACGCCGACTTCCCCACCCAACACCACGCCCACCAAGCAATCAGCGCCTACATCGAACTCTTCTACAACCACACACGCCTGCACTCCACCCTCGGATACATCACCCCCAACGAAGCACACAACCGCTACCTCGCAACACAACCAGCGGCCTGAAACCCCCTAAACCACTGTCCGGAAAACCCATGGCAGATCAGTTCTGCCGGGCCCGTTGCGTTGGGGTTGGGTTGGGTGGCGGTCACGTGACCAGCAGCAACAGTGTGCCCGCCGCCACGGCGGTGCCCGCGATCAGCGTCCCGCCAGCCATCGCGGGTCCGCGTTCAGCGCCCATCAAACCGCACCCAGGGGACCGTGACGGCAGGCGACCACGGTTACCGGCCAGCCGTACCCTTCGCTCCCAGGTGACCAACCTTAGAATTTCGGGGAGGCGGACGAGTCCTCCGGCATGACGATCCAGCACGCGAGGTAGATCAGCGCGCCGGTGCCGAAGCCGAGGATGGTGGCGGCCACCAGCGCGATCCGGATCAGCGCCGCGTCCACGCCCAGCACCTTGGCGATCCCGCCGCACACGCCGGAGATCATCCGGTCGGTCCGGCTGCGGCGCAGCTTGCGGACGGTCTTGGGCTCTTCGTCGGTGTACAGGTAGTTCGTCATGTCTCCAGAGTCCGTGGTCACGGCGCCGGAGACATCGGGGACCGACCCTGGTTTTGACTCGGGGTCGGCCCCGAGAGTCGGATACCGTGGCGGGATGCGGCACCTCGCCACCCCGCAGGAGGTCGCCGACGCCCTCGACGGTGTCGGCTACCTGGCCGACGACGGCCTGGCCACCGCCGCGTTCCTCGCGCTGCGGATGGGCAAGCCCCTGTTCTGCGAGGGCGAGCCGGGCACGGGCAAGACGTCGCTGGCCATCGGCCTGGCCGACGCGCTCGGCGTCGAGGTGATCCGCCTGCAGTGCCACGAAGGCATCGACGCCACCCAGGCCCTCTACGACTGGGACTTCCCCCGCCAGCTGCTGCACCTGCGCGCGCTCGACGGCAAAGTCGACCCGGACGAGGCCGAGAAGTCGCTCTACACCCGCCGGTTCCTGCTGGCCAGACCGCTGCTGCGGGCGCTGGAGGCGGCCCCGTGCGTGCTGCTGATCGACGAGGTCGACCGCGCCGACGACGAGTTCGAGGCGTTCCTGCTGGAGGTGCTCAGCGAGAACGCGGTGACCATCCCCGAACTCGGCGAGATCCGCGCCGCCGAGCCGCCGCTGGTGGTGCTCACCTCCAACCGCACCCGCGAGGTCCACGACGCCCTCAAGCGCCGCTGCCTCTACCACTGGCTCGAACACCCGGACCTGACCCGCGAGCTGGCGATCATCCGCCGCCGCGTCCCCGGCATCAGCGACCGCCTCTCCGCCCAGATCACCACCGCCGTGCGCAGGCTCCGCTCCGCCGAACTCCTCAAACCTCCCGGCGTGGCCGAGTCGATCGACTGGGCCCATGCCCTGCTCGCCCTCGACCGCACCGACCTCGACGCCGCCAGCGCCGCGGTGACCTTGGGCGCGGTCCTCAAGTACCGAGAGGACGCCGACCGCGTGATCGCGGCGGGCCTGGACGCGCTGCTCGCCGGGTAGCGTGAATTCATGCGCTTGACGAAGTTCGGCCACGCTTGTGTGCGTCTGGAGAGCGACGGCCAGACCCTCGTGATCGACCCCGGCACGTACTCCGAGGCGGAGTCGCTGGCCGGTGCCGACGCCGTGCTCATCACCCACGAGCACCCTGACCACATCGACATCGACAAACTCAAGGCGGCTCAGGAGAGGAACCCCGGCCTGACCGTCCACACCCACCCGGCCCTCGCCGCGGCTCTCGGCGTGACCGCGGCCGCCGTGGGCGACACGTTCACCGCCGCGGGGTTCTCCGTGCGCGTCGTCGGCGGCGAGCACGCCGAGGTCATCGACGGCCTGCCCGGATGTCCGAACGTCGGCTTCATCATCGACGGCGTCTACCACCCGGGCGACTCGCTGTTCGTCCCCGCCGAGGAGGTCGACACCCTGCTGCTCCCGGCGTCCGGCCCGTGGCTGAAGCACCGAGACGCCATCGAGTTCGTCCGCGCGGTCAAACCCGCCCGCGCGTTCCCCATCCACGACGCCTTACTCAGCGACCTCGGGATGAACAACTTCGACGCCTGGCTGGAAGACGAGACCGACTATGCCCGGATCCCGCTCGGCGAGTCGGTCACCATCCACTAATTCAGTCGATTCCGCCTCGTCGATGCCGCACCATTGGGTGAACCTGCCCGGTCGGCCAGTGGCGGTGTCGAGCGGGATGTGGAGTGGGGCCGTCGCGGACGGCGGCCCCACTGTTTATCGTTGCAGCGGCGGCAAAGTCGCGTCGAACAACCACCGCGCGAACAGCTCGGTCAGCGGCCATGGCGTGTGCCGCTGGGCCATCGTCGTGAACGCGTCCGTCGTCACGGTGGAATGCGCGTAGGTCGACGTCCATTCCGTCAGCAGGGCGAAGAACGCGCCCTCACCCAGCCGCGATCGCAGCGCGTGCAGGGTCATCGCGCCGCGCAGGTAAACGCGGTCGTCGAAGATCCGCTGCATGCCGGGGTCGGCCAGACGCAGATCTTGGGGCTGGACAACGACTTCCCGCCAGGCCCGGCGGGCGTGGACGTCGGCCGAGTCGCCGCCGGACTGTTCGGACCACAGCCACTCGGCGTAGGTGGCGAAGCCCTCGTTGAGCCAGATGTGGCGCCACTCGGCGACGGTCAGCGAGTTCCCGAACCACTGGTGGGCCAACTCGTGCGCCACCAGGTTCTCCGAGCCGCGCTTGCCGTCGACGTGGTTCGACCCGAAGATCGACAGGGCCTGCGCCTCGACCGGGGCGTCCAGGACGGCGTCCACCACGACCACGCCGTAGCGGTCGAAGGGGTAGCGGCCGAACATCTTCGAGAAAGTCGTGATCATCTTCGGCTGGCGGCCGAAGTCGTAGCGGAAGGGCACCATCAGGCGGGCGGGCACCGCGGCGTGCACGGGCACCGTGTCCGACGCGGACCCGGTCAGCACATACCGTCCGATTTGGACACTGATGAGATACGCCGACGTCGGTTGGGACAGCCGGTACACCCAGGTCGTCGTGGACGCCGAGGGGCGGCGGGACTCCAGTACGCCGTTGGCGATCACCTGGTACGGCGTGGCGACGGTGACCGAGATCCGGTACGTCGCCTTGTCGCTGGGGTGGTCGTTGCACGGGAACCACGACGGCGCCCCGACCGGCTGGCTGGCCACCAGGACCCCGTCGTCGAGGTAGTCCCAGCCCAACTCGCCCCACACCGTCGGCACCGGGACCGGCGAGCCGACGTAGCGCACCTCGACCGTGACCGGCGCCAGCGAAGGCAGGGGCTTGGCTGGTGTGATGTGCAGCTTCGACCCGCGCTGGACGTAGCGCACGGCCTTGCCGTTGACCAGCAGCCGGGTGACCCGCAACGTGGCGAAGTCGAGGCTGAACCGGCTCAGCGCGTGCGTCGGCACCACCGTGAGGCGGGCTCGGCCGTCCAACCGGCCAGGCCCGACCTTGTAGTCCAGGTCCAGGTCGTAGTGGGTGACCCGGTAGCCCCCGTTGCCGTGTTGGGGCAGGTAGGCGTCGTGCGACGTGACGGCACCGGGCTGGCCGGCGCGTGCCGGATCAGCCTTGGCGCTCATCGCTCCATTCAACAACAGACCGGTCAGCGGCCCGCGGGCCACACCGCGATCGGGTTGCCCAGCCACCGAGAACCATCGGGCACGGACTCGCCGCGCATGACGAGCGACGCCGGTCCGACCGTGGCGCGCGCGCCGATCGACGCGCCGGGCAGCACGATGCCGTGCGGGCCGAGCGTGCCGCCGTCAGCCACGGTCACCGAGGCCATGCTCATGATCCGGTCGTGGAACAGGTGGGTCTGCAGCACGCAGCCCCGGTTGACCGTCGCCCCGTCGCCGATGGTCACCAGGTCGTACTCCGGCAGCCAGTACGTCTCGATCCACGCGCCCCTGCCGATCTTCGCGCCCAGGCTCCGCATCCAGGTCGACATCAGCGGCGTGCCGTGCGCGGGCGCGGCGAACCACGGCACCGCCAGCATCTCCACGAACGCGTCGGCCAGCTCGTTGCGCCACACGAACGAGCTCCACAGCGGACGCTCGATCGCGGTGAAGCGGCCGACCAGCGTCCACTTCGCCAGCGCCGCGACGGCGCACGCCACGATTCCCGCGCCCAGCAGCAGCGCGCCGCCGAACAGCAGCGACCAGCCAAGGCCGATCGCCTGGAAACCGGCCGTGACCAGCACCGCGAGTGCCACCGACGCCATCACCGGGAGTACCCGGCAGAGCTCGACGAGCCCGCGCGCGACCATCAGCCGCTTCGGCGGGGCGAACGTCGTGCTCTCGTCGCCCGACTCGACCGTGCGGGGCAGCCGCATCGGCGGCATGCCCAGGTACGACGAGCCTGCCTTGGCCTTCTTCGGCGTCGAGGACAGCACGCCGACCAGGCCACCCTTGGGCACCTTGCGGCCCGGCGCGGTCATGCCCGAGTTGCCAAGGAACGCCCGCTTGCCGATGCGCGCCTCGGCGATGCGCATCCAGCCGCCGCCCAGCTCATAGGAGGCGATCATGGTGTCATCGGCCAGGAACGCGCCGTCGTCCACAGTGGTCATCTTCGGCAGGGCCAGCACGGTCGACGCCTCGACGCCGCGGCCGACCTTCATGCCAAGGGCCCGCAGCCAGACCGGGGTCACCAGGCTCGCGTAGAGCGGGTAGAGCCCGCCACGCGCCAGGTCCATCAGCCGCTCGGTCGCCCACGCCTGCCACGCGACGCGGCTGTGCACCGCGTGGTGGCCGGGGCGCAGGCCGATGCTCAGCGCGCGGACCGACACCAGGACCAGTAGCGCGTACGCCGCCATCCAGGTCAGCGTGACCAGCGGGACGGCGAGCAACGCCTGCCCGAGGGCCGCGCCCAGCGTCGGCGTGCCCGCGACGAAGGCGGCCATGACCAGCAGCGCCGGGACCGCGGCGAACACCGGGACCAGGCCGAGCGCGAACGACGTCACCGCGTAGGTGGCGATCCAGCGCTTGCGGCGCGGGGGGCGGCGGTTGGGCCAGTGGTGGGTGGCCTTGCCGGTGCGGCCTGCGGGCGAGCCCGCCCAGTGCTGGCCGGTCGGCACCGAACCGCGCACGCCGGAGCCGGGGGCGACGTCGGCGCGCTTGCCGATCCGCGCGCCGGGGAACAGCGTGCTGCGGGAGCCGACCGTGGCGCCCGCGCCGACCCGGATCCGGCCGACATGCAGCACGTCGCCGTCGAGCCAGTGCCCGGACAGGTCGACCTCGGGCTCGATCGCGGCGCCCTTGCCCAGCTTGAGCATGCCGGTGACCGGCGGCAGCGAGTGCAGGTCGACGTCCTTGCCGATCTTGGCGCCCAGCGCGCGGGCGTAGTGGGTCATCCAGGGCGCGCCCGCGAGGTTGGTCGCGCCGGACAGCTCGACCATCCGCTCGGCGGCCCACAACCGCAGGTGCACGCCGCCGCCGCGCGGGTACGTGCCGGGCTTGACGCCCTTGAGCAGCACGCGCGCTGTCGTGGCCGCGATAGCCATGCGGCCCCACGGGCTGAGGAACACCAGCCAGCCCGCGAACACCAGCCACCACGACACCGTCGGCGCCCACGGCAGCTGGATCAGGTTGTTCAGTGCCGCCAGGACCACGACCCAGCGCGCGGCCACGACCGACAGCATCGGGACGGTCGCCAGAGTCTGGATGACCTGCGCCTTGCGCGGCGTCGGAACTATGTCGCGGTCCACCTGGACGCTCGCCTTGGCCGCGTCGATCAGCTTCGCGAGCGCGCCCAGCGTGGCGTTCTGGTAGACGTCGTAGACGGAGATCGTCGGGTAGACCTCGCGCACCTTCGACACCAGCTGAGCAGCGGAAAGGCTGCCGCCGCCGTGGGTGAAGAAGTTCGCGTCGGGGGTGCTGACGCCGATGCCCAGCAGGTCGGTCCACAGTCCGGCCAGCCACGCCTCGGTGTCGCTGAGCGCGGCCAGGTCGACGTCGGTGGTGTCCAGCGCGGGCAGCGGCCACGGCAGCGCGTTGCGGTCGACCTTGCCGGACGTGCGCGTCGGCAGCGTGTCGACCTCGGCGATCAGCGGGACCAGCGCGGCGGGCAGCGCGGTGCGCAGCCGCTCGACGGCCTCGGCCTGGTCGAACCCGGCGCCCGCGACGACGTAGCCGACGAGCAGCTGGTTGCCCGCCTTCGTCGTGCGCACGGCGGCCGCGGCGCCCGCGACCTCCGGCAGCGCCTGCAGCGCGGCGTCGACCTCGCCCAGCTCGATGCGCCTGCCGCCGAGCTTGATCTGCTCGTCGGCGCGGCCCAGGAACAGCAGGCCCTCGGGCTCGGCCTTGACCATGTCGCCGCTGCGGTAGGCGCGGGACCAGGCCAGCGCGGGCAGCGGCGCGAACTTCTCGGCGTCCTTGGCCGGGTCGAGGTAGCGGGCCAAGCCGGCGCCGCCGATGACCAGCTCGCCGGACTCACCCATCGGCAGCAGCTCGCCGGAGGCGTCGACCACGGCCAGCTCCCAGCCGTCGAGCGGCACGCCGATGCGCACCGGACCCTCGCCGGTGAGCTGGGCGGCGCACGCGACCACGGTGGCCTCGGTCGGGCCGTAGGTGTTCCACACCTCGCGGCCGGGCACGGCCAGCCGTTCGGCCAGCTCCGGCGGGCACGCCTCGCCGCCGAAGATCAGCAGGCGGACATCGTCGAGCGCCTCGGCGGGCCACAGCGCGGCCAGCGTCGGGACGGTGGAGACGACGGTGATCTCGCGTTCGACCAGCCACGGACCCAGGTCGACGCCGGTGCGCACGAGCGATCGCGGGGCAGCGACCAGACAGGCGCCGTTGCGCCAGGCCAGCCACATCTCCTCGCAGGAGGCGTCGAACGCCACCGACAGGCCCGCCAGCACGCGGTCGTCGGTGCCGATCGGCTCGCCGGGCAGGAACAGGTCGGCCTCGGCGTCGACGAAGGCGGCGGCCGAGCGGTGGCTGACCGCCACGCCCTTGGGCTTGCCGGTCGAGCCGGAGGTGAAGATGATCCACGCGTCGTCGTCGGGCGACGGGCTGCCGAGCAGGCCGATCGGCGTGCCGACCAGGCTCAGCGCGCGCTGCTCGCCCAGGATCGCGGCCACGCCCGCCTCGCCGAACACCAGGTCGGCGCGGTCCTGCGGGTCGTCGAAGTCGACCGGAACGTACGCCGCGCCCGCGGCCAGGACGGCCAGGATCGAGACATAGAGGTCGGCGGTGCCCGACGGGACCCGGATGCCGACCCGGTCGCCCGCGCCGATGCCCGCGTCGTTGAGTCGACGGCGGAGCACGTCGACCTCGGTGAGGAGCGCGCGGTAGGTCAGGACGGTGGTGCCGTCATCGATGGCGTCGGCGGAGGGGTGCTGCGTGGCGGTGGCGGCCAGCACGTCGAGGAGGGTGCGGGGCGCGCTCTCCGGGCAGGCGCGGAACACGGCGAGCCCGCGTTCTGCGGCGTCAGCCAGGAGGTCGGGAGTGTGGAGCAGAGTGGTCGACTGGTCGACAACCGTCATCTGGTGCACCGCTTGGTCGAACGCATCTCTTACCCTTTCACCGGGGCCGTGACCTGGGTACTTTACCTGGAGTTCACCCAGCTGGTCGCGCATTCGGCGCTCGGCCGTGGCGGGATTCACACGTCCGTGTCAAGGAACATAAGATCGGCTTCTGATATCGGATCTCGATACCGAGCGATCATGGCAAGGGAAATAAGAAGGATCATCAGAAATCGCCAACCGATATCGAGATGCGATATCGTAGACCGATGGATGTGGTCCGGGACTTCAAGAACGGCGCGCTGCGGCTGCGCGTGCTCCAGTACGCCGCGTCGGCCGAGGTGCACGGGGCGTGGGTGACCGAGGCCCTGACCGGCCACGGGTACACCGTCTCGCCCGGCACGCTCTATCCCCTGCTGCACCGCCTGCAGGAGGCAGGCCTGCTGAAATCGCGCGGAGACGTGGTCGACGGCAGGCGTGTGCGGCTCTACAAGGCGACCAAGCGCGGCAAGAAGGTCCTCGCCGACTGCCGTGCCGTCCTGGCCGACCTGGTCGAAGAAGTCGTCTGATCAGGCGCACACTGGTTCTGTGGACCCACTGCCAGGGCTTGTCGGCTTCGCCACCGCGTTGCGCGAAGCCGGGGTGGCGTGCGGTCCCGCGCAGGTCAGGGCCTATCTGGACGCCGTCGCCGTGCTCGACGCCGCCGACGTCGGCCAGCTCTACTGGGCGGGCAGGCTGACGCTGTGCGCCGAGCCGGATGAGCTGCCGCGCTACGACGACGCCTTCCACGCGTGGTTCGCGGGCGAGGCACCGGGGGTGCCGAAGCGGACCCGCAAACCCGCGGTCAAACGCGGCTTTCTTCGGGCCACCGGCGATCTTGGGGCGGGCGCCGACGTGGCCGTCCGCGACGTCGAGCGAACGGCCAGCGACACCGAGGTGCTCCGCCACCGCGACATCTCCGGCCTGACCGCCGACGAGCGCGCCCACCTGCGCGACCTCATCGCCCTGCTGCGTCCCGACCCGCCGCTGCGACCGGCCCTGCGCTGGCGGCCCGACCGGCGCGGCCCGATCGACGAGCATCGCACGCTGCGAATCCTGCGCGCGGCCGGTGGTGAACCGGTCCGTCTCGCCCGCAAGCGCAGGCGCAGCCGCCCGCGCCGGATCGTGCTGCTCATCGACGTGTCCGGCTCGATGTCGCCCTACGCCGACGCGCTGCTCCGCTTCGCCCACGCGATGGCCCGTCGCTGCCCGGTCGAGGTGTTCACCCTCGGCACCCGGCTGACCCGCCTGACCAGGCAACTGCGCCAGCGCGACCCCGAGTTCGCGCTCGCGGCCGCCGCCCGCGCGGTGCCAGACTTCGCTGGCGGCACCCGGCTGGGCGAGACGATGCGCGCCTTCCTCGACCGGTGGGGCCAGCGCGGCGTCGCGCGGCAGGCCGTGGTCGTGGTCTTCTCCGACGGCTGGGAGCGCGGCGACCCGGCCCTGCTCGGCGAGCAGATGGCCCGGCTCGGGCGGCTGGCGCACCGGGTGCTGTGGGTCAACCCGCACGCGGGCAGCCCGGAGTATCAGCCGGTGCAGTCCGGGATCGCCGCGGCCCTTCCCTATCTTCATCAGTTGCTGGCCGGGCACAGCCTGGCCACACTCGACCGACTGCTGCGGGAGGTACGCCGTGCGTGACGTGCTCGACGAGGTGATCCGCCGCTGTTCGGCAGGCGAGTCGGTGGCGATCGGGACGGTCGTGGCGACCTTCTCGTCGGCGCCGCGCGCGCCGGGGGCGTCGATGCTGGTCGCCGCCGACGGAACGGCGTCGGGCAGCGTGTCCGGCGGGTGCGTGGAGGGCGCGGTCTACGAGGTCGGCCGGGAGGTGCTGGAGACCGGCAAGCCGCTGCTGCAGCGCTACGGGGTCAGCGACGACGACGCGTTCGCGGTGGGCCTGACCTGCGGAGGGATCATCGACATCTATGTGGAGAAGGTCGATCTCGATTCCTTCCCCGCGCTGCTGTCGCTGGCCGAATCCGTCCACGCGGAGGTTCCTGTCGCGGTCGCGACAGTCGTGGCCCACCCCTCTCTCGTAGGCGCCCGTCTGGTGATCTGGCCGGACCGCGTCGAGGGAACGATCGGGTCGGACCGCATCGACTCGGCGGTCGTCGACGACGCGCGCGGCCTGCTCGACGTCGGCCGGACCGGGACCCTCGTCTACGGGCCGGACGGCGAGCGCCGCGGCGAGGGGCTGTCGGTGTTCGTCAACTCCTTCGAGCCGCCACCGCGCCTGCTCGTCTTCGGCGCGATCGACTTCGCCGCCGCCATGGCGCGGCTCGGTGCCTATTTGGGCTACCGCGTGACGGTGTGCGACGCGCGGCCGGTGTTCGCCACGACCAGCCGGTTCCCCGGCGCGCACGAGGTGGTGGTCGACTGGCCGCACCGCTATCTGGCCGCCGAGATCGCCGCCGGTCGGGTGGACTCGCGGACCGTGGTGACGGTGCTGACCCACGACCCGAAGTTCGACGTCCCGGTCCTGGAGGTCGCGTTGCGCGGCAAGCTCGCCTACGTCGGCGCCATGGGCTCGCGTCGCACCCACGACGACCGGATGGCCCGCCTGCGCGAGGCCGGGCTGACCGAGAGCGAACTGTCCACACTGTCCTCACCGATCGGCCTCGACCTGGGCGCGCGTACCCCGGAGGAGACCGCGGTGTCGATCGCGGCGGAGATCATCGCCCTGCGCTGGGGCGGCAAGGGCGAGCGGCTCACGGGCATGTCCGGCCGCATCCACGGCGAGTAGCGGTCGGCTGGACCTCTGACCGTTCGGGGGAGTTGTCCACAGGTGGGGCACGTGGGGTTGTGGGTGTGGGCGAACAGGGGGAGGCTCGTTTGTGAGCCCCGTCACCCCCGCTCTCGCTTGGAGGCACGATGCGCATCACCGTCAACGTCGACGGCACGAGCTATGCCGACGACGTCGAGCCCCGGCAGTTACTGGTGCACTATCTGCGCGACACCCTGGGCAAGGTCGGCACGGTTGTCGGCTGCGACACCAGCAACTGCGGTTCCTGCACCGTCCACCTCGACGGCCACAGCGTGAAGTCGTGCTCGGTCCTCGCGGTGCAGGCCGACGGCTGTGAGGTCACCACGATCGAGGGACTCGCCCGCGACGGCAAGCTGCACCCGGTCCAGCAGGCCTTCCAGGACAACCACGCGCTGCAATGCGGCTTCTGCACGCCGGGAATGATCATGCAGTCGATCGACCTGCTGGCCAACAACCCGGATCCGGACGAGGACGCGGTCCGCCACGGCCTCGAAGGCAACCTCTGCCGCTGCACCGGCTACCAGAACATCGTCAAGGCCGTGCGCGACGCCGCCCACCACATGCGGCCCGGCGCGGGACCCGAGGTCGAGCGGGTCACTGAGGCGCAGAGTTCCCGCACGCCGAGCCAGGTCACCGGAGGCGAGTGATGACCGCGACCGTCGAACCCGAGGTCGGCAAGGCCCGGATCCGCAAGGAGGACGCCCGGCTGATCACCGGCCGCACCCGCTGGACCGACAACCTGACCCTGCCCGGCCTGCTGCACATGGCGTTCCTGCGCAGCCCGTCCGCCCACGCCCGGATCGCCTCGATCGACACCACCGCGGCCAAGGCCCGGCCCGGCGTGATCGCGGTGTTCACCGGCGCGGACCTGGCCGCCGAGCAGGGCAGCCTGCCGTGCGCGTGGCCGATCACCGCCGACCAGAAGGCCCCGTCCGCGCCCTCGCTGGCGGTCGACACGGTCAACTTCGCCGGTGAGGCCGTCGCCGTGGTCATCGCCCGCAGCAAGGCCGAGGCGCACGACGCCCTGGAACTGATCGACGTCGACTACGACGACCTGCCGCTGGTGCTGGACCTGGAATCGGCCATCGCCGACGGCGCCGACCTGGTCCACCCCGACCTGGAGACGAACACATCCGCTGTGTGGGTCTTCGACTCGGCCGCGGCGGGCACCGGGTCCGACGTGGCCGACGCCATCGCGGGCGCCGAGGTGCTGATCGAGCGGACCTACCGCCAGCAGCGGCTCATCCCCGCGTTCATGGAGCCGCGCTCGGTCATGGTCGACCCAACCGGCGAGCAGTACACGATGTGGTCGGCCACCCAGATCCCGCACATCCTGCGGCTGATGCTCGCGCTGACGACCAACACCCCGGAACACAAGGTGCGGGTCATCGCGCCGGACGTCGGCGGCGGGTTCGGCGGCAAGCTCCAGGTCACCCCGGAGGAGGTCGTCTGCCTGCTGGCGGCGAAGCGGCTGGGCAAGCCGGTCAAGTGGACCGAGTCCCGGTCGGAGTCGCTGCTTTCGGCCCACCACGGCCGCGACCAGCTGCAAAAGCTCACGCTGGCCGCCAACCGCGACGGCACGGTCACCGGCCTCAAGGTCGAACTGCTCGCCGACATGGGCGCCTACCTGCGCCTGGTCACCCCGGGCGTGCCGATCCTGGGCGCGTTCATGTTCAACGCGATCTACAAAATCCCGGCCTACCACTTCGCCTGCACCAACGTCTTCACCAACAAGACCCCGACCGACGCCTACCGCGGCGCGGGCAGGCCGGAGGCCACGTTCGGCATCGAACGGCTGATGGACGAACTGGCCGCCGAACTCGACATGGACCCGCTGGAGGTCCGCGAGAAGAACTGGATCAAGCACGAGGAGTTCCCGTTCACCACGGTCGCCGGGCTGACCTACGACTCCGGCAACTACGAGGCCGCCACCGCCCGCGCGAAGGAACTGTTCGACTACGACGGCCTGCGCGCCGAACAACGCGAACGGCGCGAACGCGGCGACCTGGTCCAACTCGGCATCGGCATCTCCACGTTCACCGAGATGTGCGGCCTGGCCCCGTCCCGCGTGCTGGGCGCCCTGTCCTACGGCGCGGGCGGTTGGGAACACGCGGCGATCCGGATGCTGCCCAGCGGCAAGGTCGAGGTCGTCACCGGCTCGTCGGCGCACGGCCAGGGCCACGAGACGGCGTGGAGCCAGATCGTTGCCGACCAGCTCGGCGTCCCGTTCGACAGCATCGAGGTGCTCCACGGCGACACCCAGATCGCGCCAAGGGGCATGGACACCTACGGTTCGCGCTCCCTGACCGTCGGCGCGATGGCCGTGCTCAAGGCGGGCGAGAAGGTCATCGCCAAGGCCAGGCGCATCGCCGCGCACATGATGGAGTGCGCCGAGGACGACCTGGAGTTCGCGGGCGGCCAGTTCACCGTCAAGGGCACCGACAAGTCGACCGGCATCGCCGACATCGCCCTGGCCGTGTTCGCCGCCCACGACCTGCCCGACGGCGTCGAGCCGTCCCTCGACTCCGAGGCCACCTACGACCCGGACAACTTCTCCTTCCCGCACGGCACCCACCTGTGCGCCACGGAGGTCGACACCGAGACCGGCATGGTGAAGATCCGCAAGTACGTGTGCGTTGACGACGTCGGCAAGGTGGTCAACCCGATGATCGTCGACGGCCAGGTCCACGGCGGGCTGGCCCAAGGACTCGCGCAGGCTCTGTACGAGGAGGCGATCCACGATGAGAGCGGCACGCTGACCACGGGCAGCTTCGTCGACTACCTCGTCCCGTCGGCGGCCGACCTTCCGACCTTCATCACCGACCGCACCGAAACGCCGTCGACGACGAACGCGTTGGGCGTCAAGGGCGTCGGCGAGGCAGGCACGATCGCCTCAACCCCGGCGGTGGTCAACGCCATCATCGATGCCGTGCGCCACCTGGGCGTCGCCGACATCCCGATGCCGTGCACCCCCATGCGCGTGTGGTCGGCGATCCAGGCCGGAGGTGCCCGATGACCCCGACACCTCCGCGGCGGCCGGTGGGCGATGCCTCGGCATTGCTTGGCCACGCTCCCGCCATCCCAGCCACGATCGACTGTGTCCCGCCACCGACGCGGGCGGGCACGACGCGTTGCTTCGACGCCGACAACGTCCCAGCTCGGGCGTGGTCCCTGATCCAGCCCGGAGGTGCCCGATGATCCCGGCGGCATTCGACTACGTGGCACCCTCCACAGTGGACGACGCGGTCCGCGCCCTGGCCGAGGCGGGCGAGGACGCCAAGGTCCTCGCGGGCGGCCAGAGCCTCATCCCCGTCCTGCGGATGCGCCTGTCCGCGCCGACCAAACTGATCGACCTCGGCCGGGTCGCCGCCATGCGCGGCATCCGCGACGACGGCGACGTGATCGTCATCGGCGCCATGACCACCCACTACGACGTCCAGCGCGACCCCCTGGTCACCGAGCACGCCCGGCTGATCCAGGTCGCCACCGACAAGGTCGCCGACCCCCAGGTCCGCCACCGCGGCACGTTCGGCGGCTCTCTCGCCCACGCCGACCCGGCGGGAGACCTGCTCGCCCCCGCTCTGGCCATGGACGCCACCTTCGTGGTGTCGGGCATGGACGGCAGGCGCGTGATCCCGGCGGCGGACTTCTTCGTCGACTACTTCACCACGGCGCTGAAGGCCGACGAGCTCCTCGTCGAGGTCCGTATCCCCAAGCACACCGGCTGGACCGCCCACTACGAGAAGTTCAACCGCGTCGCCCAGTCCTGGTCCATCGTCGGCGTCGCCGCCACCGTCCGCGCCGAGGGCGGCACCATCACCGAGGCCCGCGTCGCACTGACGAACATGGCCCCGGTCCCGGTCCGCGCCCGGTCGGTGGAAGAGGCACTGGTCGGCAAACCCGCCACCGCCGACACCATCAAAGCCGCCGCCGCCCACGCCGCCGACGGCACCGCCCCGACGACCGACGCCAACGCTGACCCAGCCTTCCGCCAACACCTGGCCCGCGTCCTCACCGGCCGAGCCCTGACCGCCGCCGCGGGCGTCTGAGAGAGGACCAGCGTGCAGCTCGACCACAGCTTCACCGTCCCAGCCGACATCGACACCGTCTGGGCCGCCCTGATGGACCCGGAACGGGTGGCGCCCTGCATGCCGGGCGCCACCCTGACCGAGTACGAGGGGACGACGTTCGCCGGGACCGTGAAGGTCAAGCTGGGTCCGATCTCCTTGGTCTACAAGGGTTCCGGCGAGTTCATCGAAACCGACGAGGACACCCACCGGGCCACCATCAAGGCGGCGGGCAAAGACTCCCGAGGCAACGGCACCGCCGCCGCGACCATCGCGGTAACCCTGACCCAACACGGCGAGTCGACCACCGGCCGGGTCGTCACGGACCTGGCCATCACCGGCAAGCCTGCCCAGTTCGGCCGCGGCATGATCGCCGAGGTGGGCGGCAAGATCCTGGAAACCTTCGCCACCTGCCTAGCCGCCAAACTAGCCGCCCCCGCCACGGACACCGCTGCCGCTGAGCCACCCGCCGCCGACTTGGTTACGGCGGCGGCCGCCGCCGCACCGAAACCGAAGGCGCCCAAGGCATCCACCAAGGCGGGCCAAGCCACGCCCGCCAGTCAGAACGCCTCCCGTCCGATACCAGACTCCACGCTCGCCGAGCCCACACGCGCACCGGCCGATGCCGCGCGCAAGTCCGCGTCCGCCGAGCCGGCCCGCGAGTCCGCGCCCGCCACGTCCGCATCCGGCCCAGCCGAGTCCGAGGCTGCTGAGTTCAGGCCTGCTGAGCCCGGTCCAGTCGAGTCCAAGGTCGCCGAGTCGAGGCCCGCCGAGCCCGAGTCCGATCGCTCCCAGCGGCAACTCCATGCCGTCCCGGAGTCCACCGCCCCCATCGATCTCCTGGAGTACGCCGGGCCCTCCATCAGAAAGCGCCTGCTCCCGCTCGTCGTGGCGCTGGTGATCGCCGTGGTGGTGATCCTTCGCCGCAAACGCTGACCGCACCGCCATCGTTGCTCCAGTACCGTGCCCGCATGCGCAGCAGTCGACTCCCCGCGGTCGCCCTCGCCTGCATGCTCGCCGGGTGTTCCGCTTCGGAACCAGGCCAGACCAGTCAGCCGGTGCCCACGCCCACCCAGCCGTCGCCCTCCGTCGACCAGCCCAAGTCGTTCACCCTCATCGCGGGCGGCGACGTCCTCATCCACCCCGCCCTCACCGACCAGGCCACCGAGGACGGCAACGGCGCCCGTGACTACAAGCCTCTCTTCGCGGGCGTCAAACCCGCCATCGAGCAGGCCGACGTCGCCCTCTGCCACCTCGAAGTCCCCATCGCCACGACACAGGGCCCGTTCAAGGGCTACCCGACTTTCAACGCGCCCCCCGAGGTCGTCGAGGCGTTGGCCGCGATCGGGGTCGACGTCTGTTCGACGGCGTCCAACCACACCATGGACCAGGGTGCCGCCGGGGTCGTCGGGACACTCGACGCGCTCGACAGGGTGAAGATCGAGCACGCCGGGTCGGCGCGTTCGCCCGCCGAGGCGGCCAAGCCGTTGGTCCGCGCGGTCGGCGGGGTGAAAGTCGGGTTCTTGTCCTACACCTTCGGCTTCAACAAGGGCACGTCCCGCCCGGCACCGTGGATGGCGAACCTGATCGACCCGAAAGCCGTGATCGCCGAGGCGAGGGCGGCCCGTGCGGCAGGCGCCGAGGTGGTCGTGGCGAGCCTGCACTGGGGGATCGAGGGCAAGCACGAGCCGTCGCCCGACCAGGTGCGCATCGCCAAGCAGGTCCTCGCCGACCCGGCCGTCGACCTGATCATCGGCCACCACGCGCACGTCGTGCAGCCGTTCGAGAAGGTCAACGGCAAGTGGGTGACCTACGGCCTGGGCAACCAGGTCGCCAAGCACGAGCAGCCGAAGGGGAACACCGAGGAAGGCGTTCTCGCGCGGTTCCGGTTCACCAAGACCGCGCAGGGCTGGACGGTGGACAAGGCCGAGTACCTGCCCACGCTGGTCGACCTCGGTCCGCCGATCCGCCTGCGCGACCTGACCGCGGCCACCGCCACCTCGCCGCGCGTGCAGCAGGCGCTGGACCGGACCGACCAGACCGTCCTCAGCCGCGGCGCGGCGGCCGACGGACTGACCCGACCGGGTGCGTGAAAGCGCGCGCCGATTCGCGGTATATTCAGTGGCTGAAACAAGAAAAGCGACCGAATTCGGTCGCTGCGAAATGAATTATATGTCACGTGGAGGGCGTTTGTCAACCGAGCTCGACGCGGAGCAGGAATACGTTTCCCTGCTCTACGCGCACCTCGATGAACTTCGGGCCGACACCGACCACCGGCTGGCCAAGACCCTGCGTGAGACCAGCAGCAACCCGCAGGCGATGACCCAGCGCGACGCCGCCACCGCGCATTACGGCGAGCAGTTGGCGCAATACGGCGCCGTGGAGAACGGCCTTTGTTTCGGCAGGCTCGACTTCGCCGACGGCACCCGTTCCTATATCGGCCGCATCGGCCTGTTCGACGAGGACCACGATTACGAGCCGTTGTTGCTCGACTGGCGCGCGCCCGCGTCCCGGCCGTTCTATCTGGCCACCGCCGCCTCCCCCGACGGCGTCCGCAGACGCAGGCACATCCGCACCAGCAGGCGCAAGGTCACCGGCATCGATGACGAGGTCCTCGACCTCGGCCCCGGCGAGCACCACGTCCACGAAGGACTCGCGGGCGAAGCGGCCCTGCTCTCCGCCCTCAACGCCACCCGCACCGGCCGGATGAGCGACATCGTGGAGACCATCCAGGCCGAGCAGGACGAGATCATCCGCTCCGGCCTCAACGGCGTCCTCGTCGTCCAGGGCGGCCCCGGCACCGGCAAGACCGCCGTCGCCCTGCACCGCGCGGCCTACTTGCTCTACACCTACCGCGAGCAGCTCTCCCGCCGCGGCGTGCTGATCGTCGGTCCTAACGCGACATTCCTGCGGTACATCGGCCAGGTCCTGCCGTCCCTCGGCGAGACCGGCGTGCTCCTGCAGACCGCCGGGGAGCTGTATCCCGGTGTCGTCGGCACCCGCCACGAACCCGCCGCCGCGGCCGAGATCAAGGGCCGCATCACCATGGTCGACGCACTCCGTCGAGCCGTCCGCGACCGCCAGGAACTGCCCGACGAACCCGTGGCGCTTGTTGTCGAGAGAGAGGAACTGGTCCTCGACCGCGACACCGTCGCCGACGCCCGCACCCGTGCCCGGCGCACCCGCCGCCCGCACAACGAGGCCCGCCCGGCCTTCGCCGAGGCCATCGTGACCGCCTTGGCTCAGCAGGAGGCCGACCGCCTCGGCGCGGAGTTCCTCGACGCGGCCGACCTCGCCGACATCCGCCGCGAACTGGCCGAGGAGGAAACCGTCCAAGACGCCATCGATCAGCTCTGGCCGCTGCTCACTCCGCAGCGTCTCCTGTCCGATCTCTACGCGAGCGAGGACCGCCTCGCTGTCGCCTTCCCTGATGTCGAGAACCGCGACCTCCTGCGCCGCGACCCGGACCTGGGCTGGACAGCCGCCGACGCGGCGTTGCTCGATGAGGCCGCCGAACTCCTCGGCGTGGACGACCGCGCCGAACGCGCCGCCGCCGAACGCCGCCGCCGCGAGGAACAGGACTACGCCCAGGGCGTGCTCGACATCCTGCAGTTGGAGGACGACGCCGACCCCGACATCCTCACCGCCTACGACCTGATCGACGCGGGCAGGCTGGCCGAGCGACACGACGACGAGGACTACCGGACCGCCGCCGAGCGAGCGGCCGCGGACCGCGCGTGGACGTTCGGCCACGTGATCGTCGACGAGGCCCAGGAGCTGTCGCCGATGGCTTGGCGGGTGCTGATGCGCCGCTGTCCGTCCCGCTCGATGACGCTGGTCGGCGATGTCGCCCAGACCGGCGACCTGTCCGGCGCGGATTCCTGGTCCGACGCGTTGGCCCCCTACGTCGAGGACCGCTGGCGGCTGGCCGAGCTGACCGTCAACTACCGGACTCCCGCCGAGATCATGGCCGTGGCCGCCGAGGTCCTCGCCGAACTCGCCGTCGACATCGAGCCCCCGCGCAGCGTCCGCCAGACCGGCGCCCACCCATGGCGCCACGAGGTCGTCGAGCTGCCCGCCGCCGTCGCGGCCCTGGTCGGCGACCACGCCGAACCCGGCACCCTGGCGGTGCTGGCCCCGGAGACCCTGGTCGCCGACATCGGCCGGGCAGTGGTCGGCGAGATCCCGGACGCGGCCGTCGGCGACCAACCCGACCTGGAGAACAAGATCGTCGTTCTGACCGTCCGTCAGGCCAAGGGCCTGGAGTTCGACTCGGTGCTACTGGTCGAGCCCGCCGCCGTCGTCGCCGAGTCCCCGCGCGGCCTCAACGACCTCTATGTCGCGCTGACCAGGGCGACCAGGCAAGTGGGTGTGGTCCACACCGCCCCGCTGCCCGCCGCCCTCAAAGCCCTGACCGAACGCTGAGCCGATTGTCCGACAATCCCCTTGTTGAACAATCCTATTGTTGAACGATTCTCGGCTCTAGCCCGCACACACCACGGTCGGCAGGACCTCGGTCCGCGTGTCCGCTACAGCACCACGGTCGGCGTGACCACGGTTCGCGGCTTGCCACCGTTCATCCGAACCAGGATCTGCGTCGTCCCGCGCGGCACCTCGGTCAGCACGAATCGGCCGCCCTCGTCGGCCGTGGTGGCCGTGGAGCCGTGGTCGGCGACGCGGACCTCGACACCGTGCTCGCCCGCGGGGACCAGCCAGCCGTCGATCCGCTGGCGCTCACCGGTCCGGGTGACGTTCACCATCACCGTCAGGTCCCCGACGAAGAAGGTGATCGTCCCGGGGGCGCCGCTGCGCACGCCGACCAGCGGGCGCTGGTCGGCCCAGCGGGCCGCCTCCAGCTCCACCTCGGCGTCGATGTCCTCGATGGCGATGGCGAACTGGGCCCGCTCGACCAAGCCGACCGGCAC
Organism: Alloactinosynnema sp. L-07; assembly: GCF_900070365.1. NCBI lineage: Bacteria > Bacillati > Actinomycetota > Actinomycetes > Pseudonocardiales > Pseudonocardiaceae > Alloactinosynnema > Alloactinosynnema sp. L-07. Next base: position 5,411,820 of record NZ_LN850107.1, on the reverse strand, counting down.
CGGGTCCAGTTCGTCGACCAGATGGGTGACCTGGGCCAGCCAGTAGTCCCGCTCGGCGGGTTCCATGTCGTACTCGGTCTTCATGTCTCAGTCCCCATCCCGATCACTGACGTCGTACAGGTCGCGCAAGGAGTTGAGACAGCGGCCGCGGGTGGGTCCGATGCTGCCATGAGGCATGCCCATCCGCTCGGCCACGATCCGGTACTCGGCCCGGCCCGCCAGCACCGTCAGCCGCAGCAGCTCCTGGCAGCGCATGGGCAGCCGCTGGAACGCCGACCACAGCTTGCGGTCGCGCTCGTCGCGCAGCACCTCGGCCTCCGGCATCGGCTCAGTGCTCAGTTGGTGCTCGGCGACCTCGGGCGACAGCTCGACCTGGCCGTTGCCGCGCTGGCGGGTCCGGTTGGCCTCGCGGCGTGCGGTCGTGATCAGCCAGCCGACCAGTGCGCGCGGCTCGGCGAGGCGGTCGACGTGTCGCAGTAACGCCAGCCAGACCGTCTGCACCACGTCCTCCGCCGCGGACCTGTCCAGTCCCGTTCCGCGCGCGACATGCCAGACCAGCGGCGTCAACTCGGCCACGAGCACGTCCAGCGCGCCCTTGTGGCCTTCCCGCGCCGCGATCATGCAGGCCGCGTGCCGGTCTGACCCTTCCAGCCCCTCCCAGGGCGGATCGGCCTTTACCGTGCGGAGCTCGGTCACCGCTCCCACCCCATCTTTCGTCTGCCGGGGTTGTGCATTCTCGTGGCAATGGTTACATCGCTCTGAAGTGGGCCGATGCGTCGGATCCACGGTCGACTCACTCGAACTGGTGAATATTACGATTGAGCTATTCACAGCGCGTGCAATACGAAGGTCAAGGCCTCCCGCGCCTCGCCTTCCCAGGGTCTGGCGAGTTCGGCTCGCAGCTCGTGCAGACCCGCCGCGGTGACGTCGAAGGCCAGCCTGCGCTCGCCCGCCGAACCCGGCGCGTCCAGGCCGGTCATCGCCGCGTCCACATGCTCGTCGGCGAGCATGCGCAGGGTCACCGGCAGCCGCCACCGCCACCGGTAGCCCGTCGTGGGCGACTCCGGCAGCCTCAGCTCCACCGTGTCGCCACGGTGTAACTCCGTCGGCCCGTCGGCGTCCGCCGCCGACAGGTGCACCAACGCCATGGCTGGCTCCTCTTCGCATACCCGACCTTCTTGGGGAGAGTGTCGGCCGGACAGGTCCCCCGCGCCTGTCCGGCCGTCACGTTTGGGTGGTCAGACCAGCAACTGATCGATTCGGCCAGCGGCGTCCTCGTGGTAGTCGACCGGCAGGTTGTCGTGGGTGGCCATGGTGGCGAGCACGGCCATGTGGCTGTGGCCGGACTCGGAGGCGGGCGACAGCCGCTTCCAGCCGATCCCGTCCACCCAGACCCACACACCGGTACTTGAGTCGTAGGACCACAGGTGGGTGATCATGCGGTTGGTCACCCAGCCCGCGGCCTGGGGCGCGGCGGCGTCGAGGCTCGGCGGCCTCGGGGCCGCGACCTCGGCGACCGCGGCGCTCATGCCGTCGGTGCCCGCCGGGATGGGCGGCATGATCGAGGCGATGTCCAGGTCGACGGGCAGTTCGGGCGCGGAAGCCGGGCTCTTGCGGGTTCGCCGCGGATCGGTGGTGGTCATGGCGATTCCCTTCAGTTCGCGACGAGCACGGTGCTCAGCTCGGTGCCGTTGATGTACGGGGTCACGAGGTGCCCGCTCGCCCGCGCGTGGGTGAGCTCGGCCAGCTTGTTGGTCGTAGTGGCCGCGCCGCCCGCCACGTGCGCCCAGCCGAAGTTCTGCAGGTAGGCCCACCCGTTGGCATCGTTGGCGGTGGCGAACAGCCGCAGCGCGCGCTGGGCGGGCAGCCACGCCTTGAGGTTCACCGACTTCACGCCGAACACGGTCGGCCGGGCGCCGGGGTAGTCCTCGATGAACGAGTCGCCGTAGGCGATGCGGAAGTAGCCGCCGTCGCCCCAGCCGGTGCCCCAGGAGTTCTTCGCGATCCAGCAGCCCGCGGCGTCGTCCCAACCGATCAGGGCGACGCAGTGTCCGCCCGCGACCGTCGAGGTGGTGTGCCGGTAGACGCCGGTGCGGTAGTGGAAGAAGTCGTCGTAGACGACGAAGCAGGTGGCGACCGCGCCGTAGGTACTCAGGTGGGCCTTGATCGCGGCCGGGTTCGCGGTGAGATCAGTCACACCGATGGACTTGGCCAGCCGGTTGGGCCAGTCGGCGTTGGGCGATCCGGTGCCCGCGTCGTTGTACGGGAAGTAGTCCTCGAAGGTGACGCCGAGGGCGGCGGTGTCGGCGAACAGGTCGTCGGGCCAGGACCCGGAGCCGCAGGTGTAGCCGCGTGCCTTGGCGTGCACGTGGTACAGGTGGGCCTCGGACAGGTCCAGGGACAGGCCGGGGGCGCCGCGGGTGAACGCGGCCGTGCTCTCCATCGCCGCGACCGTGCCGAAGGCGACGCAGGAACCGCATCCGCCCTGGTCACGGATGCCGGTCACGTAGTTGCGGCCACCCACGTCCCGCAGGTCGAACTTGGCGGGCAGGGCGATGTCGGCGGCCTGCGCCGCGGCGGCCATGGCCTCGGGCTGGCCCTCTCGCGCGGCGATCTCGTCGGCGCTCGGCGCGGGGACACCAAGTCGGGCGGCCCGCCATTCGGCGGAAAGTCGGCTCATCCGCGTCTCGGCGGCCTGCCACGGGTGGCCCTGCTGGGAAAGGGTCTCTCGGACAGCCGCGATCTCCGACGACTGCGGTCGATCGGGGCTCATGTCGTCTCGCCTCTGCTCTGAGTATTTCCACGGACACCAGCTAAGAGCGAGCCCCCGGCCGCTGGATACGTTCGCGACCGGCCGAATTGCGTCATGGCTGTGCTGTGCCGGCTAGCCTTGGGGGCGTGACCTGGAGCATCGCCGGAACCCTGACCGTCCTCCCCGCGCTCGACCATCCCGAACTGCTCGCCGAGCCGGTCGCGAAAGCGCTTGCGGCGCTCGATGGGGCCGACCGTGTCGGGGTGGCCGCCATCGATCCCGACCTCGCCGACACCGCCGAGTTCTGCGCGGCCTACGGCTCGCCGCTGGACGCGTCGGCCAACTGTGTCGTCGTGCTCGGCAAGCGCGGCGGCGACGAGAAGCTGGCCGCGTGCCTGGTCATGGCCACCACGCGCGCCGACGTGAACGGCCTGGCCAGGCGCACGATCGCGGTCCGCAAGGCGTCGTTCGCGCCGATGGACCGCGCGGTCGCGGAGACCGGGATGGCCTACGGCGGGATCACCCCGATCGGGCTGCCCGCGGGCTGGCCGCTGCTCATCGACGCCGCCGTCGCCGCGGCGCCCGAGGTGGTCATCGGCAGTGGTCTCCGGGGCAGCAAGCTGCTCGTTCCCGGCGACGTGCTCGCGGGCGTGCCCGGCGCGGTCGTGCTCGACGACTTGGGGCGTTCACCCGAATAACCTACGAAGGTCGGTAGCCCCGCACCGTCCCGGTCAGGTCCTATTCACCAAGCTGACTGGAAGGGGCGAACCGGTGACAACGCAGTTCGATGTGGACGGTCCGGCGGTGGAGCGGGCGACCGTGCGCGTCGGTGTGGTGGACGACGAGCCGATGGCGCGCGCGTTCGTCGCCAAGATCCTGGCCTCGGCCCCGGATCTGCACGTCGTCGGCGAGGGCGCCGACGGCGGCGAGGCGCTGCAGCTGGCCCGCACCCAGGAACTCGATGTCCTGCTGCTCGACCTGCGGATGCCCCGGATGGACGGGCTCGACGCGCTGCGCGAGCTGCGCAGGCTGCCGGTCATGCCCGCCGTCGTCGTGCTCACGACCTTCCACGCCGACCAGGCCGTGGCCTCGGCGCTGCGCCTGGGCGCCAAGGGCTTCCTGCTCAAGCATGTCGACCCGGCCGAACTGGTCCGCGCGGTGCGGGTGGCCGCGCGCGGCGGGGCGGTGCTCGACCCGACGCTGACCCACGACCTGATGGGCCATCTCGCCTCGCACCACCTCGACCGGATCGGCGCCGCCGCCGAGGTCGCCCGGCTCTCCGCGCGGCTGCGCGACGTGCTGCGGCTGGTCGGGATGGGCCGCAGCAACAACGAGATCGCCGAGGAACTGCGGCTGTCCGACTCGACCGTGCGCGGCTACGTCTCGGAGATCCTCGCGGCGACCGGCTGCTCGAACCGGGTCACCGCGGCCGTCCTAGCCCAGCGCGCCGGTCTGCTCGACTGACGTCGAATAGGTCCTGAGCAGGGCGACAGCCTCGTCGGCGTCGTCGGTGACCAGGATCAACGGCTCGGCCTCCCTGCCCTTGGCCAGCTTGCGCACCAGGGGCGCGGCAGGCACGTCCTCGGTCCAGAACCGGGCCCCGAGGAAGATCATCGGCGCGGGCGGGCCGACCGAGGAGTAATGGTTCTGGGTGTAGTCCTGGAACACCTCCTGGACCGTGCCCGCGCTGCCGGGGGTGTAGATGATGCCGCCGGTGGCCACGGTGAGCAGGCCGTCCTCGCGCACGGAGTTGGCGAAGTACTTCGCGTGCAGCTGGCAGAAGGGGTTCGGCGGCTCGTGGCCGTAGAACCAGGTGGGGATGCCGATGGTGCGGATCTCGCCGTCGGGTAGGTCGACGGCGAGTCCCGCGGCCAGCCAGCGGCCGATCTCGTCGACGTCGACCGTCGCACCGCTGGCGAATTTTGGAGCGGCGGCGAGGACGTCGAGTGTGGCGTCCACAGTGGCCTGATCGCCGAGTCGGACGCCGAGCGGGACGGCCTCCATCGCGCCGGGGCCGCCGCCGGTCAGGACCGTGAAACCTTGCTGCCCCAAGGTGATGCCCAGGTTGACAGCGTCGCGGTAGCCATCGGAGTCGCGGGTGAGCGCGTGGCCACCCATGACGGCGACGGGGTGCCCGGTGAGAACGTCGGCCAGCGCCTCGGAGATGCTGTGATCGTGCAGGCGCTCGGTCAGCGCGTGCAGCGGGTCGAGTGCGGTTTCCTTGGCGTGTCGGTAGATCCGTGCGTCCGGGGTGTCCGCATAGGACTCCGGGCGGGCCGGGTCGAAGCCGTCGAACAGCTCATCGGCGGTGTAGAGGGTCGCGCGGTAGGTGTCGTATGGCAGGTCCGGCACGACCGGGAAGACCAGCGCGCCCGCCGCCTGCGCGCGCCGCGCCGCCTCCGGGGTCAGCACGCAGCCCAGCAGCAGCGCGCCGTCCATCGCCGTGCGCAGCAGCGCGTCGTCGTCACGGGCCGTCAGATCCAGCCGGGTGAGGACGACTCCGCGCAGGTCGCGGTCGTCGGCGCGATGTCCGCGCAGGGTGTCCAGGTCGGTGATCTCGGTCCGCACGCGAGTAGCGTACGGGCGTCGCCGAGTCGAGGTACGGAGATAAGATGAACCAGGTCCAGGCGGTCGCCGAACAGGTGATCAATGTCCCCGTCGACCAGGTCCGCGCGGCTGTCGCCGACTACGCGGGCGTGCGCGGGAAGATCCTCACGTCGCACTATCGCGACTACGAGGTGCGCTCCGGCGGGACCGGCGCGGGCACGGTCGTGCACTGGACGCTGCAAGCCACGCAGAAGCGGGTGCGCGACGTCCTGGTCGAGGTCAGCTCGCCGCAGCCCGACGTGCTGGTCGAGGCCGACCGCAACTCGACGCTGATCAGCACGTGGACCGTGCAGGGGTCGGGCGGGTCGAGCACGGTGCGGGTGGTGACCACGTGGGAGGGCGCCAACGGCATCGGCGGGTTCTTCGAGCGGATCTTCGCCCCGGCGGGCCTGCGCCGAATCCACGGTGAGCTGCTCGCGAACCTGGCGAGGGAGCTCCAGGCGTGACCACGCTCGAGGTCCACCTGGCGCGGCGGCCGGTCGGGGCGCCGACGCTGGACGACTTCGCGTTCGCCGAGGTCACGCTGCCCGCGCCGGGGCCGGGCGAGGTCCTGGTGCGCAACCACGTGATGAGCGTCGACCCGTACATGCGCGGGCGGATGAACGACGCCAAGTCCTACGCGCCGCCGTTCCCGCTGGGCGCGCCGATGGAGGGCGGGGCGGTCGGCGAGATCGTCGCGTCTACTGTGGACAGTCTGCCGGTCGGTGCGTTCGTGCTGCACAACGCGGGGTGGCGGTCGGAGGTCGTGCTGCCCGCCGCCGCGGTGGTGCCGGTGGATCCCTCGATCGCGCCCCTGGGGGCCTATCTCGGGGTGCTGGGCATGCCGGGCCTGACGGCGTACGTGGGGCTGCTGGACGTGGCCGAATTCCGCGCGGGCGACACGGTCTTCGTCTCGGCGGCGGCGGGCGCCGTGGGGGCTGTCGTGGGCCAGATCGCCCGGCTGCGCGGGGCGAAGCGGGTCATCGGCAGCGCGGGCAGCGACGAGAAAGTGCGCTACCTGCTGGACGAACTGGGCTTCGACGCGGCGTTCAACTACAGGAGCGACCGGGTGGTCAAGCAGCTCGCCGAGGCCGCGCCCGAAGGTATTGATGTGTACTTCGACAACGTCGGCGGGGAGCACCTGGAGGCCGCCCTGTCGGTGCTGAACCTGCACGGACGCATCGCGGTCTGCGGGATGATCTCGCAGTACAACGCCACCGAACCCAACCCGGCGCCGCGCAACCTGATTCAGCTGGTGTCCAAGCGGCTCACCATGCGGGGCCTGCTCGTGCGCGATCACGCCGACCGCCGCCCGGACTTCCTGCGCGAGGTCGGCGGGTGGGTCCAGTCCGGCGAGCTGCGCTACACCGAGACCGTGGTCAAGGGCCTGCGCAACGCGCCGTCGGCGTTCCTCTCGCTGCTCGAAGGGGCCAACACCGGCAAGATGCTCGTCCAGCTTCTCTAGCCGATCGCCTGCAGGATGGGGGCGTAGAGACGACCGCGGTCGCCGGGGAGCGTGGCTCCGCCGACGACCATGGCTTTGCAGGAGAAGACCGGCGTGAGGCCGTTCTGGGTGGCCCACTCGATCAGGTCGGGCCGCGCGGTGTCGAGGTCGATCCGCGTCTGCCCGCCCGCGTCGATGGCGATGTCGGAGATCAGCGCACGCGCGGCGGCGTCGGTGGCGGCGATGACGGGGCCGACCTGGTTGCTGCCGTTCTGGGATAGAGCGCGGGTCTGCGCGGCATAACCGGTGATCTCGCCGTCGCGCTCGATTACGCGGATGCGGTCGGCGAACTCGGGCAGGCGGGACACGACGTGGGTGCGGTCGACGCCACAGACCTCGGCGTCGAGCCGCAGGATGGCGGGCAGGTCACCGGCCGCCGCGGGGCGGGTGGTGCCCGCCCCGCGGCCGGTGAACGCGCCGGTCAGGACCTCACAGCCGGAGGTCGCCTGAAACCCGAGCTTCTCGTACAGCGGCTGCCCTTGCGGCGTGGCATAGAGCGTCGCGACGCTGTCGCCTGCCTCGGCCATCACATGCCGCATGATCCGCGTACCGAGCCCGCGCCGGTTGTACTTCGCGGCGACCAGCACCATGCTGATCGCCGCGAAGTCGCCGAAGTGGGTGAGAACCGCTGACGCGGCCAGTTTTCCGTCCGCGTCAACGATTCCGTAGCCCTGGCCGACCCGCAGCAGGAATTCCCACTTGCGGTCCTCGAGCGGCCACTCCCGGTTGTCCGAGAGCTCGAGGCAGGCCGTCAGGTCCGTAAAGGACAGTGGTCGGGGGTCAGTGGTCGGGATCTGGTTGTCGGTGCGGATGGTCACAGGGAAATCATGGCGGCACGGCTTGGTAGGCGGCAATCGAATTACGCCGCCGCACGGATTTCCGTTTGTGTCAAACGGCTATCCCCACCCGATCGAGCTACTGCCTGCTCGGGAATTCGTGGCTAGCCTGGAAGGGAGATCGGAGGCCAACCATGAAAACCCTTACCGTGCAACACATTTCTGCCGCCGACGGTGGATTCTTGGCGACCCGCGGTTCTGCTGCCGTCCGCGTCTGGCCAATCCGGTTGTGGGCAGTTGGCGTGCCGCCGTCGCGGCGGTCGAAGACGATGACGGGTGCGACGGCGATATGGGCGCTGCGATGGTTGACGGGTCTCGCCAGCCTGTTGGGCGCCGTCGGCACTCGCGCGATCGGGGTCACGGCCCGCGCCGTCGAAGCTGGCGATGCCCGCCGGGTTGGCCGTGCGGACAGAGCCGGGGGTGACAGGGCCTGCCGCGGCTTGGTTGTTCGCCTGGTCTCGCCTGTCTGTCGCGGGCCGTCGGCAGGCCGCCGCCCGCCGAGGTCGACTACGGGAGGTCGACCAACCGCGCGATCAAGGACCTGGTCGGCTCTTGTCTCCCAGCCTCGTCTGCCCGCCGTGGCTTGGCGGGTGCGATCAGAACACGACGGTCTTGTTGCCGTGGACCAGGATCCGGCCCTGCAGATGCGCCCGCAGGCCACCGGCGAGCACGACCTTCTCGATGTCGCGGCCCTTGCGCACCATGTCGGCCACCGAGTCGCCGTGGTTCACCCGGATCACGTTCTGTTCGATGATCGGTCCCGCGTCGAGTTCGGCCGTCACGTAGTGGCAGGTCGCGCCGATCAGCTTCACCCCGCGCTTGTGGGCCTGGTGGTAAGGGCGTGCCCCCACGAACGAGGGCAGGAAGCTGTGGTGGATGTTGAGCGCGCGCCCGGCCCAGTGAGAGCACAGCTCGGCGGGCAGCACCTGCATGAACCGCGCCAGCACGATCGCGTCCGGGGCCGTCCCGTCCACCAGTTGCCGCACTTTGGTGAACGCCTCGGCCTTGCCCTCCGGGTCCCCGGCGGGGAAGGGGACATGGTGGAACGGGATGCCGTGGGCCTGGGTGATGTCGGCGAGGTCGGTGTGGTTTCCGATGACCGCCCGCACGTCGACATCGAGCTCGCCACTGTGCACCCGGCCGAGCAGGTCGTACAGGCAGTGCCCTTCCTTGGAGACAAGGATCGCCACGCGCCGCTTGACGCCCGTGTCGATGATGCTCCAGTCCGAGTGCTCACTGAGCTGCTCGGCGACCTCGGCGAAGCGGGCCCGCAGCTCGTCGACCCCGAACGGCAGCGAGTCCGCTCGGACCTCCTGCCGCGTGAAGAACCAGTTCGTGTCGGGATCGGAGTGATAGTCCGCCTCGACGATCCAACCCCCGGCCTCCGTGAGAAAGGACGCTATGCGCGCCACGATCCCCGTCCGGTCCGGACATCCGAGCCTGATCACATATCGACGCTCTCTCGACGGCACATGCATGATTCTGTCAGGCCCCAATCGCACCTCGCGCACTGGTGGGAGAGGTTTCGCGCCCGCCCACCGACCTATTCGGACACCCAATCCCACCGGACTCGCAGACCTCTCGAACCCGAACAGAACTGTCCGCTCAGCGAGAGGTGATCACAGAGTCGCCGCGCGCGCGGCCGCATTCCCTTGACCAAGATCCACGGCGGTCCGGGACGCGCTCGACCGGTCAGAGGGCGCAGTTCACCAGGACCGGTTCCGGGTGCAGTTCGACCCCGAACGTCGCCAGCACCCCGTCGCGGACCTCCGCGGCGAGGGCGAGCAGGTCCGCGGTGGTGGCTGTCCCTCGGTTGGTGAGGGCGAGGGTGTGCTTGGTGGACAGCCCGACCCGAGCGTTGGGGCCGGTGTGGCCCTTGGCGAAGCCCGCGCGTTCGATGAGCCAGGCCGCCGACAGCTTGGACGCGCCCGGGCCTGCCGGGTACTTGGGCACCGTGACGTCCGGGCCGACCCGGGAGACGATCCGTTCGAGGACCGCCGACAGGTCCGCGTCCGGGACGATGGGGTTGGTGAAGAAGGAGCCAGCGCTCCAGGTGTCGTGATCGGAGGGATCCAGGACCATTCCCTTGCCTCGCCGCAGTTCCAGGACCGCGGCGCGGGCGGCGGCGACGGGGACGCGTTCGTCTTGGCGGACGCCGAGGGCTCGGGCAAGTTCGGTGTAGCGGATGGGGGCGGACAGGCCGTCGTCGACCAGTTCGAAGCGGGCGCGCAGGACGACCGCGCGGTCGGTGTTCTTCAGGACGCTGGTGCGGTAGTCCAAGCCGAGTTCGGTCACGTCCAGGGTTCGGACCTCGGTGGTCTCGCGATCAAGCAGGTCCACCGAGATCAGGACCTGGGAGATCTCCACGCCGTACGCGCCGACGTTCTGGACCGGGGTGGCGCCGACGTAGCCGGGGATGCCCGACAGGCACTCCAGGCCGCCCAGACCCGCCTCGACCGTGCCCGCGACGACGGTGTCCCAGTCCTCGCCCGCCTCGACCGTCAGCTGTACTCGGCCGGGGGTGGTGCAGTCGATCTTGCTGCCTCGGTTGGCGACCTGGACGACCGAACCGTCGAAGCCGGCGTCGCCGACCACCAGGTTCGAGCCACCGCCCAGGATGAGCAGGGGGGTGCCCGCGGAATCGACCGCGCGGACGGCGTCGACGACCTCGGCGGCGGTGGTGGCGGCCACGAAATCAGTGGCCGGGCCGCCGAGGCGCAGGGTCGTGTAGCCGCTGAGCGGCACACCGGTGCGGACGTCGGCGCCGAGTGGAAGGCTGGTCACGGGCACCAACGGTAACCTCCTGGCCATGGGAAGCCGCATCGAGCACCGCGCCGGGTTCACCCGGCCCGCCGCCGAGGTCCATGCCGCGTTCATCGACCGGGCGTTTCTCGACGAGCGGCTGCGCGCGCTCGGCGGCAAGAACGCCGAGTTGCTGGAGTACACCGCCAACGGCGCCGAGGTCACCTTCAAGCTGCGGCAAGGCGTGCCCGGCGAGAAGCTGCCGTCGATCGTCCGCACGGTCATCAAGGGCGACCTGATCGTCGAGCGCACCGAATCGTGGCGGCCCGATGGCGCCGCGTTCAGTGGCAGCACCTCCGCGACGGTCTCGGCGGTGCCCGGCGACATCAAGGGCACGTTCCGGCTCGTCGACACCGCGGGCGGCAGCGAATGGTCGACCAGCGGCCAGGTCAAGGTCAGCATCCCGTTCGTCGGCGGCAAGATCGAGTCGGTGATCGCCGAGCAGGTCACCCAGCTGCTGGCCGCGGAGGCCGAGTTCGCCGCCGAGTGGCTCGCCGAGCACTGATGGCCAAGTCGCCCCGGCTGGCCGCGGGCCGGGCGCGGGCGCTGGGCGCCCCGACGCGGGGGACGACCAACCCCAACCGGCTGCGTCGGATCGACCGCTGGCTCGTCGGGTCCGCCGAGGTCCGGGCCGCGCTGTCGGCCGCGGCCGATCCGCTGGTGGTCGACCTCGGCTACGGCGCCACACCGATCACCACCGTCGAGATGGCCGCCCGCCTGCGGACGGTCCGGCCCGACGTCCGCGTGCTCGGACTGGAGATCGACCCGGAGCGCGTGGCCGCCGCCAAGCCCGCCGCCGACCCGCCGCTGCTCGACTTCCGGCGCGGCGGCTTCGAGTTGGCGGGCACCAGGCCGGTGCTCCTGCGCGCCTTTAACGTCCTGCGCCAGTACACCGAGGCCGAGTCGACGTCGTCATGGGCGACGATGCTGGACCGGCTGGCGCCCGGGGGCCTGTTGATCGAGGGCACGTGCGATGAGATCGGCCGCCGCTGCTGCTGGGTCACCCTCGACGCCGCGGGGCCGCGCACGTTCACCGTGTCCTGCCTGCCGTCCGGCATCGAGCGGCCCTCCGACGTGGCCGAGCGGCTGCCGAAGGCGCTGATCCACCGCAACGTGCCCGGCGAACGCGTCCATGACTTCCTCGCCGCCCTCGACGGCCACTGGGCGACCGCGGCGGCGTTCGCCCCGTTCGGCCCCCGGGCCCGCTGGGTCGAGACGATTCGGCTCCTCGCCGTCGACTGGCCGGTCCTCGACACCCGCCGCCGCTGGCGGCTCGGCGAAGTGACCGTCGACTGGGCAGCCGTTTCGCCTTGACTTTGACGTTGCGTCAACTTCTACCGTGGACCACGGACCGGAGAGGCCGGTCATGAGGGAGACGGTGATGAGCTGGTCGATCGCGCAGGTCGCCCGCATGTCGAAGGTGACATCGCGGACGCTGCGCCACTACGACGAGATCGGACTGCTGCGGCCCGCGTCCGTGGGCGGCAACGGGTATCGCTACTACGAGCAGGAACAGCTGCTGCGCCTGCAGCAGATCCTGGTCCTGCGCGAGTTGGGCCTTGGCCTGGACGCGATCGCCGAGATCGTCGACGACGGCCGCGACAAGGTGGACGCCCTGCGGATGCACCACCGCTGGCTGCTCGCCGAGCGCGACCGGTTCGACCGGCTGGCCAAGACCGTGTCCCGCACCATCGAGAACGTGGAAGGAGGAGACAAGATGACGACCAAGTCCGCCGAGCACTGGTTCGAGGGCTTCGACTCCGACAAGCAGGCCGAGCTTCAGCAAGAGGCCCGGCAGCGCTGGGGCGCCGAGAACGTCGACGCCGCGAACGCGAAGATGGGCGGCAAGGACTGGTGGGCCACCCACGGCCAGACCTGGGTCGCCGCGCTCGACACGCTGGTCGCGCACCTCGACGCGGGCCGCGCGCCCGCCGACCCGGAGGTCCAGGAGACCATCGCGGGCCACTTCCAGTGGCTCAGCAGCGGGTTCTGGACCCCGAACCGCGAGTCGTACAAGGGTCTGGCGAGCGTGTACGCCGACGACCCGCGGTTCCGGGCGAACTTCGACAAGACCGATCCCCGCCTCGCGGAGTTCCTGCGCGCGGCGATGACGGAGTACGCCGACACCCAGCTCGACTAGGCCCTTGATTGGGGGAGCTGCAGATCCCCCAACCGGTTCAGCCGCGGTGGGCCCGCGTCGCCGACGCCTGGGCGCGCGGCTTCATCACGATCTGGTCCAGGTTGACGTGCGGCGGCCGCGTCACCGCGAAGGTGATCACGTCGGCGACGTCGTCGGCGGTCAGCGGGACGATGCCCTCGTAGACCTTGTCCGCCCGCTCCAGGTCACCGTCGAACCGGTTGACCGAGAAGTCCGTCTCGACCATCCCCGGCAGCACCTCGGTGAACCGCACCGGCTGCCCAAGGTGTTCCCCGCGCAGCGTCCGGTGCAGCGCCGACTGGGCGTGCTTGGCCGCGGTGTAGCCCGCGCCGCCGTCGTAGATCTCGACCGCGGCGATCGAGGTGACGGTCACCACGTGGCCGTTGCCCGAGGCGATCAGCTTGGGGAGCAAGGCCCTGGTCATCCGCAGGGTGCCCATCACGTTGGCCTCGTACATCCACTGCCAGCGCTCGTCGTCGGCGGCGTCGACCCGGTCCAGGCCGCGTGCGCCACCGGCGTTGTTCACCAGGACGTGGCAGGCTGGGACGCGGGAGCAGAACGCCTCGATCGACGCGGGGTCGGTCACGTCCAGCTCGACAGCGTGCCCGCTGATCTCGGCGGCGACCTTGCTGAGCAAGTCGAGCCGCCGGGCGCCGAGCACGACGTCGAAGCCCGCCGCCGCGAGGTGCCGTGCGGTGGCCGCCCCGATGCCCGCGCTGGCGCCGGTGACTACTGCGATGGGGTTGTTCACGGCACCGATCCTCCCCGCACCCCCGGGTGCGGGTGGTATGAGCACCATCACACAGGCGTGTGCCGCACCCCACCGCGGCTCGCGCGTCCTCATCGATGGGGACGACACTGGACAGCGGGAGGCACACGGTGAGACGCACTCGGACGGGGATCCTCGCGATCCTGGTCCTGACCATGGCACTGGCGGTCGGGTGCACGTCCGAAACGCCGGGCAGCGGCAGCGGGCAAGCCCAGGACGCCCCGCCGAAGGCCAAGCTCGTGGCGCTGCCCGCGGCCGACGCCACCGAGGTCGCGCCCACCGAACCCGTCAAGATCACCGTCACCGAGGGCGCCATCGACGCCGTCGCGCTGACCAACGACGATGGCAAGCCGGTCAAGGGCACCGTCGCGCCCGACAAGCTGAGCTGGACCTCCGACGAGGCGCTCGGCTTCGCCAAGAAGTACACCTACACCGCGTCGGCGACCGGGACCGACGGCAAGAAGGTCGAGCTCAAGGGCTCGTTCACCACCCTCAAGCCTGCCAAGACCCCACGCGCGACGATCAACCCAGGCGACAACGCCACCGTCGGGATCGCGATGCCGATCAGCATCAAGTTCCCCGAGGGCAAGGTGGTCGACAAGGCCACCGTCGAGAAGGCGCTCAAGGTCGAGACCTCGGTGCCGGTCGAGGGCTCGTGGGCGTGGCTGCACGACCAGCAGGTCGACTGGCGGCCGAAGGTGTACTGGCCATCGGGCACCAAGGTCACCGTGACCGCCAAGCTCTACGGCCTGCCCTACGGCGGCGGCGCGTACGGCAAGGCCGACCTGTCGACGAAGTTCGCCATCGGGCGCAACCAGGTCGTGAAGGTCAACACCCCCGACCACAAGATGAACGTCTACCGCGACGGCAAGCTGTTCGCCAGCTACCCGTCGAGCAACGGCAAGGACGCCGACCCGAACCTGAACACGCCCAACGGGACCATGATCGTCATGGCCAAGGAGCCGGTCGGCGACTTCTCCAACCCGCAGTACGGCTACACCAACGTCAAGAAGAAGTGGGCCGTGCGCTTCTCCAACCACGGTGAGTTCATCCACGAGAACGAGGAGAACCGGGCCAACATCGGCAAGGCCAACACCTCGCACGGCTGCGTGAACCTGCTGGAAGTCGACGCCAAGGCCTACTTCGACAGCGCGATCATCGGCGACCCGGTCGAGGTCACCGGGTCCCAGGCGAACATGCCCGCGACCTCGGACGTCTACGACTGGCTGATCTCCTGGCCGCAGTGGCAGAAGATGTCGGCCCTCAAGTGATCTTGTTCGTCGAGAGCGCCGGGCCTGGGCGGCTGACCTGGCAGCGGTGCTCGCGTTGGCCAATGGCCCGGTGACACTGGTCGGCTGGTCCTACGGCGGCCTGGTGATCACCGACTACCTGCGTGAAGGCGACTCGGGGGTGGCGTCGATCGTCCTGGTCGGCGCGCGGGCGTCAAGGTCCCGACGCTCGTCGTCCACGGCACCGAGGACACCGTCGTCGACCCGACTGCCGCCGAGTACGCGATCAAGCACATCCCTGGCGCGACAGCGGTCTGGATGTCAGATGTCGGGCACATGCCGTTCGTCGAGCGCGCGGACGCGTTCAACGGCGCCGTGCGTGAGCACATCGTCACCGCTCGATAGCCTGCCTGGGTCGACAGCCACTGATCTCGGGGGAATCACATGACTGGACCGCAGCAGCCTTACGGCGGGCCGCCGCAGGGCTACGGGCAACAGCCGTACGGGCAACAGCCTTACGGCCAACCGCCGTTCGGGCCGCAGCAGCCGCCGCCGCGCAAGAGCCGGGCCTGGGTGATCGCGTCGGGCCTGATCGCAGTGCTGCTCGTGGCAGGCGGCGGGGTGTTGTTCTGGATGGACCGACAGGCCAAGGTCAAGGAAGCGGAGCGACTGCTGGCGGAGCTGTCGGCAGGCCCCGAACCGACGCGGACCGTCGATCCATCAGCGCCGCCGACGACGACCAAGCCGCCGCTGGCCGCGGACAAGGTCGAGCAGGCGCGGGCCCACGCGGAGAAGTTCGTCGCGACGATCAACACCAGGGACGAAGCCGCGGCGATCGCGTTGACCTGCCGGAAGACCATCGCGGGCGGCGTGTACGGCATCGGATCGAAGACCGCGTCCGCCAAGGTCGTCGGCGAGCCGCGCATCGTCGACGCGGACCGGGCCGTCTTCGACATCGAGGTCAGCCCCGGCCAGGTGCTCCCGATCGAGGTTTATGCCAAGCCCGAGTGGTGCGTCTTCTACTGAGTCCGCTCGGTGTGGCATAGGTCACGATAGGAATTCCGGGCACGCTGCCGCGTTGATTCCTGAGACGGAGCAGGCGGAAGGGGTGTACTGGGGTGACTCCTACTCAGCTGCGCAAGCCGCGCCGGGTCGCGTTGTTGTCGGTCCACACGTCGCCGCTGGAGCAGCCGGGGACCGGTGACGCGGGCGGCATGAACGTCTACATCACCGAGACCGCCACCCGCATGGCCAATCGTGGCATCGAGGTGGAGGTCTTCACCCGGGCCACGTCGTCGGATCTGCCGCCGGTCGCCGAGTTGGCCCCCGGCGTGCTGGTCCGCCACGTCTCCGCGGGCCCGTTCGAGGGCCTGAGCCGCGCCGACCTGCCCGCCGAGCTGTGCGGGTTCACCGCCGGGCTGCTGCGCGCCGAGGCCAGGCACGAGCCCGGCTACTACGACCTGCTGCACTCCCACTACTGGCTCTCCGGCCAGGTCGGCCGCATCGCCCGCGAGCGGTGGGGCGTCCCGCTGGTGCACACCGCGCACACCCTGGCCAAGGTCAAGAACGCCGCGCTGGCCGACGGCGACACCCCCGAGCCGCGGCAGCGGGTCATCGGCGAGCAGCAGATCGTGGACTTCGCCGACCGCCTGGTCGCCAACACCGACGTCGAGGCCCAGCAGCTGGTCTCCCTCTACGACGCCGACCCCGAGCGGGTCGACATCATCGCCCCCGGCGTCGACCTCGACCGTTTCCGCCCCGGCGACCGCCTTGCCGCCCGCGCGTGGCTCGGGCTGCGGCCGGACGCGGTGGTCTTCGCCTTCGTCGGCCGTATCCAGCCGCTCAAGGCCCCCGACGTGCTCCTGCGCGCCGCGGCCGAGCTGCTGGCCCAGGGCGGCATCGCTCGGGACCGCTTGATCGTGCTGGTCGCGGGCGGCCCGTCGGGCACCGGCCTGGAGCAGCCCGCCGCGCTGCAAGACCTGGCCGTGGCGCTGGGCATCACCGACGTGGTCCGGTTCCTCCCGCCGCAGTCCGGCGAGGCGCTGGCGCGGATCTACCGGGCCGCCGACGTCGTCGCCGTGCCCAGCCACAACGAGAGCTTCGGGCTGGTCGCGCTGGAGGCGCAGGCGTGCGGCACCCCCGTGGTGGCCGCCGCGGTCGGCGGCCTGCCGGTGGCGGTGGCCGACGGCCGGTCGGGCCTGCTCGTCCACGGCCACGCCACCGGCGCCTGGGCCGACGCGCTCGGCAAGCTCGCCCGCGACCCCGGCCTGCGGACGACGCTGGCGGTCGGCGCTGTCCGGCACGCCCGCGCGTTCTCGTGGGATCGCACGACCGATGCGTTGATCACCGGGTACATCGATGCCGACCACGCGCTGCGCTACTCGCGTACGCGTGCTGAGGTTGCGGTGTGAGTGATCTCGATGCGGTAATCAAGCAGACCCTTGATGAGCGGGAGCTGGCCTACGACCACCCGAAACCGGGTCGGTTCCTGGTCACCCTGCCCGGCACCAAGAAGCAGCAGACCAACACCTGGCTGATCGTGGGCAACCACGGTCTGGTGGTGGAGGCGTTCGTCTGCCGCCGCCCGGACGAGGCGCACGAGGCCGTCTACCGCTATCTGCTCAAACGCAACGCCAAGCTCTACGGCGTGGCGTACACGATCGACACCGTCGGCGACATCTACCTGCTGGGCCGGGTCAGCCTGGCCTCGGTCACCCCCGACGAACTGGACCGCCTGCTCGGCCAGGTCCTTGAGGCCGCCGACGGCGACTTCAACGCGATCCTGGAGATCGGCTTCGCCACGTCGATCCGCCGCGAGTGGGACTGGCGCACCTCGCGCGGCGAGTCGCTGGCCAATCTGAAGGCCTTCGAGCACCTGCTGGAGCCTGAGCAACGGCGGCGTGTCTCAGACGACGCCTAAGCGTGACCAGCGGATCGGCAACTGAACGCGGCCCGGAATCCGTCTGATCAGGACTGGACCTGATCGGATCGGACTGGGAGGGCTCGATGAGAAGACGTCTGGCGGGACTGCTGTTAGCCGTGGCGGCCGCGGTGAGCGTGAGCGCATGTGGCGCGTCCGAGTCGTCGAGTGGTGGGGCACCGGCCATGCGGGGAGACATGGCCGTGGCCCCGGAGGCGGCGAACACCGGCGGCGGCGCGGGCGCGGGCCCGGCTGAGCCCGCCAAGCAGGCCGAGCAGGTCGCCCAGCCCGGGGTCGACCGCAAGCTGGTGCGCACCGCTTCGCTGCGGCTGATCACCCCCGACATCGCCGACGCGACCAGCCGGGCGCGGGGGGTGGCGATCGCGAGCGGTGGCTACACCGGCGAGGAGGAAGTCGGGCCGAACGCGGCCACGATGACCTTGTTCGTGCCGTCCGACAAGCTCGACGCCGCCCTCGGTGAGCTGTCCGGCTTGGGCAAGGTGGAGTCGCGCAACCAGTCCGCGCAGGACGTCACCGAGCAGATGGTCGACGTGGAGAGCCGGATCCAGACCCAGCGGGCCAGCCTCGAACGCGTGCGGGCACTGCTCGGGCAGGCAACAGGTATCTCCGAGGTCGTGCAGTTGGAGTCGGAGGTGACCAGGCGCGAGGCCGACCTGGAGTCACTGCTCAAGCGGCGCGAGAAGCTCGCGGGCAGCGTCGCGATGTCCACCGTGACCCTGCGGATGTCGCGGGACAAGGACGCGCCCGCGCCGACGGACGACGACCCGACGGTGGCGGGCGCGTTCTCCGGCGGCTGGCACGCGTTCTTGGACGCGGCGGAGTTCGTCGTCAGGATGATCGCGGTGTCGCTGCCGTTCCTGCTGGTCATCGGCGTTCCCGCGTACGTGGTCTGGCGGTGGCGGCGGCGCACGCGGGCCGCGCGGGTGGTGCCGCAGGAGTCTTGAGGGGTCGCGGGGCGGTTCAGCGAGGGGGAGTCGTATCTGAACCGCTCCGCGACCGTCCCGCCGAATCCGGTGGCGGGGGAGGCCACGGACGAATCGGTCGGGGCGAGCGGCTCGGCAGGGGAGTCGAGCCGCGCGCGGAGCCGCATCGGACCAGGGAGTGCGTGGGAGCCGGTCCGACGTGGCTGAAGTCAACTTGGCAGACCTGCGACACCGGCACAAGACCAGGTATTACGCCGATCGTGGAAATAGCTCTCCGTAAGTAACTGTTTGATCACGGAATCTCTTGCGTAGGCAACTATGCGTCGTTGATACGCCTGGTCGTCTCTGGTTGTTAACCCAAACGGGGGACACCCGTGGCGGAGTGTGCTATCTCATACACCGTTCGGCCCAACACCCGCCGCTCCTCGGTCCAGGAAGGATGTTCGGGCGAGACGACTTTCACGGCTTCGCCGGTCCCCTGATCTGGCAGGCTCACGCCCATGGCTATTGGAACCTTGGTGCTCATTCGGCACGGCGAGAGCGTCTGGAACGCCCAGAACCTGTTCACCGGCTGGGTCGACGTCGACCTCACCCCCAAGGGTGTCGCCGAGGCGACCCGCGGTGGTCACCTGCTGCGTGCGGCGGACATGCTGCCCGACGTGCTGCACACCTCGCTGCAGCGGCGCGCGATCTCGACGGCGAACCTCACCCTCGACGCCGCCGACCGCCACTGGATCCCGGTCAAGCGCGACTGGCGCCTCAACGAGCGGCACTACGGCGCGCTGCAGGGCAAGAACAAGAAGCAGACCCTGGAGGAGTACGGCGAGGAGCAGTTCATGCTCTGGCGCCGCTCCTACGACACCCCGCCGCCGCCCATCGAGCCCGGCAGCGAGTTCAGCCAGGACGGCGACCCGCGCTACGCGGGCATCGACGCGCCGCTGACCGAGTGCCTCAAGGACGTCGTGGCCAGGGTCGTGCCGTACTGGGAGGCCGAGATCGTGCCCGACCTCAAGGCGGGCAAGACCGTGCTAGTCGCCGCGCACGGCAACTCGCTGCGCGCGCTGGTCAAGCACCTCGACTCGATCTCCGACGCCGACATCGCGGGTTTGAACATCCCGACCGGCATCCCCCTGCGCTACGACCTGGACGAGGCGCTCGCCCCGATCAACCGCGGCGGCACCTACCTCGACCCGGCCGCCGCCGAGGTCGCCATCGCCGCCGTGGCGAACCAAGGTCGCTGATCCTCCCGACACCCGGAGGCCATCCGCGCGACGCTAGTGCTGCACTAGTTGGCGCGCGGGTGGCCTCTTGGCCGTCCGGAGGCCAGAGGCGGTGGAACAGCCCATGACACCTGGCGGGGACCACGCGGGGTTACCGGCTGGTAGGACACGTTCGGGTGAACTAAACCTGGCCTGGGGCGGAACAAGCGGTCAGATCGATGTCAGTACCGTCACTGAACCGCTCGGCGGACTGGTCCAAACCCCTCCCTACCTGCTTACGATCCGTGCGTGGTCGTGGCTTGCGTAGTCCTGTCGATCAGCGCGTCGCTGGTCGGCGCCCTTGTCGGTTACCTGATCGGTCGGTCCCGGCACCGGTCGGCGATCCGGCGACCGGTCGGTCCGACGGTCTCCGAGCTCGTTCAGCGCCTGGTGCACTCGTCGCACTCTGGCGTCGTCGTGCTCAACCACTTCGGGGACGTGGTGATCCACAACCCGCGCGCCGAGGCCCTCGGCTTGGTCCGTAACCGACAGGTCGACGACCGCGCCCGCAAGGCCGCGGACCTCGTGATCGAGACCGGCGAGGTGGTCGAGATCGACCTGTCCCCGCTGGAGTCGCGCGGCGGCCGCAGCCCGGAGGCCGTGCTCGGCGAGGTCCGCCCGCTCGGCGAGGGCTTCACCGTGGTCGACGCCGACGACCAGTCCGACGCGGTCCGCCTGGAGGCCACCCGCCGCGACTTCGTCGCCAACGTCAGCCACGAGCTCAAGACCCCGGTCGGCGCGATGGCGCTGCTGGCCGAGGCCGTGCTCGACGCCGCCGACGACCCGGTCGAGGTCCGCCGGTTCACCACCAAGATCCTGCGCGAGGGCAACCGCCTCGGCACCCTGGTGACCGAGCTGATCGCGCTGTCGCGGCTGCAGGGCGCCGAACGGCTGCCCGAGCTGAACACCGTCGAGGTCGACGCCGTCGTCCGCGACGCACTGGGCCGCGCCCAGCTCGTCATGGAGTCCACCGGCATCGACGTGACCACCGACGACGACAGCGCGCTGCTGGTCGAGGGCGACCGCACACTGCTGGTCACCGCCCTGTCGAACCTGTTGGAGAACGCCCTGGCCTACTCGCCGCCGGGCAATCCGGTCTCGGTGAGCCGCAAGCTGGTCGACGGCTACGTCGAGATCGCCGTCACCGACCGGGGCATCGGCATCGCCGAGGAGGAGCAGCAGCGCGTGTTCGAGCGGTTCTACCGCGTCGACAAGGCGCGCTCGCGGGCCACCGGCGGCACCGGGCTCGGGCTGGCCATCGTCAAGCACGTGGCGGCCAACCACGGCGGCCAGGTCAAGCTGTGGAGCAAGCCAGGACTCGGTTCCACCTTCACCCTGCGCATCCCCGCGCATCTGGACCCGCCCGCCACCGCGGGCGCGGACATCAAGAGCGCGGACGGCAGGGCGGGCCGCACGGCGGTCCCGTCGCTGGCCGCGTCGTTGGTCCCGTCGAAGTCCGACGGTGCCGGTACCGATCACGGAGGAATGGCATGACGAGAGTGCTGATCGTCGAGGACGAGGAGTCCTTCGCCGACCCGCTTGCCTTCCTGCTACGCAAGGAGGGCTTCACCGCCGCGGTGGCCGCCACCGGCCAGCAGGCGTTGGAGGAGTTCGACCGCAACGGCGCCGACATCGTGCTGCTCGACCTCATGCTGCCCGGGATGAGCGGCACCGATGTCTGCAAGGCCCTGCGCCAGCGCTCGGCCGTGCCGGTGATCATGGTGACCGCGCGGGACAGCGAGATCGACAAGGTGGTCGGGCTCGAACTCGGCGCCGACGACTACGTCACCAAGCCGTACTCGGCCCGGGAGCTGATCGCTCGCGTGCGCGCGGTCCTGCGCCGCGGCGGCGAGGCGGGCGGCGACGGCGAGCTGCTGCCCCAGGTGCTCGCCGCCGGACCGGTCCGAATGGACGTCGAGCGGCATGTGGTCACTGTGGACGGTGAGGACATCCCCCTGCCGCTCAAGGAATTCGACCTGCTCGAATACCTGCTGCGCAACGTGGGCCGGGTGCTCACCCGCGGCCAGCTCATCGACCGGGTGTGGGGCGCGGACTACGTCGGCGACACCAAGACCCTCGACGTGCACGTCAAGCGGCTGCGGTCCAAGATCGAACCGGACCCCGCCTCGCCGCGGCACCTGGTCACCGTGCGTGGCCTCGGGTACAAGTTCGAGTCCTGACGGTACGGTTCTTGACGTGCGGCTAGGGGTATTGGACGTCGGATCGAACACCGTCCACTTGCTGGTAGTGGACGCCCACCGGGGTGCGCACCCCACGCCTGCGCGGTCGGAGAAGACCGTGCTGCGGCTCGCGGAGCGCATCACCCGGTCCGGCATGCTGTCGAAGGCCGGTGCGGACGAGTTGGTCCGCACCGTCGCCTCGGCCAAGGAGTCCTCGGTGCGGCTGGGCTGCGCGGAGATGATGGCCTTCGCCACCTCGGCGGTGCGGGAGGCGACCAACTCCGCGGCCGTGCTGGCCAGGGTGGCCAAGGAGACCGGGGTCGAGCTGGAGGTCCTCTCCGGCGAGGACGAGGCCCGCTACACCTTCCTCGCCGCCCGCCGCTGGTACGGCTGGTCGGCGGGCAACCTGCTGGTCCTGGACATCGGCGGCGGCTCGCTGGAGATCGCCGCCGGGATGGACGAGGACCCGGATTTCGCCTGGTCACTGCCGCTGGGCGCGGGCAGGCTCACCCGCACCCGGTTCACCAATGACCCGCCCAGCCGTGCCGAGATCGACGAGACCACAGCCTGGCTGGCCGACCAGTTGGAGCCGGTCGCCCGCCGGGTCGCGAAGTTCGGAGAACCCGATCGGGTGGTCGCGACCTCGAAGACCTTCCGCACCCTGGCCCGGCTGACCGGGTCGGCGCCGTCGTCGTCGGGCCCCCGGGTGCGGCGTACCCTCACTGAGGCCGGGCTCGGCCAGCTCATCGCGTTCGTCTCGCGGATGTCGGCCGCTGACCTGGCCGAGTTGGAAGGTGTGAGCCCGAGCCGGGCGCATCAGCTCGTCGCGGGCGCCCTTGTGGCGCAGGCCACTATGCGAGCACTGTCACTCCCCGAGTTGGAGATCGGGCCGTGGGCGCTGCGCGAGGGCGTGATCCTGCGGCGGCTGGACCAGACGAACGGCGAGGACCACACTGTCACCTCGGATTGAGATCAGTCGGGGCCTCCCACCCGGGAGGGCCCTGCCAACGCGTGCGGGCACTGGACGGATCGGCCCGCACGGGGCACGGTGGAGTGGATGAGTCAAGAAGGCGGTTCGGAGCAGCGCACCGTAGCCGAGTTGCTCGCCAAGTACGGCGGCAGCTCGGGCGAGAGCGCACCCCGGCGACGGCGTCGCAAGCCGGAGGACGGGTCGGACACGGCACCCCAGGCGATCATCGAGCGGGTCATGTCCGACAGCGGCAAGATGCTGCCGATCACCGAGGACCAGGGGCCGCACGAGCGCGTCTCGCACCGGCAGGGCCGCACGCCCCAGCCACCCAAGCCCGCCCCGCAGCGCCGCCAGCCCGCGCCGACCCCGCCGCCGGAGCTGCTCGGCCGCCCGCCCGGCCTGGAGCCGCCGCCCGTCCCGCACCGCCCCGCGCCGCCCAGGGGTGAGCAGCCCAGGGTGGAGCCGCCTCGGGTGGAGCCGCCGCGCGTCGAGGCCCGGGTCGTCGAGCCGCCGAGGGTCGACCCGCCACGTGGTGTGCAGGACTCGGGGCGCCTGTCGCGCCCGGTCTCACGTCCCATGCCCGGCGAAGGCCACACCGAACAGATTCCCCGGGTGCCCGCCGAGGCGCCCGACCCGGCTGAGCCGCCCGCGGGCCTCGGCGGCGCGCGCCGGTCGCCGCTGCTGCCGCGCCGCGCCCCGGGCACCACGCCCAGGCCCCCGGCGCCGGGTCAGCGGGCCACCCCGCAGCCCTCCCAGCAGCTCCCGAAGCCGCCGGTCCAGCCGACGGGCTCGCTGCCAACGGCCCAGCCGTCGCAGCAGCTGTCCAAGCCGCAGCCGTCGCAGCCCATGCCGGTGCCGCAGCCGTCCCAGCAGCTGCCGGTCCCGCAGCCGTCGCAACAGCTGTCCAAGCCACAGCCGTCGCAACAGCTGCCGAAGCCGCAGCCGTCGCAGGCGCTGCCCAAGCCGCAGCCGACCGGCCAGCTGCCGACGTTCCCGCCCGCACCCGCCCGCCCGCCGCGCGAGTTCCCCGGCGACGCGGCCGAGACCGCGATCGACCAGCGGGGCCCCCGGCCGGAGTTCCTCGACGAGGTCGAGACCTTCGACGACCGCGCCGCGAGCCGATTCACCGGCTACCAGGCCCACGACGACCTCGGCTCCGGCCGCCGCGACCGCGGCGCGCGGGATCTGGACGACCGCGACGGGTTCGACGACGACCTCGACGACGACCGCCGGGGTCCACGGGACCTCGACGACCTCGACGACGACCTCGACGACCGCGACCTGGACGACCTTGACGAGGACGCCGACGACGCCGAGCCGGTCTCGGCGGGTCGCGAGTGGGCGATCATGGCCGGGCAGCTCGCGCTCGGCGTGGTCGGTGGTGCCGCGGTCTGGCTCGGGTTCAACTGGCTGTGGGGCTTCCTGCCCGCGGCGGCGCTGATCGCCGCGGTCGTGGTGATCGTCGGCTTGGTGCTGATCGTCCGCAAGATCCGCCGGGCCGAGGACCTGCAGACCACCGTGCTGGCCGTGCTGGTCGGCCTGGTGGTGACGGTGTCGCCCGCGGTGCTGCTGCTCCTCGGTCGGTGACCAGGATCCCCGTCGGGCTGTCGACGGCCTCGGTGTGGCCGCAGACCGCCTCGACCGCCTTCACCATGGCCGCCGACCTGGGCTTCGACGGCGTCGAGGTGATGGTCTGGGCCGACCCGCTCAGCCAGGACGTCGCCGCCCTGCGCCGCCGGTCGGCGCGCGCCGGGGTGCCGGTCATGGCCGTGCACGCGCCCTGCCTGCTGATCACCCAGCGGATCTGGTCCCCCGACCCGGAACAACGGCTGCGCCGCGCGGTCGAGGCCGCGCAGGACCTCGACGCGCGGACCGTTGTGGTCCACCCGCCGTTCCGCTGGCAGCGCCGCTACGCCGACTGCTTCCCCGACCTCGTGGCCGAGCTGGAGGACCGCAGCGGGGTCGCGGTGGCGGTGGAGAACATGTTCCCGGTCAGGCGTGGTGTGGGCGGCCGGTCGATGGCGATGTCGGCATTCAAGCCGTCGATCGACCCGACCGACGGCGGCCACCGGCACTACACCCTGGACCTGTCCCACACGTCGGCCGCCCACGTCGACGCGATGGAGTTGGCCGAGCGGATGGGGGCCGGGCTCACCCACGTGCACCTGGCCGATGGCAGTGGCCTGTCCAAGGACGAACACCTGGTGCCCGGCCGCGGCGACCAGCCGTGCGCCCACCTCTGCGAGTCGCTGGCCGAACGCGGATTCCAGGGCCAAGTGATCTTGGAGATCTCGACCCGACGCGCCCGCGGTTCCGCCGAGCGAACCAAGGACCTGGCGGAGTCGCTGCTGTTCGCCCGGCTGCACCTGGCCGGCCCGTCGTCCGACAAGTGAACAATCCCCTTGTTCGACAATTCTATTGTTGAACGATCTGCCGGGTGCCGCTCGTCGCCGTCCGCCGTCCCTTATTGTTCAACAATTCGTTTGTTCAACAACTGAACGATCCGTCGAGACGTGGGACGATAGGACCCCTGTGTGCTCGCCGTGAGCGGGGTCGTACATTGTGCGCGTGAACCCGTTGCGAACGTTGATCCTGGCCGCCGCCGGGAACGGCACCATCCGCCGCGTCATCGCCACCGCGCCCGTCAGCCGGGACGTGGTTCGCCGCTTCGTGGCCGGGGAGACCACCGAGGAAGCCGTCGCCGTGACCCGGCGGCTGGTGGACTCAGGTCTCACCGTCACCCTCGACTACCTGGGTGAGGACACCACCGACGCCGCTTTGGCCGAGGCCACCGTGCAGGCCTACCTCGACCTGCTCGGCCGGCTCGGCGCCGAAGGCCTCGCCGACCGGGCCGAGGTCAGCGTCAAGCTCTCGGCCGTCGGGCAGCTCCTCGACGAGGCCATGGCCCTGGACAACGCCTCCCGGATCTGTCGCGCCGCCGAGGCCGTCGGCACCACGGTGACCCTCGACATGGAGGACCACACCACCACCGACTCCACCCTGCGCATCCTCGCCGAACTGCGCGTGAGTTGGCCGTGGGTGGGCGCGGTTCTGCAGTCCTACCTGCACCGCACCCTCGACGACGCCGTGCGCCTGTCCGGCGAGGGCTCGCGCGTGCGGCTGTGCAAGGGCGCCTACAAGGAACCCGACACCGTCGCCTACGGCGAGACCGCCGAGGTCGACCGCAGCTACGTGCGCTGCGTCAACGCACTGCTCGCGGGCGAGGGCTACCCGAAGTTCGCCACCCACGACCCCCGCCTGGTCCGCATCATCGCCGAGCGCGCCGACCACCACGGTCGCAAGCCCGGCGAGTTCGAGTTCCAGATGCTGTTCGGGATCCGCCCAGAAGAACAGCTCCGTTTGGCCCAGCAGGGCCACACCGTCCGGGTGTATGTGCCCTACGGCGGCCAGTGGTACGGCTACCTGATGCGCAGGATGGCCGAGCGTCCGGCCAACGCGATGTTCTTCCTTCGGGCGCTGATGAGTAAGAAGTGAGTTTCGCTCACGGCGCGGCGTGCCGCTGAGTCCGGTAGCTGGCCGTGGCAGGCTGTGCCCCATGAGTAGTGCGACAGGGCACGGCGATGTGCGTGCGGGCGGACCGGCGCCCGCTGGTGGGGCATTCGCCGCGGCGGTGCGGGTCCGACCGTTGGGGGACGGCACCTTCACCGCCGACCTCCCGGCGGCGTGGAGCGTCGGGGGCAGGCCGCATGGCGGTTTCCTGCTGGCTCTGTTGGCCAGGGCGGCCGTGGCGAGCCACACCGGCGCGGGGGCGCCGCTGGTCGACCCGCTCGCCGTGAGCGCCCAGTTCCTGCGCCCGCCCGGTGTGGGTCCGGTGCTGCTGCGCACCGACATCCGCAAGACCGGCCGCCGCACGACAGTCGTGTCCGTCCACCTCGAACAGAGTGGGCGCAGCTGCGTGGAGGGCGTGGTCACCACCGGCCGCCTGCCCAGGGAGCGGGCCGCCTGGTCCGACCTGCCGAACCAGCCCGCCGAGCCGCCGGGCAACGCCATCGATCTCTCCACCGTCCCCTCGGCGTCGATCTTCCGGCTGACCGAGGTCTGCGACGTGCGCCTGGACCCCAACGGCGCGGGTTTCCTGCACGGACACATCGGCGACCCGCTGCGGCTGCGCCTGTGGGCCCGGCCGCGCGGTGAGCACGCCGACCCGCTGTTCGCGCTGGTCGCGGGCGACATATCGATGCCGGTGACGTTCAACCTGGGCAGGCTCGGCTGGTCGCCGACGGTCCAGCTGACCGCCCACCTGCGGTCCCGGCCCGCCCCCGGCTGGCTGCGCATCCAGGTGGAGTCCAAGGCGGTGCACGGCATGTGGTTCGACGCCGACGCCACCGTGGTCGACTCGACCGGGCGCCTGGTGTGCCAGTCCCGTCAGCTAGCCCTATCCGCGATCGGCTGACCCTTTACACGTCGGGCATCAGGAGCACCTGCTTGCCCGTGCTCGTGCCGTCGAGCCGATCGCGGACCGCTCTCGCCGCGTCGGCCAGCGGATAGGTCGAGACCGGCACGGTGATGCCGCCCGTCGCGGCCAGGGCGAGGACGGTGGCCAGGTCGGCGCGAAACCGGCGGTCAGGCGTGACGTTGTAGAGCCTGCCGCGGCGGCCCCGGCCGACCCCGAGGACCCGGCGCAGGTCGTGGAGGCCGAACCAGGCCAGCATCCGGAGGTAGGGCCGCAGCGGAGGGCCTGACCCGGTATCGGCGTCGGCACCGTAGGCGACCAGGGTTCCATCCCTGCCGAGCAGTCCGAACAGCGTGGCCAGCCCGGCTCCGGCGCGGTGGTCGAACACGGCGTCCACCCCAGCCGGGGCGATGGCGCGCACCGCGGCCGCCACGTTGTCGCGGTAGTCGATCGGGTGCGCGCCCAGCGCACGCACCTCGTCGTGCCTGGCTGGGGACGCGGTGCCGATCATCCGGGCGCCCGCGGCCGCGGCGAAGACGCACAGCAGGGAGCCGACGGCCCCGGCCGCGCCCTGCACGAGCACCGTCTGGCCGGAACGGACCCGAGCCACGCGATGGACCATCTGCCAGGCCGTCACCCCGTTGGTCACCAACGCGACGGCCGCGGCCGGGCTCAACCCGTCCGGCACGGCCACCAGGTCAGCGGCCGGGAGTTGTACGTGACTGGCCCAGGCGCCGAGCCGGGGCATGGCGGCCACGGTCGTGCCGACGAGGTCGGCTGGGCCGTCGACGACCGTGCCGACCAGGTCATATCCGCCGACGAACGGGAACCGCGGCTGCTTGTAGAACCGGCCGTGCATCATGTCGATCTCGGCGTTTCCCACGCTCGCGGCCGCGACCCGCACGAGCGCCATATTCGTGTCCCTGGACACCTCGGCGGTCTTGAGTTCCAGGACCTCCGGGCCGCCCGCCCGAGTGGTGACGACGCTCAGTACCTTCATGTGAGACCCTATCGCTATGTCATAGGTTATTACTCAAGAACTATCCTGTTACTCGGTCGGCGTCAAGAGGGGTTGGAATGAGCAGGCGCGAGCGGTATCGCCAGGACACCAGGGCCGAGGCCAAGGAGCTGGCCATGGCCCAGGTGGCGGCGGCGGGCGCGGCCTCGGTCTCGGTCAACGCGATCGCCAAGCACATGGGGATGACCGGTTCGGCGCTGTACCGGTACTTCGACTCCCGCGACGCACTGCTCGGCGAGCTGATCGCCGACGGGTACGCCGACCTGGCCGACAAGGTCGAAGCGGCGGCCAAGGTCGAGGCCGAGCCCGCGGCCCGGCTGCGTGCCATGGCCGCGGCGTTTCGCGCGTGGGCGATCGCCGATCCGCACCGCTACCTGCTGTTGTTCGGTACCCCGGTGCCCGGTTTCGCGGCACCGCCGCAGACCGTCGAGGCGGCCGAGCGGGCGCTCGCGGCCTTCGCCGCGGTCTTCGCCGAACTGCCCGACCCCGCGGTCCCCGTCGAGTTGGACACGCAGGTCGCGGCCTGGCTGGCGGCCAGCGGCGCCGACGTGCCCGCCGCAGCGTTTCGCCGCGCGCTGATCGGCTGGACCCGGCTGCACGGCGTGCTCAGCCTGGAGGTCTCCGGCCAGTTCACGATGATGGGCATCGACGGCGCCATGGTCTACCAGGTGGAACTGCACGGCCTGCTCGGCGGCGAGGGGACCGCACCGAGTTGAACCGGTCCCTTTAGCCTTGCGACATGACCACTGCGAACGCGCGGCCGACCATCGCGGTCCTGGGCGCGGGCAAGATCGGTGAGGCACTGCTTTCCGGGCTGCTGCACGGGGGCCGCAGTGCCGACGAGCTGATGTTCACCGAGCGCCATCCGGAGCGCTCGGCCGAGCTGACCAACACCTACGGCATCCGGTGCACCGACGTGCCGACCGCGGCCAAGGATGCCGACGTGCTGGTGGTGGCGGTCAAGCCGCAGGACATCGAGCCGCTGCTCGACGAGCTGGCCCCGGTTGTCGGCTCCGACACCCTGGTCGTCTCGCTGTGCGCGGGTCTGCCGACCGCGCTGTTCGAGCGCAGGCTGTCCACAGGTGTGCCGGTCGTTCGGGCCATGCCGAACACGCCGATGCTGGTCGGCGAGGCGATGAGCGCGATCTCTCCCGGCAAGCATGCGCGGCCCGAGCACTTGGCCACCGTGGAGGAGCTGCTCAGCGCCGTTGGCAAGGTCGTGCGGGTGCCCGAGTCGCAGCAGGACGCGGTGACCGCGCTGTCGGGCTCCGGTCCGGCCTACTTCTTCTTCCTGGTCGAGGCCATGATCGACGCGGGGATCCTGCTCGGCCTGCCGCGCGCGGTTGCCGAGAAGCTCATCATCCAGTCCGCGGTGGGTGCCGCGGCGATGCTGGCCGAGACCGGTGAGCACCCGGTGACCCTGCGCGAGGCGGTCACCTCGCCCGCCGGGACGACCATCATGGCCATCCGCGAGCTGGAGAAACACGGGGTCCGCGCGGCCCTGCTGGCGGCCATCGAGGCGGCCCGCGACCGCTCCCGAGAGCTAGGGCGCGAACACGAAGAGCGGTGATCGACTCTGCATCTTGCAGATTTGCGCCAAACGTGGCGTCGCATTAGTCACAGGAGTCCCGCTACTCTCGACTGAAGCACGTGCGTGTCGAATCCGTCGGTGGGGAAGCCGGCGGCGCGACGCGTGTAGAAGGACGCGGTGATCATGCCGGTGAACAAGCGTGACCCGGGCGCGCCCGGACTACCGCAGGTGCAGTTCCTGACGGTGGCCGAGGTGGCGACCCTGATGAGAGTGTCCAAGATGACGGTGTACCGGCTGGTGCACAACGGCGACCTCCCCGCGGTGCGGGTGGGCAAGTCGTTCCGGGTGCCGGAGAAGGCGGTGCACGACTACCTGCAGAACGCCTACTTCGACGCGGGCTGAGCCCCACCCGTCAGTTGGCGGCTCTGGGCCGACGGGTAGTCTGGATGCTCGTTGTGCCTGGTGTTTTGGCGTGCGTTCCGTGACGTCGCCACACCGGAGCGCCGGAACACCTGGAACGACCCCAAGAGAGCTGAGGACCCACATGGGCTCTGTCATCAAGAAGCGCCGCAAGCGCATGTCGAAGAAGAAGCACCGCAAACTGCTTCGCAAGACCCGCGTGCAGCGTCGCAAACTGAAGAAGTAGTTCTATTGACGACAGCGCCCGCCCCCGGCTCGCCGAGGGCGGGCGCTGTCGCGTTCCTGTTCGATGAGAGGCGTAACCGCAGGCCAACAGGAGGGTGACGGCAGTCTCCACGGTGACCGGCTGAACGCAACGTTGCTGGTCAACGCAACGGACATAAAATTCCGGGGTGGCGGATGAGCCCTGCGTTAAGAGCTTGTTGCCTGGTCGAAGTCGATCTCCGGGCGGGAGTAGAGTCGGCCATTCCGAGCCCCGATCCCCAGGGAAACATCCCATGACGCCAAAGGTCGTCCTGGTCACCGGTGTCGGCGGCTATCTCGGCGGCAACCTCGCCGCCCGGCTGGCGGCGGATCCCGACATCGAGCGCGTGCTCGGTGTGGACACCGTTCCGCCGCCCAAGGACGTCGTGCGCACCATGGGCCGGGCCGAGTTCGTCCGGGCCGACATCCGCAACCCGCTCATCGCCAAGGTCATCACCTCGGCCAATGTGGACACGGTCATCCATGCGTCCACCACGGCCAACCCGGCGGGCCCCGCGCGGCGGACCGTGCTCAAGGAACTCAACGTCATCGGCACCATGCAGCTGCTGGCCGCCTGCCAGCGGGCACCGTCGCTGCGCAGGCTCGTGGTGAAGTCGACGGCCGCGGTGTACGGGGCGAGCGCGCGCTCGCCCGCGGTGTTCACCGAGGACGACACCCCCAAGGACATCGGCTCGTCCGGCTACGCCAAGGACGCCGTCGAGGTCGAGGGCTATGTGCGCGGGTTCGCCCGGCGCAGGCCGGAGGTCTCGGTGGTCACGCTGCGGCTGGCCAACCTCATCGGACCCAATGTCGACACGGTGCTCACCAGGTACTTCGCGCTGCCGGTGGTGCCCACGGTGCTCGGGTTCGACGCCCGCATGCAGCTGCTGCACTCCGAGGACGCGCTGGCGGTGCTGGAACAGGCCGCGATGCTCGACGTCACCGGTGTGTTCAACGTGGCGGGCGACGGTGTGCTGATGCTGTCGCAGGCGATCCGCCGGGCCGGTCGGCTGCCGCTGCCGGTGCTGCGCCAGGCACTGCCCAGCGTGGGCCGGGTGCTGCGGGGGGCCAGGGTGGTCGACTTCTCCGCCGACCACGTCCGCTATCTCAACTACGGCCGGGTGCTCGACACCACCCGGCTCAAGGCCGAGTTCGGTTTCACCCCGCGGTGGACCACTCGGCAGGCGTTCGACGACTACGTCTCCGGCAGCAAGCTGCGCCCGGTCTTCACCCCGGCGCTGCTCGCCGCCGCCCGCAGACGGGTGTTGCAGGGCACCCGTTCCTGACATACGCAGTTGGAAGGTGCACTTGGCATGCAGGAAGCCCGCGTGATCCCGCTCCAGAGAGCCGACCGAACCCATCGTGTTCCGCCCCGTCCCGACGGCCAGATCGTCGAACCGACCCCACTGCACCCCGCCCGGCAGCACCCGCCGATCTCCGGCGTCCGCCGCGGCATCGGCGACGCGCTCGGTTTCGCGGTGCGCAGGCTGACCGGCGACTACCCGGTCGACGAGTTCGGCTTCGACCCCGACCTCACCGAGCGCATGCTGCTCCCGCCGCTGCGGCTGCTCTACCGCAACTGGTTCCGGGTCGAGGTCAGCGGCGTGGAGAACCTGCCGGTCGACGGCGGCGCGCTGGTGGTGTGCAACCACTCCGGCACGTTGCCGCTGGACGCGCTGATGACCGCGGTGGCCGTGCACGACAACCACCCCCGTCAGCGCTACCTGCGCATGCTTGGCGCGGACCTGGTCTTCCAGGTGCCGCTGCTGGGCGCCCTGGCCCGCAAATCCGGCCAAACCCTGGCCTGCAACCCCGACGCCGAACAACTGCTGCGCTCCGGTGAGCTGGTCGGCGTGTGGCCCGAGGGCTTCAAGGGCATCGGCAAGCCGTTCGCCGACCGCTACAAGCTCCAGCGCTTCGGCCGCGGCGGCTTCGTCTCGGCCGCCCTGCGGACCGGTGCCCCGATCATCCCGTGCTCGATCGTCGGCGCGGAGGAGATCTATCCGAAGATCGGTGACCTGAAGGCGCTGGCCCGGCTGCTCGGCCTGCCGTACTTCCCGATCACGCCGCTGTTCCCGCTGCTCGGCCCGCTCGGCGCGATCCCGCTGCCGTCCAAATGGCACATCCGCTTCGGCGAACCCATCGCCACGGACACCTTCGAGGCGGGTGCCGACGACGACCCGATGCTGGTGTTCAACATGACCGACCAGGTGCGGGAGACGATCCAGCAGACCCTGTACCGGATGCTCAGCCAGCGCGGGAATCCGTTCCTGGGCTGAGATTCAGCGACCCGTAACAGCACCGCGTCACCGACCGATCACTCCAGGGACACCCCGGAGGGATCGCCCGCATGGAGTTCTCGGTGGAGCGTGCAGACCAGACCATCCCGTTCACGCTGCGCGACGACACCGGCGAACTCGCGGCGCTCGGCGTGGACCACCTCGCGGGCCTCATCATCGACGCCGCGGCGCACGACGAGATCCACGCGGTCACCGTCACCGCGACCGGCACGGCGATCGAGGTCGAGGTGGGTCTGCCCGGCGTGCCCCGGCGGCGCGAACTGCGCGCGATCACCGCGCGCAGGCTCACCGATTTCCTGTCCGCGATGTCGGCCGACCAGATCTGGCATCCCGCCGTCCGACACAGCCTCGAACAGGCGCTACTCGACGACCTGCGCAAGGACCTCCACGCGTAACTCAGGGACGCAGACGCAGCGACTTTAGGCCGCGGATGACCGTCGTGCCCCGCCACTCGGGTGTCGCGAGTGGACGGACAGTCGGCAGCCGGTCGGCCAGCGCGCGCAGGGCGATGTCGGCCTCCAGTCGGGCCAGCGGGGCGCCGAGGCAGTAGTGGACGCCGCTGGAGAACGCCAGGTGGTCGGTGTCGGGGCGGCCGATGTCGAACCGGTCGGGGTCGCTGAAGACCGCCGGATCCCGCCCGGCCGCCCCGAGTAGCAGCACCACAATGCTGTCCGTTGGCAGGTGAACGCCTTCGATCTCCACCTCCTCGTGCGGCATCCGCTGGGTCATCTGGACCGGCGACTCGAACCGCAGGATCTCCTCGACCGCGCCCGGCGCCAGCTCCGGATCCGCCCGCAGCCGCTCCCACTGGTCCGGGTGCCGGGCGAAGGCCCACATGCCGTTGCCGATCAGGTTCGCCGTGGTCTCGAAGCCCGCGATGAGCAGCAACTCGCAGGTCGTGAGCAGCTCCAGCTCGGTGAGCTTGCCCGTGCCCATCGCCGAGACCAGCGCGCTGATCACGTCTGGTCCCGGCTCACGCGACCGTTCCTGGATCAGGTCGCCGAACAGCGCCCGCAACTCCATGGTCGCCGCCCGCAGAGCGCGGGCCTGCCGCAGCGACGTCACCCCGTCCAGAGCGGCACCCAACGCCCGACCGTATTCCGCGAACCGGTCGGCATCGACCTCCGGGATTCCCAGCAGCTCGCTGATCACCGCGATCGGCAGCGGCGCGGCGAAGTCGGTCATCAGGTCGAACTCGGGCTTGGCGAGCGCGCGGTCGAGCAGTTCGTTGGTGGTCTTGGTGACCGTCGCGCGGTAGCCCTCGATCTTGCTGGGACTGAACGCGGGCCGGGCCAGTGCGCGCAGTCGGGTGTGGTCGGGCGCGTCGAGTTCGAGGAAGGTCGGGGTGACCGCGTAGTCGGCGGGGATCAGCGGCTCGGTGAGGACCTGCGGCTCCACGCCGTCGACCGAGCGCACGTGGAAGCGGCGGTCGCGCAGGATCCGGGAGCACAGGTCGTGGCCGGTGACGGCGTACCAGCCGAAGCGGCTGCGGGTGATCGGCGGCCCGGACCGCAGCCGCTCATAGATCGAGTAGGGATCGTCGCGCCACGGTGCCGCCGCGAGTCGGGCCAACTGGTCACCGCTGGCCGCCACCGCCCAGACCACCGCGCGCTGCACCGTCAGCCGGGTTCCGACCCTGGCCTCAGCGATCTTCATGACTCCAAACTACGCAAAACCGGACTAAGCGGAGCGTTTCCGGTAAGCCAGGCCCGCGGCCACCGCGCCCGCGACGGCGCCCGCGCCGAGCACCGAGGGGACACCGATCTTGGCGGCCTTGCGCCCGGTGCGGAAGTCGCGGATCTCCCAGCCGCGCTTGCGGGCGACCTCACGAAGCCCGCTGTCCGGGTTGACCGCGATCGCCGTGCCCACCACCGACAGCATCGGCACGTCGTTGGACGAGTCCGAGTATGCCGTGCATCGCCGCAGGTCCAGGCCCTCGCGGGCGGCCAGCGACCGCACCGCGTGCGCTTTGGCGGGACCGTGCAGCATCTCGCCGACCAGCTTGCCGGTGAACACCCCGTCGTGGCTCTCCGCGACCGTGCCCAGCGCGCCGGTCAGTCCGAGCCTGCGGGCGATGATCGCGGCCAGTTCGACCGGGGTAGCAGTGACCAGCCACACTCGCTGGCCCGCGTCCAGATGCATCTGGGCCAGCGCCCTGGTGCCCGGCCAGATCTTGTCGGCCATCAGCTCGTCGTAGATCTCCTCGCCGAGGCGGGTCAGCTCGGCGACGGTGTGACCGGCCACAAAGGACAGTGCCTGTTCTCGGCTGCTGCGGATGCCGTCGGCCGACTCCTTGCCGCCGACGCGGAACATCACCTGCTGCAGGGCGAACTTGACCAGGTCGGAGTTGCTGAAGAACTTGCGCGCGGCCAGACCGCGGGCGAAGTGGAAGATCGACGCGCCCATCATGATCGTGTTGTCGACGTCGAAGAACGCGGCGGCGGTCAGGTCGGCCGGGACGGCCGGATGCGGGTCTTCCTGCTCCATCGCCAGGGCGGCCTCGGCGCTGGCCTCTCCGGCGAGCTCGGCCAGGCGTTCGAGTTCAGGGCCCTTGGCAGCCCCACGCCGTGCTGACACCGCTTGCCTCCCGAATGGTTCGCAGAACCGTGGCTCTCAGCGTAGCGATGCTCGCCCGACTTTTGCTGGAGCCTTACCCGATCACGATCCCGGGCAAGCCCGGGAGCAGGGGCGGAACGGCGATCGTGGGCAGCACGTGCAGTGGCACCGTGACGGTCGGAGCCGTCGGGGAGCTGCTTCCCGACGGCGGCGACGACGTGCTTGGTCCGCCCACGATGGGCGGCACGCTGATGAGCGGCGGTGTCGTCGTGAGCACCGACAGCCCCGGGTCCGGTTGCCCCGGTTGTCCCGGTTGCTCGGATTGACCCGGCTGGGTCGGCGGCACGGCGGTGGTCACGGTGGGCACGCCGGACGGCGTGACGCCCAGTTGGCTGTTCGGGGCGGTCCGCGTCGCGCCGGGGCGCGGTTCGCATGTCCCGGTGGCGGGCAGGGCGCCGATCTCGTCGATCGAGCCCGAGGTGATGTCGAAGCAGCCGAGTCGGCCCGCGAGCGCGGTCGCGCGGTCCTCGATCTTGCTGAGCAGGGCGACCGAGGCGAGCTGGTGGGTGCCTGCCTGGCCGGGCAGCTTGGGCCCGAGGGCGGCCAGTCGCGCGCCCTGGTGGTCGGCCCACAGCCGCA
Organism: Alloactinosynnema sp. L-07; assembly: GCF_900070365.1. Classification (NCBI taxonomy): domain Bacteria; kingdom Bacillati; phylum Actinomycetota; class Actinomycetes; order Pseudonocardiales; family Pseudonocardiaceae; genus Alloactinosynnema; species Alloactinosynnema sp. L-07. The sequence continues at coordinate 5,375,790 of NZ_LN850107.1, read as the reverse complement.
GGCCTTCGAGTTGGCCGCCGTCGCCCGCGGTGGCCAGGGCGATCAGCTGGCGGGCGCCCGCCGCGGCGTCGCCGTCGAAGTCGCTCAGCGCCGACAGGTAGCCGCCGACCGGGGCGTCCTTGGTGTTCGGGTAGCGCTGGGTCAGCGTCTCGATCTCGGTGATGCGCGCGGTGGCGAACTCGAGGTGCTTGTACGCCTTGCCCTCGTCGCCGAAGGTCAAGCCGAGGGAGGCGGCCTCGCCGGTGCGCTTGATCGCGTAGAGGGCGTCGCCGGGCAGCGCGTCGCGGGAGAGCAGCAGGCTCATGCCCGCCAGTGAGAACACCAGGGCCAGCACGGCCACGGCCGCGATGGCGAACCGGCCACGCGCCCCGGAGCCTGATCTCGCGGGTTCGGGGCGGGCTTGTGGGGCGGACTCCGAGCGTCGACCGCGCGGCGCGCGACCGGCGCGGGGCGGGCGCGGCGCGCGGGGGCCTCGGTCGGGGGCTCGGTGATCCCGGCCAGGATGCGGGCCCGCATCCGGTCGCGGGTGTCGCCGGACGGCGCGGTCAGCGGGGCCAGTCCCGCCAACAGCTCCACGACTGCCTGGTCGTCCTCGGTGAAGCCGGGCAGGTCAGGACGCGAGCGACCGGCCCGAGCGCTGTGCTCGCGCCGACCGTACGGGCCTCTCGGCCCTGCTCCGCTGTCCACCATCCGACTCCGACTCGTGCTTGGGCGGCCTTGTTGGCCCGGCTATCCGTGGATTGTCCCGCCCGGGAAACCCGCTTCTTGATCCTGTTGTGTGAAACGACTTGTCGGGCCCGGGGTTACGGCCCAGCCGTCCGGTTGAGCAGGTCCACTCTCGCGAGTGAAACCTCTCACCTGATCTCGCTAGGCAACAACTGCGCGAGCCTACGCACAGCGCGGTGCTGCAGCGCCTTCACCGCACCCTCGTTGCGGTTCATGATGACCGCGGTCTCGGCGACCGACATGCCCTGCAGGAACCGCAGCACGATGCATTCCCGCTGGTCGTCACCCAGTTGGTCGACGCAGGTGAGCAGCGCGTCGCGGGTCACCTTCGACATCACCTGCTGTTCCGGCCCGGCTTCCACCCGTTCGGAGTCGCGGATCTCCGGGGTGGTCACCTCCAGGCGGAACCGGCTCGACTTGACGTGGTCGAGCACCAGGTTGCGGGCGATGGTGACGAACCACGCGCCGACGTCGCGGCCCTGGTAGCTCACCGAGGTGATGCGGCGCAGCGCGCGCAGGAAGGTCTCGCTGGTGACGTCCTCGGCCAGTTCGCGGTCGCCGACGCGGAACAGCACGTACCGGAAGACCATGTCGACATACCGGTCGTAGAGCTGGCCGAACGCGTGCGTGTCGCCCGCCTGCGCGGCGCGCACCAGGTCCCAGGCGACGGCGTGGGCCGCGTCGAGGTCGGCCTCGGCCGGTTCGGCGGTCGCGTCGGGTGTCGGGTCAGGCTCGGCCATCGGTTCGGCTTCCGTCGGTGCGCTGTCCGGAGTCTCCGCACGTCGCGAACCTGCCCGGTCCCCTGCGGGACGGGCTTCTGGCACGGCCGGGGCCCGGCTCGGTCGCGTCGGACGGGTCATCAAGCAGCCGCACACTCCTCATCACGGTAGATCGCCGAACAGTCAGGAACCGCTAAGTCGTTGTTACTTTCTAGTAGGTATTGGCTGAAAGTCCAAGGATGAGACGTAGTGGGTAGTTAACCGTGACGTTGGTGATCCGTGCCACACTGCGTTTCCCTGTGATTTATCCCTTGGTTCCCCGCGAGATGAGGTCGAAAACATGACCAGAACGCAGACCGGCACGGTCGCGGACCTGGTGTCGCAAGCCTGCGAGAAGGTACCCCGACACCTCGCCTTGGTCGACGTTTCGGCCGCGCGTTCACTCACTTGGCAGCAGGTGCAGTCGCAGGTAGACCGGTGTGCGGCGGCTTTCGCCGAGGCCGGGGTTGCCCCCGGCGACCGGGTCGCGCTGCGGCTGCCCAACACCGCCGACGCGGTCGTCTCCCTCTTCGGCGTGCTGCGCGCGGGCGGGGTCGTGGTGCCGGTCGGGCTCGACGCCGCGCCGCGGGAGATCGAACGTGTTCTCGCTCACAGCGGGGCCAGGTTTACCGTCGGCGATCTGGCGTCCACTGAGGTCATCGCGCTGGCCACGCCCGACCCGGACGGGCCGGAGGTCGCGCCGCCCGCCCAGACCTGGGGCGGGGAGGACTTGGCCGTCCTCGCCTCCACCTCCGGCACCGGCGGCACCCCGCGCGGAGTGATGCTGTCGCACCGGGCGCTGCTGGCCAACGTCGAGCAGTGCGCCGCGCTGAAACCAGCGCCGGTCACCGCGGCAGACCGCGTGCTGCTCACGGTGCCCCTCTCCCACGCCTACGGCCTGTCCGGCCTGTGGCAAGTGGCCTCGGCGGGCGCTACTGCTGTCCTGCTGGACAAGTTCGGCGTCGACCGGGCCCTCGACGCCTGTGCCGAGCACCGGGTCACCAACGTCATCGGCGTGCCCGCGATGTACCAGGCCTTCGCCGCCGCGGGCGCCGACCGGCTCGGCGACGCGTTGGCCACGGTCCGGCTGTGCACGTCCGGCGCGGCCCCGCTGGACGCCGCGACGCTGGCCCTGTTCCGGCAGGAGACCGGGCTGGCCATCTTCGAGGGCTACGGCCTGACCGAGACCGGCCCCGTGCTCACCTCGACGCTGGTCGGGGGCACCGTCAAGGCGGGCTCGGTCGGCCGCGCGATCCCCGGCGTCGAGTTGCGGCTGGTCGACAGCGACGGCCTGCCGGTCGCCACGCTCACTGACCCCGACGAGTTCGCCGCCGACCTCACCGATGAGGCCACCGACACCGGTCTGGTCGCCGCGCGCGGGGCCAACCTGTTCAGCGGCTACTGGCCAGACGGCGACCACGGCCCCGACGCCGACGGCTGGTTTCGCACCGGCGACGTCGGCTACTTCGATGACGAAGGCGACCTGTACCTGGTCGACCGGGCCAACGACCTGATCATCGTCAACGGCTTCAACGTCTACCCGCACGAGGTCGAGGCCGTGGTCGCCGAACTGGCCGAGGTCGCCGAGGTGGCGGCGGTCGGGATGCCCGACGAGCGGACCGGCGAGCACGTCAAGGTCGTCGTGGTCCTGCGCCAAGGCGCCGAGCTGACCGACGCCGCCCTGCGCGCGCACTGCGCGGAGCGGCTGGCCAGGTTCAAGATCCCGGCCACGGTCGAGTTCGTCGAGTCGCTGCCGCACTCGGTCATGGGCAAGCTCCGGCGCGCGAGCCTGCGGGGTACCGTTCGGCCGTGACCAGGGTGACGGTGATGACCAGGCAGGGCTGTCACGCGTGCGAGGTGGCCGAGGCCGACGTCGAGCGCATCTGCGCCGACCTGGGCATCGGCTGGGACGCCGCCGACGTCGACAGCGACCCGGAACTGCGCGCCGAGTACGGCGACCGGGTCCCGGTGATCCTGGTCGACGGTGCCGAGCACGGGTACTGGAAGGTCGAGGAGGCCCGGCTTCGGGCCGCGCTGACGTAAGACTTCCGTAGCAGGCGAAACCGTTCCATCCGCGCGGTCCGCAGGTTCGAATAGCAGGTGTGGACAACACCTTGAGCAGGCGGACAGCGGCGCTGATCGGCGTACTGGCGGTGGCTTCGGCGTTGGCGGCGGGCCACCTCGTCGCCGGGTTCGTCGGGCCGAACGCCTCACCTTTCCTCGCCGTGGGCAACTCGGCGATCGATCTGACGCCGCACCCGCTCAAGGACTTCGCCATCCGGACGTTCGGCGTCTACGACAAGCTCGTGCTGCTCGGCGGCATGGCGGCGACGCTGGTGGCCGTCGCGGTCGTCGCGGGCCTGCTGTCGCGGCGCAAGCCGTGGCCGGGCCAGGCGCTCGCGGTGGGGCTCGGGCTGCTGGCCGTCGTCGCGGTGTTCAACCGGCCCGACCTGGGCCAGCTCGCCCTGCTCGCCCCGGTGGTCAGCCTGATCGCGGGCGTTGGCGTGTTCACGTGGCTGCACGGCCTAGCGTCGGCCCCGCGCGACCCGGCCGACGAACTCTCGCGCCGGTCCTTCCTGATCACCTCGGCGGGCGTGGCGGTCGGCGCCGGGGTGTTCGGCGGCTTCGGCCAGTTCTTGTCCGGCCGCGTCGACGTCGAGGGCTCCCGCGCCGCGGTCGGCAAGCTGACGCCGAGCAGCCCGGCCCCCGCGGTCCCCGCCACCGCCGACTTCGCCGGGGCCGGGACGCCGAAGTTCATCACCAGCAACCGCGACTTCTACCGGATCGACACCGCGCTGACCGTGCCCCGCGTGCGCGCCGAGGACTGGCGGCTGCGGCTGCACGGCATGGTCGACACCGAGCTGACCTTCGACTACGGCGACATCCGAAACCGGCCGCTGGTCGAGAAGACCATCACCATGACCTGCGTGTCCAACGAGGTCGGCGGCCCGTACATCTCCACCGCCACCTTCATCGGCGTGCCGATGCGCGACCTGCTCGACGAGGCGGGCATCCGCCCCGGCGCCGACCAACTGTTCTCCACCAGCATCGACGGCTGGACCTGCGCCACCCCACTGGCGGACCTGCGCGACCCGAAGCGCGGCGCGCTGTTGGCGATCGGCATGAACGGAGAGCCCCTGCCGGTCGAGCACGGCTTCCCGGCCCGCGTCGTCGTCCCCGGTCTCTACGGCTACGTCTCGGCGACCAAATGGGTCACCGACATGGAGGTCATCAGGAAGGGTGAGAAGACCTTCTACTGGGAGGACCGCGGCTGGGCCAGCGAGGCGCCGATCAAGGTCCAGTCCCGCATCGACGCACCCGCGGGCTTCGCCACCGTGCCCGCCGGGAAGGTGACCATCGCCGGGATCGCCTGGGCCCAGAACGTCGGCATCGACAAGGTCGAGGTCCGCGTCGACGGCGGCGAATGGCGTACGGCCACGTTGGCGACCGAGGTCAACGACCAGACCTGGCGGATGTGGAAGGTCGAGATGGACCTGCCTTCCGGCGGCCACCGCGCCGAGGTCCGCGCCACCAACCGCCGCGGTGAGACCCAGACCGACAAGCGCGTCCCCCCGATCCCCGACGGTGCGACGGGCTGGCACTCGACCCAGTTCACCGTGGCCTGACAAACCTTGCATGCGCGAGCGCTCCATTAAAGGATATGCCGTTAACCTTTGATGGAGCGCTAACGCTGTCGAAGTGCGTGTTCGCGATCTGTCCTCGAACCCGGTGTCGGCGAGTCACGAGGGACTGGCCAGGTTCCTGCTGCGGTCGGAGGCGATCGCGTCATCGAAGATCGAAGGACTGCGGGTGTCGGCGCAGCAGATCGCACTCGCCGAACTCGCGCAGACAGACGACTCAGTGGTCAAGGGCTTGAGCGCGAACGCGCAACTCGTGGCGAACAACATCACAGCCCTCCGAGGGGCGACAACCGAAGTGGCGAGGCGGCCCGACTCGCCAACCGCATGCCAGGAGATGAGTCGGCCCCGATGTGGGGCGACTGTTGGGGCATGACTCAAGGCTGCGACCGCCCACCGCGCGCGGGTCGAAGTGTGGGGTACGTCAAGTGCCTGGCCAGCGACTTTGTGCACGCGTTCACAAGCGGTACCGTGTTCACATCCCGGAGACGAAATCTGTCGAGGAGTACCAGCGTGGCGGCACAGCGAGGCCAGCGGAACGGGGTCGGCGACACCCCGCCCGCCCCGACAGCCGCCGAGCTCACCACCCCCATCCCGCGTGTCGTGGCCGAAGTGCCCGCCGCGCGGGAGCGGGCGCGGGCCATCCCTGAGGCGGCGGTCGCGCGGCTGGCGGTCTACCTGCGCGTGCTCTCCGGCATGCAGGACGGCGGCGTGGGCTCGGTCTCCAGCGAGGAACTGTCCGCCGCCGCCGGGGTCAACTCGGCGAAGCTGCGCAAGGACCTCTCCTACATCGGCTCCTACGGCACCCGCGGCGTCGGGTACGAGGTGGCCGTCCTTATCGAGGAGATCGAGCGGATCCTGGGCCTGACCAGGAAACAGAGCGTCGCGGTCGTCGGAATCGGTAACCTCGGACATGCCCTCGCCAACTATGGCGGGTTCCCCGGACGAGGTTTCCCCGTGACCGCATTGTTCGACGTCGACCCCGACCTCATCGGCGTGCCCGTCGGCGGGCTGCCGGTGGAGCACATCGACGACATCCCGACCATCTGCGCCGAGCGCGAGGTGTCCATCGGGGTCATCGCGACACCCCCGCCCGCGGCCCAGGCGGTCTGCGACCGTTTGGTCGAAGCGGGTGTTCAGTGCATCCTGAACTTCGCCCCCGTCGTGCTGCAGGTCCCCGACCATGTCGAGGTCCGCAAGGTCGACCTCGCGGTCGAGCTGCAGGTGCTCTCCTTCCACGTGGCTCGCCGGGCGGACAACGCCGCGGCCATCGAGTCGCTCAACGGACAGGTGAACGGGGTGATCGTGTCGTGAGTATTTTGGCGATCGGCATGTCGCACCACACCGCTGACCTGCGGGTTCTTGAGCAGGTGACCGTCGCCGCCGTCGACGTGCCCAAGGTGCTCGACGAGCTCCTTGCCTGTCCGAACGTCTCCGAGGCGCTGCTGGTCTCCACCTGCAACCGGGTCGAGGTCTACGCCGTCGTCGAGGCGTTCCACGCCGGACTGACCGACGTCGTCGGCGTGCTGGCCCGGCACTCGGGCCACCCGGTCGCCGACCTGCACGACCACCTCTACGTGCACTACGCCGCGGCCGCCGCGCAGCACCTGTTCACCGTGGCCGCCGGGCTCGACTCGATGGTCGTCGGCGAACCACAGATCCTCGGCCAGGTCCGCGCGTCCTACAACGTCGCCCGCGAGCTGGGCACCGTCGGCCGGACCCTGCACGAGCTGGTCCAGCAGGCGCTGCGCATCGGCAAGCGGGTGCACACCGACACCGGCCTCGACCAGGCGGGCGGCTCGGTGGTCACCGAGGCGCTGGCCGACGCCGAGCACGTCCTCGACGGGCTCGCCGGTCGCTCCGCGCTGATCGTCGGCGCGGGATCCATGGGCGGGCTGGCCGCCGCGGCGCTGCGTCGGGCGGGCATCGGCGAGGTCGTCATCGCCAACCGAACCGAGGCCAACGGCGCGCGCCTGGCCGCGTCCCTCACCGAGCAGGGCGTCCCCGCCAGCTCGGTCGGCCTCAACGACCTGCACGACCGGATCTCCGCCGCCGACATCGTCGTGGCCTGCACGGGCGCGGTCGGCGCGGTCATCCCCATCGACGCGGTGGTCGCCCGGCCCGCCGACCGGCCGCTGGTGATCTGCGACCTCGGTCTCCCGCGCGACGTCGCTGACGGTGTCGCCGATGTCGCGGGCGTGCGCGTGGTCGACCTCGACAGCCTGCAGCGCAGGCTCGCCGAGGCGCCCAGCGGCATCGACACCCGCCGCGCGGCCGAGATCGTCGCCGAGGAAGTCCGCGCCTACCTGGCCGCCCAGCGCTCCGCGGGCGTCACCCCCACGGTGACCGCCCTGCGCAAGCGCGCCGCCGAGGTCGTCGACGCCGAGCTGCTGCGCCTGGACGCGCGGCTGCCCGACCTCGACGCCCCGGTCCGCGACGAGCTGGCCCGCACGGTCCGCCGCGTCGTCGACAAACTCCTGCACACGCCCACGGTCCGGGTGAAGGAACTCGCCTCCGGACCCGAGGGCTCCGGCTACGCCGAAGCGCTGCGCGAGCTGTTCGCGCTCGACCCGCAGACGCCCGCGGCCGTGAGCTCCCTGGATCACCTGGACGGTGGAATGTGATGCCCCGGACGATTCGCATCGGCACGCGCGGCAGCGCCCTCGCCCTGGCGCAGACCGGCACCATCGCCGACGCGCTGGAGCGGGCCGGGGCGTTGGTGCAGATCATCACGGTCTCCACGCCCGGCGACCGCTCGTCGGCCCCGATCCCCGAGATCGGCGTCGGCGTGTTCACCTCCGCGCTGCGTGACGCGCTTGCCAACGGCGAGATCGACGTGGCCGTGCACTCCTACAAGGACCTGCCGACCGCGCCCGACCCGCGGCTGTCGATGGCGGCCGTCCCGCTCAGGGCGGACCCGCGCGACGCGCTGATCGCCCGCGACGGCCTCACCCTGGGCGAGCTGCCGCCCGGCTCGACCATCGGCACCGGCTCGCCGCGCCGTGCCGCGCAGCTCAACGCCTTGGGCCTCGGCTGGGACATCGTCCCGATCCGGGGCAACGTGGACACTCGCATCGCGATGGTCACCGACGGCAAGCTCGACGCCGTCGTGCTGGCGCGCGCCGGTCTGGCCCGCCTGGGCCGCACCGACGAGATCACCGAGACACTCGACCCGATCCAGATGCTGCCCGCACCCGCACAGGGCGCGCTGGCCATCGAGTGCCGGGTCGACGACGTCGACGTGGAACACCTTCTTCAGTCCACTGTGGATGACGAACACACCAGGGCCGCCGCGGCCGCCGAGCGCGCCATGCTGGCCGCGCTCGAAGCGGGCTGCAGCGCGCCGATCGGTGCTTTGGCCGATGTCGTCGAGGACTTCGACGCTGATGACAAGGTGGTCTTCCGCCTGTCACTGCGCGGGGTCGCGGCGACGCCCGACGGGGACATCCTCCGTGCGTCGGCCGTCGGAGACCTGACCGCAGGAGAGCAGCTCGGTCGTGCGCTGGCCGCCGAACTGCTGGAACTCGGGGCCGGAGTGCTCTCCGGTCCCGAGGCGTAGTTGATGGGAAGTGGCCTGACATGACCACCCGTGCACGAAAGTCCCCCGGCCGCGTCGCGTTCGTGGGATCCGGACCCGGCGACGCCGGCCTGCTCACCGTGCGGGCGAAAGAGCTGATCGAGCGCGCTGAGCTCGTGGTGACCGACCCGGACGTCCCGTCCGGCGTGCTGGCGTTCGCCGCCGAGGACGCCGAGGTTCGCCCGGCCGTCGGCGAGCCCGCCGACGTGGCCAAGGACCTGGTGACCGAGGCGAAAGCCGGTCGCGTCGTGGTCAGACTGGTCGCGGGCGACCCGCTGACGCACTCCGCGGTCGTCGCCGAGGCGCAGGCCGTGGCACGGACCACCGCGGTGTTCGACGTGGTTCCCGGAGTCTCCGCCGCCACCGCCGTCCCGGCGTACGCGGGCATCGCGCTCGGCTCCACGCACACCGAGGTCGACGTGCGCGGCGACATCGACTGGGCGGGTCTGGCGGGCGTGCCCGGCCCGATCGTGCTGCACGCGACGTCGAGCCACCTCGCTGAGGCGGCCTCCGCGCTGGTCGAGCACGGCCTGGCCCCGCAGACCCCGGTCGCGGTGACCGCCGACGGCACCGGCTCCAGCCAGCGCACCATCGACACCACCCTGGCCACGCTGGCCGCCGATGCGGGCGAGGTGTCCGGCCACCTGGTGGTGACCGTGGGCGCCGCCGTCGCGGCGCGCTCCAAGCTGTCGTGGTGGGAGTCGCGGGCGCTCTACGGCTGGCGGGTCCTGGTGCCGCGCACCAAGGACCAGGCCGGTGAGATGAGCGACCGCCTGCACATGCACGGCGCGATCCCGTCTGAGGTGCCGACGATCTCCGTGGAGCCGCCGCGCAGCCCGGCGCAGATGGAGCGCTCGGTCAAGGGCCTGGTCGACGGCCGCTACCAGTGGGTGATCTTCACCTCGACCAACGCCGTGCGCGCGGTCTGGGAGAAGTTCGCCGAGTTCGGCCTCGACGCCCGCGCGTTCTCCGGCGTGAAGATCGCCTGTGTCGGCGAGTCGACCGCGGAGAAGGTGCGCTCGTTCGGCATCAACCCAGAGCTGGTCCCGTCCGGCGAGCAGTCCAGCGAGGGCCTGCTGGCCGACTTCCCGCCGTACGACGACATCCTCGACCCAGTCGAGCGGGTGCTGCTGCCGCGCGCCGACATCGCCACCGAGACCCTCGCCGCCGGTCTGCGCGACCGCGGCTGGGAGATCGACGACGTGACGGCGTACCGCACCGTTCGGGCGGCCCCGCCGCCCGCCGACACCCGCGAGATGATCAAGACCGGCGGCTTCGACGCGGTGTGCTTCACCTCGTCGTCGACCGTGCGGAACCTGGTCGGCATCGCGGGCAAGCCGCACACCCGGACCCTGGTGGCCTGCATCGGCCCCAAGACCGCCGAGACAGCCCGCGAGTTCGGCCTCCGGGTCGATGTCCAGCCGGAGAACGCGACCGTGCCCGCGCTGGTCGACGCCTTGGCCGAGCACGCGGCCAGGCTTCGTGCCGAAGGCGCGCTTCCGCCGCCGCGCAAGACCAAGCGCGCGCGGCGTTAATCCTCCAGCGGGCGGTGTGCTTCGGCACGCCGCCCGCTCTTGTTTCGTCGGGAGTCATCGATGTTCCCCACCCACCGGCCGCGCAGACTGCGCACCACGCCCGCGATGCGGCGCCTGGTCAGTGAGACGGCCGTGCGCCCCAACCAGCTCGTGCTGCCTATGTTCGTCAAGGAGGGCGCGGTCGAGCCGGTGCCGGTGGCGAGCATGCCCGGCGTCGTCCAGCACTCTCGCGACTCGCTGCGCAAAGCCGCGGTCGAGGCCGTCCAGGCAGGCGTCGGCGGCATCATGCTGTTCGGCATCCCGACGGTTCGGGACGCGGTCGGCTCCGGCGGTATCGACCCCGACGGCGTGCTGAACCTGGCGCTGCGCGACCTGCGTTCGGAACTCGGCGACGACACCGTGCTCATGTCGGACCTGTGCCTCGACGAGTTCACCGACCACGGCCACTGCGGCGTGCTCGACGAGCGCGGCAACGTCGACAACGACGCGACCCTGGCCGTGTACGCGGAGATGGCCGTCGCCCAGGCCGACGCGGGCGCGCACCTGGTGGGCCCCAGCGGCATGATGGACGGCCAGGTCGCCGTCGTGCGCGAGGCGCTCGACAGCGCGGGCCACCTGGACACCGGAATCCTGGCCTACTCCGCCAAGTACGCCTCGGCCTTCTTCGGCCCGTTCCGCGAGGCCGTCGAGTCGCAGCTCACCGGCGACCGGATGACCTACCAGCAGGACCCGGCCAACGTGCGCGAGGCGCTGCGCGAGGCCACTTTGGACCTGACCGAGGGCGCCGACCTCGTCATGGTCAAGCCCGCCCTGGCCTACCTCGACGTGATCCGCGCGGTCCGCGAGATCGCCGACGTGCCGGTGGCGGCCTACCAGGTCTCCGGCGAGTACGCGATGATCGAGGCCGCCGCGGCCAACGGCTGGCTGGACCGCCGCCGCACCATCCTGGAGACCCTGACCTCGATCCGCCGCGCGGGCGCCGACGTGATCCTCACCTACTGGGCCGCCGAGGCCGCCGGATGGCTGGACTGACCTGCGAACACTGCGACACGCCGGTGGCCGTGCTGCTGGCGCTGCACCTGCGCGGCGTCCCGCACGGGGAGTCGGGGCACAACACGGTCCATGACTACCGCGACATCCACGCCTGCGAAGGCGGCCACGGCTGGCTCAAGGTGTTCTCCCACGACTGCTTCCACCTGCCGTGGGACGAGGAATGGGACATGGCGTGGTCATGGGAGCTGACCGAGGGCTCCCTGGACGTGCTGCGGTCGGGGTTCGCCGAGTGCCCGGACTGGCTCGACCCGGACTGCGTGTGCCCGGCGCACGTGGGGCTGCGGGACCGGTGGGGCTGGAACGGCCACAAGCCCGGCGTCACCACGGTCGCGATCCGCCTGATCGACGACCTCCCCAAGTTCGTCGACGCCCAGCGATAGTGCTGTGCCCACGAACGTTGCCGGGCTCTCGACGGCCCAGCTTCCCGCTGGCCGCACCGCCGAAACGCCCAACTACACCCAGTACGAGCGGCGTTCCGGCGGCACGCCCTGCGGAAACCTGGATCCGCCGATAGCCCGACAACGCTCATGGACACAGCACTGATCAGACGTGGCCATCGCGGCCTTGTATGGTCGCGCCGTGACTAGCGACGAGTCCAAGCCCGAGCCCCCGGTCATGCCCACCGCCGACGAGGCGACGGCGGCCGGGGAGAACCGCGTCGACGCACCTGGGGTGGTGCGGGCGGCGTTCTGGGTGTGGGTGGCCGCCGGGGTCGCCGGAGTGATCGGGTCGGTGTTGTTCTTCGCGCTGCGGTCGCGGTTGATCGCCGAAACGCTCAAGCAGCGGCCCGAGCTCAGCCAGGCCGAGCTGGAGCGGACCGCGACCGGGCTGTCCTGGTGGCTGCTGCTCGGGTCGATCATGTTCCTCGGCTTCTTCGTCCTGCTGGCCCACAAGGCCCGCGGCGGCACGCGCAAGGCGCGCACGCTGCTGGTCACGGTGGGCGTGTTCGCGGCGATGTTCCAGTACACGATCGGCCGGGTCGGCATCCTCGGCCTGGTCAGCGCGCTGTTGATCGTCGTGGCGCTAGGCATGCTCTACATGCCCAAGTCGCGGGCGTTCTTCAAGGTGAGCGACGAGCGATGACCGGCGAACCGGTCCTCTACGCCGAGCCGGGGTCGACCTGGTGGCCGGTGCTGTGGGGACCGGTCTTCGCCGCCATCGGGGCCGCCCTCGAACTGGGCACCGGGCCGGTGCACTGGGTCGCGTGGACGGTCGTCGCGGTGGGGCTGGCGGGGCTCGCCGCCGGGTGGGTCAACGCGCGCCGTCGGGTGTGTTCGGTGGAGCTGACCGCGCGCACCCTTCGGCAGGGTTCCGAGACGTTGGCCGTCGAGCGGATCGCCGGTGTCGCCGAGGAGATCCCGGACGCGGGCGCGCGGGCGCTCGGCGGTGGCTGGACCGCGCCGCGCAAGACCGATGAGGTGCCGTTGGTGCTCGACGACGGGACCACCGTCCTGGCGTGGGCCCGCGACGGCGCCGCGCTGCGGTCCACTCTGACTAGCCTGGTCGAGTCAAGCCCGCCGTCCTGACGTGCGGGGACCTGGCGCCGGGCTTACCGTCGGATCATGTCGACACCCGGACCGTACCCCAGCTACCCGGACGGACCGTTCGAGCCGCCGCGGGCGGCTCCGAACCGCCCGCCGTCGGTCGATCGGTCGTTCCAGCTGTGGCTGGCCAACGGCGTACTCGGCCTGATCGGGTTCATCCTCGTCCTCACCGTTGGCAAGGACACCTTCCGCGATGAGGTCGTCAAGACCCTGCGCGAGGGCGGCACGGCTTACACAGACGCCGATATCGACGCCGCTCTCACCATCGGCCTCGCGTTCGCGGGCATCGTCGCGGCGATCTTCTTCGGCCTTTATCTGCTGTTCGCGTTCAAGATGCGCGCGGGCCGCAACTGGGCGCGGGTCGTGTTGGCAGTCCTCGGTGGCCTCGCCCTGCTGCTCAACATCATCGGGCTTGCCGGCGGCGGCAACATGATCGAAACGATCGTCACGATCGTCCAGATCGCCCTGATCGGCGGCGCCGTGTACTACATGTTCACCAAGGAATCGGCTGAATACTTCGACGCCGTCAAGCGCCACCCCTAGCCTCCCCCATGACACCGGGTGATCTTCCCCAAGTAACACGACCCGCCCCGGCGGCTACTTAACTTCCGTGAGCGTCCCCTTACCTGTCCACCGGCCGCGAGCGGTCAATGGCGCCTTCGCGGGCGCGTTGACGGGGTCCGCGCTGGCCGCGCTGCTGCTCGGTGTGTCCGACCGCGATCTCGGCTACCTCGGCCTCGGCGCCGCGGTCTCGGCCCTGGTGTCGGTCGTGCTCGCGTTCCCCATGCGCACGGGCAAGGCGTGGGCCAGGGTCGCGCTGTTCGTCTCGGCCCTGGTCGGGGCGCTGTGCGCGCCCGCCGTGGCCAACTCGACCGGCTCGGCGCTCACCTTCGCCGTCGGCGGCGCGCTGGTGCTGGCGTGGGCGGTGGTGGTCTGCCTGCTGGCCCGCTCGGACGTCCGTGAGTACACGGTGCTGCAGGGCATGAGAAGCTGACCGAATGACCGACGTCGTGACCGAGGACACCGACCTGGCCTGGCCCGCGCGTGAGGGCGCGGTCAACCAGCCGCGCCGGGCCGTCTTCGCCGCTGTCGACGTCGTCGTCGCCGGGCTGCTCGGCTGGCTCGCGGTGTGGATGTGGGGGCAGGGCATCGATGTGGTCGGCGTGGTGCGCGACCGCCCTGACCTGGTCGTCGACCGGTTCCAGGGGCAGTGGATCGGCGGCTCGGTGGCGGTGGCCACGCTCGGGTTGATCCTGATTCTCGACGCGGTGCGGCAGCTCGTGCTGGCGGTGCGCTCCCGCTCGCGGTGATCGCGGCGCGGTTTGAAACACTGGTGCGGTGACTTCCGAGGTCAGCCAGGCACACGTCAGCAGCTCGGCCGCGTTGTTCGACCGGGCCAAAGCCGTCATCCCCGGCGGGGTCAACTCGCCGGTCCGCGCGTTCAACGCCGTCGGCGGCACGCCGCGGTTCATGGTCAGCGGCACCGGTCCCTACCTGTTCGACGCCGACGACAACCGCTATGTCGACCTGGTCTGCTCGTGGGGCCCGATGATCCTGGGCCACGCGCACCCGGCCGTGGTGGAGGCCGTGCGCCGCACCGTGGGCGCCGGGCTGTCCTTCGGCACGCCGACCGCCGGTGAGGTCGACCTCGCCGAGGAGATCATCGCCAGGGTCGCGCCGGTCGAGCAGGTCCGGCTGGTCAACTCCGGCACCGAGGCCACGATGAGCGCGATCCGCCTGGCCCGCGGGTTCACCGGGCGCAGCCGAATCGTCAAGTTCGCGGGCTGCTACCACGGCCACGTCGACGCGCTGCTCGCCGAGGCGGGCTCCGGTGTGGCCACCCTTGGCCTGCCCACGACGCCCGGCGTCACGGGCGCGCAGGCCGAGGACACGATCGTGCTGCCCTACAACGACCTCGACGCCGTGCGTGCCACGTTCGCCGAGCACGGCTCGACGATCGCCGCGGTGATCACCGAGGCGGCGGCGGGCAACATGGGCGCGGTCGCCCCGGTAGACGGGTTCAACGCGGGCCTGCGCGAGATCACCCGCGAGTACGGCGCGCTGCTCGTCATGGACGAGGTGATGACCGGCTTCCGAGTGTCGGCCTCGGGCTGGTTCGGGCTGGAGGGTGTCGCGGGCGACCTCTACACCTTCGGCAAGGTCATGTCCGGCGGCCTGCCCGCCGCGGCCTTCGGCGGCCGGGCCGACGTGATGGCGTCGCTGGCCCCGGTCGGGCCGGTCTACCAGGCCGGGACGCTGTCGGGGAACCCCGTCGCGGTCGCCGCCGGGCTCGCGACCCTCCGCGCCGCTGACGCGTCGGTCTACGCGGCCCTCGACGCCAACGCCAAGCGACTCGGCGCGCTGTTCACCGAGGCGCTGACCGCGGCGAGCGTGCCGCACCGGGTGCAATTCGCCGGGAACCTGGTCAGCGTGTTCTTCACCGAAGACGAGGTCATCGACTACGCGGGCGCCAAGGCCGCGCAGACCTGGCGCTTCCCTCCGTTCTTCCACGCCCTGCTCGACCACGGCGTCTACGCCCCGCCCAGCGCGTTCGAGGCGTGGTTCGTCAGCGCCGCCCTGGACGAGGCCGCGTTCGCCGAGATCGAGGCCGCCATGGGACCCGCGGCCGCCGCCGCTGCCGCCGCCAAGGAGCCGTCGTGAGCAAGACGATCGTCCACCTGATGCGCCACGGCGAGGTCCACAACCCGACCGGCATCCTCTACGGCAGGCTCGCGGGCTTCCGCCTGTCCTCGACCGGCGAGCGCCAAGCCCTGACCGTCGCCGAGCACCTGCGCGACAACGACATCGTCCACGTCGTGGCCTCACCGATGGAGCGCGCGCAGCAGACCGCGACCCCGATCGCGGCGTCGCACCGCCTGGAACTGGCCACCGACGACCGGCTCATCGAGGCGGCCAACGTCTTCGAGGGCAAGAAGGTCTCGGTGGGCGACGGCGCGCTGAAGTCGCCTGCCAACTGGCCCCACCTGCGCGACCCCTTCACCCCGTCCTGGGGCGAGCCGTACCTGGAGATCGCCCACCGCATGCTCGCCGCGGTCTACCGCGCCCGCGCGGCGGCGGAGGGCCACGAGGCGGTGTGCGTGTCGCACCAGCTGCCGGTGTGGACGATCCGGCGGTACCTGGAGGGCAAGCGGCTCTGGCACAACCCGGCGTACCGGCAGTGCTCGCTGGCCTCGCTCACCAGCCTGGTCTTCGATGACGAGGAACTCGTCGCCATCCGCTACGCCGAACCCGCGGGCACCAGCGACCCGAAGGCCACGGGCGCATGAGGACCCTCCTGCTCGCGGTCGCGTTCGTGCTCCTCGCAGGCTGCTCGACGGGCAAGGACGCGGTCGCGTCGGGCACGGAGTTCGTGTTCGTCTCCCCGAACGGCAAGACCGAGATCGAATACCCGGTCGCCGAACGCAAGGTCCTGCCCGAGGTGTCGGGCGAGGACCTGTCCGACGACGCCAAGACGATCAAGCTGTCGGACTACCGGGGCAAGGTCGTCGTGCTCAACGTCTGGGGCCAGTGGTGCGGCCCCTGCCGGACCGAGGCCCCTGAACTGCAGAAACTCCAGGACGAGTACGGCTCGCGGGGGGTGCAGGTACTGGGGATCGCCGTCCGGGAGGTCAGCAAGGCCGACCCACGGGACTTCATGAAGGACCGCGGCCTCACCTACCCGTCGATCTACGACCCACCCGGCCGCAGCCTGCTGCCGCTGAAGGGCTACCCGCGCTCGGTCGTCCCGGCCACCTTCGTGATCGACAAAGAGGGCCGGGTGGCGGCGGCGTACCTGCGGGACCTCCTGGCCGCCGACCTGACCCCGGTGATCGACAGGCTGCTCGCCGAATCGAAGTGAGCGGCGGTGTGAGCCGGACCGCATAGCTGACGGCCGCTCGCATAGACCGGATACCCACTGCCTACCCTGATCGGGTGGATCCCACCGCGCTCGCCACGTCCGGGCCGCTGTTGCTGGCGGCCGGTGTCGCGCTGCTCGCCGGGATGATCTCCTTCGCGTCCCCCTGCGTGGTCCCGCTCGTTCCCGGCTACCTCGCCTACCTCGCCGCCCTCGTCGGCGCCGACGCGCCGGCGGTGAGCACCGATGAGGACCGCAAGCAAGGCCGTTACCGCGTCCTCGGCGCCGTGGCCCTGTTCGTCCTCGGGTTCACCGTCGTCTTCGCGGCGGGCGTGGGCAGTCTGGTGTGGCTGGCCGACGCGCTGCTCATCAACCAGGAACTGCTGCAGCGCATCGGCGGGGTACTCACCATCGCGATGGCGCTGGTCTTCATCGGGCTCGTGCCCGCACTGCAGAAGGACCTCCGCCCGCACAAGGTTCCTCGGATGGGCCTGGCGGGCGCCCCGATCCTCGGCGGCATCTTCGGCCTGGGCTGGACGCCGTGCCTGGGGCCGACGCTCACCGGTGTGCTGTCCATGGCCGCGTCGACCGGCGGCAGCGCGGCCCGCGGCTACCTGCTGGTCCTGGTCTACTGCCTCGGCCTCGGTGTGCCGTTCCTGCTCATCGCGGTGGGCGTGCGCTGGGCGGTCAAGGCATCCGGGTGGCTGCGGACCCACGGCCGCACGATCCAGCTCGCGGGCGGCGCGCTGCTCCTGGTCGTCGGGATCATGCTGGTCACCGGCCTGTGGGCGGACGCGGTGGGCTGGCTGCGCAACGCCGTCGTCAACGATGTGAAGCTGCCGCTGTGACCGCATTCCTGCGCAACACCTGGCGCGGCCTGACGTCGATGCGGACAGCGCTCATCCTGCTGTTCCTGCTCGCCCTGGCCGCGATGCCCGGCGCCCTGTTGCCGCAGCGGTCGCTCAACCCGCCGAACGTCACCGCCTACATCGCCAGTCATGGCTGGTGGGGCACGCTGCTGGACCGGATGCAGTTCTTCGACGTCTACGGCAGCGTCTGGTTCTCGGCGATCTACCTGATGCTGTTCATCTCACTGGTCGGCTGCCTGCTGCCGCGCACGTTCGAGTACGCCAAGGCCCTGCGCGCCCAGCCCGTGCTCACCCCGCGCAACCTCGCCCGGCTGCCCCACCACGAGACCGCCACCCAGGTCGACACCCCCGCCGACGTGATGGCAAGGGCGCGCGCCCGGCTGCGCGGCTGGCGGCTGGTCGAGCGCGAGGAGGCCGACGGCGCGCGGAGCCTCAGCGCCGAGCGCGGCTACCTGCGCGAGACCGGCAACCTGATCTTCCACTTCGCCATGCTCGGCCTGATCGTCGCGCTGGCGCTGGGCAAGATGTTCAACTACGAGGGCCAGGTCATCGTCAAGGCCGACGGCTCCGAGTTCTGCAACTCGGGCACCCTCAACTACGACTCGTTCCGGCCCGGCCTGCGTGTCGACGGCACCGACCTGAGCCCCTTCTGCGTGCGGGTCAACGACTTCAAGGCCAACTACCTGCCCACCGGCCAGGCCGACAGCTTCACCGCCAAGATCGACTACCAGGCGGACGACGACCTGGCGACCAACACCTGGCGGCCCTACGACCTGGAAGTCAACTCGCCGCTGCGCACCGCGGGCGACCGGGTCTACCTGCTCGGCCACGGCTACGCGCCGACCTTCACCGTCACCTGGCCCAACGGCGAGCAGCGTCCGCAGACCATCCAGTGGCGCCCGGTCGACAACCTGACCCTGCTCTCCGAGGGCGCGGTCAAGTTCGACCCGCCGGGCGTGACCGACTCCGAGGAGCGTCGCAAGCGCCAGCTCGTGGTCACCGGCCTGCTCGCGCCGACCGCGCTGATGCACGACAAGCTGCTGACCTCCGGCTTCCCCGACCTGCGCGACCCGGCCGTCGCCGTCGACGTGCTGCGCGGGGACTCCGGGCTGGACTCCGGGCGCGGCCAGTCGATCTTCGGCATCGACCAGTCGATGGTCGACAGCGGCAGGCTGACCAAGGTGGCCAGGGAGAACCTCAAGCCGGGTGAGGCCATCACCCTCGACGACGGCACGAAGATCCGGTTCGACGGAGTCGAGCGCTGGGTGTCGCTGCAGGTCTCCCACGACCCGACTCAGCTCTGGGTCCTCGTCAGCTCGGTCTTCATGATCTTGGGCCTCGGCGCCTCGCTGACGGTGAAGCGGCGCAGGCTGTGGGTGCGTGCGGCCCCTCAGGACGAGGGTCGTACCGTGGTCGAGGTCGGCGGCTTGGCCCGAACCGACCAGGCGGGATACGGCGAGGAGTTCCGGACGGTCGCCGCCGAATTGCTCAGTCCCAGGAGGGGTACCTGATGCCGGTCAACGAGACGCTGTCGACCTACAGCGACTGGACCTACAGCGCCGCAGCGCTCGTCTATGTCTTCGCGATGATCGGCTACGCCGTCGAGCAGGCGTTCAACCGCGCGGCGAAGAAGTCCGAGGCCAGGGAACTGGTCGGCGCGGGCGCACCGGTCATCGGCCTGATCGAGCAGCCCCCCGGCCGCGACAAGCCCGAGCGCTTCGGCCGGGGCGCCGTCGCGCTGACCGCGCTCGGCGCGCTGCTGCACCTGTCGGCCCTGGTCCTGCGCGGCGTGGCGACCCACCGCGCGCCCTGGGGCAACATGTACGAGTACGGCATGGCCGTCACGCTCGTCGCGGTCACCACGTGGATCGTGCTGATGACCAAGTTCGACGTGCGCAGGCTCGGCGTGTTCGTGCTCACCCCGATCGTGATCCTGATGTTCCTCGGCGGCACGGTCCTCTACACCGACGCCGCGCCGGTCCAGCCCGCGCTGCAGTCGTACTGGCTGATCGTGCACGTCTCGGCCGCCATCATCTCCAGCGGCCTGTTCCTGATCCCCGGCGTGGTCAGCGTGCTGTACCTGATGCGCACCCGGCACGACGCGAACCCGGCGAAGTTCGCCAGGTTCGGCCCCAAGCTCCCCGACGCGGACACCCTCGACCGGCTCGCCTACCGCACCACCATCTTCGCCTTCCCGATCTACACCTTCGGCATCATCTGCGGCGCGATCTGGGCCGAGGCGGCATGGGGCCGGTTCTGGGGCTGGGACCCCAAGGAGACCGTCGCGTTCGTCGCGTGGGTCGTCTACGCGGGCTATCTGCACTCGCGGGCGACCGCGGGCTGGCGGGGCACCCGGGCCGCGGTGATCAACACGGTCGGCTTCGCGATCGTCGTGTTCAACCTGTTCTTCATCAACTTGGTGATCGCGGGCATGCACTCATACGCGTAGGCGCCGGACTCGCAGGACCGCGCCTAGTGCCCCTCACCTGCGGTTGCTCATGCGAAGTGCGTTACGGTCGCGCTTGAGGGATTCAGCGGTCTGGGTGCAGGAGGAGTCGCGCGGGTGACTGGACGTCGAGAAGAGTCAGACCTGGCCTGGCGGCCACCTGCCGACACCTCCGATGCCGACTTCGGGCCCGCTCCGGAGAAGGATGTGTCCCACCTGGAAGAGGAGGCCGTCACGGACTCGACCCGCCACCCCGACCCCGCCTCATCCGGCCCCCACCACGACCCCGCGGCGCTCTCCGGCCCGCACCAGGTCGGCGGCGGCCAGTCCGGCCCGCACGCGGTCAACCCGAACCAGTCGGGCCCGTATTCGGTGAACCCTGGCCAGTCGGGTCCGCACGCGGTGAATCCCGGTCAGTCGGGTCCGCACGCGGTGAATCCCGGCCAGTCGGGCCCGTATTCGGTGAACCCCGGTCAGTCGGGTCCGCATGCCGTGAACCCCGGTCAGTCGGGTCCGCATGCCGTGACACCAGGTCAGTCGGGTCCGCACCCGGTGAACCCCGGGCCGTACGGGCAGCCGGGATACGGCCAGCAATACGGCCACCCGCAGGGCCAGCCGCAGCCCGGCCACCCCCAGCGCGGCCCTCAGGCCGCCGAGCAGCCGCACGACCTGTCCTCGGCCCGCCTGCTCAAGCAGGCCAAGCGCGCCCCGCAGTCGGGCTGGCGCAAGGCCGTGTACGTCGCCAGCGGCCACCTGATCAACGTCGGTGAGAGCCCGGCCGACGTCCGCAGGCGTGAGCTGATCGCCAGGGTCAACCAGCCCCTGCGCGGCTGCTACAAGATCGCCATGCTCAGCCTCAAGGGCGGCGTCGGCAAGACCACCACGACTACCACCCTGGGCAGCACGTTCTCGTCGCTGCGCGGCGACCGGGTGATCGCGGTGGACGCCAACCCCGACCGCGGCACCCTGAGCCAGAAGATCCCCCTTGAGACCACCGCGACCGTCCGCCACCTCCTGCGCGACGCCGACCGCATTCGCCGCTACAGCGATATCCGCGCGTACACCTCGCAGGGGCCGTCCCGGCTGGAGGTGCTCGCCAGCGAGCAGGACCCGGCCGTGTCGGAGGCCTTCAGCGAGGCCGACTACCGGCGCACCGTGGCGTTGCTGGAGCACTTCTACAACATCGTGCTCACCGACTGCGGCACCGGCCTGATGCACTCGGCGATGAAGGGCGTTCTCGACATCGCCGACTCACTGGTGATCGTCTCATCCGGTTCCGTAGACGGCGCCCGAAGCGCTTCGGCCACGCTGGACTGGCTGGACGCGCACGGGTATCGCGATCTGGTCGCCCGATCGGTTGCTGTGATCAACTCGGTGCGGCCCAAGTCGGGTTCGGTCGACCTGGACAAGTTGGCCGCGCACTTCGGTTCTCGGTGCCGGGCGGTGTGCCGGATTCCGTTCGACCCACACCTGGAAGAGGGCGCGGAGATCGAGCTGGACCGGTTGGCCCCGGAGACCCGGATCGCCCTACTGGAACTGGCCGCCACCGTGGCCGACGACTTCCCCCGCTGACACCTGTCACACTCGTGCGCCGCGCCGCTCACCATGCGCTGCCCACGGCCGGGAGGGTGGCCGCGCGCAGCCGAGCACCTTCCGGGGACGCGGAGTGCGACATGCAGCGCTCGCACGGCATCCCGCCCAGCCCAGGCAACACCTCCGCGACCCCCGGAGCGACGGTGAATCCGCACAGCGCGGGCAACACCGCAGGCGGTGTCCCAATGGCCTGCGGCACCGGAGCGGCCACCAGGTGCACCATTCGCTGGGTTTCGCGCACCCCTGGCCCCGATCGCAGGCGCACCAACAACAAGGGCGCCGTTTGCGCGTCGCCGGTCATCGGCTGCCCCGGCACAGCCACCGTGTCCACCAACGCTCATGACGCTCCGGCGCACTCGGCCGAGAAGGCTGTCCCCACGCAAATACGAACCGGCCACACGTCGGACACGGTGGACGCGGCGCGCAGTGCGAGGACGCAGGCGTCACCGAGGCGCCACACACCGCCCCGAACACACCCGAAGGGTTGGTCGCGAACTCCTCGTCCCGCACCGCGTGATCCAGCCTGTCCAGGCAGGTCAACCACAACACCGGGGGCCTTGTCCCCGCCCGACCGCTCATGACCTACCCCGCCGATCGCGGAGATCCCTGCGGATATCGCGCACGGTCAACCTGATCACCAACACCGCCGCGACTCCCAGAATCACCACCGTCCACACCGACCCGCTCACGACGCACCCACTGGATCGGGCGCTGGCGTGGTGTTCATGTTTGTTGTCCTTCCCCTTGTTTTCGCCGCAGCGCCCAACGGACCGTTTGGCGCAAGAGGTGACCTCGGAGAATGAGGCCGCTGCGGCGAGGTTGGCTACCTGGTAATTTCGGCCTGATACCAGAAGGTTCCGACAACATGGCAACTATCGCAATCGTGTTGCGCTAGGCACAACGGGTGATGGTTTCATCGGTCGCGGTGACACTAGGCTGTTACCGCCAGGACAACACGAGGACGACATGGGAAAGAGGACGCCCAAGGCGCTGGCGCTGGGCAACGCGCTTCGGCAGGCGCGGTTGGAGAAGGGGTTCACCTTGCGGGATTTCGCCGGACAGATTCAGCGTGATCCTGGTGTGCTGTCTCGGTGGGAGACGGGTGACCGGATTCCGCGACCCGAACAGGTGGCCCAGATCCTGACCTCCCTGGGCGTCGCCGGGGAACAGTACGACGACGTGATGACCTTGGTGTACGGGACAGATGAGCCGCAGTGGGTGGCCACGACGCTGCCCGAGCAACGGCAACAGTTGGCCGCCTACATCGAATTCGAGCAGAGCGCACAGAAGATCACCGAGATCACGCCGCTGATGATTCCCGGACTTCTACAGACGACCGACCACGTGCGGGCGATCATGACAGCCGGGGGCGTTCCGCCCGTCGACATCCCTACCCGAATCGCCGTTCGCGCGGGCCGCCGAGAGGTCATCACGCGACCCAACCCGGCTCGACTGCTCGCGCTGGTCGGCCAGGCCGCGCTGTACCAGAACATCGGCGGACACTCAGGGATGCTCGCGCAGTTGCATCACCTGGTGGAGGTGAACCGGCTTCCCAACGTTGACGTGCGGATAGTGCCGTTCGGCGTCGGCTGGCACCCCGGACTGGAAGGCGCATTCAACCTCATCGAGTCTGACAACGCCCCGGCAGTCGTGTTTCTCGACACTCGACGTTCGACCCTGTGGCTGCACAAGGAAGTCGATGTGAACGCGTACAAGCAGGCTGCGGAAATGGTGGCGCGGGTCGCGCTGGACGCCGAGGAATCCATGCGACTCATTACCGATTTGATACAGAGAATGGAGAACAGAGATGTCCTTCCCGGACACCCCGACAACCTGGCGTAAGTCGAGCCGCAGCCAGTCCGGCGCAACGTGCGTCGAGCTACATCGCACCATGGGGGAAGTTCGCGACTCCAAGAATCCGAACGGACCGACGATAAACGCGAACATGGCCGCGCTCGTTCGCCTCATCCACGTAGGCGAATTCAACTAGGTCAGCTTTGTCGCGACCGTCCCGTCTAGGGTACGCGGCCAACAGCTCGACCACGGCGGGATCTCTCAGGCGATCCGACCGAGGGATTTGGCCCAGACCGATGCCCCGCGCCGACAACTCGCCCGATTGACGAGCCGCCTGCGCACGTCACGAGGGTGTGACGGTCGTCTTGGCGGGCTTCGTGAACCACTCTTCGGCGATGTCGACTCGCATGACCTTGCCTGCGAGCGAGAGCGCGGTCGTGGTGATCGCACCCGGACGCCATTCGGCGGTGTGCGCCCATTCAGGAACGATGCCACCGACGTCGGTACCGTTGATCATCAATGTCGGCTCGAAATCGGCCAGGGTGTGTCCGTCGGCGGTGTGGATGATGACGGTTCGACCTTGCCCTCCACGATAGACCGTGAAGAACTGGCCTTTCTTGGCGTTGCGGGCGACGTCGAGCGCGGCCCATCCGTTGTTCTCGATCGCGATGACGACGGTTTCCTTGTCGACGCGGTCGTTGGCGACGTGGATTCGGGCGATCGCGGTGAGAGTACGCACGCGGTCAGGCGATGTGCCGTCGTGCATGTTGAAGGATTCCTCGAATGTCATCATGTCGCAGTCGCTCGGGTCGCCGCCGTAGAGAGCGATGACGTCGTCTTCGTTCACCCCGTCGGCGATGGTGAGGGTGAATCCGCCGTAGACGGCCTGGTCGTTGATCCAGGAGTAGCGGTTAGAGTCGACCATCGGTGTCATCCCTTGTATGCGTCCCTGGCGATGTCGTGCGGATTGAGGATGACCACAAGGAATTGATCGCCATCGGCCATCTTGTTCACGTAGTAGAACGTGTTCATCGTTTCCCCCTGGCTGTTGTTCTCATTCTCGGGCACCTCTTCGACTCTCGCCCCCTTTCCGCCTTCGCCTGTTGTCGCCATAGGGTACTCGTCCAGGCTTGTCCGACTGAAGGCTCGCGCACGCCCGGAGAGCGCGGCGGCGCGGTTGGCGTCCGCATTCGCGCGCATAAGAGTCAACAACGCGGGTTTACCCGCCGACCACGCGATACTGATGTTGCGCGCGATATACGGCGTGGCCTTCGCGTCGATCGGCAGCACCGGCAACTCGCCACACCGACGATCCCGTTTGATCACGGTAGGCGTGCATTCCTCCAGTCGGTGTCTCCACGGCTCGGGCACGGCCATCCCGTTGGGAGCGCCTGCGAACAGTTCGACCACGGCGGGGATCTCGCTGACGATCCCACCAATGACCGGAATGCCGACCACCGCGTCGCGCACCGGAGGAACCTGCGTCACGACGACCACCACGACCACCGCCGTGATGACCTTGGATCTGATCCCTGTCCGAGTCCGCGAGCCCATCGACAAACCCCCAGGTTGTCAGGTGAGTCGAACCTGTCACTCTGAGTATCGCAGAGATCGCCGACAGTTCCCAGGGTGGCGCCAGGAGGCCACCTGGGTCGAAGTCAGGCCGGGGGCTCGTCCTCCGGACGGGGCTTCTTCTGGTCCAGCTTGCGCAGGAAGTCCGGGTCGTCGTCCGGCGCCAACGTGGTCCGGCGGGACGGGACCTGCGCGGCTTGGGGACCGAACGCACGCCAGAGGAGGACCGCGACCGTGAGAGCGCCGACCACGGCGAGTAGGTAGATCATCGAGGCACCTCCGAAACAACCACTGAGATGTTCGAGGTTAGCCGGTTTGTCCGTTACATGGGTGTTGACTGGTCGCCTGCTTCGGTGGTCAGTTCGGCCAGCAGGGCCTTGACCTCCGATTCGCGGAAGCGGCGGTGGCCGCCCGGGGTGCGGATGGAGCCGATGCGGCCCGCTGTCGCCCAGCGGGTGACGGTCTTGGGGTCGACCCGGAACAGGGCCGCGACTTCCCCTGGGGTCAGCAGCCGCTCTCCGACGTGCCCAATGGTCACCTTCGCCGCCTCCTTGGCCGAAAATCCGCCTGAACCAGGAGCATCGTGGCATCTCGCCCTTCGAGTACTCGAACGGTTGGGTGATGGTAAAGAGGTAGTAAGGGACAAAACGGCCGGTTCGGACACGTACCGCACTCGTCGTACGCTTTGGCCGTGGACACCGTCGATCGTCGAATTATCGCTGCCTTGCGCACCAATGGCCGGGTTACCTACGCCGATCTAGGCAGGCAGGTGGGGTTGTCGGCGTCGGCGGTGCACGAGCGGGTCGGCAAGCTGGAGACCGCCGGGGTGATCACCGGCTACCACGCGGTGGTCGACCCGAGGGCCGTCGGCCTTGGCGTCACGGCCCTGGTGTCGATCCACCCGACCGACACCGCCGACGACGAGGACGTCGCCGACGCGCTGGGCGAGCTGCATGAGGTCGAGTCCTGCTACCGGGTGGCCGGGGACGAGTCGTTCGTCGTCAAGGTCCGGGTGGCCACGGTCGACGACCTGGAGCGCGCGCTGAGTCGCCTGCGTCGGATCAAGGGCGTGGCCAGGACCCGCTCGACGGTGGTGCTCTCGACCCGGTTCGAGGGCAGGCCGAACACCGTCGACGAGGAGCGCGGGCATGCCGAGTAACGTCCAGGACGTGCAGGAACACAAGCACCTGGGCCGCGACATCGCCCTCTACACCGCCGCGCGGGTGGCCATTGTGGCGGCCGTCACGGGCGCGCTGGCGTTGTTCGACATTCCGCTGCTCGTGGCGCTGGCCATCGGCATCGTGGTGGGCTTCCCGCTCGGGCTGCTGCTGTTCCGCGGCCTCAACGAGCGGGTCACCGCGGGCCTGGCCGAGCGCTACGCCGACCGCGACCGGCTGCGCGCCGAGCTGCGCGGGGACACCGAACCGGATGAGGAGAAGTAGTGGCCGTCGCCGCCGCGGTGCTGGTCGGGCTGGTCGCCCTGATCCACATCTACATCCTGGTGCTGGAGATGTTCCTGTGGAAGACCCCGCGTGGGCGGGCCGCGTTCGGCACGACCAAGGAGTTCGCTGCGGAGTCGGCGACCCTGGCGGCCAACCAGGGCCTCTACAACGGCTTCCTCGCCGCGGGCCTGATCTACGGCCTGGTCGCCGACTCGACACCCTTCCAGGTGTTCTTCCTGATCTGCGTGGCCGTGGCGGGCCTCTACGGCGCGGCGACGGTGTCCAAGCGGATCCTGTTCGTCCAGACCGTCCCGGCCGCGTTCGCCCTGCTGACGGTGCTGCTCGCGCGATGACCGCGACCGATCGCCGCGGCGCGCGGACCCGGGCCTGGGTCTGCCAGGCCATCCGGATCATCGAGGCCGACGCGAACCGCAGCGCCGACACCCACCTGCTGCCCTTCCCGCTGCCGGTCGACTGGAACGTCCAGCTCTACCTCAAGGACGAGTCAACCCACCCGACCGGCTCGCTCAAGCACCGCCTCGCGCGGTCGCTGTTCCTCTACGCCCTGTGCAACGGCTGGATCGTCGACGGCACCCCGGTCATCGAGGCCTCCAGCGGCTCCACCGCGGTCTCCGAGGCGTACTTCGCCCGGATGCTCGGCCTGCCGTTCATCGCGGTCATGCCGCGTACGACCAGCCCGGAGAAGGTCGAGCTGATCGAGCGGCAGGGCGGCCGCTGCCACTTCGTCGACGAGCCCGGCCAGATCTACGCCGAGTCCCGCAGGCTGGCCGACGAGCTCGACGGGCACTACATCGACCAGTTCACCCACGCCGAGCGGGCCACCGACTGGCGCGGCAACAACAACATCGCCGAGTCGATCTTCGAGCAGATGGCCATGGAGCCGCACCCCGAGCCCGCGTGGGTCGTCGTCGGCGCGGGCACCGGCGGGACCAGCGCCACCATCGGCCGCTTTATCCGCTATCGCGCCCTACAGACCCGCCTGGCCGTGGTCGATCCCGAGCACTCGGTCTTCTTCGACGCCTGGCGCGACGGCGAGCCAGGGCTGACCGGCAGCCGCGGCTCGCGGATCGAGGGGATCGGCAGGCCGCGGGTCGAGCCGTCTTTCCTCGGCACCGTGATCGACCAGATGATCAAGGTGCCGGACGCCGCGTCGATCGCCGCGGTCCGGATGGCCGAGCGGGTCACCGGGCGCCGGGTCGGCGGGTCCACCGGCACCAACCTGTGGGGCGCGCTGCGGCTCGTCGGCGAGCTGCGGGCGGCCGGGGAGTCGGGCAGCGTGGTGACGCTGCTCTGCGACGGCGGCGAGCGCTACTCCCACACCTACTTCGACGACGCGTGGCTGGCCGCCCAGGACCTCGACATCGAGCCGCACCTCGCCGTCCTGGACGAGTTCTTCGCCACCGGGCTGTGGCCCGCGGGCGCGCTGTAAACCGGAGGGCGCATGGACGAGACGTGGAAGAGCGAGCGGCTGCTGGCCGCCGAGGCCCAACTCGACGCCGCGCTGGCGAGCCTGGCCGCGGCCGAGGCGAAGGTCGCCGAAGCCGGTGCGACCTCCGACACCACTGAGCCGGACACCCGGCACCGTGACGATGACGACGAGTCCGGCTACACCGTGCGCAGACACGACGCCTGGTAGTCGAGCCGTCTCCCCGGGTGGGGGTATTTCGGCGAAAGTGGAACTAGCGTGAAATTCCAGGTGGCCCGCACCCCCCGACTGCGCAAGCGGTGAGACGCTATTAGCGAGAACTTTGCGGGCCGGTAATCCGCTTAGGCTATTCGGAGTAATATTGTAGTGATCTGCGCGACAATTGCATTGAGTAACATACGGTCTAGTCCATTACTCCGATCAGGTGATATCGGTATCCCGCTATCCAGGGTCGGCGGCGGGTCCCGTTATGGTCTGGCGCGCAGGGTTGTGCCAGGTCAGGTGGAGGGCGTGTTCGATGTCGGGGTTCGGCGACGCGGGGAGTGCGGCCTCCGCGCTCCGGGGGAGCGCGCGGACGAACGCGACAACGGTCCGGTCGTCACCCAACGGGGAGGGGAGTCCCCAGCGGCCTGGAAATGGGTGGTCCAGCGGCGGCGAAAGTCGACGAAGAACCAATACCCGCGTTTTCCACGAGATATCTCCCGGGTAACCGGAGAAATTCTCAGAACCGCAGCACCGTTCTCCCATCCTCGTCCCCCAGGAGTACGACAGTGGTGTCTCGCCCGCTCACGAGACTGTTCGCCGCCATCGCATGCGTTGTGGCGGTCGTCGGTGTCACCTCGGCCTGTTCGTCCAGCACCGCCGCATCCGGGACAAAGGTCACGCTCGGATTCAGCGCTTGGCCCGGCTGGTTCCCGTGGCAGGTCGCCCAGGAACAAGGGTTGTTCGCCAAGAACGGCGTCAACGTGGACTTGAAGTACTTCGACAGCTACACCGACAGCCTCAACGCCCTGTCGACCGGCGCGATCGACGCCAACAGCCAGACCCTCAACGACACGCTCGCCTCCGTCAGCGGTGGAGCACAGCAAAAGATCGTCCTGGTGAACGACAACTCCACCGGAAATGACAAGATCATCGCCGCGGAGGGCATCACCAGCGTCGCGGGTCTGAAGGGCAAGAAGGTGGCGGTCGAGCAGGGCACGGTGGACCACTACCTGCTGCTGCTCGCGCTCGCCGAGGCCAAGCTGACCGAGAAGGACATCGAACTCGTTCCGATGGCCACCGACGCCGCCGCCGCAGCGTTCGCCGCGGGCCAGGTCGACGCGGTCGGCGCGTTCGCGCCGTTCACCACCACCGCGCTCGAGCGCAAGGGCAGCACCGCCATCGCCACCTCCGCGGAGTTCCCCGGCGCCATCCCCGACCACCTGGTGTTCACGGCCGACTTCGTCAAGGACCACCCCAAGGAGGTCCAGGCGCTGGTCACCACCTGGTTCGAAACGGTGAAGTGGATCAAGGACAACAAGGACAAGGCCGTGGAGATCATGGCCAAGCGCGGCGGCGTGAGCGCTGACGACTACAAGTCCTACGACGCGGGCACGACGATCTTCACCCGCCAACAGAACCTGGACGCCTTCACCCCCGGCACCACCCCGGCGCACCTGAACCACCAGGCCGACCGGATCATCGACTTCATGCTTGAGACCGGCCTGGTCGGCGAGCGGCCGAAGATCGATGGGCTGCTCGATGATCAGTTCGTGAAGTCGGTCAAGGAGTGAGTCAGCTGCTGGAGACCGACGCCCACCCCTCCCGGCCCGGCCGGGAGGGGTGGGCGCCGTTGCCGCGCAGGCCCAAGCCACGCCGTACCTCCGCGCTGCTCACCATCCGCACGTCCATCTCGAACCGGTCCACCTTGGCGCTGGGCGTCGTGTCGCTGGCGCTGCCCGTGATCGTGTGGGTCGCGGTGTGGGCGTTGGGCGTGGTGCCGGGCAAGTTCCTGCCGTCACCGGCATCGGTGCTCGACGCGGGCCTGGAGATGGCCAAGTCGGGCGAGCTGTTCACCGACCTGTGGGCCACCGTGCAGCGGGTGCTGCTCGGGTTCGGTCTCGCGGTGCTGGTCTCGGTGCCGCTCGGCCTCGTGATGGGCACGTTCGCGGCCGGGCAGGCGCTGTTCGGCCCGGTGATCAGCGTGCTGCGGTATCTGCCCGCGAGCGCGTTCATCCCGCTGCTGATCATCTGGCTGGGCATCGGGGAGCCGTCGAAGGTCCTGCTCCTGTTCATCGCCACGGTCTTCTTCAACACGCTGATGACCGCGGACGCGGTGCGCCGGGTACCGCGCGCGATGATCGACGTCTCCTACACGCTCGGCGCCCGCCGCGGCGAGGTGCTGCGCAAGGTGATCGTGCCGTACTCGCTGCCTGGCATGCTCGACGCGATCCGGGTCAACGCCGCCGCGGCGTGGAACTTCGTGGTCGTGGCCGAACTGATCGCCGCGACCGAGGGCCTCGGCTACCGGATCGTGCGCGCCCAGCGGTTCACGCAGACGGACAAGATCTTCGCGGTGCTCATCGTGATCGGAATCGCGGGCGTGACGTTCGACGTCATGATCCGCTTGCTGCGGGACAGGGTGGGCAGATGGTCGATGTGACTCCGCTGGCGGGGACGCTGGTTATGCGCGGGGTGAGCAAGGACTTCCGGGAGCGCGGCCGGACGGTGCGCGCCCTGGAAGGGGTCGACCTCCGGGTGGAACCGGGTGAGTTCGTGTGTGTCGTCGGCGCCAGCGGGTCGGGAAAGTCGACGCTGCTGGCCATGGTCGCGGGGCTGCGGACGCCGACCGAGGGCACGATCACCCTCGATGACGCGCCGGTCGACGGGCCTGGTCCCGACCGCGGGCTGGTCCCGCAGGCCGGGACCCTGTATCCGTGGCGCACCGTCGAGCGCAACGTCGCCTTCGGCCTGGAACTGCTCAAGGTCGACGCGGCCGAGCGCGCCCGCAGGGTCGACTGGTACCTCGCCGAGACCGGCCTGACCGACCTGCGCGACGCCTTGCCTCGCCAGCTCTCCGGCGGCCAGCAGCAGCGCGTGGCCATCGCGCGCGCGTTGGTCTGCGAACCCGAGGTGCTCCTGCTCGACGAGCCGTTCGGCGCGCTCGACGTGCAGACCAAGGAAGACATGCAGGTGCTCATCCGGCAGGTGTGGCAGGACACCGGGAAGACCGTGCTCATGGTCACCCACGACGTCGAGGAAGCGGTCTTCCTCGGTACCCGGGTCGTGGTCCTGGCCTGCGACCCCGGTCGGATCGCCGCCGACCTCGCCGTCGACCTGCCCGCCGACCGGGACCTCTCGGTCAAGCGCACCCCCGAATTCCTGGCCCTGCGCGCGTCCATCGAGGACCTCGTCCGGGCCCAACACAACGCGCACACGGCCCGCGCGACGGCAGGTGACCGATGATTCTCAGCAGGCTAGGCATCCGGGGCAAGCTCAATGTGCTGCTCCTGGTGCCGCTCACGGCGGTGCTCGTCGTGGCCGTCCCGTGGGTGATGGGCCAGATCGACACCGCACGGTCCTCCCGCAGCACCGCCGACGTCGCGGGCCACGCGCGCGACTTCAGTGGGCTGGTGTGGGAGTTGCAGCGCGAGCGGCTGCTCACCGCGGCCTATCTGGCGAACCCGGAGGCGGACAACACCGACCTGGTCCGCCAGCACCGCACCGTCGACGACGCGGCCAACACCGCGATGGGCGTGCTGGGCGCGGACGGTTCCGACGAGCTGGCCTCCGCCCTGGTCCGCATCGGCTCGCTGCGCGAGCTGCGGCAGAACGCGCTGCGCCACGGTGTCTCCGCCGACGCCGTCGCCCGTACCTACCACGCGGTCATCGGCGCGGTGATCGACGGACTGCGGCTGGTCCTGCAGTCCGACACCGACGCCGAGGGCACCCGCCAGCTCACCGTGCTGGACTCGCTGCTGCGCGCCAACGAGGAGGGCGAGCTGCGCGGCATGGCGTTCATCGCCGCCGCCATCGACCCGACCACCGGCCAGGTCCTGGTGGACAACGCGACCGCCCAGTCGCGGATGCTGACCGAGCGGTTCGTCGAGCAGGCCGACGCCGTGCACGCGGGTCTCGTGGTCGAGGTCGCCCAGGGTGAGGCGGCGCGCAAGGTCGACACGCTGGCGGGCAGGCTGCCCGTCGACGCGAGCGCCCGACCGGACTTCGTCTCCGACGCGCTGGAGGCCGTGCGGGAGCAGTCGCGACTGCGGCGCGGCGTGCAGGACCAGGTCACGGCCCAGGTCACCAAGGCCGCGGCGGACCGGGCGTCCGGCGCGCAGGCGTCCGCGTGGACGGTCGGGGTCGGCGCGGCGCTGCTGTTCGCGCTGGTCGCGTTCCTGGCCCTGCGGGTCAGCCGCTCCATCGCCGACCCGCTGCGCAGGCTCACCAACGCCGCTGTGTTGATCGCCGACCTCGCCGAGAACGAACTGGTCCGGGTCGCCGACACCGAGGAGGCCGAGGACCAGGCCCCGCAGTTCGCCGAGATCGAGGTGGTCTCCAGCGACGAGGTCGGCCAGCTCGCCGCGGCGTTCAACCGCGTGCAGTCGACCGCGTCGGCGCTGGTCGAGCGGCAGGCGGTCACCCGGCGCAACGTCGGCCTGATGTTCGCCAACGTCGCCCAGCGCACCCAGAACCTGGTCGGCAGGCAGATGGCCCTTGTCGACGAACTCGAGCGCGACGAGCAGGACGTGCGCCTGCTCGAACGGCTCTACCGGCTCGACCACGTCTCCACCCGCCTGCGCCGCAGCGCCGACAACCTGCTGGTCGTCGCGGGCGCGCAGGAGCAGGGCAGGCTGTCGGGGCCGATCGAGCTGGCCATCGCGCTGCGCTCGGCGCTGGCCGAGATCGAGGAGTACCAGCGGGTCGACCTCGGTTCGATCGCCGACCTCACGCTGCCCGCGCCGATCGGGTCGGACCTCGTGCTGGTGTTCGCCGAGCTGATGGACAACGCGACATCGTTCTCCCCGCCGGGGGCCACGGTCGAGGTGGGCACGTCGTTCACCGCCGACGGGTCCTGTGTGGTCAGTGTCGTCGACCACGGCATCGGGATGCCCGCGCAGAAGCTGGCCGAGGAGAACCGCCGACTCGTCGAGCGCGAACGCCTCGACATCGTGCCGACCACGGTGCTCGGCCTGTTCGTGGTCGGTCGCCTGGCCCGGCGGCATTCGCTGCGGGTGCGGCTGGTCCCGACCGAGGGCGGCGGCATCACCGCGCAGGTGGTCATCGTCCCCGAGCTGTTCTCCCGGCCGGTGGAGGAGCCGCGCGACGAGCCCGGACCTCCGGTGGTTCCGGGGCTGCGCATCCCCGGCGCGGCCCCGGCGTCCGGGTTCAGCTGGTTCCCGAGTTTCGAGGGCGAGGAACCCGACTGGGCGGCGATGGGCCGCGCCGAGCCCGCCCCGGCACCCGTCCGCGCGTCCGGGCCCACGGTCCCGGACCTGGTCGCCCCGACGGTTCACCCGGCACGGGAGGGTGCGGCGCAGGACGGCCGCCAAGGCCTGCGTCGGCGGGTCGCGGGCGCCCAGCTCCCCGGTGGCGTGGTGCCTGCCCCTGAACCGACCGTGGTGGTCCCGCCGGTCCAGGCCGACGCGCCGCGGCACGACCCGGAGGCGGCCCGCGCCGCCCTCGACGCGTTCGGCTCGGCCTTCGCCCGCGCGGCGGATAGGGCGGAGAGCGCAGAGGAGACGACGCTGTTCACCACCTCCGCGGCCCGAGCCCCCGAGGGTGGCGACTCGCGGTCGGGCCTGACCCGCCGGGTCGCGGGTGCGCAGGTGCCGCCGCGGGCGGTCGTCGAGCCACCCGCTCCGCAGGCTCCGGCCAGGGCTGGGCTCAACCGCCGCGTGGCGGGTGCGCAGCTGCCGGGGACGGGCGCCCCGGAGACGCCGGGCACGGTGCCGCCGATCGAGCCGCCCCGGCCCGACCCGGAAGCCGCCCGCAAGGCCCTCGACGCGTTCGGCACCGCGTTCGCCCGCGCGGGCGGTTCGTCCACAGCGGACTCACTGGGCGGGGACCTGCGCGACGAGTCGCGGGCCGGGCTCAGCAGGCGGGTGCCCGGCGCGCACCTGGCACCCGGACTGCGCAAGGCCGGGGCCACCCCGGACGTGCGGGCCGCGCCGGTGGCCACCGAGCGGCGCGAGCGCGACCCGGAGGCGGAGCGTTCCGCCCTGGACATGTTCACTACAGGATTGGCAAGGGCGGCCAAGGCGACCGCGCTGGACGCCGCGAAGGACGGAGCCTCACGGCGTGAGGCGTATCCGAGGAGAGAGAGCAAAACATGACCAGGCCGGCACCCACGATCAGCGTAGATGCGCAGAACTTCAACTGGCTGGTCAGCAGGTTCACTCAGAACACCGCGGGCGCCATCGGGGCGATCGCCGTGTCCGCCGACGGTCTGCTGATCGCGATGTCGGCTGACCTGCAGCGGGCCAACGCGGACAGGCTGGCGGCCATCTCGTCGGCGATGCTCGGCTTGGCCAACGGCGTGTCCGACAGCCACCCGCTCGGCGCTCCCGACAAGGTCATCATCGAATTGGAGCGCGGCTACCTGCTGGTCTGCACGATCAGCATCGGGTGCTCGCTAGGGGTGCTCGCGACCAAGCAGGCCAGCTTAGGCACCATCGCCTACGAGATGGCGATGTTCGCCAACCGGGCCAGCGCGGTGCTGACCCCGCAACTCATCGAGGAACTCAAGAACAGTGTCGGATAGCGATCCGGACGTGTCGCTGCTGCGCCCGTACCTGATGACGTCGGGACGCACGCAGCCGGTCGACGACACCCTGGAGATCGAGGCGCAGGTCATGTCCAGCCGCCTCGGCGCCGCGGCCCACCGCGACCTCGCGTTCGAACGGCGCGAGATCATCACCTTGTGCCGCACCACCATGTCCGTCGCGGAGGTCGCCGCCTCCCTCGGATTGCACATCGGCGTAGCGCGAGTACTCGTCGCCGACCTCGCGGCGCTTGGATACGTCGAAGTCCGGCGGCCGGGAACCCGGCTCGCCCAGGACCTCAGCATGATTGAAAGGGTCATTCGTGGACTCGAAGCCATTCGCTGAACCCAGCGGGCGGCCGCCCACCCCCGTCAAGATCGTCATAGCGGGCGGCTTCGGCGTCGGCAAGACGACCGCGGTCGCGTCGATCTCCGAGATCTCGCCCCTGACGACGGAAGCGGCCATCACCTCGGTCGGCGCCGAGATCGACCGGGCGGCCCAGGTCCCCGCGAAGACCACCACGACGGTGGCCATGGACTTCGGCTGCATCACCATCGACGAAGAGGTCAAGCTGTACCTGTTCGGCACCCCCGGCCAGGACCGCTTCGGCTTCATGTGGGGCGACCTGGTGCGCGGGGCCTTGGGTGCGCTGGTCATTGTGGACACTCGCCGGATCGATGATTGTTATCCGGCGGTGGACTACTTCGAGAAGGCAGGCTTACCGTTCGTCGTAGGCGTGAACAAGTTCGACGGTTCGCTGGCGCATGATCCGGCGGACATCCGGTGGGCGTTGGCGGTGGCCGATGACGTGCCCTTGGTCATCTTCGACGCCCGCGACAAGCTCTCCGTCCGGGATGCCCTGTTGGCCGTGCTCCGCAATACCTTCGCCCGCGCCCGCCAGGCAGCGGTCAGCTAGCCAGGACTGTTGTCGCCTACTTCGTGCGCGGAGTAGGCGACGAACACACGCCAAGCGGCCGGTTGGATGGAGAGGGCCGGTCCGTTGGTGTTCTTGGAGTCGCGAATGCCGGCGTGGTCGGTGCTGAGCGAGACTTCGACGCAATCGCCTTGGGGTACGTGACTAAAGCTGCTTTTGCGCCACTGTCCGCGCGTCATCGCGGATCGGATGTCGTGCGAACGGAGTGGGCGACCAAGGCCGCCCAGGCGGCCGGGTTGATGGAGAGGGCCGGTCCGCAGGCGTTCTTGGAGTCGCGAATGCCCGCGTCGTCAGTGCCGAGCGAGACTTCGACGCACGAGCCCTGCGGCACATCGCTATAGCTGCTCTTGCGCCACCTTCCACGTGTCATCCCAGCTGCCTTCCGACCGGTCGTACTCATCGGCCAAGCTGGCGATGAGCGCCCGCGATTCTCCCGCATCGAGGGCAATGCCGGCTAGCTCACGGTTGAGCTTCAGGAAGGGGGCGACGTACTTGGGTTCTTCGAGGAAAACACCGCCGAACGGTCCGTCCAGGTATGCCAGGGTCGGGCACCGGTCGTAGGCGAGCAGTTGGAACGGGCCTCCGAACAGAGCGAGTTCGCGCGCTTTGGCGGGCACGATTCGGATCGAGATGTTCCACCGGTCGGCGAAGAACAGCATGGCCAGCAGCTGCTCGGCCATGATCCGGTAGTCGCCGACCTCCAGCTTCAGCGCGCGTTCCTGGATGAAGAACGTGAACTTGGCCGGGTTGTTCCGGAACATCACGTGCTGTCGTGCCAGCCTTGTCTGAATCAACGCCGTTCGGCCCTCGTCCGGCATGTCCACGCGAGCGAACAGGGCTCGGACGTAGGGCTCGGTCTGCAGGAGGCCGGGAATCAGTTCGGATTCGTAGATCACCGTCTTGCTGGCGCGGGACTCGTGGAAGATGAACGAACGCAGCGAGTCGCTCATCCATCGGTCGTGCGGTGAGAGCCAATAGCCGCGGTACTCGGTGGTCTCTCGACAGACGTCGATGGCGCGGAGGACATCCTTCGGGCTCGCGCCGCAGGCCGCCATGTAGTGGACCACCTCGCTCTCCGAAGTCGCCCCGCGTACGCCGGTCTCGATGCGGTGCAGGCTTGTCAGGTTGCGGCCGATGCGCTCGCCGAGTTCGCGCATGGTCAGACCCGCCGCCTCGCGGTAGGTGCGCAGCAGCTCGCCCAATTCGCGCGTGCTGGCCCGATTCCGTGCTCCCATTGGGCCAACAATAGGCAGGAAGACGCTACGTAGCGGGCAGTCTCGCTGGAGTCCACCCCATCGCGCTAGCAGTTCCTAACCGTGGAACAAGCCGAGCGCGAGTGCCGTCACGACCGCCCACAGCAGCATCCCCAGCCCTGTCGCCTGCAACACGGGAATCAGGCCAGGCCCGGTCTGCTTCCCCAAAACCCGTTTCACCGCAGGCACAACCGGCCCCACCGCCACCAGTCCAACCACTGCCCACGGCGTATCTAGAGTCAGAGCCAGGCTCACCAAGAACGGAACAGCCACCAGCGACGCATAAAGCACCCGAGTCCGTGCCTCACCCAGCCGAACCGCCAGCGTCAGCTTCCCCGCGACCCGATCCGTCGGCACGTCCCGCAGATTGTTGGCCACCAACACCGCCGCCGAGAAACACCCCATGGCGACCGCACCAAGCAGCCCGACCCATGTGACCCGCTCAGCCTGCACGTACTGCGTCCCCAACACCGCCACCAGACCGAAGAACAAGAACACCGCGATCTCGCCGAGACCCGAGTACCCGTAAGGCTTGTCGCCGCCCGTGTAGTACCAAGCCCCCGCGATGCACACAGCTCCGACCGCCAGCAGCCACCACTGTCCACTGGCGACAACCAACGCCAACCCCGCGAGCGCGCCCACGAAGAAGCAGATGAAGGCGGCGAGGCGGACCGAGGACGGCGTGGCCACCCCCGATCCGACCAGTCGCAGCGGGCCGACCCGGTTGTCGTCGGTGCCGCGGATGCCGTCGGAGTAGTCGTTGGCGTAGTTCACCCCGACCTGCAACGACAGGGCGACAACCAGCGCGAGCAGGGACTTCCACCAGGAGAACGCGCCCATGGCCGCGCCCGATCCGACCAGGACCGGGGCGACCGAGTTCGGCAGCGTGCGCACTCGCGCGCCCTGGATCCACTCCGCGACTGTTGCCATGGGCCTATCTTGGTCGATGGCCGACTACCGCCGCGTGCCGTAGTCCTTCAGTGTGATGCCCGACGCGGCGGCGGCCACGGCTTCGGGGGCGGGCGGGCCGCCGGGGTTGGCGGTGGCAAGGGCCTGGTTCTGCTCGACGTAGGTCCGCAGCTCCCGCTCGTAGGCGTCGAACGCGGTCGTCGGGTCGGCCTTGGCGAGTTCGCCCGCGAGGACGTACGCCCCGACCAGCGCGGCACTTGTCCCCTGCCCCGACAGCGGCGCCGGGCAGTACCCAGCGTCGCCGACGAGTCCGACGCGGCCCTTCGACCAGCGGTCCATCTTGATCTGGCTCATCGCGTCGAAGTAGAAGTCCGGCGCCGCCCACATGGCCTTCACGATCTGCGGCGTCTCCCAACCTGCGTCGCCAACGCGCTCCTCGACGATCCGCTTCTGCGCGTCGAGGTCGCGGTGGTCGAAGTCGAGCACGTCGGACTCGAACCCGAGCATGCCACGCGTGACCGTGCCGCCGCGGGCGTTGTAGACCATCGCCATGAGGTTGTCGCCGTGCAGCATGGTCTGCCAGTCCTCGATGCCGAGGTGGTTGTCCATGGAGAAGATCGCGAGATAGACGCCGAGGTGGCTGCGGAACTTCGCCTCGTCGCCGAACACCAGCTTGCGCACCCGCGAGTGCAGCCCGTCGGCCCCGATGACCAGGTCGTACCGGCGCGGCGGCGCGTTCTCGAAGGTGACGAGGACGCCTTCGGGGTCCTGTTCGAGGGCGGTGATGGTGTCGTCGAACAGGTACTTGGTGTCGTCGGTCAGCCGGTTGAGGATCGACACCAGGTCGTCGCGCATGATCTCGACGTCGGGGCTGTCGATGAGGCCGCCGGTGAGGGTCTCCTCGGTGGTGGACATGAGTTCGTTGCCGTCGCGGTCGACCACGGTCATCCCGCGCATGCCTGTCTTGGCGGCCTTGATCTCCGCGAGCACCCCCATGCGCTCGACCACGTCGAGCGCGGCGCCGCGGATGTCGACGGCCTGACCGCCTAAGCGGGGTTCTGGCGCGCGTTCGACGATCGTCGTCTTGAAGCCGTGCCGGTTCAGCCAGTAGGCGAGCGTGGCGCCCGCGATGCCGCTGCCGGAGATGAGAACGGTTGGCATGGTGGAGATCCCCCTCTGTGTATGTCGTACGCAATAACCATACACAGATCTTGGGGTCGGGGTCCACCTCGGACATCAACGACCCAGAGCGTGGCGCGACTCCCGGCCGACCCCAGCCTTGCAAGCTCTTGCGAAAGATTGGTCAATTCGGGCTCTCGGGCCGTTTACAGTCTCGTGACCTCGGGTCTAGTCTGCAAAGAATTGCAGGTCCTTGCGCAAGGACGCGTGACGGGAGCAGTGATGCGAGGAAGATCGCGACAACTGGCCGCCTTACTCGTGGCAGCGGGGCTGGCCGCGGCCACCTGGGCCGCGCCGAGCGGTTCCGCCGGGGACTCGATACCCATACCGGCCGTCGTGCCGGTCGCAGCCGAGACCACGACCGTTTTCTACCGCCTGCCGTCCGGCTGGCCGGTCGCCAATCTGCACTACCAGCCGAGCAATGGGCCGTGGACCGCCGTGCCGGGCGAACGCATGGAAGCGGCGTGCGCGGGCTGGGTGCGCCGGACCGTCGCGCTCGGCACCGCCACTGGCCTTGTCGCCGTGTTCAACAACGGCTCGGGCACCTGGGACAACAACAACGGGCGGAACTACAGCCTGGGCACGGGCGACGTCACGGTCGCCGCCGGAGTCGTGGGCACCGGCGACCCCTGCGGACCCCCACCGCCTGCCGAGAACGCAGAGGTCTACTACTTCACCAAGACCCGAAATTGGACCACCACCAACATCCACTACCAGCCCACGGGCGGTGCTTGGACCACCGTGCCCGGCGTGCGAATGGAGCAAGTCTGCGCGGACTGGGCCCGCGCGTCGGTCAACCTGGGCACGGCCACCAGCCTGAAAGCCGCGTTCAACAACGGTTCTGGCCAGTGGGACAACAACAGCAACGCCAACTACACCATCGGCACCGGCCGCAGCACCGTCAAAGACGGCGTGGTCACCGCGGCCGCGGCCGACCCCTGCGGACCCCCACCGCCGACCGAGGACGCCGAGGTCTACTACTTCACCAAGACCCGCGCCTGGACCACCACCCACATCCATTACCAGCCCACCGGTGGCGCTTGGACCACGGTGCCGGGCCTGCGAATGGAGCAAGTCTGCGCGGACTGGGCCCGCGCGTCGGTCGATCTGGGCACGGCCACCAGTCTGAAAGCCGCGTTCAACAACGGTTCTGGCCAGTGGGACAACAACAATAACGCCAACTACACCATCGGCACCGGCCGCAGCACCGTCAAAGACGGCGTGGTCACCGCGGCCGCCGAAGACCCCTGCGGACCCCCACCGCCGCCGGACACGACCGCGCCGAGCGTGCCGACCAACCTGACGGCCACGGCGTCCGGGCTCACCGTCGCGCTGATGTGGACCGCCGCCACCGACAACGTCGCGGTCGCGGGCTACGAGATCACCCGAACCGGCGGCGAGTTGGGCACCGTCGTGCGCAACACCGGCTCAGTGGGCTTCACCGACGGCCCGCTGACCGCGAACACGACCTACACCTACACCCTCAAGGCCTACGACGCGGCGGGCAACAAGTCCGCCGCCACCACGTCCGTCGCGGTGACCACGGGCGACGCGCCGCCCCCACCGACTGGCGGCACCCCGTTGGGTGGCGATCCGCGCGAGGACTCGATCTACTTCGTGATGACCGCCCGCTTCAACGACGGCGTCCCGGCCAACAACCGGGGCGGCAGCCAGCACACCCGCTCCGGCAACGCGGCCAACAACGACCCGATGTTCCGCGGCGACTTCCAGGGCCTGGTCGACAAGCTCGACTACATCAAGGGCCTCGGCTTCTCCGCGGTGTGGATCACCCCGGTCGTGCTCAACCGCTCGGACTACGACTTCCACGGCTACCACGGCTGGGACTTCTACCGCGTCGACCCGCGTCTGGAGACACCCGGCGCGACCTATCAGGACCTGATCAACACCGCGCACGCCAAGGGCATGAAGATCTACCAGGACGTCGTCTACAACCACAGTTCCCGCTGGGGCGCGAAGGGCCTGTTCCAGGCGAAGGTGTTCGGCGTCCGCGACAACCAGTGGTCCTGGTACTACGACCAGCCGGTGCAGGGCTTCGAGTACGACGGCCTGACCATCGATCCGACCACCGGCAAGTCGTACTACAACGGCGATCTGTGGTCGACCACCGAACCGACTGGCAACACGTGCGTCGACTGGGGCAAACCCACCCAGTTCTCGAGCCCGGAGGGGCACCGGATCTACAGCTGCCAGTGGCCAAGCCCCACCTCGGGCATGTTCCCCGCCCAGCTTTACCACCGCTGCTGGATCGGCAACTGGGAGGGCGAGGACTCGCGGTCGTGTTGGCTGCACGAGGATCTGGCCGACTTCAACACCGAGAACCCGATCGTGCAGAAGTACCTGATCGACGCCTACAACCGGTTCATCGACATGGGTGTGGACGGCTTCCGGGTGGACACCGCCGTGCACATCCCGAGGGTGACGTGGAACCGCCGGTTCCTGCCCGCGATCCAGCAGCACGCCACCGCGAAGTTCGGCGACAAGGGCCGCGACTTCTTGGTCTTCGGCGAGGTCGCCGCGTTCGTCAACGACAAGTGGAACCGAGGCTCGGTCAACCACTCGGCGCAGTTCTTCACTTGGAAGGAGCGCCGCGAGTACAGCGCCGACGACGCCACCGCCGCGCTGGAGCAGTACGAGTTCGAGCAGGGGCAGGGCCCGGCCGCGCAGCCGACGAGCCGCAACGCGTTCCTCGACGGCAACACCTACCACGCCCCGGACCACTCGAAGTTCTCCGGCATGAACATCATCGACATGCGCATGCACATGAACTTCGGTGACGCGAACAACGCGTTCTGGAACGCCAAGGACTCCGACGACTCCACCAACGACGCCACCTACAACGTGACCTACGTGGACTCGCACGACTTTGGGCCGAACAAGTCCAGCGTGCGGTACTCGGGCGGCACGGACGCGTGGGCGGAGAACATGAGTCTGATGTGGACGTTCCGGGGCATCCCGACGCTGTACTACGGCTCGGAGATCGAGTTCCAGGCGGGCAAGCCGATCGACTGCGGACCGACGTGCCCGTTGGCCACCACCGGGCGGGCCTACTACGGCGACCAGATCGCGGGGCAGATCACCGCCTCGGACTTCGGCGTGGTGTCGTCCGCGTCCGGCATGGTCGCGACCACGATGCAGAAGCCGCTGGTCAAGCACGTGCAGCGGCTCAATCAGATCCGCAGGGCGGTGCCCGCGCTGCAGAAGGGCCAGTACTCGACCGACGGCGTCTCCGGCGGCATGGCGTTCAAGCGCCGCTACACGGCCGGGTCGGTGGACAGCTTCGCGTTGATCACCGTCTCCGGGTCGGCGACGTTCAGCGGCATCCCCAACGGCACCTACCGCGACGTGGTCACCGGTGACACGAGGGTCGTCACCGGCGGCAGCCTGACCGCGTCGGTGGGCGGCAAGGGCAACCTGCGGGTGTACGTGCTGGACCTTCCCGGCAACCCCGCGCCGGGCAAGGTCGGCGTCGACGGGACGTACCTGAAGTGAGTTCCGGCGGGCGGGCGTGTTCTCCGCACTGCCCGCCCGCCGGTTCCTTGCAAACTCTTTCTGCAAGCCGTCATTTCTCCGGCGCCAGGTTCGGTGAGCCCAGGCAGCGGGCGGCCTGATCGGCCCCGGCGGCCATCGCCGCGGGCACGTCCGCGCCCGCGAGGTGGGCGATCAGGAAGCCGGAGAAGAACGCGTCCCCGGCGCCGTTGGTGTCCACGATCTTCTCGATCGGCACGGCGGGGACGCGGTGGACGGCGCCATCGGCCACGCCCAGCGCGCCGTCGGCCCCGAGCGTCGCCACCGCGGGCTTGTCGAGCGAGGTCAAGAACCGCAGCAACGCGCTCTCGCCCACGAAGCCGTCGTTGTTGAGGAACACGTGGTCGGCGGCTTCCACGAAGTCGCGGTGGAAGTCCGCCACACCGTCGTAGTCGTGCAGGTCGCACCACACCGGCACCCCGGCCTCCCACGCGGCGGCGAGCAACGGCCGGGCGTGG
Organism: Alloactinosynnema sp. L-07; assembly: GCF_900070365.1. NCBI lineage: Bacteria > Bacillati > Actinomycetota > Actinomycetes > Pseudonocardiales > Pseudonocardiaceae > Alloactinosynnema > Alloactinosynnema sp. L-07. Next base: position 5,332,915 of record NZ_LN850107.1, on the reverse strand, counting down.
TCGGCGAGGTCGATCACCGCCGCGTCGGCCGCGGCGAGTGCCGCCGCCGCCCGCTCGTCGTGCCTGATGGCGCGCGGTCGCGGCACCTCAAGGTAGATCGACACCCGCCCACCGTGCGGGTCCATCAGGTTGAGGTGCTGCTCGGTGGCGCCGTCGGCCACCTCGGCGATCACCTCCACCCCGGCCCGCGCGAGCACGTCGAGCACCGCCCGCCCGGCAGCGTCGTCGCCCACCACGGTCCGCACCGTGACGTCCGCGCCGAGCGAGGCCAGGTTCAACGCCTTGCCCGCGGAAGTGCCGCCGACCGCCATCCGGTGCCCCGACGCGAACACGGTGTGCGGCCGAGCCTCGGGCAAGCGGTCCAGGAACACCAGCCGGTTCCACGACACCGGGCCTGCGACGAACACCTTTGGCTTTCGCATACCTCCATTGTGGAGCATGATCATCGAAAGGACAGCGATGATCGGACGAACCGGCCGTCGCGTTCAGCGGGCCTGGCCCGCGCGAAGCATCGTGATCGACTTCTCGACCCGGGCGGCTCGCGTCTCGACTTTCTTGGCGCTGGTCACCTGGTGGACGTGCCACGACTGTTTGCTGTGGGTCAGTGTGTCCCAGAAGTCCTTGGCTTGGGCGTCGGCGGCCAACGCGGCGGAGAGGTCGTCGGGTACCTCGATCTCCCGGGGCGCGGTGTCGAGTTCCACGTCGACGTCGAAGACCTGCCCGGCTTCGATGCCTGCCGCGGCCCGCCGTTCGGCGCTCACTCCCAGGAGGAACCGGCCGCCCATCTTGGCGATCGAGGTTCGGAACGTGAAGCCGTTGACCGTGGCGGACACCTTGGGGTGGCCGCCCCCGCCGAGGCTTTCAACAACCTGCTCGGGCACCTCGAAACCCGCGGCGGTCTTGCCGGTCGACTCCAACTCGGCACGAAATCTCATGGCGGATCCCTTCTGAGGGATGAACGTCGGTTGGCACGACACTAGGCGGGGAACAGGCGTTCCACCGCCAGCCGGTCAACCTTCCCCGGCCCGGTCAACGGCAGTTCATCCACCACCGCGATCACCTTCGGCACCGCCGCGGGTCCCAGCGCCTCCCGAACCGCCGCCCGCAGCGACTCCGCGTTCGCCCACCCGTCGGACCCGACCGCCACCGCCGCCGCGACTCGCTGGCCCCACTCCGGGTCCGGCAGCCCGAGCACGCAGGCGTCGGTGACGCGCGGCTGCGCGGTCAGCACCCGCTCCACCGCGGCCGCCACGACCTTCACGCCGCCAGTGTTGATCACGTCGTCCAGCCTGCCGAGGACCCGCAGCGCACCGCCTTCCAGCGTCCCCGTGTCCGACGTCCGGAACCAACCATCCACAAAGGACTCCGCGGTGCCCGCCGGGTCAAGTCGATAACCGTGGGCGAGCATCGGCCCGCGCAGCGAGATCACGCCGTCGACCACCCGCACGCCGACCCCGGACAGCGGTGCGCCGGCGTACACGCATCCGCCCGCCGTCTCCGACATCCCATACGTGGTCACGATGCGTGCCCCCGAGCGCTCCATGATCTCCGGGGACACCGCCGCCCCGCCGACCAGCACCGCGTCGAAGGAGCGCAGGGCGGCCAGCGCGTCGCCGCCGTCGTTGACGATTCGGGTGAGCTGGGTCGGCACCAGCGAGGTGTAGACCGGCCCGATGGAGCCCAGCGCGTCCGACGCGGCCTCCACAAAGGCGCGTGGGCGGAAGTTCTTCGCTTGCAGCACAACAGGTTCCGTACCCGCGAGGATCGAGCGGACCAGCACCTGGATTCCCGCGATGTGATACGTGGGCATCGCCAGCAGCCACACGCCAGGCCCGCCAAGCCGCTCGTGGGTCGCCGTCGCCGACGCGCGCAGAGCCGACGCGGACAGCAGAACTCCCTTGGGTGTCCCCGTCGAACCGGACGTCCGCACGACCAGCGCCGTGTCCGGTTCGACCGGTTCGTCGAGGCCCATCCCGTCCGCTGTCTGATCAGGACCGAGGGGCAGCACCGCCGGGCCGGAGCCGTCGAGCGCCGCGCGCAGGGCACGGATCAGCTCGGGGACCGTGTCCGTATCGAGAACTCGAAGGCGGTGCATACGCATAGTGTCTCCCACCGGGGCATGCCCTAGCCTCTGCCAATGGCGAAACCCTGGGTGCGACAGGTGAACGAACCGCTGCGCGACGCGTACTTGGCGCGTCTGGGCTGGCGTTCGGTGCCGCCACCCACGCTGGAGACGCTCAGCGCTCTGCACCGCGCGCAAGTCGAGCGCGTTCCTTATGAGACGGTGTGGATCGCCCTCGGCGAGGCCCGCACCATCGATCCGATCGACTCCGTGCGCTACCTGGCGCGCGGGCGCGGCGGCTACTGCTACCACCTCAACGGCGCCCTCGGCGCGCTGCTCGACTGGCTCGGGTTCGACGTGCACTGGCGGGTCGGCGGCGTCCAGGGCACCGCCGAGCACCCGCGCGGGGCCACCGGCAACCACCTCGTCCTGGAGGTCCACGGCCTGGACGACGCGGTGTGGCTGGTCGACACCGGCCTCGGCGACGGGCTGTACGAGCCCGTGCCCCTGGTCGAGAGCGCCTTCACCCACGCGCCGTACGACTTCGCGCTGCGGCCGTCGGAGACCGGGTGGCGGTTCGACCATGACCCGCAGGGGTCATTCCTCGGCATGGACTTCGCCCCGGCGGAGGCGGCGGTCGAGGACTTCACCGCCGAGCACGAGCGGCTGTCGACCTCGTCCGAGTCCGGCTTCGTCCGAGTCGTGACGGCCGCCCGGCGCGACGCCGACAGCCTCAGCGAGCTGCGCGGACGGGTCCTCACCACCACCGACAAGTCCGGCCGGGACAAGACCATGCTCGACACCAGGGCCGACTACTTCGACCTGCTCGCCGACACCTTCCGGCTCCCGCTGCACGACGTCTCCGCCGACCGCAAGGCCGCCTTGTGGGAGCGTGTGAGCGCCGACCACGAGGCGTACCTGGCAACGCGCGCTTAGGCGCGTCCTGTGGATCACGGCAGGCGCTATCCGCGCCCGCGCGGCCCCTGGACGCACCGCGGGAACGGCCACGGACAACCAGTACGCGACCGTCCCCGCGGCACGCCCAGGAACCACGCGGATCACGAATCCCACCTGCCGTGATCCACAGGACCCGCCTAGTAGTAATAAGGAAAGCGCGACCAGTCCGGGTCGCGCTTCTCCAGGAACGAGTCGCGGCCCTCGACGGCCTCGTCGGTCATGTAGGCCAACCGGGTGGTCTCGCCCGCGAAGATCTGCTGGCCAACGAGCCCGTCGTCGATGGCGTTGAACGCGTACTTGAGCATCCGCTGCGCCGTCGGCGACTTGCCGTTGATCTCCCGCGCCCACTCCAGGGCGGTCGCTTCCAGCTCCGCGTGTGGCACCGCCTGGTTGACCGCGCCCATCTTGACCATGTCCTCGGCGGTGTACGTGCGGCCGAGGAAGAAGATCTCGCGGGCGAACTTCTGGCCGACCTGGCGGGCCAGGTAGGCCGAGCCGAATCCGCCGTCGAAGCTGCCGACGTCGGCGTCGGTCTGCTTGAAGCGGGCGTGCTCGGTGCTGGCCAGGGTCAGGTCGCAGGTCACGTGCAGGCTGTGCCCCCCGCCCGCCGCCCAGCCAGGGACCACGGCGATGACGACCTTGGGCATGAACCGGATCAGCCGCTGGCACTCCAGGATGTGCAGGCGGCCCGCGCGGGCGGGGTCGACTGTCTCGGCGGTCTCGCCGCTGGCGTACTGGTAGCCCGTGCGGCCGCGAATGCGCTGGTCACCGCCGCTGCAGAAGGCCCAGCCGCCGTCCTTGGCCGACGGGCCGTTGCCGGTGAGCAGCACGCAGCCCACATCGGAGCTCATCCGCGCGTGGTCGAGTGCGCGATACAGCTCGTCCACCGTGTGCGGGCGGAAGGCGTTTCGGACCTCGGGCCGGTCGAACGCGATCCGGACGGCTCCGGTGTCCACGGCGCGGTGGTAGGTGATGTCGGTGAAGTCGAACCCGTCGATCTCGCGCCACTGCGCCGGGTCGAACAACTCGGATACCTCGCGGTCAGCCACGCGCCGAGCATGCCGGCGGACCTGTGGACAGTCGTTCGCGGGGTTGGGGGTCGGCGTGTAAAGCTGGGCTGGTGCACGACCTGGACTCGGCTCTGGAAGTGATTCGCAGGCGGGACGACACCGCCGCGAAACACGCGCACGCCCTCTGGCAGGTGATGCGCGCGACCGCGGCGCACCCGACCAAGGTCACCCGCTACGAGGTCCAGCAGATGGTGTGGGGCACGCTTCCGCTGGCCGCCCGCCGCCCCGACGGCGCCGACGCCTTCGCCGACGTCCACGACACGTGCGCGGCCTTCGCCGAACTGCTCGACCTGCTCGGCCACACCGGCTACGCCGACCTGTGCCGCGGCGAGATCACCCGCGCCATCCTCGACGCCGAGGACGCCCGCTACCGGGTCCTGGTCGAGCAGGCGTGGCGGGCCTCGGGCGTCCATCCGCCCAACACGCCCACGCTGACCTGGTCAGACCGCGCGGGCGACGTCGAACAGGCGCTGCGCGCGGCGGCGGGCCGGATGCTGGAGGAGGCCATCGACGCGGGCACCCTGCGGTCCGACGGCGACGACGAGTCCGATCGGGTCGAGCTGGTCATGCGGCTGCTGATGAGCCCGGAGACCGACGGCACGGACACCTGGTTCGGCAAGCTCCTCGATGAGCGGCTCGACTCGTGGACCCGCGGCCGGGGCAGCCAGACCCGCCGCGAGCTGCTGGTCCGGCTGCGCCCGGACGTCCGCCGCGCCCCCGATGCCGAGGGCCACGACCTGCCCGCGCTGGAGAGCCTGCTCGACGCGTGCCGCGGCCCCGGAGTCCGGCTGACCGACCACGGCTACCTGCCCACCGACCTCGTCGCCGACCTGGCCGCGATCATGCCCGCGTGCCGCGAGAACCCGTCAACCGGCCGCGGCGAGTCCCGCTGGCCCCCGGTCCGGCTGCTCCGCGAACTGGCCTCCGACCTTGGCCTGGTCGAACGCGACAACCGCAGGCTCCGGCTGACCGACCGCGGCGCCACCGTCGTCGACGACCCGGACGCGCTGCTGATGGCCGTCGGCGAGGGCATCGTCGCGCTCGACCGGCCCGCGCTGGCGGTGATCCAGGAGGTCACCTTCGCCGCGCTGCTGCTGGAGGACCGGATGTCCCCCGACCGGATCTTCGGCAAGATCACCTATGTGCTGGGCGAGGAACAGTGGACCGATCCGAACGGTGCCCCCTTGGGCGCCGCCCACGCCGAGAAGGTCGGCTCCTGGCTCCTGCGCAGACTCCGCACCCTGGACGCGCTCGACGCCGACTGGACCGCGCGCCGGGTCGGCCTCACCGAGGCGGGCGTGTCCATCGCCCGCTGGGCCCTGCGCACCCGCGTCCTGTTCCCCCAACGCACCCTGGCGATCCCATGACCGCGCGCCCGGCCCACGTGCGACAGCGAGCGGCCGCGCTTGCCGGTGACCGCGTGGCCGCCGTTCCCTCCGATCAAACCCGAAGGGTCGCCTGGTGAACCCGTCCACCGCGATGGCCACCGTCATCGTCGACGAGTTGATCCGCAACGACATCCGCCACGTCGTCCTCTGTCCCGGCTCCCGCGACGCCGCGCTGTTGCTCGCGCTGCACAAGGCCGAAGGTCGGATCACCCTGCATGTCCGCGTGGACGAGCGGTCCGCCGCGTTCCTCGCGCTCGGGCTCGGCCGGGCCACCGGCAGGCCGGCGGCTGTCGTCTGCACCTCCGGCACCGCCGTCGCCAATCTGCACCCGGCGGTCCTCGAAGCCCACCACTCCGGCGTCGGCCTGCTCCTGCTCACCGCCGACCGCCCCCCGGAGCTGCACGGCACCGGCGCCAACCAGACCATCGACCAGCGCAACATCTTCGGCAGCTCCGCCGTCGCGGTCGACTTCCCGGTCGCCGAGGCGCGCGCCGGGCTCAACCCGGTGTGGCGGGGGCTGGTGTGCCGCGGGGTTGCCCGCGCCGAGACCGGTCGCCCGGTCCAGCTCAACATCCCGTTCCGCGAACCCTTGGTGCCGACCGACGTCGCCCCCTGGCCCGACAGCCTCGACGGCCGCCCCGACGGTGCCCGCTGGACCACCTCGTCGGCCGCGCGAACGGTCCCCGGCAACCGCGTCGACTTCCCGCTGCCCGCCCGGTCCCTCATGGTCGTCGGCAGCGGCGACCCGGCCCGCGCGCTGGCGGCGGCCGGGGTCGCGGCGAAGGTGGGCTGGCCCGTCATCGCCGAGCCCGTCGGCGCCGCGGCGGCCGTGGTGAGCGGCGCCCACGTCCTGCGCCGGGGGCCGCTCCTGCTGGGCGGCGGCGCCCTCCCCGAACACCTCCGGCCGGACGCCGTCATCGTCGTCGGCCGCCCGACCCTGTCGCGCGGGGTGCGCGGGCTGATGGACCGAGTGGCGGTGTACGGCATCGGCGACCATCCACAGTGGACAGATCCGCAGTATGTGGCCACCCACGTGCGCGGCTGGCTGGACGAGGACGACCTCGCCCACGTAACCGACCACGACCCGGCCTGGCTCGCGGGCTGGCGCACCGCCGAGGAAGCCGCCGCCGACGCCGTCGACACCGTGCTCGACCAGCACGGCTGGCCCACCGGCGCCCACATCGCCCGCGACCTGGTCGCCGCCCTGCCCACCGGCGCCACCCTCTTCCTCGGCTCCTCCAACCCGGTCCGCGACGTCGACATCGCCGCCGACCCCCGCGCCGACCTCACCATCCACGCCAACCGCGGCGTCGCGGGCATCGACGGCAACGTCTCCACCGCCGCGGGCATCGCCATCGGCTCGGCCACCCCGACCTACGCCCTGGTCGGCGACCTGACGTTCCTGCACGACCTCAACGCCCTGCTCATCGGCCCCGCCGAACAGCGCCCCGACCTCACCGTCGTAGTCCTGAACGACGACGGCGGCGGCATCTTCTCCCTGCTCGAACAGGGCGCCCCCGAACACGCCACCAGCTTCGAGCGAGTCTTCGGCACCCCCCATGGCGCTGACCTCGCCCGACTCTGCGCGGGCTTCCACGTCCCCCACACCCTCGCCGACTCCCCGACGACGTTCGAGAAGGCACTGTCTCCGGCTCCCGGCCTACGGGTGATCGAGGTCCGCACCGACCGAAGCCATTTGCGCGCGACCCACGCCCGCCTCCGCGACGCGGTGGCTGAAGCGGTCGGCTAGTGACGGCGGCCGACCACGGTGACCGCATTACGCGCCGTCACCAGATAGGCGACCAATCGTAGAGGTTCGGGGAGGCGGAACAGTCACTCGATGAAGCGGGCCTGCGGGTGGCAGGGCGAATCACCGTCGAACAGGCCCCGGTCGCGGCCCTTGAGGTGCAGGTCGAAATACGCGGCCAGGTAGTCGTGCTGAACTGCCAGCGACGCCGCCGGGTTGATCGTTCCGACCAGTAGGTCCCGCCGAGCCTGCTCGATGAGGTCATCGAGTTGAGGGACAGCGAACTGCAGGTCGGTGAAGCTGTAGTGCGTGCTGTCGTCGAGGTGCAGGTCCCGCTTCCACCCGCGCTGGCTCGGCCAGAAGTCCACCCAGGTCGGATCGGTCGGGTCCACGTGTGAGTGCTCCCTGTCGCCCACGAAGTCGGCGCCCACCAGCAGGAACGGCCGGTCCAAGCCCTGAACGACCTTGCCCGGCAAACCCGGGCCGTAGCCCATCGTCCCGTCCAGGTTCACCCCGGCGTCGATGCGGCTGTCGTGGACCATCGTCTCGCCCGCCGTGTAGCCGCCGTAGGAGTGCCCGACCATCCCGACTCTGGACAGGTCGACCCCGCGCTCGCCCAGTTCGGTGAGCACGAACCGGGTGTCGGCGACCCTGGCGTCGATCGCGGTCTTCTTGTCGGCGAGGTCGCCCTGGTCGGCGACGGCGAATTCGATCCGTCCGCCGGGGAACTCTACGGCCGCCGACTCGTAGGTGTGTGACATCGACACCACGACGTACCCGCGGCTGGCCAGGTCGTCGGCCAGGCCCGCGTGCATTTCGCGCAGGGAGCCGAAGCCGTGGGAGAACAGCACCATGGGCCACCGGCCGGGCCGTGTCTCGACGCCCTCCCGCGCCTGTCGCCGCGTCGCCTTCCAGTCGACCGAGCCGGGTGCGACACCGAGGAAGTCGGGGCTGGCGGCGATCATGTCGACCACGCCCGCGATGCCGGGAGTCATCCAGGGCGCGCGCCTGCCGCCCGGACGCTCGGTCGGGTAGCTGACGCTGACCATCACCTCGCGCCGCCGGTCGGGTTTCCACGGGTCGGCGCGCGCGGGGTCGACCAAGTGGAGTTCGGTCGCGCCGACCGGATAAGGGCCGGTCAGTGCGGGCATGGTGATCCGCACGCCGGTCTGGGCCTGGGCTGGTACCGCGGTGACCAGCGTGGCCGCGACCGCGGTCACGACCGCCAGTCTGTGCATTGTGGACATTCGATTCGCCTCCCGGTCGACTGCCGCAATGCTCTCGGCGCGTGGGCGCCGGGCGCGTCAGCCTTCGGGCTGAGCCGAAGATCCTCCTGAGGTCGCAGGAGGTGGTTTACCCTCGACGGGTGAACCTGACCCTGCGGGCCCGCCGGATCGCCGCGATCGTGCTACTCGGGGTGGCGGTGACGGTGACCCTGCTCGGGGTCCTGCTGATGATCGCCGCAGGCACCGAGGACGCGGCCATCGAGGGCCACACCGGGCGGGCCGACGCCGACGTCGTCAGCGTCACCGCCGGTCGCACCCTGGTTCGCTTCCACACTCCCGACGGCGGCGAGCACCTGCCCAGCGTCGGGGTGCTCTACCCGGATCAGCTCGAAGAAGGCCAGGTCGTCCGGGTCGAGTACGACACCCGCAACCCCGACCTCGTGCGCGTCGCGGGCCGGGGCGCCACCCTCACCATCCTGCCCGTCGTGACCACCCTGCTCGCGGTCTGGGCGGTGGTGTCCGCGCTGGTCTGGTGGCTGCGCAAGCCCGGCCCTCTGCACCTGCGCAAGCTGCGACCGCGCAGGATCGCGGTGTAACACCTCTCTGCAAATTCGGCGTCCAGGTGTAACATCTATCGGGTGGACCTGGAACGCGAGTTCGAACGCGTCGTCGCGGCCGACCATCGGATCGAGCCGCGCGACTGGATGCCCGACGGCTACCGCCGCACGCTGATTCGCCAGATCGCCCAGCACGCGCACTCCGAGATCATCGGGATGCAGCCGGAGGGCAACTGGATCAGCCGCGCGCCCAGCCTGCGGCGCAAGGCGATCCTGCTGGCCAAGGTGCAGGACGAGGCTGGACACGGCCTCTACCTCTACGCCGCCACCGAGACCCTCGGCGCCGACCGCGAGGACCTCACCACCAAGCTCATCGAGGGCAAGCAGAAGTACTCCTCGATCTTCAACTACCCCACCCTGACCTTCGCCGACGTCGGCGTCATCGGCTGGCTGGTCGACGGCGCCGCGATCTGCAACCAGGTGCCGCTGTGCCGTACGTCGTACGGCCCGTACGCGCGCGCCATGATCAGGGTCTGCAAGGAAGAGTCGTTCCACCAGCGTCAGGGCTATGAGCTGCTGATGACCATGATGCGCGGCACCGACGCGCAGAAGGCCATGGTCCAGGACGCCGTCGACCGCTGGTGGTGGCCCGCGCTGATGATGTTCGGGCCGTCGGACGCCGAGTCGTCCAACACCGAGCAGTCGATGGTCTGGCGGATCAAGCGGCACACCAACGACGAGCTGCGCCAGCGGTTCGTCGACATGTCGGTGCCGCAGGCCGAGAAGCTCGGCGTCACCTTCCCCGATCCGAAGATCGCCTGGAACGCCGACCGCGGCCACCACGACTTCGGCGAGATCGACTGGGACGAGTTCTGGCGGGTCGTCAAGGGCGATGGCCCGTGCAACGCCGAGCGCGTCGAGAACCGGCGCAAGGCCCACGAGGACGGCGCGTGGGTCCGCGAGGCCGCGGCCGCGTACGCCGCGAAGAAGGAGCAGGTGGCATGACCAGGTCTTCGTGGCCGCTCTACGAGGTCTTCGTGCGCGGCAAGCGCGGGCTCAACCACGTCCACGTCGGGTCGCTGCACGCGCCCGACGACGAGATGGCCGTGCGCAACGCCCGCGACCTCTACACCCGGCGCAACGAGGGCGTGAGCATCTGGGTGGTCCGTGCGGACGCGATCACCGCGTCGAGCCCGGACGAGAAGGACCCGTTCTTCGCGCCCGCCGGCGACAAGGTCTACCGGCACCCGACGTTCTATGACATTCCGCAGGATGTGCCGCACCTATGAGTTTCGATAACGCATACGAGTCGCTGATCGAAGGCGGCGAGGAGAAGCACTGGGCCTTCGGTACCGGCTTCGCTGACGCCTTGGCCGGGGTCAACCGGGAGATCCCGGACGTCGACCACGCCGACCTCGCCACCTACTGCCTGATGCTCGGCGATGACGCACTCGTCTACGCCCAGCGACTCGCCGAGTGGTGTGCACGCGCGCCGGAGCTGGAGGAGGACGTCGCGCTGGCCAACATCGCGCTTGATCTGCTCGGCCAAGCCCGCATGCTGCTGTCCCGCGCGGGCGAGATCCAGGGCACCGACGAGGACACCCTGGCCTACCTGCGCGACGAAACCGAGTTCCGCAACGTCCGGCTCGCCGAGATCGACTGCGGCCCCGGCCCCGGCGGCGACTTCGCCACCACGATCGCGCGCCTGCTGGTCTTCGCGACCTGGCGGCTGGCCCTGCTCGACGCGCTGACCGGCTCGGCCGACCCGGTGATCGCCGCGGTCGCCGCCAAGGGCGTCAAGGAGGTCGCCTACCACCGCGACCACGCCGCCCAGTGGGTCCTGCGGCTGGCGGGCGGTACGGACTACTCGCGCGAGCGGATGGTCGCAGGCCTGGCCAAGGTGTGGCCGCTGCTCGATGAGCTGTTCACTCCGCACCCGATCGAATCACGGCTGGTCGAGGCCGGTGTCGCGGTCGACCCGGCCCAGCTCCGGTCCGAAGTGGACAGCATCCTGGACATCGTCCTCGGCGCCGCTGACTTGGTCCGACCGGAGGTCTCGCGGTGGCCGGGGACTGGTCGCGACGGCGTGCACACCGAGGAACTGGGTCCGCTGCTGGCCGAGATGCAGCAGGTCGCGCGGGCGTTGCCGGGAGCGGTCTGGTGAGCGAGCTTGCGAGCGAGCCCATTGACACAGTGCGCCCGCGAGCGGTGGCCCGGAGCCTGCGAGGGCGCGCCAACCTCGCGCAGCAGGTCGCCGAATCGGTGCTCGATCCCGAGCTCCCGGTGCTGACCCTGGCCGACCTCGGCGTGCTGCGCGAGGTCCGCCAGGACGACGACCGGGTGGTCGTGACCATCACGCCCACCTATTCGGGCTGCCCCGCCCTCGACGAGATGCGGGCCGACCTGCACACCAAGCTCACCGAGGCGGGCTACGCCAAGGTCGAGATCCGCACCGCGCTGCACCCGGCGTGGACCACCGACTGGATCAGCGAGGACGGCCTGCGCAAGCTCGCCGACCACGGCATCGCCCCGCCCCAGCGCCTCGGCCCCCGCGCCGTCGGCCCGATCCCGCTCAACCTGGCTCCGCCCGCGCGCCGGGTGGCGTGCCCGCGCTGCGGCTCCGCGCGCACGACCGAGCTGTCCCGGTTCGGCTCCACCGCGTGCAAGGCGCTGCGCCGCTGCGAGGACTGCCGCGAACCGTTCGAACAAGTCAAGGAGATCTAGTGACGGCCGCCATGACCCGCCGGTCGACCTTCCACGCGCTGCCCGTGGCGCGGGTCGACCGACTCTGTGACGACGCCGTCGCGGTCACCCTCGACGTGCCCGCCGAACTGGCCGACGAGTTCGCCTTCCGCGCCGGGCAGTACCTGACCCTGCGCCAGACCGTCGACGGACACGAGGAACGGCGCTCGTACTCGATCTGCGCCCCGGTCGGCGCGGCCCCGCGGATCGGGGTACGCCGGGTCGAGGGCGGGCTGTTCTCCAGCCAACTGGTCGACTCGCTGGCACCGGGCGACGTGCTGGAAGTCCTTGCCCCGCTGGGGAACTTCACCCCCGACCTGGCGGTGTCCGGCCACCACGCGTTCGTCGCGGCGGGGTCCGGCATCACGCCCGTACTGTCCATTGTGGGCACTGTGCTGGCCGACCCGGACAGCCGGGTCACGCTGGTCTATGGCAACCGGCGGTCGGACACGGTGATGTTCGCCGAGGAACTGTCGGACCTCAAAGACCGCTACCAGACCCGGCTGCAGCTGGTGCACGTGCTCTCCCGCGAACCCGGCGACGTGGAACTGTTCTCCGGCAGAATCGACGCCGAGCGGTTCGCCGCTCTGTGCGACCGGGTCGTGCCCGCGCAGGACGTCGACCACTGGTGGCTGTGCGGCCCGTTCGGACTGGTCCAGGACGCTTTCCAGGTCCTCAAGGAGCGAGGCGTCGGCGCCGACCGGATCCACCGCGAACTGTTCTATGTGGACGAACCGCCGCCGGAGCCCAAGCGAGCCGAGGACCGGCTGACCGGCGGGCCGACCGCGGCGGTCACGATCGTCCTGGACGGCCGCGAGACCACCCTGCCCCTGCCTTACGACACCCCCATCCTCGACGCGGCCCAGCGGGTCCGCGCGGATCTCCCGTTCGCTTGCAAGGGCGGGGTGTGCGGCACGTGCCGGGCCAAGGTCGTCACCGGCACGGTCGAGATGCGCCGCAACTACGCGCTGGAACAGCACGAACTCGACGCGGGCTTCGTCCTGACCTGCCAGGGTCTCCCGGTCACCGAAACCGTCACGGTCGACTTCGACGCCTAGCCCGCCACCATCCGGGGACGGCCAGGCCCGCCCAAGCCCGCACGGAACGCAAGGGGCCCAACAGAAACTGAACCGCTCCCCGGAAGTTGGACTGCGTAAGTAAAGGTTAGGGCGCGAGGGCCTGGGCTCGGTATTCGACCGGGCTCAGGCCCTTCAGCGTGGTGGAGATGCGGGTGTTGTTGTACCAGTCGAGGTACTCGTCCAGGGCTGTGGTGAACTCCTCGACGGTGCCGAACGTGTCATGGTTGAACATTTCCTCCTTGAGGTGGCCGAAGAAGTTCTCGGCGAGTGAGTTGTCCAGGCAGTTGGCTCGCCGGGACATCGACTGCGGCAGACCCGCGTCGGCCAGCAGCGCGCGCCAGGAGGCGTGTTGGTACTGGAAGCCCTGGTCGGAGTGCACCAGCGGTGTGGCCCCGGCGTTCAGGGTGGCGATGGCCTCGCGCAGCGAGGAGTTCGTCAGTTCCAGCGACGGGGACGGGCCGTGGGTGTAGGCGATGACGGATCGGTCGAACAGGTCGATCACCGGTGACAGGTAGATCTTGCGGTCCGCGATGCGGAACTCGGTGACGTCGGTGACCCACTTCGTGTCGGGGGCCTGGGCGCTGAACTGGCGGTTCAGCACGTTCTCGGCGACCGTGCCTGCCTGCCCGAGCCAGGACCGATACCGCCGCGGCCGCCGCACCTTGCAGACCAGGCCCAGGGTGTTCATCAGCTTGAGCACGGTCTTCTTGGCCACCCGCCGGCCCTGGCGGGCCAGCACGAGGTGAATCCGCCGATGCCCGTATCGGCCACGAGCCTGCTCGAACGCCTCGGTGATCGCGGCCTTGAGACCCGCGTGCGGATCGGGGCGCGACAGCCGGGCCTGCTGGTAGAAGAACGTCGACCGGGCCACACCGGCGACCTCCAGCAGCACCGGCAGCGGATAGTCGGCCTTGAGAGTGGCGATGACCTGGGTTTTCACCCTCGCCCCTGCTCCCTCAAGGCCCGCAATTTTTTTAGGTAGGCCACCTCCGCGGACAGCCGCAGGTTCTCCCGCCGCAACCGCTCCAGCTCGCTTGGCGCCGGCGCGGGCGATCGCGTGTCACCGGCGGGCGGCCGCCCTTTCGGCTTGGGCCGCAACGCTTCGGCGCCCTCACGCCGATACAGCCGCACCCAGTTCTCGACCAGCTTGGGCGAGGACAGGTCATGCTCGCGCGCGAGCTCGATCGCGGTCGCCTCACCGCTGACGAACCGCCGCACCACATCGAGCTTGAACTCGAACGTGAACGACCGCTTGCCCGGCACCATCACCAGCGCCCCCGCGCCTCGCAGCCTCCAACGATCATGCAAGCGTCCCACCGCGTCCGGGGACACACCCAGCCGGGTCGCGACCGCGCCTCTGCCATACCCGGCCTCGAACAACGCGACAGCAGCCTCCCGCTGCCGCTCCGACAACGAACTACCTGGATACACCAAACCGCTCCCCGGAAGACGGAACTGGATTACCAGTCCAACTTCCGGGGAGCAGTTCAAACGGCCTGTTTGGGTGGTTCGCCTTGATTTGGGGTGAATGGGCCTAAACTTTCGGCGCGGGTGGGCTTCACCTGGCCCACCTTTTAGACCCGCGCAGGCCCATTCGAGGGGCCCCAAATCAAGGCGAATCACCCAAACAGGCGCCCCACCCCAAGCAGGCCGTTCTGTCGATCACGCGCAAATCGGCACCGCCTAGAGCCATGCCGCGACCCCGAGAACGACCGCGTCAGCAGCCAACAGCACCGTCGCCGCGAGGAAGAACGAACGCGGCCGATCCGGCGCTTTCAGCTCGGCAGGCCTGGTCGCCTTGGCTGGGAATAGATCGCCCCAGCCGCGGGCGTGCTCGTCGACATACCGGTCCACGTCCTGCCTCGCGATGCTGAACCCAATGTACGCCCGGCCCAGCCAGGCCGCACAGACCAGGGCGAAGATCGCCAAGCCGCCGAGACCGCCCGCCGAGTAGACCGTCACGTGCTCTTGGCGCTCGAACTCCTGGCGCCTGCGGAACGGCGCGGGGGTCGTTCTCGAACTCGACAAGCCCCCGAGCCTCGTTCAGGGTGGGTCCGACTTGCTCCATGGGCTCGCCGTCGACGTCCACAGCGCGGCTGTTACCTCAGCCGATCGCCGTCTCCTGCCACCAGCCGAGGACCTGGTCGGCCACCCCCGGAGCCGCCACCAGCAGGCCGTCCACCGGGAGCGGGTCATCCTCCCCATGCCGGTCCAGCACCGCCGCCCCCGACTCGATGGCCAGCGCGACCGAGCCCGCCACGTCCCACTCGTGGTAGCTGTGCAGCACCGCCGCCGCCGCGTGGCCCAGTGCCACCTGGGCGATCGCCAGCGCCGCCGAACCCAGCACCCGGACCCCCGCGTGCGCCAGCGCCGCCCGTTCGATGAAGCCGCCCATCCCGGGCCACGGACCGTTGCGGGCCAACTCCGTGCAGACGATCGCCCCCGCCGTGGAAGTCCGGTCGGTCAGCGACACCCGCACCCCGTTCGCCCGCGCGCCCCGGCCGCGCGCCGCGGCGTAGATCTGGCCGCGGTAGGGGTCGGCCACGACTCCGACGACCGGGCCCTCGGCGTCGACCAAGGCCAGGCTGTAGGCGCACCAGGGGACCCCGGCGACGTAGTTGGCCGTCCCGTCGACCGGGTCGACCACCCATCGGTACTCGGCCTCGTCGGCGCCGACGTCGGCGCCGAACTCCTCGCCGATCACGGGGATGCCGGGGAACTCGGCGGTCAGCACCCGGCGGGTGTGGCGTTCCAGGGTGCGGTCGGTGTCGGTCACCCAGTCGAACGGCGAGTCCTTCACCCCGGGCCTCGCCCCACGTCCGGCTGTCGCGGTGATGACATCCGTGGCGTCGTTCGCGAGGCGTCCCGCCACCTCAAGGGCTCGGGACAGCAAGCCGGGATTGACCGGCTTGCGGGGACGAGAGGACAAGAGCGTCATGCCAACCTAGAGTGACCACCCCGGGTGTCCGCGACACGACGCCGAGATGTCCTCTTGACGAGGATGAGACCAAGGTTGGTCGCCTCGGCGGTACCCCCCTCTTGTTCCGGTGTAGTTCGCCAGACGGTCACACGACCTACTACTTCAGGGTAAAGGCCGGGTGCGACGTTTCCACCCGTGCGCGTAGCGATCGTGACCGAGAGCTTTTTGCCGCAGGTCAACGGTGTCACCAACTCCGTCCTGCGGGTAGTCGAGCACCTCCACCAGCGTGGCCACCAGGCGATGGTCGTCGCGCCCGGCGCCGGGCCGGACCACTACCTGCACGCGAGTGTGCGCAGGGTCAGAGCGGTGGACCTACCGGTCATCACCTCCCTGCCGATCGGGGTGCCGACGCCGAAGATCCTGACGGACCTGGCCGAGTTCGACCCGGACGTGGTCCACCTCGCCTCCCCGTTCGTCTTGGGCGCGGGCGGACTCTGGGCGGCCAGACGCCTCGGCGTGCCGACCGTGGCGGTCTACCAGACCGACGTGGCCGGGTTCGCCGCGTCCTACGGCCTGAGCCGGGGCTCGCGGGCGGCGTGGCGGTGGATCCGCCGCATCCACGCCAACTCCGACCGCACCCTGGCGCCGTCCAGCGCGTCTGTGCGCGACCTGACCGAGCACGGCATCCCCCGCGTGCACCGCTGGGGCCGCGGCGTCGACACCCGGCGGTTCGCCCCCGAGCACGTCGACCGCGCCCTGCGCGCCGAGTTGGCGCCCAACGGTGAGCTGCTGGTCGGCTATGTCGGCAGGCTCGCGCCGGAGAAGCAGGTGCAGCACCTCGCGGTGCTCAACGACCTGCCCGGCGTGCGGGTCGTCGTGGTCGGCGACGGTCCTGACCTGGCGAGCCTGCGCGAGAAGATGCCCACCGCGGCGTTCCTCGGCTTCCGCGGCGGTGCCGAGCTGGCCGCGGCCTACGCCAGCCTCGACGTGTTCGTCCACACCGGCCCGCACGAGACCTTCTGCCAGACCGTCCAGGAGGCGATGGCCTCCGGGCTGCCGGTGCTAGCCCCCGACGCGGGCGGTCCGCGCGACCTTGTCGATCACGGTCGCACGGGGTTCCTGCTCGACCCGAACCGCTTCGGGGTAGAACTTCGCCCGACCGTCGAGCGGATGGCCGACGCGCTGCTGCGTCGCCGGATGGGCGCGGCCGCGCGAGCGGACGTGCAAGGCCGCACCTGGGGTGCGGTCTGCGAGGAACTGCTCGGACACTACGACGAGGTCGCGCTAGGAAGACGGCGGCGGCCCAAGGCGGCTTAGTGCGCATCGTCCAACTCGCCAACTTCTACGGACCGCGCTCAGGCGGGCTGCGCACCGCGCTGCACCACCTGGGCGCGGGGTACGTCGCCGCCGGGCACGAGGTCACCCTTGTGGTCCCCGGCCGTGCGCGCGACGACGAACTGTTGCCCTCCGGGGTCCGGCGGATCACCCTGCCCGCGCCCTGCATCCCCGGCACCGGCGGCTACCGCGCCGTCGACCCGGTGCGGGTGAAGGCCCTGATGCCACACCTGCGGCCAGACCGGCTGGAGGTCTCCGACCGGCTCACCCTGCGCGGGATGGGCGCGTGGGCGTGGAGCAACGGCGTGCCGAGCGTGGTGATCTCCCACGAGCGGCTCGACCGGCTGCTGGAGCAGTTCCTGCTGCCCGCGCCGGTGGCTCGCCGCTTCGCCGACTTCGCCAACCGCCGGATGGCCGCCTCCTACGACACGGTGGTGTGCACCACGGCGTTCGCGCGCGGCGAGTTCGACCGCATCGGCGCGGCCAACGTGCTCCGGGTGCCGTTGGGGGTCGACTTGGCCACCTTCGCCCCGACCCGACACGACGGCGCGCTGCGCTCGACGCTGGCCCAGGGCGCGGAGGCGCTGCTGGTGCACTGCGGTCGGCTCTCGCCGGAGAAGCACGTCGAACGTAGCGTCGACGCGCTCGCCGAACTGCACGGCGCGGGCCACCGGGTCCGGCTGGTCGTCGCGGGCGACGGCCCCCGCATGTCCGCGCTGCGGCGGCGGGCGGTGGGGCTGCCGGTGACCTTCCTCGGCTTCGTCGCCGACCGCTCCGACGTGGCCAGCCTGCTGGCCACCGCCGACGTGTCGCTGGCCCCCGGTCCACATGAGACATTCGGGCTGGCGGCGCTGGAGGCGCTGGCCTCCGGCACGCCGGTCGTGGTCTCCCAGTCCTCCGCGCTGGGCGAACTGGTCCAGCCGGACTGCGGCGCCGCGGTGTCCGACCACGCCCCGGCCTTCGCGGGCGCGGTCGAGGGACTGCTGTCGGTCCCCGAGCGCGACCGGCGCGCGGCGGCGCGGGCGCGGGCCGAGCAGTTCGACTGGCCGACGTCGGTGCGGGGAATGCTGACCGCGCTGAGCCTCAACTGAGGGGTTCTCGTACGCTTCGGCCATGGCTCGCGCCGGTTTGGACAAGGATCCGCACGACATCGCCGAGATGTTCGACGGGGTCGCCAAGGGATATGACCGGACCAACTCGGTCATGACCCTCGGCTTCGACCGGCGATGGCGCGAACAGACCCGCAGGGTCCTCGACGCGGTGCCGGGGGAGAAGGTCCTCGACCTCGCCGCCGGGACCGCGGTGTCCACCGTCGAGTACGCCCGCTCCGGCGCGTGGTGCGTCGCCGCCGACTTCTCCCAGGAGATGCTGCGCGGCGGCAAGCGGCGCCCGGTGCCCAAGGTCGCCGCCGACGCCTTTCACCTGCCGTTCGCCACCGGCTCGTTCGACGCGGTGACCGTGTCCTTCGGCCTGCGCAACATGAACGACACGGTGGCCGCGCTCAAGGAGATGGCCCGGGTGACCAGGCCGGGCGGCCGCCTGGTGATCTGCGAGGTCGCCCAGCCACCGTGGCGCCCGCTGCGCTGGCTGTACCACAACACGGTGCTGCGCGGCCTGCCCTTGGTGACCCGGCCGTTCTCGTCGAACGCCGAGGCCTACCGCTACCTGGCCGAGTCGATGCGCGACTGGCACGACCAGCGCACCGTCGCCGAGATGATCGCCGCCGCGGGCTGGGGCGAGGTCGAGTGGCTCAACCTCACCTTCGGCGTCGTGGCCCTCCACCGAGCGGTAAAGAATTAGCGGACCGCGACCTGGTTCGTCTGCCAGCGATCGATCCGCCACATGATCGCCAGCGCGAACACGGCCGCCAGGCCCGCCAGCCCACCGCTCACCGCGTTGGCGATGAGCACCTGCTCGAACGCCTTCTCGGTGCTCTCGTCGGCGAGGAAGTTCACCGCGTAGAGGTCGACGGCGTTCATCGCGAGGAACAGACCCCACCACACACTGACCGTCTTGCTCGGCGGCACGTCCCGCAGGTCGGCGCCGCGGGCGGGCACGTCCGGCCTGCTGGCCCGCCACACGTCACCCACCACCATCTGCGGCCACCACAGGTTCGCCACCGGCACGAACCACCCGAACACCGCCCACCGAATCCGCAACCGCTGCGGCGCGTCACACATCCGCGCCGAGTTCACCCGGGCCCGCCACAGCCACGCGATGAACGCGATCCCGGACAGCGTCAACCCCGCCAACCATCCCCATGACAGGTATTCGGCGTTGCGCTCAGCGGTGTCGAGCTGCTCCGCGGTGACCGTCGGAATCGCCGACAGGGCGTCACGGACCAGGAAATACGAGCGCCACGCCTGCCAGAACGCCAACCCGGCGACGGCCGCGGTGATCAGGATCAACAACGAGGCGACGAACCGCGCGGCTCGCGCGGGCCGGATGAGCGGCCGCTCGTCGGGCAGCACTCTGGCGATGCCGTAGGCGGGGGTGTCGTCGTCGGGATCGGTCATCGCTCGTGGGCCTCCTTGGCTCACCCGGTGATCGCTGGTTCGGCTGAGCCCGTTTCAGGTTACGACGCGGGTACGCGGGCGAGTTCCTGCCATTGGACGATCTGGCGCATGACCAGGATCACCAGGACCCCGGCCGCCGCCATCAGGGTCAACGAGATGGTCTCCGCCACCGCCAAGGCCTGGAACTGCTCGATCGTCGGGTTTTCCGCGTCGAGCAGCTGGGGTGCCACGAACCGGTCGATCGCGAGGCCGGTCGCCATACAGCCCCACCACAGGGCGACCAGTCCGCTGCCGGGGACGAACTTCAGCTCGTCGAGACCGTCCGACCGCAAGTCCACCAGTCGCCGCCGGGTATCCGGGTTGCTGGCCTTCCAGATGTCGGACACGACCTGGAACGGGAACCACAGGTTCACGATCGGGACGAACCACGCGCCGATCAGCCAGCGGCGGGAGCGGCGGTGCTCGGCGTCACAGAGGATCTCCGAGTTCTTGCGGGCGCGGTAGAGCCAGGTGATGAAGATGACGCCCGAGATCGCGAGGGCGAACAGGTAGATCAGGGTGAGCCGGACGATGCGGTCGTCGGCGGCATACAGGTCGAACGCGCTCACCCCTGGGTCGTTCCACAGGAAGCGCTGGGCCAGGAAATACGAGTCCCACGTCGCCCAGGCGACGATCAGCGCCATCACTGTCGTGGCCGCGACAAGGACCGCCGAGACGACGCTCCACGCGCGTATCGGCAGCAGCGTGATGCGGCGGATAGGCGGGTCGTAGGGCATGGCGGGCACAGACATGTTTCTCCCCCAGGAGACGGACCGGTGAGTCCGCGAGATATCGGACACGGCGGGTGTTCCGTTTCACCCCTCTAGACTCGGGGGCAAGAACGTGAAGGCTTTCACAAGGAGCGCGATGAGCACTTCGATCAGCCGCCGCCGGGCGGGCGAGGACGCCGAGGTCATCGTGGTGGGCGCCGGGCCCGCCGGATCCACCGCGGCGACCTACCTGGCCAGGGCCGGGCTTGACGTGCTGCTCCTGGAGAAGGGCACCTTCCCGCGCGAGAAGGTCTGCGGCGACGGGCTCACCCCGCGTGGGGTCAAGCAGCTCATCGATCTGGGGATCGACACCCGCGAAGAGGCGGGCTGGCTGCACAACAAGGGCCTGCGCGTCGTCGGCGGTGGGGTCACCCTCGAACTCGACTGGCCCGACCTGGCGTCGTTCCCGCCTTACGGCGTGGTCCGGCCCCGCCAGGACTTCGACGAGATGCTCGCCCGCACCGCCCAGCGCGCGGGTGCTCGGCTCACCGAGGAGACCACGGTCACCGGCGCGGTCACCGACGAGCGCACCGGCCGGGTGGTCGGCGTCGAGGCGAAGGTGGGCAAGGAGAAGACCCCGGTCACCTACCGCGCCCCGATCGTGCTGGCCTGCGACGGCGTCTCCGCGCGGCTGGCGCTGTCGGTCGGGCTGGAGAAGATCGACAGCAGGCCGATGGGCGTCGCCGTCCGCCGCTACTACGCCAGCCCGCGCAGCAAGGACGACTACCTGGAGTCCCACCTGGAGCTGTGGGACAGGTCCGACCCCGCCAACCCCGTGCTGCTGCCCGGCTACGGCTGGATCTTCGGCATGGGCGACGGCACGGTCAACGTCGGCCTGGGCATCCTGTCGACGTCGAAGGCGTTCGGCAGCACCGACTACCGCAAGCTCATGCGGTCCTGGTTGGACGGCACCCCCGAGGAGTGGGGCTTCCGCGAACACAACGCCATCGGCAAGGTCGGCGGCGCCGCGCTGCCGATGGGCTTCAACCGCACCCCGCACTACCGCCCCGGCCTGCTGCTCGTCGGCGACGCGGGCGGGCTGGTCAACCCGTTCAACGGCGAAGGCATCGGCTACGCGATGGAGTCGGCCAGGCTCGCCGCCGAGTGCGTCGTGCAGGCCATGGCCCGCGCCGAGGGACCCGCGCGGGAGAAGGCCCTGCACGGCTACCCGGTCGCGCTGCGGGAGGCGCTGGGCAGCTACTACCGGCTGGGCAACATCTTCTCCAAGCTCATCGGCAACCCCGCGGTGATGCGTGCGGCCACCAAGTACGGCCTACCTCGCAAGACGATGATGAAGCTCGTCCTCAAGCTCCTCGCAGGCCTCTACGACCCCAAGGATGGCGACGCTTTCGACCGCGTGATCACCGCGGCCACCCGCATCGCCCCGACGGTCCGGTGAATGGCCCCGGGATTGGCCCCTACGGATCGGCTCCCGAACTGGCACCGTGACCGCCAAGATGGATAGGTGAGTTCAAACGCCGTCGGAGCGCTGGTCCGTGAGCTGCGAACGTCCTTGGGGTGGTCGCAGGCGCGACTGGCTGACGAGTTGTGCGAAGCCTCTGGACACGCGACCGCGACCAGGGAGGACGTGTCCCGGTGGGAGCGGGGGAAACGAACTCCCGGGCCGTATTGGTTGGCACAGTTGGCGGCGGTCCTCGAAGTGCCCCGTCAGGTGCTGGAGGGAGCGAAAGTGGATCGCCGTGCTTTCATCAGCTCATTAGCCGCCACGGCGATAGCTCCTGTCATCGCGTCCGATCTCATAGCTCACGGATTCGATGCGGCGCTCAGAGGTGGCGGCCCGGACATCGAGGCATGGCGAGACCGATTGGCGACCTACGGCACCGACTATATGACCGAAGGCGCAGCGGAGATACAGCGCAGGCTAGCGGGCGACCTCGTGGTCGCACAGCAGCAATTGGATTCATCTCGGATGTGGGAGATCGTCGCCAAGCTGATGACTCTCTTCGCGAAGACATTCCCCGGCGCGGACGGCTCAAAGGCGGTCACCTGGTATCGGAACGCTGTAATCGCAGCGGACCGCTCCGAGAACATCGATACCAGGGTGTGGGTTCGCGGCAGGGCCGCAATCGCGTTGGGTTATGAAGGAGCGTCGCTCGGGATCGCCGACATGTTCGCCGAACAGGCGCTCCAGATCAGCGACAAGCCGTCAATCGGGCTGCTGAACGCCGTCATGGGAAAGGCACATGCCGCTGCCCTTCGTGGGGATTTCGGCGCGGCGCGGGAATTGCTCGCCGAAGGGCGCAGGGTCTTCGACAAGACTGGGAGTGATGATGGTGCGTGCGGGGGACCGCGACGGCGGGGTTGAGCACGGTGAGGCCGCTCTTGCCGCGTTGCCCCCTGAACGACACAGTCTGACCCTGCGAATGCTGATGGACGAGATTCGGGCCGCATAGCGGATGGCCCCTGCGGCGGCTCTGGGCTCGCGGAGCCTCTCTTCGTAATTTTCATGGTCAGAGCGGATCCATCCGTTCGACAATGGATTGAGTGGGAGGTCGACCATGGGAGCGGTGCAGACAAGTGTTTGGGTGGAAGATTTGGCGGCTGTTCGTCGCGGACCGGGTGTGATGACCATGGCCGCCGTGCTCGCCACCGCCGAACCTCGCCAGTTGATCGATGGGGCACTGTTCGATCGGCTTGTCTCCCGGATCACCGAGGATGAGCTGTTGTCGGCCGACCTGGCGACGAGGGTGCTCGAACAAACCCTTGTCTTCCTGAAGGCATGCGCGGACAACCCCGATGTCCTGCTGTCGCCGTCCAAAGCCGTGGACGGTGGATGGCACACGTTCGTCCTGCACACCTACGAGTACGCGTGCTTCTGTGAAGCTGTCGCAGGCCGGTTCGTTCACCACAACCCGATTCGTACCGACGACATCCGGACGGGTGAGGCGTTGGAGCGGACGATGGTCGCTCTGCGCGCGACCGGATACCGGGTCGATGAGGAACTGTGGAGAGTCGATGCCGCGGACTGCAACCAGTGTCACGCGGGTTGCTATGACAGTCCCTAGGCTCATTTCGTGCGAGTCACGTGGAATCAACTGCCGCCCGCGGTTCGTGATGTGATCGACCGCAGGACAGGTGGAGTGGTCTCCTCGGCCCCGGTGTCTGGTGGGGCCGCGGAGATCGCTTTGGCCCTGACCACCCGGTCTGGGCGCGTGTTCGTCAAGGGTGCGCGGGGCGAGCGGGCCATGATCGAAGGTCGAGTCCAGCCTTACTTGCCCGTGATCGCGCCCCGGATGCTCTGGCAGGAGACCATCGAATCCTGGTTCATCCTCGCGTTCGAGCACGTCGACGGACGGCATGTCAGTCTCGCGCCGAGTTCATCCGATCTTGGGCGGGTTGCCGACGCGGCGCATCGGATCTCGCTTGTTCGGTGTCCTGACCTGCCGGTGCTCCCGGTGGAAAACAGGTGGGCTCGGTTCGCGACCCCGGAGTCACTGGCCTTGCTGCGCGGCGACTTCCTCGTACACACGGACCTCACCCCGGAGAACTTCCTCGTGGCGAGTGATCAGACGTGGGTGGTGGACTGGGGATGGCCGAGCGTCGGAGCACCATGGCTAGACACGGTCACGCTGGTCGTGCGCCTGATCCAATCGGGTCACGATCCGGCTGAAGCTGAGGAATGGGCGCAGCACATACCGGCGTGGCGGGATGCCCCGCGTGCAGGCGTCCGTGCGTATGCCGAGATTCGAGCGGCCGTCGCGGAACGGAACGCAGCCCCGATTCGCGACGCGTGGCTGGCCTATCGAACCTGGCTCTCAACCGTCCGGTAACAAAAGGTCAGCCCGCGCCAGCGGGCTGTTGTCGTGCAGGCTGTTCGCGAGTTCGTGGAACAGCCAGCTGAACCAATCCCGCACTACCGTCCAGTAACAAGGATTCGCTTCCGCTAGCGGGCTGTTAGCGCTGGTCAAGGCCCTTTCAGTACGTCTGTCGTGGACATCACTTGTTCACGGAGAGTTGCCAAGGGGGCCGAGTTTCGCGCTGTGAGCCAGGTCCTAGACTGCCCCTGATTACTTGTGAAGCCCTTCACAGCCGAGCGGTCTCGCTTGTGAATGTTTTCACAAACGTCACCCGAATTAGTTAGGTCGCCCTAACCGATTTGGGTGTGACCGAGGACCCATAGGGTTCCGGCCGTGAGCGGCGGGGAAAGGACAGCGGCGGTGTCGATGCTCCAAGCACAAACAGCGGACGTGTCGTCGGGACTGGGGATCTACTTCCCGTTGGTCGTGATGTTCGTCCTGGCCGCGGGCTTCGCGGTGTTCTCCGCGCTGCTCGGTCCGCTGCTCGGCCCGAGTCGCTACAACCGGGCCAAGTTCGAGGCATACGAGTGCGGCATCGAGCCGTCCCCGCAGCCCGTCGTCGGCGGCGGCCGGGTGCCGGTGGCCTACTACCTCACGGCGATGCTGTTCATCCTGTTCGACATCGAAATGGTGTTCCTCTACCCGTTCGCGGTCTCGGCGGACGCCCTCGGCCTGTTCGGCCTGGTGGAGATCTTCTTGTTCATCGCGACAGTCGGCTTCGCGTACGCCTATGTGTGGCGGCGCGGCGGCCTCGACTGGAACTGACGGGGGAAGGAGGCAGACGTCATGGGTATCGAGGAGAAGCTTCCCAACGGAATCATGTTGGCCAGCCTGGAAAAGCTGGTCAACTGGGGCCGCAAGAACTCCCTGTGGCCTGCCACGTTCGGCCTGGCCTGCTGTGCCATCGAGATGATGACCACCGGTGGTCCGCGCTATGACATCGCACGCTTCGGCATGGAGGCCTTCCGCGCCTCCCCGCGCCAGGCCGACCTGATGATCGTCGCGGGCCGGGTCACCAACAAGATGGCCCCGGTGCTGCGCCAGATCTACGACCAGATGGCCGAGCCGCGCTGGGTGCTGGCGATGGGCGTGTGTGCCTCGTCCGGCGGCATGTTCAACAACTACGCCGTCGTCCAGGGTGTCGACCACATCGTGCCGGTCGACATGTACCTGCCCGGCTGTCCGCCGCGCCCGGAGATGCTGCTCGACGCGATCCTCAAGCTGCACGCCAAGATCCAGGACGAGCCGATCAACGCCACGCGCGCGGCGATCCGCGCGGCCAGTGGCGAGCGCACCGAGCTGATCGCGTCCTCCATCAAGTACGCGCCGAAGAAGAAGTAGAAACATGGCTGACGAACCCACCACAGGCGGCGAAGGCTCCAGCGCTCCCGAGCCCGGCCAGGAACCCGACACCACCCTGGCCGCACCCGCCGACCACCAAGAGCCGGTCGTCGCCGGCAAGGCCCGGACCGGCATGTTCCAGGTCGAGGGCACCGGCGACACCTCCGGCTTCGGCGGCTTGGTCCTCCCGGTCTACAGCCCGGCCCCGGCCGAGCGCCCCTACGGCGGCTGGTTCGACGAGCTGGCCGACGACCTCGGCGCCGCCATGGCCACCCGGCAGATCCCGGCCACCGCGATCCAGCAGGTCACCGTCGACCGCGGCGAGATCACCTTCTACGTCGCCCGCGAGCACCTGCTCGCCCTGTGCTGGACGCTGCGCGACGAGCCCGCCCTGCGCTTCGAGCTGTGCAGCTCGGTGTCCGGTGTGGACTACGGCGTGGACATTCCGCAACGCCTGCACTCCGTCTACCACCTGACGTCGATGACGTTCCGCCGCCGCATCCGGCTGGAGGTGGCCCTCGACATCGAGGACCCGCACGTGCCCTCCGTGGTCGAGGTCTACCCGACCGCCGACTGGCAGGAACGCGAGGCCTGGGACATGTTCGGCATCGTCTACGACGGACACCCGGCGCTGACCCGGATCCTCATGCCGGACGACTGGGACGGCCACCCGCAGCGCAAGGACTACCCGCTCGGCGGGATTCCCGTGGAGTACAAGGGCGCGGAGATTCCTCCGCCGGACCAGCGGAGGTCGTACTCGTGACCACCAGCGACGACACAGCGACGGTCGCCGAGTCCAGGGAGACCACCGAGGGCCGCGTCTACACGGTCACCGGCGGCGACTGGGACACCGTGCTCGATGACGCGATCCACGACGAGCGCATCATCATCAACCTGGGCCCGCAGCACCCGTCGACGCACGGCGTGCTGCGCCTGGTCCTCGAACTCGAGGGCGAGACGGTCACCCAGGCCCGCTCGGTGATCGGCTACCTGCACACCGGCATCGAGAAGAACTGCGAATACCGCACCTGGACCCAGGGCGTCACCTTCGTGACCCGCATGGACTACCTGGCGCCGCTGTCCAACGAGGCCGCCTACTGCATGGCGATCGAGAAGCTCCTCGGCATCGAGGCGCCGCGCCGCGCGCAGGTCATCCGGGTCATGCTGCTGGAGCTCAACCGGATCGGCTCGCACCTGGTCGCGCTGGCCACCGGCGGCATGGAGCTTGGCTCCCTGACGGCGATGACCGCGGGCTTCCGCGAGCGCGAGGAAGTCCTGCACCTGCTGGAGCACCTGACCGGCCTGCGGATGAACCACGCGTTCATCCGTCCCGGCGGTCTCGCGCAGGACCTCCCGGCGGACTACCACCAGAAGACCGTCGACTTCCTCAAGGTCATGGACTCGCGGCTGCCGGACTACGACAAGCTGCTGACCGGCCAGCCGATCTGGAAGAACCGCCTCATCGGCATCGGCTACCTGCCGGTCGACGCGTGCCTCGCGCTCGGCATCACCGGCCCGATCCTGCGTTCGGCGGGCCTGGCCTGGGACCTGCGCAAGACCGAGCCGTACCTGGGCTACGAGGAGTACGACTTCGAGGTCCCGACCTCGACCGCGGCCGACGCGTACGCGCGCTACCTGCTGCGGGTGGAGGAGATGCACCAGTCGCTCAAGATCGTCGCCCAGTGCCTCAAGAAGCTGGAGCCGGGCCCGGTCATGGTCGAGGACCAGAAGATCGCCTGGCCCGCGAAGCTCAGCATCGGCAACGACGGCATGGGCAACTCCACCGCGCACGTCGCCAAGATCATGGGTCAGTCGATGGAGTCGCTGATCCACCACTTCAAGCTGGTCACCGAGGGCTTCAAGGTCCCGGCGGGCCAGGTGTACGTGCCGGTGGAGTCCCCGCGCGGCGAACTGGGTTACCACCTGGTCTCCGACGGCGGCACCCGCCCGCTGCGCGTGCACGTGCGCGAACCAAGTTTCGTCAACCTGCAGGCGATGCCCGCCATGTCCGAGGGCAGCATGGTCGCCGACGTGATCGCGGCCGTCGCCTCGATCGACCCCGTGATGGGAGGGTGTGACCGATGAGCGCCGAAGCCGTCGAGGTCACCGCCGAGTCCACAGCGGACGGTGCCGTGTTCGGTGCCGACACCGTCGAGAAGGCGCAAGCGATC
This sequence comes from Alloactinosynnema sp. L-07, assembly GCF_900070365.1. Lineage (NCBI taxonomy): Bacteria > Bacillati > Actinomycetota > Actinomycetes > Pseudonocardiales > Pseudonocardiaceae > Alloactinosynnema > Alloactinosynnema sp. L-07. The sequence continues at coordinate 5,305,177 of NZ_LN850107.1, read as the reverse complement.
ATCGCGCGCTACCCCCAGTCGCGGTCGGCGCTGCTGCCGATGCTGCACCTGGTGCAGTCGGTCGAGGGCAAGGTCAGCCAGGCGGGCATCGAGTTCTGCGCCGGCCTGCTCGACCTGTCCGCCGCCGAGGTCAGCGCGGTCGCGACGTTCTACACCATGTACAAGCGCAAGACCTGCGGCGAGCACCTCGTCAGCGTCTGCACCAACACCTTGTGCGCGGTGCTGGGCGGCGACGAGATCTACAAGACGCTCGGCGAGCACCTGGGCGCCGACGGCAAACGCCTCGGTCACAACGAGACCGCGGGGGAGCCGGGGGCGCCTGGCTCGATCACGCTGGAGCACGCCGAGTGCCTGGCCGCCTGCGACCTCGGCCCGGTCATCCAGGTCAACTACGAGTTCTTCGACAACCAGACCCCCGAGTCGGCTGTCACGCTGGTGAACGCCCTGCGCTCCGGCGAGAAGCCGCAGCCGACCCGCGGCGCCCCGCTGCGCGACTTCCGCACCGCGGAGCTGGAGCTGGCCGGGTTCTTCCCGGAGGACGACGCCGACTATCGCGCCACTGTGGACGGTCCGTCCGCCGCCGTGGAGACGCTGCGCGGCGCGAAACTCGCCGAGGAGAGCGGCTGGACCGCTCCGGCGATGCCGAACCCGCCGCTGCCGGAGGTTCCCGCGAAATGAGTTCCCCCAACAAGCCCGCGCCGGTCACCCCGGTGCTCACCAAGCGCTGGCTGTCCCCGCTGTCGTGGTCGATCAAGACCTATGAGCAGCTCGAGGGCTACACCGCGCTGCGCAAGGCGCTCGCGGGCACGCCTGAGCAGCTCGTCCAGCTGGTGAAGGACTCCGGCCTGCGCGGCCGCGGTGGCGCGGGTTTCCCCGCGGGCATCAAATGGTCGTTCATGCCGCCCAACGAGGACAAGCCGCACTACCTGGTGATCAACGCCGACGAGGGCGAGCCGGGCACGTGCAAGGACATCCCGCTGATGATGGCCGACCCGCACTCGCTGATCGAGGGCTGCATCATCGCCTCGTACGCGATGCGGTCGCACCACTGCTTCATCTATGTGCGCGGCGAGGCCCTGCACTGCATCCGCCGCCTCAACGCGGCGGTTCGCGAGGCGCACGCCGCTGGCTACCTCGGCAAGGACATCCTCGGCTCCGGGTTCGACCTGGAGATCACCGTGCACGCGGGCGCGGGCGCCTACATCTGCGGTGAGGAGACCGCGCTGCTCGACTCGCTGGAGGGCCGCCGCGGCCAGCCGCGACTCAAGCCGCCGTTCCCCGCAGCAGCCGGTCTCTACGCCGCGCCGACCACGGTGAACAACGTCGAGACCATCGCCAGCGTGCCGTTCATCGTCAACGGCGGCTCCGACTGGTTCCGCACGATGGGCACCGAGAAGTCCCCCGGCCCCAAGATCTACTCGATCTCCGGGCACGTGGAGAAGCCGGGCCAGTACGAGGCCCCGTTGGGCACCACGCTGCGGGAACTCCTCGAACTCGCGGGCGGCATGAAGGACGGCGTCCCGCTGAAGTTCTGGACCCCGGGTGGCTCGTCCACGCCGATGTTCACCGCCGAACACCTCGACGTCCCCCTGGACTTCGAAGGCGCGGCGGAAGCCGGTTCGATGCTGGGCACGACCGCGGTCATGGTCTTCAACGAGACCGTGTCCGTGCCGTGGGCGGTCATGAAGTGGACGCAGTTCTACGAGCACGAGTCCTGCGGCAAGTGCACCCCGTGCCGCGAGGGCACCTACTGGCTCACCGGCATCCTGGAGCGGATGAACGCGGGCGAGGGCACGCCGTCGGACATCGACACGCTGCTCGACATCTGCGACAACATCCTCGGCCGGTCGTTCTGCGCGCTCGGTGACGGCGCGGTCAGCCCGATCACCAGCGGCATCAAGTACTTCCGCGACGAATTCCTGGCCCTGTGCGAGAAGAACAGGGTCGGCGCGCACGCACTGGCAGGAGCGCACTCATGACCATCGCGCCCGAGAACGCGGTCGAGAAAGCCCCCGTTCCCGAAGGGCACGTGCGGCTGACCATCGACGGTGCCGAGGTGATCGCGCCCAAGGGCGAACTGATCATCCGCACCGCCGAGCGGCTGGGCATCCAGATCCCCCGGTTCTGCGACCACCCGCTGCTCGAACCCGCCGGTGCCTGCCGCCAGTGCCTCGTCGAGGTCGAGATGGGCGGACGGCCCATGCCGAAGCCGCAGGCCTCGTGCACGATGACCGTCGGCGACGACATGGTGGTCAAGACCCAGCTCAGCTCCCCGGTCGCCGACAAGGCGCAGCAGGGTGTGATGGAGCTGCTGCTCATCAACCACCCGCTCGACTGCCCGATCTGCGACAAGGGCGGCGAATGCCCCCTGCAGAACCAGGCGATGTCGAACGGCCGCACGGACTCGCGCTTCCACGAGACCAAGCGGACCTTCCCGAAGCCACTGGCGATCAGCACCCAGGTGCTCCTCGACCGCGAGCGCTGCGTGCTCTGCCAGCGCTGCACCCGGTTCTCGGCGCAGATCGCGGGCGACCCGTTCATCGAACTGCTCGAACGCGGCGCCCAGCAACAGATCGGCATCGCCGAGGAGAAGCCCTTCCAGAGCTACTTCTCCGGCAACACCATCCAGATCTGCCCGGTCGGCGCGCTGACCAGCGCGGCCTACCGGTTCCGGTCCCGCCCGTTCGACCTGGTGTCCACCCCGAGCGTGTGCGAACACTGCTCGTCGGGCTGCGCCGAGCGCACCGACTCGCGCCGCGGCAAGGTCACCCGCAAGCTCGCGGGTGACGACCCCGAGGTCAACGAGGAGTGGATCTGCGACAAGGGCCGCTTCGCCTTCCGCTACGCCACCGCCGCCGACCGGATCACCCGGCCGATGGTGCGCGACGCGAAGACCGGTGAGCTCGTCGAGACCAGCTGGACCGACGCGCTGCAGCTCGCGGCCGATGGTCTGGCCAAGGCGGTCGCGGGCAAGGGTGCCGCGGTGCTCACCGGCGGTCGCCTGACCGTCGAGGACGCCTACGCCTACGCCAAGTTCGCCCGCATCGCGCTGCGCACCAACGACATCGACTTCCGCGCCCGTCCGCACTCCGCCGAGGAACTCGACTTCCTCGCGTCCACTGTGGTCGGGACGACGCCGGAGACCGGCGTCACCTTCAAGGGCATCGAGAAGGCCCCCGCTGTTCTCTGCGTGGCCTTCGAACCGGAAGAGGAAGCCCCGATCGTGTTCCTGCGGCTGCGCAAGGCGGCACGCAAGGGCAAGACCAAGGTCTTCCACATCGGACAGTGGACCAGCCCGAGCGTCGAGAAGACCTTCGGCACCCTGCTCGCCACCGCGCCCGGCGGCGAGGCGGCGGCCCTGGACGGTCTGGCCGAGCACGCCCCCGACGTCACGTCCGCGTTGTCCGCTGAAGGGGCGGTGATCCTGGTCGGCGAGCGTGCCGCGCAGGTCCCCGGCCTGCTCAGCGCCGCGCTGCGGTTGGCGGCGTCGACCAGCGCCAAGCTCGCGTGGATCCCGCGCCGCGCCGGTGAGCGCGGCGCGCTCGACACGGGTGCGGCGCCCACGCTGCTGCCCGGTGGCCGCCTGGTCACCGACGCCGCCGCGCGCGCCGAGGTCGAGCAGGCGTGGGGCCTGGCGCCCGGCGCACTGCCCACCCAGCCCGGCCGCGACGGCGACGCGATCATCGCCGCCGCCGCGAACGGTCGGCTCGACGCGCTGGTCGTCGGCGGTGTCGACCCGCTCGACCTGACCGACCCGGCGCTGGCCGAGCGCGCGCTCGACACGGCGGGCTTCGTGGTCAGCCTCGAACTCCGGCACAGCGCGGTCACCGCGAAGGCCGACGTCGTCCTGCCCATCGCGCCGTCGGTGGAGAAGGCGGGCAGCTACCTGAACTGGGAGGGCCGCCGACGCGAGTTCGTCAGCACCCTCGAAGGCACGGGCGCGATGTCAGACGGCCGGGTCCTGGACTCGCTGGCCGTGGAGATGGACGTCGACCTGTTCACCCAGACCCCGGCCGCATCGGCCGCGGACCTGGCCCGCCTGCCGGTCGTGGTCCGCACGGGCACGGCGCCGACCGCGACCCCGGTCGCGGGCAACGGCTCGGTCCGGCTGGCGACCTGGCGGATGCTGCTCGACAACGGCTCGCTGCAGGACGACGAGCCGAACCTGGCGGGCACCGCCCGCCCGGTCGTGGCCCGCCTGTCGAGCAAGACCGCGTCTGACAACGGGGTCACCGACACCGTCAAGGTCAGCACCGACCGCGGCACGATCACCGTGCCGGTCGAGGTCGCCGACCTGCCCGACGGCGTGGTCTGGCTGCCCGGCAACTCCGGCGAGTCCGCTGTCCGCGCCGTTCTCGGCGCAGGCCACGGCAGTCCGGTCGCCATCGCACCTGGAGGGAACGCATGACCAGGGCCCAACTCCTGGCCGACGACCCGATCTGGCTCATCCTGATCAAGGCCGTCGTGCTGCTGCTGCTCGGCGCGGTCGCGACCATGGCGATGATCATTCTGGAGCGCAAGATCGTCGCCAGGATGCAGCACCGCCCCGGCCCCAACCGGGTCGGTCCGAACGGCTGGTTCCAGTCCATCGCGGACGCGATCAAGCTGCCGTTCAAGGAACAGATCATCCCCGACACGGCCGACCGGAAGGTCTACTTCCTGGCGCCGATCATCTCGGTGATCCCCGCGTTCCTGGCCTTCACCGTCATCCCGTTCGGCCCCGAGGTCTCGATCTTCGGCGAGCGCACGGTGTTGCAGCTGGTCGACCTGCCGGTCGGCGTGCTCGTGGTGCTGGCCTGCTCCTCGCTGGGCGTCTACGGCATCGTGCTCGCGGGTTGGGCCTCCGGCTCGCCGTACCCGCTGCTCGGCGGTCTGCGCTCGGCGGCCCAGGTGATCTCCTACGAGATCGCGATGGGGCTGTCGATCGTCGCGGTCATCCTCTACACCGGGTCGCTGTCCACCGGTGACATCGTCGACGCGCAATCCACCGGCTGGTATTTCTACCTGTTGATCCCGAGCTTCCTCATCTACTGCATCTCCATGGTCGGCGAGACCAACCGAGCCCCCTTCGACCTCCCCGAGGCCGAGTCGGAGCTGGTCGGCGGCTTCCACACCGAGTACAGCTCGATGAAGTTCGCCCTGTTCTTCCTCGCCGAGTACGTCAACATGGTCATCGTCTCCGCGTTCTGCACCACGCTGTTCCTCGGCGGGTACATGGCGCCGTGGCCCATCTCGGCCATCGGCGACAACATGTTCAATACCGGCTGGTGGCCGCTGCTGTGGTTCTTCGGCAAGACATGGATCCTGCTGTTCGTCTTCATCTGGCTGCGCGGCACGCTGCCCCGCCTGCGCTACGACCAGTTCATGCGACTGGGCTGGAAGATCCTGGTCCCGGCGAACCTGGTCTGGATCGTGCTCGTGGTGGCGCTGCGGGCGTTCCGCAACGAGGCTGAGATCTCTCCGCAGACGATCCTGATCGCGGGCGGTGTCGTGCTGGTGCTGCTCATCGGGCTCAGCTTCCTGCTGCCCGAGCGCAAGATCGACCGCGACGAGGGCCGCGTGCCGGTCACCGGCGGCGGCTACCCGATCCCGCCGCTGGACCTGTCGATCCCGGACAAGAACGCCAAGCCCGCGAGGGTCCGCCGGGCCGCGCGGCGTGAACACGCCGCCGTGGCCGCGGGTGAGAGGGAAGCAGAATGAGCGTCTTCGATCCCTTGAAGGGCTTCGGAGTGACCTTCTCTACGATGTTCAAGAAGGTCGTCACCGAGGAGTACCCGGAGGCCGGTGCCCCGGCCGCGCCGCGCTACCACGGCCGCCACCAGCTCAACCGGCACCCGGACGGGCTGGAGAAGTGCGTCGGCTGCGAGCTGTGCGCCTGGGCGTGCCCGGCCGACGCGATCTTCGTCGAGGGCGGCGACAACACCGAGGACGCGCGCTACTCCCCGGGCGAGCGCTACGGCGCCGACTACCAGATCAACTACCTGCGCTGCATCGGCTGCGGCCTGTGCATCGAGGCGTGCCCGACCCGGTCGCTGACCATGCTCAACGACTACGAGCTGGCCGACGACGACCGGCAGCGGCTGATCTTCACCAAGGAGCAGCTGCTCGCGCCGCTGCTGCCGGGCATGGAGCAGCCACCGCACCCGATGTACCTCGGTGACAGCGAGCAGGACTACTACGTCAACGCTCCGTTCCTGGCCCGCAAGCACGGCTACCCGGACGCGGTCGGGGAGGAAAAGTGAGCGCGATGCTCATGGCGGCCCAAGAGGTCGCGAACCAGGTGTCGCTCGGCGAGGCGGTCACCTTCTGGGTCCTCGGTCCGCTCGCGCTGGCGGGCGGCCTCGGCATGGTGTTCGCGCGCAACGCGGTGCACTCGGCGCTGTTCCTGGTGCTGACGATGCTCAGCCTTGGCGCGCTCTACATGGTGCAGCAGGCGCCGTTCCTCGGCTTCGTGCAGATCATCGTCTACACCGGCGCGATCATGATGCTGTTCCTGTTCGTGCTGATGCTCGTCGGCCGCGACTCGTCGGACTCGGTGGTCGAGGTGCTGCGCGGGCAGCGGCTGTGGGCGGGCGCGCTCGGCGTCGGCCTCGCCGTGCTGATGGTCGCCGCGGTCGCGCGGTCGCTGACCTCGGCCCGCGCGGTCGGGCTCACCGGTGAGCAGGCCAACGGCGGCAAGGGCAACGTCTACAACATCGGCTACGAGATCTTCACCGACTACCTGTTCCCCTTCGAGCTGACCTCGGCGCTGCTGATCGTCGCCGCGGTCGGCGCGATGATCCTCGGCTACGTCGACCGGCACCAGAAGGGCCGCAAGACGCAGAAGGAACTGGTCGAGGCCCGCTTCCGCGGCGAGCACGACCGGCCTTCGCCGCTGCCCGGCCCCGGCGTGTTCGCCACGTCGAACTCGGTGGCCACCCCGGCGCTGCTGCCGGACGGCTCGGTCGCCCCGGAGTCGCTGTCGCGGCTCATCGAGGCCACCGCGTCGGAGAAGCTCGACGAGGAGCGCAAGGCGGTGGCGGGTCTGCTGCCCGGCCCGGACGCGCGTTCGCTCGCGCCCGGTAAGGAGGACAAGGCATGACGCCGTCGTACTACTTGCTGCTCTCCGCGCTGCTGTTCACCATCGGCGCCGTCGGCGTCTTGGTGCGCCGCAACGCCATCGTCGTGTTCATGTGCATCGAGCTGATGCTCAACGCCGTGAACCTGACGCTGGTGACCTTCTCGCGGATGAACGGCTCGCTGGACGGGCAGGTGATGGCCTTCTTCGTGATGGTCGTGGCCGCCGCGGAGGTCGTGGTCGGCCTGGCGATCATCATGTCGATCTTCCGCACCCGCCGGACCGCGTCGGTCGACGACGCCAACCTGCTGAAGTACTAGGGAGACTCGGTGACGGGAACGATCAACCTCGCTGCTGAGGTGCAGCAGGCAGGCGGCGCCGCGAGTGCCGCCTGGCTGCTGCTCCTCCTCCCTGCCTTGGGCGCGGCCGTGCTGCTGCTCGGCGGGCGGCGCACCGACAAGTGGGGCCACCTGCTGGGCTGCGCGACGGTCATCGCCGCGTTCGCCTACGGCCTGGTCCTCTTCCTGGACAGCACGTCGCTGGCAGCCGACGACCGGATGCAGAACCTGCACCTGTTCGACTGGATCCAGGCGGGCGCGCTCAACATCGACTTCGGCCTGCGGCTCGACCCGCTGTCGCTGACGTTCGTGCTGCTGATCACCGGTGTGGGCGCGCTGATCCACATCTACTCGATCGGCTACATGAACGCCGACGCCGACCGCCGCCGCTTCTTCGGCTTCCTGAACCTGTTCATCGCGGCCATGCTCCTGCTGGTCCTCGGCAACTCGTTCGTGACGCTGTACTTCGGCTGGGAAGGCGTCGGTCTCGCCTCCTACCTGCTCATCGGCTGGTACCAGGGCAAGGACTTCGCGGCCACCGCGGCCAAGAAGGCGTTCATCATGAACCGGGTCGGCGACGTCGGCCTGGCCCTGGCGATCTTCCTGATGTTCAAGACGATGGGCAGCACCCAGTTCGACGTGGTCTTCGACAAGATCGGCGAGCAGTCGACCGGCACCGTCGTGGCCATCGGCATCCTGCTGCTGCTCGGCGCCTGCGGTAAGTCCGGCCAGTTCCCGCTCCAGGCCTGGTTGCCTGACGCGATGGCCGGTCCGACGCCGGTCTCCGCACTGATCCACGCCGCGACCATGGTGACCGCGGGCGTCTACCTCATCGCCCGCTCCAGCCCGATCTACTCGCTGCCGCAGGCCGAGGACGCGCGCTTCGTCGTGATGATCATCGGTGCGCTGACGCTGCTGATCGGTTGTGTCATCGGCTGCGCGTACGACGACTTCAAGAAGGTGCTGGCCTACTCGACGGTCAGCCAGATCGGCTACATGATCCTGGCCGTCGGCCTCGGCCCGGCCGGGTACGCGCTGGGCATAATGCACCTGCTGACCCACGGCTTCTTCAAGGCCGGGCTCTTCCTCGGCGCCGGTTCGGTCATGCACGGCATGAACGATGAGGGCGACATCCGGCGGATGGGCGGCCTGGCGAAGAAGATGCCGGTCACCTTCATCACCTGGACGCTGGGCTACCTCGCGCTGGTCGGCTTCCCGTTCCTGTCCGGCTACTTCTCCAAGGACGCGATCATCGCCGCTGCCTTCGGCGAGCACGGCTGGCGCGGCTGGGTCTTCGGCGGCGTCGCGCTCTTCGGCGCCGGGCTGACCGCGTTCTACATGACGCGCCTGCTGATCCTGGTGTTCCTCGGCAAGCCCCGCTACGAGAACCTCAAGAGCGAGGACGGCCGCGACTACCACCCGCACGAGTCCGGTGCCACGATGACCATCCCGATGATCATCCTGGCCGTCGGCTCGGTCGGCATCGGCGCCTTCCTGGCGCTGGGCGACCGGCTCGCGGGCTGGCTGGAGCCGACCGTGGGCCCGCTGGCCGAGACCCACGGCCCGCTCTCGCACGGCATGATCGCGATCCTCACGGTGGCCATCTCCGCGCTCGGCGCGGTGATCGCGTTCCTGATCTTCGGCCGCGGCGAGCAGCCGGTGACCAGGCCCGCGCGGGTGTCGTTCCCGGTTCGCGCCGCGCGCGCCGAGCTCTACGGCAACCACCTCAACGAGGCCCTGGTCGGCAAGCCGGGCATCTGGCTGTCGCGGGCGCTGGTCTACGTCGACAACCGCGGCGTGGACGGCCTGGTCAACGGCATCGCCGCCGCGCTCGGCGGTAGCTCGGGTCGCCTGCGTCGCACGCAGACCGGCTTCGTGCGGTCGTACGCACTGACCATGCTCGGCGGCTCGATCCTGGTAGTGGCAGCGATGTTGATGGTGAGGTTCGCATGACCTCTCAAGTTCTCGTGGCTCGATTCTGGTCGTCGCAGCACTGTGTCAATTGGGTGAGGTTCGCATGACCCCCGGTGTGTCCCAGGACGGTTCCTGGGTCCTGATGGTCCTGCTCCTGCTGCCGCTGGTCGGCGCCGGAGTGGTGATGGCCCTGCGGGCCAACGCCAAGCTCGCCAAGCAGACCGCGCTCGCGTTCTCGCTCGCCGAGTTCGCGATGGCCGCCTGCGCGTGGGCCAAGTACGACGCCGACGGCGCGCGGCTGCAGCAGTCGTTCTCCTTCGACTGGATCCCCGCCTTCGGCGTGCACATCTCCTTCGCCGTGGACGGCATCGCGCTGCTGATGATCGCCGCCATCGCGGTGCTGATCCCGCTGGTGATCGGCGCGGGCTGGGTGGACAAGCTGCCCGAGGGCCGCACCGCGGGCGGGTTCTTCGCGCTGATCCTGCTGGAGCAGGCGCTCACGATCGGCGTGTTCGCCGCGACCGACGTGTTCCTGTTCTACGTGCTCTTCGAGATCATGCTGATCCCGATGTACTTCCTGATCGGCTCCTTCGGCGGGGCCAACCGGCAGTACGCGGCGGTCAAGTTCTTCCTGTACTCGTTCCTCGGCGGCCTGATCATGCTGGCTTCGGTGATCGCCTGCTACGTCATGGCGGGCGACGAACTGGGCCAGGGCACCTTCGACTGGGCCACCCTGGTCCAGGTCGTTTCCGACGCGCCGCTGAGCACGCAGATCTGGCTGTTCCTCGGCTTCTTCGCCGCGTTCGCGATCAAGGCGCCGCTGGTCCCGCTGCACACCTGGCTGCCCGACGCCACCGCGGAGGCGCCCATCGGCGTGGCGGTGCTGCTCGTCGGCATCCTGGACAAGGTCGGCACCTTCGGCTTCCTGCGCTACCTGCTGCCGATGTTCCCCGCCGCCAGCGTGGAACTCGCGCCGCTGGTGCTGGTGATGGCCATCGCGGGCGTGGTCTACGGGTCGATCCTGGCCACCGGGCAGACCGACATGAAGCGGTTCGTCGCCTACGTGTCGATCGCCCACTTCGGCTTCATCGCGCTGGGCATCTTCTCGTTCAGCTCGCAGTCGCTGACCGGCTCGGTCACCTACATGCTCAACCACAGCATCGCCACCGGCATGCTGATCCTGGTCATCGGCATGGTGATCGCCCGCGGCGGCAGCACCCGCATCGCCGACTACGGCGGCATGTCGAAGCTGACCCCGGTGCTGGCGGGCATGCTGCTGATCGCCGGTCTGAGCACGCTGTCGCTGCCCGGCACCAACTCGTTCATCAGCGAGTTCCTGGTGCTCATCGGCTCGTACCCGAACCGGCCGGTGTTCACCATCATCGCCACCGTCGGCATGGTCTTCGCCGCGATCTACGTTCTCTGGCTCTACCAGCGGATCATGACCGGCCCCTTGCGCGGCAACGCTCTCGTCGCCGAAGAACCGCTTGCGGGTTCGAGCATTGATACAGCGGCCGGTGGTTCGGGCACAGTGCTGGCCCCCGAGGTCGGCGCCAAGAAGGCGATCTTCGATCTGGACGGCAGGGAGAAGCTGGTGCTCGCGCCGCTGCTTCTGCTGATCATCGGTCTGGGCGTGTACCCGAAGCCGGTACTCGACGTCGTGAACCCCACCGTGGGCGCCACGATGTGTGAGGCGGCCCTGGTCGACCCGGTTCCCGCAGAAAGGCCAGTGCAGTGTCGGTAATGACTTCGGTCCTCCTGCTCGCCCAGGAAGCGCCCGCGCAGCCCGCCAAGGTCCAGGCGCCGCCGGTCAGCACGATCTGGCCGATCCTGATCGTGCTCGGCGCGGCGTGTGTCGGCGTGCTGTTCGAGGCGTTCCTGCCCCGGCACCAGCGCTGGCCCGCGCAGGTAGTGCTGACCCTGGGCACCCTCGCGGCGGCGGGCGTGGCGCTGGCCGTCCTGGTCAACGACTTGCCCGCGGGCGGTGAGCTGGCCATGTTCGGCACGCTCGCCATCGACCGCCCGGCGCTGTTCCTCTGGGGCACGCTGCTGGCGCTGTCACTCGGCGCGGTCCTGATGATCGCCGACCGTTCCGTCGAACCCGGCGGCGCGTTCGTGGCCACCGCGGCGATCCGGCCCGGCACCATCCAGGACCGGGCCCAGGTCACCGCGACCGGCATGCAGACCGAGGTCTTCCCGCTGACGCTGTTCGCGCTCGGCGGCATGATGATCTTCTGCGCGGCCAACGACCTGCTGACGATGTTCATCGCGCTGGAAGTGCTGTCGCTGCCGCTGTACCTGATGTGCGGCCTGGCCCGTCGTCGCCGCCTGCTGTCGCAGGAGTCGGCGGTCAAGTACTTCCTGCTCGGCGCGTTCGCCTCGGCGTTCTTCCTCTACGGCCTCGCACTGCTCTACGGCTACGCCGGTTCGGTTCGCCTGGCCGACATCGCCGCCGCGGCGGCGGGCACCGACCGCTCCGACACGCTGCTGTTCGGCGGCATGGGCCTGCTCGTCGTCGGTCTGCTGTTCAAGGCGTCCGTCGGCCCGTTCCACACCTGGACCCCGGACGTCTACCAGGGCGCCCCGACCCCGGTCACCGCGTTCATGGCCGCCTGCACCAAGGTCGCCGCGTTCGGCGGAATCCTGCGCGTGCTGCAGGTCGCCTTCGAGGCGACAAGCTGGGAGTGGCGCAGCGTCCTGTCGGGCGTGGCGATCGTATCCATGATCATCGGCGCGGTGCTGGGCCTGACCCAGACCGACGTCAAACGGATGATCGCGTACTCGTCGGTCGCCCACGCCGGCTTCCTGCTCATCGGTTCCATCGCGCTGACCGAGAAGGGCCTGTCCGGCACGCTGTTCTACCTGCTGACCTACGGCTTCACCACGCTGGCCGCGTTCGGCGTGATCAGCCTGGTCCGCGACTCCTCCGGCGAGGCGACGCACCTGTCGCAGTGGGCGGGCCTGGCCAAGCGCTCGCCACTGGTCGCGGGCGTGTTCACCTTCATCCTGCTGGCACTGGCGGGTATCCCGCTGACCAGCGGATTCGTCGGCAAGTTCGTCGTCTTCGAGGCCGCCATCGCCGACGGGATGGCGCCGCTGGTGGTCATCGCGCTCATCGCCTCGGCGGTCGCCGCGTTCTTCTACCTGCGGGTGATCGTCCTGATGTACTTCAGCGAGCCCGCCGCGGACGGCCCGACCGTCACCGTCCCCGGTGCGTTCACCACCGCCGCCATCACCCTCGGCGTCGTGGTCACCCTGGTCCTCGGCATCGCCCCCGCCTTCGCCCTCGACTGGGCCGCGGGCGGCGCGTTCGCCGTCAGGTAAGCGTTTCTGGCTCGACGAATGGCGTCCGGCTCAGGCCGGGCGCCATTCGCTTTGTCGGCCAACTCAGCCGATGGCCCGCGGCGGTTCCGCGATCAACGCCTCGATGCTTTCCTCGTTGACACTGAGGCAGCCGTACAAGCTGACCGTGAAGGTCTTGTCGCTGACGATCAGCTGGTGCCCCTCCCGGTCGGCCACCCAGCCGCCGTCGGGCCCCCGCACGTGCTGCCACCCCACACCCAGGAGCAGCTCGCGCGCCTGTTTCGGGGTGAGCGGCGTGTCGCCGGTGACCTTGAAGGTCGCACCCCACCAGCCAATACACGGCTCCCAGCGCCCGGTCGCGGTGCTGCCGCCCAGAGCGGTCCGGACTTCCCGGCCGAGCGACTCCGCGCGTGCCTTGGCGGCGGCCACGTCCGAAGCGTCGGGCAGCGCGGCCCGGCGGTTCACCTCGACCACCACCGTGACCGCGACCGCCGCGACCGCCACCACCGCCGTCGCCCATTGGGCCCAGCGCGGCACCTCGGTCCGCAATGCCACCGCCGTCCACACCAGCGCGGCCAGATACACCGCCACGGCGAGCCAGCCGACCGCGTCGAGCGTCCACAGCGCGTCCTGGTACCGCGCGCCCTCGCCGGTCAGCAGGATCGCGATGGGGAGCGGCTCGCGGGCGGAACCGGTCTCGTCGGCGACGCACGCGCCCGCCACCACCAGCGCCGCCGCCGCGACCATGAACGGCACCGCCGCCCGCCGGGCGAGCCGCTCCCGGCCGCGCACGGAGCCCGCAAGGAGCGTCGCCGTCCCGGCGATGAACGGGCCGACGACCGACACGACGAACACCATGAAGAGGTATCCAGGCCCGATCACCCGGAACGCGAAGAACATCACGAGCGCCGCGATCTGGATCACCAGATTCGCGCTCGTCCGCATGAGCACATCATCAGCGCATGTTCGACAACGGCAAGCCGCATTGTCCGAATGGTTATGTCCGAACATGAGTTGGACCACGTTAGGGCCTGAACAGGTATTCCCCGAGCGTGTGGACATACCACGCCCAGTAGGCTCGATAGCATCACCGACCCTGCCGACCAGGAGCGCCGCGACGTGACAGACAGCGAGAACACGGCCATCTCCGAGGTGCCATCGTCGATGGGACTCGATGACGCCGACCCGGCGCTGGTGGCCGCCGTCGTCGACGGGCTCGGCAAGGTCGAAGCGCTGCTGCGCACCGTCGTGCACAGTGATGTCGACTTCGTCGACCAGGCCGCGCTGCACCTGGTCAAGGCCGGCGGCAAGCGTTTTCGCCCGCTGTTCACCCTGCTCGGCGCTCAGTTCAACGGCGGCAGCACCGACCAGGTGGTCGCCGCGGCCGCCGCGGTCGAGCTGGTGCACTTGGCCACGCTCTACCACGACGACGTCATGGACGAGGCCACCATGCGCCGCGGTGACGCCAGCGCCAACGCCCGGTGGAGCAACTCCATCGCCATCCTCACCGGCGACTTCCTCTTCGCCCACGCCTCCATGCTCGTGGCCGACCTCGGCCCGACCGCCACCCGCGTCATCGCCGAGACGATGCGCGAACTGGTCACCGGGCAGATGCGCGAGACCGTCGGCCCGCGCGACAGCGACCCGGTCGAGCACTACCTCTCGGTGATCGCGCAGAAGACCGGCTCGCTCATCGCCACCGCGGGCCGCTTCGGCGCGATGTTCTCCGGCGCCACCTCCGACCAGACCGCCGCGCTGGTCCGCTTCGGCGAGATCATCGGCGCCGCGTTCCAGATCTCCGACGACGTCATCGACATCGCCTCTCCCGCCGCCGAGTCCGGCAAGACCCCCGGCACCGACCTACGCGAGGGCATTCGCACCCTGCCGATGCTCTACGCGCTGGCCGACGGCGGCGACCCGCGCCTCGACGAACTGCTCGCAGGCCCGATCAGCGACGACGACGATGTCGAGGACGCTCTCACCCGGCTGCGCAAGTCGCCCGGTCTCGACCGCGCCCGCGCCACCCTCGACGATTACGCCACTTCGGCCTACGCCGAATTGCTGTCACTGCCCGAATGCGCCGCGCGATCGGCATTGGAACTGTTGACACGTTATGTAGTCGCCCGTACTCGATAAGGCACCAATGTCGCGTTACAGCCACTCCAAACTGTGATGTGTCAGGGAAATTCGCCGGACTGTGCCAGTCCCTCACCCGACCGCAGTAGCCTCCCCTAGGCTTGAGCGACGGTTTGACGCGCCACGCGGGCGCGACCGGGAGGGAGAAGTGGCAGATGCCGTTCTTCGGTCAGGTGTGGCTGTGGAGCCTCGCCGGATTCCTGGTCGGCGCGCTGCTGTGCTGGATCCTCATCGCCAACCCCGCGCGCAAGCGCATCGTCGACCTGCAGAGCAGGCTCGCGGCCGCCCGCAGGCGTGAAGCCGCGGTCGAAGCCGACCGGCGCGCCTACAACGAGCCAGAGGACGACTTCGACCGTCCCGTTGGCCGCGACTACCAGCCGGTTCCCGCGCTCGTGCCCGGCTTCGCCGACGACGAGCCCGCTGACCTGCGCACCCACAGCCCCGCCCCCGAGCGGGACTTCTTCGGCGACGCCGACCGCGCCGACCGCGATGACCGCGACGACCACCGCGATTTCTTCGCCGACGCCCACCGTGACGATCAGCGGGACGACCGCGAAGAGCACGGTGACTTCTTCGCCGACGCACAGCGCGATGATCAGCGCGCCGAGCGGGACGACCGCGAAGACGAGCGCCACGAAGACGCGTTCGACCAGGCCGAGTTCGCCGCCGAGCACGCCCGCCTCGACCACCCGGAGACCTTCGACCGGGACGAGGAGCAGCTCGCCGACACACCCGCCGAGGAACCCCGGCACATGGGGTCGCTCGACGGCCGCCTGCTCGGCGCCGAACCGGCGCTGACCCCGGCCGAGACCACCCAGTACATCCCCGCCGCCCGCGTGGGTGAGCCCGCCGACGAGCCAACCGGCGATTGGTTCGCCGACCCCGCTCCCGACGAGCACCTGGTCGACGACCTGGCCGACGCGGACGATCCCGTGCTCGACCGGCCCGCCGACGGCGGCACGATCTTCACCCAGCACACCACCCCGATCCCCGCCGAGCTGATCCGCCAGCTTGACGCGGGCGACCGCGGAAGCGCCGACGACGCCCTCGTCGACGACCTCGCCACCGAGGCCGACGAGGAGCCCGCACAGTACGAGCCGGAGCCGGTCGCCGAGGCCACCCAGTACCTGCGCCACGAGCCGGAGCCGGTCGCGGAGGCCGCCCAGTTCGACCGCGAGGAACCGGAGCCCGCCGACGCCACCCTGTTCGTCCGCACCGAACCCGTCGCCGAGGCGACGCAGTTCGTCCGCGTGCCACCCGTCGCCGAGCCGGAACCCGAGGTCCCCGCCGCCGCGTTCGGGGTCGATTCCGTCAAGGAGCCGACCGTGGCCTACGCCCAGCCCTCGAGCGCGCTGCCCAAGCGCATCCCCGCGAAGCCGGGCGGCCGCTTCCCGTTCGGGATCCAGACCACCACCCCGGCCCAGCCCGAGCCGATGCCCGCCGCCTCGGTGGAGACCCCAGCGGTGACGCAGGCCGACCGCGAACGCTCGCTGTTCGAGCCGGTCCGCTCGGCCGAGGAGGCCGAGTCCGCCGCCTCCCTGCCGCCGCCCCGCGCGCGCCGCTCCCGCACGGCGTTGAAGCAGGCGCCCACCGGCATCGACCCGTTCGTCCCGCCGGGGCCGTTCGGCCCGGGATCGGCGCTGCCCCTGCCCGGCGGCTCCTCGCCGTCGAGCGAGTACACGATCAAGGCGAGTGTGACGGCGCTGCGCTACTGCGCCCCGGAGTCGCCCCGGTTCGACCGGACGATCGCCGAGGTCTGGTTCCGCAGCGTGGCCGAGGCCGAGCGGGTCGGGTTCCGCCCGCTGGCCTGACGCAGGTCCGAACGGGTGGTTTCGTTCCGAGGCTCAACGGTCACTGACAGGCGAACACTGCGTTAATGGCCCACACATGGGGGAGTTATCCGCTCACGCCAAGTGGCGGTGATCCATTTCCGGTGATACAAGACACCCTGCGTCCTTTCGGGCGCACGAGGTCGTTCAAGTGGGCGGCCGGAGGTGCTTGTCCCGTTCGGAGCGGCCATGCCAAGTTCCGTAGCAGAATCGCTCAAGCCCGGTGAGACCCTGGTCCGCCGGACTGAGACGACCACATATGAACGTCGCGGCGGCTGGCTGCCATGGCTTCTCGGCTTGTTGCTGATCCCGGCGCTGCTCGCGCTGCTGGCCAGCTTCACATCGTGGGGTGAACGCGACGCCGTCCAAGACGATCTCGGCGCGAAATCGCTGGCCGCGCTGAGCGCCGCGGGCATCCCTGGGGCCAAGGTCAACATGGACGGTGTCGTCGCCAACGTCTCCGACGTGCCCGCCGACAAGGTCGACGCCGCCCGCGCGGCGGTCGAGGACGTCAGCGGCGTCTGGTCGGCCAACGTCACCGGGTCCGGCGGCTCCGGTTCCGGCGCCACACCACCCGCGCCCGCGAGCGCCAACCCGTCGGCCAGTGTCGTGCCCCCGGCCGCGAGTTCTGGCCCGCTCGGCTTCGAACTCAAGAACGGCCAGGTCGTCCTCACCGGCAACGTCCCGGATGAGGCCGCCCGGCAGGCGCTGGTCGCCGCGGCCACCCAGGTCGCTGGTGGCCGCCCGGTCGTCAACAATCTCGCAGTCGCCCCCGGAGCCACGCTCCCGGCCGCCCCGGCCGACCTGGCCAAGGCCGTCGTCCTACTGGGCACCGCGCCCGGCGACCGCGGCGTCAAGTGGGACGGAAACACGATCACGTTGACCGGCTCGGTGCCGACCGAGGCCGACAAGGCCGCCGCCACGCAGGCCGTGGCCGCAGCCGCCCCTGGCGTGAAGTTCGACAACCAGCTGACCGTCGCCGCCCCGGCGCCCGCGCCCGCGGTCGACAAAGCCGCGCTGCAGAAGCAGATCAACGACCTGCTCGCGGCCCAGGGCATCACGTTCCAGCCCAACTCGAGCACACTCACCGGCCCCGGCGCCGCGACGCTGCAGAAGATCGCGCCGCTGCTGGCGGGCAAGGACGTCTCGCTGGAGGTCTCCGGCCACATCGCCGACGTCGCCAACAGCCTCGACGGCCAGCAGCTCAGCGAGCAGCGCGCGGCGGCGGTCAAGGCTCAGCTCGCCCAGCTCGGGGTGCCCGCCGACAAGATGACCGCCAAGGGCTTCGGCGCGAGCAAACCGTTGCCGGGCAACGCCCCCAGCGCGCCCGCCAACCGCCGCGTCGAGATCACTGTTATCTAGGAGACGAGCCATGACTTATCTATTCGGGCAGGTGTGGCTCTGGATGCTGGTGGCGTTCCCGGCCGGGGCGCTGGTGGTGTGGCTGCTGGACCGCGTGTTCCGCAAGCCCAGGGTCGAGGTATTCGAGGACCGCTTCATGGACGCGGACCGCGGCAAGAGCCAGGCGGCGAACCGCCTTGCGATCATCTAGGAGGCGTGCCATGAGTTACCTGTTCGGCCAGATCTGGGTCTGGCTGCTGATCTCCTTCCTGTTGGGCGCGCTGGTCACCTGGCTGGTCCTGCGGGCCTCCCACAAACCAAAGGTCAGGGTCAGCGAGGAGCGGTTCACCGGCCCCGAGCTCAAGGCCAAGGAGCCCAAGGTCAAGAAGCGCACCGCCCCCGCGCGTGCGCAGGACTCGGCCCTGGGCACCCTCGACGACGACGAGCGCACCCAGGCCCTGCGCCCGGGCGACGAGTTCATCGACGAGACCCCCACCACCCGCATCCCGGTCCAGACCGAGACCGGCGCGGTATCCGGCACCGAGTCCGGCGCTGAGCCCGTAGCCGCATCCGGCGCGGCGTCCGGCACCGAGTCCGGCACCGAGTCCGGCACCCTGTCGGGCTCGCTGAGCGACGAAGCGCCCACCACCGCCCTTGGTGTCGGGGCGGTCGGCGCGGTCGCCGCGTCGAAGGATTTCGGCGCGGACTCGCCGACCGAACCCGACGCCGCCGCCGAGTCCGCCGATGGTGGCTCGTCGTGGTCCTCGGAGCCTCCGTCCTCGGACTCGTCGGAACCGCTGTCCGCTATCTCCGCGGACGCTGACGCTCCCGCCATCGAACCTTTCGGCGCGGGTTCGGCTCGTCCGCTGGCAGGTGGTGCGGCGCCGTCGAGCGAGTACACGGTCAAGGGCAACGAGGACTCGATGCTTTACCACACAACGGATTCGCCGTACTACGGTCGAACCATCGCTGAGGTCTGGTTCAAGACTCCGGCCGATGCGGAGCGTGCGGGATTCTCTCCGTGGAATCGGCAGAAGGCTCCGCAGGCTCTGGTCGCTCCGACTTGGGAGGCCGGTGCTTACGCCAATTCGGCCAAACCGAAGGCTGACGGGTCCGCGCCCGCTCCGGAATTCACCGTCAAGGGCAACGTGGACTCGATGCTGTTCCACACCGAGGAGTCCGCGTTCTACTCGGTGACCATCGCTGAAGTGTGGTTCCGGACCGCGGAGGACGCTGAGCAGGCCGGCTTCTCGCCGTGGAACCGGGTCGGTGGAGCGGAGCGTGGTGAGACTGCTGTGCCACAGCAGGCGGTCGCGCTTGAGGTTGGGCCGCACGGACCGAACTCGGCCAAGCCGAAGGCCGACGGTTCCGCGCCGTCCGGGGAGTACACGGTGAAGGGGAACGCGGATTCGATGCTGTTCCACACCACGGACTCGCCGTACTACACGCGGACGAAGGCCGAGGTCTGGTTCAAGGCCGCCGCGGATGCCGAGAAAGCGGGATTCACCGCGTGGAACCGGCGTCGGAGCGAGAAGTCTAGGTAGGAACCGCCGCGACAGGGCCGCCATCCGAAATGGGTGGCGGCCCTGTCGTCATTGCTCAGGCTGTCAGGCTGGGACCGTCCAGCGCTGGTTCACCCCGGCACTGCAGCTCCACAGCAGCAGTCTGGTCCCGTTCGCGGTTCCGCTCGCCTCGGCGTCGAGGCACAACCCCGACTTGCCGTTGCGCAGCGTTCCGTCCGGGTGGGCGGTCCACTGCTGCGCCAGGGAGCCGTTGCAGCCGTAGACCTGCACGACGGTGCCGTTGACAGTGCCGCCGCCACGGGCGTCCAGGCACAGGCCCAGGGCCCTGATCGACTTGTCCCCGGGGATCTCCCAGGTCTGCGCCGCGGTCTGGTTGCAGACATAGAGTTGCGTGGCCGTGCCCGGGGTCGCGCTGCCGTCGGTGACGTCGACGCACTTGCCGCCGATGCCGGTGATCGGGCCGACCATCCGGGGCAACGCCGTGTTGACCTCCGTGGCCAGTGCGTACGGGTCGCCGGTGGGCGTGTTCGAGTAGGTCTTGGTCTCGCGGTTCCAGGCGTCCTCGACGGCGAACCAGTTGATCCCCGCCGGGGCGGTGTTGTTCACCAGTGCGGTGTCGAGGCTGTCGAGGTACTTGGTCCAGCGCATCGTGTAGAAGTCGGCGACCAGGCCGGACAGCTCGCGGTTGGCGTAGTCGTGCAGCGCGTTGTCGCTGGTGCCCCACGTGGTCATGATCGACCGGGCGTCGTACTCCAGCGCCGTCTTCTCCGCCGCCGTCGTGCCCCACGCCTTGGCGTCGCGCAGCCACGGGCCGAGCAGTGAGTTCTTGTCGCTGGCCAGGAGCCGGTCGAGCAGATTCATGTCGGACTTCCATTCCGCGGCGAGTGCGCGGAACTTGGTGAGGTCCTTAGCGTCGTAAGCCAACTTGATGGCGGGCAGCAGGGCGCGGCTGCGGTTGGCCAGTGCTTGACGCGCGGTCTGCACCAGGTCGTATTTGTAGGCGTTGGTCGAGCGCAGGGCGGGGGCGACGGCCAGCAACTCGGTCAGCGCCCGGCGCACGGTGACCGCGTTGTAGCGCATCGCGCCGGGCGACCAACTCGCGGCCCTGGTCACGGTCAGGCTGGGGCGGGCGGCGAACAGGCTGTCCTGCGGCTCGGTCGAGCTGCCCGAGGGCATGCTGTACGGGCCGCGCCGCAGTTGGTCCCACGCGGCGGCGGCGCGGGTGTCGGTGCCCGCGTAGCGACGGGCGGCGTAGTCGGCGAACCAGGCGGTATGGTCGATCGGGCCGGTGCGCCAGGCCAGTTCGGCGAACAGCTCGAAGGTGGCCGGGTCGGTTCCGGTCCCCTCTGGCAGGTAGGCGATGCCCTTGAGCGCGCTGTTGGGCTTGGTGCGCCACTGGTCGAACCGGGTCGCCCACACGGCGGAGTTGGCGCCGATGGAGGTGTGGCCGCCGAAGTTGGGGATGGTGCCGAACGCGTAGGGTGCGCCCTTCCACTGGGTGTCGCGGTCGGTGTTGTCGAACTTGTCGGACAGACCGTCCACAATGAACAGTCTGTTGTGGTCGACGTTGTCGATGATCTCCACCGGCGGGTTGCTCTGCCAGCCGAGCAGGACCCAGATGGCGCCGGGACGCGCGGTGTCGAGCGCGGTGAACACGGCGCGGGCCGCGTCGCCGACCGGGACGTCACCGGGGTCGCCGCCCTCGTGCAGCAGATCCATCTTGTACATCGACGTGGTGCCGACCGTCGCGGCCTGGTGCCGGAAGAAAGCCTCGGCGACCCGGCCGAACATGACGTTGCGCGGGTCGAGCCAGTCCGGGCGGTCGAAGAAGCCGTACCAGGTGCCCTGCGGGACCACCCGACCCGTGGGGTTCTTGGCCACGAAGTTCGGCGGGACGGTGCCGAAGAAGCCGGGCAGGACCGGGGTCATGCCCAGGGCCTTGGTGTGGTCGACGATCTTCTTGCCCATCGCGGCGCGGGCGGTGATCAGCTGCTCGGACACCGGGCCCGGGAAGCCTGCCATGTTCTGCATCAGCCACCACGGCTGGCGCGACGGGCTCGGGATCCAGGACTGCAGTTCGGCCTTGCTGTAGCCGAACTCCTGCAGCGCGCCGTAGTACGCCGCGTCCGCACCCATTTGGACGAAGATCTCGTTGAAGCCGTGCAGGGCGAGCAGGTCGACCTGGCGCTGGAAGGTCGTCCAGTCGCGGTAGGCGCCGGAGTAGCCGTCGTCGGTGTCGTTGAGGGCGAACCGGTGGGCCACGGTCGCGGACTTGGTGATGGTGGCGGCCGGGGCGGGCAGGGTGGCGGGCAGCCGGGACAGGCTGTCACCGGGCCACCCAATGTCCACTTTGGCCACATATTTGAGGTACCAGCCGACACCGGCGAGCAGCACCGCGGGACTGGTGCCCGAAACCTTGACGGCGCCAGGGGTACCGGAGATGGAGTAGTAGTCGCCGCTCGACGGCTTGGGCACGGCCGTGAACGAGAACTGGGACGAGTGCGTGGGGACAAGGCGGGTCAGGGCGGCGGTGGCGGGGGCTGAGTCGAACGCCTCCGCCGCGGTCGCTTGGGTCGTGGGAAGGCCCACAAAGACGACGACTGACGCAAGTACGGCGACAAGACGACGCATGGAACACCTCGCTACCAGAAGGTTAGTAACGGACGGTTCGATATTCGGCCGCGCGGATGCGGTTGTCAAGGATTCGGAAATATGTTTGTTAGACACCCGAAACACGCATAATCGATCAGTCCCGGCCCGGTGGCAACCTGAAGCGGCGAGTCGCCCCGACTGCGGAGCGCGCTGCGGCCCGGGGCGAGCGCGCGGACCGATCCCCGACAAAGCGAAGGGCCGCCACCCGGCGTTCGGGTGGCGGCCCTTCGGAGGTATGTGGAATCAGGGCTGGACGGTCCAGGTGTCCTTGCCGTGCATCAGTGACCGTAGGTCAGCAGGCTTGGCTGCCTTCGCCTGGTCGACCTGGGCCCGTGCCAGGTCGTCGTAAGTCTCACGGCGGACCGAGCGGAAGACCCCGGTCACCGTGTGGCTCAGGTCCTGGGTGGACAGGCGGGACAGGGCGAACGCGTATGACGGGTCCTGGATGTGGGCGTCGTGGACGACCAAGGCGTCCTCGCCGACCTCGCTGACCTTGGCCACGTCCAGTGACCCGAAGCCCGACTTGATCACGCCGAACTCGCCCTCGACGCCGAAGCGGATCGGCTTGCCGTGTTCGAGGTTGATGATCCGACGCTCGGCTTCGCCCGGTTCCTTGAGCACGTCGAACGCGCCGTCGTTGAAGATCGGGCAGTTCTGGTAGATCTCGACGAGGGCCGAGCCGCGGTGTTCGGCGGCCTGGCGGAGGACCTCGGTGAGGCCCTTCTTGTCCGAGTCGAGCGCGCGGCCGACGAAGGTGGCCTCCGAGCCCAGCGCGAGCGACACCGGGTTGAACGGGTGGTCCAGCGAGCCCATCGGGGTCGACTTGGTGACCTTCCCCGGCTCCGACGTCGGCGAGTACTGCCCCTTGGTGAGTCCGTAGATCCGGTTGTTGAACAGCAGGATCTTCAGGTTCACGTTGCGGCGCAGCGTGTGGATCAGGTGGTTGCCGCCGATGGACAGCGAGTCGCCGTCGCCGGTGACGACCCAGACCGACAGGTCCGGGCGGGTGGTGGCCAGGCCGGTGGCGATGGCCGGGGCGCGGCCGTGGATCGAGTGCATCCCGTAGGTGTTCATGTAGTACGGGAAGCGCGAGGAACAGCCGATGCCGGAGACGAAGACGATGTTCTCCCGCTTGAGGCCCAGCGACGGCAGGAACGACTGGACGGCGTTGAGGACGATGTAGTCCCCGCAGCCTGGGCACCAGCGCACTTCCTGGTCGGACTTGTAGTCCTTGGCCTTCTGCGGCTCATCGGTGGTGGGCACACCCGCGAGGCCGGGCAGCCCAAGATCAATCGCGGTCATGCGTCGACCCCTTTCACGATGTCCGTGAGGACGTTCTGCAGTTCCTCGGCCATGAACGGCAGGCCCGCGACCTTGGTGTAGCTGATCACGTCGACCAGGTAGCGGCCGCGCAGCAGCAGCGACAGCTGGCCGAGGTTCATCTCCGGCACCACGACCTTGTCGTAGGACCGCAGGACCTCGCCGAGGTTGGCCGGGAACGGGTTCAGGTGGCGCAGGTGCGCTTGGGCGACCGCGTGGCCGAGCTTGCGCACCCGACGTGCCGCGGCGCCGATCGGGCCGTACGAGGAGCCCCAGCCCAGGACCAGCACGCGGGCCTTGCCGGACGGGTCGTCGACCTCCAGGTCGGGCACGTCGATGCCGTCGATCTTGGCCTGACGCACCCGGACCATCTTGTCGTGGTTGTCCGGGTCGTAAGAGATGTTGCCGGTGCCGTCCTGCTTCTCCAGGCCGCCGATGCGGTGCTGGAGCCCGGCGGTGCCCGGCAGGGCCCACGCCCGCGCCAGCGTCTCCGGGTCGCGCAGGTAGGGCCAGAACTCGCCGGAGCCGTCCGGGGCGTTGGGCTCGGTGGCGAACTCGACCGACAGGTCGGGCAGTGTGTCGAGCTCGGGGATCAGCCACGGCTCGGAGCCGTTGGCGATCGCGCCGTCGGACAGCAGCAGCACCGGCGTGCGGTACTTCAGCGCGATCCGGGTGGCCTCGACGGCGGCGGCGAAGCAGTCGGCCGGCGACTGCGGGGCGATGATCGGCACCGGGCATTCGCCGTTGCGGCCGTACATCGCCTGCAGCAGGTCGGCCTGCTCGGTCTTGGTCGGCAGACCGGTCGACGGCCCGCCGCGCTGGACGTCGACGACCAGCAGCGGCAGCTCGGTCATCACGCCGAGGCCGATGGTCTCCGACTTCAGCGCCACCCCGGGGCCGGACGTGCTGGTCACGCCGAGCGCGCCGCCGTAGGAGGCGCCCAGGGCCGCGCAGATGCCCGCGATCTCGTCCTCGGCCTGGAACGTGGTGATGCCGAACTGCTTGTACTTGCTCAGCTCGTGCAGGATGTCCGAGGCTGGCGTGATGGGGTAGGTGCCCAGCAGCACCGGCAGCTTCGACTGCACGCCCGCCGCCACGATGCCGTAGGCGAGCGCGGTGTTGCCGGTGATCTGGCGGTAGGTGCCCGCGGGGAGCGCGGCGGGGGCGACCTCGTAGGTGACCGCGAAGGCCTCGGTGGTCTCGCCGTAGTAGAAGCCCGCGCGGAACGCCAGCACGTTGGCCTCGGCGATGTCGGGCTTGCGGGCGAACTTCTCCCGCAGGAACGCCTCGGTGCCCTCGGTCGGCCGGTGGTACATCCACGACAGCAGCCCGAGCGCGAACATGTTCTTGCAGCGCTCGGCGTCCTTCTTGCCGAGGCCCGTGTCGGCGAGCGCGGTCTGCGTGATCGTGGCCATCGCGACCTGGTGCACCTGGTAGGCGGCCAGCGACTCGTCCTCGAGCGGGTTCGTCTCGTAGCCGACCTTCGTCAGGTTGCGCTTGACGAACTCGTCGGTGTTGACGATCAGCGTGCCACCGGCGGGCAGGTCGGCGATGTTGGCCTTGAGCGCGGCCGGGTTCATCGCGACGAGCACGTCGGGGCGGTCGCCGGGGGTCAGGATGTCGTAGTCGGCGAAGTGCACCTGGAAGCTGGAGACGCCGGGGATCGTGCCCTGAGGGGCGCGGATCTCGGCGGGGAAGTTCGGCATCGTCGACAGGTCGTTGCCGAACGCGGCCGCCTCGGAGGTGAATCGGTCGCCGGTGAGCTGCATGCCGTCGCCGGAGTCGCCCGCGAAGCGGATGACGACCCGGTCGAGCTTCACCCCGGTCGGTCGCGTCGACCCGTTCCCGGTCACTCCGCCGTCCACACTAGTGCTCATGAACCCTCTCTCCTGACAAGGTTCGCCGTCCGTCGGCCGTGCTCGCCGATCACCTTCGAGGGTAACCTTCCGCCCTCGCCTGCATTGGCTCGCGATTGCTCAACCGACCTGGTCGTCGACCACGTCCACCTTTCAAAAGTAGGCATCGGAAGGCGCAACACCTCCGCAACGCGCTACACGTCACAGTCCCGCGACGATGACGGCGGGACGAGTATCCACAACCCGGCCCCCAAGTCCCACATATAACTGTAACTCGGGGTTACAGTTTCCCAGAATGTGGGTACATTTGTTCCGTCGTGTGGTCTGGGTCTCAGGCCTGGCCCGAAATCCGGGCCTTCATCTGCTCCAACAGCCGCTCGAACTCCGGCGAGTCCATCGAGGCCACCTGCGCCACCAACTCGGTCTCGACCGCCTCGGCGTGCTCGGTCAGGCCCGCGGTGGTCCGCATCGTCTGCTTGATGGACTTGATCAGGTCCCGCGGCCCCACCGCGGCGGGCCCGGCGAATTCCACCGCCGCGTCGACCATCGCGTCCTGTTCGCCTTCGACGGCCAGGTGGACCAGCCCCAACCGCAGCGCCTCGGCGGCGTCCGGGATCTTGCCGAACAGCGTCATCGCGGTCGCCGTCTGTGGCCCGACGATGCGCTGGAGCATCCAGGTCATGCCGCCGCCCGGGTGGATGCCGAGCTGGAGGAACCGGGCGTCGAACCGCGCCCGCGGCCCCGCGATCCGCACGTCGGCCGCCAGCGCCAGGTTCAACCCCGCGCCCACCGCCGCGCCACCCACGGCCGCGATAGTCGGCAGCGTCGAGTTCGCCACGGCGAGGAACCCGGCGTAGATCGCCCGCAGCCCCTCCTCCCGAGACTCACCCAGCAGAGTGAGGTCGGCCCCCGCGCAGAAAGCGGGCGGCGTCCCGGTGATCACGATCGCCTTGATCGCGGGATCGCCCTCACAGGCCTTCACCGCGTCCGCCAGCTCCGCGGACATAGTCAACGTCAACGCGTTGCGGCGGCCAGGAGCGTTGAGCGTGATGACACCGACGCCGTCACGGCGGTCGAGCAGAACCTCGGTCATGCCCCCGGACCCTATCCGGGCTCGGGCGCGGGCGGCCGCTCGAGGAGTGTCGACAGCACCACAGTGCTGACGGTCCGCGAAACCATGTCGACCGCCCGCAGCCGCTCGAGCGCGTCCTCAAGGTGGTGGATGTTCGCCGCCCGCAGGTGAACGATCGCATCCGCCGCGCCCGAGACGGTGTAGGCCGCGACCACCTCGGTCAGCGGTTCGAGCCGCTGCCGGATCCGGTCCGGGCTGACATTGCCCTGGCAGTGCACCTCGACGAAGGCTTCGGTGCCCCACCCCAACGCCTCCGGATTGACCACCGCGGTGAACCCGCGCAGCACCCCCGTTTCCAGCAGCCGGTCAACCCGCCGTTTCACCGCGGGTGCGGAGAGTGACACCACCTTGCCGATCTCGGCATAACTGGACCGGGCGTCCGCCACAAGCTGCGCAATGATTCGCTGATCTATGATGTCCACACGCAACATAATGCAGGTCTACGAGCAAGATTGCGACATTGTCGTATGCGAAGTCCGGCTCTACATTTCGATCCATGACGCTACTGTCCGACTCCGCGGTCGAGGTTGTGCACCCAGAGCGCGCCCCGACGACCCGCCGGTACCTCATGTGCGAACCCAGGTACTTCACGGTCGAATACGTGATCAACCCGTGGATGAACCCGGACGAACCCGTCTCCACAGACCTCGCCGTCGCGCAGTGGACGGCGCTGAAGGAGACCTACGAGACCCTCGGCCACACGGTCGAGACGATCGAACCAGCCGCGGGCCTGCCCGACATGGTCTTCTCGGCGAACTCCGGCACCGTCGTCGACGGTCGGGTGCTGGGCTCCCGCTTCCGCGCCCCCCAGCGGGCCGCCGAAGCCGACCACTTCCGCCGCTGGTTCCTCGACAACGGCTACCGCGACGTCGTGATGCCGCAGTGCATCAACGAGGCCGAGGGCGACTTCACGTGGACGGGCTCGGTCCTGCTCGCCGGGACTGGCTTCCGCACGGACCCGGGTGCCCACGCCGAGGCCCAGGAAGTCCTGGGAGTTCCGGTCGTCTCGCTGCAACTGGTGGACCCTCGGTACTACCACCTCGACGTGGCCCTGTTCGTCCTGTCGGAGGCCCGCGACGGCCGTCCGGCTGAGGTGGCGTACTACCCGGAGGCTTTCTCCGCAGGCACCCAGCGAGTCCTGTCCCGCATGTTCCCGAACGCGGTGATCGCAACCGAAGAGGACGCGGTTTGCCTCGGCCTGAACGCTGTGTCGGACGGTCGGAACGTGGTGCTGCCGGTGGAGGCGACTCGGTTGGCGGCTGAGGTGGCTCAGCGTGGATACAACCCGGTCATGGTCGACATCTCCGAACTCCGCAAGTCCGGCGGCGGCCCCAAGTGCTGCACGAACGAACTTCGGGGATAGCTCTCCGCGACGTGAGTTCGCGTATGAGAAGTGGCCACTGGTGCACAACCGGTGGCCACTTTTGCGTTCTTCAAGAGATCAGAGTGCGTCGGCGTAGTGCAGTCGGCAAAGCAGGCGCCCCATGATCGTTTAGTCATGTTATGTACAGTCCCTCTCGGGAGCCCGGATGTCGTCTGGGGGTCGGCATCCGGGCCACAGGCTTCTCCTCCCCAACAGGTGGTCACCGGCACGCCGAGATCACCACCCAGTCCGTCTCCCACCCATCGCCCCGATCCGCCAGCAGCGACCGGTCCGCGAGCCGCTGAGCGGCCGTCTCCAGGCCCTCAAGACCAGTGCGCAGCGCCATGAGCGAACAATAAACACCGATGAACGCCAATTCCGATACCCCGACCCGCAGGCGCTCCCGCAAACCGGAGACCCGCCTGTGGCGCGTGCCCGTCGTCCGGGTCGAGCGGGTCAGCCCGCACATGGCCAGGGTGACCGTGAGCGACGAGTCCCTGGCGAGCCTCGCCGGGGCGAGCACCGACACCAACGTGATGCTCTACTTCTACCCCGAGGACGTCACCCTCCCCGAGCCGCTGACGCTGGAGGCCGCGCGTGGGCTCTGGTCCCAGGTCCGGCCGCTGACCAGGACATACACCGTCCGCAGGCACGATCCGGCGACCAATGAGGTCGACTTCGACTTCGTCCTGCACGGCGACTCCGGACCGGCGTCGGCGTGGGCCGAGCGCGCCGCCGTGGGGGATGAGCTGATCTTCGTCGGGCCCTCGCCCGCCTATCAGCCCGACCCCGCTGCCGACTGGTACCTGCTGGCGGGCGACGAGACCGCGATCCCGGCGATCGGGCAGATCCTGGCCGCGCTGCCCGCCGACAAGCGGGTGCTGACGTTCATCGAGGTGGCCGACGCCGCCGAGGAGCAGGCGCTGGCCGGGGTGACCTGGCTGCACCGCGACGGTGTGCCGCCCGGGGAGAGTCCCGTCCTTGTCGACGCGATCCGGGGCGCGGATCTGCCGGACGGGCTGCCCGAGGTGTGGATGGCGGGGGAGCGCGCGGCGATGCTGGCTGTGCGGGCTCATCTGCTCGATGAGCGCGGATATTCGCGTGGCCGCGTGCGGCCCACCACCTACTGGCGGCTGGGCGAGAGCGGCAACTGAGGAACTTCTCAGCGTCGGCGCTCGTTGGTTCTCCGGGCTGAACACAGATTTCACACGGGGAGGCGACGCGTGCACTGGCATGGCAACGGGCTCAAAACCGCCTTGCTGCTCGGCGGTATGAGTGCGCTGATCCTGCTGGTCAGCTCGCTGTTCGGGCGGACGGCGCTGCTCGTCGGCTGCGTCGTCGCGGTGCTGATGAGCACCTACGCCTACGTCAACTCCGACAAGCACGCGCTGCGGGCCATGCACGCGCGGCCGGTGTCGCAGGCCGAACACCCTGCGCTGTACCGGATCGTGCGGGAACTGGCCACGGCCGCGCGCCAACCGATGCCGCGCCTGTATGTCAGCGTCACCAGGGCACCCAACGCGTTCGCCACCGGACGCAACCCGCGCAACGCGGCGATCTGCTGCACCACGGGCCTGCTCGACCTGCTCGACGAACGCGAGCTGCGCGGCGTCCTCGGGCACGAACTTGCCCACGTCTACAACCGCGACATCCTCATCTCCTGCGTCGCGGGTGCGCTGGCGGGGGCGGTGAGCATGATCGCGGGGATCGCCATGATCACCGGCGTCTTCGGCGACGATGACGACGACAACCCGATCGCCCTGCTCGCGGTGGCGGTGCTGGGCCCGGTCGCCGCCGGTATCGTGCGGATGGCGGTCAGCCGGTCCCGCGAGTACCAGGCCGACGAGTCCGGCGCCCGCCTCACCGGTGACCCGCTGGGCCTGGCGCTGGCGCTGCGGAAGCTCGACGAGGGGACCAGGGCCGCGCCGCTGCCCGCCGAGCCCGCGCTGGTCGCCCAGTCGCACCTGATGATCGCCAACCCGTTCCGCCCCGGCGCGGCCATGGCCCGCAGATTCGCCACCCACCCGCCGATGGCCGAGCGAATCGCCCGCCTGGAGCGAATGGCGGCCTGACCGCCCCTCGCTCAGCCCCAAGCCTTGCGTCCTCGGTCGGGGCTGGGCCGATTGTTCAACAAGAGAATTGTTCAACGAGGGGATCGTTCGACGATTCCCGGCGCCGGAAGGTCAGCCTGTCGCGCCCGCCGCCTTCGCCACGGCCATCACGTACTCGCCGTAGCCGGACTTGGCCAGCCGCTCGCCCAGCGCGTAGGCCTGGTCCGGGGTGATGAACCCGCCTTCGAGCGCGATCTCCTCCAGACACGCCAGCCGCACGCCGGTGCGGTGTTCGAGCACCTGCACGAACTGCCCCGCCTCCAACAGCGAGTCGTGCGTACCGGTGTCGAGCCAGGCGAAGCCCCGCCCGAGGTCGAGCAGCTTGGCCCGGCCCTGGCGCAGGTACTCCAGATTGACGTCGGTGATCTCCAGCTCGCCGCGGGCCGACGGGGTCAGACCCTTGGCGATCTTGACCACGTCGTTGTCGTAGAAGTAGAGCCCGGTGATCGCCCGGTTCGACTTCGGCAGCGCGGGCTTCTCCTCGATCGACACCAGCCTGCCATCGGCGTCGACCTCGCCAACGCCGTAACGCTGGGGGTCCTTGACCCGGTAGCCGAACAGCACGGCGCCGTCGAGCTCGGCGACGGTGTCGTGCAGCTGCTTGGGGAAGCTCTGCCCGGAGAAGATGTTGTCGCCGAGGATGAGCGCGACCTGGTCGTCGCCGATGAACTCCTCGCCGATGATGAACGCCTCGGCCAGGCCGTTGGGCTCAGGCTGCTCGGCGTAGCTGAACCGGCAGCCGAACTGGGTGCCGTCGCCGAGCAGGCGCTCGAAGTTCGGCAGGTCGACCGGCGTGGAGATGATCAGGATGTCCCGGATCCCGGCCAGCATCAGCACCGACAGCGGGTAGTAGATCATCGGTTTGTCGTACACCGGGAGCAGCTGCTTGGACACCGCCTGGGTGATCGGGTGCAGCCGGGTCCCGCTTCCTCCGGCGAGGACGATGCCCTTCATCGTGGCTCCTGTCGTTTCGTGTGTCATCGGTTCCGGGCCACGATCGTTGCGGTCGGCGCGGCGGGTGTGAGCAAGTCGCCCACACCCGCCCGCGGCCTACCGGTAATTGGTGAACTGCAGCGCGATGCCGAAGTCGCCGCCCTTGAGCAGGACGATGACGTCCTGCAGGTGGTCCTTCTTCTTGCCGGTGACGCGCAGCTGGTCGCCCTGGATCTGCGCCTGGACGCCCTTGGGGCCCTCGTCGCGGATCTTCTTGGCGATCTCCTTGGCCTTCTCCGAGGAGATCCCCTGCACCAGCGTGCCGGTGACTTTGTAGACCTTCCCGGAGAGCGCGGGCTCGCCGACGTCGAACGCCTTCTGCGAGATGTTCCGCTTGATCAGTTTCTCCTTGAACACCTCGATCGCCGCGGCACAGCGCTCCTCGGTGTCGGCTTGGAAGCTGATCGCCTCCTCGCCGCTCCAGCTCACCTCCGCCCCGGTGTTGCGGAAGTCGAACCGCGTGGACAACTCCTTCGCGGCCTGATTGAGCGCGTTGTCCACCTCCTGCCGGTCAACCTTGCTCACCACGTCGAAAGACGGGTCCGCCACGTGTCTCGCACCTCCACATCGAGGGTCCTGGTCGGCCAGGATGCTACCGCCGCCCGTGGGTGGGGGTACCGATTGGAACCCACTGGCGGGCATTGGGTATGGTTCCTCCCGTCCAGCCGAGCTGGACGACCCGGCGGGTTGCCCGAGCGGCCAATGGGAGCGGACTGTAAATCCGTCGCGAAAGCTACAGAGGTTCGAATCCTCTACCCGCCACAATCTGGTTTGACCAGCATAAACAACTGAACACGAGATCGTCCGCACGACCTGGGATGATCACTGGATGCGGCTTTGGGTGCGAACTTCGCGCTCAGGGCCGTTTCTGTTTGCGCCGAGGCCGTCGAGGCGGCGTTGGCGGTCGACCGGATGATCTCCGACGTGTCAGCGGTGCCGGGGGTGGGTCAACAGTTGATTCAAAGCAATAGGGCTGAATTAAGGCGGGCCCGGCCGCATCCCTGCAAATGCGGCCGGACCCGATACCCCCCGTCGCGCGCGAGGGCAGCGCGCGGGGGGTCGGTCCGCCGGGTCAGGCCCGGCGGAAAACTGTGTTCGGTGGGCCTTGTCGTGGAAATTCAATGAATTGTTCGGACCACGGCCCGGTGGGGCACGATGCGGTGCGGTGAATGGGGGGCCGGGAGTCCTCCCCGTGGCGGCGTTCACCAGCGGTCCCGCCACCGACGACCCGTCCAAGCGGTGGTGGGACCGTACTCCGGATGTTCACTGAATATGCCGGATGCGCGACCTGGTTGCTCCCTTCGGAGCGCCTGCCTGCTGCCATTTGTCGCACTTTTCTGGTCATCGGAGGGCGGTGACCTACTGTCACCCGAAAGATGGACGTGGACCAGCGTGGTCAGTGACTAACTTTCCATTCCTGACTCCGGGAGGGACGTTGTGGGAATAACGATGAAGACGGCCAGAACGAAGCGATATCTGATCGCGGTCATGTCCATGTTGACGATTGTGGTGTCGGCTCCCCAAGCCATTGCCGACGTTAGAGACGAACCGAAGTCGCCGCGCGACGTCTCGGCAACCAAGACCTCCCAGCGGCCCGACCCGTCGGCGCCGCGGATGGATCTGCTGCCCGACGACGGGAAGGACCGGCCGCGCGACTCCCCCGTCAGCGCCATGGCCGTGACGGCGTCCTACCTGCCGTTCAACTTCTCCTACAGCTTCTCGACCAGCCTGACGTCGCGGACCTTCTGGCCGTCGACCGGCGGCTCGGTCTGTGTGAACCTGCGCGGCACCGGCAGTACCGATCCGCTGTACTGGACCAAGCAGCTCAAGGTCGACATCTACGACGCCTACCCGTATCCGGACGCCAAGATCGGGCCGACGGTCCGGTACAGCCTCGACGGGTGGTACTACGGCTACTGCTGGTATGGGCTCAACCCGTACCACGAGCACTATTTCCGCCTGAGCAAGGACTGGGGCCCCGCGACGATCTGGGGCGACGGCTGGGCGGCACCGTACTAGCGCGTTCCGGTGGGGGTGGGGCGCCTGCTCCGCCCCCACCGGTGTCGTGTTCGCGCTCATCGGTTCCGCACCCGCATCGCCACGACGGTGGTCGTCGGATCGACCGTCCGCTCCACCCGTGAGCCGTCCGCGGCGACCTTGGCCACCTCGACCTTCAGGTCGCCGTCGACAAGCACGATCCGGTTCGTCGGCCGGACCTCTCCTGGCCCGCTCAGCTCGAAGTGTGTCGCGCCGTCGCGCTCGACCAGCCGCACCGGATGCTTGGTCAACGCTGTTTGCAGGTCGCCGACCCGATAGAACTCGCTCAAGCGGGTGTCCACGGTCCCGTCCGTGCCCGTGATCACGCCGACCAGGCCGTTGACGGTCACGATCAGATCCCCATCCTGAACGTCGCCGCCGACCTTGACCGTGTTCCCCACCGTCGACAGTGAGACCGGGATGATGTTCGCCTCATAGACCCCGGCGGCGAAGTTCACCGTCGTCATCGGCGTGCCGGGGACCTCGATGACGGTGTTCCACGCCGCGATCCCGCTGTGGGCCTCGAACCACGCGACGCCGTCCGGGGCCAGTGGCGGGGTCTCGGCCATGGCGTCGTCCTCGGCAGAGGACCGGTACTTGACCTCGGTGACCCCTGGCTCGGCCAGGATGAAGCCCAGACCGCCGCCCCCGCGCAACTCGTCGTCGTCCGAGTTGACCGTGGCGTTAAGGAATCCGATCGCGCGCTGGCCTCGGCCGATCAGTGTCGTCGCGCGGACCGAGAGCCGAGCGCTGTCCACGTTCTGGTCTGTGCTGATCTTGCTGGTCACGAACGCGACCCGGCTGTGCACCCGGTCGACCGGGGACACCAAGGCCACGACCACGAGGCTCGCCGTCCGGGAGACCCGCTTGCCCGCGTACACAGGGTGCACCGGGCCGGTCGGCGGCGTCGGTCCCCCGCGCCACGCCTGCTCGGCCCGCTGGAGCAGATCCGTGTCCGTCGCCAGGTCGCCGCGCAGTGGCCAGTTGACCACCAGGTCGGCGGCGACGATCTGGTCGGGCTCGGCCTGTCGCCAGCTCACCACGAACGCCCCGGCGACCGCGATCAGGACCACGGCCAGCGCCGCCACCATCTGAATCCGGTGCTGGCGCTGTTCGCGCCTGCGGGTGTGCACCCGCCGCAGCATCCTGTCGACCTGGTCGGTGTGCGCCCGCACACCCACGGCCCCCAGTTCGTGGCGGAGCCGGGTCACGGTGCGGTTCTGCTCGTCCGCGATCATGCCCCCCTCCTTCCCGGCGAGGCGACCGCGTCCGCGGCCAATTCCCCCGCCTTCCACGTCTGCCTGACCTTGGCCAGACCTCGGCTGGTCAGCGACTTGATGGTGCCGACCGAACACCCCAGTTCGACCGCGGCCTGGGCCTCGGTCAGGTCGAGCACGAATCGCGCGACGACAGCGGCGCGCTGTCGCGGCGGCAGTGTCTGAAGAACCGCGAGGACGTGTTCGCGGGCCACCACGGCACCGGAGAAGTCCTCGAGGTCCAGCTGTTCGGCGATCTCGTCGAGCGTGACCACGGTCTTGCGCTTGGCCGACCGCAAAAACTCGTTGTAGATCGCTTTACGCGCGTAGGCGACCGCGTTGTCCGCGGGCACCTTGCGCCACCGGCGCAGGCAGCGCACCAGCGCCTCCTGCAGGATCTCCTCGGCGTCCCACCGTCGCCCGGTGAGCATCACGGCATAGCGCAAGAGCTGGTCGTACCGCTCCCGGACGAACCCGTCGAAGTCGAGTTCGTCCTGCATGCCGTCACCCCCAGTCGCTAACCGATTTCAATCCCGAACACCCCCTAGACCGCCAGGCGGGCGGAAAAGGTTGCCACGGTCGCCGAACTTTTCCTGATGAATCGGCGCGGCGCTACCGTTTGAGCATGGATTCGCTGGTGGCGCGCACTGTGTCGCAGGGTTTAGCCGGTGCTCGACCGGTGTCGGTGGCCGACTCGGTGCGCCGGGTGGTCGGCCTGCAGGCGCAGGACGTGCGGGCAAACCGGCTCGCCGTGCGGGCCAGGACCGACGGGCTCACCCGGGCCGACGTCGACGCCGCGGTCGCCGACGGGACCGTGGTCCGCACCTGGGCGATGCGCGGCACCCTGCACATGCTCGCCGCCGAGGACGCGGGCTGGGTCGTGGCCCTGCTCGGCCCCCGCTTCGCCCACGGTCTGCGCGGCCGCCGCGCCCAGTTGGGCTTGACCGACGACATCTGCGCGCGCGGCGCCGACGTGATCGCCGAAGCCGCGAAGACGCCGAAGTCACGTGCCGAGTTGGTCGATGCGCTGGCCGCCGAAGGCATCGAGATCGATCCGAAGACCCAGGCACCCGCACACCTCATCGGGTACGCCGCGCTGACCGGCGTCATCCGCCGCGGCCCGGATCGGTCCGACGACGAGCCCACCTATGTCCGGTTGGAGGAGTCGCCGACCCTCGACGAGGCGAAAGCGCTTGCGCGGCTGGCCGAGCGCTACGTCGTCGGCCACGCCCCGGCCACGGCCGAGGACTTCGCCGCCTGGTCGGGCCTCCCGCTGGGCAAGGCACGCGCGGCGTTCACCGGCGCCGAGCCGAACCACCAGGACCCAGGTCGGGTCGTCCGCCTGGTCGGGCACTTCGACGCCTACCTGCTCGGCTACCGCGACCGGACCCTCGCCGTTCCCGCCGCATACGCCAAACGCATCCAGGCGGGTGGCGGGTTCGTCATGCCCGCGGTCCTGGTGGACGGCCGCGCGGTGGCGACGTGGCGGCGCGCGCGGGGCCGGATCGAGATCGAGCCCTTCGGCACCCTTCCCAAGGGCATCGAGGGCGCGATCGACCAGGAGATCGCCGACATCGCCCGCTTCCTATCTGACGACCGGTCGGCGTAGCCACATCGTCCACAGTGGACGGTAGCCGAGCGAGTACCAGAACGGCGTCGACCTCGGGTTGGGCAAGGCGTGGTGCAGCAGCGTCACCGGCAGGCCCGCCGCGTCGATCATCGAGTGCGCATGGGCCGCCAGCGCCGCCCCGACACCGCCGCCGCGGTCGTCCTCGGCCACCCCGAGGCAGGCCAGATAGGCCGTCGACGGGGCCGCGACGTACCGCTTTGCCCAGTCCGCGGTCGGCGGGAGCTGGAAGTGCACGACGCCGACCACCCGGCCCGCGCGCTCGGCCAGCCAGACCGACGGCGCGGGCTGGCCCAACAGGAAGGCGAGCTGGTTGCGCAGCGCTTCCTCGGTGTCCTCGCGCGGGGTCACCTTTCCGAACGGCGCGTCATAGCGCACCACCGTCATGTTCAGCTCGGTCGCGATGTCGAGGTCGCCCGGCTCGGCGGGCCGGATTCGCAGGTCCGGGTCGCCCGCGAGGCCTGCCCGGCCCGCTTTGCGCACGGCGACGACGCTGCACGGCACGAATCCCCGGTGGATCAGCGCCGACACCGCCTCAGTGTCGCGGCTCGGCAGCTCGACCACCGCGGCGGCGTCGAGGTCGCCGGGGGTGACCGCGGCGGTGATCCGTTCCGCCCACCGGTCGAGCAGCTCGCCCAGGGTGGCGGCGCGGTCGTCGCCCGCCAGCCGGACCTCCAGGTTGTGCCTGCGGTCGGGCTCCCAGGTGCGCGACGCCATCCCCGGCGCGGACTCCTGGAACCACGCGGCCGCCTCGCCGGCGTCGGCCGTCAACCGGACGCCGACCCCGGCCAGCGGCGGCGGCGCGGGCAGCAGCGGGTCGGCGGCGGCGAGGCGGGCGGCGTGCGCGGCGGCGATGGCTGGCGAGTCCACCCCGCCATCCAAGCGCACCGCCATGTGGGTTGATGGTTCATCCAACAGAGTGATGTCGGTGCCGTTCTTGATCGCGAACAGTGATCATGTTCCGGCGCATGGGCGCATGTCAGACGTCTTACGGTGAACTGTTAACCAGCTTGTCACCCCATATCTCACGATGGCTGCGGGTAACTAGCACACGTGACCCTTTCGCCTGATCGGGGTACAGTCAGCGGGCCGTCGGGGGACTCGCCATGTGCGGGAGACACCAATCTGGCCCGCGTGCGCGGCCGTGGCGAGGAGGTTGCATGCCGGACCACCCAGACGCGCCCGAGTTGGCGTCGTCGCCCGGGGCGACCCCAGAGAGCCCCGAGAATCCCTCCTGGCTTGTCGAGGACCCGGCGCCCAATCGGCGGTTCCTCGTCTTCTCGCTCCTGGTGCTCGTCTCCGCGGTGGTCTCGGCAGGCCTGGTGTCGTGGTGGCTGCCGTCCAACCCGCGCCCGCAGCTGATCTGGATCGGTCTGCTGCTCGCCATGGGCTTCCTGGTCGCCGAGCAGCTCGCGATCAACGTCGATGTGCGCGGCGGCGTGTCGTGGTCGATCTCCTTCTGCGAGATCCCGCTGGTCATCGGCCTGTTCGTGGCCCCGTTCGAGGTCGTGCTCGCCGCCCACCTGGTTGCGGGCGTCGGCACGCTGCTGGTCCGCAGGGTGCACGACAGGATCCTCTACAACGCGGGCGCGATGATCTTCGAGATCGCCTGCGCCTTCGCCACCGCCGCCGCCATCAACCAGGCGCTCGGCGGATTCGGGCCGTCCTGGGCGGGTGTGATCACCGGGGCCCTGGTCGCCCCGCTGTCCAGCACCCTGCTCGCGCTGGTGTGTGTGCGCGTCCTCGGCCGCCGGATGCGGGTCGGCGCCGCGGTGCGCCTGGTGCTGCGCACGCTGGTGCTGGGCATGGTCAACGCCTCGGCGGCAGTCATCGGCTATCAGGTCGCGGTGCACGCCGAGTCCGGCTGGCCGCTGCTCGTCCTGGCCTTCGGCGGGCTCTCCGCCCTCTATCTCGCCTATTCCGGCATGCTGCGCGAGCAGCGCGACCTGGAGGCGCTGTCCGAGGTCAGCCTCATCGTGGCCCGCGCAGGCCACCAGGCCGCGGCCAAGCCGTCCCTCGGCGTCAGCGACGCGACCGAGGTCACTGAGGTCGTCGGCGACGACGAGTGGCAGGTCATCGCCGACCGGATCAAGGACCAGCTCGGCGCGGCCAGGGTGGTGCTGCGGCTGCGGTTCGACGCCCAGCGCCCGCTGCACACCGTGGTCTCCGGCGAGGACCTCCCTATCGACATGCACGCCGTGGACGCCACCGGATCCCGCGCCGACGCCCTGCTGCGGCTGCCCGGCGGCCAGGTCCGGCACTTCCGCCGGGGCGACGCCGCCCCGGAGATCCGCCACGCGCTCATGCGCCGCGGTGCCGACGAGGCCCTGGTCGTCCCACTGCGCAGCGGCACGCACCTGCTCGGCATCGTCGAGGCGCACGACAAGCTCTCCCGCTGGCGCGGCTTCGGCAGGCCCGACGTGCGGCTCATCGGCACCATGGCCAGCCACCTGGCCACCGCCATGGACAACCGCAGGCTGCTGGCCACTCTGCGCCACGACGCCTACCACGACCCGCTGACCGGCCTGCTCAACCGACTCGGCTTCCGTCGCGCGGCGGGCGAGCCGCTGCGTAGGCACCCCGAGTCGGTCGTGCTGCGGATCGACCTCGACATCCTCGCCACCGTCTCCGACGCCCTCGGCTACGCCTGGAGCGACCGGATGGTCGTGGCCGCGGGCCGCCGCCTGCGCGACGCGATGGGTTCCGACGTCGCCATCGCCCGGTTGGAGGGCGGCGCGTTCGCCGTGCTGCTGGTCGACACCGACGACGCGCAAGCCCACGCGACCGCCGAGCGGCTGCGCGCGATCCTGGCGGCGCCCTACCCGGTCGATCGGCTCACTGTCGAGGCCAACTCCGTTGTTGGCTACTCGATGCCGCAGTCGGTAGACGGCGAGTCCCGCTCGGTCGAGCTGGACGTCGACGCGCTGCTGCAGCGGGCCGACGTCGCCCTGCGCGCCGCGCGGACCAGCGGCGAGCACGTGCGCGCCTACCTGCCCACCATGGGACAGATCTTCCTGCGCCGCTTCCAGCTGGTCACCCAGTTCCGGCAGGCGCTGGAGACCGGCCAGGTCAAGGTCCACTACCAG
Organism: Alloactinosynnema sp. L-07; assembly: GCF_900070365.1. Classification (NCBI taxonomy): domain Bacteria; kingdom Bacillati; phylum Actinomycetota; class Actinomycetes; order Pseudonocardiales; family Pseudonocardiaceae; genus Alloactinosynnema; species Alloactinosynnema sp. L-07. Next base: position 5,266,303 of record NZ_LN850107.1, on the reverse strand, counting down.
CCCAAGGTCGCGCTGCCCAGCCGCCAGGTCCTCGGCGTCGAGGCGCTGGTGCGCTGGCGGCACCCCGAGTTCGGCAAGCTCGACCCCGACGAGTTCGTCCCCGCCGTCGAGGCCGCGGGCCTGGTCGACGCGCTGACCGGGTTCGTGATGGACCAGGCGCTGATCCGGGTGCGCAAGTGGATGGACCGCGGGCTGCGGATCTCCGCGGCGGTCAACCTGTCGGTGCGCAGCCTCGACGACGCCGCGTTCCCCGACCGGGTCGCCGCGGCCCTGGCCAAGCACGGCGTGCCGCCGGAGCTGCTCACCCTGGAGCTGACCGAGTCCGGCGTCATGGCCGACCCGCAGCGGGCCTTGCCGGTGCTGCGCAGGCTGCACGCGCAGGGCGTGGTGCTGGCCGTGGACGACTTCGGCACCGGCTACTCGTCGCTGGCCTACCTGCGCCAGCTGCCGGTGGACGAGGTGAAGATCGACAAGAGCTTCGTGCTCGGCATGGGCACCGACCTCGGCGACCTCGCCGTGGTGCGCTCGATCGTCGAGCTGGGTCACTCGCTGGGTCTGACCGTGGTCGCCGAGGGCGTCGAGGAGGATGTCGCCCGCGACCAACTCGCTGCGATGGGCTGCGACGTCGCGCAGGGCTATCTGATCTCCCGGCCGCTGTCGGAAAGCAGACTCGAAGCGTGGTTGCAAGCGCGAACCACGCAGGCCAAAGGCTTGCGTGACGAGACCGTGCTGACCTTGCTCTCCTAAGCCCACCCCCCGTTTTGGAGCTGGCGGCGAGGCTGTGTAAAGTTACGCCCGTCCCCAGGGACAGGCCCCTTTAGCTCAGTCGGCAGAGCGTCTCCATGGTAAGGAGAAGGTCTACGGTTCGATTCCGTAAAGGGGCTCGGCAGATCGGCCGCGAGGCACCGGAAATATCTGCGGTGTCGCGCGGCTTGATCCATGTCAAGCAGTACCAACGGCAGTAACCCAAGCGGTGTAGCTCAGTCGGTAGAGCAAGCGACTCATAATCGCTGTGTCGCCGGTTCAAGTCCGGCCATCGCTACGCAGATCCCAACCGGGGCAAGCCCCCGGACTCCCGTCCTTGGTGGTCGGGTTCTCTGGTCATGTAAGGAAGGTTGTTGTGGCTTCTACTGACGTGCGGCCGAAGATCACGCTCGCGTGTGAGACTTGCAAGCACCGCAACTACATCACCAAGAAGAACCGGCGCAACGACCCGGATCGCCTTGAGATGAAGAAGTTCTGCCCGAACTGCAAGACGCACCAGCTGCACAAGGAAACCCGCTGACGCCTGCGTCAGTGCGCGCGTGAGGCCGTCCCAGGTGCTGGGGCGGCCTTCGCTGTGTGTTGGGTAGGTTGTTCGCCGTGGCACTGGACCAGTCGTTTGTGGGACGCGCGTACCCGCCGTCCGAGATCTATGAGGTCAGCCGGGCGAAGATCCGGGAGTTCGCCGAGGCGATCGGGGACACCAACCCGGTCTACCTCGACCCCGAGGCGGCCCGTGCGGCCGGGTATGTGGACGTGACGGCCCCGCCGACGTTCACCACGATCATCAACCTGGCGGCGATCAACTCGATCGTCTCCGACCCCGAACTCGGCCTCGACTACTCGCGCATGGTCCACGGCGACCAGAGCTTCGAGTTCCACCGCCCGGTCGTGGCCGGTGACCGGCTTGTAGTGCACGCCTACGTCGACAACATCATGAGTCGGGCCGGGAACGACTTCATCACCCTGCGCGCCGAGATCAGCGCCGAGGGCGGCGAGCCCGTGGTGACCGCCAAGGCGCAGCTGGTGGTCCGCGACGCCGAGGAGGAGCAGGCATGACCAGCGTCGGCGACGAGCTGCCCACCATCGAGGTGACGATCACCCGCGCGGACCTGGTCCGCTACGCGGGGGCCGCGCTCGACTTCAACCCGATTCACTGGAACGAGCGGTTCGCCCGCGAGGTCGGACTACCCGACGTGATCGCCCACGGCATGCTCACGATGGCCGTCGCGGGCCGCGTCGCCACCGACCTCGGTGGCGAGATCGTCAGCTACAGCGCCCGCTTCACCCGGCCCATCGTGGTGCCCGACGACGACAAGGGTGCGGTCGTCGAGGTCAGCGGCAAGATCGGCGCGATCAACGACGACGGGACGCTGCGGATCGACCTTGTCGCGAAGTTCGACGGGAAGACCGTGCTCGGCAAGCCGGTCGCCGTCGTCCGCCCGCGTTCATAGGTTGTTCGAGGAAACGTCACTGGACACCATTGCGGTGACCTCCATTCGGGTGCAGGCTGGGCACGCTAAGTGATCGCAATCACCTGATCCGAAGGACGTTTCCGTGGCTGTGAACCTGAACAAGCTCGTCGACAAGGCCTACGAGGACAAGAGTCTGGCCGAGCTGCTCGACGCGCCCCCGTCGGCGCTGGAAGGCCTGACCGCCAAGCACGACGAACTGCTCGCCGAGCTGGGCATCAAGTCGGTCGGCGACCTCGCCAAGTGGAAGTACGCCGAGCGCGCCTCCGCGATCGCCGCCCTGGCCCCGTTCCAGGCCTGAGCCGTCGACGCGCGGGGAGCCCCCGAAAGGCTCCCCGCGCGCGGTTCATCTAGATTTCACGCGTGACGGCCAACGAACTCATCTCCTTCGCCCGTGGCGCCCCTTCTCTCGACATCATCGATGTCGACGGCCTCAAGGCCGCCGCGGACGCCGCACTCACCACCGACCCCGGCGGCGCGCTCGGCTACGGCACCGCTGTCGGCTACCCCCCGCTGCGCAAGTTCCTCGCCGACCTGCACGGCGTGCCGGTCGAGCAGGTGCTGGTCACCAATGGCTCGATGCAGGCCGACGCGTTCCTGTTCGACGAGCTCGTCGTGGCCGGTCAGCCGGTCATCGTCGAGAAGCCGACGTACGACCGCACCCTGCTGGGCCTGCGCGGCCGCGACGCCGACGTGCGGCCGGTCTCGCTGGACCTCGACGGCATCGACACCGAGGAACTCGCCGCGCTGCTCGAAGGCGGCCTGCGGCCGACGTTCGCGCACATCATCCCCAACTTCCAGAACCCGGCAGGCTACACGCTGAGCCTGGCCAAGCGCAAGCGCCTGCTGGAGCTGGCCGAGCAGTACGACTTCGTCATCTTCGAGGACGACCCGTACGTGCGGATCCGCTTCGCGGGCGAGACGCTGCCCTCGATGCTGGAGCTCGACGAGGGCCGCGGCCGCGTCGTGTTCGCCAGCTCGTTCTCCAAGACCGTGGCGCCGGGCACCCGCGTCGGCTACCTGGTCGGCTCGGCCGAGCTGATCAAGCGGGTCTTCGTCCGGGCCACCAACACCTACATCTCGCCGAACATGCTCGCCCAGGCGATCGTGCACCAGTTCTGCGTCAGCGGCGGCATGGAGCGCTCCATCGCCACGGTCAACGCGGCGCTGGCCGAGCGGGTGCAGGTGCTGTGCGCGGCGCTGGAGAAGCACATCCCGGAGGCGAAGTTCACCGCCCCTGAGGGCGGCTACTTCATGTGGGTGGACCTCGGCGACGGCGTGGACGTTGCCAAGCTGCTGCCCGCGGCCGAGGAGCGCGGTGTGACCTTCGTCAAGGGCACCGACTTCCTGCTCGAAGGCGGCGAGTCGACGCTGCGCATGGCCTACTCGGGCGTGCGGGTCGACCAGATCGAAGAGGGCATCACCCGCCTGGCCGACGCGCTCGCGTCGCTGCGGGTAACCGCCAGTTGATCGAACGCGGGACCGGCTCGGGGTACTCGGTTGCGGTGCCTCGGGCCGGGTGCCGTATGCTTCCGTGCTTGAGCGCCCTGGCCGGTTCCACTTGGCTATAAAGTGGGTTGGTCAGAGGCGCCTGAGCGCGGCCCATACGGGCCTCGCGAAGGGGTGTAGCTCAATTGGTAGAGCAGCGGTCTCCAAAACCGCAGGTTGCAGGTTCGAGTCCTGTCGCCCCTGCGTTTGCGTCCGAGTGCGGCTGACCCCGCACCGGACCGGGTAGTACACATCGAGTGGAGGATGGCGTGGCCGAGGACAAGGAGCGGGAAGAGGGGCAGGAGCGCCCTTCTCGTCCGGTCACCGCCGCTGCGCGGCGTGAGCGTCGCGGCACGGCCCGTCCGGCCGCCCGCCAGGACGCCGACGGCAAGGTGGACAAGGCCAAGTCCGTGGCCAAGTCCGACGCCGACGCGGCCGACAAGAAGGGCCGCCCGACGCCCAGCCGGGACCGCAAGGACTCGAAGGGCTCGATCTTCGCCCGGATGGCCCGGTTCCTCCGCGAGGTCGTCTCCGAGCTGCGCAAGGTCATCTGGCCCACGCGCAAGCAGATGATCGCCTACACCACCGTGGTGCTGGTGTTCGTGGCCTTCATGATCGCCCTCATCTCGGGCCTTGACCTCGGCCTCGGCAAGGGCGTGTTCTGGCTGTTCGGCTGATTTGCGCCCGACGCGGCGCACCGGTCGAATACCCGGAGCACGTGATTCATGAAAGGAAGCGAGACCAACTGTGACCTCCGAGAACGGCGCCGCCGACGGTAGCGAGCCGACCAGCCTCACCGACGACGAGGAGCTCCTCGAGTCGGCCGACGGCCAGGTCGAGTCCACCGAGGCCGACGCCGCGGACGACTCCGCCGACACTGACGACGCCGCGGAAGACGAAGCGGACGTCGCCGAGGTTCCGGCGCAGGCCGCCCCCATCGACGAGGCCCCGGCCGACCCGGTCGCCGAGATGCGCGACGCGCTGCGCCGCGCCCCGGGCGACTGGTACGTCGTGCACTCCTACGCGGGCTACGAGAACAAGGTCAAGACCAACCTCGAGACCCGGATCCAGACCCTCGACATGGAGGACTACATCTTCCAGGTCGAGGTGCCGACCGAAGAGGTCACCGAGATCAAGAACGGCCAGCGCAAGCAGGTGCAGCGCAAGGTGCTGCCCGGCTACATCCTGGTCCGCATGGAGCTCAACGACCCGTCGTGGTCCGCGGTGCGCAACACCCCCGGTGTGACGGGCTTCGTCGGCGCGACCTCCAAGCCGTCGCCGCTGACCATCGACGAGGTGCTGAAGTTCCTGCTTCCGCAGGTCGAGGAGGCCAAGCCCGCGAAGGGTTCGGCCACCGCGCAGTCGCGCGGCCCGCAGGTCGAGGTGGACTTCGAGATCGGCGAGTCGGTCACCGTCATGGACGGCCCGTTCGCCACGCTCCCCGCCACGATCAGCGAGGTCAACGCCGACGGGCAGAAGCTGAAGGTCCTGGTGTCGATCTTCGGCCGGGAGACCCCGGTCGAGCTGTCGTTCACCCAGGTCTCCAAGATCTGACCGGTCCGCTTCGGGCCGGACAGCCATCGGGGGCGCAGCCATTCGCGCCCGGTGGACAACGCGATAACAGGAAAGTACGGACATGCCACCGAAGAAGAAGAAGCTCGCAGCGATCATCAAGCTGCAGATCAAGGCGGGCCTGGCCAACCCGGCCCCGCCGGTCGGCCCCGCGCTGGGCCAGCACGGCGTCAACATCATGGAGTTCTGCAAGGCCTACAACGCCGCGACCGAGTCGCAGCGTGGCACCGTGGTGCCGGTCGAGATCTCCGTGTATGAGGACCGCTCGTTCGACTTCAAGCTCAAGACCCCGCCCGCCGCGCGCATGCTGCTCAAGGCCGCCGGTGTGGAGAAGGGTTCGGCTGAGCCGCACAAGGTCAAGGTCGCCAAGGTGACCTGGGACCAGGTGCGCGAGATCGCCGAGACCAAGCAGGCCGACCTCAACGCCAACGACATCGACCAGGCCGCGAAGATCATCGCCGGTACTGCTCGGTCGATGGGCATCACGGTCGAATAAGCAGTTCGCAAGACCCAGCAAGTGTGGGAGGACCAGGCGCTGGTCCGCACCACGACTGATCCGGACGCTCGGGATTTCCTGCCCAGGGCGTGCTACGAAATTGAGGAACAGCAATGGCAAAGCGCAGCAAGGCCTACCGTCAGGCCGCCGAGCTGGTGGACAAGGAGCGGCTCTACACCCCGCTCCAGGCCGCTCAGCTCGCCAAGGAGACCTCCAAGGTGAAGCTGGACGCGACCGTCGAGGTCGCCATCCGCCTCGGCGTCGACCCGCGTAAGGCCGACCAGATGGTCCGCGGCACCGTCAACCTGCCGCACGGTACCGGCAAGACCGCCCGCGTCATCGTCTTCGCCACCGGCGACAAGGCCGCTGAGGCCGAGGCCGCCGGTGCCGACGCTGTGGGCTCCGAGGACCTGATCGAGCGCATCCAGGGCGGCTGGCTCGACTTCGACGCCGCGATCGCGACGCCCGACCAGATGGCCAAGGTCGGCCGCATCGCCCGCATCCTTGGCCCGCGTGGCCTGATGCCGAACCCGAAGACCGGCACCGTGACCCCCGAGGTCACCAAGGCGGTCAACGAGATCAAGGGCGGTAAGATCAACTTCCGCGTCGACAAGCAGGCCAACCTGCACATCGTCATCGGCAAGGTCTCGTTCGACCAGGCCAAGCTGGTGGAGAACTACGCCGCCGCGCTCGACGAGATCCTGCGGGCGAAGCCGTCCGCGGCCAAGGGCCGGTTCCTGAAGAAGATCACCTTCAGCACCACCATGGGCCCCGGCATCCCGGTCGATCCGGCCCGCACCCGCAACCTCCTTGAGGATGAAGTGCAGGTCTGATCTCGCATAGACCACGAACGGCCCCGCCTCGGCGGGGCCGTTCGCGTTATGCGGCCTTGTTCTTGTTCTTGTCTATGGCGTTGAGGGCGATGATCACCGCTACGGAGACGATCCACCATCACAGGTCATCCGGTCGGCTGAACGGTGGGGCACGTCTCCTTTGCGTAGTCCGAGATGATCCACTGCTCGCCCCGCGCGTCGGGGATCTTCTTGACCGTCAGCTTCCCGAGCCGGGGCCCGTCGCGGACGATCATTTCGCAGGAGCTGATCACAACGATGCCGTTGATATCAGGAACCAGTTTCATAGGGGGCGGGAAGGTTGGCTCGGCGTAGTCGTTGGCAGTGCCCACCTCGGCGTTCAGCCGCTTCATTGCGGTGAGGCAGTCAGGGGCGTTGAAGGCGTTGGCGAACTTCTGCCCAATCGCTTCGGACTCGAACCGGCTGCAGGCCTGTATAGGGGTGTTTTGGGCGATGTTGTCGTAGAGCATCCGCACGGCTTCCTTCGGTGTATCCGAGTACAGCTGTGTGCGGTTTGTCGAGCCGCCGCCCGTCTGGGCGGCCGGGAGGTTTTCGTTCGGGTCGCCGAAGTAGTGCTGGTAAGCCCATCCGGCCGCGATGAACAGGATCAACAGGAACACCAGGCGGCGGACCCACTTGCCCAGCAGCACCTTCAGCCAGAGCGGGCGGCGCTTGGCCGGGGGGAGTTCGCCGCGCTGGAACTCCTTGAAGCGCTGGAACTCCTGGAACTCGCGCCACTCCGGCGACCCCTGGAACGCTGGCGGGGGTGCTGGGACGTCGCCCGGCGGGACGTAGGGCACCTGGGGGTCGGTCGGCCAGATGCCACGGTCGCCGGAGGCGGGGGGAAGGCCCTTGGGCTCGTCGTTGTCGGCCACGTGTTCATCATGCCGTGGACCCGATTTGGAGACCGCGCCGCGCACCACGTACTCTTGCGAACGGTTCTACCGAAGACCGCTGGTTTCTTCCGACACCCCCGGGTGGACGAAGACGAAGTGCCCCGGACGTGGGCGGCCCGCGCAGGAGGACGAGGAAGTTGCCAAGCGCCATGCGCTTGTTCACGCCCCGTGCCACTGCGCCGGGGCGTTTGTCGTCTCTGGGGTGCGATACCGGCGACACCCACACGAGAGGAGGCGACCATGGCGAAGCCTGAGAAGGTGAACGCAGTCGCCGAGATCGCGGACAAGTTCCGCAACAGCTCGGCTGCCGTCGTCACCGAGTACACGGGCCTCACCGTGTCGCAGCTGACCACGCTGCGTCGCGCTCTCGGCACTGGCACGACCTATCGCGTCGCGAAGAACACCCTCGTCCAGCGGGCCGCCGCCGACGCGGGTGTCCAAGGACTGGAGAGCCTTTTCCTCGGTCCGACCGCGATCGCCTTCGTCGAAGGCGAACCGGTGGACGCGGCGAAGGTCCTGCGCGACTTCGCGAAGGACAACAAGGGTCTGGTCATCAAGGGCGGCTACATGGATGGCCGCCCGCTCACGGTGGAAGAGGTCGCGAAGATCGCGGACCTCGACTCCCGTGAGGTGCTGCTCGCCAAGCTGGCGGGCGCGATGAAGGGCAACCTCAGCAAGGCCGCCGGTCTGTTCCAGGCCCCGGCTTCGCAGATCGCCCGCCTGGCCGCTGCCCTGCAGGAGAAGAAGGCCGCCGAGGGCTCCGCCCCCGCCGCCGAGGCTCCCGCTGAGGACGCTGTCGCAGCCGAGAGCTGAACGAAACCACCCGGAAATACACCGCGCCCGCTAGACCGGGTGTGTTAGTGAAAGGAACCGCCACCATGGCGAAGCTCAGCACCGACGAGCTGCTCGACGCGTTCAAGGAAATGACGCTGCTCGAGCTGTCCGCGTTCGTGAAGCAGTTCGAGGAGACCTTCGAGGTCACCGCCGCCGCCCCCGTCGCCGTCGCCGTCGCCGGTGGCGCCGCTGCTCCGGCTGAGGCCGCTGAGGAGCAGGACGAGTTCGACGTCGTCCTCGAGTCGGCTGGCGAGAAGAAGATCCAGGTCATCAAGGTCGTCCGCGAGGTCGTCTCGGGCCTGGGCCTGAAGGAGGCCAAGGAGCTGGTCGAGGCCGCTCCGAAGGCGATCCTGGAGAAGGTCAACAAGGAGGCCGCCGAGGCCGCCAAGGAGAAGCTCGAGGCCGCTGGCGCCAAGATCTCCGTCAAGTGATCTGACGCTTCACCTCTTCCGACGGGGTCCCCGCGCAACGCGCGGGGACCCCGTTCGGCTTTGGCGCGGCGCCCCGCGCACCCACGCACCCCGCGCACCCACGCACACGCCAATCGCAACGGGCCCGGCAGAACGGCCTGTTTGGGTGGTTCGCCTTGATTTGGGGTGAATGGGCCTAAACTTTGGGCGCGGGTGGGCTTCACTTGGCCCACCTTTTTGACCCGCGCAGGCCCATTCGAGGGGCCCCAAATCAAGGCGAACCACCCAAACAGGCGCCACCGCCCAAGCCGCCCAGCCGCCTAATCCGCGGAGCCGCCTAATCCGCCAAGCCGCCTAATCCCGTCGCTCACCACCGAGCGTTCGGTCAGCCTCGAGCGCTTCGCTCACGGCGGTTCCGAAGCCGCGGCCCAACTCGATCACCACGTCACGGGGCAGGGGATTGTCCGGCCGCGGTGGCGTGAAAAGTTTGCCCGCGGCACGCAGTCGCCGCCGCAGGTCCCGTTGACGTTCGGTACGTTCGTCGCTACTCACTGCCGCATTGTGACCCGGCAAAGCGGGTCGCGCACGCCGTGACCCGCAGGTCAGGACTACTAACTGTGCGCTAGGTCATACCCGGATTCGTGCGGCAAGGCCCATCCAGGTACGTTCCCAACTCGTCGGTAACTTCTCCAGTAACCCGGAGGGTCCGCCGTCGTTGCATGGAAGACACCGTTCACGCAGGCGGAGCGGTCGGTGGAGCTGAGTTCCGGGAGGTTCGATGGGCGCCGAGGTGGTCATCGAGGGTCTGACCAAGTCCTTCGGTAAGCAGGCCATCTGGCGGGATGTCACTTTGACCTTGCCCCCAGGTGAGGTGTCGGTGATGCTCGGCCCGTCGGGTACTGGCAAGTCCGTCTTCCTCAAGTCGATGATCGGCCTGCTCAAGCCCGACCGCGGCAAGTGCGTCATCAACGGCGTCGACATCGTCACATGCAGCGAAGCCAAGCTCTACGAGACGCGCAAACTCTTCGGCGTCCTCTTCCAGGACGGCGCGCTGTTCGGGTCGATGAACCTCTTCGACAACGTGGCGTTCCCGTTGCGTGAGCACACGAAGAAGTCCGAGGCCGAGATCAAGCGGATCGTGCTGGACAAGCTTGAGTTGACCGGTCTGCAAGGCGCCGAGAAGAAGCTTCCCGGTGAGATCTCCGGCGGTATGCGCAAGCGTGCGGGTCTGGCGCGGGCGTTGGTTCTTGACCCGGAGATCATTCTGTGTGACGAGCCGGACTCGGGTCTGGACCCGGTCCGCACGGCGTATCTGTCGCAGTTGCTTATCGATCTGAACGCGCAGATCGACGCCACCATTCTCATCGTCACGCACAACATCAACCTGGCGCGCACGGTGCCGGACAACCTGGGCATGTTGTTCCGCAAGGAATTGGTCATGTTCGGTCCGCGCGAGGTGTTGCTGACCAGTGACGAGCCCGTGGTGGAGCAGTTCCTCAACGGTCGTCGGCTCGGGCCGATCGGCATGTCCGAGGAGAAGGACGCCGCCCAGATGGCCCGCGAGCAGGCGCACGCCGACGCCGGGCACTCTGACGGGTCGTCGGATGAGGACCTGCGTGGTGTCGTCCCGCAGATCGAGCCGACCCCGGGCATGCCGGTCCGCCAGGGCGTTCGCCGACGCAAGGACCGCGTCATGCGCATCCTGCACACGCTGCCGCCGGCGGCGCAGGAAGGCATCATCCAGTCGCTGACCGACGAGGAGCGCGCCCGCTACAACGTGCACTCGCACCTGAAGCCCGCCCCGCAGTCGGTCAACGCGCACCGGCCGCAGCCGGTTCCCCGGCAGGCGCCGCGTCCGGTGGGCGACCCGCCGCAGAGCTTCCACGGCGACCTCTCCGACACCCAGGTGGCTCGGCTGCCCGAGTCGTCATGGCCGCAGCCGCCCGGCGGTGGAAAGTGACCACCGCGACCGCCAACTTCCCCGGAGCCGGGGCACTTCGGGAGACCGGGCGCCTGTTCGCGCTCGGTCTCGACGTAGTGGTCAACGTCTTCCGGCGGCCGTTCCAGGCCCGTGAGTTCATCCAGCAATGCTGGTTCATCGCCAGCGTCACGATCCTGCCGACCGCGCTGGTCGCCATCCCGTTCGGCGCGATCGTGGCGCTGCAACTGGGCACGCTGATCGTGCAACTCGGCGCGCAGTCGTTCACCGGCGCGGCCAGCGTGCTGGCGATCATCCAGCAGGCTGCGCCGCTGGTGACCGCGCTGCTGGTGGCGGGCGCGGGCGGGTCGGCGATCTGCGCCGACATCGGCTCGCGGACCATCCGCGAGGAGATCGACGCCATGGAGGTGCTCGGCGTCTCCCCGGTACAGCGGCTGATCGTGCCCCGCGTGCTCGCGATGATGCTCGTCGCGGTGCTGCTCAACGGCCTGGTCAGCGTCGTCGGCGTGATGGGTGGCTACTTCTTCAACGTCGTACTGCAGGGCGGCACGCCCGGCGCCTACCTGGCCAGCTTCTCGGCCCTGGCGCAGCTGCCCGACCTGTGGATCTCCGAGCTCAAGGCGCTGATCTTCGGGTTCATCGCCGGTGTCGTGGCCGCCTACCGCGGCCTCAACCCGAAGGGCGGCCCGAAGGGCGTCGGCGACGCGGTGAACCAGTCCGTCGTCATCACCTTCCTGCTGCTGTTCTTCGTCAACTTCGTGCTGACCGCGGTCTACCTCACGGTCGTCCCGGCTAAGGGGAGCTGATCATGGCCTCCGTGACCGACACCGCCAAGAAGGTCGTCGACCGTCCACTCCAGACGCTCGACAACCTCGGCGACCAGCTCTCGTTCTACATCCGCGCGCTGGCGTGGATCCCGCGCGCGCTGCGCCGCTACATGCGCGAGACCATGCGGCTGCTGGCCGAGGTCAGCTTCGGCAGCGGCGCGCTCGCGGTCATCGGCGGCACCGTCGGGGTCATGGTCGGCCTGACCGTGTTCACCGGCATCGTCGTCGGCCTGCAGGGCTACGCCGCCCTCGACCAGATCGGCACCGCGGCCTTCTCCGGTTTCGCGTCGGCCTACATCAACACCCGCGAGGTCGCGCCGCTGGTGGCGGGCTTGGCGCTGTCGGCGACGGTCGGCTCCGGCTTCACCGCGCAGCTCGGCGCCATGCGGATCTCCGAGGAGATCGACGCGCTCGAGGTCATGGCCGTGCCCAGCCTGCCGTTCCTGGTGACCACCCGGATCATCGCGGGCTTCATCGCGGTCATCCCGCTCTACATCATCGGTTTGCTGTCGTCGTATTTGGCGTCCAGAACGATCACGGTCTATTTCTATGGCCAATCGGCGGGCACCTACGACCACTACTTCAATCTCTTCTTGCCACCTGAGGACGTGTTCTGGTCCTTCGGCAAGGTGCTGATCTTCGCGATCATCATCATCCTGACCCACTGCTACTACGGCTACAACGCCAGCGGCGGCCCCGCGGGCGTGGGTATCGCCGTCGGCCGCGCGGTGCGGACCACGATCGTGACCGTCGCGCTGGTGAACTTCTTCATCGGCTTCGCGATCTGGGGCACCACCACGACAGTGAGGATCGCGGGATGAGCACGCGAAGCCTCGGCAAGACGATCCGGCGCAGGCTCCTGGGCCTGGCGTTCATCGCGGTGATCATCGGCCTGGTCGCCCTGAGTATCGCGATGTACAACAAGGCGTTCACCCCGGTCGCCAAGGTCACCCTGACCACCGACAAGGTCGGCAACCAGCTCGCGGTGCACTCCGACGTCAAGGTCCGCGGCCTGGTCGTCGGCGAGGTCCGCAAGATCACCCCGACGGCCGACGGCGCCGTGCTGGATCTCGCCATCGATCCCGAGAAGATCGACGTGATCCCCAGCAACGTCGCGGCTCGGTTCCTGCCCAAGACGCTGTTCGGCGAGCGCTATGTGTCGCTGCAGATCCCCGAGCAGGCCGCCGCCGACTCGCTGAGTGCAGGCGACAACATCAAGCAGGACAAAACGATCAAGGCCGTGGAACTGGAGCAGGCCTTCGAGAGCCTGCTGCCGGTGCTGCAGGCGGTGCAGCCGCAGAAGCTGTCGAGCACGCTCACCGCGATCTCGACCGCGCTGCAGGGCCGCGGCAAGGACCTGGGCACCACCCTGGCCGACCTCGGCGAACTCGTCGGCGACATCAACCCGCACCTGCCTCAGCTGCGCGAGGACCTGCGCAGCCTGGCCACGGTCAGCGAGACCTACGGCGACGTCACCCCGGACCTCGTCGCCGCGCTCACCGACCTGACGGTCACCTCCAAGACCGTCGCCGAGCAGCGCGCCAACCTCGACCTGCTGTTCGCCTCGACCACCACCGCGGCCCGCGACCTGGAGTCGTTCCTGCGCGCCAACAGCGCCAACCTGATCCAACTCGCCGACTCCGCCCGTCCGACGCTGGAGACGCTGGCCAGGTACTCCCCGGAGTACCCGTGCCTGCTCAAGCTGATGACCGAGGGCGTGCAGGTGGTCAACCAGGCGCTGGGCATCGGCACCAACAAGCCCGGCCTGCACGCCACCATCGAGGTCACGGTCAACCGCGGCCCGTACAAGCCGGGCAAGGACGAGCCGCGCTACGAAGAGGACCGCGGACCGCGCTGCTACGACTTCGCCCAGTTCCCGCAGCCGTTCCCGCAGACCCCGCCGGACGGCCCGCTCAAGGACGGCGCGTCGATGCCGCCCGCGGCCCGCCCAGCGCAGGACGGTCTGCTGCCCGGATCGAACACCGCGCAGTACACGACCCCCAACGGCGCGGGCGCCGACGGGCTCGGACTGCCCAACTCGCCGCAGGAGATCGCCTTCGTGTCCCAGCTGATCGCCCCGGGCATGGGCTTGAGCCCGGACCAGGTGCCGTCGTGGAGCACGCTGCTGCTCGGCCCGGCCTTCCGCGGCGCGGAGGTGAGCTTCCAATGAGAGGTCTCGCCGCCCCGCTGATCAAACTGGCCCTGTTCATGGCGATCACGATCGCCGCGACCGGCGTGCTGGCGATCAGCATCGCCAACACCAACCTCAGCTCGACCGAGTCCTACACGGCCCGGTTCACCGACGCGACGCTGCTGCTGCCCGGCGACGACGTGCGCATCGCGGGTGTGCGGGTCGGCCAGGTCGAGGAGGTCTCGGTCGCCGACCGCAAGCAGGCGCAGGTCAAGTTCTCCGTCGCGTCCGGCCGCAAGCTGCCCGCGTCGGTCACGGCCACGATCAAGTTCCGCAACCTGGTCGGCCAGCGCTACATCTCGCTGACCCAGGGCGCGGGCTTCGACCCCAACGCCGTGCTCAAGCCGGGCGACAACATCCCGCTGGAGCGCACCCGGCCCGCGCTGGACCTGACCGAACTGTTCAACGGCTTCAAGCCGCTGTTCCGCGCGCTGTCGCCCGACGACGTCAACAAGCTGTCGTACGAGCTGATCACGGTCCTGCAGGGGGAGGGCGGCACGGTGGAGAACCTGCTGGCCCACACCGCGTCGCTGACCACAGCCATCGCCGACAAGGACGCGGTGATCGGCGAGGTGATCACCAACCTCAACGGGGTCCTCGGCGCGGTCAACTCCCGCGGCGAGCAGCTCTCGCAGCTGATCGTGCAGGTTCAGCAGCTGGTCAGCGGCCTGGCCGAGGACCGCAAGCCGATCGGTGACGCCATCGACGCGCTCGGCGGGCTGGCCACCAGCACCTCGGGGCTGCTCCAGCAGGCCCGTGAGCCGCTCAAGCAGGACATCGCCGCGCTCGGCCACCTCACCAGCAACCTCAACGCCAACGAGAAGACCGTCGAGCACTTCATCCAGTTCATGCCGACCAAGCTCAGCACGCTGACTCGCACGGTCAGCTACGGCTCCTGGTTCAACTTCTTCCTCTGCGAGGCCACCGGTGACATCGGCATCCCGGGTCTGATCAGCACACCGATCAACATCCCGATCTTGCCAGCGAACCAGGCGAGGTGTCTGTCGTGAAGCCGTTCCGGTCCCGCAACCCGATCCCGATCGGCATCGTCAGCCTGGTCACCATCGGCCTGCTCATGGTCGCCGCGGTGAACTCCGACGAGCTGCCGGTCATCGGCGGCGGCACGACCTACAGCGCCGAGTTCACCGAGGCCGCGGGCATCCAGCCCGACGACGAGGTACGTGTCGCGGGCATCAAGGTCGGCAAGGTCTCCGACGTCGACCTCGACGGGGACAAGGTGGTCGTCCGGTTCAAGGTCAAGGACGCGTGGGTGGGCGACCGCTCCCGAGCCGAGATCAAGATCAAGACGCTGCTCGGCCAGAAGTTCCTCTCCCTGGAACCAGACGGCACCGAGGTGCTCGACCCGGGCACCCGCATCCCGCGCGAGCGGACCATGGCCCCTTATGACGTCCTAGAGGCCTTCCGCGGCCTGGCCGAGACGGTCAACGAGGTCGACACCGTCCAGCTCGCCAAGAGCTTCGAGGTGATCGCCGAGACCTTCGCCGACACCCCGGACGAGGTGAAGGGCGCGCTCACCGGCCTGCAGTCGCTGTCGCACACCATCTCCTCGCGTGACCAGGAACTGGCCACCCTGCTGAACAACACCAAGCAGATCAGCCAGACCCTCGCCGACCGCGACGCCGAGGTGGTCAAGCTGCTCACCGACGGCAACCTGCTGCTTGGCGAGATCAACAACCGCAAGAAGGCGATCGACGCGCTGCTGACCGGCACCCAGACCCTGGCCACGGAACTACAGGGCCTGGTCGCCGACAACAACGGCCAGCTCGGCCCGGTGTTGCAGAGCCTGGACCAGCTGACCGCCATGCTGCAGCGCAACCAGACCTCGCTGGCCGAGGGCATCAAGAAGTTCGCCCCGTTCGCGCGCCAGTTCAACAACGCGATCGGCTCGGGCCGCTGGTTCGACAACTACATCTGCGGCTTGCTGCCACCCGCGTTCGGTCCGCTGAACCAGCAGGGATGTCTGGGGAACCCATCATGAACATTGCTACCAAAGGCGGGAAGGATCTCGCGCGCACCGTCGCCATCGTGTGTGTGCTGGGGCTGTTCGTCGCCGCGGCGCTGTGGTGGCTGCTCAAGGAAGCCAACGAGAAGCGCTACACCGCGATGTTCCCCAACGTCGTCGGCCTCTACGAGCACAACGACGTGCGGGTGCTCGGGGTCAAGGTCGGCACGATCGACACGGTGACGCCCAAGGGCGACCTGGTCGAGGTGACCATGGTCGTCGACCGCACGGTCAAGGTCCCCGCCGACGCCAAGGCCGTCATCGTGGCGCCGTCGCTGGTCTCCGACCGCTACGTGCAGCTCACCCCCGCCTTCACCGGCGGTGAGGAGATGGCCGCGGGCACGGTGATCCCGAAGGACCGGACGGCCGCGCCGCTGGAGGTCGACGACCTCTACGCCAGCCTGAGCCGGGTCAGCCGCACCCTCGGTCCGAACGGGGTCAACAAGGACGGCGCGCTGTCGGACCTGCTCAACACGCTGGCGAAGAACCTCGACGGCAACGGCCAGGCGGTCAACGACACCGTCACCGACCTCAGCAAGCTGTCCACCACGCTGTCGGGCAACTCGCAGGACCTGTTCGCCACCATCGACAACCTGCAGAAGTTCTCCACCACGCTGGCGGGCAGCGACGAGCAGGTGCGCCAGTTCAACGCCCAGCTCGCCGAGGCCGCGAAGTTCCTGGCGGGCGAGCGGACGAACCTGGCCGCCGCGGTCGACCAGCTCGGGATCGCGCTGGGCTCCGTGCAGCAGTTCATCAACGACAACCGCGGCCGGATCAAGTCCAATGTGGACAAGCTGGCCACGATCACCCAGGTCCTGGTGGACCAGCGCGCCGCCCTCGCCGAGACCCTCGACATCGCGCCGCTGGCACTGAGCAACGTGGTGAACACCTACAACGCCTCGTCCGGCACGCTCGACGCGCGGGCCAACATCAACGAGCTGACCACGCCGCCGATCGTCACGGTCTGCAACCTGGTCCGCCAGGGCACCCCGGCCGGGCTGCCCCCGGCCCTGGCCGATGTGTGCAACCAGCTCGCGCCGGTCGTCCAGGGCCTGGTGCCGCTGCCGTCGCCCGCGCAGGTCATCGAAGGGCTGCGCAGCGGCAAGCTGCCGACGCTGCCCCTGCCCCTGACCGGGGACGCGTTCGGCTCGGGAGGCAACTGATGAGGCTCAAACTCCTGGCCGTGGGCGGTATCGCCGCGCTGACGCTGTCCGGCTGCGGTTTCACCGGCATCTACGACCTGCCGCTGCCCGGCGGTGCCGACCTTGGCGAGGACCCGTACTCGGTCAAGATCCAGCTGCGCGACGTGCTCGACCTGGTCCCGCAGTCCGGGGTCAAGGTCAACGAGGTCGCGGTCGGCCGGGTCGACCAGATCGGCTTCGCCGAGGACGGCTGGACCGCCGAGGTGACGGTCCTGGTCAACCGCGACGTCGAGCTGCCCGCCAACGCGCTGGCCAAGCTGCGCCAGTCCAGCCTGCTCGGTGAGAAGTACATCGAGCTGAGCGCCCCTCCTGGCGACCAGGCCCAGGGCGTCCTGTCGGAGGGCGCGCTGATCCCGGTGGAGCGGACCAACCGCAACACCGAGGTCGAGGAAGTCCTCGGCGCGCTGTCGCTGCTGCTCAACGGCGGTGGCGTCGAACAGCTGCAGACCATCACCAAGGAACTCAACAACGCGCTCGCGGGCAACGAGACCGACATCCGCGCGCTGCTGACCAACGTCAACACCATGGTCACCGAGCTCGACGCGGGCAAGGCCGACATCACCAGGGCCATCGACGGGATCAACCGGCTCGCCAGCTCGCTGAACGCGCAGCGGGACCAGATCGTCGGCGTTATCGACAACATCGGCCCCGGCCTCAAGGTGCTCACCGAGCAGCGCCAGCAGCTCGTCACGATGCTGCAGAGCCTTGACACGCTCTCCGGTGTCGCCGTCGACACGGTGAACAAGAGCCAGGCCGACCTCGTCGCCGACCTCAAGGCGCTCACCCCGACGCTGCTGAAGCTCGGCGAGGCGGGCAACGACCTGCCCAACGCCCTGGAGCTGCTGGTGACCTTCCCGTTCACCGACCAGGCCGTGAAGGGCGTCAAGGGCGACTACTTCAACCTCTACGCCAAGATCGACCTGAACCTGCAGAACGTCATCGACAACCTGGGCCGCAGCAGGCAGAACCCGCTCGACGACCTGCACCTGCCCGGACTCAGCGGCCAGGACGGCGTGCCGTCCAACGCGCCCGCGCCGCTGCCGCTGCCCTCGCTCAACGGCCAGTCCACCACCTCGACGCCCGGCACGCAGTCCGCCGACCGCGGCCTCGGCGGACTCTTCGACGTGCTGCTGGGAGGCGGTTCCTGATGCTCACCAAGACCGTCCGCTTGCAGCTCATCGCGTTCTTCTTGATCGCCGTCGTGGCTGTCGTGTACGCGGCGTTCCGGTTCACCGACCTCGGCCGCGTGTTCGGCGCCGACGGCTACCGGGTGAAGATGGACCTCGTCGAGTCCGGCGGCATCTTCACCAACGCCGAGGTCACCTATCGCGGCGTGAACGTCGGCCGGGTCGGCGAGATCAAGCTGACCCACGACGGCATGCGCATCGACCTGAACATCGACCCGTCGGCACCCGAGATCCCCGCCGACCTCGACGCCGTGGTCGCCAACCGCTCGGCGGTCGGCGAGCAGTACGTCGACCTGCGCCCGCGCCAGGACGGCGGCGCGCCGCTCAAGGAGGGCTCGGTCATCGCCGCGGACCGGACCACGACCCCGGTCAGCACGGACTCGGTCATCCGCGACCTCGAAAGCCTGGCGTCCTCGGTCCCCACCGACTCGCTGCGCACGGTCGTCGACGAGTTGGAGCGCGCGTTCACCGGGACTGGCGACGACCTGCAGGTCCTGCTCGACAACTCGGCGACCTTCACCGCCGCTGCCCGCGAGCACCTGCCGCAGACGATCAAGCTGATCGAGGACGGCGGGGTCGTGCTGAAGACCCAGGCCGCCCAGTCGGGCAACATCCGCTCCTTCGCGGGCGACCTGCGGCTGCTGGCCGAGCAACTGCGGGTGTCCGACCCGCAGATCCGCACCCTGATCGCGGCCACCCCCGGCACCGCCAACGCCGTCACGGGCCTGCTGCGTGAGTCCGGCAACGGGCTGGGCGCGGTGTTCGCCAACCTGCTGACCACGTCGAACATCCTGGTCAGCCGGGTCGACGGGCTGGAACTGGCGCTGGTGGCCTACCCGATCGTCGCGGTCGGTCCGAAGACGGTCGTGCCCGGCGACGGCACCGCCCACCTCGGCCTGGCACTCAACCTGTTCGACCCGCCCGCCTGCACCCGCGGCTACGAGGGCACCGACCGTCGCGACGGCAACGAGCTGGCCGACGTCCCGGAGAACTCGCAGGCCTACTGCGCCGAGCCGGTCGGCAGCCCGATCAACGTGCGCGGCTCGCAGAACGCCCCGTACGGCGGCAAGCCGGTCGCGCCGAGCCAGGACCAGATCGCCGCCAACGAGAACCGCGGCGCCGAGGAACTGGCGACGATGGCGCAGAACAGCATCCCCGGCACCCTGACCCAGCCCGGCCTCGGCGGACTGACCAGCCTCGCCGGTCTGCTCGGGCTGCCTGCCTGACCTCGCCCTTCTCCGTCTACCCTGGAGCGTTATGACCAGCACGGACCTGCGTACCGACGACGTCACCGACGAGGAGCCGAAGCCCCGCCGCGGGCCGGGCGCCTTCGTGTTGATCGCCCTCGGCCTGGTCGTGGTCAGCGCCGCCGCCGCCCTGTGGTTCGGCGTCTCCTGGATGAAGGCCGCGGGCGACGACGACCTGGAACTGTCCCGCATGCGCGACGAGGTCACCAGGGTCGGCGAGCAGGCGATCATCACGTTCAACACGCTGGACTACCGCAAGGTCGACGAGGACCTCGACCGCTGGCTCAACGCCTCGGTCGGCCCGCTGCACGACGAGGTCGTCGGCAGGCGGGCCAGCAGCAAGTCGACCATCGAACAGGCAAAGACGGTCACCACGGCGCGGGTACTCAAGTCAGCCATCACCGACCTGCGCGACCGCGAGGGCAAGGCGACGATCATCGCCGCCATCCGCATCGACGTGACCCCGGACGGCAAGCCCGCCACGGTGAAGTACCAGCGCATCCAGGGTGCGCTGGAGCGCACGGACGCGGGCTGGAAGCTCAGCGGTGTTGGCTTCGTCCCGTTCACGCCCGCCTGACCTCGATCGCCTGATCGCCGAGAGGACCGTCCCACCGTGCCCACCCCGCCGTCCCGCCGCCGCCCGGTCACCCCGCCGACGACCCCCGCCCGCCGCCCCCGGGTCGCGGGCCTGCACCGCCCGAGCGCGACCGAGCCGGTCGAGTCTCCGGAGCCGGTCGAGCCCGTGTCAGTCGAGGACGGTGTTCTCGAGAGCGATGAGGTGCGGGAGGACGTCCACCAAGCGGAGGAGTCGGTGGTCGTCTCCGAGCCGGTTCTCGGTGTCGAGGAAGAGCCTGCTGTCGAAGCTGTCGCTGAGGACGACGAGCCGGTTCCCGCGCCGCGGCCCGCGGGGAAGCGGCGGGCGGCTGGAAGCAGTGTTCCGGTTGATCTGACGACGGCCGAGCAGCGGTCGGGGGTTCGGGTGCTGCCTCGCGACGAGCGGTCGATCGAGGAACTCGCCGCCGCGGCGCGCAACCGTTCCATCAACTTGGCCATCGCGCTCGGGGTGGTGGCGTTGATCTTGGCCGGGCTCGCCATCTGGTTCCGCGGCCAGGCCGACTCGCTGACCGGCGGGGCCGACGGCAACAATCGGGCTCTCACCGACAGCGCCTTGACCAGTGAGGTCAAGGGCAAGCTGACGGTCGCCATCGAGAAGACCCTCTCCTACAACTTCACCGACCTCGACGCCACGGCGAAGGCGGTCAAGGAGCACTTGGCCGGGACCGCTGTGTGCGAGTACGACAAGCTGTTCGGCGTGCTCAAGGAGCAGGCGCCCGCCCAGAAGCTGATCTTGACCACCAAGGTCCGCGATCTCGGCGTGACGCGGCTTGAGGGCGACAAGGCCGACCTGCTGGTGTTCGTAGACCAGTCCACGACGCGCACCGAGCAGAACCAGACCACCGCGAGCGGGGCCCAGTTCGGCATCCGCGCGGAGAAGATCGATGGGGCCTGGAAGATCACCGACTTCGACATGCTCGACCAGCCGCTGCCTGACGGCAAGGCCGCCCCCACCTGCTGAACCCGGCGACCGGATCGCGGCCATCGTGTGGACGTTGAACCGGTGGTATGGGAGTGGTCCACGTCGGGCCGGACGATCGTGCCGCAGGCGCCATCGTGCGGTGCTCGGTGCTTGTAGCAAACGAGTTTCCCCAGGTCAAGCGCCTATCGCTGAGCGGGCTGGCACTGCTGCAAAAGAGGAATCTCGGGCGTGGCATCTTGACTCAGCGACCGTCCGGGGTCACGCTGGTACCCGACAGGACTTCCAGCGGGAGGGCCGAGTGAGCGCGGGCCTCGACAGTCGCCTGTTTTGTGGCTAGACTGCCCCTTTGCGCTGCCCACTTTCCGCACGCCCTTTGCCAAGAGCTAGGATGTTGGGCACCACGGCACCCTTGACAGGCGCGTATACAGCTTGCTAGCGCGAGCGGTACATGTGACTGTCAACCGCTCACTGTCCTGGAAGGACGCATCTTGGCAGTCTCCCGCGCGACCAAGGCCACTGCTGCGACCAACTCCACTGCTTCGAACTCGGGTATCCCCGGAGCCCCTCGCCGGGTTTCTTTCGCGAAGATCCGCGAGCCCCTGGGTACGCCCAACCTGCTGGACCTGCAGATCCAGTCGTTCGAGTGGTTCACCGGTAACGAGATGTGGTTCCAGCGCCGCATCGACGCCGGTGACGAGAACCCTGTCGGCGGCCTTGAGGAAGTCCTCAACGAGATCTCCCCGATCGAGGACTTCTCCGGCTCCATGTCCCTGTCCTTCTCCGACCCGCGCTTCGACGAGGTCAAGGCCTCCGTCGAGGAGTGCAAGGACAAGGACATGACCTACGCGGCGCCGCTGTTCGTCACCGCGGAGTTCACCAACAACACCACTGGCGAGATCAAGAGCCAGACGGTGTTCATGGGTGACTTCCCCGTGATGACCAACAAGGGCACGTTCATCATCAACGGCACCGAGCGTGTCGTGGTCTCGCAGCTGGTCCGGTCTCCCGGCGTCTACTTCGACACGGCGATCGACAAGACCACCGACAAGGACGTCTTCAGCGTCAAGGTCATCCCCAGCCGCGGCGCCTGGCTCGAGTTCGACGTCGACAAGCGCGACACCGTCGGTGTCCGCATCGACCGCAAGCGCCGCCAGCCCGTCACCGTGCTGCTCAAGGCGCTGGGCTGGACCACCGAGGCGATCCGCGAGCGGTTCCACTTCTCCGAGACGCTGCTCGCCACGCTCGAGAAGGACCACACCGCGGGCACCGACGAGGCGCTGCTCGACATCTACCGCAAGCTGCGCCCGGGCGAACCGCCGACGAAGGAGAGCGCGCAGACCCTGCTGGAGAACCTGTTCTTCAAGGACAAGCGCTACGACCTGGCCAAGGTCGGCCGGTACAAGATCAACAAGAAGCTTGGGCTGGCGCTGCCGACGAACACCGGCGTGCTGACCGAGGACGACATCGTCACGACCATCGAGTACCTGGTCCGCCTGCACGCGGGCGACACCTCGATGATCGCGGGCGAGGGCGACAACAAGATCGACATCCCGGTCGAGGTCGACGACATCGACCACTTCGGCAACCGCCGCCTGCGCACGGTGGGTGAGCTGATCCAGAACCAGATCCGGGTCGGCCTGTCCCGCATGGAGCGCGTGGTCCGCGAGCGGATGACCACTCAGGACGTCGAGGCGATCACGCCGCAGACCCTGATCAACATCCGCCCGGTCGTCGCCGCGATCAAGGAGTTCTTCGGAACCTCCCAGCTGTCGCAGTTCATGGACCAGACCAACCCGGTCGCGGGCCTGACCCACAAGCGCCGCCTCTCGGCGCTGGGCCCCGGCGGTCTGTCCCGTGAGCGCGCGGGCATGGAGGTCCGCGACGTCCACCACAGCCACTACGGCCGCATGTGTCCGATCGAGACGCCGGAAGGCCCGAACATCGGCCTGATCGGCTCGCTGTCGAGCTACGCGCGGGTCAACCCGTTCGGCTTCATCGAGACGCCGTACCGCAAGGTCGTCGAGGGTCAGGTCACCGACCAGATCGACTACCTGACCGCCGATGAGGAAGACCGGCACGTCATCGCCCAGGCGAACGCGCCGCTCGACGACCAGAACCACTTCGCCGAGGAGCGCGTCCTCGTCCGCAAGCGGGGCGGCGAGGTCGAGTTCATCGAGCCGTTCGACGTGGACTACATGGACGTCTCGCCGCGCCAGATGGTGTCGGTCGCGACCGCGATGATCCCGTTCCTGGAGCACGACGCCGCCAACCGTGCCCTCATGGGCGCGAACATGCAGCGTCAGGCGGTGCCGCTGCTGCGCAGCGAGTCCCCGCTGGTCGGCACCGGCATGGAGCTGCGCGCCGCGGTCGACGGCGGCGACCTGGTCACCGCGGCCAAGGCCGGTGTGGTCGAGGAGCTCTCCGCCGACTTCATCACGGTCATGGCCGATGACGGCACCCGCCAGACCTACGGGATGCACAAGTTCCGCCGGTCCAACCAGGGCACCTGCATCAACCAGAAGCCGATCATCGCCGAGGGCGACCGCGTCGAGGCCGGTCAGGTCATCGCCGACGGGCCGTGCACCGAAGACGGCGAGATGGCGCTCGGCAAGAACCTGCTCGTGGCGATCATGCCGTGGGAGGGCCACAACTACGAGGACGCGATCATCCTGTCGCAGCGCCTCGTGCAGGACGACGTGCTCACCTCGATCCACATCGACGAGCACGAGATCGACGCGCGCGACACCAAGCTGGGCGCCGAGGAGATCACCCGGGACATCCCGAACGTCTCCGAGGAGGTCCTGGCGGACCTGGACGAGCGCGGCATCATCCGCATCGGTGCCGAGGTCGGCGCGGGCGACATCCTGGTCGGCAAGGTCACGCCCAAGGGCGAGACCGAGCTGACCCCGGAGGAGCGCCTGCTGCGCGCGATCTTCGGTGAGAAGGCCCGCGAGGTCCGCGACACGTCGCTGAAGGTCCCGCACGGCGAGACCGGCAAGGTCATCGGCATCCGCGTCTTCTCCCGTGAGGACGAGGACGAGCTGCCCCCCGGCGTCAACGAGCTGGTCCGGGTCTACGTGGCCCAGAAGCGCAAGATCCAGGACGGTGACAAGCTCGCGGGCCGCCACGGCAACAAGGGCGTCATCGGCAAGATCCTGCCGGTCGAGGACATGCCGTTCCTGGAGGACGGCACCCCGGTCGACGTCGTGCTGAACACCCACGGTGTGCCCCGTCGTATGAACATCGGGCAGATCATGGAGTCGCACCTGGGCTGGATCGCCAAACAGGGCTGGAAGATCGACGGCAACCCGGACTGGGCCTCGAAGCTCCCCGAGGAGCTCTACGAGGTCGAGCCCGACACGAACACCGCCACGCCGGTGTTCGACGGTGCCCGCGAGGACGAGATCACTGGCTTGCTCGGCTCCACCATGCCCAACCGCGACGGTGTGCGGATGGTCAAGGAGGACGGCAAGGCGACGCTGTTCGACGGTCGCAGCGGCGAGCCGTACCCGTACCCGGTCTCGGTCGGCTACATGTACATCCTCAAGCTGCTGCACCTGGTCGACGACAAGATCCACGCTCGCTCGACCGGCCCGTACTCGATGATCACCCAGCAGCCGCTCGGCGGTAAGGCCCAGTTCGGTGGCCAGCGCTTCGGTGAGATGGAGTGCTGGGCGATGCAGGCCTACGGCGCGGCCTACACGCTGCAGGAGCTGCTGACGATCAAGTCCGACGACGTGCTCGGTCGCGTCAAGGTCTACGAGGCGATCGTCAAGGGCGAGAACATCCCGGAGCCGGGCATCCCGGAGTCCTTCAAGGTGCTCCTCAAGGAGCTCCAGTCGCTGTGCCTGAACGTGGAGGTGCTGTCGAGCGACGGCGCCGCCATCGAGATGCGCGACGGGGACGACGAGGACCTGGAGCGCGCTGCGGCGAACCTGGGTATCAACCTCTCCCGCAACGAGTCGGCTTCGGTCGACGACATCGTCAACTGACCTCGCTGCCGCCGCCGGGAGAGACCGGAAACCTCTCCCGGCGGGCAGGCACTGATCCCCCCATTTTCGTGCTGTAACAAAGAAGGGGAGAAGGAACCGACGTGCTGGACGTCAACTTCTTCGACGAATTGCGTATCGGCCTTGCGACTGCGGACGACATTCGGCAGTGGTCTTTTGGTGAGGTCAAGAAGCCCGAAACGATCAACTACCGCACCCTCAAGCCCGAGAAGGACGGCCTCTTCTGCGAGAAGATCTTCGGCCCCACCCGGGACTGGGAGTGCTACTGCGGCAAGTACAAGCGCGTCCGCTTCAAGGGCATCATCTGTGAGCGCTGTGGCGTCGAGGTGACGCGCGCCAAGGTGCGGCGTGAACGCATGGGGCACATCGAGCTGGCCGCCCCGGTCACCCACATCTGGTACTTCAAGGGTGTCCCGTCGCGCCTGGGCTACCTGCTCGACCTGGCGCCGAAGGATCTCGAAAAGATCATCTACTTCGCCGCGTACGTCATCACCTCGGTGAACACCGAGCTGCGCCACAACGACCTCCCGACGCTGGAGTCGGAGATGGGCGTCGAGCGCAAGCAGGTCGAGAACAAGCGTGACGCCGACATCGAGGGCCGCGCCCAGAAGCTCGAAGCCGACCTCGCACAGCTTGAGGCCGAGGGCGCCAAGAGCGACGTGCGCCGCAAGGTCAAGGAGGGCGGCGAGCGGGAGATGCGCCAGCTCCGCGACCGCGCCCAGCGTGAGCTGGACCGGCTCGACGAGATCTGGTCGACCTTCACCAAGCTCGACATCAAGCAGCTCATCGCCGACGAGCTGCTCTACCGCGAGCTGATCGACCGCTACGGCGACTACTTCACCGGCTCGATGGGCGCCGAGGCCATCCAGACCCTGGCGCGCGACTTCGACGTCGACGCCGAGGCCGACATCCTGCGCGACACGATCCGCAACGGCAAGGGGCAGAAGAAGCTCCGCGCCCTCAAGCGGCTCAAGGTCGTCGCGGCGTTCCAGGCGACCCGCAACTCGCCCATGGGCATGGTGCTCGACTGCGTCCCGGTGATCCCGCCGGACCTGCGCCCGATGGTCCAGCTCGACGGTGGCCGCTTCGCCACCTCCGACCTGAACGACCTGTACCGCCGCGTGATCAACCGCAACAACCGGTTGAAGCGACTGATCGACCTCGGCGCGCCCGAGATCATCGTCAACAACGAGAAGCGGATGCTGCAGGAGGCCGTCGACGCGCTGTTCGACAACGGCCGCCGCGGCCGCCCGGTCACCGGGCCCGGCAACCGCCCGCTCAAGTCGCTGTCCGACCTGCTCAAGGGCAAGCAGGGCCGGTTCCGCCAGAACCTGCTCGGCAAGCGAGTCGACTACTCGGGCCGTTCGGTCATCGTCGTCGGCCCGCAGCTCAAGCTGCACCAGTGCGGTCTGCCCAAGGCGATGGCGCTGGAGCTGTTCAAGCCGTTCGTCATGAAGCGGCTGGTCGACCTCAACCACGCGCAGAACATCAAGTCCGCCAAGCGGATGGTCGAGCGCGCGCGCCCGGCCGTGTGGGACGTGCTCGAAGAGGTCATCACCGAGCACCCGGTCATGCTGAACCGTGCGCCCACGCTGCACCGCCTCGGCATCCAGGCCTTCGAGCCGCAGCTGGTGGAAGGCAAGGCCATCCAGCTGCACCCGCTGGTCTGTGAGGCGTTCAACGCCGACTTCGACGGTGACCAGATGGCGGTCCACCTGCCGCTGTCGGCCGAGGCGCAGGCCGAGGCCCGCATCCTGATGCTGTCGTCGAACAACATCCTGTCCCCGGCGTCGGGTCGCCCGCTGGCGATGCCGCGTCTGGACATGGTCACGGGCCTGTACCACCTGACCCGCCTCAAGGAGGACGGGCTGGGCCAGGGCCTGGCGTTCTCCTCGCCCGCCGAGGCGATCATGGCCTTCGACCGCAAGGTCATCGGCCTGCAGTCGATGGTGAAGATCCGCATCAAGGACCGGACCCCCGGCCCCGGCATGCAGCCGGAGGACTGGACCCCGGGTCAGCCATGGCTGGCCGAGACCACCCTGGGCCGCGTGCTGTTCAACGAGCTGCTGCCGCCGGACTACCCGTTCATGAACGAGCCGATGCCGAAGAAGCGTCAGGCCGCGATCGTGAACGACCTCGCCGAGCGGTACCCGATGGTCAAGGTCGCGCAGACCCTCGACAAGCTCAAGGACGCGGGCTTCTACTGGGCCACCCGCTCGGGTGTCACCATCGCCATGTCCGACGTCATCGTGCCGCCCGCCAAGGCCGGGATTCTCGAGGAATACGAGAAGAAGGCCGACACCGTCGAGAAGCGGTACCAGCGTGGTCAGCTCTCCGCCACCGAGCGCAACAACGAGCTCGTCAAGGTGTGGAGCAACGCGACCGAAGAGGTCGCCAAGGCCATGGAGGACAACTACCCCGACGACAACCCGATCCCCACGATCGTGAAGTCGGGCGCGGCGGGCAACATGACCCAGATCCGTCAGCTCTCGGGCATGAACGGTCTGGTCACCAACCCGCGTGGTGAGTTCATCCCGCGACCGATCAAGGCCAACTTCCGTGAAGGCCTGTCGGTGCTGGAGTACTTCATCGCCACCCACGGTGCCCGCAAGGGTCTGGCCGACACCGCGCTGCGCACCGCCGACTCGGGTTACCTGACCCGTCGTCTGGTGGACGTCTCGCAGGACGTCATCGTCCGCGAGGTCGACTGCGGCACCACCCGCGGCGTCGTGATGCCGCTCGGCGAGGAAGGCACGGACGGCAAGGTCTTCCGCGCCCAGCACGTCGAGAC
Organism: Alloactinosynnema sp. L-07; assembly: GCF_900070365.1. Classification (NCBI taxonomy): domain Bacteria; kingdom Bacillati; phylum Actinomycetota; class Actinomycetes; order Pseudonocardiales; family Pseudonocardiaceae; genus Alloactinosynnema; species Alloactinosynnema sp. L-07. The sequence goes on along the minus strand of NZ_LN850107.1, from coordinate 5,238,568 downwards.
CAGCGTCTACGCCCGCTGCGTGTCCGACGACGTCAAGGACTCCGACGGCAACGTGCTGATGAACCGGGCCGACGACCTCGGCGACCCGGCGATCGACATGCTGCTCGCGTCGGGTGTCTCGAAGGTCAAGGTCCGCTCGGTCCTGACCTGTGAGGCCGCGGTCGGCGTCTGCGCCACCTGCTACGGCCGTTCGATGGCCACCGGTCAGCTCGTCGACATCGGCGAGGCGGTCGGCATCGTCGCCGCGCAGTCCATCGGTGAGCCTGGCACGCAGCTGACGATGCGTACCTTCCACCAGGGTGGTGTGGCTGGAGACGACATCACCACCGGTCTGCCGCGTGTCCAGGAGCTGTTCGAGGCCCGCGTGCCGAAGGGCAAGGCGCCCATCGCCGACGTCGACGGCCGCGTGCGGATCGAGGACGGCGACCGCTTCTGGAAGATCACCCTCACGCCGGACGACGGCAGCGAGGAGATCATCTTCGAGAAGCTGTCCAAGCGTCAGCGGCTCGCGGGCACCCCGACCGGCCCGCTGTCTGACGGTGACCACGTGCAGGTCGGCCAGCAGTTGCTGGAAGGCACCCGGGACCCGCACGAGGTCCTGCGCGTCATGGGTCCCCGCGAGGCGCAGCTCCACCTCGTCGAGGAAGTCCAGAAGGTCTACCGCGCCCAGGGTGTGTCGATCCACGACAAGCACATCGAGGTCATCGTCCGGCAGATGCTGCGCCGGGTGACCATCCTCGACAACGGTGCCGCCGAATTCCTGCCCGGCGCTCTCATCGAGCGCGCCGTGTTCGAGGCGGAGAACCGTCGGGTCGTCGCCGCGGGCAACGAGCCCGCGTCCGGCCGTCCGGTGCTGATGGGTATCACGAAGGCGTCGCTCGCGACCGACTCGTGGCTGTCGGCGGCCTCCTTCCAGGAGACCACTCGCGTGCTGACCGACGCGGCCATCAACGGCCGCAGCGACAAGCTCGTGGGCCTGAAGGAGAACGTGATCATCGGTAAGCTGATCCCGGCTGGTACGGGCATCAACAAGTACCGCAACATCCAGGTCCAGCCGACCGAAGAGGCCAGGGTCGCGGCGTACGCGATCCCGTCCTACGACGACGGCTACTACACCCCGGATGTGTTCGGTGCGGGCACCGGTGCCGCCGTTCCGCTGGACGACTACGACTTCGGGCGCGACTACCGCTAGCGCGAAGTAGCTCTATCGGGTGAAGCCCTGGAACCCTTTGGTTCCAGGGCTTCGCCTGTTTTCGCAGTACCGTTGTCTGGTGACATTCTTCGCCGGACCAGACGCTCGATACGCCAAGCAACTGGAAGCCCAGATCGCCAGGGAACCGGATCGGCGCGGGGAACTCCTCGTGGAGGCCGGAGAGCACTGGCACCGCGCGGGCGCCACCAACCGGGCCATCGAACTGCTGATGGAGGCCGCCGCGCTCGGCGGTGACGACGCGGGCTACGCGCGGGTCACGATGGCCGACGTCTTCTTCGATCTCGAATGGCTGCCTGAGGCCCACGCGCAGCTGGAAGCCCTCTGCCGGGAGCTGCCGTCGGCCCCTGGGCCGTTCGAGCTGGCGGGCGAACTGATGGAGGAGCGCGGCGAACTCCAGTGGGCGCTGCGGATGTTCGAGATGGCGCTGGCCCGCTTGGACGAGGAAGAGATGGAACTGCTGCACGAGCCCAGCGACGGACTCTGCTACGCCCACATGCTGATCTCCGCGCGACGGCGGGTCCGGCGGGCGATCGGGCTCCCGGCCGACGACCTGGACAGGTCCATCCCGGAACGCCCCCGGCGCCGGAACGACTGAGGGCGGGCGGCTCGCCCGCCCTCAGTCCACTCAGGATTCGCGGATGTCCTCGACGGTGCGGCCGCCGACACCCCAGTCGCTGGTCTCCACCTCGTCGACCACCACAAAGGTGAGCGACGGGTCCTTGCCGAGTACCTCGCGCAGCAACTCGGTGACCCCGCTGATCAGCTGGGCCTTCTGTGCCTTGGTCGCGCCGTCCCTGGTGATCTTGATGTTGACGTAGGGCATCAGGCCCGCCCGGAGACATAGCCGCCGTCGAGGTTGAGGATGTGGCCGGTGATGAAGCCCGAGTCGACCAGGTAGAGCACCGCGTCGGTGGTCTCGGCGACCTCGCCGACCCGGTCGAGCAGGGCCAGCCCGGCCAGGTCGTCGACGTCGAAGCCCTGGTGCAGCGGGGTGCGGATGATGCCGGGGGCGACCAGGTTGACCCGGATGCCCAGCGGCGCCAGCTCGGCGGCCAGGCTGACCGTCAGCGCGTGCACGCCGCCCTTGGCGGCCAGGGGCGCCGACGCGGGGACGCCGGTCTTGGCGTGGTCGACGAAGACGGTGCCGATGTTGACGATGCTGCCGCCGGTGCCCTGCGCGGCCATCCGCCGCACCACGGCCTGGGTGGTCAGGTAGGTGCCTCTGAGGTTGATGCCGAGGTAGCCGTCGAGTTCGTCCTCGGTGACATCGACGAACGGCTTCACGCCGAAGATTCCCGCGTTGTTGACCAGCACGTCGACCCCGCCGAACCGCTCGACGGCCGCCTGGACGAGGGCCGCGCCGGTCGACGCCGCGCCGATGTCGCCCGCCACGGCGGCGACCTGGGCGGGGGCGCCGAGGCCCGCGGCGGCGTCGGCGAGTTTGGCGGCGTCGCGGCCGTTGATGACGACGTTGCCGCCACGCTTGACGTAGGCGCGGGCGACGTCGAGGCCGATGCCGCTGGAGGCGCCGGTGATGATCGCGGTGGACATGAGTGCTCCTTGGTTGACAAGACGACCAGTCGTCTTGGAATTGGGGCAAAAAAAGAGAGGGCTCAGGGGCGGAAATATCCGTCGAGCAACCTGCGCAGGCACTTGCGCAGGGGCTCGGCGGACTGGTCGACCTTCATCCTGATGACCGCACCCTCCCAGGACTCGATGAGCATGTCGGCCAGGTCGGCGGCGTCCTCGTCGTCGCGGACGAGCCCCAGCCGCTGGCCGTCCGCCAGCGCGTCCCGAATGCCGTTTCGCCAGCTCAGGAAGGCTGTCGCCAGCGCGGTGCGGCAGGACTGGCTCTCGTCCAGCTCGCCCGCGAGGTTGGCCAGTAGGCAGCCGCCCTCGAACCGGGTCCGCTCGAACCCGGCGATCTGGATCTCGAAGAACGCCCGAACGCCGCTGACCGGGTCGGCCGCGCCGTCCAGCGCCGCGGCCAGGGTCTCGGCGGTGCACCGCTGGGTGTGTTCGATCGTGGCCACGCCGAGGGCTTCCTTGCTGGGGTAGTAGTTGTAGAACGAGCCCTTCGGGATCTCCACGCTGTCGAGCAGGTCCTTCAGGCCGGTGCCGTGGTACCCCTGCCTGAGAAAGGCGTTCGCGCTCGCGTCGAGCAGCCGTAGCCGGGTGCCCTCGCTGAGCCGTGGTCGCGCCATGCCACCGACAATACGACCGGTCGTCTTGAAACGCAAGCGGGTTGTTGGCGAGTCGGCTTCGGTCGGTGGGCAGTGCAATGCTGGAGGCATGTGCCGCAACATCCGAGTCCTGCACAACTTCGAGCCCCCGGCCACCGACGACGAGGTCCGCGCCGCGGCGATCCAGTATGTGCGCAAGATCAGCGGGTCGGCCAAGCCGTCCCAGGCCAACCAGGAGGCCTTCGACCGCGCCGTCGACGCCGTGGCCGCGATAACCCAGGAACTCCTCGACGAACTGGTCACCAACGCCTCCCCGCGCGACCGGGAGACCGAGGCGACCAAGGCCAAGGCCCGCGCCGCCGTTCGCTATGGCACCCGTTAAGACTTGACGGGGAACCCTCGGACGCCTGTTGGAGTCTCACGCGCAACCAATTAGCCACAGAGGCGAGAGGCGGCGCGCGATGGGAGACCAGGTCACGGTCGACCCCGGGGAACTCGACGGGTGTGCGGAACTGCTGCGGCACAACGCCCAGCACTTCCTGACGATCAAGGAGCACGCGACCTCCAAGGGCGGTGACACCTCGGGGTTCACCGGGTTGCTGTCGCTGCTCATCCCGGTGGTCGATGGCGTCGTGAGTCTGTACGGGGAGACCCTGGACTTCGCGAACTCCATGATGCTCAAGGAAGCCGACGCGCTGAGCGAGGCCGCGGCGAGCTATGCCAAGGCAGACCGGCTCTGGAGCGACATCTTCCAGCAGATCACCGACCAGATCGACACCCTGTCTGCGCCGACCGTGGGCGGGGGTGCCCGATGACCACCGCGTACGCCGATGTGGAGGACCCGGCCGCGGCTTTGGCCGCGGGCGCGGAGGACCGGCCGGGCAGGCAGTCCACTCAGGAGCTGATCGAGGCCGCGGGCTGGAAGATCCAGGGCGTCAACTGGATTTACGAGAAGGTCACCGGCGAGAACCTCGTTGACGCGCTGATCAAGCCGCTGGTGGGCGACTTCGAGAAGGTCGACGCCAACGCGCACGCCTGGGGTCAGGTGTCCAAGGCGCTGGACTCGGTGCGGCGCAACGTCGACGGGGGAGCCGACCAGCTCGCTCCACATTGGACCGGCGACGCCGCGGACAAGTTCGGCCTGCGGCTGAGCGGGCTGTGGGCGCTGGCCATCGAGGCCGACTCCCAGGTCGCCAGGATCATCGGCGACAAGTTCAAGTCCACCGCCAACACCTGCCGCACCGCGGTGATGGCCGCGCTGACCCTGCTGGACCTGCTGGTCGGCAAGCTGATCGAGGCCGCGATGAAGGCATGGATCCCGGTCGTGGGCTGGGGCCGCGCGGTGTGGATGGTCTGGGACGCGGTCGAGATCGCCGACGGCATCCGCAAGATCATCATCTCGATCCAGACGCTCATCGAGGGCGTGATGGGCATGGTCGATGGCATCAAGGCCATGGGCACCGCGCTGATGAAGCTCAAGGACGTCCGCGACGTCAACGACCTGCTCGACGTGGTCGACTCCTACCAGGACGGCCAGGAGAAGTTCGCCGACGGCAAGGCCGCGGCCAAGTCCGGCGTCATCGGCATCGCCTGGAACGGCTCCCGACTCGACGGCAAGGTGACCAAGGCGGGCGACCGGTACAACACGCAGCCCGCGCCCGCACCCACCGGAGTCGGACCGTGACGTTCCCCTATGACCAGGCCCGGCTGGCCGAACTCATCGGCATGGTCGACGCCCGCCTCGCCGCGGTCGACCAGGCCGTGCTCGACGCCCAGCGCGTCAAGCCCAAGTCGGCCGGACTGTCCGAACAGGACCTCGCGGCGATCGAGCGGCACGTCAACGGGCCCGAGGCGCCCAAGGAACTGCGCGAGCTGGTGGGCCGGATCAAGGACGGCGAGCTGAGCTGGTCGGACATCACCAGCGGCCGCGCGCTCGACGACCCCGGCGTCCAGGCCGCGATGGCCACCGGCCTCGGCGACCTCCGTCGAGCCCACGACGAGATCCAAGAGGGACACACCCCCGAGGAAATCATCAGCGGCGCCGACGAACCTCCACAGATAAAGCGCGACGACGCGTGGTGATCAAGTAACAACCACCGCTAAGACTCAAGCTCCGGGAAATGAGGAACTTTCGTTTCCCGTCGCGGTTCCGTTGCCCCGGACAATCTCGAAGGCCAGTGCCGTGGCTACAGCCAGTGTTCGGACCGGGTGGGTGAGGCCGGGGGTGAGGCGCAGCGTGTCCCGGCGGACCTTGTCGCGGCCGCGCTTGGCCAGAACGCCGAACTCGAACCGGGCGACGTCGCCGAGCAGGCAGAGCACCTGGCCTGCCGGATCGCTGAGCCGGATGTCGCGGTGGCCGTGGTAACGCACCGACCCGATCGGGGTACCGGTCGGGTCGGTGACCCGCACGTCACCCTTGCCGAGGGTGAAGCCCTTCTCGATCGAGAGCACCGGCGTGCCACCCGGGTCGGTCACGGCGAGTTCGAACGGGGTGCTCGCGGAGAACTGGGTCATCCGGACGAGCTTGAGCGCCCCCGGACCCCTGCGTTCGGCGACCGTGGCCAGCAGTGTGTCGCGTTCGTCGCGGACGGTCACCTGGTAGCGAGTGCGCATCAGGACCTTGCCGAAGCCCCAGGGATGCTCGATGACCAGCGTGTCGGCGTGCAATACCCCCATTCGGCCAGCCTATCGCCCAGCCCGGTGATCCATCGGCGGCCCGGCGGCAAGCGGCAAACGAACGTGTGGTGTGGAGTTGCCGCACACCCTAACCATTCAGTGATTCATTGACGGTCCGCGCGTAGGCACGCCTGTGGCCTGACGCTGCCGCAGGGCGCGCGGCCGAACTTCTGTCAGATACTACGTTATGTAGTAATATGCTCTTGTGGAGCAGATACCGATCAGTCAGCTCAATCAAGACACTGCGGGCGCGCTGGCGCGGGTCGCGAACGGCGAGTCGCTGGAAGTGACCAACCGTGGCAGAGTGGTGGCGCGGCTGGTACCGCCTGCTGATGACGCGTACTCCCGGCTCGTCGCCACCGGGTTGCTTGCCCCGGCCACGCTCCGCGGCCCGATCCCGATGCCGGAAGGCGAGATCGACGAGACCGGTGCGGCCAGTGCCGCGCTGATCCAGATGCGCGAGGAAGAGCGCTGGTGATCTATCTGGACAGCTGTGCGATCGTCAAGCTCGTCATACCGGAAGCCGAGTCGCGGGCGCTGAACGTCTGGCTGGCTGAGCGACCCGATGACCGGTTGGTGACATCGAAGCTCTCTGAGGTCGAAGTGACCCGGGCGGTACGCCGGAGCAGGCCAGGTGTACTGGGTGGGGTCTCGACGGTGCTGAGGTACCTGGGGCGACTGGAGATCGGCGACGCGGTTCGTGCGACTGCAGCCGCGTACCTCGATCCCAATCTGCGCACACTTGATGCGATCCATCTGGCCACGGCCCAATCTCTTGAGCTGGCCGGCGGTCCGCTGTCCGCGTTCGTGACCTACGACAAGCGGCTCGCCGCGGCGGCGGAGGAAGTCGGGCTGCCGGTTGTGGCGCCGAGTTGAGGCCTCTGACCAGCGCGGTCTGGCCCTGACCAGCGAACCTCGGCGAGTCGCGGCTCAAGTTCCGAGATCGGTCGGGTCGGCGTCGTAAGATGTGACCTACACACCCCGGCTTGTGTCAACACAGCGCGCTCGGATCTCTTCTCAGAGTCACAGTGGGACCCCGATTTGTCCCAGCGCCCGCGGGGAAGGTATCTTTGCTACTCGCGCCCGACCCATGTCGGGTCGATCCGTGTGCCTGTGCCGCGCGGTCCGCGAACTGGCTGGTCGTTCACCCGATCGCCACGTAGCGGGCTCCTGCCAGTCACGCCGGAGTTCCTTCCGAACCCCGCTGGGATGTTTCACTCCCGCGCGGGTGCTGCTGAGAGCGGGCGACACGCCCGACCTCGGGGGACGGGCGGAACAGCAGGAACCGCAAGTACACAGTGCATATCGGGGCCGGGCAGCCGGCGTCGACATGAAGCAGAGAAAGCCGGTCTATGCCCACGATCCAGCAGCTGGTCCGCAAGGGCCGCCAGGACAAGGTCGCCAAGCAGAAGACTGCGGCTCTCAAGGGGAGCCCGCAGCGGCGTGGCGTGTGTACCCGCGTGTACACCACCACCCCGAAGAAGCCGAACTCCGCACTGCGCAAGGTCGCTCGCGTGAAGCTGACCAGCGGCATCGAGGTCACGGCCTACATCCCGGGCGAGGGTCACAACCTGCAGGAGCACTCCATGGTGCTCGTTCGCGGTGGCCGAGTTAAGGACCTGCCGGGTGTTCGCTACAAGATCATCCGCGGCTCGCTGGACACCCAGGGCGTGAAGAACCGCAAGCAGGCGCGTAGCCGTTACGGCGCGAAGAAGGAGAAGAGCTGATATGCCCCGCAAGGGACCGGCCCCGAAGCGGCCGCTGATCTCCGACCCGGTGTACAGCTCGCCGTTGGTCACCCAGCTCATCAACAAGGTCCTCAAGGACGGCAAGCGTTCGGTCGCCGAGCGCATCGTCTACGGGGCCCTTGAGGGCGCTCGCGACAAGACCGGCACTGACCCGGTCGTGACGCTGAAGCGCGCGCTGGACAACGTGAAGCCGACCATCGAGGTCAAGAGCCGCCGTGTCGGTGGCGCGACCTACCAGGTGCCGATCGAGGTCAAGCCGGGGCGCTCCACCACCCTGGCCCTTCGCTGGCTGGTGTCGTTCTCCCAGGCCCGCCGTGAGAAGACCATGATCGAGCGTCTGATGAACGAACTCCTCGACGCGTCCAACGGCCTTGGCGCCAGCGTCAAGCGTCGCGAGGACACCCACAAGATGGCCGAGTCCAACAAGGCCTTCGCCCACTACCGCTGGTGACAACCGGTCCCGGCCACCCGGCCGGGACTCCAGCGGCGCCGTAGCTGCTCAAGACAGGGGAAGAAACCCGTGGCACTCGACGTGCTCACCGACCTGGCCAAGGTCCGCAACATCGGGATCATGGCTCACATCGACGCGGGCAAGACCACGACGACGGAGCGGATCCTGTTCTACACCGGGATCAGCTACAAGATCGGCGAGGTGCACGACGGCGCCGCGGTCATGGACTGGATGGAGCAGGAGCAGGAGCGCGGCATCACCATCACGTCCGCCGCGACGACCTGCTTCTGGAAAGACCACCAGATCAACATCATCGACACCCCGGGCCACGTCGACTTCACCGTCGAGGTCGAGCGCAACCTGCGCGTCCTCGACGGCGCGGTCGCGGTGTTCGACGGTAAGGAAGGTGTCGAGCCCCAGTCCGAGCAGGTGTGGCGGCAGGCGACCAAGTACGACGTCCCGCGTATCTGCTTCGTCAACAAGATGGACAAGCTCGGCGCGGACTTCTACTTCACCATCCGCACCATCAAGGAGCGCTTGGGCGCCAAGCCCCTGCCGATCCAGATCCCGATCGGCAGCGAGAGCGACTTCATCGGCGTCGTCGACCTGGTCGAGATGAAGGCGCTCACCTGGCGCGGCGAGGTCAAGAAGGGTGAGGACTACACGGTCGAGGAGATCCCGGCCGACCTCACCGAGAAGGCCGCCGAGTTCCGCGAGCAGCTCATCGAGGCCGTCGCCGAGACCGACGACGAGCTCATGGAGCTGTACCTCGCGGGCGAGGAGCTGTCCGTCGAGCAGATCAAGTCCGGTATTCGCCGGATCGTGACCAACCGCTCGGCGTACCCGATCCTGTGTGGTTCGGCGTTCAAGAACAAGGGCGTGCAGCCCATGCTCGACGCCGTGATCGACTACCTGCCCTCGCCGCTGGACCTCCCGCCGGTCGAAGGCACGCTGCAGGACGGCGAGACCGTCGTCAAGCGCGCCCCGAACACCGACGAGCCGTTCGCGGCGCTGGCGTTCAAGATCGCCACGCACCCGTTCTTCGGCAAGCTCACCTACATCCGGGTGTACTCGGGCAAGGCGCCGCAGGGCACGCAGCTGATCAACTCGACCAAGGACCGCAAGGAGCGCATCGGGAAGATCTTCCAGATGCACGCCAACAAGGAGAACCCGGTCGACGAGGCCATGGCCGGTCACATCTACGCGGTGATCGGGCTCAAGGACACCACCACCGGTGAGACCCTGAGCGACCCGGCGCACCCGATCGTGCTCGAGTCCATGACCTTCCCGGACCCGGTCATCCAGGTCGCCATCGAGCCCAAGACGAAGGCCGACCAGGAGAAGCTGGGCACCGCGATCCAGAAGCTGGCCGAGGAAGACCCGACGTTCAAGGTCAACCAGGACGACGAGACCGGCCAGACGATCATCGCGGGCATGGGCGAGCTGCACCTCGACATCCTCGTCGACCGCATGCGGCGCGAGTTCAAGGTCGAGGCGAACATCGGCAAGCCGCAGGTCGCCTACCGTGAGACGATCCGCAAGACGGTGGACAAGCTCGACTACGTCCACAAGAAGCAGACCGGTGGCTCCGGCCAGTTCGCGAAGGTCATCATCAAGCTCGAGCCGATGACCACGGGTGACGGCGCCCTGTACGAGTTCGACAACAAGGTCTCCGGTGGTCGCATCCCGCGGGAGTACATCCCGTCGGTCGACGCCGGTGCGCAGGACGCCATGCAGTACGGCGTGCTCGCGGGCTACCCGCTCGTCGGCTTGAAGCTGACGCTGCTCGACGGTGCCTACCACGAGGTCGACTCCTCGGAAATGGCCTTCAGGGTCGCAGGCTCCATGGCGATGAAGGAAGCCGCCAAGAAGGCCGGTCCCGTGATCCTGGAGCCGATGATGGCGGTCGAGGTGACCACGCCCGAGGACTACATGGGCGAGGTCATCGGCGACCTGAATTCCCGCCGTGGCCAGATCCAGGCCATGGAGGAGCGCAGTGGTGCCCGCATCGTGAAGGCGCTGGTTCCGCTGTCGGAGATGTTCGGGTATGTGGGCGATCTGCGGTCGAAGACCCAGGGTCGTGCCAACTACTCGATGGTGTTCGATTCCTACGCCGAGGTTCCCGCGAACGTGGCGAAGGAAATCATCGCAAAGGCTACGGGGGAATGACCCCGCACCGGAGCACCGCACAGTAGTGCGGGCTCTTCCGGGGGCATCCCGGGTCCGCACATTCGACCCTGAACAAGTACGAGTCCAGGAGGACACCAAGTGGCGAAGGCTAAGTTCGAGCGGAACAAGCCGCACGTCAACATCGGGACCATTGGTCATATCGACCACGGCAAGACCACGCTCACCGCGGCGATCTCCCGGGTCCTGCACGACAAGTTCCCCGACGTCAACCCGCTGATGAACTTCGATCAGATCGACAAGGCGCCGGAAGAGAAGGCGCGTGGCATCACGATCTCGATCGCGCACATCGAGTACGAGACCGGCAAGCGGCACTACGCGCACGTCGACTGCCCGGGGCACGCGGACTACATCAAGAACATGATCACCGGTGCCGCCCAGATGGACGGCGCGATCCTGGTCGTGGCCGCCACCGACGGCCCGATGCCGCAGACCAAGGAGCACGTGCTCCTGGCTCGCCAGGTCGGTGTCCCCTACATCGTCGTCGCGCTGAACAAGTCCGACATGGTCGACGATGAGGAGATCCTGGAGCTCGTCGAGCTCGAGGTCCGCGAGCTGCTGACCGAGTACGAGTTCCCGGGCGACGACCTGCCGGTCGTGCGCGTCTCGGCGCTCAAGGCGCTCGAGGGCGACGCCGAGTGGGGCGAGAAGCTCATGGAGCTCATGAACGCGGTCGACGAGTCGATCCCGGAGCCCGAGCGCGAGGTCGAGAAGCCGTTCCTCATGCCGATCGAGGACGTCTTCACGATCACCGGTCGTGGCACGGTCGTCACCGGCCGTATCGAGCGTGGCATCATCAAGGTGAACGAGACCGTCGAGGTCGTCGGCATCAAGGAAAAGGCCATCTCGACCACGGTCACCAGCATCGAGATGTTCAAGAAGTTCCTCGACGAGGGTCGGGCGGGCGACAACGCGGCGCTGCTGCTGCGTGGCGTCAAGCGTGAGGATGTCGAGCGCGGCCAGGTCGTGGTCCGCCCCGGCACCACCACCCCGCACACCGAGTTCGAGGCGCAGGCGGTCATCCTGAGCAAGGACGAGGGTGGACGTCACACCCCGTTCTTCAACAACTACCGCCCGCAGTTCTACTTCCGCACCACCGACGTGACCGGCGTCGTGACCCTCCCCGAGGGCACCGAGATGGTCATGCCGGGCGACAACACGGGCATGCTCGTGAAGCTGATCCAGCCCATCGCGATGGACGAGGGCCTGCGCTTCGCCATCCGTGAGGGTGGCCGCACCGTGGGTGCGGGTCAGGTCACGAAGATCCTCGCTTAGTTCCACCCCGGGGTGGCCGAGAGTTATCTCGGCCACCCCGGTTTGGATCGCCACACTCGCGTGTGGCATCCTTTATGGGTTGCTCGTTGCGGGGCGGCCGGTCGAATTTCCACCGGCCGCCCCAGCACGAGCGCCGGGGTCCTCTACGGACCCTCGGGATGTTCGGCTAGCCCCCCGTGGCGATGAGACTCCGCTTGGATGCTCGGAATCGACAAGGGATCGGTCTGTGGAATCGGCGCGACACGCCCGACCGCGTGGACCGGGGAGAGCCCTCCCGAGCACTGATTGACTTTTGAACAGGGAAGCGGCGCGGTATCGGCCAGTTTGGGCCGCCGAGGATCGCAACGAGACAGAGGAACGGCAAGCCATTATGGCGGGACAGAAGATCCGCATCCGGCTCAAGGCCTATGACCACGAGGCGATCGACGCGTCCGCGCGCAAGATCGTGGAGACCGTGACGCGCACTGGCGCACGGGTCGTCGGGCCTGTGCCGCTGCCCACCGAGAAGAACGTCTACTGCGTCATCCGCTCGCCGCACAAGTACAAGGACTCGCGCGAGCACTTCGAGATGCGTACGCACAAGCGTCTGATCGACATTCTCGACCCGACGCCGAAGACGGTCGACGCGCTCATGCGCATCGACCTCCCGGCCAGTGTCGACGTCAACATCCAGTAATCGCGTGCGTGGCGAGAGCGGCGGAGAGTAACGAGAGCCATGTCTGACAGGCAGATGAAGGGAATCCTGGGCACGAAGCTCGGGATGACCCAGGTCTTCGACGAGAACAACCGGATCGTTCCGGTGACCGTCGTCAAGGCGGGACCCAACGTGGTCACGCAGATCCGTAGCCAGGATTCCGATGGCTACACGGCGGTTCAGTTGGCGTTCGGCGCCATCGACCCGCGCAAGGTGAACAAGCCCGAGGCCGGGCACTTCGGCAAGGCGGGTGTGACCCCGCGCCGCGTTCTCGCGGAGCTGCGGACCACCGACGCCGCCGAGTACACCCTGGGCCAGGAGATCACCGCGGAGGTGTTCGAGGCCGGTCAGGTCATCGACGCCACGGGGACCACCAAGGGCAAGGGCACCGCCGGTGTCATGAAGCGACACGGCTTCAAGGGTCTGGGCGCCTCCCACGGCACCCAGCGCAAGCACCGCTCCCCGGGTTCGATCGGCGGCTGTGCCACCCCGGGTCGCGTCTTCAAGGGTCTGCGGATGGCCGGTCGCATGGGCAACGTGCGCGTGACCACGCAGAACCTCACCGTGCACCAGGTCGACGGCGAGTCCGGCCTGATCCTGATCAAGGGTGCCGTTCCCGGCCCCAAGGGCGGCCTCGTGTTCCTGAGGACCGCGGCTAAGGGTGGTGTCTGATGACCAGCGTTGACATCAAGACCCCCGCCGGTAAGACCGACGGCAGCGTCGAGCTGCCCGCCGATGTCTTCGACGTGCAGGCGAACATCCCGCTGATGCACCAGGTCGTCGTGGCCCAGATGGCCGCCGCGCGACAGGGCACGCACTCGACGAAGACCCGCGGCGAGGTTTCCGGCGGTGGCAAGAAGCCGTACCGCCAGAAGGGCACCGGCCGCGCCCGCCAGGGCTCGACCCGTGCGCCGCAGTTCGTCGGCGGTGGCGTCGTGCACGGCCCGCAGCCGCGTGACTACGCCCAGCGGACGCCGAAGAAGATGAAGGCCGCCGCCCTGCGCGGTGCCCTCTCCGACCGGGCCCGCGCGGGCCAGGTGCACGTCGTGTCCGGCCTGGTCGAGGGGGACACCCCGTCGACCAAGACCGCGCGCAGGCTGATCGAGTCGGTGACCGCCGCCAAGCGCGTGCTGGTCGTGCTGACCCGTAACGAGGACGTCGCCTGGGTGTCGCTGCGCAACCTGCCGCACGTGCACCTGATCGCGCCGGACCAGCTCAACACCTACGACGTGCTCGTCAACGACGACGTGGTGTTCACCAAGGCCGCCCTGGACGCGTTCCTTTCGCGCCCGGTCCGCGCCGCCAAGTCGGTCGCCAGCTCGGCCGAGATCCAGTCGCTGACCGGCGCCCGCTTCGGCGATGCCAGCCACGACGCGCTGGCGGACGGCTCGCAGCCGGAGGGTTTCCCGATCAAGGGCAACGCCGACTCGATGCTGTACCACGTGCCCGACTCGGCGTTCTACGACCGGACCGTTGCCGAGGTGTGGTTCACCACCGCGGAGGCTGCCGAGGCCGCTGGCTTCCAGCTGCCCCCGTCGCAGCGGAAGTCTGAGGAGGACAAGTGATCCCCGACCACCGCGACATCCTGCTCGCGCCGGTGATCTCCGAGAAGTCCTACGGGCTGCTCGAGGAGAACAAGTACACCTTCGTGGTGGCCCCTGAGGCCAACAAGACCCAGATCAAGATCGCGGTCGAGAAGGTTTTCGGCGTGAAGGTGGTGAGCGTGAACACGCTCAACCGCAACGGAAAGCGCAAGCGCACCCGCACGGGGTACGGCAAGCGCAAGGACACGAAGCGCGCGATCGTCACGCTCTCCCCGGAGAGCAAGCCGATCGAGATCTTCGGCGGCCCGGCCGCGTAAGGGACTGACTAAACATGGGCATCCGCAAATACAAGCCGACCACCCCGGGCCGTCGTGGCTCCAGCGTGGCGGACTTCGCCGAGATCACTCGGTCGACGCCGGAGAAGTCGCTGATCCGTCCCCTGCACGGCAAGGGCGGGCGTAACGCGCACGGCAAGATCACCACCCGGCACAAGGGTGGCGGTCACAAGCGCGCGTACCGCCTCATCGACTTCCGTCGCAACGACAAGGACGGCGTGCCGGCCAAGGTCGCTCACATCGAGTACGACCCCAACCGCACCGCCCGGATCGCGTTGCTGCACTACGCCGACGGCGAGAAGCGCTACATCATCGCGCCGAACAAGCTGTCGCAGGGCGACCCGATTGAGAACGGCCCCCGCGCCGACATCAAGCCGGGCAACAACCTGCCGCTGCGCAACATCCCGGTCGGCACCGTGATCCACGCGATCGAGCTCCGCCCCGGTGGCGGCGCGAAGATCGCCCGGTCCGCGGGCACGAGCGTGCGCCTCGTCGCGAAGGACGGCCCCTACGCCCAGCTGCGTATGCCGTCCGGCGAGATCCGCAACGTCGACGTGCGCTGCCGCGCCACCGTTGGTGAGGTCGGCAACGCCGATCACTCCAACATCAACTGGGGCAAGGCGGGCCGCATGCGGTGGAAGGGCAAGCGCCCGACCGTCCGCGGTGTCGCGATGAACCCGGTCGACCACCCGCACGGTGGTGGTGAGGGTAAGACCTCCGGTGGTCGCCACCCGGTCAACCCCGCGGGTAAGCCCGAGGGCCGCACCCGGCGCAGCAAGCCGAGCGACAAGCTGATCGTCCGCCGCCGGACCACCGGCAAGAACAAGCGCTGAGCAGGGAGGTAGAAGCAATGCCACGCAGCCTGAAGAAGGGCCCGTTCGTGGACGACCACCTGCTCAAGAAGGTGGACGCTCTCAACGAGTCCGGCAAGAAGACCGTGATCAAGACCTGGTCGCGTCGCTCCACGATCATCCCCGACATGCTCGGGCACACGATCGCGGTGCACGACGGCCGCAAGCACGTTCCGGTGTTCGTCTCCGAGGCCATGGTGGGTCACAAGCTGGGCGAGTTCGCCCCGACCCGCACGTTCAAGGGCCACATCAAGGACGACCGCAAGGCCCGTCGCCGCTAGTCGGCACGAACTAACAGAGCAGACAGAGAGAGCAAGGGAAGCAGCGATGAACGCCCGTAACGAAGCTCCGGCGCAGGAGGAATACCCCCGCGCCGTTGCTCGGGCTCGCTACGTTCGCGACACGCCCATGAAGGTGCGCCGCGTCGTCGAGCTCATCAGGGGACGTAGCGCCAGCGAGGCCCTGGCCGTGCTCCAGTTCGCGCCGCAGGCGGCTAGTGAGCCGGTCGCGAAGGTGCTCGCCAGTGCCATTGCCAACGCCGAGAACAACCTCAACCTCGACCCGGACACCCTGTGGGTGTCGACGGTGTACGTGGACGAGGGCCCGACGTTGAAGCGGTTCCGTCCGCGCGCCCAGGGGCGTGCCTACCGGATCCGCAAGCGCACGAGCCACATCACGGTCGAGGTCGAGTCCCGGCCGAAGCCCGCAGCCAAGGCTGCCAAGAAGGGTGGTGCCCGCTAATGGGGCAGAAGATCAACCCACACGGCTTCCGGCTTGGGATCACCACCGACTGGCGGTCCCGTTGGTACGCCGACAAGCAGTACGCGGAGTACGTGGCGGAGGACGTCAAGATCCGCCGCCTGCTGTCCAAGGGCATGGAGCGCGCCGGTATCTCCCGTGTGGAGATCGAGCGCACCCGTGACCGGGTCCGCGTCGACATCCACACCGCCCGGCCGGGCATCGTCATCGGCCGCCGCGGCGCGGAGGCCGACCGTATCCGCGGCGAGCTGGAGAAGCTGACCAAGAAGCAGGTCCAGCTGAACATCCTCGAGGTGAAGAACCCCGAGGCCGACGCCCAGCTCGTGGCCCAGGTGACCGCCGAGCAGCTGTCCAACCGCGTGTCCTTCCGTCGCGCGATGCGTAAGGCCATCCAGTCGGCCATGCGTTCGCCGCACGTCAAGGGCATCCGGGTGCAGTGCGGTGGCCGTCTCGGCGGCGCCGAGATGTCCCGCTCGGAGCACTACCGCGAGGGTCGCGTCCCGCTGCACACGCTGCGCGCGGACATCGACTACGGCTTCTTCGAGGCCCGCACCACCTTCGGCCGCATCGGCGTCAAGGTGTGGATCTACAAGGGCGAGGTCGTCGGCGGCCGTCGCGAGCACGAGGCCCGTTCGGCGGCCCCTTCGGCCGACCGTCGCGAGCCGCGTCGTGAGCGTCCGAACCGCGCGCGTCGTTCCGGTGCCTCCGGCACCACCGCTACCAGCACCGAGGCGGGACGCGCTGCCGCCGAGGCACAGACGAAGGTCGAAGCTCCGGCTGAGACTGCTAGCAACGGGGAGAGCTGAGCAATGCTTATCCCGCGCAGGGTCAAGCACCGCAAGCAGCACCACCCCAAGCGGGCGGGTGCGGCCAAGGGCGGCACCAAGGTCACGTTCGGCGAGTACGGCATCCAGGCCCTGGAGCCCGCCTACGTGACCAACCGGCAGATCGAGTCCGCTCGTATCGCCATCAACCGGCACATCCGCCGTGGTGGCAAGGTGTGGATCAACATCTTCCCGGACCGCCCGCTCACGAAGAAGCCCGCCGAGACCCGCATGGGTTCCGGTAAGGGTTCGCCCGAGTACTGGGTGGCCAACGTCAAGCCGGGTCGCGTCATGTTCGAGATGAGCTTCCCGAACGAGACCGTGGCGCGCGAGGCACTGCGCCGCGCGATCCACAAGCTTCCGATGAAGTGCCGCATCGTCACGCGTGAGGGTGGTGACTTCTGATGGCGGCGACCACCGCGGCAGATCTGCGCGAGCTCAACGAAGAAGAGCTGGTGCTGCGTCTGCGTGAGGCGAAGGAAGAGCTCTTCAACCTTCGTTTCCAGATGGCGACCGGCCAGCTCGACAACAACCGTCGGCTGCGCACGGTCAAGCACGACATCGCCCGGATCTACACCGTCATGCGCGAGCGTGAGCTGGGCCTTTCCACAGCTCCCGAGACCGGTGAAGGTGCCGCATGAGCGAGAACGATGTGACTGAAGTCCGCAACAACCGCAAGGTCCGCGAGGGCCTGGTCGTGTCCGAGAAGATGGACAAGACCATCGTCGTGGCCCTGGAAGACCGCAAGAAGCACCCGCGGTACTCCAAGGTCCTGCGTTCGACGACCAAGGTGAAGGTCCACGACGAGGGCAACACCGCGGGCGTGGGCGACCGGGTCCAGATCATGGAGACCCGTCCGCTGTCGGCGACGAAGCGCTGGCGGCTGGTCGAGATCCTCGAGAAGGCCAAGTAACCAAGCAATCCAGTCAGACCGAGCCTGTCAGGTCGGAAATCTGGCAGGCCAAGAATGGTCAGGAGTTGAAGTGATCCAGCAGGAGTCGCGACTGCGTGTCGCCGACAACACCGGTGCGAAGGAAATCCTTTGCATCCGTGTTCTCGGTGGTTCCGGTCGCCGCTACGCGGGCATCGGCGACATCATCGTCGCCACGGTCAAGGACGCGATCCCCGGCGCCGGTGTGAAGAAGGGTGACGTCGTCAAGGCCGTCATCGTCCGCACCGTCAAGGAGCGTCGCCGTCCGGACGGCTCGTACATCCGGTTCGACGAGAACGCCGCCGTCCTCATCAAGAACGAGGGCGAGCCGCGTGGAACCCGCATCTTCGGCCCGGTCGGCCGCGAGCTGCGCGACAAGAAGTTCATGAAGATCATCTCGCTCGCACCGGAGGTGCTCTGACTCATGAAGAGCAAGATGAAGATCAAGAAGGGCGACACGGTCGTCGTCATCGCCGGTAAGGACAAGGGCGCGAAGGGCAAGGTCATTCAGTCCTACCCCGAACGCGACAAGGTTCTTGTCGAGGGCGTGAACCGCGTCAAGAAGCACACCCGCATCTCGCAGACCCAGCGTGGCGCGCAGTCCGGTGGCATCGTCACCCAGGAAGCGCCCATCCACATCTCCAACGTGATGCTGGTTTCCGAGGGCAAGGCCGTGCGTGTCGGCTACAAGTTCGACGACGAGGGCAACAAGACCCGGATCGCTCGCGGCAAGGGCAACGGGAAGGAGATCTGATCATGACTACCACTGAGAAGATCATCCCGCGGTTGAAGACCCGCTACCGCGAAGAGATCACGGTCGCCCTGCGCGACGAGTACAAGTACGCCAACGTCATGCAGATCCCCGGCGTGGTGAAGGTCGTCGTCAACATGGGTGTCGGCGACGCCGCCCGCGACGGCAAGCTGATCGAGGGCGCGGTCCGCGACCTGGCCACGATCACCGGCCAGAAGCCCGAGGTCCGCAAGGCCCGCAAGTCCATCGCGCAGTTCAAGCTGCGCGAGGGCATGCCGATCGGCGCGCGGGTCACCCTGCGCGGCGACCGCATGTGGGAGTTCCTCGACCGCCTGCTGACGATCGCGCTGCCGCGTATCCGC
This sequence comes from Alloactinosynnema sp. L-07, assembly GCF_900070365.1. Classification (NCBI taxonomy): domain Bacteria; kingdom Bacillati; phylum Actinomycetota; class Actinomycetes; order Pseudonocardiales; family Pseudonocardiaceae; genus Alloactinosynnema; species Alloactinosynnema sp. L-07. The sequence goes on along the minus strand of NZ_LN850107.1, from coordinate 5,219,784 downwards.
GACTTCCGCGGCCTGTCGGGCAAGCAGTTCGACGGCAACGGCAACTACACCTTCGGTCTCAACGAGCAGTCGATGTTCCACGAGATCGACCCCGACTCGATCGACCGCCAGCGCGGCATGGACATCACCATCGTCACCACCGCGATCAACGACGAGGAGGGCCGGGCGCTGCTGAAGCACCTGGGCTTCCCGTTCAAGGAGAACTGATGGCCAAGAAGGCTCTTGTCGAAAAGGCTGCCAGGAAGCCGAAGTTCGCGGTGCGCGGCTACACGCGGTGCAACCGTTGCGGCCGCCCGCACTCGGTGTTCCGCAAGTTCGGCCTCTGCCGGATCTGCCTGCGCCAGATGGCTCACCGCGGTGAGCTGCCGGGCGTCAGCAAGTCCAGCTGGTAAGTCGAACCCCAGAATTTCCCCCCAGTTCGCCGCAGGCCCACTGAGTCGTCCGGGACACCCGGACCCGAGGTCGGAACCACGGCGAGAAAGGTTGACAGGTCACCATGACGATGACCGACCCGATCGCAGACTTCTTGACTCGTCTGCGTAATGCCAACTCGGCATACCACGACGAGGTCGTGCTGCCGCACTCGAAGCTCAAGGCGCACATCGCCGAGATCCTTCAGCGTGAGGGCTACATCGCGGGCTTCCGCGACGAAGACGGCGAGAAGGGCAAGAACCTTGTCGTCGAGCTGAAGTACGGCCCGAACCGCGAGCGCAGCATCGCCGGTCTGCGCCGGGTTTCCAAGCCCGGTCTGCGGGTGTACGCGAAGTCGACCAACCTGCCGAAGGTTCTCGGCGGCCTGGGCGTGGCGATCATCTCCACGTCCGGTGGCCTGCTGACCGACCGTCAGGCAAACAAGCAAGGCGTGGGCGGAGAAGTCCTCGCCTACGTCTGGTAGGGGAAGGGGGAGCAACTTATGTCTCGCATCGGAAGGCTTCCGATCCCCGTCCCGACCGGGGTCGACATCAACATCGACGGCCAGAACGTCAGTGTGAAGGGCCCCAAGGGCACCCTGGCGATCACCGTCTCCGAGCCGATCGTCGTCGAGCGCGCCGAGGACGGCACGCTCGCGGTCACGCGGCCCAACGACGAGCGGCAGAACCGTGCGCTGCACGGCCTGACCCGCTCGCTGGTCAACAACCTCGTCGTCGGCGTCACCGCGGGCTACGAGAAGAAGATGGAAATCCACGGCGTGGGTTACCGCGTCGCGGCCAAGGGTTCGGACCTGGAGTTCGCTCTGGGCTACAGCCACCCGGTCAAGGTGACCGCCCCCGATGGCATCACCTTCACGGTGGAGAGCCCGACCAAGTTCTCGGTCTCGGGTATCAACAAGCAGCAGGTCGGTGAGGTCGCCGCCAACATCCGCAAGCTGCGCAAGCCCGACCCGTACAAGGGCAAGGGCGTCCGGTACTCCGGCGAGAAGATCCGCCGCAAGGTCGGAAAGACGGGTAAGTGACATGAGCGAAGCGACTACGAAGCGCAAGCCGGTGGGCACGGATGTCTCGACTGCCCGCCGCGTCGCCAAGACCCGCAGGCACTTCCGGCTCCGCAAGAAGATCAGCGGTACCCCGGAGCGTCCCCGCCTGGTCGTGCACCGGTCCTCGCGGCACATCGCCGTGCAGATCATCGACGACCTCGCGGGCCACACCCTCGCGGCCGCGTCCTCCATCGAGGCGGACGTGCGTGCGGTCGAGGGCGACAAGAAGGCCCACTCGGCCAAGGTCGGCGAGCTGATCGCGGCCCGCGCCAAGGACGCCGGGATCACCACTGTGGTCTTCGACCGCGGCGGCAACAAGTACACCGGCCGCATCGCGGCGCTGGCCGACGCGGCCCGCGGCGCGGGGCTGGAGTTCTGATCATGAAGATCTATAAGGGAAGGAACGCCTGATGCCGGGACGTACGCGGCAGTTCGGCGGCCAGGGCGGACCTGGCGGCCAGGGCGGCGGTCAGGGCGGGGAACGTGGCGAGCGCCGCGACCGCCGGGACCGGCGTGATGGCGACCGCCGGGGCCCCGCCCAGGAGAAGACCCCGCACCTTGAGCGGGTCGTGGCGATCAACCGTGTCGCCAAGGTCGTGAAGGGTGGTCGTCGCTTCAGCTTCACCGCCCTGGTCGTGGTCGGCGACGGCGACGGCATGGTCGGTGTCGGCTACGGCAAGGCCAAGGAGGTGCCCGCCGCGATCGCGAAGGGTGTGGAGGAAGCCAAGAAGAACTTCTTCCGCGTCCCGCGCATCGGCGGCACCATCCCGCACCCCATCCAGGGTGAGAAGGCCGCGGGCGTCGTGCTGCTCCGTCCGGCCAGCGCCGGTACCGGTGTCATCGCCGGTGGCCCGGTGCGTGCCGTGCTGGAGTGCGCCGGTGTCCACGACGTGCTGTCGAAGTCGCTCGGCTCCGACAACGCGATCAACATCGTGCACGCCACCGTCGCGGCCCTCAAGGGTCTGCAGCGTCCCGAAGAGGTCGCGGCTCGCCGTGGCCTCCCGCTCGAGGACGTCGCTCCCGCGGGCATGCTCCGCGCTCGCGCGGCCGCCGCGGCCGCGGGAACGGGGGCCTGACATGGCACAGCTCAAGGTGACCCAGGTCAAGAGCACCATCGGCGAGAAGCACGCGGCTCGCGAGTCCCTGCGGACTCTCGGTCTCCGCAAGATCCGCCAGTCGACGGTGCGCGAGGACAGCCCTGAGGTGCGCGGCCTGATCCACCGTGTCCGCCACCTCGTCAACGTCGAGGAGGTCGACAACTGATGGCAATTAAGATCCACCACCTGCGTCCGGCCCCCGGCGCCAAGTCCGACAAGATCCGCGTCGGTCGTGGTGAGGGCTCCAAGGGCAAGACCGCTGGTCGCGGTACCAAGGGCACCAAGGCGCGCAAGAACGTCCCCGCGCGCTTCGAGGGTGGCCAGATGCCGATCCAGATGCGGCTCCCGAAGCTCAAGGGCTTCAAGAACCGCTTCCGCGTCGAGTACCAGGTCGTCAACGTCGGCGACGTCGCCGTGGCGTTCCCCGACGGCGGCACGGTCGGCATCGCCGACCTCGTCTCGGCCGGGCTGGTCCGCAAGAACACCCTGGTCAAGGTCCTCGGCAACGGCGACCTGAACGGCGTCAAGCTGGACGTCACCGCCGACAAGTTCTCGTCCTCCGCGGTCGAGAAGCTGAACGCGGCAGGCGGCTCGGCGAGCGCGCTGGTCTGATCTAGCACTGCCAACTGTGGCCGGACACGATTACGTGTCCGGCCACAGTGCTGTCCAGGGGCAGGCAGGCGCAGGGAACGAATGTTGAACCACGTGTCCGAATAGGACGCCGCTGCACGTTAAACCGCACGGACCCACAATTCCCGCATAGGACGCCGCTGCACGTCCAAACCGCACCCGCCGCCTGAGCAGCATCGGGTGAAACTGGGCGATCACGCTGTGTCTGGGGGGACGGCGGCCCCTAAGCTGCCTGGCGTGTGGGGTGCCTTATCCGCCACCGCTTTTTCCCCACAGGGGCCGTCGTAGGGGCCCCGGGCACAGCGTGATCGCCCAGTTTCACCCGATGGTGCGGCGCAACCACGCAAGTGCGGGCGGCTGTCATCGAATGTCCTCGATTGTGCACTCGACGAACTCTCGTACCAGTTTCGATGCCAGCGTCCAATGGATGACGGGATCGTCGAACCGAACGAGTGTGCTTTCGATCGGCGTTGGGAAAGGTCTTCCTGGTCGGTAGCGGACTCCGTGCACCCCGGATACCAGTGAGAGTCGAACGCGAACCATCACGTATCCCTGGCGTAGCGCAGGGCAGCTTTGCGCCGCGGAGTGAGCGCACGACCGGCAGGTGGGCGGCTCGGTGACGCCCATGCCTGTGGGCCAGCCTGCCCAGTCGTGCCGGTGATCTTTGAGCAGCCACAACAAGCCACCGTCGTCGGTTGGCGTGGCTGGGCCCGCGCAAACCTGGCACAGGAATTTGCGCATCGCGCGTCGTTGTCGTGATGAGTGGACGAGGCCGAACTCCGGCTTTCCCTGACCAGGCAGCGAAGGCGTTCGATGCCAGAGCACGCCGTTGCTGTCCCGGTCGCCGAGGATCTCGTCCGCGTAGGCGATACCGATCCCACTCGGGTGTTCCACCACGTGGCTGACCAGCGTTTGTTCCGCGCTCCAAGTGGTGACGTATGGAACGACGGGACCGCGCAACGCCGACATCCGGCTCTCCTTCGCATCGCCTGATCACAGGCGACTCATGGCCTGCTACAGCAAGTTACGATCAGGGAGCGGGCGGGAGAACTGACCGCTGGTGCGAGTGCGGCACCGCGCTGGGCATGCGACGGGAGCGTTCTATGGACAGCGGACTGGCAACACTGACCGGCGGGCGGGGTTCACAGTCCATCGGAACGGTGTCCGGGTTCGTGTTCAAGCTGGCGAGGCAGTCGGCGGGGTTGACTCAAGAGAAACTGGCCGAGGCACTCGCGGCGGATGTGACCACCGTTCAGGGCTGGGAATCCGGGCGACGTCCACTAGCGGCCATGGGTGCGGGTGCCTTCCTCCGGCTTTGCGCTCGGCTGTCCCGGCTTGGCGCACCCGCGTCGACTGGCAGGCATCTCCGCGAGGCGATCGAGGCCGACCAGGTGTTGTCGACCGGCGTCTCGGCAGGTAGCTCATGGATCGACGCGGAAGTGCATCCGCTGGCTGCCCGGGTGCATCGTCAGACGATCACCAACTTGATCACGTGGCCGTTCACCCAGCAGCTGCCTCGGCACTTGTGTGAGTTCGTGCCCAAGATCCCGCGAAGAGGTCCGGTGGCCACCTATCCCGCCCTGACAGCCGAGGCGCGGACTAGATTTCTCGATCACCTCCTGACGGTTGCCGAACGAGGAAACCAGGCAGGTGAGGCCTTGCTGCGCAGGCAGTCTGTGTATCTACTCGGATTTGATCACCGACCGCAGACCACGGATTGGCTGCGAGACGAATGGAAGCGAGCCGGGCGCAGACCAGTCAGGGATGGCGACATCGCAGCTCTGTTGGAAGCGCGCTCCGCATCGGTAGCGCTCGCCTCGGTCGGCGACAGGACTCAGCTCCACGACTTCGTCGGCACTACGTTCGGTGGGCGAGCCGAGATCGCAAACCTGACCTACTGGGCGCATTGGATCGGGGAACTCAGTGAGGAACAGACCACTGACGCGTTCATGACGTCCAACGACACGCGATTGTGGAGTGGTGCGAGCCTGCTGCGACATCTCGTCAGCCGACTTGAACCGTGCTCGCCTCACCTGCCGCTGAACCTCTACACCTTGCACGCCCTGGTCGCCTCACGTCCGGAGCTGCTCGACCGAGGGCCCGCGACTCGCGCAAGACTTGCCGGGGTGTTGGACAGGTTGGACTCCAGTGCTGAACTGACCCGGTCTGCGCGCACTCAGGTCGCTGGACTTCTGTACGCGTTGCGCATCGCAAGGGACTAGGAGGAAACGTGTCTGAAGACGCCGCCGCTCTTGCTGCCTTCGGCTACGAACTGGGCGTGCTTAAGCGCATCCGGCGTGCCGGGTGGTGGCATGTCGGAGTGCGTGATCCCGAATCGGTCGCTGAGCACACAATGCGGGTCGCTCAGCTCGCCGCCGTGATCGCTGCCGAGGAAGGTGCCGACCCCGCACGGGCGGCGTTTCTCGCGCTTTGGCACGACACGCAGGAGACGCGGACCGGGGATCTCCCACACACCGCGGCCGACTACCTGAGCAAACCCGATCCCCGGCGGATCACCGTCGACCAGACCGCGAATCTTCCCGATCGTTCCCGCGAGGTCATCCGCGCCGCAGTCGACGAGTACGAGGCCAAAGAGACCGCCGAGGCCCAGTGCGCGAAGGACGCCGACAAGCTGGAGATGCTTCTCCAGGCCGTCGAGTATCGCGACACCGGTGTCCAGCGGGTCGACGGGTGGATCGACTCCGCTCGCAAGGGACTCAAGACCGAGACCGCCCGCCGGATCGCCGAGGCCGCGGTCGCTATCTCGCCGCTCGCCTGGCGTGATCGTTAACCCAGCTAAGCGCGGGAGCGGAGGCGACGGAGCATGCGAGCGTCCTCGAACCCGACAGCACGAGCCGCGGATTCCACCGTGGCGCCGGTGCCGATGAGGTGTTCGGCCCTCTCCAAGCGCAAGGTCTGCTGATAGCGCAACGGCGTCATACCCGTAGCCCGGCCGAACAACCGAGTGACCGTCCGCGGACTGCACCGCCCCACCCGGGCCAGCTCAGTCAGAGGCAGCTGGTCGGACATCCGAGCCTCAATGAGGTCCTGAATCCGATGCACCGTGTCGTTCACATGCGACCTATACCGCAACAGCGCGCTCGACTGGCTTTCGTCGCCATTGCGGCGGGCATAGACGACCATCGTGCGCGCGATTCGGGCCGCGATCGCGGGCCCGTGCCAGGTCGCGACGAGATGGAGGGCCAGGTCGATTCCACTGGCGATGCCCGCCGACGTGACGATCCGGCCGTCGATGACATAGAGGACGTCCCGCACGACGGTCGCCTCCGGATACCGGTGAGCCAACTCTTCTTGCAGGTCGTGGTGGGTGGTGCACCGACGTCCGTCGAGCAGACCCGCGCGGCCCAAGGCGTCGGCGCCCGCGCACACCGAAGCGACGGTGCCACGGTGGGCGCGGAGCCAGGCGAGGGTGACATCGGTGAGGGGACCGGAGGAGCCGAGTCCAGGCGCCGCCCGCCAGCCGGGGACGAACACGACGTCGTCGCCGGTCAAGACGGGCAGGGACGTGTCGGCCTGGAGGACCGGGCCCTGCGTCGACGGCACTTGATCGGCCTCGGCCACGTACGCCAGGTCGTAGGGATACCCGAGATCCCGCGCACTCGAGAAGACCTGCGCGGGCCCGGCGAGATCGAGCAGGTGCACGCCCGGCACCAGCAAGAACAGGACTCTGGTCACGATCCGGTCAGGATACTCCCGGTCAGTTCGTCGACCGTCGCGATCGAGGCGAACCGGCCCGCCAGCACGGACTCGGTCCGCTCGATGATGTCGTTGGTGGACATCACCGCGCCGGTGCGCCAGTGCCGCAGTGGGGTGGTGGCGGTCGCGTCGGTGACGAAGGTGACGCCGAAGCCCAGGTCGGAGCCGACGCGGGCGGTGGTCTCGCAGCACTGTTCGGTGCGGATGCCGCTGATCAGCACCTCCTGGACACCGCGGACCGTCAGTGTCTGCTGGAGGTTGGTCGTGGTGAAGGCGTTGTGGGCGGTCTTGGTCAGCACGGGTTCGCCTTCCGCGGGCGACAGACCGTCGATGAGCCGCACGTGGCCGCTGGCAGGGTCGAACGGGCCCCCGCTGCCCGGCTCGCTGTGCAGGACCCACACGACCAGGCCGTTCTCGGCCCGCGTGAGGTCGACGAGTCGGTTGACCTGGCCGATGAGGCCGGGGTTGGAGTTGTCGGCCCACTCCGCTCTGGTGCGGAAGGACTCCTGGACGTCGATGACGATCAGCGCTTTGGTCACGGCTCGACTCTGCCCAGCGTGAGCCCCGGGCGGTAGGCACGACCAAGCCCGGATGCGGACCGATCTGGCCACGGTGGCGGGCACTACACCAGCAGGTCGGACTGTGTGGCCGCGCGGCATATCGGCGGGCGGGGCCGGTCCTTAGGTTGATCTCCTGACCCCGACGACGTGGAGGTTGCCGTGTTCACCCGTATCGCACTGGCCGTGCTCGGCCTGGTGGCCGTGGGGGTCACCCCCGCCGCCGCGACCGTCCACAGTGGGCACTGCGCAGGCTTCGATCGGCTGCTGGTGCCGGGCGTCGCGCGGCAGGTCGTCTCCTGCCTCGATGACGTGACCACCACCGGCACCGCCGCCTCCGGGCACACCGTGCCCGGCGACTGGGCGGGCCTGACCTCGGCCGGTCTGCCGCGGGTCGCGACGGTGCCCGGGATCCAGGTGGACGGGCACTTCCCGGACACCTCGACGTCGAACACCCACCACGGGTGGAACAGCGACGCGCAGTTCGTGGTGCGGCTGCCCGACGAGTGGAACGGCGGCCTGGTGGTGTCAGGGTCGCCGGGCAACCGCCGCCAGTACGCCAACGACCGCGCCATCGCCGACCAGGTGCTCGCCGCGGGCTACGCGTTCGCCGCGACCGACAAGGGCAACACCGGGCTCGGCTTCCACGCCGACGGCCGCCGCCCCGGCGACGCCGTCGCCGAGTGGAACTCGCGGGTGACCCAGCTGACCGTCGCGGCGAAGATCGTCGTGGCGCAGCGGTACGGCCAGTTCCCGGCGCGCACGTTGATGGCGGGCATCTCCAACGGCGGCTACCTGGTGCGGTGGCAGCTGGAGAACCGGCCGTGGCTCTACGACGGCGGCGTGGACTGGGAGGGCACCCTGTGGACCGAGCGCGGCCCCAACCTGTTGACCTTCCTGCCGCCCGCGCTGGCCGCCTACCCGGCCTACCGCGCCGGTGACCAGACCGCCCACCAGCGGATGCTCGACGCCGGTTTCGCCGCGGGCTCGGAGTTCCTGTGGGACCTGCACTACCGCGTCTACTGGGACCTGACCCAGCGCCTCTACCGCGAAGAGGTCGACCCTGACTTCGACGGCGCGCTCGTGGCCGGGATCCCCTTCTGCGCAGGCGGAACCCCGACCTGCGACACCGACTACGACTACCTCTCCCGGCCGCGCAAGGTGCACACCGCCGTCGAGCGGATCTCGCTGACCGGCCGAATCGGGAAGCCGCTGATCACCCTGCACGGCACCCTGGACGCGCTGCTGCCGATCTCCCAGACCGCCGACACCTACGCCCGCATGATCACCGACAAGGGCCGCGGCGCGTCGCACCGGTACTTCCGCGTCGTCGACGGCAACCACGTCGACGGCTTCGCCGACGCCTTCACGGGCAGGCTGCGCCCCATCGCCCCGTGCTTCCACGCCGCCATCACCGCGTTGGACGGCTGGCTCGACGGGCGGGGAGCGCCGCGCTCGGCGACGATCCCGCGCACGTCCTCAGTGGACGAAGCCACGACCTGCGCGTTGGCGTGAGCCGTCAGGGGCAGCCGGTGTCGGCGACGACGAAGTGTCCAGGCGGGGTCTCCTTCAGCGTGTGCCGCACAAAGGTGTTGTACAGCCCCATTTCCTGGTTCGAGCCGTTGGCGTAGGTGTAGCCGCCCGCGTGGTGGGCCCGGCCCGCGGCGACGTGGCCGTAGTTGTGGTCGGTGTGGCAGACGCCGGTCGGCGGAGTGGTCGTGGTCGAGGTCGGGACCACGCCGCCGACCAGGCCCCAGAACCGGGCGATGTGATACGCCGAGCACATGTTCACGTCAAGGACATAGGCCGCGGTCGTGCCGCACTGGGTGGGTCCGGTGCCGGGGTCGACCGGGTGGCCGTGGTTCATCCCGGTGATCTCGTAGCTCTCCACCACCGACCCGTAGACCTTGTGGGGATAACCGCCGATGGTGTCGCTGACGTCGAGGCTCTGGTCGGTGCCGTGGACGTTGGTCCACTGGTCGACCAGTTCGACCCGGTTGACCGGCTTCACGGTCGTGTCGGCGCTCCCGTGCCAGATCGACACCTTCGGCTTGGGGCCGGTGTGGGCGAACGCCGCCCGTACCTTGTCGCCCCACTGCGCCGGGGTCATCCCAACTCCACGGCTCATGCAGGTGAAGGCCGCGGACACCGTGGTGGCGCAGCGGTAGGGAATCCCCGCGACGATGCCGCCGCCCGCGAACACGTCGGGGTAGGTGGCGAGCATGACCGCCGTCATCGCTCCGCCCGCGGAGAGCCCGGTGACGTAGGTCGACGCCGATCCCATGTCCGCACGCATCCGGTCGACCATCTGCTTGATCGAGAGGGCCTCGCCGGACCCGCGCGCGGTGTCGGCGGTCTCGAACCAGTTGAAGCAGGAGTTGGCGTTGTTGGCCTGCTTCTGCTGCGGCAGGGTCAGCGCGAAGCCGTGGGCGTCGGCGAGCCTGGTCCAGCCGCTGTTTGAACCGTAGCCCGCGGCGTCCTGCGTGCACCCGTGCATGACGACGACGAGCGGCCTGCCGGTGGGCAGTCCGGTGGGGACGTAGCGGAACATCCGCAGGTCGCCTGGGTTGGAGCCGAACCCGGTTACCTCCTCGATGGCCGCCGCGCGGGCGGGACGCTCGGTCGCGACCATCGCGACCAGCAGGGTGAGCACCGCGAGGAGTGCGTCGAACAGGCGAGAGCGGGGCATGGCGTGACCTCCGCGGTGAGGTGAGTGGTCCAGATCACTCAATGCTCGCCGGGTATGCACTCTCTGAACATGTCCGCGCCCGCCACTGCTGGTTCAGGCGATATGTTCAGGACACCCAGAACAAGGAAAGTTGCTGATGGACGAGCGGTTCGAGGAGCACCGGAGCCACCTGCGCGCGGTGGCCTATCGGATGCTCGGCTCGCTCAGCGAGGCCGACGACGCCGTGCAGGAGACCTGGCTGCGGCTGAATCGGACCGACACCAGCGAGGTCGAGAACCTGGCGGGCTGGCTGACCACCGTCGTCGCGCGGGTCTGTCTTAACATCCTGCGTTCCCGCCGCCGGGAAGCCCAGTTCGGGGAGCACGAGCCGGTCATCGGCCGCGACGACGACGGTCACCCCGAGCAGGAGGCGATGGTCGCCGACGAGGTCGGGCTCGCGCTGCTGGTCGTCCTCGACACCCTGAGCCCGGCCGAGCGCCTCGTGTTCGTGTTGCACGACATGTTCGCGGTGCCGTTCGAGGAACTCGGCCCGATGATCGAGAAGACCCCGGCCGCCAGCCGCCAGCTCGCCAGCCGCGCCCGCCGCCGGGTCAAGGGCGCCACCCCGGTACCCGAGGCCGACCTGACCCGCCAGCGTCGAGTGGTCGACGCATTCCTGGCTGCCTCCCGCGGCGGCGACTTCGACGCGCTGGTCGCGCTGCTCGACCCGGACGTGGAACTGCGGGCCGACCGCGCGGCCGGCCCAACCCCGACCCCCATCGCCCTGCGCGGCGCCAAGGTCGTGGCCAGGGGCGCGGGTGCGGCGTCGGCGCGGTCCCGGTTTACCCAGCCCGCGCTGGTCAACGGTGCCGTCGGCCTGGTCATGGCCCCGCTGGGCAAGTTGCGCCTGGCGTTGGCCTTCACGATCGTCGACGGCCTGGTCACCGACATCGACGTCATCGCCGACCCCGACCGCCTCCGCAACCTCAACATCGCGGTGCTCGACTAACCGGTTTGGCCCAGCACCGCGGTCGGGGCCAGACTTCTTGAATGATCGTTCGACTGATCCCGCTGGACGAGGCGGGCACCGAGGCCCTCCTCGCCGTCGCGGTGGCCCAGGCCGAGCCCGCCGAGGTCATGCCCGTCGACGGCCCGACGGGCTGGACCGAGGCCACCAAGGCGGCCTTCCGCGACTTCCACGCCGCCCACCGCGACGGCGCGCTGGGCACGGTGATGTACGCGATCGACGTGCGCGGGGAGACCGCCGGGATGATCCGCCTCGCCCGCGTCGGGCCGGGGGTCGCCGAGACCGGGATGTGGCTCGGGCGCGCCATGCGCAGCAAGGGGGTGGGCGTGGACGCGCTGCGGGCGTTGCTGGAGATCGCCGTCGAGACCGGGTTCCACACCGTGCGGGCCGAGACGACCCCGGACAACACCGCCGCCATCCGGGCCCTGGCCCGCTGCGGCGCGGTGCTGACCACCACCCCGACTTCGGTCACCGCCGAACTGCACCCGACGTCGTGACCGACGACGTCGCCACCCACACGACCCGTCTCGGCCAGGCCGACGCCGGGGAACTGCTCACCCTCCAGCTGGCCGCCTGGGTGCGCGAGGGCCGCGCCGCCGGGACGCTGGAGATCCCTCCGCTGCAGGAGGGCCTGGCCGACGTCGAGACCTCGCTGGGCGACCCAGCGATCACCACCTGGGGCTACCGCGCACCGGCAGGCAGGCTACTGGCCACCGTCCGAACCTCGCTGCTGGACGAGCGGACCGCGTTCGTCGGCAGGCTCGGTGTGGTGCCGGACCTGGTCCGGAAGGGGATCGGCGGGGCGATGCTGCGGCTGGCCGAGTCCCGGCTGCCCGCGGTGTCGCGGATCGAGCTGGTCACCGGCATCCACAGCCTCGACAACCACGCCTTCTACGCCCGTCACGGTTACGTGATCGTGTCGACCGACGAGGCCGAGGGCACGGTTCGGCTGGCGAAAGACCTGCGCGTGTCGTGTGATCGACATAACGTCAGGTTAAGTCGAGATTGACCCGCTTCACCCTGGATGGAAACATCCCCGATCAGTCTCTGGGGGGAGCGGTGACCATGCGCGTGGAGCGGTTGAGGGTGGCCGTGGCGTTTCGGCGCGAAGCGGACAGGTTGGCGGTCGAGTCGGCTCTTGCTCGCGACATGAGAATCGTCGCTCGTGCTGATTGCGCGTCGACGCTGACGGCCACCCTGGCGCAGGTGGCCGCGCATGTACTCGTCGCGGACTGTGATCTTGGCCTCGCCTGCGGTGCCACTCCACCGATGGTGGTGGCGCTGTGGTCCACGGAGCGATCCGATACCCGGTTGGCACAATTCATCCAATCCAAAGGCGAGGGTGTCGCATTCCTTGACGGTGATTCCGGAGAACTGAGTCGGGCGGTGAACGCCGTAGCGGCTGGTGGAGTATGGGTAACGCCGAATCTCGGCGGCGAACTGCTCACCATCGCTCGGTCGAATCCTCGGCCCCGAGAGCGAGCGGTTCCAGCTCTCACTGATCGGGAGACTTCGGTGCTGGGTCTACTCGTCGATGGGCATACCGACGTCGAGATAGCCCGAATGCTTCATCTTGGTGTCCGTACTGTGAAGCATCACACTGCCAATTTGCGGCACAAGTTCGCCGCGAGGAACAGATCGCATCTCGCCGCGCTATCCATGCGCAGCGGTGGGCACGTGAGGGCAACTGTTGCCGGGTAAGTCGGCACCTAGGGACGATACGAGAACCCACCCGGTCGTCGTAGCTTGAGAACGCCCACCTGAACGGCGGGTGGCGCGATCTGAGGGGAACCCATGTTTTCAATGGCAAGGGCGGTTGTGGCCGCCGGTATGACGGCGGCTTTCTTCGCCGTGGCGGCAGGAGTGGCATCCGCCGATGTGGGTGACGGAAGTTCGGACTGCAATTCCATGGAGCACTGCTTCGCGAGGCACGCTAACGGCGGCACCCCGCAGAAGCACTTCTACAACCCGGCCGACCACGGCGCGTACTTATTCCCCGGCGGGTCGACCTTCAAGGGCGAGGCGTCGTCGATCAAAAACCGGGACACAGTGAACGATGTCTACGTTCACGAGGAGTGGGACCTGTTCGAGAACAACGACTACCAGCGGTTCGCGCGCGGCAACTACTGGCAGAACTTCAACGGTGATATCAACGACGACAACGGTCATCACAACTACACCTCGACGAGGTAGCCGACCGGTGTGAGAGCGGGCCAGGCACGGGCGAGTCGCCGTGCCTGGCCTCGTCAGGATGGAGGAACAGCGTGGACACGACCAGGCCCGTACTGTCCATTGTGACCGTGTTGGCGGTGCTGGGCTCGGCGGTGACAGCTTGTTCCACCGCGCCCGAGGCGCAACTGCCCGCGATGCCGCCCGGATCGACCCGGCCGTTCGATCTGTTCCGGGGCGACCACATCGCCCTGATCAACGACGCGCAGATCAAGCTGCAGTCGGAGTGCATGGTCGGCAAAGGGTATTCGCAGTTCGCGCAGCTGGTGAACGTCCGAACCGATGGTGAATTCGGTTTCAATGAGGACCCGTTCGCTCCCCGCACCGAGGAGCAGGCGCAGCGATACGGCCTCGGCAAGCCGCGGCCGGCCAGTCCGCCGAGAGTGTCCGGCAAGGGCGATGGGGCATACAACGCGTCGATCGACCACTGCGAGGAGACCGCCTGGAAGGCGGTGGTCGACACCGGGGTTTTCAGCCAGTACTACCAGCTCGGCAATTCCCTGACCAGTGAATTCTCCGGCAAGTTGGACCAGGTCGGGGTCGACTTCAAACAACCCGTGCTCGACTGTCTCAGGGGCAAGGGATACGTGGGAACCGGCGCGGATCTCGGATCCGTCGAGTCTTTCGGCGTCAAGGTCGGCAGCCTGGTGGGCGCGAGCAGCGTGCCCGAGACGCGACCGGAAAGCGCTGACGGGCTGATTGTTGAACCTTCCAAGCCCGCTCAGGAATATGTGCCGACCGCCGAGGAGACAAAGTTCGCCGTCACCTTGGTGCGCTGCCGGACTGAGACGGGAATGTTCGCGAAGGTCGATGAGGTGGCCAACAACGCGCAGCAGAAGATCGTCGAGGACCACGCGGTCGAGTTCGCCGAACTCAACCCCAAGATGGATATCGCCGCCAAGGAAGCGGCGAAGGTACTCGGTCGATGACGAAGCGCCGCAGGCGGGCTTGGGTGGTCGCGGTGATGGCGACCGCGGCAGGTGTCCTGGTCGGGGTCGGGCTTTGGATCGCTCCGTCGCTGAAGTCGCCGGAGCAGGCCGCGGCGGACGCCGCCGCGCCGCCCGCGTCGTTGGTGACTGTCGCGGTGGAGCGCCGGGCACTGGTGGAGAAGGTGCTGCTGCGCGGCAAGGTCGAAGCGGGGGTCGCGATCAAAGTGGCACCGCCGGTCTCCGGGCCGACCGCTGTCGTCACAAAGGTCCTCGTCGCGCCAAAGGACACTCTGGTCGAGGGAAAGATAGCCATCGAGGTCGCTGGCGAGCCAGTCTATCCGCTCGTGCTGCCGTTCCCCTTGTATCGGGATTTGGTCGACGGCATGACCGGCCCCGATGTCCATGAGGTCCAGAAGGCGCTGCGCCGCCTGGGTTACCCGGCACCGGCGAGCGGAGTCTTCGACGTCGCGACCCAGTCGTCGGTGCGCCGCATGTACCTCGCCCGGGGGTACCGGCCCGCCGAACGCGCCGGTGCGACGTCAGGCGAAGCCACGGCACCCACGCCCACGTCCGCCACCCCGGCTCCGCCGAAGCCCACCGCGCAGGTCGTGCTGCCGAAGTCGCACGTGATCCGAGTCGACCGGGTGAACCGCGTCGTCAGCTTGGTTCCCGTCGTCGTGGGTGACGTGCTGGGCGCGGGCTCGCCCGCGGCTCCGCCGGATGGTGGCGGCCCGAGTGCGCCCGCACCGGGCTCGGTGCTTCTCGAACTCGACGCGGGACAGGCCACTGTCGTGGCGACTGTCGGGCATGACCAAATCTCGTCATTGAAGCCAGGTGGTGCCGCCGAGGTGATCGACGACGTCCTGGGTGCCACCTCCGCCGCGACGGTTCAGAGCATCGGGACCGAACCCAAACAAGGTGCTGACGGCGTCGCCGGGTTCGACGTCCGGTTTTCGTTCGCGGGAACGGCGATGGAGCCGACGCCCAACCACACCGTCCGGATCACCGTCGGCGACGCCACGGCCGCGGCCCCGGTGCTCGCAGTACCGGTGAGCGCCGTGTATTCGATGACGGACGGGACTACGTTCGTCACCGTCGATGACCACGGCAAGACATCCGACCACAAGGTCCGCACCGGCACCAGCGCAGGCGGCTGGGTGGAGATCGTCTCGGCTCCCACGGAACTCCGGGAGGGTGTTCTCGTCGTTGTGGGACGGGAGTCCACATGACGGCTGTGCTCACTCTGTGCGGGGTGACCCGTGTGTACGACGACGGTCACTTGGTAGTCGCGCTTCACCCCACCGACCTGACCGTCGACGCCAGGGACTACGTGACCATCACCGGCCCGTCCGGAGCGGGCAAGTCCACGCTTCTCAACGTCCTCGGGCTCTTGGACAAGCCCAGTGCGGGAACGTACCTGGTGCGCGGCGGCGATGTCGCGGGCATGGCCGAACCCATCCGCGGGGCCGTCCGGGGCCAACTGTTCGGCTTCGTCTTCCAGGCGTTCCACCTGCTGTCTGGTCGGTCCGCACTCGACAACGTCGCCCTGGGCATGCTTTACGGGCCGCACTCGCGCAAGGAACGACGGCGCCGTGCCGTAGCCGCGCTTGAGCGCGTGCACATGGGACACCGGGCGGACGCCGATCCCCGCACGCTGTCCGGGGGAGAGAAGCAGCGGGTGGCTATCGCGCGTGCGATAGCCGGAAACCCCACCGTGCTGTTCTGCGACGAGCCGACCGGAAACCTCGACTCCGCGAACACTGAGAACGTGCTCGAGACGCTCGACGAACTGCATGGCTCCGGCCTGACCCTGATCGTGGTGACCCACGACCAGCAGGTCGCTCTGCGGGGAAACCGGCGACTGACGGTCCTTGACGGTGTCGTCTCCGAGGAGATCAGGTGACTCGGCTGAAGCAGCTAGCCGAACTCGGTCTTAGGCCCGCGAGATTCAGGGCCCCCGACCTCGCCGCGGAATCTTTGCGGTCCATCCTCGGACATCCCGGCCGGTCACTGCTGACCGCCGTGGGGACAGTGCTCGGCGCGGCTGCCTTCGTCGCCACGCTGGGGATCTCTACGACGCTGACCCAGCAGGTGTCGGACAGCTTCGACCTCCGACGGGCGACAGAGGTCGTCGTGCAGCCTGCTGACGGCGGCCCGCGCGCGGCTGAGTCACCGCCCTGGCTGTCCGACACGGCGTTGGCGCGGCTGCGCGGCCTGAACGGGGTCGAGTCCGCCGGACGTCGCATGCTGTTGCCCGAGATGACGGTGGCCCGGTCGTTCGGTCCGGACAAGGGTGCCCCGACCCGGATCATAGGTATCGACGCGGGCGCGGCGGCGGCCATCGAGCCGCGGATCATCTTGGGTCGAGGGATCGACACGTTCCACGATGACCACCGCCAGCGGGTCGCCCTGCTGCCTGCCGGGATCGCGAAGAAGCTGGCCATCGACCGCGTAGGTGTCGCGATCTTCATCGAAGATCGGCCGTACCTGGTCATCGGGATCTTCGATGACGTGCAGCGCAGACCTGAGGTGTTGGCGGGAGTCGTGATCCCTTATGGCACCGCTGCCGCGTTCGCCGGGGCGACCGCCGTGACCCGGGACGTGATCATCAAGACCGCGCCGGGGGCGGCGGCGCTGATCGGCGCCCAAGCTCCGCTGGCCCTGTCGCCAGGGGAGCCCGGCGCCCTCGACGCGACAGCGCCGCCGGATCCGAAGACGTTGCGTCGCGAGGTCGAGTCCAACGTGCTGAAACTGTCGATGATCTTGTCCTTGGTGGCGCTCGCGGTTGGCGCGATCTCTATTGGCAACGCAGCCACGGCACAGATCGGCGCGCGCGTCGGTGAGATCGGCCTGCGCCGCGCGGTAGGCGCCCGCCCAGTGCACATATTCGCCCAGTTGACCGGGGAGACGACCCTGCTCGGCACCGCGGGGGGCTTGATCGGCAGTGTGATGGGTTTGCTCGTAACCGTGGCGGTGTCCTTGTGGAACGGGTGGCAGCCGGTGATCGACCTTCCACTGGCCGTTCTCGCCGTCGCGGGCGGAGCAGCGGCCGGGTTGGTCGCCGGGCTCGTCCCGGCCTGGCGTGCCACGAGGATTCAGCCGGTCGCCGCGCTGCAGCGCTGAGGTCCGCGGGCGTCGACTCGCGCGCAGGCGCGTTGGCAGATCTAATTACGTAGAGCTGGCAATTGGCCGCTGTTACCTTCGTCACCCCCGTTGCGCCGGATGTGTGGCAGGTTTGGCCACCCCACGGGTGATTGGCACGCCTGTTGTGCTGTTAAAGTCGTGGTCACGCTTCGGGGTACCTGTCCTCGAAGCGCTCCTGGCTTGCCAGCACCTGGTGAGTCGGGGCATGTTCCCTGCCGGCGACCAGCCGGTTAAGCCGTTCACCGGCACTGAGCTGCCGGTGACGCCGATGGAGGTTCTTGCGTGCTCAGCGCCTTCCGCTCGGCTCTCGCGACGCCGGACCTGCGCCGCAAGATCCTTTTCACGCTCGGCATCATCGCCGTCTACCGGGTCGGCGCCGCGCTGCCGTCACCGGGCGTGTCCTACCCGAACGTGAAGAAATGCATCGAGGGCGTCCAGTCTGAGGGCATCTTCCAACTGCTGAACTTGTTCAGCGGCGGTGCTCTTCTGCAGCTGTCGGTGTTCGCGCTGGGGATCATGCCCTACATCACCGCGAGCATCATCGTCCAGCTGTTGACCGTGGTCATCCCCCGTTTCGAACAGCTCAAGAAGGAAGGTCAGGCCGGTCAGGGCAAGCTCACGCAGTACACCCGCTACCTGACCATCGCCCTCGCCGTTCTCCAGGCCACCGGCATCGTCGCCATGGCCAACGGCGACCAGCTGTTCGGCAACTGCCCCGAAGACGTCATCCCCAACGGCAGCACCTTCACGCTGATCGTCATCGTCACCACCATGACCGCGGGCACCGCGGTGATCATGTGGTTCGGCGAGCTGATCACCGAGCGTGGTATCGGCAACGGCATGTCGCTGCTGATGTTCGTCAACATCGCGGCCCGCATCCCGTTCGAGGGCAAGAACATCCTCGACAACAAGGGCGGACTGACCTTCGCCATCGTCTGCCTCTTCGGTCTGCTGATCATCGCCAGCGTGGTCTTCGTCGAGCAGGGCCAGCGCCGCATCCCGGTGCAGTACGCCAAGCGCATGATCGGGCGCCGCATGTACGGCGGTACCTCGACCTACCTGCCGCTCAAGGTCAACCAGGCGGGCGTCATCCCGGTCATCTTCGCCTCGTCGCTGCTGTACCTGCCCGACCTGATCAGCAGGCTCGTGGGCACCAGCGACTCGTGGTGGCAGCGCTTCATCACCAACCACCTGACCGACCAGTCGAGCTGGGTCCACATCGGGGTCTACTTCGGGCTGATCATCTTCTTCACCTACTTCTACATCACGATCACGTTCAACGTGACCGAGCGTGCCGACGAGATGAAGAAGTTCGGTGGCTTCATCCCGGGCATCCGCCCCGGACGTTCCACCTCCGACTACCTGAGCTTCGTGCTGAGCCGGATCACCCTGCCCGGTTCGCTCTACCTCGGCATCATCGCCGTTCTGCCGAACTTCTTCCTCGACCTGACCGGTACGGGCCAGAACCAGAACTTCCCGTTCGGCGGCACCGCGGTGCTGATCATGGTCGGCGTCGGTCTCGACACGGTGAAGCAGATCGAGAGCCAGCTCATGCAGCGTAACTACGAAGGGTTCCTCAAGTGACACGTGTTGTTCTCGTTGGACCGCCCGGAGCGGGCAAAGGCACCCAGGCGACCGCGCTGAGCCACAAGCTCGGCGTACCGCACATCTCCACGGGTGACCTGTTCCGGGCGCACATCGCGAACAACACCGAGCTCGGCCAGCAGGTCAAGGCGATCCTTGACTCTGGCGGGCTCGTGTCCGATGAGGTGACCAACCAGATGGTGCGCGAGCGGCTGGCCGAGGAGGACGCCCGCGACGGCTTCCTGCTCGACGGCTTCCCGCGCAACGTGGGCCAGGCCGACGTGCTGGGGCAGATCCTGGCCAAGTCGGACACCAAGATCGACGCCGTGGTCGAGTTCCGGGTCGACGAGGACGTCGTGGTCGAGCGCCTGCTCGCCCGCGGCCGCGCCGACGACAACGAGGACGTCATCCGGCACCGCCAGCAGGTCTACCGGTCGGAGACCGCCCCGCTGCTCGACTACTACGCCGACGTGCTCATCACCGTCGACGCGGTGGGCGAAGTCGACGAGATCACCGGCCGCGTGCTGGACTCGCTGCGCGCTCGGACGTGAGCGGCGGTGGCGTTTTCGCAGGCCTGCGCATGGCCATGCAAACCTGGAAGTCACGAATGATCGAGATCAAGACGCCGGGTGAGCTCGACGCCATGCGGGCCTCCGGCCTGGTCGTGGCGAAGGCCCTGGCCGCGGTGTCAGCCGCGGCCAAGGCCGGGGTCAGCACCGGCGAACTGGACGAACTGGCCGAACAGACCATCCGCGACGCCGGGGCCGTGCCGTCCTTCAAGGGCTACCACGGCTTCCCGGCGAGCATCTGCGCGTCGGTCAACGAGCAGATCGTCCACGGCATCCCCAGCCGGTCCCAGGTCCTCGCCGACGGCGACCTGATCTCCGTCGACTGCGGCGCCATCCTCGACGAGTGGCACGGCGACTCGGCGGTCACCCTCTTCGTCGGCACCATCCGCGACGAGGACCAGGCCCTGTCCGACGCCACCAGGGCGTCGATGCTCGCCGGCATCCAGGCCATCCGCCCCGGCAACCGCCTCACCGACATCTCCCACGCGGTGGAGACCTCGGTGCGCGGATCCGAGCGCGCCGACGGCCGCACCTACGGCATCGTCCGTGAGTACGGCGGCCACGGCATCGGCAGCAGCATGCACATGGACCCGTTCCTGCCGAACTACGGCAAGCCGGGCAAGGGGCCGCGCCTGAAGGTCGGCATGGCGATCGCCATCGAGCCCATGCTCACCTTGGGCACCGAGGAGACCGTCGAGCTGGAGGACGGCTGGACCGTCGTCACCGCAGACGGCACCCGCGCCGCCCACTGGGAACACACCGTCGCCGTCACCGACGACGGCCCCTGGGTCCTCACCGCCCCGGAATAGGCGGGCCGGGTGTCCGCTGTCGCTGAGTATCAGCATCCGATCGGCCCGAACACTGTTGAGCACTGGCGTGCCATCGAGGTCCCTGACGACGGCAGCCGCATCGAGTTGATCTGGGGCTATCACCTCGTGTCGCCTGCACCAGGTGGACCACACCAGTTCGCCACCGACGCGCTCTGCCGCGTACTTTGGGGGGCGGTCGGCGACGCGGGCCTCGCCGACGACCTGTTCCCGATCACCGGCGTGGGTGTAGAGATCACTTCGGCCTTACGGATCGCGCTGATTCCGGATGTCGTCGTCCTCAACACCAGGCCCACCGCGAGGACCCATCCGGCGGTGACCGTCGAATTGGCCGTCGAGGTGTGGTCACCAGGCAACACCCCCCAAGAGCGCGAAACAAAGGTCGCCGCGTATGCCTCGGCAGGCGTGCCCTTTCTGTGGACTTTCGAGCTGAACCACCGCGAGCTGTCCGCGTTCAAGCTGGTCGGAGAGGTCTACCGCCACATCGCGGTGACGGGCGACCCACAGGTGCTGCCCGGTCCGGTCCCGGTCAAGGTCGATCTCCGCGACCTGTTCATCTGAACCGCCCAGGGCGGCAAGACCCCGATTTGGGCGCGTTGTGACCGGCGCGTACACTTGACCGCTGGTGCTATTCGAGTGCCAGTTTCGCCGTGCGTGTCACCCGATGGTGTAGTAGTCGCCGCCGTGTGCCGTGTTCGGCTGAACAATCGACACTGTCACGAAACGCGGAGGACATGGGCAAGAAGGACGGGGCCATCGAGGTCGAAGGCCGCGTGGTCGAGCCACTCCCCAACGCGATGTTCCGCGTCGAGTTGGAGAACGGCCACAAGGTCCTGGCACACATCAGCGGCAAGATGCGGCAGCACTACATCCGCATCCTGCCCGAGGACCGGGTCGTCGTAGAGCTTTCGCCCTACGACCTGTCCCGCGGCCGCATCGTCTACCGCTACAAGTGACCCCCCAGTCACTCTGACTGGGAAGCCACTACTGGTGCTCCCGGACAGTCGGGGGCACGCGGCCGAAGCAGGAGAAAGCAGACGTGAAGGTCAACCCGAGCGTCAAGAAGATCTGCGACAAGTGCAAGGTGATCCGCCGTCACGGCCGGGTCATGGTGATCTGCGAGAACCTGCGCCACAAGCAGCGCCAGGGCTGAGCAGTCGCCTGCAACACCGTCGCCTGATCTGAAGACGACCAGCTACACAGACGAACTTCCCGAACCTGCCGGGTCATACGGACCCGGTTCACGCCCGGACTTCAGGCCGGGTCTCGCAGCCACGAGTCGGCGGCGGGGCGGTAGGGGAGAAGACCTGAAGACGAAACTAGAGGAGAAACCGCCGACATGGCACGACTCGCCGGCGTAGACCTCCCCCGCGATAAGCGGATGGAGATCGCGCTGACCTACATCTTCGGGATCGGCCGCACGCGCTCCAAGGAGCTGCTTGCCGCCACCGAGATCAGCCCGGACCTGCGGGTCAAGGACCTCTCCGACGAGGACCTTGGCAAGCTCCGGGAATTCATCGAAGAGAACTACAAGGTCGAGGGTGACCTGCGCCGCGAGGTTCAGGCCGACATCCGCCGGAAGATCGAGATCGGCTGTTACGAGGGCCTGCGGTGGCGCCGCGGTCTGCCCGTCCGCGGTCAGCGGACCAAGACCAACGCCCGCACTCGCAAGGGTCCGAAGAAGACGGTCGCCGGCAAGAAGAAGGCCGGAAAGAAGTGAGCAAGAGCTGCGAGACCGTGGTCGCCGTTGTTCCTCAGCGGCGACGGAACAGGGCGTTCGTCGCCCTCACCGTCGCGCCCAAGTGCGCCCGCCCGGCGGCACTGCGCGATCTCTACACGGACGCGGGATCACGTATCCGCGAAGCAGCTCCCATCATCACCACCTCGCGCACCAGCTAGGAGAAACCCGACAACATGCCACCGAAGTCTCGTACCGGCGCCGGAGTCAAGAAGGTCCGGCGCAAGGAAAAGAAAAACATCACGCACGGCCACGCCCACATCAAGAGCACGTTCAACAACACCATCGTGTCCATCACGGACCCGACCGGTGCTGTGATCGCGTGGGCATCGTCGGGTCACGTGGGCTTCAAGGGCTCGCGCAAGTCGACGCCGTTCGCCGCGCAGATGGCCGCCGAGAACGCGGCCCGCAAGGCCGCCGAGCACGGCGTCAAGAAGGTCGACGTGTTCGTCAAGGGCCCCGGCTCCGGCCGGGAGACCGCGATCCGCTCGCTGCAGGCGGCGGGCCTCGAGGTCGGCACCATCCAGGACGTGACCCCGCAGCCTCACAACGGCTGCCGCCCGCCCAAGCGGCGCCGGGTCTGAGGAACGGGGAGGAGTAACAAGAAATGGCACGCTACACCGGGCCCGCGACCCGTATCTCGCGTCGTCTCAAGGTCGACCTTGTCGGCGGAGACCAGGCATTCGAGCGCCGTCCGTACCCGCCCGGCCAGCACGGCCGCGGTCGGATCAAGGAGAGCGAGTACCTGCTTCAGCTCCAGGAGAAGCAGAAGGCGCGCTACACCTACGGCATCCTTGAGCGCCAGTTCCGCAAGTACTACCAGGAAGCGGCTCGCCGCGAGGGCAAGACCGGCGAGGTCCTGCTGCAGATCCTGGAGTCGCGCCTGGACAACGTCATCTACCGTGCGGGCCTGGCCCGCACGCGCCGTCAGGCCCGCCAGCTGGTGAGCCACGCTCACTTCCTGGTGAACGGCAAGAAGGTGAACATCCCCAGCTACCAGGTGTCGAAGTTCGACATCATCGACGTCAAGCCGAAGTCGCTGGGCACCCTGCCGTTCGTGGCCGCCAAGGAGTCCTACGGTGACCGGCCGATCCCGGGCTGGCTGCAGGTCGTGCAGTCCAACCTGCGGATCCTGGTCCACCAGCTCCCCGAGCGCGCGCAGATCGACGTTCCGGTCACTGAGCAGCTCATCGTCGAGTACTACTCGAAGTAAGTCGTTTCGGGGCGGTGTCGCCGATCGACACCGCCCCGCCATTTCGGTTGGCGTCAAATAGCGGACGCCCTCGGGAAGGAAGAACCAAGAAGTGCTCATCTCACAGCGACCCAGCCTGGGTGAGGAGCCGGTCAACGAGACCCGCTCCCGTTTCGTCATCGAGCCCCTCGAGCCCGGCTTCGGCTACACGCTCGGCAACTCGATCCGGCGCACGCTGCTGTCCTCGATCCCCGGCGCCTCGGTGACCAGCATCCGCATCGACGGTGTGCTGCACGAGTTCACCACTGTGCCGGGTGTCAAGGAGGACGTCACCGACGTCATCCTCAACCTCAAGGAGCTTGTCGTCTCCTCTGAGGAGGATGAGCCGGTGACGATGTACCTGCGCAAGCAGGGCCCCGGTGAGGTCACCGCGGGGGACATCGTGCCCCCCGCCGGTGTCACGGTGCACAACCCCGACCTGCACATCGCCACCCTGAACGGCAAGGGCAAGCTGGAGATCGAGCTCGTCGTCGAGCGCGGTCGCGGCTATGTCCCGGCAGTGCAGAACAAGCAGGCGGGCGCGGAGATCGGCCGGATCCCGGTCGACTCGATCTACTCGCCGGTCCTCAAGGTGACCTACAAGGTCGAGGCCACCCGTGTCGAGCAGCGGACCGACTTCGACAAGCTGGTCCTCGACGTCGAGACCAAGCCGTCGATCACCCCGCGCGACGCCGTGGCGTCCGCGGGCAAGACGCTGGTCGAGCTGTTCGGACTCGCCCGCGAGCTGAACGTCGACGCCGAGGGCATCGAGATCGGCCCCTCGCCGCAGGAGGCGGACACCATCGCCGCCTACGCGATGCCGATCGAGGACCTCGACCTCACCGTGCGCTCCTACAACTGCCTCAAGCGCGAGGGCATCCACACCGTGGGTGAACTGGTTTCGCGCAGCGAGGCGGACCTGCTGGACATCCGCAACTTCGGTGCGAAGTCGATCGACGAGGTCAAGATGAAGCTCGTCGGCCTCGGTCTCGCGCTCAAGGACAGCCCGCCCGGGTTCGACCCGACGGCTGCCGCGGCGGACTACGCCTCCGACGGCTGGTCGGACAGCGCGGACACCGGCAATGACGACGGCCAGGACTACGCAGAGACGGAGCAGCTCTGACCCAGTCCTGTTAGGACTGGCTGAGCAGCGGATTTCCACAAGGAGCTAGAAATGCCCACCCCAACCAAGGGTGCTCGTCTCGGCGGCGGCGCTGCCCACGAGCGCCTGCTGCTGGCCAACCTGGCCACCTCGCTGTTTCAGCACGGCCGCATCAAGACCACCGAGGCCAAGGCCCGTCGGCTGCGTCCGCTCGCGGAGAAGCTGATCACCAAGGCGAAGCGGGGCGACCTGCACAACCGCCGCGAGATCATGAAGGTCATCCGGGACAAGGACGTCGTTCAGCGTCTCTGCACCGAGATCGGCCCGTTCTTCAGCGACCGCAACGGTGGCTACACGCGCATCACCAAGACGATGCCGCGTAAGGGCGACAACGCCGCGATGGCTGTCATCGAGCTGATCAGCGAGAAGACCGTCACCGCGGAGGCCGAGGCCGCCCGCAAGACCAAGTTCGTCGAGAAGCCCAAGGCTGAGGAGGCTGTCGTCGAGGCGGCCGCTTCGGACGAGGCTCCTTACGGCGAGGGCTCGCACGCTCCGCTGGCCGACGACGCGCAGCCCGAGGGCTTCCCGATCAAGGGCAACGCCGACTCGATGCTGTACCACGTGCCGGACAGCACGTTCTACGACCGCACGGTCGCCGAGGTGTGGTTCGCCACCGCCGAGGCCGCCGAGGCCGCTGGCTTCCAGCTGCCGCCGTCGCAGCGCGAGGAGTCGTCCGAGGACGAGTCCTGACGCACGCTCTGGACGAGCCCGCTGTCCCCTCCGGGGGCGGCGGGCTCGTCCGCGTTCGGCTCGACATCGCTTATGACGGCACGGATTTCTCGGGTTGGGCCCGCCAGCCGTCGCGCCGGACGGTGTGCGGTGTCCTGGAGGACACGTTGTCCATGGTGCTGCGGGTTGATGTCCGCCTGACCGTCGCGGGCCGGACGGATGCAGGGGTGCACGCCACCGGCCAAGTCGCGCACACCGACCTGCCCGCCGACGTCGATCTGTCCACTTTGGTCCCTCGGCTGGCCAGGGCCTTGCCCGCCGACGTCCGGGTCCCCGCGATCCGCGTAGTCCCCTCGGCTTTCGACGCCCGCTTCGGCGCACTGCGAAGGCACTACGTGTACCGAATCCGTGACAACCAAGCCGCGGCGGACCCGCTGGTCCGCGGCCACGTGGTCACCTGGCCCCGACCTCTGGACCTGTCCGCCTTGAATGCGGCGTCAGCGCTGTTGGTCGGCGAACACGACTTCGTGGCCTTCTGCAAACGCCGCGACGGCGCCACCACGATCCGCGAACTCCAACGTCTGGAATGGACCTGCGCGTCCGACGGCTTGCTGTCGGCGTACGTCTCCGCGGACGCGTTCTGTCATTCCATGGTCCGCAGCCTCGTCGGCGCGTTGCTGGCGGTCGGTGAGGGCCGCAAACCGGTCGACTGGCCCGGCTCCATGCTCACCGCCACCGAACGCCCCAGCGCGATCACGGTTGCCCCTGCGCACGGGCTGGCGTTGATCGGAGTGGATTACCCGGCGGACGACGAACTCGCCACCCGCGCCGAGGCGACCCGCAAGGTCCGGACGCTCAACGGGTGAGCCGGTAGCCTGGTGTTGAGTCACCCAGGCGAAAGGCCCGCATGGTGGACGAGATCGGTTACCGGCTCCGCGAGATCCGCCATGCCCGGCGCAAATCACTTGAGGTGGTCGCAGGCCTCGCAGGTATCTCGCCGTCGTACCTGAGCCGTCTCGAATCCGGGAAACGTGCGCTGGATCGCCGCTCGCTGATCGTCGCGCTGGCCACGGCACTGGACGTCGCGCCCACCGAGATCACCACGGTCGCGCTCGCCGCTCCCGGTGACGTGGAGGAGGAACGATCCCTCGGACCCGTTCGTACGGCGCTCCAAGCCGCTTCCTACGGCGAGGCGATGGGCCAGGTTCGGCCTCTCGACGAACTCCGCGACCGCGTCGCATCTGTGCTCGATGACCAGCAGAGTTGTGAATTCGCGCTGGTTGGAGCGGCTCTACCCGGGCTGATCAACGATCTTTACACAACCCTCGTGACGGGAACTGGGGATCAGGCGATCCTGCGCTTGTTGGTGCTGACCCAGGTGCAAGGGACCCAGGGGTGGCTCGGAGACATCGGGGCGAGCCTTGACCTGGCCTGGCAGGCCTCGATCCTGGCCAAACGGGCCAGCGACCGCCTCGATGAGCCGTTGTATCGCGCGGTCAGCGGATTCGGCACGGCGTTCGGATTGATCGGCGCCGGAGGGTTCGACTTGGCCGAGCGGGTACTCGCCGATGCTGACCCAGGGCGTGGCGGACCTGCGGAAATGCAAGCAGGCGGGATGCTCGCGCTGGCTGGTTCCCTGGTCGCGGCCGCCAAGGGAGAGGACGTCGACGCGCGGCTGGACTATGCGGCCGACCTCGCGCTCCACGTCGGTGACGGCAACGAGTTCTGGTTCGGTTTCGGCCCATCGAATGTCGGCGTCTGGCGTATGGCGGTGGCGTTGGAATCGGGGCGTCATGAGGACGCCATTCACATCGCGGAACAGTTGGACCCGGCGGCCCTCCGATCGCCGACGCGCAGATCCGCCTACTGGCGCGACTATGGCCGCGCGTTGGCGAAGATCCCGTCCCGCAGAGCCGACGCCGTCATGATGCTGCGTGCCGCCGAACGGATCTCACCGGCCAGGATCCACCGACACCCGTTCACCCGCGCCGCTATCGGCGAACTCCTTGCGCACGCGCGGGATGACGCGATCGGGCGAGAGATCCGCGCGATGGCGTATCGAGCAGGTGTGCGGAGATAACTCGATCGGGCGACTTTGCCACGGTGGCAAAGTCCGCGGCTGTCCGGGATCGATCCTCGTGTCCTCAAGGAGAGGACACAGGGATGACGATCATGCTGGGTAGCGTCGCGCTGATCGCGGTCGCGGCTGCCGTGCTTGAACCCGCGTTCGCGCGACGACGATTGAGGCGGCAAGAGGACTATCGACTTCGCGCGGTGGTGACGATGCTGCGTGCCTACTCGGGCCGATCCGGGCCGACCCGCCGAGAATGGCGGCGCGGATGACCACGCCGGAACAAGTCGCCCTGGCCGCGAACCTTTGCTCGCGCTTGCCGTCGTGACCTCACGTGGAGGCACCCGGTCGGCCCCCAGCAGGGAAGGGCCGACCGGGTGCAGAACCCCCTAATTACAGGTCAAGCGTCCAGCTGTTGATGTAGCCGACGTCGTACCGGGCCACGTCCTGAACCCGCAGGTTCCACGTCCCGTTCGCCGTCTCCGACGACAGGTTCGCCGTGTACGTGGCGATCACGTTGTCGGCCGAGTCGCTCCCGCTGGAGTTCTTCAACCGGTACGCGGTGCCGTCCGGGGCGACCAGGTCGATGACCAGGTCACCGCGCCAGGTGTGGACGATGTTCACGGCGATGGTGGCCGCCGTGGACGGGGTGCTGGTGCAACCCGAGATGGTGATCGGGCTGTTGACCGTGCTCAGGTCCGGGATCTGCACGTCGTTGCCGTTGGTCACCGCGGCGCAGCCCGGGGGCGGGGGCGGCGGCGTGGTGCCGGAGCCGGTGAAGAGCAGGCGGTTCGCCGAGCCGGTGCCCGGGTTGGTGATCTTGTTGGGCGTGGCGGCGTTGACGATGGCCGCGTTCACCGTGGCCGGGGTGGCCGACGGGTTGGCCGCCAGGTACAGCGCCGCGGCGCCCGCGACGTGTGGGGAGGCCATCGACGTGCCGCTGATGGTGTTGGTCGCGCCCGCGCCGCCGATCCACGCCGAGGTGATGTTCACGCCGGGGGCGAACAGGTCGGTGCAGGTGCCGAAGTTGGAGAACGAGGCGCGGGCGTCGTTGATGTCGCTCGCGTTCACCGACAGGGCCTCGGCGACTCGGGCCGGGGAGTAGTTGCAGGCGTTGGCGTTGGAGTTGCCAGAGGCCACCGCGTAGGTGACGCCCGCGGTGATCGAGCGGCGCACGGCGTCGTCCAGGGTCGTCGACGCGCCGCCGCCGAGGCTCATGTTGGCCACGGCGGGCTTGGTGTGGTTGGCCGTCACCCAGTCGATGCCCGCGATGACACCCGCGTTGGTGCCCGAGCCCGAGCAGTTGAGCACGCGGACCGCGATCAGCCGCACGCCCTTGGCCAGGCCGTAGGCCGAGCCGCCGACGGTGCCCGCGACGTGGGTGCCGTGACCCTGGCAGTCGGTGGCGTCGTTGTCGTTGTCGACGGTGTCCCGACCGCTGACCGCGCGGCCGCCGAAGTCGTTGTGGGTCAGGTTGATGCCGGTGTCGATGATGTAGGCGTTCACGTTCGACGCGGTGGTCGCGTACGTGTACTTCTGGTTCAGCGGCAAGTCCCGCTGGTCGACGCGGTCAAGGCCCCACGACGGCGGGTTGAGTTGGTCGGCCGCGATGCTCATGACCTGGTCGGCTTCGACATAGGCGACCTGGGGGTCGGCGGCGACCTTCTTGGCCTGCTGTTGGGTCATCGCGGCCGCGTAGCCCTTCACCGCGGCCGAGTACCGGTGGTTGATCTTGCCGCCGTACTTGCCCGCCATGGTGTCGGCGGAAGCGCCGCGGGCAGGCGCGTCGTCCTTGAAGACGACGATGTAGCTGTCCTTGACGACGTTCGCGGCGTCGGCGCCGCGGATCTGGGCTTCCGCCGCGATCGCAGGGGGCGCGAGCGTGATCGCCGAGGCGACCGTCGCGACCGTCGCGAGGCCTATGCCTGCCAGCCGCCGCAGCGACTTGGCGCGAGACATACCCATTGCACAGTCTCCTTTGGCCAGGGGCACGCGGCGCTGCCCTCACGCTGGGCCGCGTGCTGTCTTGGAGGTGCTGAAGGTGTTCGCGCGAACGCAGACAACATTGGGTCAACGGCGTTCATTCACGCAAGAGACTTCAAACGTTTGGGATCGGTTTCTATCCACAGATTTACAATCTATGGCAATGGGTTGCGGCGATCAGCGGTTCCCTTACTGCTGAACGTCGCAGCAAGACCAGGGCTGATCAGCGTAGTTGCGACGTTCGGCGTGGATACCCGCCAGTAGTCGCGGGCCCCGTTCACGGGTGTGGCCGTGTCCATTCAGTGCCACACAATCCCGTTCACAGTACCGAAACAAATGCGTCCCGGACGGCATGGGGACCGTCCGGGACGCATTGTCTTGCTTAGACGTCGAGCGTCCAGGAGGCGATATAGCCGGTGTCCTGGGTCGCGATGTCCTGCACCTTGAGTTTCCAGGTGCCATTCGGCTGCTCGGAGCTCAGGTTCACCGTCGCGGTCCCGGTGACATTGTCGGCGGAGTCGCTGTTGCTGGAATTCTTCAGCCGATACGCCGTGCCGTCCGGGGCGATCAGGTCGATGACGACGTCACCGCGCCACGTGTGCCGGATGTCGACGGTGACCGTGCTGGTCGCCGACGCCGCGCCGGTGCAGCCGGACATGCTGATCGAGCTGGTGACCGCCGCGCCGCCGTCCGGGATGTCGACCCGGTCGTTGTTGGTGACCGCCGCGCAGTTGCCCGGCGTGGGCGTGGGCGTCGGCGTGGGCGTGGGAGTCGGGTTGGGGTTGCCCCCGCCGAACACCGTGTAGAGCAGCTTGTTCGGCGACCCGTTGGCCCCGCTGATCTTGTTCGGGGTGCTCGCGCCGAGCACGCCGCTGGCCACCTGCGCGGGCGTCGCCTGCGGGTTGGCCGCCAGGTACAGCGCGATACCGCCCGCGACGTGCGGCGTCGCCATCGACGTGCCGCTGATCGTCTTGGTCGCGGAGCTGCCGCCGATCCACGCCGAGGTGATGTCCTGGCCGGGGGCGAAGATGTCGGTGCACGAGCCGAAGTTGGAGAAGCTCGCGCGCTGGTCGGTGCGGTTGCTCGCGTTCACCGTGATCGCGGCGGGGACCCTGGCGGGCGAGCCGGAGCAGGCGTCCTTGTTGTCGTTGCCGGAGGCGACCGCGTAGGTCACACCGGCGGCGATGGAGCGCTTGACCGCGTCGTCGAGCGCGGTGGAGGCGCCGCCGCCGAGGCTCATGTTCGCCACGGCGGGCTTGGCGTGGTTGGAGGTCACCCAGTCGACACCGGCGATGACGCCCGCGTTGGAGCCGGAACCCTGGCAGTCGAGCACCCGGATGCCGATCAGCTTGACGCCCTTGGCCAGGCCGTAGGCGCTGCCGCCGACCGAACCGGCGACGTGCGTGCCGTGGCCGTTGCAGTCGGTGGCGTCGTTGTCGTTGTCGACGGTGTCCCGGCCGGACCTGGCGCGGCCGCCGAAGTCGGTGTGGGTGTTGTTGATGCCCGTGTCGATGATGTAGGCGTTCACATTCGACGCGGTGGTCGAGTACGAGTACCTGCTGTTCAGGGGCAGGTCGCGCTGGTCGGACCGGTCCAGGCCCCAGGTCGGGTTGGGCTGGTCGGTGCTCGCCCGCATGATCTGGTCGGCCTCGACATAGGCGACCTCCGAGTCGCCCGCGACCCGCTTGGCCTGCTGCGCGGTCATCTTGGCCGCGTAGCCGTTGAGCGTGGTGAATCGGTGGGTGACCTGGCCGCCGTGGCGCTGGGTCAGTGCGTCCGCGGACGCGGCGCTGCGGCCGTCCTTGAACACGACGATGTAGCTGCCGTCCAGCACGTTGGGCCGGTCGGCGCCGAGGATCTGGCCTTCGGCGGCGGTGGCGGGCGCGGTCAGGCCGATACCTGCCGCGACTGTGGCCGCCGCGGCGAGGCCGATCCCGGCGAGTCGCCGTAGCGACTTTGCGCGAGACGTTGCCATTGCACGGTCTCCTTAATGCAGGGGAAAGCGCACGACGCTTCAGCCCTCATGCGGGCGTCGGGTGCTTATCGGAGGTGTTTGGGTGTTCTTGCGAACAAAACTCACGATTGCGCATGTCAATTCGATGGCGCAAGGTATTGGCACGTTTTCGGCCGGACCTCTTATGAACATTTAGCCCCAACGCTGGCAAAATTTGCGCCAAGTGGACCAGTTGACACGCCTGAACGGGTGTGTCTCGCCGCGGTCGAACGGGTCTGGTTCGCCGGAATGGCGGTCCGCCCAAAGTGGACATCCGCCGCCAAACGACACCGCCCCCGGCGCCGTGGCGTCGGGGGCGGTGTCGGGACTTCAGTCAGTCGCCGCGGCGGACCGGGCCGAGGATCTGCTGTTCCTTCTGCGTGGTCACCAGCCGCAGCGGGCGCCACAGGTTGCGGCCGAGGGCGACGACCTGGTCGTCGGCCAGCGTGGTGAGCTGCTGGACCATCGGCGGCGGCAGCCGCCAAATCCGGGCCGCGAGCTGGGCCTGGCCGACGGGCAGCCGCTGCAGCAGCACCAGATCGGCGGCGTTGGCCGTCGCACCCGCCTGCGGATGCATGTACGGCAGCACGTACACCGTGGTCTGCCATGGCGAACGCGGCGGAAACAGTTCCTGCGGGGTCGGGCCGCCGTCGTGCACGACCAGCAGCGGGCCGTCCTCCGACGGCCGGGGCAGCTCGACCGGGCTGAGCCTGCGGATCTGCACCAGGGGCGCCGGGCGGCCGTCCGGGCCGTTGCCCGCCGCCTTCTGCAGCACCTGCCACGACGCTGGCCGCCCGGTCGCCACGACCACCCACGCGCCGACGGCCATCGCCCGCAGCGCCACCTGGCGGGCCAGGTAGAGCCCGCCGACCAGCACGATCCTGGTCGGCGCGGGCCGCAGCGCGGAGATCGTCAGCGGCTCGCCCTGCAGGCCGGAGCCCAGGACCATCCCGCCACGGTCACCCGATGGGCTGACCGCGTCGAGCATCTCCGGGGAGACCATGAACTCGGGCGCGACCCCGGCGTTGCCGCTCTGGGTGTCGAGAAGCCTGGAGGAACTACTCACGCCTGCCCTCCAAGCGGCAGAGTCGCGGCCAGCCCGGCGACCTGGAGCCCGCGCAGCGGGGTCAGGGTGATGCCGATCCGGTCGGAGATCGTCGAGAGCCGGTCGTCGGCGTCGCTGAGCTCGTTGGGGTTGCGGGCGCTGACCCGGACCAGCCCGCGCAGGCCGACCTTGCCCTCGTCGCTGCCCGGCGAGATCGACATGGCCACCGTCGCCGACAGCGCGCGCACGCCGGTGAGCGCGTTGAGGCTGGTGGCGAGCTTGCCCTGGGGCCAGCCGGTGATCGCGTAGCTGGCGTGGCCGATGCCCGCCGCGGTCACCCCGGTCCACCGCTCGCGCAGCGACACCTTGGTGTTGGACCCCGCGACCGAGGTCAGCTCGGCCGCCGAGATCCCGGCCTTGAGCAGCTCGTCGGGGTCCAGCGGCCGGGTCGGCACGCCGCGCGACTCCAGCGCGTTGCGCACGCGCGACAGCGCGCCGATGAGCGCGCGGTGGGCGCCGACGACGCCGCCGCCGCGCTCGCGCACCGCGGCCGGGCAGCGGCGCGGGTCCAGCCGAACGGCCACCCACGTCGTGCGCCGGGCCGCGGCCGCCAGCGGGCCGAGGACCTCCAGATACGAGGCCAGCGCGGGTGAGCTGGGTGGCAGCGCGACGCTGCCGGGGTAGCAGTGCCAGATCACCTGGATCGCGTCGAGCACCACGCCGCGGTCCTCCAGGCAGGGCGCCAGCGCGCCCAGCGGCAGGCTCGGCGTCGAGCCGACCTGGCTGACCAGCGCGGGCGCCGGGTCGACCAGCAACACCGCGGTCCACGTGCCCTCGTGCCAGGCCAGGCCGACCGGCTTGCGCTCGTGGTCGACCGCGTGCGCCACGACCAGGTCAGGCACCGCCAGCCGCAGCAGGTTGACCCTGGGGTCGTCGGGGCCGGTTACCTGGGCGCCGTCCTCGGCGGCCACGGTCTCCATGGTCACCGGGCTTGGCGGCTTGGTCACCCTGGCGTGCGTGCGGAACGTGTAGCGGGTGGTGAGGCCGATCCACTGGGTGAGCCACCGGCCGCGCCAGCGCAGGAACGCCAGGATCAGCGCCGCGCCCGCCACGCCAATGGCGACGTAGAGCAGTTTGAGATCGATCGCCAGCAGGACAAGGCCGATCGCGACGCCGACCTCGAGCACGACCAGGTTCGACACCGGCAGCGCGCCGAGGCTGGCGCCGCGGTGGCGCCTGCGGGCCGCGACTTTGGTCCGCGGCCCGGTCGGTGGCTGCGCGGCGGCCGGAGGGGACCCGCCGGGCCCACCTGGTCCGCCCGGCCCCCCAGGGCCGCCCGGACCCGGTCCGCCAGGTCGGCCCGGACCTCCTGGGCCGGGGCGTCCCGGCGGTGGTGTCCTGCCCTGTCGCGGAGGAGTGGTCACGGACATCCGCTCGTTCTCTTCCCCTCATCGTGCCCCGGTCGGGCCGTCGATTCCCCCCGGTTGGTGGAGAACCCACATACAGCGACGGCCGTACGGCTATCCTGCGGAACCGTACCGCGACGGGGAGAGCAGCAGGCCGAGAATGCCATCAACACCGACTACGAAGTCTCAGGTTCAGGCATACCGCTTCGTGCTGCGCCGGATGCAGTCCGCGCTGGTACGCAAGGACGCGGTGATGCTCCACGACCCGATGCGGACCCATTCCAGGGCCACCATCGTGGGTGTCTGCATCGCCGCTGTCTGCGTGGTCGGCGTGCTGATCTACGGCCTGCTCAGTCCGGCGCCCAAGGCGCCGGACAAGGACGGCATCGTCATCGCCAAGCCGTCCGGCGCGGTCTATGTGCTGCTGACCAACACCGCCAAGGGCAAGGTGCTGGTGCCGACGTTCAACCTCGCGTCGGCCCGCCTGCTGCTCCTGGCGCGCGGCACCAACGGCGGGGCCGCCCAGCAGCCCGGCAGCCAGACCGACGACGGCGGTGGCGGCAACGCGGGACCCGCGGTGCCGGACGTGATCCCCGACGAGAAGCTCGTCGACATCCCGCGTGAGCGGCTCGCGGGCATCCCGGACGGCCCGCAGATGCTGCCCAAGGACGACCAGCGGGTCAGCGGCGACTGGGCGGTGTGCGACGAGTACGCCATCGACCGCAGCCTCCCGGACCCGACCAGCCAGGGCAAGATCGAGACGACGGTCGCCGCCGGGCACACCGACTTCGGCGCCGAACTGGCCGAGAGCGAAGCGCTGCTGGTCGAGGCCGAGAACAAGAAGGTCTATCTCGTCTACCGCACCCCGGCCACGGCGAACATCAAGAACGCCAACACCGTGCGCGCCGAGGTCGACATGACCAACAACCGGGTGAAGTCCGCGCTGAACCTGCGGCCAGAACGGATGCGCAAGATCACCACCGGCTTGCTCAACGCGATCCCGGAGGCGCCCGCGCTCAGGTCGCCGGACATCCCCGGCCGCGGCGGACCCAGTGAGATCAACATCAACGGCCTGCCGGTCGGCTCGGTGGTCAAGATCGAGCGCGCGGGCCAGTTCGACTACTTCGTGATCCTGCGCGACGGCGTGCAGCAGATCAAGAAGACCACCGCCGACCTGATCCGCTTCACGGTGACGGCGGGCGGCGAGGAGATCGCTTCGGTGCGGCCTGACCAGATCCCGTCGGACCCGCCGAAGAGCACCCTCGACGAGCGCACGTTCCCGCAGGTCGTGCCCGAAGCGCTGGCCCCGCTCAACGCCCCCGTGGCCTGCCTGACGTGGAACGTGGTGGGTTCGGGCCCCGACGCCGACGAGCACACCGAGGTCCACGTCGGTACGCAGCTTCCGTTGCCCCGCGCGGCCAACGGGCAGCCCGCCACGGTGCCGATCAGCACCCCGAGCGCCGACGGGCAGCGGCTCGACCACTTTTACATGCCGCCCGGCCGGGCCGCGGTGGTGCGCGGGTCGACGTCCAAACAGGACTTCACCACCGGCCCGATCTACCTGGTCTCCGACCGCGG
This sequence comes from Alloactinosynnema sp. L-07, assembly GCF_900070365.1. Lineage (NCBI taxonomy): Bacteria > Bacillati > Actinomycetota > Actinomycetes > Pseudonocardiales > Pseudonocardiaceae > Alloactinosynnema > Alloactinosynnema sp. L-07. The sequence goes on along the minus strand of NZ_LN850107.1, from coordinate 5,184,456 downwards.
CGTGAAGTTCGGCGTGCCAGACGCCCGCACGGCCGCCGCGCTGGGCCTGGGCAACCAGCGCCCCGCCCCCGACGCGATCGTGCGCCTGCTGCCCAACGGCGCGTCCCTCAACACCCGGGATGTGCAGCAGACGTTCGACACGGTGCCCGCGTCGCCGGGCCAGTTCCCGTCGACCACCCCTAAAGCGCCCGGGAGCTGACACTTCGGGAACCGGCTTCGACCGCCTACCGTCAGACGGGACAAAAGGCGTTCGAGGAGGCTGGCCGTCGATGGCTGCGATCAAGATCGATCCCGACTGGGTGAGCGGGTACGCGAAGAAGGTCGCGGTCGGCGCGGACACGTTGTCGTCGGCGTCGGAGTTGCTCAACACCGCGCCGCTGACCGCGGAGTCGTTCGGCTCACTCGGCCGCACGGTGCGTATCGCCGAGTCGTACGGCCGGGCCGCCGAGGTCCTGCGCGGGCAGCTCACCCGGGCCGTCGAGTCGCTGGCGTCCGCCGCGGGCAGCCTCGGTGACATCGCCGACACCTACCGAGGGTCCGACGAGGACAGCGTGCAGACGATCAAGCGCAGCGGCCAGGCGTAGGGGGACCGATGGACAGGCGCGGGGCGGACCGATCCATGAACGCTGACCGACACACCGACGAGTGGCGCGTTGGCGCGCGGGATGTCGAGCGGGTGGCCGCACGGCCGGAGGTCGCCGAGTGGCGTGGTGAGCGGGTTCCGGCGGATCAACCTGGCCGCGTCTTGGTGCCGCCGCCGCAGCCGAAGGGCGGTCCGGACGGCCGCGATGTCGAGGCCGACGTCAGCGCCTACCTGGACTTCCTCCAGCGCCTCTGTGTCGATCTGGGTGTGCCGGACCCGGTTGAGGAGTACTTCGCCCCGGTCGTCGGCCGCTGGAGCGACCTGCACGCCGAGGCCGCCCGCTGGGCCGCCGCGGGCCTGCACGCGGACAAGGTCGCCGACGACCTCACCAAGCCCCTCGGCGGCCTCGACGCCGCCTGGCAGGGCGCCGACGCCGAGTCCTTCATCGAGTACATGAACGGCGTCGGCCTCGCGGGCCACGACATGTCCGACGCGATGGCCGCCATGGCCGAGGTCCTCGACGCCACCGCCGACGGCCTGCGCGAGATCGTCACCGACATGGCGGGCCTGCTGGCCGAAGCCGCCGAAACCGCCTCCGAGGCGATGACCCTGCCGGTCCAGGGCGAGGAGCGGACCCGGCAGTACCTCGACCACATGAAGCGGCCGACCAAGGAACTGTTCGAGTCGGTTCGGCAGGTGCTGGAGGCCCTGGTGCGGCTGTGCGAGGGCGTCGACGGCTCCGCGGTCTTCGACAAGATCACCATGCCGCACACCATGCCCGCCGCGAACTGGTCGTACACCCCGGAAATGCCTGCCGTCCCGACGGTCGAGACGCCCGAGACCCCCGCCGACACCCTCAAGTCCGGAAGCGGCGGCGGTGGTGGGGGCGGTGGCGGTGGCGGTGCGATCGGTGGTGGCGCTGGTGCCATGGGCGGCGGCGCTGGGAGCGTCAATCCGCCTCAACCCGGCGGCTACGTCTACGCGGGCGAGGCCGCGGGCGGTGCCGCCGCTGGTCTCCCCGCCGCGGCGGCCAACACGGGCGGCGCCGCGGCGGGCGGCGGCCGTGCCGCGGGCGGCCTCGGGGGCGGCATGCCCATGATGGGCGGCATGGGCGGAATGGGCGGCGGCCAACAAGGCGGCGACGCCGAACACAAGTCGCGCAACCGGGTGGTGGGCAACCCAGAGGACATCTTCGGCAAGCCCACCAAGACTTCCCCGGCGGTCATCGGCGAAGACGACTGATCCCAGCGGCGAGCCGCACTGGGCAACCGACAGAAACACGGCGGGCCTTGATCCACTATCGGATCAAGGCCCGCCGTGGTCTCGCGGTTACTCCGGGGGAATCCACGACACGTGCATGAGGGCTTGGCCCACCTTGCGGCTGACCAAGGTGCCGCGGCCGGGTGGCATCGCCGACGGCTTGACGGTGCCCAGGAGGGCGCCCTCGTCCTTGCTGCCGCTCATGACGATGCCGGGGCTCGCGATCTCGCGCAGTTTGCCGAGGATCGGGTCGAACATGGCTCGCGAGGCGCCGCCGGAGCGGCGGGCGGCGATCATGTGCAGGCCAACGTCCTTGGCTTGGGGGAGGAACTCCGACAAGGGTTGGAGCGGGTTGTTTCCTTGTGGGGCGACCAAGTCGTAGTCGTCGACGATGACGAACAGTTCCGGGCCCTTCCACCAGGAGCGGTTCTTCAACTGTTCCTGGGTGACGTCGGGGCCGGGGAGCCGCTTGAGCATCGAGCCGCGGACGTCCTTGACCATGTCGTTGAGCTGGTTGGACGACACCGCGTAGCCGAGCAGGTGGTTGGTGTCGATGAAGCCCAGCATGGTGCGCCGGTAGTCGACCAGCAGGATGACCGCTTCCTGTGGGGTGTAGCGGTCCATGATGCCGCGCACGATGTTGCGGATCAGGTTCGTCTTGCCGGACTCGCCCTCGGCGAAGGCCATGAAGTGCGGCTCGGCGTCGAAGTCGAGGTAGACCGGGGCCAGTTCGTTCTCGTCGACGCCGATCGGGACCAGTTTGCTGTCGCGGCGGGTGTCCTGGGCCAGCAGGTCCTCGTAGGAGATGACCTCGGGCAGCAGGCGGACCCTGGGCGCCGTGCGGCCGCGCCAGGCGGCCTTGATCTTGGCTACGGCGTCCTGGACGCCGCCCGCGACGTCCTCGGGATTGCTCGACCCGTCGATGCGGGGCAGGCCGGTGAGGAAGTGCAGCTTGTCGCGCGACAGGCCGCGGCCGGGGCGGCCCGCCGGGATGTTGACCGCGACCCGACGGTCCACATCGGACTCGCTCGGGTCGCCGAGGCGCAGCTCGAACCGGGTGCCGAGCAGGTCCTTGAGCGCGGGGCGGATCTCGGCCCAGCGGTTGGCGGCCACGATCACGTGGATGCCGTAGGACAGTCCCTGCGCGGCCAGGTTGACGACCTGCATCTCCAGCGACTCGAACTCCTGGCGGAAGTTCAGCCAGCCGTCGACGATCAGGAAGACGTCGCCGAACGGGTCTTCCTTGATCTCGCCGCGCCGCTTGCGGTTGCGGAAGTCGGTCATCGAGTCGATGCCCAGGTCGCGGAAGAGCTGCTCGCGGGTGGACACCAGGCTCACGACCTCGGCGACCATGCGGCGGGCCTTGTCCGGGTCGATACGCCCGGCGACGCCACCGACGTGCGGCAGGCTGTCGAGCGTGCCCATCGTGCCGCCACCGAGGTCGAGGCAGTAGAACTGCACTTCCTCGGCGGTGTGGGTCAGCGCCATCGACATGATCAGCGTGCGCAGCATCATCGACTTACCCGACTGCGGGCCGCCCGCGATGGCCGCGTGGCCCGCCGCGCCGGAGAAGTCGGCCCACAGCAGGTCGCGGCGCTGCTCGAACGGCTTGTCGATGATGCCCAGCGGCACCTGGAGCCTGCCGTTGCCGTAGAAGCCGACCGGCGACAGGCCGCGGTCCTCGGTGGGCTGCAGCGGCGGGAACAGCGTGTCGAGCGAGTTGGGCTCGTTGAGCGGCGGCAGCCACACCTCGTGCGCGGGCGGGCCCTGGCCGATGAGCCTGCCGACGATGACGTCGAGCTCGCTGGCCTCGGTGCCGCCCTCGGGCTTCTTCTCCTCGACGACCGGTTCGAGCGGCTTCTCGGGTTCCTTGGGGATCTCGACATAGTCGGGCACGAACAGCTTCGCGCGCCGATCGCCGCTGACCGCCGCGGCGGGCCCGGCGGCCTGCATGCCCGCCGGGCGGTACGGCCCGGAGACGTAGGCGGCCTTGAACCGGACCATCGTGCTCGTGTCGTACTTGAGGTAGCCCGAGCCGGGGACCGACGGCAGTTCGAACGCGTCCGGCACGCCGATCGCGGCGCGCGACTCGGCGGCGGAGAACGTCTTGAGGCCGATCCGGTAGGACAGGTGGGAGTCCAGGCCGCGCAGCTTGCCCTCTTCGAGCCGCTGCGAGGCGAGCAGCATGTGCATCTGCAGCGAGCGGCCCAGTCGGCCGACGGCGACGAACAGGTCGATGAAGTCGGGCTTGGCCGACAGCAGCTCGGAGAACTCGTCGACGACGATGAACAGCGCGGGCAGCGGATCGAGGTCGGCGCCGTTCTCGCGGGCCTTCTCGTACTCCCACACGTTCTTGAAGTTGCCGCCGTTCTTCAGCGCCTCCTGGCGCCGGTTCATCTCACCGGCCAGCGCGTCCTTCATGCGGTCGACCAGGGTCAGGTCGCCCTGCAGGTTGGTGATCGTCGCGGCGACGTGCGGCGCGTCGTCCAGACCGAGGAACGTCGCACCACCCTTGAAGTCGACCAGGATGAAGTTCAGCGTCGTGGACGAGTGCGTCGCCAGCATGCCCAGCACGAGCGTGCGCAGGAACTCGGACTTGCCGGAACCGGTGGCGCCGATGCACAGGCCGTGCGGGCCCATGCCTTCCATCGCCGCTTCCTTGATGTCGAGTTCGACGAACTGGCCGAACTCGCCGATGCCGAACGGGACCCGGTAGCGGTCGCGCACCGGGCGCGGCCGCCAGGCCTGCTGCACGTCGAAGGTCATCGGGTCGCCCGGGATGCCGAGCAGTTCGAGCAGCGTGGGGTTGGCGTTCAACGGCTCGTCGTCGCCGGAGTCGGCCGCCGTGGCGCTGAGCCGATACGGCGAGAGCTTGCGGGCCAGGGCTTCGCCCTCGGCGACGCTGAGGTTGTCGGGGTTGGCGAACCACTCCACGCCGCTGGCGCTGCGCGCGCCGAGGCGATCTTCCTCGACGACCAGGCGCAGGCCGCGCCGGGCGGTGAGGTTGCCGAGGCAGTCGGACAGGTCCATCAGCGTGACGCCGACCAGACCCTCCTCCAGGAGAATCTGCTCCTCGCGGGTGACCTCGCCGTCATCGATGACGATCACGATGTGCGGCTGGTCGGGCTGGGGCGGGGCGTTGCGGGTGAACCGCTGCCGGTCGCGCAGCTCCTCGTCGAGCCATTCCTCGATCTGGGCCAGCGAGCCCGCCATCATCCGCAGCTGGCCGATGCCGTCGACCAGGGACGGGTGCTGGGCGTGCGGCAGCCACTTCGCCCACTCCCACTCCTGCTTGGCCTTGCCCGCGGTGACCACGGCGATCAGCACGTCGTCGGGGGTGTGGAAGGTGACGAGCTGGGAGATCAGGGCGCGGGCAAGGCCGCGGGTCAGCTCGCGGTCGCCGGACAGGCCGACCGCGGCGAACCCACGGATGGCGACCTGGATGGGCAGCTCGGGCACGATCGAGTGCGCGCGGACGAACCGGCGCAGCGCCAGCGTGGCGATCGGCTCCAACTCGTCGACAGGGCCGGTCTGCGGCGGCACGAGCCGGGTGGCCAGCCGCTGCGAGCCGCGGCCCGCGCGCAGGTGGCAGAAGTCCGGGTCGGCCTGGCGGCGTTCCCACATGCGCCTGCTCGTGGCGATCGACCACAGGGCCTGCGGGTCGGGGTGGGTCCACTCCAGGGAGGCGCGCTGGTCGAGGCTGGCCTCGCGGGCCCGGTCGCGCATCTGGCCGAGGTAGCGCAGGTAGTCCTTGCGGTCCTCGTTCATCTCGGCCTTCTTCTGGCCGCCGCCACGCCCGCCGCCGCTGCCCGCCATCATGCCGACGGTCGACATCAGGAACATGCCGCCGAACAGCAGGGAGGTGGGGTTTCGCCCGCCCACCTGGAACATGAAGACCATCATGCCGATGGACATCACGATCATGACGCCGGGAAGCAGCTTCATGACGATGTTGCCCGGGATCACCCTGGGCACCTCGGGCGGCGGCTCGAGGTGGACCTCGCCACCCGGCTGCCGCGGCGCGGCAAGCCGGGGCGAACGCTTGAACTGCAGCGTGCTCACCGGACGGACACCTCTTTACCTCGACTGCTGCTTGGAAGAACCTATCGAACCGCCTGGTCCCGCACGGCGGGTTCCGCCTAACCAGTCCGGCCGGTGCGGCGCGGCGAACACCCGCGCCGCCGTCGCGCCCAGGAACAGCACGCTGATCGCGAGCGCCCCCACGGCTCTGGTGGTCAGGTACATCACCGGGACCAGGGCCGCCGCGGCCGCGACCAGCACCAGCGGCGCCCACTCGACCCGGGCGGCGGGCGCGGGCAGCGCGCGGTAGCCCATCAGCGTGTATCCGACGCCGAGGACCATCATCGCCACACCAACGAGCGCGGCGACGCCACCGCTTGCGACGTACAGCAGGGCCGCGGTGCCGAACGACGATCCGACCATCACCAGCCCCAACGTGACCCGCGAGACCCGCCAGCGGCTTACCGGCGTCCAGCCCATCACAGCCGCGGCGACCAGATAGGCCAGCGCGGGCACGGGCGCCCCGAAATGACCGTCGGCTACCACCAGCGACAACACCGCCGCGCCCGCCGCGAGCACACACAGCGCGACCGGCAGCGCCATGCGCATCAGGGAGCCGAACTCCCGCTGACCTTCCACCCCCGACGACCTTCCCCGAGCTGAGATGTTCCCGCGAAACCTACTGATCCGGAGCGGGCCGCACGCCCGCGGTGAGTAACTGGCCCGCGGAGAGGAGGACCACCGCGCCGAACACGATCATGGGCACGCCCGCCCCCGAGATCACCGCGAAATAGATCAGCCCGACCGCTCCCGCCACGGCCACCAAGCCGAGCCCGAACCGGCGCGGGCCGGTGGCGCCCGCGGCGATCATCGTCACGACGGCGGTCGCCATGAACAACCCGCCGAAGACGAGCGACCCCAGGTTCCGAGTGGACAGATAGGCCACCGCGGTCATCAGGACCGCCGCGGCCGCCGCCAGCAGCGGGAACCAGTCCACCACGGAGGTCGGCCCGGCCAGGCCAGGTAAACCAAGCAAGATCACCGCGACGGAGCCGAGCAGCAGGATCGCGCCGAACATCAGCGAAGTGGGGTTGCGTCCACCCTCGACGAAGAACATGACCATGAACGCCAGCGCCGCGCCGACCATGACGAGCCCGAGGCCGATGCGCGCGACCAGAGTCCGGCCCGCGGCCGTCCACGCCATCGTCACCAGGGCCACGAGATAGACCAGCGGCAGCACCAGCGCGCCGGGATGTCTGGTGACCAGGAACCCGAAGACGGCCATGGCCACGGCCCACGCGGCCAGAACGAAGGGAAGCAGCTTCCCGAACGTGGAGACCGACCTCCCCTGCGGACCCTCCGACACGATTCCTCCCCCAGTTGGTCAAGCATTCTCGGGAACCGCCGCACCAGCCGAACCCGGTACGGCCATACTAGGGGCGGTTCCGGCCGGTCCGGGACTCTTCGCGCGGACCTGTGGACAACTCAAGGGGGCAGGCGGTGGCTTCGGGAACGACCGTGTTCAGCCGGGTGACGGTGGTCGCGCCGAGAACGCGAATCGACGTCGCGCTCCCCGCTGACGTATCCGTGGCCGACCTGCTGCCGATGCTGCTGGACATGGCCAAGGAGGCGACCCCGGACGGTGGCGCCCGGCACGGCGGCTGGTGTCTGGCCAAGCTCGGCGACAACCCGCTCGACCCCAGCCGCACCCTCGGCTCGCTGGGCATCGTCGACGGCGACATGCTGCAGCTGCGCAAGCGGGCCGAGAACCCGCCGCCCGCGCTCTACGACGACGTCGTCGATGCCATCGCCGAGTCCACCCCGGACAGCTACCGGCCGTGGACCAAGGCCACGGCCAATCGGATCGGCCACATCTCCGGCGCGCTCGCGCTGATCGCGGGCGCCCTCGCGGTGTTCATGGCGGGCCCGATGTGGGGCGGCGGCAACATCGGCCCGGCGGTCACGGCGGGCGCGGCCAGCGTCATCGCCGTCGCGGTCGGCGCGGTGATCGCGCGGGGCTACCAGGCGCGGACCACCGGCGTGCTGATCGCCGCGGCGGGCGGGCTGCCGCTGGCCTTCGTCAGCGGGCTCTCCATCGTGCCGGGCCACCCCGGCCGGGCCAGCCTGCTGCTGGGCTGCGCGCTGGTGCTGATCATCGCCTCGGCGTCGATCATGCTGATCGGCTCGGGCATCACCACCTTCGTCGCGGCGGGCAGCGCGGCCGTGCTCGGTGTCGTCGCGTTCGGCGTGGCGACGCTGGTCGCCCACCCCGCGCCCGGAATCGCGGCAGGCACCGTCGCGGTGGCGCTCGGCGCCCTGTCGGTGCTGCCCAGGCTGACCATCCAGCTCGCCCGGCTGCCGCTGCCCAACGTCCCCGGCAGCGCGGAAGACCTCAAAGAGGACACCGGCTTCCCGGACTACCGCTCGATCGAGCGGCGCGCGGGCCTGGCCCACGAGTACATGACCGGCATGATCATCGGCTGCGGTCTCGCCGCCGCCATCGGCGCCATCATCGCGGCGAGCTCGCCCGAGATCTCGGGCGTCATCCTGGGTGTCGTGGCCACGCTGGTGCTGCTGCTGCGCGCCCGCACCTACGCCAACGGCAGCCAGGCCGTCGCCCTGCTCGCATCGGGCATGGTCAGCGCCGCGGGGATCCTGCTCGGCTGGCTCACCACGGCCGACCCGTTCTCCCGGCTGCTGTGGGTATTCGGCGCCCTGATGATCCTCGGCGCCGCCGCGCTCGTCCTCGGCGTGATCTTCCCCGAGCAGCGGTTCTCCCCGCCGCTGCGCCGCACGGTCGAGATCATCGAGGCGATCTGCATCGCGTCGGTGCTGCCGATCGCGCTCGCGGTCATGGATCTCTACAGCACCCTGCGGCAGGTCTCGTTCTGATGCGTCGGCTCTCGGCTGTCGTGGCCGCGGCCACGCTGATGATGACGGTGCCCGCGGTGCCGATGGCGCTCGCCCAGCAGGCGCCCGCCACGGAGCCGCCGTCGATGGCGTTCCCGCCGCCGCTGGAACCGGGTTTCCCGATTCCGCAAGGGTCCTCTCCGGACACGACATACAACCGCGCCACCGACTGCATCAGCTCGCTCAACCAGGGCGTCGACCTCAAGAACAAGCCGTGGGGCCAGATGCATCTGCGCTTCGACGAACTCCACCGGTTCGCCACCGGCAAGGACATCCTGGTCGGTGTGATCGACACCGGGGTCAAGGCGCACCCGTACTTCCAGGACCGGCTGCAGGGCGGCGGCGATTTCGTCGCGCCCAACAACGGCCTTGAGGATTGCGACGGGCACGGCACGGAGGTGGCGGGGATCATCGCGGCCAAGCCGCCCGCCGACATCGGATTCAAGGGCATCGCGCCGGACTCGCGCATCCTGTCCATTCGGCAGTCGAGCACCAACTACAAGGGCAAGCGCCCGAACTCGGCCAACCCGAACCAAGAGACCACCGCGGGCACCATCGACACGCTCGCCCAAGCGATCGTCCACGCGGCGAACCAGGGCGTGAAGGTGCTCAACATGTCGATCGACAGTTGTCGCCCGGCCGCCGCGCACGGGATCTCCGCCTCGGAGAAGGGCCTGCAGGCGGCGCTCCGCTACGCCTTCGAGGTGAAGGACGTCGTCCTTGTCGCCTCGGCGGGCAACTCCGGCGAGAACGGCTGCCCCGACGCGACCAACGGCAGCGACCCGAACCGGCCGATCAGCATCGTCACCCCGCCGTGGTTCTCCGAGTACGTGATCTCGGTGGCGGCGATGACCCGCACCGGCGACCCAGCCGAGTTCTCGGTGCAGGGACCGTGGGTGACCGTGGCCGCGCCCGGCACGGAGATCATCTCGCTGGACCCGGCGATCAACAGCAGCGGCCTGGCGAACATGCAGGTCCTGGCGAACGGCAACCGCACCGCCATCCAGGGCACGAGTTTCGCCGCGCCGTACGTGGCCGGTCTCGCGGCCCTCATCAGGGAGAAGTTCCCGACTCTCTCGGCCAAGCAGGTCACGGAGCGGATCAAGATCACCTCGTCGCACCCGGCCGCGCCCGGCGGGCGGGACAACCTGGTCGGCCACGGCATGATCAACCCGATCGGCGCGCTCACCGCGATGATCCCCAGCGAGCAGGGCATCGCCGCGGACGGGGCGCTCGACCTCAAGATCGACCTGCCGCCGCCCGCGGTCAAGGACTGGACGCCGATGCGGGTGGCCGTCATCGGCTCCGGCGCCGGTCTGCTTGCGCTGCTGGTGACCCTCTTGATCGTGCACACGGTGCGCCGCAACCGGCGGGGCGGGCTGGAACCGCGCGGCTCGGCGTGACGGAGCACCACGTAGGGTGACCCGGAACCGGGAGATCACAAGGGGTCGGGAAAGTGGCACTGCGCGTCGCGGTTGACTTCGGCACGTCCAGTACGTGCGTCGCGGTCTCCGTACACGGGCGCGAGCCACAGGTCGTCGTGGTGGACGGGCAGCCGCTGCTGTCCTCGGCGGTCTATGCCGCGCCCGACGGCACCCTGTTCGTCGGCCAGGAGGCCGAGCGCCAGGCCGCGGTCGACCCGTCGCGCTACGAGCCGCACCCCAAGCGCCGCATCGATGAGGCCGAACTGCTGCTCGGCGACGCCGTGATCCCGGTTGGCGCGGTCTTCCGCGCGGTCATCGGCCGCGCCGTCACCGAGGCCAGGCGGGTCGCGGGCGGCGCCCGGATCAACCAGCTCGTGCTGACCCACCCCGCCGACTGGGGCGGCGTGCGCACCCACGTGCTGCGCCAGGCCGCGGCAGGCCTGGCCGAACGCGTCGTGCTGGTCCCCGAGCCGGTGGCCGCCGCGGTGTTCCACTCCGCGAGCTACCCCGCCGGGCCCGGCGGACGCACCCTGGCCGTGCTCGACCTCGGCGGCGGGACCGTCGACGTCAGCGTGGTCCGCACGACCGCGCCCGGTCGGCCCGCGCCGCCGTTCACCGTGCTCGCGACCAAGGGCGACCCGCACTTCGGCGGCGCCGACATCGACGAGCTGCTCCTCGGCCACGTCGGCGAGATGGTCTCGGCGGGCGAACCGGACGCCTGGCGTGCCCTGGTCGAGGGCCGTGACCTGGCCGACCGCCGCCGCAGGCGCGTGCTGCGCCAGGACATCCGCGGCGCGAAGGAGACCTTGTCCCGGCACACCTACACCGATGTGCCGCTGCCGTCGCCGTTCCCCGACGCGCACATCACCCGGGCCGACCTGGAACGCCTGATCGGCGGCGCGGTCGGCCGAGCGGTCGACCTGACCCTGGCGACTGTGCGTGCGGCCGGGCTGGCGCCGCGACAGCTGTCCGGGATCTTCCTCGTCGGCGGTTCCAGCCGGATCCCGCTGGTGGCCAGGCTCGTCGCCGAACGCACCGGGGTCGTGCCGGTGACCCTCGACCAACCGGAGACGGTCGTGGCCAGGGGAGCGCTGCGCGCGGTCGCGGTGGAACCGGAGCACACCGGCGTCGTCGGGCGGCAGGCCGAACTCGGCGACCAGACCCGGCCCGTGGTGCGTGGGCCGGTCCCGCCTCCGCATCCCATCGGCCCGTCGATCCCCCTGCCGGTGCCCGCGCCCGCCCCGCGCCGTGGCCGCGTGATCGCGCTGATCGCGGCCGGTGCGGCCGTGGTCGTCGCGGCGGTCGTGGTGGCGGTGATCAGCCTGGCGGGCCGGGACGAGGCCGACCCCGGCCGGGTGATCGCGCAGTACGAGTACCGGTTCGGCCTGCCCGACGGCTGGACCCAGACCGGCGGCAACCCCGGCCTGCTGCGCACCGAGATCAAGCCGACCGGCGCCGAGAAAGGCGACGACCTGGTGCTCGTCGAGGAGAAACGACTCACCTACGACAGCACCGCGGACCGCGCCCGCGCCATCGGCAAACTCCGCGACGACTTCGAATCCGGCGGCGACGAGTTCTCCGGATTCACGGCCAAGGTGACCTTCGGCGACCGTGAGGTGGTCCGCTACCAGGAGCGACTCGACCGAAAAAGCGCGACGGTCGATTGGTATGTGCTTTTCCAGGGTAGTGCCCAGGTCAGCGTTGGCTGCCAGTACACAGAAGGCGGGCGGGACCGGGTTCTGCCAGCCTGTGAGTCCGTCGTGCGCACGATGGTGATCGAAGGGTGAGGTGCCGTGACCGGTAACAACCAGGGTTTCGCCGAGGCCGTCGTCCGCTTCCGGGCGGAACTCTCGGCCGCGGTCACCCGCTCCCGCCGAGCCGCGGCCGAGGCCCGCGACCAGTCCGCCACCTTCCGCGACCAGACCTCCGCCCTGGCCGACGAGGCCCGGGATGGCAAGGCCGAAGCCGACCCCACCGACGAGACCCACCGCGCCACCGCCGCCGACTGGCGCCGGGCCCAGGGCCTCCCGGTCGCGGAGTTCGCGGCCGTCACCCCCGCGCCCGCTCAGGTACCTGATGACGACGATGAGGATTTCTCCGAGCGCAGCATCATGTTCCGCGGCTGATTCACCGGTCGAATGGCGGCTGAATTCGCCATAGTGAATCCGTTCGGGCGTATTCGCACTGGTAAAACCGGCGCTGACCTGCGGGTTCCGTTGTGGAGCGTTAACTAGAGCAACTACCTGCCTGATCCGCCCACCGAGTCGGAACCGAACCTGGCAAGGTTCCGTCGTAAGGGTTGTACGAACGAAGAACGCGTACCACCAACCACTATCTAGGGGGTAACTCCCGATGTCCGGTTACGGAATCACGCCCGAAGAGATGGCCAAGGCCGCCGTTGATGTCGACAACATCAACGAGGAGTCGCAGAACGCCCTGAACACCCTGCGCAGCAACCTCGACCCGCTGCGCGACAACTGGAAGGGCAACGCCTCGCGGGCCTTCGCCACGCTGATGGACCGCTTCAACGGGGACGCCGCCAAGCTGCACGACGCGCTGGCGGGCATCTCCGAGCAGCTCAAGGCCTCGAACGCGGCCTACGCGCAGCAGGAAGAGGAGTCCTCGCAGTCGCTGTCGAACATCAGCAACGTGCTCGGCGGCTGATTCAGCCCGCTCCTCGCTCTTTAGCTTCGTTCCGCAACACCAAAGACTTGATACAAAGGGAGAATTGAAATGCCTAACGGCGACCAGATCAGCGTCAACTTCGCGGAGGTGGCAGCCGCCTCCCAGTCCCTGTCCTCGACCGCTTCGCAGCTGGAGACCCTGCTCGGCGACCTGAAGGCCCGCCTCGCGCCGCTGCAGGCCGGTTACACCGGTCAGGCCAAGGAGCTGTGGGACGCCAAGCAGCGCGAGTGGAACGACGCCCAGGACAGCCTGCGTCAGGTCCTTGCCTCCATCGGTATGGCCGTCCAGCAGACTGGCGACAACTACGAGCAGACCGAGAAGGCCAACGCTTCGCGCTGGATGTGATCGAACCGCGGTAGCGAGTTCGCCTTTCTTCAACACCCGAGTGGGGCCCGGAGGAAACTCCTGGGCCCTACTCGGGTGTTTGGCTGTCGCGGACTTTGTCGAGTTTTTTTTCCAGTACTTCCACGAGCCTAGGACTGTCGATCTTGCGAAGGATCTCGGCCGCTTCGGCCCGGACACCGGGCGGTCGGGTTCGGTGAGCAGGACAGCCAGCACCAACCGCTGCCGGGCGTGCCCGAGTCCGAGGGGCACGCCGTCCCGCTCGGCCTCGATTCCGCCGAACAGCCGGAACCCGGGTCTCCACGGCCGCCTTCCCGGCCGCCGCCGTGGTCGCTCGTCCGCACTGGTGGGGGTGCGGACGAGCGCCGTGAGGTGGGTGGTGGGGCTCACTATCCGCGGTTAACGAGGGGGGCGTTTTGCTCAGCGGTGGCGCACCCGGTATCTTCTCTCTTTGTTGTGCGGCGCGGGGCGCATTGCTCGACTGGTCGAACGCGAGTCGAGCCGCGTTGCGCGCTTCTGGGTGACCCCATCCGGAAGTGAAGCCCGCACAGGCACCCATGATGCAAGTTGACGATGAGGTAGACCCGTGCCCACGTACAGCCCTAAGCCCGGCGAGGTCGACCGCGCCTGGCACGTGATCGATGCCGAGGACGTGGTGCTCGGCCGTCTCGCGACGCATGTCGCCACGCTCCTGCGCGGCAAGCACAAGCCCACTTTCGCTCCCCACGTGGACACAGGCGACTTCGTCGTCATCGTGAACGCCGAGAAGGTTGTCCTGACCGGCAACAAGCGCGACAACGCGTTCGCTTACCGGCACAGTGGCTACCCCGGCGGTCTGCGCAAGCAGTCCTTCGGTGAGCTGCTCGACACGCGCCCCGACCGGCTGCTGGAGAAGGTCGTCAAGGGGATGCTGCCGAAGAACAAGCTCGGCCGCGCCCAGGGCAAGAAGCTCAAGGTGTACGCGGGCCCGAACCACCCGCACGCCGCCCAGCAGCCCACGCCGTTCGAGATTGCGAAGGTCGTCAAGTGAGTGAAGACGCCGTGACCACCGAGACCGACGAGGTCGTGACCCCCGACGCGGAGGTCACCGAGACCGCCGAGACCGCTGAGGTCACCGAGACCGCTGAGGTCGTCGAGACCCCTGAGGCCGTCGAGGCCCCCGAGGTCGAGGAGACCGTTGAGGTCGCCGACGCCCCCGAGGCGTCCGACGAGGTCGTGGCGGCGGACGAGCCCGCCGACGACGACGAGGCCCCGGCCGCTCCGGCGCGTCCGCACCTGACCTCCGAGACCGCGCAGACCGTCGGCCGCCGCAAGGAGGCCGTGGTCCGCGTCCGGATCACCCCGGGTTCGGGCAAGTTCACCCTCAACGGCAAGAGCCTCGAGGACTACTTCCCGAACAAGGTCCACCAGCAGCTCATCCGCGAGCCCCTGGTGACCGTCGAGAAGCCGGAGTCCTTCGACATCCGCGCCAACCTGCACGGCGGCGGCATCTCCGGTCAGGCCGGTGCGCTGCGCCTGGCGATCGCGCGTGCGCTGATCGAGCTGGACAGCGAGGACCGTCCGGTCCTGAAGAAGGCAGGCTTCCTCACCCGTGACCCGCGGGCCAAGGAGCGCAAGAAGTACGGCCTGAAGAAGGCCCGTAAGGCGCCTCAGTACAGCAAGCGCTGACCTGCGCGTCAGCCCTGGTTCGACCCGGCGGGAGCAGCACGTTCGATATTCGGACTGCTGCTCCCGCCGTCGTTTTTCTTCTACGCTTCCCTTCTTCCCCAGCGCAGCGGAGGTCCTCCATGGCACGGCTGTTCGGTACCGATGGAGTGCGTGGGCTCGCGAACTCCGACCTGACCCCCGAGCTGGCGCTTTCCGTGGCCGCGTCGGCCGCACGGGTGCTCGCCGCGCACGACAGGTCGCACCGCCCCGTCGCGGTTGTGGGCCGGGACCCGCGGGCCAGCGGCGAGATGCTGCAGGCCGCGGTGTGCGCGGGCCTGGCCTCCGCGGGCGCCGACGTCATGCAGGTCGGCGTGCTGCCGACGCCGGGGGTGGCCCACCTCGTCGGTGAGCTGAACGCCGACCTGGGCGTCATGATCTCCGCGTCGCACAACCCGATGCCGGACAACGGCATCAAGCTCTTCGCCGCGGGCGGGCACAAGCTGGCCGACGCGATCGAGGACGAGATCGAGGCAGGCATCGGCCAGGCCGCCCACCGGCCCACCGGCTCGGGTGTCGGCCGCGTCTACGACATCCACGACGCGCACGACCGCTACGTCGCCCACCTGCTCAAGTCCATCCCCAACCGGCTCGACGGGCTCAAGGTCGTGGTGGACTGCGCCAACGGCGCGGCGTGGGCGGCGGCCCCGCAGGCCTACCGCGAGGCGGGCGCCGAGGTCATCGCGCTCCACGCGCTGCCGGACGGGGAGAACATCAACGACGGCTGCGGCTCCACCCACCTGGACGACCTGCGCGCCGCGGTGGTCGCGGAGGGTGCCGACCTCGGCATCGCGCACGACGGTGACGCCGACCGCTGCCTCGCCGTGGACGCCGCGGGCCGGATCATCGACGGCGACCAGATCATGGCCGTCCTCGCCGTGGCCATGAAGGACGCGGGCGAGCTGGTCGAGGACACCCTGGTCGTGACGGTCATGAGCAACCTGGGCCTGCACCTGGCCATGCGCGAGTCGGGCATCGCTCTGCGCTCGACCGCGGTCGGCGACCGGTACGTGCTGGAGGAGATTCGCGCGGGCGGCTACTCGCTGGGCGGCGAGCAGTCCGGCCACGTGCTGATCCCCGGCTACGCCACCACCGGCGACGGCCTGCTCACCGCGATGCGGCTGATGGCGCGGGTCGCGGGCACCGGCAAGCCGCTGGCCGAGCTGGCGGGCGTGATGCGCCAGCTGCCACAGGTGCTGATCAACGTCAAGGTCGACGACAAGGCCACCGTGGCCGCCTCCCCGATGGTCGCCGAGGCCGTCGCCAAGGTCGAGGCCCAACTCGGCGCGGAGGGCCGGGTGCTGCTGCGGCCGTCGGGCACCGAGCAGCTCGTCCGGGTCATGGTGGAAGCCCCCACCCAGGACTTGGCGCAGTCCGCCGCCGATGAACTCGCCGCCGTGGTCGCGGGCGTTCGGTAAGCCGATTCGGGCCAAGGCACCCATTCCCCGGGTGCGCGGGTAAAGCGATCGGTATCTTTCCCGTGGGTGGTCTTCGCGCGTGCAACGCGGTGGGAACCGCGTCCGCTGATCCGGAGTCGCACCCGTGTTGAGAGCTACTGAGGGGAGTCGGTGTGGGCAAGGGCAAAGGCGGCGGGTTCGATTACGACCCCGAGGCCGTCCGCGGGTTCGCTGAGGTCTTCGCCGACGCGCAGCAGCAGGTGACCCAGATCCAGGCCGATATGGGGCAGACGACCGCCAAGGCCGCCGACTTCGGCAAGTCGTGGGCACAGAAGTACGGCACCCAGTTCGAGCAGTACATGGCCGCGCTCGCCGCCGACCTGGCCAATCTGGCCACCCACCTCGGCGAGATCAACGCCAAGCTCAACCAGGGCACCGACCTGACCGTCGAGTCCGACTCCAGCGGCTACACGAGCCTCAAGACGATCGACGAGCAGCTCCAGTCGACCGGCGGCACCACGACCCGACCGGCCCCGTCCGGCCCGGTCGCGGTCTAGGTCGCGGCCGACTTTCCCGGGGGTAGGAAATGAACTTCGAAAAGGCACACGCGTACGACGCGTTCGTGACCAAGAACTCGTCGGTCGGGATCTACGGCGAAGCGTGGGACGTCATCGGTGAGCCGCTCAATCGCGGTGTCGATGAGACACTGCCCGCCTATGACGCCAAGCTGGAACTGAATCTGCGGCCGAAATCCGGCGAGAAGCGCCAAGAGGTCAACGAGCTGCGCTGGGGCAAGATAAAGAAAGACGCCGCGAAGATCGAGGGCCTCGGTCTGGCGATGGAGAACATCGCCTCGGTCATCAAGAAGGGCAAGGACCAGCTCGCTCACGATTGGAAGGGCGAGTCGTTCGAGGCGTTCAAGACCGCCATCGAGCGCGTCGAGAAGACCCTGACCGACTACGCCGCGGCGGCCAAGACCACGGCGACCGGCCTGACCACGGCGATGACCCGGACCGAGACGCTCTACAAGAACTACCAGTCGTCGAGCCAGACGATCCTCACGTTCAGTGACGACTACGGCAAGCCAAACGACTGGCGCAAGGTCACCGGCGACGACATCAACGGCCACCTGGTCGACGTGTGCCCGTGCAGCATGGGCTGCAACAAGGACGAGGACGAGGAATCCCGGATCATCCGGGACAAGATCATCCACCCGGTCGCGTACAAGTTCTACGAGAACGTCTACTGCGGCTTCGGCGACGACTCCTGCAAGACCAACGCGCACTCCACGGTGAACTACTCCAACGACATGCGGGACAAGGTCGCCCAGAAGATCAACCAGTGGTATGTCGCCACGGACAACCTGCGGCACGGCGTCGACGGCCTGCAGACCGCCGCGCTGGAGAACCTGCGGATCATGTCCGAGCTGAAGGTCTTCGGCCGGATGAAGGTGCCCGGGGCGCCGGGCCAGCAGCCGCCGGGGGACGGCAAGGACAAGACCCCTCCCGGTGGCGGCGGTGGCGGCGGTGGCGGCAAGCACGACACCGGCGGTGGTGGCGGTGGCGGCGGCATGCCGAAGATGCCGGAGACGCCGCCGACGCCCCCGCCTGCGGACCTGTCCAGCCTGGAGCAGGACCCGACCAAGACCGACCCGCCGACCGACCCGACCACCATGCCCGCGGGCACGGAACAGCCGGGGGAGACGGTCACCATCGAGGAGGGCGACCGCAAGATCTCGGTCACCAGCCCCGACAGCGAGGGCAAGGTCAAGGTCACCGTCGACGACGGCACCGGCACGCCCAAGACCTACACGATGGACTTCGGTCAGGCTGGCACGCCCGTGCTCGGTCCGGACGGCAAGCCGGTCCTGGGCCCCGACGGCCAGCCGGTGATGAGCGCGGACGGCAAACCGGTCGCGGGCACCGAGCCGGTGCTGGGTCCAGACGGCAAGCCGGTGCTCGGTCCGGACGGTCTGCCGGTCATGGGCGGTCAGACCGGTTTCGGTCCGGACGGCCAGCCGGTCCTGGGGCCGGACGGCCAGGTCATCGAGCCTGGCGCGGACGGCAAATGCGTGATCTCCGACCCGCCGATGACGATCACCGCGGAGCGGCCCGGCGGCGGCGACGTCGTCCTGGTCACCGTGGACGACGGCACCGGCGACCCGACTTCGTACACCTTGGACTACTCCGAGGCGGACAAGCAGGGGCCGACCGTGGGCCAGCCCGCGGCCGGTGTGGTGGGCGGCTCGGTCACCGGCGGCCCGGCCGATCCGGTGACCGGCACGGGCGCGTCCGGCGGCGTTGGCGCGCCGGGATCCCCGGACGGGGTCCCCGCCGCGGGCTTCACACCGCCGGGTGAGGCGGCTCCGGCGGCGTTCGCCGCGCCTGGCCAGGCGGCATGGTCCCTGCCGGGCGAGCCCGCCTATGGCGCCGACGCCGGGACCACGGGCCAGCCGCAGATGACCTCGGCCCAGTCGGTCACCGAGGGCGCCGAGTCGTTCGGTTCGGCGGGCGGTGTGCTCAATGAGCAGAGCAAGGACTTCGGCCCGGCGGACGTCCAGGCCGCGGGTGCGGGTGAGGCGGGCCTGTCCAGCGCGTCCGGCGAGCCCAAGTCCGACTCGCAGCCCGGTGGGGCCGCGGGCTCCGGCATGGGCGGCGGCATGATGGGCGGCGGGGGTGGCGGCGGCGGCGGCCAGGGCGGCGACTCCGAGCGCGCGGGCAGCCAGTGGCGCACCACCGGCAACCTGTTCGACGAGGACTACGCCGATTCGCAGGCAGGCAGCGCCCTGTACGGCGACACCATCTAAGGGGCTCGGCTGTGTACTTGATGGACGAGATCGACGAGGGCGCCACGCTCCGCAAGATCGAGGAAGCCGCGGCGCAGGGCATTCAGGAACTTGAGGACCGCGTCGAGCTGGCGGGCGAGATCGACGGCTCGGTCGCCGAGCGGTCGGCCGAGCAGCAGGAGCAGTTCGCCGAGGCCACAGCGGCGGGCGAGCGCAGCCTCGCGGCCACGCGTGAGCAGGCGAAGGAAGAGACCCAGCCGCCGCCGGGATGGTCGGCACCGGCTAAGCCGACCACGCTGAGCTTCACCAACGAGGACGACGAACCCGGTTACCGGCCCGCGCCACCCGTCCCGGTCAGCGGCGGTTTCGTGCCGCCCGCGGCCCCGCCCGCGCCGGTCGAGCCGCCCGCTCCCGCGCCCAGTGCGGCGAAGTACCTGTCGTTCGGGATCGAGGAGGACGAGGCCGCCCCTGGCTCGGCCCCCGCACCCCGCCCGGCGCCGACCCGCGCCCAACGCCGCGCCGCCGCAGCCGCAGCCGAACCCGAGGACGACGACTGGTCAGGCCACAGTTGGATCAAGCCGTCGTAGCCCGCTCGCCGACCAGTTCGTCATCGCCGTCGTAGGTGATCTCAGCGCCTTTGACGTCCTGTTCGAGCAGTGGCAGGTAGTCGGCGTCGCCGGTCAGGTGCACGAGGAAGAACGCGGTCAGCAGGGCCCGCGCGACGCGCTGGGTGCTGTGTTCAGCCTTGCCGTCGACCAGCAGCGCGCTCCAGTGCCTGCCCTCGGTGAACCCGAGGTGGCTGGCCTTGGGCAGGGTGCGCAGCTGCACCGGGCCACCCCAGGACTTAGCGATCAGCTCCGCGTTGGCCACGGCAGGCGCGACCCGGTCGACGCCCGCGGCCAGGTGCAGGCCCGGCATCCCGCAGGACCGGGCCGCCTCGGTGGCGAACGGCTTGGTCTGCGACGCGGCGAGCGTGGCCACCGCGCGGACCCGGTTGTCCTCGGCTGCGGCCAGCACGGCGCTGCCGCCACCGGTCGAGTGGCCCGCGAGCGCCAGCCGGTCGGGGTCGACGCTGATATCCCCGTCGCCCAGCCGGACGCCCGCCGCGACGTCGAGCGCGGTACGCAGGTCGGCGGCGAGCAGCCGGTGTGAGCCCAACGGGCCGGTGTGGGTGCCGGGCGCGGTGACGACGATGCCCCACGACGCCAGGTGCCGGAACAGGCCGCGATAGCGGACGGGCGGCTGCAGCCAGCCGTGTCCGAAGGCCACCGCGGGCAGGCCCAGGCCGGACTTCGGCGTGAACACCAGCCCGGGCATCCCGATGAGCGCGAGGTCACCGCGCAGAACCTCGTTGGGTCCGGGGCGGGACAGCTCGTCGAACAGGTGCTTGGCCTTGCGTGCCATGCGCGAAGCCTATCGGTGGCCGGGGTCCCGGGTGTGGCGGCGCTGGTTACCCTGGTGCGCGTGTGCGGAATCGTGGGATATGTGGGTCATCGCCAAGCGCTGGACGTCGTGCTGGACGGACTGCGCAGGCTGGAGTACCGCGGATACGACTCGGCGGGCGTCGCGGTCCTGACCGGCGACGCGCTGGCTGTCGAGCGTAAGGCGGGCAGGCTGGCCAATCTGGAGGCCCGGCTCGACGAGGTGGGCCGGGAGGGCTTCGCGGGCACCGCGGGCATGGGCCACACCCGGTGGGCCACGCACGGCGCCCCGGTCGACCGCAACTCGCACCCGCACCGGGACACCACCGGCCGGGTCGCGGTGGTGCACAACGGGATCATCGAGAACTTCGTCGCGCTGCGCAGCGAACTCGAGTCCGCGGGCATCGAGTTCGCCAGCGACACCGACTCCGAGACCGCGGCCCACCTGGTCGCCCTCGCCTACGCCGACGGCGAGACCGCGGGCGACCTGCCCGCCAGCGTCCGGGCCGTGTGCAGGCGGCTGGAAGGCGCGTTCACGCTGGTCGTGAGCCATGTCGACCAGCCGGACCTGATCGTCGCCGCGCGCCGGTCTTCGCCGCTGGTGGTCGGGATCGGCGAGGGTGAGACGTTCGTCGCCTCCGATGTCGCGGCGTTCATCGAGCACACCCGCGAGGCCGTCGAGCTCGGTCAGGACCAGGTGGTCATCATCACCCGCGACGGCTATGAGGTCGTCGACTTCCACGGCGAGCCCGCGCCCGCCAAGCCGTTCACCGTCGACTGGGACCTGTCGGCCGCCGAGAAGGGCGGCCACGAGTACTTCATGCTCAAGGAGATCGAGGAGCAGCCCGAGGCGCTGGCGAACACGCTGCGCGGGCACTTCGTCGACGGCCGCATCGTGCTCGACGAGCAGCGCCTGGCCGACCAGGACCTGCGCGACATCGACAAGGTCTTCGTCGTGGCGTGCGGCTCGGCCTATCACTCCGGCCTTGTCGCCAAGTACGCCATCGAGCACTGGACCCGGCTGCCCGTCGAGGTCGAGCTGGCGTCCGAATTCCGCTACCGCGACCCTGTGCTCGACCGCGACACCCTGGTCGTCGCGGTCTCGCAGTCCGGCGAGACGGCCGACACCCTCGAAGCCGTGCGGCACGCGCGCGAGCAGAAGGCCCGCGTGCTGGCGGTGTGCAACACCAACGGCGCGCAGATCCCGCGCGAGTCCGACGCGGTCCTCTACACCCACGCGGGCCCGGAGATCGGCGTCGCGTCGACCAAGGCGTTCCTTGCCCAGATCGCGGCGAACTACCTGGTCGGCCTGGCCCTCGCGCAGGCGCGCGGCACCAAGTACGCCGACGAGATCGCCCGCGAGTTCCACGAACTTGAGGCGATGCCCGAGGCCGTGCGCCAGGTCCTCGGCACCACCGCGCAGGTCCGGGCGCTCGGTCAGGAGCTCTCCGAGTCGAAGGCGGTGCTGTTCCTCGGCCGCCACGTCGGCTACCCGGTGGCCCTTGAGGGTGCTTTGAAGCTCAAGGAACTGGCCTACATGCACGCCGAGGGCTTCGCCGCCGGTGAGCTCAAGCACGGCCCGATCGCGCTGATCGAGGAGGGCCTGCCGGTGGTGGTGGTCATGCCGTCGCCGAAGGGCCGGGCGGTGCTGCACTCCAAGCTGGTGTCCAACATCAGCGAGATCCAGGCCCGCGGCGCGCGCACGATCGTCATCGCCGAGGAGGGCGACGAGACGGTCCGGCCGTTCGCCGACTCGCTGATCGAGGTGCCCGCCGTGCCGACGCTGCTGCAGCCGCTGGTCTCGACCGTGCCGCTGCAGGTGCTCGCCGCCGAGATCGCCCGCTCACGCGGGTACGACGTGGACAAGCCGCGCAACCTGGCGAAGTCCGTCACGGTCGAATAGCCGATGCGCGGCGTCTGGCGCACCGACCGGGTCCGGGCGGCCGAGGCACTAGTCCTCGCCCGGACACCTCCCGGCGCCCTCATGCGTCGGGCCGCCCACGGCGTCGCGCTGCACACCGCCCGGCTGCTGGCCGCGTCCGGTGGCATCGCTGGTCGCCACGCCGTGCTCCTGGTCGGCTCCGGTGACAACGGCGGCGACGCGCTGTGGGCCGGGGCTTTCCTGCGCAAACGGTCCGTCGGGGTGACGGCGGTGCTGCTTTCGCCGGACCGCGTCCACGCGGAGGGCTTGGCGGCGCTGCGCCGCGCGGGCGGCCGAGTCGGTACCGCGGCGGATCTCGACCGGGCGGACGTGGTGATCGACGGGATCGTCGGCCTGTCCGCCCGGGGCCCGCTGCGGGCGGAAGCCGCAGCTCTGGTCACACGGGTGCGCGCGCCGATCGTGGCCGTCGACCTGCCCAGCGGGGTCGACCCGGACACCGGGGCGGCCGACGGTCCCGCGGTCACCGCCGCGGTCACGGTCACGTTCGGGGCATTGAAGCCGGTGCACTTCCTGAGCCCGCGCTGCGGCACGGTGCACTTCGTCGATCTCGGACTCGATCTTGCCGACCCGGACTTCTCGGTCCTCGACCGCGCCGACGTCGCGGACGCCTGGCCGGTGCCCGGTCCCGCCGACGACAAGTTCACCCAGGGCGTCGTCGGGGTCGCCGCCGGATCGGCCACCTACCCCGGCGCCGCGGTCCTCACGATCGGCGCGGCCGTCCAGGCCACCTCCGGCCTGACCCGGTACGCGGGCCCCGCCGCCGACGAGGTGCGCCAGCGCTGGCCCGAGGTCGTCGCCACCGGCTCGGTCACCGACGCGGGACGCGTGCAGGCCTGGGTCGTCGGCCCCGGCCTCGGCACGGTGAAGGCGTCGCGTGACGTCGTCTCGTCGGTGCTCGCCGCGGGCGTCCCGACCTGTGTGGACGCCGACGGCATCACCCTGCTCGCCCAGCACCCGGACCTCTGGGACGCACGCGACCCGGACGCTCCGGTGCTGCTGACCCCGCACGACCGCGAGTTCGTTCGCCTGGCCTCGCCCCTTGGCATCGAACTTGGCGCGGACCGAGTCGCCGCCGCGCGCGCTTTGGCGGCCCGGTTGGACGTGACCGTGCTGCTCAAGGGTCACGCGACGGTCATCGCGGCACCGGACGGTCGGGTGTTGGTCAACTCGGCGCGGACACATTGGCTGGCAACGGCGGGATCGGGGGACGTGCTGGCCGGCTTGATCGGCGCCCTTCTCGCCGCAGGCCTCGACCCCGCACTCGGGGCGGCCTGCGCGGCGTGGGTACATGTCCGCGCGGCCGAACTCGCGGCGGCGGGGGCTCCGACGCCCGCGTCCTCGATCGTCACGGCGTTGCCGGAAGCCATCAGGGCCGCACTCGGGCGCTGAGTTATCCACATTTCATCCACAGGACAGCCATTCTCAAGATCAATTGCCACCCCATCGCGATAGACTGGCCAAGGGCTGTCCCCCCGGGACGGGTGGGGGCTGCGGCGGTGTCGTTTGTGCTGTTCAGCACCGCTGCGGCGCGTAGGTCGCCCATTCTTCGATCGCCGTGAACGACCGGGCACCCGCGGCCACTGCCGCCGCCACGAGCACCGGAATCGCCACCAACGGATGCCGCACACCCTGCCGCCGCGCGGATCCGGTACCCGCTCCAGGAACACACACGCAGGTCGGCGACCTCATCGGCGCTGATCAACCCCCACCGGTCCAACCCGGCCGGAATCAGCCAGGATGACGCCACAGGCCCGACACCGCGATCATGGGAACTCAACACCCACATGATCAACAAGGGTTGCGCCCGCCCCGCATCCAGGGTGATCGACTTTGCCGGAGCCCTGGCGTCCCCCCGGGAGGGTGGGGGCTGCGCGGGGGTGTGCCACGATTTCCTTATGGCTGCTCAGACGCCCCCGCGGGCCGAGGTCACCGTCGATCTTGGTGCGGTGCGGCACAATGTCGCGCTGCTGGCCGCCCGCGCCGGGGACGCCGAGACGATGGCGGTGGTCAAGGCCGACGGCTACGGCCATGGCGCGGTCGAGGTGGCGCGGGCCGCTCTCGAAGCAGGCGCGACCTGGCTCGGGTCGTGTTCGGCGGCTGAGGCGGCGGCCCTGCGGGCGGCCGGGATCGACGCGCCGATCTTGGCCTGGTTGGACGTGCCGGGGGCCGAGGTGCCGCCGGACGTCGACCTGGCGGTGTCCTCAGTCGAGCAGTTGCGCGGGCTGTCCGGCAGGCGGATCCACCTCAAGATCGATACCGGTCTCTGCCGCAATGGCTGCCCGCACGAGCTGTGGCCGGACCTGGTGAAAGCGGCGGCGGCGTCGGACAACGAGGTCTACGCGGTGTGGTCGCACCTGGCCTGCGCCGACGAGCCCGGCCATCCCTCGGTCGACAGCCAGGCCAAGCGTTTCGCCGACGCGTATCAGGTCGCGCTGGACGCGGGGCTCACTCCCAAGCGGCACCTCGCGAACTCGGCGGCCACTTTGGACCGGCCGGACCTGCGTTTCGACATGGTTCGCGTCGGCATCGCGATGTATGGGCTGAATCCCTTGCCCACCAAGGAAGACCTCCGTCCCGCGATGACCTTCCGCTCGTCGGTCGCGCTCACCAAGCGGATCGACGCGGGCAAGTCTGTCTCCTATGGACAGTCCTGGACCGCGGAGCGCCCGACCACTCTGGCGTTGGTCCCGGTCGGTTACGCGGACGGTGTTCCGCGCCTGCTGTCGGGCCGGTTCGACGTGCTGCTCGGCGGGATCCGCAGGCCGGTGCGCGGGCGCGTCTGCATGGACCAGATCCTGGTCGACTGCGGTGACGACGAGGTCCGCGTCGGCGACGAGGTCGTGCTGTTCGGCCCCGGCGACCGCGGCGAGCCGACCGCGCGGGAGTGGGCCGACACGCTCGGCACGATCGACTACGAGATCGTCACCGGCATGTACCGGCCCAGGCTCGTGCGCAGGTATGTCGGATGAGCATGCGCAACCGCGTGTTGGCCGGGGTCGGGATGGCGGTCGCGGGCGGCGCGCTGGTCGCCGGGGTCGCCAGGGCGCGCAGGCCAGAGGAGCTCTACCCCGACGAGCCGCTGGGCAGGCTGGAACCCGACCGCATCAGCACCGTGGCCGCCGCCGACGGGGTCGCGCTGTCGGTCGAGGAGGTCGACCCGGTCGACGGCGACCCAGAGGTGACCGTCGTGCTGGTGCACGGGTTCGCGCTGAGCCGCAAGTGCTGGCACTTCCAGCGCCGTGACCTGGCCGAACTGACCGGCCCCCGGGTGCGCCAGGTGCTTTACGACCACCGCAGCCACGGCCGCTCCGAGTTGGCCGACGAGTCAACGAGCACGATCGACCAGCTCGCCGCCGACCTCGACGATGTCGTCCGCGCGGTGGCTCCCGAGGGTCCGATCGTCCTCATCGGACACTCGATGGGCGGCATGGCGATCATGGCGCTGGCTGAGTCACGGCCGGAATTGTTCGCCGAACGGGTCAGCGGGGTCGCGCTCATCGGCACATCGGCGGGCGAGGTCGGCCGCCACGGGCTGTCGCGGCCGCTGCTGTCGAAGTACAACCCGCTGACCCGCTATCTCGGCCGGTTCGCCGACTGGCAGCCCGGCCTGGTCGAGCTGGTGCGAGCGAGCGGCGGCCAGTTGACCCGGTCGGCCGTGCGCACGCTCGGGTTCGGGTCGCGCAGCGTGAGCCCGAGTCTGGTCGACTTCCTCATGGAGATGCTGGACGTGACCCCGGTGCGCGTACTCGCCGACTTCATCGAGACCCTGGGCAGCCACAACCGCTACGCCGCGCTCGCCGGGCTCAAGCATTGCCCGGTGCTCGTGCTCAGCGGCGACGCGGACTGGATGACCCCGTTCCAGCACGCCGAGCGGATCGCCCTTGAGTTACCCGACGCGACCCTGGTCCGCGCGCGCGGCGCCGGGCACATGGTCATGATGGAGCAACCCGAGTTCGTGAACGAGCACCTGGTGGCGTTCCTGCGCGAGTGCGTGCCGGGGCCCGAGACCAGGAAGAAGTGGTGGCGGCGTGGCTGAGACGATCGAACTGCCCGCGGTCGAGGACACCCTCGACTTCGGCCGCAGGCTGGGCGCGACCCTGCACGCGGGTGACCTGGTCCTGCTGGCGGGTCCGCTGGGCGCGGGGAAGACGGTGGTGGCCAAGGGGATCGCGGCCGGACTCGGCGTGCAGGGGCGGGTCAGCAGCCCGACGTTCATCATCGCCCGCGAGCACCAGGCGGGC
Organism: Alloactinosynnema sp. L-07; assembly: GCF_900070365.1. Taxonomy (NCBI): domain Bacteria; kingdom Bacillati; phylum Actinomycetota; class Actinomycetes; order Pseudonocardiales; family Pseudonocardiaceae; genus Alloactinosynnema; species Alloactinosynnema sp. L-07. Next base: position 5,157,742 of record NZ_LN850107.1, on the reverse strand, counting down.
ACCCGCGGCATCCCGCTGGTCCACGTCGACGCCTACCGGCTCGGCGGCGACCTCACCGAGCTGGACGACCTGGACCTGGACACCGAACTGGTCGAGGCGGTCGTCGTGGTCGAATGGGGCGACGGCGCCGCCGAGCGGCTCTCCGACGACCACCTGCTCATCCGGCTCGACCGGCGGCCCGACGACACCAGGGTGGCCACCCTGGAACCCCATGGGACGTGGACCAGCCGCCGGATAGGGTGAACGCATGCGCGCGGTGATCTTCGACTGGGGCGGCACGCTGACCCCCTGGGTGACTATGGACATGCACGTCGCCTGGCGGGCCTACGCCGACGTCGTCCACGCCGACGACCCCGAGGCCGCCGACGCGCTCGCCGCCGTCCTGCGCGCCGCCGACGACGCCGCGTGGCACCGCAGCCGCACCGACGCCACCGCGTTTCACCTGCTGGAGATGATGGCCGACGCGGGTCATCCCGCCGAGGAGCGCGCCCTGGTCGCGCTGCGCGCCCATTGGGACCAGGCCACGTACACCGACCCCGAGGTCGCGCCGCTGCTGGCCGAGCTTCGGGGCCGAGGCTTGCGTACCGGCGTGCTGTCCTCGACCTCCTGGCCCGCGGCCTGGCACGAGGAGATCCTGATCCGCGACGGCGTCCGCGACCTGTTCGACGCGTGCGTGTGGAGCAGCGACCTGGAGTACACCAAGCCCCACCGAGTCTCCTTCGAAACCGCGATGCGAGCGGTGGGCGTGGACGACCCGGCCGACTGCGTCTACGTCGGCGACCGCCCCCACGACGACATCAGCGGCGCGAAGGCGGCCGGGATGCGGGCGGTGTTCATCCCGCACAGTGTGATCCCGGTGGAGCAGCAGCTGCCGGTGGAGGTCGAACCGGACGCGGTCCTGCACCGGCTGTCGGACCTGCCCGCGATCCTGGACCGCTGGGTATGACCGAAGCCGACGCTTTCGATGACCTCGAAGACGCGTATTGGTCGAGGCGGGCGGCGGACGTGCTCGCCAAGGCGGAGCCGCCGATCCCGTGGGATGAGGCGGTTGCCCTGCTGGACTCGGGTCAGCAGACGGACTGAGATCCGGCCCAGCGGGTGTTCAACAATCCCCTTGTTGAAACGTAGGATTGTCGAACAATCCCAGACCGGGTGCGATCTAGTAGGCGATACCCCGGACAACGCCCAGGTCGAGCAGGTCCTGCGGGCGGAGGCGGAGTTGTTCCGCCGTCGCCGGGATCTCGCTCGCGTCGCGTTTGAGGATGGCGGCGCAGAGTTCTGGGGCGATGACGGAGAAGTACGCGTCCGGGGTTATCCAGGTGCGGTCGGGTGCGGCGAGTGCGAGGGCGCCGCCGGAGCCGCCCTCGCCGATCACCAGGGTCGTGATCGGCACCCGCGCCGCCGCCACGGTGGCGAACAGGTCCGCGATGGCCGGGCCGACCCCCGCCCGCTCAGCCGCCGCGTCGTTGGCCGCGCCCGGGGTGTCCACCAGGGTCAGCACCGCGAGGTCGAGCCGCTCGGCCAGCCGGATCAGCCGGGCCGCCAGGCGGAACCCGGAAGGCGTCGTCGCGGTGCCGGTCTGCGCGGCGTAGGCGACGGCGTGGTGGCCGACGAGCCCGATCCCGCACAGCATCCCCGGATCGACCCCGCCCGCGCGGTCCCCGGAGATCTCGCGCCGGAGGTCGAAGTAATCGTCCAAATAGGACTCCGCGTGCGGCCTGACCGCCGACCGCGCCTGCCGCACGGCCGCCCAGCCGTCCAGCGCCGCCGCGGACCCCAGCGCGCGGGGTACGGCCGGTGGCTCCGGCGTGCCGGAAGTCAGCAGTACCAACCATTCCGCGAGCACGGCCCCCAGGTCCTCGAACTCGCACACCTCATCGATGTGCCCGTTCGCGAACTGCCCTTCCGAGGTATACGCCGGATCGTCGACATCGACGGCGGGCCGCACGCGGCTGCCTGCGAACCCGACTCGCGCGCCCGCGACCCCGATGGTCACGTCCGCGCCCGCGCCGAGGGAGGCCCACAGTCCGCCCGTCGTCGGGTCGCGCAGCACCGAGACCTGCGGCACCCCGGCCTCCCGCAGCAGCGCCGACTGCCGCGCGACGCGCTGGAGTTGGCGCAGGGACAGCATTCCCTCGTGCATCCGGCTGCCCCCGGTCGCGATCAGCGACACCAGCGGCGTGCGCGTCTCGCGGGCGCGGGTGAACGCGTGCTCGATGCGGTCGCCCGTCTTGGTGCCGACCGACCCGCCGAGGAACCGGAAGTCGAACACGATCAGCACCGCGTCCGTGCCGCCGATCTTGCCCTCGCCGCACACCACCGACTCGGTCTCACCCGAGGCCGCCATGGCGCGCTCCTTCGACGCGCCGTATCCCTCCCACCCGATCGGCCCGTCGCCGGGCGTCGCCGAGCCGGGGAACTCGACGAAGTCCGATGCGACGGCCGCGATGACGTGGCGGGCTCCCTCGTCAGGCATGCAGCGCTCGCTTGGTGACCTTGCCCATCTCGTTGCGGGGCAAGGATTCCAGGAAGCGCACGACCCTCGGCCGCTTGTGCGGGGAGAGCAGCGCGGCGACGTGGTCGGCCAGTTCCTCCGCCGTCGGCCGCTCGCCCGCTGGGACCACCCAGGCCACGATCCGCTCGCCGAGGTCGTCGTCCGGCTCGCCCGTCACCGCGACCTCGGCGACCCCGGGGTGGTCGAGCAGCGCGTTCTCGATCTCGCCCGCGCCGATCTTGTAGCCGCCGCTCTTGATCAGGTCGGTGGCGCGGCGGCCGACGATGCGGATATAGCCCTCGGACTCGCGGACGGCCATGTCGCCGGTGCGGAACCAGCCGTCGCGGAAGGCCTCGGCGGTGGCCTCGGGGCGGTTGAGGTAGCCCAGGAACAGGTTCGGGCCGCGGACCTCGATCTCGCCGATCTCGCCGTCGGCGACCAGCGCTCCCGCCTCGTCGACCAGCCGCACCTCGACGCCGTCGATCGGCGGTCCCACCGTGCCCGGCCGCCGGTCGGCCGACGCGCGCACGCCGCAGTTCATCAGCGTCTCGGTCATCCCGTAGCGCTCGACCACGGCCTGGCCGGTCGCGCGGGTGATCCGCGCGTGGTCGGTGGCGGGCAGCGCGGCCGAACCGGACACCAGCAGCCGCGCCCGACCCACGGCGGCGGCCAGCGCCGGGTCGGCCTCGCAGTCGGCGGCGAGCCGGTGATACATCGTCGGGACGCCGAACATCATCGTCGCGCCGCTGGTCAGCGCGTCGGCGAGCGCGGCGGTGTCGAACCGGCCCAGGTGCCACACCGCGCCGCCCCGACGCAGCGGGCCGAGGACGCCCAGGATCAGACCGTGGACGTGGAACAGCGGCAGCGCGTGCACGACGACGTCGGCCGCGGTCCACTCCCACGCGTCGGCCAGTGCGTCGAGGTTCGTGGCGATCGCGCGGCGGGGCAGCAGGACGCCCTTGGGCGGGCCGGTGGTGCCCGAGGTGTAGACGATGAACGCGGGCGACTCCGGATCGGCCTCGGCGGGTAGTGGCCCGTCGAGCCGCTCGGCCAGGTCGACCACGAAGTCCGCGGACGGCCCGCCGATCGTGACCTCCGGCGCGCTGTCGCCCAGGATGTGCGCCAGCTCCCGTTCGCCGACCTTCGGGTTGATCGGCACCACCGCGGCCCCCGCGAGCAGCGCGCCGACCACGGCGACGCAGGTCTGCGGGGTTGGTTCGGCCCACACCGCGACGCGGCGCGCGGTGCCGAGCCTGGCGGCCACGGCCTTGGCGGCGCCCGCGAGATCGGCGTGGGTCAGGACGGCGCTCCCGAACCGGACGGCTTCCCGCTCGTCCGGCGCGGCCAGGGTGGGCAGCAGCACCCGCCCAACCCTAGTGGTGCGACACCGTCACGGGCAGTTGCGACGATCACGTGCGCAAGCGTTTGCGACCGCGCTATGCGAGCCTTGTCACCGCCCTCGTACTCTTGACAACCGTGCTGGTACTCGCTGTGGACACCGCAACGCCCGCGGTCACCGCCGGCGTCGTCGAACTGACCGATGGACGCCCGCGCGTGCTCGCCGAGTGCGTGACCGTCGACGCCAAGGCGCACGGTGAACTGCTCGCCCCGCACCTGAGAGACGCGCTCGCCGCGGCAGGCCGCACGTTCGCCGAGGTCGACGCGATCGTCTGCGGCATCGGCCCTGGCCCGTTCACCGGGCTACGCGCGGGCATGGTCACCGCCGCCGCGCTCGGCCACAGCCTCGACCGGCCCGTCTTCCCGGTCTGCTCGCTCGACGCCATCGCCGCCGACGTGCCCGGCGAGCGCCTGCTCGTGGTCACCGACGCGCGCCGCCGCGAGGTGTACTGGGCCGCCTACGACGGCACCCGGCTGACCGAGCCCGACGTCAGCGCGCCCGCGGCCGTCGCCGCCCGCGTCGCCGAACTCGGCGTCACGCGCGTGGCGGGCTACGGCGCCAAGCTCTACGACTTCGGCCTGCCCGTCGTCGGCCCAGAGCACCCGAGCCCGGCGGGCCTGGTCGCCGCCGCCGACCTGGAAGGCACCCCCGGCCCGCTCACCCCGCTCTACCTGCGCAGGCCCGACGCCGTCGAGCCGGGCGCGCGCAAGCGGGTGAGCGCGAGATGACCGTGCGCCTGCAGCCGCTGCGACGCGCGGACGCGGCGCGCTGCGCGGAACTGGAGCAGGTGCTGTTCGCGGGCGAGGACCCGTGGAGCGAGTCGGCGTTCGCCGCCGAACTCGACTGGGGCCACTACTACCTCGGCGCCTACGCAAAGGGTCAACTCGTCGGCTACGCGGGCCTGTCGCTGGCGGGCGCGCCGGGGGACATGGAAGCCAGCGTGCACACCATCGGGGTCGACCCGGCGTGGCAGCGCCAGGGCGTCGGCCGGGCCCTGCTGTGCGCCCTGCTGGACCGGGCCGACCAGGAGAACGCCGCGGTGTTCCTTGAGGTCCGCACCGACAACTCATCGGCCATCGCGCTCTACGAGGCGCACGGCTTCACCACAGTCGGCCTGCGCCGGCGCTACTACCAGCCCTCCGGCGCCGACGCCTTCACCATGGTCCGGCCCGAGCGCGCCAGCCTGGAGACCACGTGACGATCATCCTGGGAATCGAGAGCTCCTGCGACGAGACCGGCGTCGGCATCGTGCGCCTGGGCGCCGACGGTGCCGTTGAGCTGCTTGCCGACGAGGTCGCCTCCAGCGTCGAGCAGCATGTGCGCTTCGGCGGCGTGGTGCCCGAGATCGCCAGCCGGGCGCACCTGGAGGCCATGGTCCCGACCATGCGGCGGGCCTTCGACAGCGCGGGCCTCGCACTGTCCGATGTGGACGCGATCACGGTCACCTGCGGCCCCGGCCTGTCCGGCGCGCTGCTGGTCGGGGTGTCGGCGGCCAAGGCGTACGCGATGGCCCTGGACGTCCCGCTCTATGGCGCCAACCACCTCGCGGGCCACGTCGCGGCCGACACGCTCGACCACGGCCCGCTGCCGTCACCGTGCCTGGCCCTGCTGGTTTCCGGCGGCCACAGCCAGCTGCTTCGCATCGACGACCTCTCCGGCAAGATCACCGAGATCGGCTCCACCATCGACGACGCCGCGGGCGAGGCCTACGACAAGGTCGCGCGCGTCATCGGCCTGCCCTACCCAGGCGGCCCCCCGATCGACCGCGCCGCCCAGCGCGGCAACCCGTCGGCCATCGCCTTCCCCCGGGGCCTGACCGGCCCCCGCGACGCCAAGTACGACTTCTCCTTCTCGGGCCTCAAGACCGCCGTCGCCCGCTGGGTCGAGGCCCAGGAACGCGACGGCCTGGAGGTTCCGGTCGACGACGTGTCGGCGTCCTTCCAGGAGGCCGTGGCCGACGTGCTGACCATGAAGGCCGTCCGCGCCGCCACCGATCTCGGCATCGACACGATGATCATCTCCGGCGGCGTCGCGGCCAACTCCCGCCTCAAGGTCCTCGCCGCCGAACGCTGCGCTGCGGCAGGCATCGAATTGCGCGTCCCCCGCCCCCGCCTCTGCACCGACAACGGCGCCATGATGGCCGCACTGGGCGCACACCTCGTGGCGGCGGGCGTGGAGCCGTCGTCGTTGGACCTCTCGGCCAACCCGGCCCTGCCCGTGTCGACGGTGTCTGTCTAGAACTCGCGCCGCATACAGACCCGGGTGTCCGGGTCCAGGCCAATGCTCGCCTCATGCTCGACCAACTCGGCGAGCGCAGGCGTCGGCTCGACCACGCGGAACCCGATCCGCTCGTAGTAGGGCGCGTTCCAGGGGATGTCCCGGAAGGTCGTCAACGTGAGGGCCGCGAGGTCGTTGGCCTTCGCCCACTGCTCGACGTGGTCGATCAGTCGCTGCCCGGTCCGCTGCCCGCGGAACCGCTGATCGAGGCTGACCTGGGCGATGTGCGCGCAGCCACCGACCGCGTCGGCCAGCAGGTACGCCGCGACGATGTCCGCCTCGGCGACCCAGCACCGACCGAGGTACGAGCGCAGTTGTTCGGTCGTGGGTGGCGGCATGTCGGCGATGTCGGCCATCCCGAATGCGCGGAACGGGCCACCCGCGTCGACCTCGATCTCCTGGAGTCGAGGGAAATCCGCGGGCAGCCCGTTCCGAATGATCACCTGGCCGAAGTTACTCGGCGACGGTCTTCCTCCGCCTCCGAGTTACGAACACCGCCACGCCGCCGAGCAGCACCGCCGACAGACCGGCGATCGCGGGCCAGACCACGCTGGCACCGGTGTTCGGGAGGTCGCCCGACCCGGCTTTGGCCTGCGGGGCCGGGGTGGTGGTCGTCGTCTGGACGGGCGCGGCCGTCGTCGTGGTGGGGGTGGTGGTCGGGGTCGGCTGCGGGTTACCCGACTTCACGACCTCCATGTACGAGTCACAGCCGTACTTGCACTTCTTGGTGACGTGGATGTCGCCCCGGGTGTCCTTGCGGGCCCAGCCGCCAGAGAACGCGATGTCGTACACGCCGACCGGGACGTTCTTGAAGTCGGCCTTGCCCTTGGCGTCGGACCTCACGGTGACCACGACCTTCTTCGAGGTCAGGTCGATCAGGCTGACGTCGAGGCCGGGCACCTCCTCGCCGTCCTGGTACCACTCGTCGCTGCCCGACTTGTTCGCGAAGGCGGTGATCGACATGCTGCCGACCGCGTTCTCCGCACCCACGAACGCCCACGCGTTCGCCTCCGGGTTGGCGGAGCTGTCGAAGCCGAAGTCGCACGCCACGTGCACGATGCCGTAGGTGTCCGCGCTCGCGGGCACCTTGCCGGAGACCGTGATCACCTTGGTCTCGCCAACACCGACCTGGGCGCCCGCGCCTTCGTGACCGAGGTCACCCCAGAGCTTGTCGCCCCAGGTGACGTGGTCGGGGCTGTCGCCGACCCGGTCGCAGTTCGCCTTGATCCCGGAGAGCGGCACGCTGCCGGTGTTGGTCAGCGTCACCTTCATCTCGGCCATGTCGCCGACCTGGTACCGCTGCTTGGTGAAGGCGATGGAAGCCGTCAGGCTCTGGTTGAACTGGCCGACGCCACGGAAGACGACGTTCGCGTTGGCGTCGGTCGTGTCGACCTTGACCTGCTGGTACTGGAAGGTCCAGCCGTCCTTGTCCTCCACGAACACGAGGTAGGGGACCGTCGCGACGTTGTCGATCCGGAAGCGCCCTGCGGCGTCGGTCGTGGTCGCGGGCCGGTCGTCGTTGAAGTACGCGTTGCCCGCGGTGATCTTCGCCCCGGCGAGCACCTCGCCATCGTCGAGCGTCTGGTTGCCGTTGCGGTCGGCGTAAACCGTTCCGCCGAAGTAGCCGGTGCGCTTCTCGACCTTCGCCTCAGCCAGGGGGAACAGCGGAAGCCCGGAGCCCTCCGGCTTGATGCCGATGTAGCCCATCAGCTCGACCTTCGTCGCGTTCACGTTGCCGACGTGCGCGACGAAGTCGATCTCGACAGTCTCGTGTGCGTCGAGCGTGCCGCCCGACGGGTTGTTCCCGTTCCAGGTGAACTCGCCCGCGTCGGCGGTGAAGTGGACGCCATCCTTGCCCGACGAGTAGGCGATCACGTGCTCGATCGGCGCATCGGTGGTGTTGGTGATCGTCGCCGTTGCGACGACCTCCTCACCGGTGAGGTAGGTGTCCTTCTCGAAGCCGACCTCGATGTCGAGGCCGTCGACAACCGGAGCGGTAGGAATGGTGGGCGACGACGAGGGCTGCGCGGCGGCGGCGGTGCCGCCCAGCGCGAGTCCCGTCAAAGCCGCCCCAACGACAAGCGCCGCTAAGCGGCTGGACCGGGTCGCGGTCATGGCTGTCCCCAAAAAGGTCATGGCTGTCCCCCGACGCCAGCACCCCAGATGGCCGAAAACGACCAGTTGCGTGCGCACATTAGCTCAGGCGTAACTCGATCGGGTGACGGGGCGGAGGTTGACCCACACCACAAAGGGGGCGCGTTGCGGCCTTACTACTAAGGTCACCCCTGGTTACACAGTCACCGCCCGATGAGGTCGACGCGGAACCATTGCGGAACGCGGATGCCCCAATCGGGTCGGATAGTGAGATTGATCCAGGCCACACGAGGGGCGCGTTGCAGGGTTAGCAGTCGCGTGGGTAGAGTGCCAGTTGTACGGCACCAGTACCGCCCCGGCCCCCGCGACGGCGGGGTGGCAGGCGCCGTTCCATCTAGGTACCTGCCAACGCTTTCGACGACCCGTGGAGGTCACAGCGGTGAGCGTCAACATCAAGCCACTCGAGGACAAGATCATCGTCCAGGCGAGCGAGGCCGAGGCCACGACCGCTTCTGGTCTGGTCATCCCGGACACCGCCAAGGAGAAGCCCCAGGAGGGCAAGGTCCTGGCTGTGGGTCCGGGCCGGATCGACGACAAGGGCAACCGCGTCCCCGTGGACGTGGCGGTCGGTGACGTCGTCATCTACTCCAAGTACGGCGGCACTGAGATCAAGCACAACGGCGAGGAGTACCTCATCCTCTCCGCTCGCGACGTGCTGGCTGTCATCAACTGACAACCCGGCTGACCAGTTGAACGCCCCGGCGGGCCCCTGCGGGGGCCAGCCGGGGCGTTCGGCTATAGAGAGGGAGCAATGCCCAAGCAGATCAGTTTCGACGAGGACGCTCGTCGGGCCCTTGAGCGCGGGGTGAACAAGCTCGCCGACGCGGTCAAGGTCACTCTCGGCCCGCGCGGGCGGCACGTCGTGCTCGCCAAGAAGTTCGGTGGTCCGACCGTCACCAACGACGGTGTGACCATCGCTCGTGAGATCGAGCTCGAGGACTCGTTCGAGAACCTCGGTGCGCAGCTCGCCAAGAATGTCGCCACCAAGACGAACGATGTCGCGGGCGACGGCACCACCACCGCGACCGTGCTGGCTCAGGCGCTGGTGCGCGTCGGCCTGCGCAACGTCGCCGCCGGTGCGAACCCGACCAGCATCGGGCGGGGCATCCAGGCCGCATCGGACGCTGTGGTCGCTTCGCTGCTGGCGAAGGCGACCCCGGTCAAGGGGCGCGACAACATCGCCCAGGTCGGCACCGTCGCCTCCCGCGACGCGTCGATCGGCGCGCTGCTCGGTGAGGCCATCGAGAAGGTCGGCGAGGACGGTGTGATCACCGTGGAGGAGTCCTCCACGCTGGCCACCGAGCTCGTCATCACCGAAGGTGTGCAGTTCGACAAGGGCTTCGTCTCGGCCCACTTCGCCACCGACCCGGAGGCGCAGGAGGCCGTGCTGGAGGACACCTACGTCCTGCTGCACCGCGACAAGATCTCCGCGCTGGCCGATCTGCTGCCGATCCTGGAGAAGGTCGCCGAGTCCGGCAAGTCCGTCCTGATCATCGCCGAGGACGTCGAGGGTGAGGCGCTGTCGACGCTGGTCGTCAACGCCCTGCGCAAGACGATCAAGGCCGTCGCGGTCAAGGCGCCGTTCTTCGGCGACCGCCGCAAGGCGTTCCTCGACGACCTCGCCGTCGTCACCGGCGGCCAGGTCATCGCCGCCGAGGTCGGTCTCAAGCTGTCCGAGGCGACCCTCGACTCGCTGGGCACCGCCCGCCGCGTCGTGGTCAGCAAGGACGAGACCACGCTGGTCGAGGGTGGCGGCGACAAGGCCGACATCGCCGGGCGCGCCGAGCAGCTGCGCAAGGAGATCGAGGCCACCGAGTCCGACTGGGACCGCGAGAAGCTGCAGGAGCGGCTGGCCAAGCTGTCCGGCGGCGTCGCGGTGATCAAGGTCGGCGCGCCGACCGAGACCGAGCTGTCGGAGCGCAAGCACCGCATCGAGGACGCGGTCGCGGCCACCAAGGCCGCCGTCGAGGAGGGCATCGTGCCCGGCGGCGGTTCGGCGCTGGTCCAGGTCGCCAAGGAGCTCGATGGCAACCTCGGCCTCACCGGCGACGAGGCCACCGGTGTCGCGATCGTGCGCGAGGCGCTGTCCGCGCCGCTGTTCTGGATCGCCACGAACGGCGGCCAGGAAGGCGCGGTCGTGGTCAACAAGGTCGCCGAGCTGTCGTGGGGCCACGGCTTCAACGCCGCGAAGCTCACCTACGGCGACCTGCTCGCCGACGGCGTCGTCGACCCGGTCAAGGTCACCCGGTCCGCGGTGGCCAACGCCGCCTCGATCGCCAGGATGATCCTGACCACCGAGAGCGCCGTGGTGGACAAGAAGGCAGACGCGCCCGACGCCGGTCATGGCCACGGCCACGGCCATGGTCACGGGCACGGCCACTGACCTGAACGACTCGAAGGGCCCGCAGGCGACCGGCACGTCGCATGCGGGCCCTTCGCGCATTCGTCAGTTGGCGACGGCGAGGGTTCGTTTCTCGGACTTGATGATGGCCTCGCGCTCGGATTCCGAGAGCCCGCCCCAGATCCCGTAGGGCTCGTGGACGGCAAGCGCGTGGGTTCGGCACAGCGACAGGACCGGGCATGCCTGGCAGATCGCCTTGGCTTTGGACTCGCGGCGGGCTCGGGCTGGACCTCGTTCTCCGTCCGGGTGGAAGAAGAACGCGCTGTCCATGCCTCTGCACGAACCGTCGAGCTGCCAGTCCCACACATCGGCGTTCGGACCGGGGAGCCTGCGAGTGTCCGCCATGATGGCCGCCTCCATGTCTGGGGTCGAGGTGAATGAAGGTCAATACTCCATTCGGTGCAGCGGCTTACACGCTAGAACCGCGCCAATACTTGTTCAAGGGTGATCGACTCATTTGTACCGCGATTCAGCCGATCGGCATCACCCAGTCGACGCAGCGTGGTCATGTATCCAGTTGCCGGACACTGGTTGTCACCCGACGATGGTGATGTGGTGACCAAATCCGAGCAGGCCAGACCGAGCGGATCCACGCACGGTGCGCCCGCCGCTGACGACCCAGCGGCGGTCGAAGAGGACGAGTCGGGCGAACCGACCCTTCCGGTCGCCGCCGTCGCCCGCAGGCTCGGCATCGCGCCCGCGACCCTGCGCACCTGGGACCGCCGCTACGGCGTCGGACCCAGCGGCCACACGACCGGACGCCACCGCCGCTATGCCCCGTCCGACATCGCGCGCTTGGAGCTGATGCAGCGCGCGCTGCTCAAGGGCGCCGCCCCCGCCGAGGCCGCCGAGTACGCGCTGCGCGTGTCCAGCGGCCAGCAGACCGACCGGGTCGAGCCAGCCGAGTCCGCCGAGCCGGAGGCCGACTGGGTCTCCTCGATCTCGCCCGACCGGCCGGACGCGGGCGGGCTGGGCCGGGCCGCGCTGGCGATGGACGAGGAGTCCGTGCAGCGGATGATCGCCGAGGCGGTCGAGGCACACGGCGTCGTGGTCACGTGGGACTCGATGGTCCGCCCGGTGCTCGCCGCGGTGGCCAACCGCTGGGTGCACGCGGGCGACTGCGTGGAGATCGAGCACCTGCTCGACGAGTGCGTCCTCGCCGCGATGATCCGCGCGACACCGCTGGTGCCCGCCCCGCGCAATGCCCGGCCGATCCTGCTGTCGTGCGCCCCCGGCGAGCGTCACTCGCTGCCCCTCTACGTCCTGCGGGCCGCACTCGCCCGTCGTTCGCTGAGCACGCGGATGCTCGGCGCTACCCTGCCCGCCACCGCGCTGGCCGCCGCCGTCCGCCGCACCGCGCCCGCCGCGGTGGCGCTCTGGGCGCAGGTGTCCGCCAACGGCGACGCGGCCGTGCTCGACCAGATTCCGCGCACGCGCCAGCACCTTCGCGTGTTCGCGTGCGGGCCCGGCTGGTTCGACACGGACATGCCGGGCCGCGCCGAGCACCTCGACGAACTCGCCGAGGCGGTCGACCGGATCGAGGCGGTCGTGCTCGGTGAGACAGACTCCGCCAGGTGAGTGACCACGATCGGGCGGCCCGGTGGGACGCCGCGTTTGGCGCGACACCCGATCGCGTGGCCCGTTCCACCCCCGGAAATCCGCTCGATGCGTGGCTCGCGGCGGTCGCTCTGGGTGGTCGCGGCTGGTACGCCGCCGCGGCCTTCCACCTGGGGTTATTGATCTCCGGAAGCGATCCGGTGATCGCCGCGCTGGCCTCGGCTACCCGTGCGTCACACCTGCGCCAGGTCGGCGGCCACGCCCTCGCGCGGCCCTTCGACTCCGCGGGTCTGCGTCGGCTCGCGGAGTCCGATCTGCTCGGACCGGACGGCATCGATGGCGATCATCCAGACCGGCCGGGCCCGCAGGCCGCCGACGCCGCGGCCGCCCGGTCCGACGTCCTGCTCGGCCTGGCCGCCGACGCGCTCGGCCAGGGCCGCACCGCCGAGGCGCGCAGGCTGTTCGGAATCGAATCCGCCTCGGTGAACGCCGGGTGGCGCGCAGTGGTCCGGCGCGGGTGGGTGGCCGCCGAGATCGAGCTCGGCGCGGGCCGGGTGGATGCCGCTGTCGCTCCGGCCGAAGCCGCCGCGGCGGCAGCCCAGGCAACGGGTTCGGTCCGTCACCAGATCAAGTCGAGCTTGGTCCTGGGGGCCTCGCTGGCCGCCGTCGGGGAGCGGCCCAGCGCCCAAGAGCTGATCTTCGGAGCCCACGCCGACGCCACCCGGCTTGGACTGTGGCCGTTGGTGTGGCCGTGCGCGCTGGTGCTCGCCGACGTCGATCCCGAACACGCCGACGCACATCGCCGCGCAGCGGCCCGCGCCCTGCACGGTGTGTTACGACACAGCGACCCGATCGCCCGCGCCGCCGCGGCGGCCTCGCCATGGGTCCCGACCTGGCTGTTCTCGGGTTGGTCCGATTAGGTGAACGCACCCAGACGGTCATCCGGCGGATTTGTTGACAGATTTACCACCGGATCGGGTCAAGGTTCGGTGCGAAGCGTCCGATAGGGGAATTGGAACGTCACTCGGCTGCAGGAAGGAGTCCCCGTGACGACGGTCTTGATCTGCGATGACCGCCGCAGTGTGCGGGAGGGCTTGACGCGTGTCATGTCCGCTGTGCCAGGGGTCAGTCGCATCGACTGCGTAGCGCACGGTGACGAGCTGCTCGCTCGCTTCTCCCGGCAGCCGGTGGACGTCGTCCTCGTCGGCACCCAGCGCGCCGTCCCCACCGGTGTGGAAGCCACGCGTCGGCTCGTCTCCGCGAACCCGCAGGCGAACGTCATCGTCTTCGGTGCCCCCGACGACGCGGGCAGCATCGCCGCGGCGATCGCGGGCGGCGCCCGCGGATATCTCCGGTGGGACGCCTCGCGCCCCGAGCTTGTGGCCGCCCTCGCCCACACGCTCGCGAGCACGTCGGTGCCCGCCCCCCGCCAGCCGTCCGACCCGGGCGTGCAGCTGACCGATCGTGAACTGCAGGTGCTGCGCGGGATGAGTCAGGGCAAGAGCAACGGCCAGATCGGCCGCGAGCTGTACTTGTCAGAGGACACCGTGAAGACCCACGCCCGGCGCTTGTTCCGCAAGCTCGGCGTGCGAGACCGCGCTCAGGCGGTCGCCCACGGGTTCCGGCGCGGCCTGGTCTCCTAAGAGCCCAAACCAGCGTCGGCGGCGAGCCGTGCGTGCCCGTAGCAGGACGGGCACGCACGGCTCGTCGTGTCTCTACAGAGTTTTTCCTCCACGTGCCGTTTTGCGCGTCACACCTGCGCCCCCGGGTCGTCCCGTCTCACATGAGGACCGCTATTGTGTCGCGAGTCACGCCGATCCCGGCGAGTCTCCTACCTCCTAGTCCGCACCGCCCGGAGTGCTCGGGCAGGGGCCGGTACCGTGGGCGACGACGATGACCCGACTCGTAACGCCAGGGCTGCAATCTGCGATGACCACATTGGGGGACGGACTGGACGCGTCGGTGACCGCTGCCGTCGAGGGCGACCCTCAGGCGATCGGGCGCGTGCTCGCATCCGTTCGGCCCTTGGTTGTTCGCTATTGCCGTGCCCGTGTCGGAAGGCAAGAACGATCGTTCGCCTCGGCGGACGACGTGGCCCAGGAGGTGTGTCTCGCGGTGTTGACGGCACTGCCTGGCTACCGGGACCAAGGCCGTCCATTCTTGGCGTTCGTCTACGGCATCGCCGCTCACAAGGTGGCCGATGCCCATCGGGCGTCCGCTCGTAACCGTACCGAGCCCGTCGCCGATGTTCCTGATGAACCGGAACTCGACGCCGGGCCCGAACAGCGTGCCATGCAGGGTGAACTGAGCAGGCGGATGAATGATCTCCTGCGCGTCCTGCCGGAGAAGCAGCGTGAGATCGTAGTGCTGCGGGTTGTGGTCGGCCTGTCGGCGGAGGAGACGGCCGAGGCGGTCGGCTCCACCCCGGGAGCGGTTCGAGTGGCACAACACCGGGCCTTGGCCCGGCTACGCAAGACTCTGTCAGCGGAGGAGGTGGTCTGAGTGTCCGACCAGGGCAGACCCGACAATCGTCGCGATGATGAGGAAGAACTCACCCTGCCTCGCATCGAGCCGGTGAACGTGGTCCACAGTGCGTTCGGCCTGCGGTTCGGCGACCATGTCGACCTCGACTCGTTCGACGGGCTCGACCCGTCGGACCTCGATGACGACGCGGTCGACTTCTCGCGGGTGCACGCCGACGACGCGTTCCTCGACGCACTCGGCGCCGCTGTCCGCGGCGAGAGCGCGACGCGGCCGGAGTCGCAGGACGCCGAGCTGGCCGCGCTGCTGTCCTCCTGGCGCGACGACGTCGACGCCGACCCGATCGGTGAACTGGTCGACACCAAGTACGCCGTGGCCACCGTGTTCGCCGCCAAGGCCCGCAGGATCCGCAAGCCGCGCCTGCTGGTGCCGCTCGCCGCCGCGGCCGCCGCCATCGCCATCGCCTTCACCGGCGCGGGCCTCGCCGCCCGCGACGCGCAGCCCGGCGACACTCTCTGGGGCCTGACCAAGGTCCTCTACGCCGACCACGCCCGGTCCATCGAGGCCGCCGCCTCGGTCCGCCAGGACCTGCAGATCGCCCAGACCGCGCTCGCCGAGGGCAAGCTGGCCGAGGCGAAGTCCAAGCTTGAGGACGCACAGGCGGGTCTACCGTCGGTGTCGTCCGAGGACGGCAAGGCCGACTTGACCCAGCGGCACGCCGATTTGGTGAGCCAGCTGCCGGGCACCCCGGCCAACGAGGTCGTCCCGCCGCCGCTGGGCAGCCCGACCACCGTGGCGCCGGTGTCGACCACCGTCGCGCCCAGCAGCCCGCCGTCGACCACCCCGCAGCCCACGACCCAGCAGCCGACGACGACCACCACGACGGTGCCGCCGACCACCACCGAGGAACCGCCGACCACCACCCCGCCCGTGACGCAGCCGCAGAGCGAGGCGCCCAGGGTGGATCCGGGGACCGGTGCGGGCCAGGTAGGTACTGGTCAGGGCGGTGCGGGCCAGGGCGTGGCAGGCACGCAGCCGGACCCACAGCCGCCCACGACGTGAGCAACGACAAGAGGGCCCCCGCCGCGGCGGGGGCCCTCTTGTGTGTCACATATGTCTCAGTACGCGCTCTCGCTGGCGGTCACGCCGTCGGCATAGCCGCGGCAGTACTCCCAGCTGACGTAGGAGTGCGGGTCCGGGTCGAACGCGGGCTCGTGCGGTCGCATCCGACCGTCGTTGAGCAGCTGTTCGAGGCTGGCGGCCAGCAGGGCCCAGTCGTGGTAGTGCGGCTCCTCGCACTCGCCGCAGTCGACGACGATCCCCCGGACCCCGCGTGGGGCCAGAAGCGCCTGGTAGACAGCCAGATCAGCCAGATCGCTGAGCAGTTCGTCGCGCTCGTCGCCGGTGATCGGCACGTTCTCGTCGTCGTCCGGCTCGGTCAGCGCGCGCGCCGGGTCGTCGGGGTCGCCCGCGAACGGGTCGGGCGGCAGCGCCCCGGCGGGTCGGTCCTCCCAGGGGCCGCCCGGCGGGAACGGGTTCGGCGGGACTGCGTCATGCGGCACGACCACGCACGGTACCGGGCCGACCGGCGAACCCGCCCAGATACCATGGTGGAACCGCGCTCTGTCGTGTCTCCGCGCGGCCCGTTGCGGGGACATAGGCCACCCCCGAGACCCCGGTCCGGCCGACCGGTCCGCCAGCCATGCAGGAAGGTCCGCCACCCATCATGACCAGCGAGCTCAACGCTGACGGAGTCCCCCACAAGTTCGCCACCCTCGGCCTCACGTTCGATGACGTCCTGCTGCAGCCGGCACAGTCGGATGTGATCCCGAGCACGGTCGACACCGGGACCCGGATTTCGCGCAATGTCACGCTGCGCATCCCGCTCGCCTCGGCGGCCATGGACACCGTCACCGAGGCCCGGATGGCGATCGCCATGGCCCGCCAGGGTGGCATCGGCATCCTGCAGCGCAACCTCTCGATCGAAGACCAGGCGCGTCAGGCCGAGACGGTCAAGCGCTCCGAGGCGGGCATGGTCACCGACCCGGTCACCTGCGCGCCCAGCGACACCCTCGCCGAGGTCGACGCCATGTGTGCCCGCTACCGGATCTCCGGCCTGCCGGTGACCGACGCCGAGGGCACCCTCGTCGGCATCATCACCAACCGCGACATGCGCTTCGAGGTCGACCACACCCGCCTGGTCAGCGAGGTCATGACCAAGGGCCCGCTGGTCAGCGCCCAGGTCGGCGTGTCGGCCGAGGCCGCGCTGGGCCTGCTGCGCAGGCACAAGGTGGAGAAGCTGCCCATCGTCGACGGCGAAGGCAAGCTGCGCGGCCTGATCACGGTCAAGGACTTCGTCAAGACCGAGCAGTACCCCAACGCCACCAAGGACCCCGACGGCCGCCTGATCTGCGGTGCCGCGGTCGGCGTCGGTGACGACGGCTACAAGCGCGCGATGACGCTGTTCGACGCCGGTGTCGACGTCCTCATGGTCGACACCGCCCACGGCCACGCGCGCGCCGTGCTCGACATCGTGGCCCGGCTCAAGAAGGAACTCGGCGACGCGGTCGACATCGTCGGCGGCAACGTGGCCACCCGCGCGGGCGCCCAGGCGCTGGTCGACGCGGGGGCCGACGGCGTCAAGGTCGGCGTGGGCCCTGGCTCCATCTGCACCACCCGCGTGGTCGCCGGTGTCGGCGTCCCGCAGATCACCGCCATCTATGAGGCGTCGCTGGCCTGCGGTCCGGTCAAGGTCCCGGTGATCGGCGACGGCGGCATCCAGTACTCCGGCGACATCGCCAAGGCCATCGCGGCCGGGGCGAGCGCGGTGATGCTCGGGAGCCTGCTCGCGGGCACCGAGGAGTCGCCGGGCGAGCTGATCCTGGTCGGCGGCAAGCAGTTCAAGGTCTACCGGGGCATGGGTTCGCTGGGCGCGATGCGTGGCCAGGGCGACCGGAAGTCCTACTCGAAGGACCGCTACGCCCAGGACGACGTCCTCAGCGAGGACAAGCTGGTCCCCGAAGGCATCGAAGGCCGCATCCCGTTCCGCGGACCGCTGTCCACCGTCGTCCACCAGCTCGTCGGCGGACTCCGCATGGGCATGGGCTACGCGGGCGCGCGGACCATCGCCGACCTGCAGCAGGCGCAACTCATCCGGATCACGGCGGCGGGGCTCAAGGAGAGCCACCCGCACGACATCACGATGACCGTCGAAGCGCCCAACTACACGACTCGCTAGTCCCTGAGAGAGGAACACCCACCGTGCGGGATCTTGTCGACATCGGCATGGGGCGGACCGCCCGTCGCGCCTACGGGCTCGACGAGGTCGAGATCGTGCCGTCCCGGCGCACCCGGTCGTCCAAGGACGTCTCCACCGCCTGGCAGATCGACGCCTACCGGTTCGACATCCCGCTGATCACCCACCCGACCGACGCGATCGTGTCCCCGGCGACGGCGGTCGCGGTCGGACAGCAGGGCGGTCTCGGCGTGATCAACGCCGAGGGTTTGTGGGCGCGGCACGCCGACGCCGACAAGGTCCTCGACCGGATCCTCGCCGCCGAGGACGACGACGTCAGCCTGCCCGAGCTGGTCGGCGTGCTCCAGGAACTGCACGCCGCGCCGATCCAGGTCGACCTGCTCACCGAGGCCATCCGGCACGTGCGCGACTCCGGGGTGACCGTGGCGGCGCGGGTCAGCCCGCAGCACGCCGCCGAGCTGACCCCGGATCTGCTGGCCGCCGGGGTGGAGCTGCTGATCGTGCAGGGCACGATCATCTCCGCCGAGCACGTGTCGCGGGATTCGGCTGAGCCGCTCAACCTCAAGAGCTTCATCGCCGAGCTGGACATCCCGGTCATCGCGGGCGGCGTGCACGACTACCGCACCGCGATGCACCTGATGCGCACGGGCGCGGCGGGTGTGATCGTCGGCTACGGCAACAGCGCGGGGGTCACCACGACCGACAGCGCGCTGGGCATCGGGACGCCGATGGCGACCGCGATCGTCGACGCCGCTGCCGCGCGCCGCGACTACCTCGACGAGACCGGCGGCCGGTATGTGCACGTCATCGCCGACGGCGACGTCTACACCAGCGGCGACATCGCCAAGTCGATCGCCTGTGGGGCGGACGCGGTGATGCTCGGCGCCCCGCTCGCCGCCGCGGCCGAGGCGCCCGGCAAGGGCCTGTACTGGACGGCGTCGGCGGCGCACCCGTCGCTGCCGCGCAGTGGCGTGCTGGCCGTGGCCGACCGTGACGGTGTCGACCTCCAGACACTGCTGTTCGGCCCGACCTCGGACCCCGACGGCATGGTCAACCTGTTCGGCGCGCTGCGACGGGCGATGGCCAAGGCCGGGTACTCCGACCTCAAGGAGTTCCAGAAGGTCGGGCTGACGGTCCGCTCGTGAGGCAGATTCTCGCCACCGACGGCCGGATCGCGCTGACCGTCCCACTGGACAGCGATCCGGCCGCGATGGCGGCGGGCGACGGATTGTTCGACGTCGACCCCGACGACCGTCCGCAGCCGCCCCCGGTGGCGCTGAGCCGGGCGAGCGTGGTCGACGCCTCAGGTGAGCTGCTTGGCGTCGTGAGCTGGCATCAGGTCGGCTGGGGGCGCACCCGGGCCTGCGCGGCGTGGAACGTGGGTATCGCGCTGCTGCCCGCCGCGCGCGGGCGCCGGGCCGGTGTGGGCGCGTTGGCGCTGGTCGCGCGGCACTTGTTCGCCACGACCGACCTCGACCGGGTCGAGGCGGCCACCGATGTCGACAATCTCGCGGCCAACCGCGCGCTGCTCGGCGCGGGGTTCCAGCGCGAGGGCGTCGTCCGGGGTGCTCAGCTGCGCGCGGGCGTGCGCCGAGACCTCGTTCTCTACGGTTTCCTGCGGTCAGACCTAGATTGACCGACTCTGTTACTCACGGTCATAGAAAAATCTGGTCGGCCTCTGGCCAGGCCGTTCG
Source organism: Alloactinosynnema sp. L-07 (assembly GCF_900070365.1). Taxonomy (NCBI): domain Bacteria; kingdom Bacillati; phylum Actinomycetota; class Actinomycetes; order Pseudonocardiales; family Pseudonocardiaceae; genus Alloactinosynnema; species Alloactinosynnema sp. L-07. Next base: position 5,138,029 of record NZ_LN850107.1, on the reverse strand, counting down.
CCGCGCCTTAATCTCGTCCTATGGCTACGCAACTCACCGGTAACAACCCGGACTTCGATGTCGTTGTGGTCGGATCCGGGTTCGGCGGGAGCGTGGCCGCCCTCCGGCTCACCGAGAAGGGCTACCGCGTCGCGGTCATCGAGGCGGGCCGCCGCTTCGCCGACGACGAGTTCGCCAAGACGTCCTGGAACCTGCGCAAGTACCTGTGGGCACCCGCGCTCGGCTGCTACGGCATCCAGCGCATCCACCTGCTCAAGGACGTCGTCGTGCTCGCGGGCTCGGGCGTTGGCGGCGGGTCGCTGGTGTACGCGAACACGCTGTACCGGCCGCTGAAGCCGTTCTACAACGACCGGCAGTGGGCCGACATCACCGACTGGGAGTCCGAGCTCGCGCCGTACTACGACCAGGCCTCGCGGATGCTCGGCGTGGTCACCAACCCGACCACGACGCCGTCGGACGAGGTCATGCAGAAGGTCGCCGCCGACATGGGCGTGGCCGACAGCTACCACCCGACGCCGATCGGGGTGTACTTCGACCAGCCGGGCGTCGAGGTGGCCGACCCGTACTTCGGCGGCGCCGGCCCGTCGCGGACGGGGTGCACCGAGTGCGGCTCGTGCATGACAGGGTGCCGGGTCGGGGCTAAGAACACGCTGGTCAAGAACTACCTGTACCTGGCAGAGCAGGGCGGCGCGCAGGTCATGCCGCTGACCACGGTCACGTCGCTGCGCCCGCGCGGGGACGGGTCCTACGAGGTCGACGTCCGCAGGACCGGCAAGAAGCTGCGCAAGGGCAAGCGGACGATCACCGCGGGCCAGGTCGTGCTCGCCGCGGGCACCTGGGGCACTCAGACGCTGCTGCACCGCATGCGCGACACGGGCGCGCTGCCTGAGCTCTCGGCCACCCTCGGCGAGCTGACCAGGACGAACTCCGAGTCGATCATCGGGGCCGCCCGGCCCAAGGTCGACCCGACCCACGACTACAGCAAGGGCGTGGCCATCACGTCCTCGATCCACCCCGACGAGATCACCCACATCGAGCCGGTCCGCTACGGCAAGGGCAGCAACGCCATGAGCCTGATGCAGACCATCGCCACCGACGGCGGGTCGAGCGTCCCGCGTTGGGTGCAAGCGATGCGGTTCGTCGGCAGGCACCCGATCAAGACCGCGCAGTTGCTGCAGGGGTACCGCTGGAGCGAGCGGACGGTGATCCTGCTGGTGATGCAGAGCCTGGACAATTCGATCACCACCTACACCAAGAAGGGCATGTTCGGGCGGCGGAAGTACACGTCGAAGCAGGGCCACGGCGAGCCGAACCCGACCTACATCCCCGCAGGTCAGGTGGCCAACGAGCTGACCGCCAAGCACATCGGCGGCACCGCGGGCGGCACCTGGGGCGAGGTGTTCAACATCCCGCTGACGGCTCATTTCATCGGCGGCTGCGCCATCGCGCCCGACCCGTCGAAGGGCGTCATCGACGCGTATCACCGGGTGTTCAGCTACCCCGGTATCTCCATTGTGGACGGAGCGGCGATCTCGGCGAACCTGGGTGTGAACCCGTCGCTGACGATCACCGCGCAGGCCGAGCGGGCGATGTCGTTCTGGCCCAACAAGGGCGAGTCGGACCCTCGGCCCGCGCAGGACGCGGGCTACCGACGGATCACCCCGGTCGCCCCGGCACACCCGGCAGTCCCAGCCGAGGCGCCCGGCGCGCTGCGGTTGAAGATCGTGGATGTCCGCTGACTGAGGCTTGCACGATCTCGGCGAGGGTCTCTTCGAGGGCCTGAACCCGGTCATGCCGGAACACCACCCGGATTCCGGGGTCCTTGGGGAGTTCCGCCACCAACTCCATGGGACCGAGGTAGGGCGGGCTGTCGGCCGGTCGGTTCGTCCATGGCGGTTCGTGCGGCAGCGCGCATGGTCGCAGGTTGAGCAGGCGGTCGCCGTGCTGGGGATGCAGCGCCGGGACCGCGCAGGTCTCTCGGGTGTCGAGCGTGGTGGCGAGTACCTCGATGGGCGACCGCTCCAGAAGGAGTGCGCCCGTGGTGACGGCACCGGGGTAGACGGCCACGTGCGAGCGGTCGGGCAGCAGATCGAAGATCATCGTCGACCAGCGGAAATCCGCTGTGCACGCCTTGATGGTCCACCGGCAGGCGAACTGCGGGATTCCGCCCGCCCAGCCGAACTTGCTTTCCATGACGCGCTGCGCTCGCAGGTCCATGACGTCTCCCCGGTCGACACCCTGTGTCGCAATTTAACCGAGGAAATTTCTTCAATGGCACTGCACGATTGGGTGATTTCCCTGGCTATGTCCCATTCATGCGGGCGAAGATCAAGGCATGGGCGAACGCGGACCAGGACCGGTGATCATCAGGCGGCGGCTGGGCAAGGACCTCAGGGCGCTGCGCGACAAGGCAGGCGTTTCGATGGCCGAAGCCGCGGACTACGTCGGAATCGGCAAGCCGACCATGTCGAAGATCGAGCTGGGCAGACAGAACATCGGGCTTGGCAACCTGCGTGCGCTGCTCGGCCTGTACGCCATCGACGGCGACCTGTTCGACGAGTTGCTGAGCAAGGGCAAGCAGGCCAACCAGAAGGACTGGTGGTCCTCGTACGGCGACACGGTTCCGGACTGGTTCCGCACGTACATCGGCATGGAGTCCGACGCCGACCAGATCCTCACCTACGAGTGCGAGTTCATTCCCGGCTTGCTGCAAACCGAGGACTACACCGCCGTCGTCCGCCGCGCGTTCCGGCCGGACGTGGAAGAAGGCGATCCGCAACGCCATGCCGCGCTACGAAGTGCTCGTCAACGGCATCTTGTCGGCGACGATCCGCCGGGTTTCCATGCTGTGATCAATGAGGCTGTTCTGCACCGAGTGGTCGGGTCTCCCGCCGTCATGCGGGCGCAGTTGAAGCACGTGATGGAGCGGGCGAAGCTCGACCACGTGCGGGTACAGGTGTTGCCGTTCTCGGCGGGCGCGCACCCGGCGATGAATGGAGCGTTCTCCATCCTCCAGTTCGAGGAGGCGGCGCTGTCGACCGTCTATGTCGAGATCGAACCGGGTGGCCTCTATCCGGAACGTGCCATCGACATCTCCAGGTATAGGCTGGTGTTCAACCAGATCGCCGAGTTGGCACTGGATGAGGCCAAGTCCCTCGCGCTCATCGGCAAGCTGGCCAAACAGTTGTAGGCCCGACGAACAGGGGTGCGGGATGACCACCGGACACGACTTCTCCCGCGCCCAGTGGCGCAAGTCCAGCCGCAGCAGCGGCAATGGCGGCAACTGCGTCGAACTCGCGGTTATCGCCGAGGCCGCCGGCGTGCGCGACTCCAAGAACGCGAGCGGTCCCGCTCTTGTTCTTCCGAGCGCGGCACTGTCGGCGCTGGTGGCGTCCGTTCGGCCCTGACAAGCTGGCCAAACAGTTGTAGCCCGACGAATAGGGGTGCGGGATGACCGCCGGACACGACTTCTCCCGCGCTCAGTGGCGCAAGTCCAGCCGCAGCAGTGGAAACAACGGCAACTGTGTCGAACTTGCGGTTGTCGCCGATGCCGTCGGCGTGCGTGACTCCAAGAACGCGGGCGGTCCCGCTCTGGTTCTTCCGGGCGCGGCACTGTCGGCGCTGGTCGCGTCCGTTCGGGCCTGACAGGCCGTCAGGTGCTTGGTCGGCAGGGTCCAGGGGCCGTGCTCGCCGAGATGGGGAACAATGCTTACGCATGAGCCCGGTCAGTCGTGGTCGCAAGCGCAAGGACAAGGCGAAGGGCAGGGGACTGTCAGTCGTCTGGTCAGGTGAACCGGAGGCGTGCGACTGTCCCGAGTGTTCCGGTGCCGGAAGTGGGCTCGATGGCATCATCGCGGGCGGCGAGCTCCTTGCGACCGCCGACGATCCGATCGAAGCGGAGATGTACGCGGCCGGGATGCTTGCCGTGGACGCGGGAGCCGACTACGTCGACGCACTGGTGGACGGACTTGTCCCCGATCTTGAGCGCAGACCCGGTGCGAGTTCGGCCGCCCTGCTGGCGGCGCTTGGTGCGTGCGCTGACGAACGGCTGGCGGTCGCCGCGTCAGCCGCCGCGGACCGTCTCATCCTCGCGGGCGCACCGCGTCCGGCCTGGCTCGACGCGCTGCGCGAACCGGTGACTGTCGCGGAGTGCCTGCGGCTCGCCCACCCCAGCGGCGACGCGACCGTGCTGGCCGCGACATTCGTGCGGGCAGGTGCGTCTCATGCGCTCATCGTCACCATCGACGAGATCAACTGCGGCGAGGTCTCCGAACTCATCCTCGCGCCAGGCGAGGACATGCGCAGGGCGCTGGCGGCGATGGCCGAAGAGGCGGCGGCGGCCGTGGAACGGATCGCTCCCGCCGAGTTCCGGTGGTCGGTCGAAGTCGCGATGGCGGCACGCGTTGTCCATGAACTCGCGGACGGTCCGCGGCCGGAACTCGACGACGACGGCCCGCCCTTCCCGGTGATGGCGCTGTTGATTCGACCATGGCTCGCGACGCTGCCCGAATCGGACCGGCCCAAGCCGGCCCATCCCGACCACGTCGTGACCGTCTACCAGCTCAAGGTCGCGCTGCGTGGGTCCAAGCCGCCCATCTGGCGTCGGCTGGAAGTCCCGTCCGACATCACCCTGCCCGAACTGCACGAGATCATCCAGGTCGCCTTCGACTGGGACGACATGCACTTGCATGTCTTCCGCACCCCGTTTGGCGACTTCGGCGACGTTGACGCCGGACTCGACTGCCTGCCGTCGGACGGCGTGAGTCTGGAAGCCGTGGCCCCGGACGCGGGGGCGAAGATCCAGTACGTCTACGACTTCGGTGACTACTGGGAACTCGACATCACTGTCGAGAAGGTCCTCGCACCCGACGACTGGGCCGCTCTGCCCCGGTGCACGGGCGGCCGTCGCGCCGCTCCGCCCGAGGACTGCGGCGGTGTCGGGGGATACGCCCGCCTCGTCGACATCCTTGCCGACCCCACCGACGAGCAGCACGCCGAGACCCTCGACTGGTTGGGCCTGGGATCAGCGGCCGATTTCGACCCGGCCGCGTTCAGCGCGGTCGAGGTGACTGAAGCCCTCCTCGGCGAGTAATGAGGGGGCGAGGGTGTGACCCGCCCCCTCGCCTCGTCAGGGTTTGGTGACGCTGAAGGTGTAGGCGCCGCCGCCGGTGTAGGCGACGACGCGGTACCGGTAGTAGCCCGCCGTGCCGGAATAGGTGATCGACTCGTCGGGAGTGCCGCCGTTGGACTGGGCGACGGCGTTCCAGTCGCTGCCGTTCCACTTGTCCAGGTACAGGTCGAAGTCCGTGCCGTTCGGCCCGTCGAGGCAGCCCTTATGTGTGCCCGCCGACGTCGACTGGTACCACGTGCCGCCTGGCTGGATCGCCGTAGCGCCCTGGGCCAGGGTGCCGGTGTAGGCCTGCCCGCAGGTTCCGCCCGCACCGGTGACGGTCAGCGAGTACGTCGCCGAACCCGTGCCCGAGGCCGCCGCGCCGGTCACCGTGATCGGATACGTGCCGGGAGTGGCTGACGCCGTCGTGGACACGGTCATGGTCGACGTTCCACCCGGGCCCACTGTGTCCGGCGAGAACGCCACCGAGACGCCTGCGGGGGCGCCCGACGCGGTGAGCCTCGCCGGTTGGTCCGTGCCGGTCACCGACGCGGTGGCCGTGGTGGATCCGCCCGCCGTGACCGAGCCTGCGGTCGGGTTCAGCGCGAGGGTGATGTTCCCGCCGCCACCACCGAGCGACTCGATGGCCGCGCGCAGGTTCGGCATCGGTCCGATCTTGCCGCCGGTGCCCTGTTGCGGGCTGCCGGTGCGCACCAGGAGATCCCGCATCTGCGCGGGCGTCAGGGTGATCCCGCGCTGCTCGGCGATGCTGGAGATTGCCGCGACCGCGCCGGCGACGATCGGGGACGCGCTCGATGTCCCAGAGAACTTGGCGGTGTAGTTGTTGGCGCTGCCCGATCCATAGAGGTCGCCGTAGCCGGTCGAGGCGACGCACTCGCCCCAGCCCTGCAGGTTCACCCGCGATCCGTAGGTGGAGAACGATAGCTTCGACCGGGGTGTGCGCCCGCAGTTGGCCGCCGCGCCCGCGCCGACGATGATCGCGCCGGAGTCCGCCTTGCCGCTGGGAAAGGTGCTGCCGAAGCAGGCGTCGTCGAGGTTTCGGTTGCCGTTGCCCGCGGCCTCGACCACGTGCACTCCGGCCGCCACCGCCGTGCGGATGGCGTCGTACACCGAGGCGATGACCTCGATCGGGGCGTATCCGCCGCACGCGCTGGTCTGCTGCTCCAACAGGATCACGTCACCGGGGCTGACCGCCCTGGCCGCGGTGAGGATGGCGTTGGCCCCGTCCCAGCCGCGCTGGTTGTCCACGTTGGTCATGTGCAGGCCCGCGTCCGGCACGATGCCGGTGGTGCCGCTGCCGTTGGCGTCCGAGCCGATCTCGCCCAGCACCGCGGTGCCGTGGTCCTGGTAGGAGAAGCGCGGGGTGCCGTTGGGAATCAGCGCCCCGGACAGGCGCAGCTTCGACAGGTCCTCGTGGTTGGTGTGCCAGCCGTATTCGATGTCGACCACGCGCACGTTGCCGCCGGTGCCGCCGGGCACGGTGTTGGCGTGGTCGGAGTCGATGCCGCTGGCGGACCCAGCATCGGTGTAGCCCTGCCGGGCGGTGTAGTCGGGACTGGGCGGGCGCTCGCCCAGCGGCTCGGGATACGCGGTCTCGATCACGTCCAGGGCGGCCAGTTCGGCGGCGGCGCGCTGGATGTTGGTACCGGGCCGCACCTTGACCCGATACCACTGGTTCAGGTTGGGCGTGTTCGGCCGGTGCAGGCGGTCGAGTTCGGCCTCGCCCCCGGTGAACAGCGGTTCCACGCCTGCCCCGGCGAGTAGGCGCTGGGCGCGGTCCATCGGCGCTCGGGTGTGCGAGACGAGGGCGCCGCCGCGCAGCCGCACGGCGGTGCCTTCGGCGAACTTCAGGTGGAGGATGTCAGGCGATTTCGGGCCGGTCAGGTGCTGGGCGGTCCGTTCGGGCGACTGCTCGACGGGCTCGGCTGTGGCGTAGATCGACGACGCGGGTAACGCGACGGCGACCACGGCGGGCAGCAGAATCCTTCGAGCCGCCCTGGATGCAGGGTGGGCGACCACGGTGGAACCCTTCGGTGAGTGGCGGCAAACGTAAATTTTTCTCAGCTTGGTGGCTGGGCTTGCCGACCGGAAGGGCGTGGTTTTCCCATCGCCGTGTCTGTTTACGGCGATCTCTGTCAACTGTTGAAACCGCAGATCACGCCGGTTGTCCACACCCCTACGAGTTGTCCACAGGCAAGCGGGCGGCCCTGTTGCTCCGGTGCGTGTTTTGGCAGTGTTGACCGCGTGACGAAAGCATTCGCGTCCAGCGCGGACCTCCAGCCGAAGGTCGAGACCTTCACCGACCTCGCCGACGGGGTCTACGCCCTCACCGCCGAGGGCGACCCGAACGTATGCGCCGTCGAAGGCGAGGACTTCCTGGTGTGCTTCGAGGCCCGGGCGACCCCCGTGGCCGCGCGGCGGTGGCTCGACCAGCTGCGGGAGCGCACGGACAAACCGGTGCGGTACCTGGTGTTAAGCCACTACCACGCCGTCCGGACGCTGGGCGCGAGCGCGTTCGACGCACAGGAGGTCGTAGCCCATTCGGAGACTCGGCGGTTGATCGCCGAGCGCGGGGAGGCCGACTGGGCCAGCGAGTTCGGGCGGATGCCTCGGCTGTTCGAGGAGCCCGAGAGCATCCCGGGGCTGACGTGGCCGACGATCACCTTCACCGACCGGCTGACGATCCCGCTCGGTGGCGACCGGGGGGATCTCGTGCTCGCCTATTGCGGGCGCGGGCACACCGCGGGCGACATCGTGGCGTGGCTGCCCAAACCCAAGATCCTGTTCGCGGGCGATCTCGTCGAGGCTCAAGCCGCCCTCTACACCGGTGACGCGTTCCACGACGATTGGGCGACGTCCACTTTGGACAACGTGGCCGAGTTCGGCGCCGAGGCGCTGGTCGGCGGGCGGGGTGCGGTGGCGCATGGGGCCGACGCGGTGGCCGCGGCGATCGCGCAGAGCAGGCACTTCCTCGACGAGCTGCGCCGGATCGTCGGGGAGGTGCACGGGCGCGGCGGCGGCGTGGGCGAGGCGTTCGAGGCGACGCACGCCGCGCTGGAACCGCGGTATGGGCGGTGGCCGATCTTCGAACACTGCCTGCCGTTCGACGTCCAGCGCTACTGGGACGAACTCGACGGTGTCGACTGGCCGGTGATCTGGACCGCCGAGCGCGACCGCGAGGTCTGGGCGAGCCTGCGGGGTGAACGGTGAAGACGTTGTCACTTGGGCGTGGCTGGGGGCGGTCGTGACTGTCCTGATCGTCGGCGCGGGTCCGGTCGGGCTGACCGGCGCGCTCCTGTTGGCCCGCAAGGGAATCCCCAGCGTCGTGCTGGAGTCGAGGCAGCAGCGCGCGGTCATGGGCAGTCGCGCGATCTGCGTCCAGCGCGACGTGCTCGACATCCTCGAACGCGTCGGCGTCGGATGGAAGGTGGTCGACGCCGGGGTCACCTGGTACTCGGGCCGGATCTTCTACCGCGAGCACGAGGTCGTGACGATGGCCTTCCCGGAGCCGCCGCCGGGGCAGTTCCCGCCGTTCGTCAACACGCCGCAGAACGTGGTCGAGGGGCTGCTGGAAGCCGAGGTGGCCGCCGAGCCGCTGATCGACCTGCGCTACGACCACCCGGTCACGGGCCTGCGCCAGGACGACGACGGCGTCACCGTGGCCGCGGGTGGACGCGAGTTCGACGGCAGCCACTGCATCGCCGCCGACGGCTCCCGCTCGACCGCGCGCGACCTGCTGGGACTGCCGTTCGACGGCCGCTCCTTCGAGGACAAGTTCCTGATCACCGACATCCGCGCGAAGCTGGACTACCCGGTCCCGGAGCGGCGCTTCTACTTCGACCCGGACTGGAATCCTGGCAGGCAGGTGCTGCTGCACCCCCAGCCCGACTCGGTTTGGCGGATCGACTGGCAGGTCCCCGAGGACTACGACCTGGCCGCGGACCAGGCGGGCGACGGCCTGCACACCCGCATTCGCCAGGTGATCGGCGAGATCGACTACGACCTGATCTGGGCGTCGGTCTACCGCTTCCATCAGCGCCGGGTGCCCCGGATGCGGGTCGGCCGGGTCTTTCTGGCAGGCGACGCGGCCCACGTGATGAGCCCGTTCGGCGCCCGCGGCATGAACTCCGGGCTCGCCGACGTCGAGAACGCCGCTTGGAAGATCGCCGCCACCCACGCGGGTTGGGCGGGCGGGGCCCTCCTGTCCACCTACGACACCGAACGCGGCGCCGCCGCCGACGAGAACCTCGCCGTCACCGCCGCCACCATGCGCTTCCTGGTCCCCGCCGACGCCACCGAACGAGCCCACCGCCACGAGATCCTCGAACGCAGCGTGCGCGATCCGTCCGTGCGCTCTCAGATCGACTCGGGGAAGCTCTCGGAACCCTTCTGGTACCTGGACTCGCCGCTCACCACGCCGAGCGGCGAGTCGGACTTCCCCACCGAGCCGGGCGTACCCCGCCCTCCGGTCCCCGGCGTCCTCTGTCCCGACGTGCCACTTCCCGACGGCACTCGATTACGGGACAAGTTCGGGCCCTGGTTCACGGTGCTGGCCGCGCCGGGGGTCGAGCTGCCCGAGCTTCCGGACCACGTCACGGTCGTTCCGGTCCCGCCGGACGCGGCCGCCCTGCTGACACTGGGCGAGTCGGGAGCCGCCGTGGTCCGCCCAGATGGCTACCTGGCCGCCGTGTCGCGCGGCCCCGATGTCGATCAGGAGGTGATAAGCGCGCTGTCTCGGGGAGCCGGGCATCAATAGCGCGGTCCCGGTGCTGTCCCGGACCGGCAACTGAGTGGTGCTGCACGGCGCACGCGGGGCCAAGGCCGGATGGATCCGGTAGGGCCGGGTCGACCTCGCCCGCCTGTGGCTCGCGTGATGTACCTGTGAGTAGCGGCGTTACGAGCGATCACGGATTGTCCCGTCGCCACATCGTTACCCTGACCTGCGTCGATGCGCTCTAGTCTTGCCGCGTCATCGGTAGGGAGTCCGAGGACTTTCGGGGGAGCCGAGACGTGCCGATCGGCAGGCGTGCCCCCCGAGTGGTGCAATCGGGGGCGGAGGTGCGCAAGTGGGGATGAGCAGGCGGAAGTTCCTCTGGGCCGCTGGCGTGGGAGCGGCGGCCAGTGCCTGCTCTCGGGCCGTGCCCGGCCAGGATCCCTCCACCGCGCCCTCCACCGGGCTGACCTCGGGCACACCCACCAGCAGGCCCGCTCCTGTCCCACCCGACTGGGCGTCGCTGCGGGCGCGGCTCGGGGCTGGGCTCAGCCAGCCGGGCTCGGCGGACTTCGACACCCTCCGCCGGTCGTTCAACACCCTGTTCGACCAGCGCAAACCGATGGCCGTCGCGGCTGTTCGGACCGCTGAGGACGTGCAGGCGTGCGTCGAGGTGGCCCGCGCGGCCTATCTGCCGATCGCCGCGCGCAGTGGCGGACACAGCTATGCGGGGTACTCGGTGCCCGACAGTGGGCTGGTCGTGGACCTCAAAGCGATGTCGTCGGTCGAGGTCAAGGGCGACGGTTCCGCGGTCATCGGGGCCGGGGCCCGCCTCATCGACGTCTACACCGCCCTCGCGAAAGCCGGGCGGTGCCTGCCTGGCGGCTCGTGCCCGACCGTCGGCATCGGCGGGCTGACCCTCGGCGGCGGGATCGGGGTGCTCTCCCGCAAATTCGGCCTGACCTGCGACAAGCTCCGGTCCGCGCAGGTCGTGACGGCCGACGGGATGCTGCGGACCGCGTCGGCCTACTCCGATGACGACCTGTTCTGGGGTCTGCGCGGCGGCGGGGGTGGCAACTTCGGGATCGTCACCTCGTTCACCTTCAACACCGATCCCGCGCCCGACCTCGTCGTCTTCACCCTGACGTTCCCGCAGGGGTCGGCCGCCGAGGTGGTCGGTGCCTGGCAGAAGTGGGTGGCCGGGGCGCCCGACGAGCTGTGGTCGAACTGTGTCGTGTCGGCGGGGTCGCCGCCCAAGGCGCGGGTCGGCGGGTCGTTCACGGGCAGCCCGGCGACGCTCAACCAGCTGCTCGACACCCTGGTCAAGTCGGTCAGGCCGATTAGCCGGACGGTCGGACAGCGCGGCTACCTGGACGCGATGAAGTACTTCGGTGGCTGTTCCACCAAGTCGTGCACCCCGACCCCGCCCCTCCGCGAGGGCTTCGTGGCCTCGTCCCGGATCCTCGGCGAGCCGCTGCGCGACCCGGCGGGCCTCGAACAGCTGCTGTCCGGCCGCACCGGCATGGACATCCTGCTCGACTCCCTGGGCGGCGCGGTCGGCGAGCGCAAGCCCGCCGACACCGCCTTCCCGCACCGCGCCGCGCTCGCCAGCGCGCAGATCTACCGGCAGGCCACCCAGGAATCGGAGTCCGAGGCGGCGCAGAGCGTCGCGGCGGTGCGCGACGGCCTGGCCCGCCTCGGCGCGACCGGCGGCTACGTCAACTACATCGAGGCCGCCATGCCCGACTGGGGCGTCACCTACTACGGCGCCAACCTAAGCCGCCTGCGCGACGTCGCCCGCAAGTACGACCCGGACCGAGTCTTCAACTTCGCCCAGTCGGTCCACCGCGCTTAGAGGTCGATTCCGGACAGGATCATGGTCTGGTCCTCGGTGTAGTCGTTCATCGCCGAAAGCACACCTTCACGGCCCGTTCCTGAGCCCTTGACCCCGCCGTACGGCATCTGGTCGGCTCGATACGACGGCACGTCGCCGATCACCACCCCGCCGACCTCCAGTTCCGCCGCCGCGCGGAACGCGACCCTTAGGTCGGTGGTGAACACCCCGGCCTGCAGGCCGTACTCCGTCGAGTTGGCCAGCGCGAACGCCGCGTCCACCGAGTCCACGACCGACACCACGAGTACCGGCCCGAACACCTCTTCGCAGCTCACCTTCGCCGTCGGCGGCACGTCGGCCAGGACAGTCGGCTCGACCGAGGTGCCCTTGCGTCCGCCGCCGGTCAGCACCCGCGCGCCGCCGCCGACCGCCTCAGCGATCCAGTCGGTGATCCGCGCCGCGTTGTCCTCATCGATCACCGGGCCGACCTCGACCTCGGGATCGAACGGGTCGCCGGTGCGCAACGCCGAGACCGCGTCGACCAGCTTCGGCACGAACGCGTCGGCCACGTCGCGGTGCACGATCACCCGCTGCACCGCGATGCACGACTGGCCGCCCTGGTAGTTGCCGAACGTCGCGATCCGCTGGGCCGCGCGGTCCAGGTCAGTCCAATCAGGACAGACGATCGCCGCGCTGTTACTGCCCAGCTCCATCACCACGTGCTTGCGCGGCGCGGATTCCATGATCCCCCAGCCGACCTTGGTCGACCCGGTGAACGAGATCACCGGCAGCCGCGGGTCCGCCACCAGTGACGACATCGCCGACCCGCGCACCGGCAGCACCGAGAACGCCCCCGGCGGCAGGTCGGTCTCGGCCAGGATCTCACCGAGCAGCAGCGCCGACAGCGGTGTCGCCGACGCGGGCTTGATGATCACCGGCGAGCCGACCGCGATGGCGGGGGCGACCTTGTGCGCCACCAGGTTCAGCGGGAAGTTGAACGGCGCCACCGCCAGCACCGGCCCGCGCGGCCGCCGCCGGACGAGTCCGATCCGGCCCTCGCCGTTGACGTCGGTGTCGAGCCGCTGCAGATCGCCGACGAATCGGCGGGCCTCCTCCGCGGCGAACCGGAACGTCGAGACCGCGCGCGCGACCTCGATCTCGGCCCACTTCAGCGGCTTGCCGTTCTCGGCGGTGATCGTCTCGGCGATCTCCTCGGCCCGCTCCGCGAGCGTCCGCGACACGTGGTCGAGCGCGGCGGCCCGCAGGTGCGCGGGGGAGGAACGGAACTCCTTGGCCACCGAAGCGGCGGCGGCCACGGCCCGTTCGACCTGTTCGGGGGTCGGCACGCACACGGTGGCGAAGTCGGTTCCGTCGTACGGGTGGTGCACGTCGAGGGTCTCGTCGCTGGTCTCCGCGCGGCCCGCCACCCAGAACGGGCGCGGCTTGGCGACGACCGCGTCCTCATCGTCGTCAGTCATAGGTCAACCGTAGGCCCGAGCCCCGCCGGAGGCTCGCCAAGCTACGATGGCCGTGGCTGACCGAAGATGGTGGCTAGGGTTCCGCCGTCCTGACCTGGGACGGGTCTGGTTCGAGCGCCACGGAAAGCCCGCGCGGCACGGTGCGCGGGCAGGCACCTCTGGGAGAGAAACCCAGGGAGGGACCGGTCGGCGCACAGTGCTGCCTGCTGTGTGCCGAGAAGGTCCCAGCCCTTCCCGGCTTCCGGCAACTGACGGAAGGTAAGCCATGACTGATGCCCGTCCGGTCCTAGTAGTGGACTTCGGGGCGCAGTACGCCCAGCTCATCGCCCGCCGCGTGCGTGAGGCGCAGGTCTACTCCGAGGTCGTCCCGCACACCGCGACCGTCGCGGAGATGCTCGCCAAGGAGCCCGCCGCCATCGTGCTGTCGGGCGGCCCGTCGAGCGTCTACGCCGACGGCGCCCCCGCGATCGACCCGGCCCTGTTCGACGCCGGTGTCCCCGTTTTCGGGATCTGCTACGGCTTTCAGGCCATGGCGCAGGCGCTCGGCGGCACCGTGGAGCACACCGGCACCCGCGAGTTCGGCCGCACCGACCTGAGCGTCGACGGCGGCGAACTGCACGACGAACTGCCCGCCCGGCACCCCGTGTGGATGAGCCACGGCGACTGCGTCACCAAGGCCCCGGAGGGCTTCACCGTCACCGCGACGTCCGAGGGCGCTCCCGTGGCCGCGTTCGAGAACGTCGAGCGCCGGTTCGCGGGCGTGCAGTACCACCCGGAGGTCGCGCACTCCCCGCACGGCCAGGAGGTGCTGCGCCGCTTCCTGCACGACGTCGCCGGTGTTCGTCCACAGTGGACCACCTCGTCGATCGTCGACGAGCAGGTCGCGCGGATCAAGGCCCAGGTCGGCGACGGCAAGGCGATCTGCGGGCTGTCCGGCGGCGTCGACTCCGCGGTCGCGGCCGCCCTGGTGCACCGGGCCATCGGCGACCGGCTGACCTGCGTGTTCGTCGACCATGGCCTGCTGCGCGCAGGCGAGCGGACCCAGGTCGAGCGCGACTACGTCTCGGCCACCGGCGTGCGGCTGATCACCGTCGACGCGCGCGACCGCTTCCTCGACGCGCTGGCCGGGGTCACCGACCCCGAGGAGAAGCGCAAGATCATCGGTCGCGAGTTCATCCGGGTCTTCGAGCAGGCCGAACTGGACCTGCAGGCCGAGGCGGGCGGCGACAAGTTCCGCTTTCTGGTCCAGGGCACCCTCTACCCCGATGTGGTCGAGTCCGGCGGCGGCGCGGGCGCGGCGAACATCAAGAGCCACCACAACGTCGGCGGCCTGCCGGAGGACCTGGAGTTCGAACTGGTCGAGCCGCTGCGCGCGCTGTTCAAGGACGAGGTGCGCCGGGTCGGCCTGGAACTGGGCCTGCCCGAGACGATCGTGCACCGCCAGCCCTTCCCCGGCCCCGGCCTGGGCATCCGGATCATCGGCGAGGTCACCGGGCACAACCTGGAGATCCTGCGCGCGGCCGACGCCATCGCCCGCGAGGAACTCACCGCGGCGGGTCTGGACCGCGACATCTGGCAGTGCCCGGTCGTGCTGCTGGCCGACGTGCGCAGCGTCGGCGTGCAGGGCGACGGCCGCACCTACGGCCACCCGGTCGTGCTGCGCCCGGTGTCCAGCGAGGACGCGATGACCGCCGACTGGACCCGCCTGCCCTACGACGTCCTGGAGCGGATCTCCACCCGGATCACCAACGAGGTGTCCGAGGTCAACCGGGTCGTCCTCGACGTGACGAGCAAGCCGCCGGGCACCATCGAGTGGGAGTGACGCGAAACGGCCCGGCCAAAGTCTTGGCCGGGCCGTTCGCATGAGTGGTCGTTCCTCTACTTCCGTTTGCCCTTCACCGTAGAGCCGAGCAGGAGCAGCAGCCCGATCACCACCGCGCCGCCCGCGATGATCCAGCGGAAGTCGGGGATGGGCACCCACACCTGTCCGTCGGTCAGCACGTAGGCCGAGGCGAACAGGGTCAGCAGGCCCGCGATCAGCGAGACCGGATCGAACCGCCGGACAGAGTCTTCACGCTCAGCCACGTCGCACCACCACTCCGCCAGGGCCGGACACCTCGGCCTCGATTTCGATCTTCAACCCGCCGGGGCCGTCCGGGCCGTAGTCGTCCTTGATCTTGACGTCCTCGCCGATCCCGTCGTTGGACTGGCCGAGGCAGTCCACATCGCCCACGCCGACCGAGCACTTCACCGTGACGTCGGCGGTCTTCGGCACCGTCACCGTCACGTCGCCCGCCCGCACCTCCACCTTGGTTTCGACCGTCTCGTCCGCCGTCGCGGGCAGCTGGGTCAGGTCCAGGGTGATCGACCCGATGGTCTTCTCGTATTTGTCCTGCACCTCGCTGATGGTCACCGGCTTGGCGTTGATGTCCCCGACGCTCTCCGAGTCGAATCCCCCCGGCCAGAGCGACGTCATCGCGACGCCGAGGAACGCCAGCGGGACCACCAGGCCGATCAGTCCGCGGGCACCGCCTGCGAAGGCGGCGGCGAACAGCCCGCAGCCCAGGATGCCCAGGACCACACCGATCACGTGCGGCACCGTCAGCCAGCCCGCGAACGGGTAGGCGACCACGGCCGCCCCCACCGTGAGGAACGCGACGGCCACGGTGACCAGCCCGATCCTCGACTTGTGGCGCCTCGGCGCGGGCGGCTGCGGCTCGGGCTCTGGGCTGCTCGGCTCAGGCAGGTCCCAGGCGAACGGGGCCGCGCCCAGCGGGTCCCACGCGGGCGGCCCTTGCGCCTCGGTGCCGTAGGCGGCCGGGTGGATCGGATCCCACACCACCGTCGGCTGGGCCGCGGCCTCAGGCGGGTAAGGGGCATAGGTCGGGACCTGGGTGGCCGCCCGCGCCGTGCCCGGCCTGCCAAGGTGGGCGCGGCTGCGGTGCAGCAGGAAGATCAGTCCGAGCACGACGACGACACTCAGCACCCCGGACGCGTCCCGGTCGAAGAACCACCAGAACGCCGGGATCAGCGCCGCGCCGAGCGCGATGGTGAACGGCCCGGAGCTGGAACTGCGGCCGCGGCCGTGCAGCGCCTCCACCGGCGAGACCTCGTCGTCCTCCTCGGCCAGCAGCAGCCAGCCCAGCAGGTAGAACAGGATGCCCGCGCCGCCGTAGAAGGCGGCCACGACGAACGCCACCCGAATGATGACCGGATCGATGCCGTATCGGTCCCCCAGGGCCGCGGCGACGCCCGCGATCTTGCGGCCGTGTCGTGGCCGCCGAGGTCGGGTCGCCCAGAAGTCTTTGAGCGTGTCCTCCACGCCGATGTTGCCTGATGTCCCACTCACGATGACGAGCATGGTCGCTTGGCGGGCCCCGCCACATCGGGGACCGACCCTGACTTCGGCTTCAGGGTCCAGCCCCGATGTGACACGCCCTTGCGCGTGTGAGCATTCTTGGTGTGGAAGCAACGCTGGAAGAGAGGCCGGTGGTCGACGCGGAGCAGCAGCGGTCGGGCACGACCGAGGTGGTGGTACCGGGGCAGACCCGGCTGTACCGCCGCCGGTCCGGCCGTGCCGTCGCGGGCGTCGCGGGTGGCCTGGCCGACCATCTAGAGGTCGACGTCCTCTGGGTGCGCATCGCGTTCTCGCTGCTCGCCGCCCTCGGTGGGGCCGGGGTGATGGCCTACGGCCTGCTGTGGATCTTCGCGCCGCAGCAGCCCGCTGACGACGCCCAGAAGTCGATGTCGACCAAGGAGCGCCAGCAGGCGTTCGGGCTGATCGCGCTCGGCGCCGGGCTCACCGTCGGCGCGGGCACGGTGTCCGGGGCGCTCAACGGCTGGGTGGCAGGCGGGCTGGGCGTGGCGCTGGTCGGCGCCGCGGTGGTGTGGCGCGAGGCCGACCAATCCCAGCGGCGCAAGGTCAAGGGCGCCCTGCTCGGCGGTGGGGGCGGCCGGGCCGCGGTGCTGCGCGTGCTCACCGGAGCCGTGCTGGTGATCACCGGCATCGTGGTCTTCCTGCTGCGCAGCATCGGGCTCGACCAGGTGCAGTTCGCCCTGCTCGCCGTGGTGGCCACACTCGTCGGCGTCGCGGTGCTGACCGTCCCATGGTGGCTGCGGCTGGTCCGCGACCTCGGCGAGGAGCGCCGGGCGCGCATCCGCACCGAGGAACGCGCCGAGATCGCCGCCCACCTGCACGACTCGGTGCTGCAGACGCTGGCGC
Organism: Alloactinosynnema sp. L-07; assembly: GCF_900070365.1. Classification (NCBI taxonomy): domain Bacteria; kingdom Bacillati; phylum Actinomycetota; class Actinomycetes; order Pseudonocardiales; family Pseudonocardiaceae; genus Alloactinosynnema; species Alloactinosynnema sp. L-07. Next base: position 5,120,653 of record NZ_LN850107.1, on the reverse strand, counting down.
TGATCCAGAAGCAGGCCGAGGCGCCGCGCGAGGTGCTGCGGCTGGCCCGCGGCCAGGAGCGGCAGCTGCGCAGCTGGCTCTACGGGCCGTCCGGCTACGGCCGCGCGGCGGCCGACGGCATGACCCGCGGCACGCTGTCCGACGCCGTCGCGCGGGCCGCGGGCGAGGTGGAGGACACCTTCGCCATCAAGGTCCAGCACGTGGTGGTCGGTGACTGCGAGATCGACGAACGCCTGGTCGCCAGTGTCATGGCCGCCAGGGAGGCGATGGTCAACGCCGCCAAGCACGCGGGCGTGGCCGAGGTGTCGGTCTACGCCGAGGTCGAAGAGGACACCGTGACGATCTTCGTACGCGACCGGGGCAAGGGCTTCGACCCCGACGCCGTCCCCGACGACCGGCATGGCCTCGCCGACTCGATCCGGGGGAGGATGGAGCGCAACGGTGGCGAGATCCGGCTGCGCACCGCACCGGACGAGGGCACCGAGGTCCAGCTCCACATGCCGCGTGCGAAGGTGACCACATGACCGACGACACCCCAGCGACCGGATCCAAGCGCCCCGTGCGGGTCTACCTGGTCGATGACCACAGCATGTTCCGCGCGGGCGTGCGCGCCGAGCTGGACACGATCACCGACGACATCGAGGTCGTCGGCGAGGCGGGCACGGTCGGCGAGGCGGTCGCGGGCATCGGCCACCTCAACCCCGACGTCGTGCTGCTCGACGTGCACATGCCCGACGGCGGCGGCGCCGAGGTGCTGCGCCAGGCCCGCAAGTCGCACCCGGAGGTCGTCTTCCTGGCCCTGTCGGTGTCCGACGCCGCGGAGGACGTCATCGCCGTCATCCGCGCGGGCGCCCGCGGCTACGTCACCAAGACGATCTCCAGCCAGGAACTCGCCACGGCCGTCGTCCGGGTGTCCGAAGGCGACGCGGTCTTCTCCCCGCGCCTGGCCGGTTTCGTGCTCGATGCCTTCGCCGACCGGCCGGGCGCCGCGCCGATCAGCGACCCGGAGCTCGACCTGCTGACGCCCCGCGAGCGTGACGTGCTGCGCCTGCTCGCCCGCGGCTACGCCTACAAGGAGATCGCCGCGGAGCTGTTCATCTCGGTGAAGACCGTGGAGACCCACGTGTCCAGCGTCCTGCGCAAGACCCAGCTGTCCAACCGCTACGAACTGTCCCGCTGGGCCTCGGACCGCCGCTTAGTTTGAATCAGACCTTCGCGGGCAGCGCGACCTCGGCCTCAATGGGCACTGTCCGCTGCTTGCGCTGCCAGCGGGTCATCCCGACGCCGATCAGCACCACGATCATGCCCGCGACGATCCGGAACGTGATCTCCTCGCCCAGGGCCACCGCGCCGAGCAGGACTGAGACCACCGGGAGCAGATAGCCGACCGTGGTCGCCTGGGTCGCGCCCTCGTCGGCGATCAGCCGGTAGTTCAGCGCGAAGGCGAAGCCGGTGCCGAAGACGCCCAGGATGATCACCGCGATGACGGCGGTCAGGTTCAGGTGCACCGGCTGCAGGCCGCCGACCGGCATCGCGACCGCCGTCAGGCCGGTGGCGGTGATCAGCTGCGCCGCCGACAGCGCGATCGGTGCGGTGCCGCGGCCGGAGAGCTTGCGGCCGATGTAGGCGTAGCTCACCGCGTAGCTGACGGCCGCGGCGAGGATCGCCAGGGCGTCCCAGCTGGCCACACCCGCCTTCTCCCACGGCGCGAAGATCAGCAGGGTGCCGCCGAAACCCAGTAGCAGCCCGCCGACCCGCATCAGGGGCAGGTCGCGGTCGGTGCCGATGATGATGCCCAGCAGCAGGGCCCACAGCGGGGTGGTGGCGTTCAGCACGCCCGCGACTCCGGTGTCGACGGTCTTCTCGCCCACCGCGAACAGCACGAACGGCAGCGCGTTGCCGAAGAACGCCGCGAACACCAGATGTCCCCACACGGCCCGGTCGCGCGGCAGGGTGTTGCGGGAGGAGTAGCACAGGACGATGACCACGATCGCGCCGAGCGCGCAGCGGGTCACCGCGATCTGCAAGGGGGACAGCCCGGTCAGGGCCAATTTGATCCACAGGAAACTGGACCCCCACAGCAAGGCCAACAGGCCCATCCGCACCAACGTGGCCCGTCCGCCGCTGATCACCGGTTTCCTCCCCAATATTTCGTCCCATGTGTACGGTGCCTGAGTGGACTTGGCAGGACAAGTGAAATGTTGTGCATAGACCGTTAAGCTGTGCTGCATGCTTGACGTGCGTCGGATGCAGGTGCTGCGCGCGGTCGTCACCAGCGGCTCGGTGACCGCGGCGGCCACGAACCTGGGCTACACGCCCTCAGCGATCAGCCAGCAGGTGGCCGCGCTGGAGAAGCAGGCGGGTATCACCCTGCTCGAACGCGTCGGCCGCGGCGTGCGGCCCACCGCGGCGGGCAGGCTGCTCACCGAGCATGCCGCCGTGATCAGCAAGAACCTCGCCGAGGCCGAGACCGCGCTGGCCGACCTGCGCGCCGGCCGCACCGGCAGGCTCGGCATCCGCTACTTCGCCACCGCGGGCGCCGCCCTGGTCCCGCCCGCCCTGGCCGCCCTGCGCCGGGACCACCCGGGCATCCAGGTCGACCTCAAGCTCGTCGATCCCGAGGACCCGATCCCCGAGGTCGAGTCCGGCCGCGCCGACATCGCGCTGGTCGTGCATCCCCGGCAGGGCCCGCTACGCGGCGGCGTACGGCTCATCCACCTGCTCGACGACCCGTACCGCGCCGTCCTCCCGCGCGGGCACCGGCTGGCCGCCAAACGCGTCCTCGACCTCGCCGACCTCGCCGACGAGCCCTGGGTCGGCAACGAGTGGCCGGGTGGACTCTGCCTGCGGGTGATGCTCGAAGCCTGCGCGGCGGCCGGGTTCAGCCCGAACTTCGTGGTCGAGAGCGAGGACTACGCCACCGCGCAGGGATTCGTGGCCGCCGGACTCGGGGTCAGCGTGATCCCGGAGATGGGCCTGGGCAGCAGGCACCCCGGCGTCGTCGTGCGCAAGCTGCGCCACCCGGAGCCGACCAGGGTGATCCACGCCGCGGTGCGGGAGTCATCGTTGGGCCAACCGGCCTTGGTCGACCTGATCGAGGCGTTCCGGGCCGCCGCCGCGGCCCGGAAGTAGGTCAGCCGTTGTCGCCTTCGACCCGGCCGCGCCGGTCGAAGTTGTCGATCTTGATCACGCCGTCGGCCTCGACCATCGTCCACGTGTAGCGCTCGGTCACCGACTTGCCGTCCTTGGTGAACCGGACATTGCCCTCGAGGTGGTTGTCCTTGCCCCCGACCTGCTGGAGTTCGACCTCGTTCAGAGAGGCCCAGAACTTCTTGAACGCCTCGTACCCACCGGACTTGCGCTGCGCCCGCTCGGTCAGCATCGCCCACGCGCCGTCGGCGTCCCCCGGCAGGCGTGCGTAGTAGTCCCGCAGCGCCTGGTGGAACTCCGCGTCGGTCGGCTTGCCATCGGTCGTGGTGGTGGTGGTGGTAGTCGTCGTGGTCGGCTCAGCGGTCGTGGTCTTCGTCGTCGTGGCGGCCTTGGTGGTGGTCGGCTGGACCGCTGTCGTGGTCTTGCCCGACGCCTTGGGCGTGTTGTTGCTGGTCAGCAGGCTCGCCACCAGGATGCCGACCAGGGCGGCGCCGATGATCGCGAGCACGGTCAGCACGATCGACCGTGCGTCCTTCTTCCCACTCGCCGCGGCGGGCTTGCGGCCGGGTGGCGTGCGCGGCGGCCCGGACCGCGCCTGCGCCGGGCGGGGCTGCGGCGGTCGCTGCTGGGGCGGCTGCTGCTGGCGGATCGGGCCGGACGGCAGCGGCTCGGCGAACGGGCGCGCGTCGAGCCGGGTGCCCATCGGCGGGCTCGGCGGCGGGCCGCCCAGCGGCATGCCCTGCTGCGGCATGCCCTGTTGCGGGAAACCCGGCGGCGGGGTGTTCGGCAGCGGGCCGCCTGGAATCGGCGTGCCCGGCGGGGGCGTGCCCTGCGGCTTGGGATACGGGTCGGTGCGCTGGTTGGCCAGCGCGATCGACGGCAGCGGCTTGCCCGCGGCGACCGCGGCGAGCGCCTCCCGCGCGGCGGTCATCGTGGGCCGCTCGGTCGGGTCGGCGCGCAGCAGCTGCATCAGCAGCGCGGTCAGCGGGCCCGCCTGCCGCGGCGGCTGGACCTTGCCCGCGGCCACGGCGTACAGCAGCGCGAGGGTGTTCTCACTCAACCCGAACGGGGAGTGGCCTTCGACGGCGGTGTAGAGCGTGGAGCCGAGCGAGAACACGTCGGCCGCCGAGGTCGGCTGCTCGCCCTTGGCCACCTCCGGGGCCAGGTAGGCCGGGGTGCCCGCGAGCATGCCGGTCGCGGTGACGGTGACGTCGCCGGTGGCCCGGGAGATGCCGAAGTCGGTGATCTTGACCGTGCCGTCCTCGCCGAGCAGCACGTTGGCGGGCTTGACGTCACGGTGCACGATCCCGGCCGCGTGCGCGGCGACCAGCGCGGCGGCGATCTGCGCGCCGATCCGGGCCGCCTCGGCGGGGGCCAGGAACTCGTGCTCGTTGAGCACCGTCGCCAGGCTCTTCGACGGCAGGTACTCCATGATCAGCCACGGTTCGCCGTCGTGTTCGGCCACGTCGTAGACGGTGATCGCGTTCGGGTGGGCCAGGCGGGCGGCGATGCGGCCCTCGCGCATGGCGCGCTGGCGGGCTTCCTCGGCCTGATCGGCGCTGAGGCCCGGCTGGGAGAGCAGCTGCTTGACCGCGACGGTGCGGTGGAGGCGCTCGTCGTGGGCCTGCCACACCACGCCCATCGCCCCGCTGCCGATACGGGCGCCGAGCCGGTAGCGCCCGGCGACCAGGGTCGGCTCGTCGGTCATCGCGGCTCCTGGGTCACGGGACAGGGGTTACCCGTGTCGCGGTCGGGTCCGTGCTGCCCGTGGTCGTGGTCGGGATGGGCGACGACGGGCTCGAACTAACGTTAGACGGAGTCGACGACGGCGTGTCGCTCGGCTCCGTGGGCGTGGTCGACTTGCTCGGCACCGTCGTGGTCGTCACCGGGCTCGACCTGGTCGTGTGCACGGTCCTCGTGGTGGTCTTGGCCGTCGGCGACTCGGTCTCGGACTCGGTCACCGTGATGGTCATCGATGGCACGTTGTTGACCTTGGTGGTGGGGCTGTCGATCGGCTTGGCGCCGTCGCCGCCGAACACCAGCCACGCGCCGGCGGCCAGCGCCGCGGTCACCGCCGCGCTGGCGAACACCAGCGGCTTGGCCGACTTGACCTGAGGCTCGCTCAGGCGCGCGACCGACGGGTCGGTGGCGATCACCAGCCGGGTGGCCTCGTCGGGCTCGGCCAGGATCGGCGGCAGGTTCGGTTCCTCGCCGCGGGCCACGGTGGCCAGCAGGTCGCGGGCCCGGCCCGCCGACGGCCGGTCCTCCGGCTCGGTGTTCAACAGCGAGATCAGCACGCCGGTGAGCGCGCCGGACCTCCTCGGCGGGTTGATCTTGCCGGAGGCGACCGCGTGCAACAGGCCCAGCGTGTTCTCCGACAGCCCGAACGGCGGCTCGCCCTCGGCCGCGGCGTAGAGCGTCGAGCCGAGGGAGAAGACGTCGGAGGCCGTCGACGGCTCACGGCCGACGGCCACCTCGGGAGCCAGGTAGGCCGGGGTGCCCGCGATCAGGCCGGTCTTGGTGACGGTGACGTCGTCGGTGGCCCGGGAGATGCCGAAGTCGGTGATCTTCACCGAGCCGTCGTCGCCGAGCAGGATGTTCCCCGGCTTGATGTCGCGGTGCACGATCCCGGCCGCGTGGGCCGCGGCCAGCGCGGCGGCGACGGCGCCGCCGATCCTGGCGACCTCGACCGGGTCCATCGGGCCGCCGTCGGACAGCGCGATGGCCAAGCTGACCGACGGCAGGTACTCCATGATCAGACAGGGCACGCCGTCCTCGTCGACCACGTCGAAGACCGCGATGGCGTTGGGGTGGTGCAGCCGGGCGGCGATGCGGCCCTCACGCAGGCAGCGGGCGACGGCCTCGTCGGCCTCGTCCGGCGGCAGACCGGGCGGCAGCAGCAGCTTCTTGATCGCCACGACCCGGTTCAGGCGCTCGTCGACCGCCCGCCAGACGACGCCCATGGCGCCGCTTCCGATGCGTTCGACCAGCCGGTAGCGCCCGGCGACCAGCCGGCCCTCGTCGCTCATCCCGACCGGAACCTCCCTCGCCCGCGAAGCGCCTCGCGGGCCCACGTATCACGTGCTGTTCCAGGCTAGGCGTTCACGCTATGCGCACGGCACATAGCCCCGTATCCCCTACGTCCCACCCCGACAGCGGCTACATAGTGTCACAGGCGGCGGGCTCATTGGGCCGATCGAGCAAACTAGTTGATTTGGGCCGACAACAGCACCGCGCCGACGATCCGCTGCGGGACCGAGTCGACCACCGTGAGCAGCTGTTTGATCCGCAGCTGGGCGCCGCCGACGAGGTGCATCCGCACCACCGCGACCACCCCGTCGCCACGTTCGACCACGTCGAGGACCTCGACCTTGCGCACCGACGACCACGACCCGAGGAACTGCCCCAGCGTCGTCTGGAAGCCCGAGAGCAGCGCGAAGGCGCGGCTCGGATCGCTCTCGATCAGCCGGTAGTACTCGAGCACCAGCTCGCGGTGGGAGGTATTGGCGGGCTTGGCCGCCTTGGTCGACGCGGGCTCGGCCGTGTGGTCGGCCGCGCCGGTCGCCGGGGCCTCGGTCTGGTCCCGGTCGACACTCGCCGCGCCGTTGCGGCGCGCGCTGGGGATCGCCGGGGCGGCCGTGCTGCCGCTGAGGCTGCCCGACGCGGTGCCGGTGCGCTGTTCGGGGATGCGGCCGCCGGTGCTCGACTCGATGACCGCCCGGTTGAGCTCGTCGGGCAGCAGGGCCCGCTCGCCGGTGATGGGGCGGGTGGCGGGGTCATTGCCGCCGGACTCGCGATCGCGGGAGATCAGCGACGCCGCGGCCACCGCGCCGACCAGGGTCGCGGTCGCCACACCGAGCACGGCGATCTTGGCCAGCGTCGCCGCGCGCGACGCTGCCGGGCGGTCCGGGGTCGGTTCGAGCGGCTCGACCCGGATGATCTCGTCGGCCACGACGGACAGGTCGAGCATCCTGGTCTGCCGATCGATCAACTCGGTGACGTGAACGGACCCGGTGCGCACCCGTCGCTTGCCGGTCGTCGGACGATCCACTGACGCTTTCCTCCGCCTGAGTCGCGCTACCGGGCAACTCGTACCCTGCCCGCAAGGGCCTACACCACTCTTTCTCGGCTGTTCACCCGATCGAGGCGATAGGCGGCGCGCAGGATCACTCGAAAAGAGTAATCAGGTGTCGGGGTCTTACCCGGTCCCTATGTCCTGAGTGATCTTCGGATTGGTCCCATAGGTGAAGGTCAGCTCCCTTTCCTCGGTGCTGATCGTCCCGTCGTCGCGGTAGACCCGCAGGACCGACCGGGTCGTGGAGCGGTTCTTGTCGATCGTCATCTTCTGCACCTCGACCCGCGTCACGTCGGCATAGCGGCGCTGGATCTCGTCCTCGCCGTCGCGGCGGGCCTGGCCGGTGGTCATCGCGAAGGCCGAGTCCGGGTCGTTGGCGACGGCGCTGAAGTAGGTCTCGGTGCGGTCGCCGATCGTCTTGGCATCGACGACCGGGCCGATAAGGACCGGGGTCTCCACGGTCGTCCTGGTCGGCGTCGTGGTGGTTGTGGCCGCCACGGTCGAGCTCGTGGGCGTGGGCTGGTCAGTCGATCCGGGCGCGGACGGTCCGGGCTGCCGCGGCCGGTCGGTCGTGCGCTTCGGCTGGGTCCGCGAGGCACTGGTCGACGGCGCGGCGCTCGACGGCGCGGGCCGCTGCGACATCAGCGGCTCACCGGGCAGCTCGATTGGCATCTCCGGTCCGCTGGGGAGACCGGGCAGCGCGTCGACTATCTCTGGCCTGCGGGGGCCGGTCACCAGGGTGCTCGCCGCGTAGAGCAGACCGACCAGCACCAGGATCGAGGCGGCCACCGCGAACCCGGCCGCCCGCCGCCAGCTGCGGGGCGGGGTGACCGAGGCCGGGATGCTGCCAAGGTCGAACTTGGCCAGTCCGGTCGCGGGTGCGTCGGGGAACAGGCCGGCGATCACCGGCAGCACGTCGGTGTCGTCCTCGCGCGGGGGTTGGGGCCGTCTTGGCCGCAGCCGCGGCGTCCACCCGGTCGTGCCCGATCCTCGCCGGTGTCGTCCTTGTCCCGGCTCGTCCTGCGCGGTGTCCCGCCCGCTCGCCATGTGGTGGAGACTCCTGTCCTGCCCGGTCGTGACGCGGTGTCGCCGACCGATTACTCGATCAGCTCGCGTCGACGACCTGGACCTCCCGGCCAGGGTGCGCGGAATCTGCGGTTCTCACTCAAACAAGGGTAAGCCGTTGCGCAGCGTCCGCAGAGCAGGGCGCACCACTCGCTCGATTCTCATGCGATCGAGTGAATCCGCGCCCTGAACTCTCCGCTGAGTGCGTTATTGGCCGCTGCGGTACTTCGCCATGGTGGTGGAGAGTGAGCTGCCCGCGACGGCACCGGAGCCGCCCGCGACCAGGATCGCCAACACGTCGGCGAACCCGCTGCCCCCGCTCAGCAGCCAGCCGAGCAGTGCCCCCGCCGCGGTGACCCCCGCGACCGGCCACCGCCCGCGCACGTACTGCGCGACCTGACTGCCACTCGCTCCACGCTTGCGCGCCGCCGAGTTCAACAGCGCGAGGTAAGCGCCGAACCCGACGACGGCGACGACGGCGACAATGACCACGATGACCGCGATGAGATCCAGCATGACCCCAGTCTGCCCGAGTCAACGCCACACCGAATGGGGGATCTCCCCGACCCACCCCTGATGTTCACCACCACCGCGCCTCGCGCGGCCCCCACCCTGTCCCTGGGGGGCGTCCCTTGGCCAGTCTATCGCGTGGGGGCTCAAGATGATCTTGGGTGAGGCGTGTCTGTGGACAAGTCGGAGTCTGTGGATCGTCAGCGGCCGAGCCTGCCGCGGCCCAGGTCGAGCAGCGCCATTGCCAGGGTGCGGCCCGCGGGGCCGAGTTCGCGGTAGCGGGCCACCACGTCCATCTCGCGGTTGACCACGATGCGGGGCCCGCCCGCGGCCATTCGCGCGGCCCCGATGGTCTGGGACACCTCCGCCCGGCGTTTCACCAGGCGCAGGATCTCCCGGTCGAGGTCGTCGATCTCCTTGCGCAGTTCGGCGACCTCTTCGGGGGCGGGCAGTTCGACACCGGGCTTGACGGTCGTGTTCTCAGACATCGTGATCCCTTTGCGGCTCGGTTCGAGTTCTCAGCTCCCGAGCGCACGAAGCCCCGGGGTCCGAGGACTCCGGGGCTTCGTGGTGGTTTTCGGTGCTACGCCACAACGGGAGCCGGAGTCCGGGTCCCGTAGAAAAACTCGTAGTGGCGCGTCTGCACGGATCGAGTGTGACACACCGTCGCCGATCGGTCGACCCGATGTCCGCGCAGTGGGATCGGCGCGGTTTTCGTCTTCGTCGGCCCCCGGTACCGTTGTTCGCACGATGGAAGCCCTTTTCGATCTCCCCGCCGAAGTCCCAGCCGCCGCGCCGCGCCGTCGGTCCGCCGCGCTGCTCGACGACCTCAACGACCAGCAGCGCCGCGCCGTGGAGCACATCGGCAGCCCGCTGCTCGTGGTCGCGGGCGCGGGCTCGGGCAAGACCAGGGTCCTGACGCGCCGCGTCGCCTATCTGCTTGGCGAGCGCAACGTGCACCCGGGCCAGGTCATGGCGATCACCTTCACCAACAAGGCCGCCGCCGAGATGAAGGAGCGCGTCGCCGACCTCGTTGGCCGCCGGGCCAACGCGATGTGGGTGTCGACCTTCCACTCGATGTGCGTGCGCGTGCTGCGCCGCGAGGCCAAGACGCTGGGGATGACGTCGAGCTTCTCCATCTACGACGCCGACGATTCGCGCAGGCTGATCACGCTCGTCGCCCGCGATATCGACCTCGATCCCAAGCGCTACCCCGCGCGCACGCTGTCGATCCACATCTCCAACCTCAAGAACGAGCTGATCGGCCCCGAGAAGGCCGCGACGATGGCGGCCAACGACCTCGAGCGCCGCGTCGCCGAGGTCTACACCGAGTACCAGCGCAGGCTCGGCCAGGCCAACGCGATGGACTTCGACGACCTGATCATGCGCACGGTTGAGCTCCTGCAAGGCTTCCCGGACGTCGCCGAGCACTACCACCGCCGCTTCCGGCACGTGCTGGTCGACGAATACCAGGACACCAACCACGCGCAATACACGTTGGTGCGTGAGCTGGTCGGCCGCGGCACCGACGGCCTGCCCCCCGCCGAGCTGTGCGTGGTGGGCGACGCCGACCAGTCGATCTATGCCTTCCGCGGCGCGACCATCCGCAACATCGTCGAGTTCGAGCGCGACTATCCGAACGCGACAACCGTTCTGCTGGAACAGAACTACCGCTCCACGCAGACCATCCTCAACGCCGCCAACGCGGTGATCTCCCGCAACCCGGACCGCCGCGACAAGCGCCTGTGGACCGCCATGGGCGACGGCGAGAAGATCGTCGCGTACGTCGGCGACAACGAGCACGACGAGGCGTCGTTCGTCGCCCAGGAGATCGACCGGCTGGTCGACGCGGGCATCGCGCACAACGGCGACGTCGCGGTCTTCTACCGCACCAACAACCAGTCCCGGGTGTTCGAGGAGATCTTCATCCGCCTCGGCCTGCCGTACAAGGTCGTCGGCGGCGTGCGCTTCTACGAGCGCCGCGAAGTCCGGGATGCCTTGGCGTACTTGAGAGTCCTGGCCAACCCGGAGGACACGGTCAGCCTCCGGCGTATCCTGAACGTCCCCCGCCGCGGCATCGGCGACCGCGCCGAGGCCTGCGTGTCGACGCACGCGGACCGCGAGCGCATCTCCTTCTCCGCCGCGCTGAACGACGCCGCCGTCGGCAAGGTCGCGCTGCTGAACCCGCGCTCCCAGCGCGCCATCGCGGGCTTCGTCGAGCTGATCGACGGCCTGCGCCGCTTCGTCGACGACGGCCAGGACGTCGCCGAGATCCTCGACGCCGTGCTCGACCAGACCGGCTACCGCGCCGAACTGGAGGCCAGCGACGACCCGCAGGACGCCTCCCGGCTGGAGAACCTGACCGAGCTGGTGACAGTCGCCCGCGAGTTCACCGAGGGCCCCGCCGACATCCCGCCCCCGGAGACCACCGCGGGCCCGGAACCGGGCTCCCTCGACGCCTTCCTCGAACGCGTCTCGCTGGTCGCCGACGCCGACCAGGTCCCCGACCCGGACGACGAGTCCGGCGGCATGGTCACCCTGATGACCCTGCACACGGCCAAGGGCCTGGAATACCCGGTCGTGTTCTCCACGGGCTGGGAAGACGGCATCTTCCCTCACATGCGCGCGCTGAGCGACCCGGTCGAGCTGGCCGAGGAACGCCGCCTCGCCTACGTCGGCATCACCCGAGCCCGCGAACGCCTCTACCTGTCGCGCGCGATCGTCCGCTCGGCCTGGGGCCAGCCGATGACCAACCCGGCCTCCCGCTTCTTCGACGAGATCCCCCCCGACCTCGTCGACTGGCGCCGGATGGGGCCGGACCGCTCCAGCCCGACCCGGGCTACGACGTGGGGATCCCGTGCGGCTCGGGGCGGCACCGCCCGTCCGGCACCGTCGCGTGGGTGGCAGGACACGCCCGCGTTGACGCTGGATGTGGGGGACCGGGTCAACCACGACAAGTACGGACTGGGGACGGTGGTCGCCACGGACGGCAACGGTCCCCGGGCGACGGCGACGATCGACTTCGGCACGGCGGGCACGATCCGGCTGATGCTCATCGGCAGCGTGCCGCTGGTGAAGCTGTAGTTTCAAGACGCTTTCGGGCAAATTTTGCCGCAAAGTGGTGCAAAGCGGCATGATGGACGCATGTTGCTGCGGTTTCGGGTTGCCAACCACCGATCCATCAGGGACGAACAGGAGCTGTCGCTGGTCGCCGTCCCGCGCAAGGGCGACCCCAAGCCGACAGGTCCCATCCCGCAGACCGTGCGTGTGGCGGGCATCTACGGGGCCAACGCCTCCGGCAAGTCCAACGTGCTCCATGCCGTTGGCTTCATGGCCGAGGCTGTCCTGTACAGCTTCGCGCGATGGCCGATAGATGGCGGTGTTCCGCGGCAGCCGTTCAAACTCGATCCGCAGTTTCGAGACAAGCCCTCGCTTTTTGAAATCGATTTGATGCTCAACGGCAAGCGCTACACCTTCGGCTTCGAGTTGGACGATGAATGCGTACGGCGTGAGTGGTTGTATGAATATGGGCCGACTGGCCGAACCCGAACGCTCTTCGAGAGAGCAGGTTCGGAGTTTCGGTTTGGCAGGACCCTTGGAGGTCATACCGCGACGATCGCCGACCTGACCAGAAACAATGCGTTGTTCGCATCTGTAGCCGCAGCGAACGGTCATCCACTGCTGTCGGAGCTATGTAGGGCGATCGGCGCCTTGGGTAGGTCGCTATTGCGTAACGGCGTTGGCCCCGGGGGGGATCATCTAGCTGCGACGGCAATTCGTATGCCAGAGATCGCAGATTTGGCGATGGGCTGGCTGAAGATGGCAGACCTCGGCATTGTTGGCGCCGTTGAGATAGAGGGAAAAGGTGAACTGGCCGAGTTGGTCGGTAGGTTCCTCGCTGAGCGGCCCGGAGAGTTTGATCCGCACGTGGAGGCGAGCGCCCGACAAGTGGTGCAGAAGAGGATCAACCTTCTGCACGCCGGGGCGTTCGGTAGCGCGGTCGAGATCGACTTCGCCGACGAGAGTGATGGCACGCAGATCTGGCTGTCAGTGGCCGCGTTTGTTCTGCTGAGCGTCATCACTGGCCGTGTCCTGCTCATTGATGAGGTTGACAGTTCTCTGCACCCAAAGTTGAGCGCCACCATCATTCAGATGTTCAGGGATCCTGAAATCAACGCGACCGGCGCTCAGTTGATCTTCACATCGCATGACGTTTCGCTGTTGGGAAATCTGCTCGCGGATGGGCTGCTTGGCCGCGATGAGGTGTGGTTCACTGAAAAGGGTGCCAGTGGTGACACCTCATTAATTCCGTTGTCGGACTTCAAGTCGAGGAAGGGGGAGAACTTTGAGCGCGCCTATTTGCAAGGCCGATACGGCGCGGTGCCCTATGTCGACATCGACGAACTTCGGCGGATGATCCTTCGGCGTGATGCGTCCTGATGTCGTCACGCGGAGACCTTCGGCGGGGTAGGCCGACACGGACACCACGGCAGCGGATTCTGGTCTATTGCGAGGGTGAGAACACCGAGCCGGAGTACTTTCGAGGACTCAAGAAATACCTGCGGGCCATTCCGGTCGACATCGTGACCTGTGACATCAAAGGGATTGGCTGCGATCCTCTCAAGATAGTCAAGGAAGCTGAGATCGCCTGGGCTCGGGATCGCCGGAAGAACGGTGCCGAGTGCTATGACGCGGTCTGGTGTGTGGTGGATCATGACGACCACCCCTCGCTCCGGTCCGCTGTCGAGTACGCGGCTCGGGCGGGTATCGGTGTGGTCGTCTCGACCCCGTGCTTCGAATACTGGCTGCTGCTCCACTTCGATGACCATCGAGCGCACGTCCGGCAGTCCGAAGTGACCCGATCCCTGCGTAGGCATCTGCGGGGGTAGGACAAGCACGTGCCCGCTGACTTCCCGTTCGCCAAACATGAGGAGGCCGAGCGGCGCGCGATCGCCGCGGCGCCGGAGTGCGGCGTCGCGAATGCGGTCGGCCCCAACCCGTCGACCAACGTCTGGCTCGTGGCGCGGGCGCTGCGCGCCTCTGGGCGTTGATCGAACCTCTGTTCGAAAATTGTCGGTGGTTCTTGGTTCACTGTGTCCATGAGGACATGGGGGAATCGAGAATGGATGAGACGCTGCACCGGCTCCTCGCCGAAGCGGTCGGTCGTTACCTCGACGCCGTCGATCAGCTGGCGGATGAGCAAAGGGGGATCGCGGGTCTTGAACTGCGCCGACTCGCGGGGGCGTGGCGCAGTGTGCTTGGCCTTCATCATCCCGACGGCGCGCGGTGCGCCGGTTGCGGGCGCGTGCACCTGCCTCGGCCGCGACGGGGAATGTGCGCGGTCTGGCGGGTCGCCGGGGCGTACTTCGTGCGGCGCGACGGGGGTGGTCTGATGGCCGAACGCTGACGCCAGCCGGTGGAGATCAGAGGCGGACGCCGCGGGTGTTCAGCCAGGAGATGGGGTTCAGCTTGCGGCCCTGGGAGTCCCAGACCTCGAAGTGCAGGTGGGGGCCGGTGGACTGGCCGCGGTTGCCCATGTGGGCGATCAGCTGGCCCGCCTTGACCTTCTGGCCTTCGCGCACCACGTAGTCGTTCACGTGGCCGTACACCGTCACGGTGCCGTCGCTGTGCTGGACGCGGACCCAGAGGCCGAAGCCGCTGGCCGTGCCCGCCTCGACGACGACGCCGTCCGCGGTGGCGACGATGGGGGTGCCGATGCGGTTGGCGAGGTCGATGCCGTAGTGCGTGGTGCCCCAGCGGGCGCCGAAGCCGGAGGTGAGCACGCCGTCGGTGGGCTTGACGACCTTCGGGCGGGCGGCCTCGACCTTCTTGGCCTCCTCATCGGCGGCGCGCTGGTTGCGGGCCTGGGTGAGGCGCTCGGAGGTGACCATCTTCTGGGCCTCGAGCGTGCCATCGGTGGTCTTGGTGAGCGCCAGCAGCTCCGGGGCGGTGGTGGTGTCCCCACCGATGCCCATGTGGGCGGACGCGTCACGGGAGCCCGCGAGGGGGGCGATGTCCTCGGCGGCGGTGCCACCTCCGGCCGCGGACTGCAGGGTCTGGCCCGCGGCGGCGGCGGCGAAGGCGCCGACCGCGACAGCGGCGACGACGACCCGGCCACGCAGGACGGACGACGGGGGCGCGATGCGGTGAGCGCCACGGACTCGAGGAACGGCGCGTTCCAGCGCCTCATCGAGCGCGGTGAACTCGCGTTCACCGCCGGTATTGCGATGTCGAGACAAGACGAGCCTTCCGCCTTCGGGGAGTCCGACCACACACCGCGCTCGGGGGGACGAGCGTTCATCGGCGTGGACACCGGGCGGGGGATCCCGGTTGGGGAGGCGTGGAGCGGGTTGCCTACCCCGTGTCCTTCGTGATCTGACTGTGACAACGGACTCGGGGACAGTAACGGGGAGATACCGGTGCGGGCAACATCCGTCATGCGTGTCTGCCAACCGTGGCGGGACGTGAAAGTTCTTGTCCAGCGGTTACTACGCAAAGTTAACTCGACCTCACGCCTTCTAATGTGATCTGCGTCTCGTTTCAATAGGCCGTCCGGGTGGCAATCGGACGAAAACCGGTTGCTTGGACACTCACTCGACGCCGGGGACCTACGGGGAGTGCTTGCTAGCGTTGCCCGCGATGACTTCGCAGACCGGCACGTCGAGCCCAATCGACCAGGAACTGCCTGCCGCCGACCGGATCGGCTGGTCCGAAGTTCCCGGCAGGCTCCGGGTGGCCATCGCCGTCGCGGTCGCCGGGGCCGCGCTGCTGGTGGTCGGACCCGCGCGCGGCGTGATCGTCTCCGCGCCCGCCGCCGGGTTCGACGCGAGCGTGTTGTTGCTGGTCCTGGCTCTGTTGCCGCCGTTGATCTCAGCCGGCTTCATCGTCGCGGGCAGGCCCGCCACCGGCGCGGGTGTGCTGGTCGGGTCGGCCCTCTTGGCCCCTGGCCGGGCTCTGGTCGACGCGCAACTGGCCGTCGACGCGCTGGTGGCCTCGCGACCGGAGTTCCTGGTGCCGACCAGCCTGGCCCCGCTCGCCGCGGCGCCTGGGCTGTGGCTACTGCTCGGTGGTCACGCGGCCGTCGCCGTGGCGGGCGCGTTGGCCCTGGGCCGGGCGGGCGCGGTCCCCGGATCGCCCTACGCCGCCGAGTTCGACGACGACTCCGACGACCGGTCGACCACGGCAAGGGGCGCCTCGCTCCTCCTGGCGCTGGGCGCGGCGCTGGCGGCCGGGGTCGGCCTGCTGTTGGCGCCATTCCGCTCGACCGACGCGTATGTGCTGGCCCGCAGCGTCCTGGAGGTGCCCGCGCTCGCTCGCTACGGCGTGCTCGTCCTGGCCGCCGCCACGGTCACCGCCGCGGTGTTCGGCGGCGGCTCGGCGCGCACGTCCGTCGCCCGAGGTGTTCTGCTCGGCGCCACCGCGGCCGTGGCGGGCGTAGTAGTCCCGCAGATCGCCTCCGGACTGAGCGTGTCGCGCCTGGAGGTGGCTCCCGGTCCCGTCGTCGCGCTGGTCGCGATGGCCCTGCTCACCACGATCGTGTGGTTCCTCAACCGCGGCGAGCAGATCCAGCGGTCCGCCCCGAGCGCCCTGGTCGACGCCACCGAGCCGACCAGGCACCACTTCGTCGCGGGGCTGCTCGGGCTCGGTGCCGCCCTCGCCGCCTTCGCGGCGGGCACCGCCACCCAACTCAGGGTCGGCGCGGGCTTGGAAGCGCCGACCAGCTACTCGGCTCGGCTGTTCCTTCCCGCCGCCGTCCTTCTTCTCCTGTTCGTCGTCCCGATGCTCATCCCGAAGGCCGCCGCCGCGATCCGGCCCGCCTTCGCCGCCGCCACGCTGGCCATTCCCCTCGCGGGCGCGGGCGCGCTCGACGCGGCGTTCACCGCGACTTCCGTCAGTCCAGACATCGCCGTCGGCCCAGGCGTCTGGTTCGCCGTGCTCGCCGTCGCTCTGGCGCTGGCCGCGGGCGCCGCCGCCGCGCTGGCCGGTGTGCTCGAACGTGACGACGTCGACCTGACCCAGCGCCAGGTCAACCTCGGCCTCGCCGCCCCGCTCGCCGCGTCGGCGCTGTTCGCCGTCGGCGCGTTCGGCCTGCCGGTGATCAAGGCCCCCGACCTTGTCGCGGCGGGCGTGTGGAACCACTTTCGGCTGACCTCCTGGGGCCTGCTCTGCGGGCTGCTGCTCGTCCTGGCCGCCGTCGTCCTCGCCGCGATGTCCCGGCCGCCGCGCGCGGGTGCGTTACTGCTCGGCGCGGCCGGGGTCGTCGCGGTCCACGCACTCGAATACCCGCTGACCGCCGACCGAGCCGCGTCCTCAGCCCCCGGTCCCGGCCTGTGGCTGTCGGTGGCGTGTGTCGCGGCCCTGCTGGTGTCCGCGCTGGTCGCCGCGATCTCGTCGCCGGACCGCCGGTGAAACGGATCGTCCTGGCCCACTCCGCCGCCGACATCCCCGCCGTGGCGAGGGCACTGCGCGACGCGGGCGCCGAGGTGATCTTCGTCGCTCCGGACCAGGTCGTCAGCACCGCCCTGCAGGAGGACGCCGACGCCGTCGCGGTCGACACGAACGTGGGTGCGGTGGTCGCCGGTCTCGCCGAACGCGACGCCGAGGACATCCCCGTGTTGACCTACGACCAAGTGATCGAGTGGGTGGCGGGGCGATACCAGTGACAGACTTCACGGGCTTAAAGCAATCCTGGTGACCGACTTCACCGGGTGTGAAGTGTCGGGTCAATCCGCAGGTCGCTAGGGTTTCTCGCTGTCCGACAGCATCGTCGTCGACACCGTAGTCAGGAGACTGTCGAGTGGACCTGTACGAGTACCAGGCGAAGGATCTCTTCGCCGCCCACGGGGTCCCGGTCCTGCCGGGCGACGTGGCAAGCACCCCCGAGGAAGCCCGCGCCATCGCGGAGCAGCTCGGCCAGACCGTCGTCATCAAGTCCCAGGTCAAGACCGGTGGACGCGGCAAGGCGGGCGGCGTCAAGCTGGCCGACGACCCGGCTGACGCGCAGGTCAAGGCCGAAGCGATCCTCGGACTCGACATCAAGGGCCACATCACCCGCAAGGTGCTCGTGACCGTCGCGTCCGACATCGCCGAGGAGTACTACTTCTCGTTCCTGCTCGACCGGGCCAACCGCACCTTCCTGGCGATGGCGTCGGCCGAGGGCGGCATGGACATCGAGCAGCTCGCCGTCGAGCGCCCCGATGCCCTCGCCAAGATCCCGGTGAGCGCCATCGACGGCGTCGACCTGGCCAAGGCCCAGGAGATCGTCGCGGCCGCGAAGATCCCCGCGCCCGTGGCCGCCGAGGCCGCCGAGGTCATCGTGAAGCTCTGGGCGGCCTTCGTCGCCGAGGACGCCACCCTGGTCGAGGTGAACCCGCTGGTCCGCGACCCGCAGGACAAGATCATCGCCCTCGACGGCAAGGTCACCCTGGACGAGAACGCGGGCTTCCGCCACCCCGCGCACGCCGACCTGGTCGACCAGGAGGCCGAGGACCCGCTGGAGGCCGCGGCCAAGGCCAAGGACCTCAACTACGTCAAGCTCGACGGCGAGGTCGGCATCATCGGCAACGGCGCCGGGCTGGTCATGTCCACCCTGGACGTCGTTGCCTACGCCGGTGAGAAGCACAAGGGCGTCAAGCCCGCGAACTTCCTCGACATCGGCGGCGGCGCGTCGGCCGAGGTCATGGCCAACGGGCTGCACATCATCCTGGGCGACCCGGCCGTCAAGTCGGTGTTCGTCAACGTCTTCGGCGGCATCACCGCCTGCGACGCCGTGGCCAACGGCATCGTCGCGGCGCTGGACATCCTCGGCGACGAGGCCACCAAGCCGCTGGTCGTGCGTCTCGACGGCAACAACGTCGAGGAGGGTCGCGCCATCCTGGCCGCGGCCAACCACCCGCTGGTGACCGTGGTGGACACTATGGACAACGCTGCCGACAAGGCCGCCGAACTCGCAGCAGCGGGGGTCTGACAATGGCTATCTTCCTGACTGACAGCAGCAAGGTCATCGTCCAGGGCATGACCGGCTCCGAGGGCACCAAGCACACCGCTCGGATGCTCAAGTCCGGCACCAACATCGTCGGCGGGGTGAACCCGCGCAAGGCGGGCACCAAGGTCGAGATCGAGGGCGTGTCCCTGCCGGTCTTCGCCACCGTCGCCGAGGCGATGGAGGCCACCGGCGCCGACGTGTCGGTGATCTTCGTGCCGCCGAAGTTCGCCAAGGACGCCGTCATCGAGGCCATCGACGCCGAGATCGGCCTGGCCGTGGTCATCACCGAGGGCATCCCGGTGCACGACTCGGCCTACTTCTGGGCGCACGCGGTCGGCAAGGGCAACGTCACCCGGATCATCGGCCCGAACTGCCCCGGCCTGATCAGCCCCGGGAAGTCGAACGCGGGCATCATCCCCGCCGACATCACCGGCCCCGGCAAGATCGGCCTGGTGTCGAAGTCCGGCACGCTGACCTACCAGATGATGTACGAGCTGCGCGACATCGGCTTCTCGTCGGCGGTCGGCATCGGCGGTGACCCGATCATCGGCACCACCCACATCGACGCGCTCGCCGCGTTCGAGGCCGACCCGGAGACCGAGCTGATCGTCATGATCGGTGAGATCGGCGGCGACGCCGAGGAGCGGGCCGCGGCCTACATCCAGGAGAACGTCACCAAGCCGGTCGTCGGCTACGTGGCGGGCTTCACCGCGCCGGAGGGCAAGACCATGGGTCACGCCGGTGCGATCGTGTCCGGCTCGGCCGGAACCGCGCAGGCCAAGAAGGAGGCCCTCGAAGCCGCGGGCGTCAAGGTCGGCAAGACGCCGTCCGAGACCGCCGCGCTGGCTCGGGAGCTGTTCCAGGCAAACGCCTGATCGGGTGAACTTGGGGCCGGACGCTGGTGTAGCGTCCGGCCCCAGTTTGTTCTCGGCGTAACGGAACCGCTTCGTGTTCGCATCCGTCGGACGGTTCGCACGTCGAACGACTTGAGGAGAGCACGCGATGACCTATCCAGGCGGGGCGCCGGGCGGCTACCCGGGCCCGCAAGGACACGGATACGCCCCTGGGCCCGCGCGCCCGAAGCTCGAACTGGCGCAGATCCTGCACCTGGTGGTCGCCGGGCTCGGTCTGCTGAACCTGTTCCTCGGCTTCGCGCCGATCGCCGCCGAGACCGGTTTCTACGAGAGTCCGTACGGCTGGATCCCGGCGCTGCTGTTCGTCGGCGGCGTGCTCGCGCTGCCGGTGATCCTGCCCGGTGACAAGAAGGTGGGCCTCGCGTCCGCCGCGGTGACGCTCGGCGTCACCTTGGCCTTCATGTTCACCGTCTTCGCTTCCGACGGCTCGCTCAAGGCCGGTGGGATCATGGTGCTGATCTTCGGCATCCTGCAGTCCGCCGCAGCGGTGTTGGCGCTGCTGTTCGAGGCGGGCGTGATCAAGCCGCCGCAGCCTCAGCCGCAGCAGCCGCAGTACGGCCAGCCCGGTGGCTACGCGCCGCCGTCCGGCCAGTTCCAGGCGCAGCAGCCCCAGCAGCCGCAGCCGTTCGCCCAGCCGCAGCAGCCGTACGCGCCGCCGCCGGGACAGTTCGGCCAGGCGCCGGGCACCCCGCCGGGTGGCTACCCCCAGCAGGGTTAATTCTTTCTCGAACGGGGCGGTACCGGGTTTCCGGTGCCGCCCCGTTCGGGTGTGAAGGTGTTCACCGGATCGGTTGACGGCGGCGTGGCACCCCGGGTGGCTTCTTACCCGAATGCCAGAGTGGGGGGCATGGCGCTGCTGGAGGTGGACCCGGTCGCACCCGCGGCACGCCTGCGGGTGCTCGCCGTCGCCGCGCTCGGCCCGCTGCTCACCGGGTACGCCGCCGTCGCCGCGCTGATGGCGCTGGTCACCGCGATCGCCTCCCGCGCGCACTTCACCACCCTCGGGGTGCTCACCGGCGCCCTGCCGGGCTGGCTGGCCGCCCACCAGGTGCCGCTGATCATCCAAGGCCACGAACTCGGCGCGCTGCCGCTGCTGCCGACCGTGCTGCTGACGCTGCTGGTCGGGCGGACGGCGGCGGGCGCGGCCGACCGGGTCGACGCGTGGGGGGCGCGGGAGACCGGGCAGATCGTCCTGGCCGTCGTCGCCGCGCACGCCGCGTTCGGGCTCACGATCGCGATGGTCATGGACGGCCCGGTCGCCGTGGATCCGTTGGCCGGGTTCTACTACCCCGCGCTGCTGTCCGGACTGGCCGCGAGCGTAGGGGTCGCCCGGCGGTCGGGCCTGCTGGACTGGGTGACGGGTCGGGTCGACGAGTCGGCGCTGCGCGGGCTGCGGGCGGGTCTGCTCGCGGTCGCCGCGCTGCTGGCCTGCGGCGCGCTCCTGGTGACGTTCGGGCTGGTCATGTCCTTCGGGACGGCTACTACGTTCTTCGCGCTGGATGGGCCCGGCAGCGCGCTGGGGATGCTGCTGCTGTCCGCCGGATACCTGCCGAACGCGCTGATCGCGGGAACGGCGTTCCTGGCCGGTCCCGGGTTCTCGCTCGGCGCGGTGTCGATCGCGCCGGTGGGGTTCGAAGGCGGCCCGGTCCCGGCACTGCCGCTGCTCGCCGCGCTGCCGGAGCACGCGGCGCTGTGGTGGGTGGGGCTGTTCGCGCTGCCCGCCGCGGTGGGGGTGCTGGTCGGCTGGGTGCTGCGGTCAACGGCCGAGTCGCCGCGCGAGCGGATGCGGTCGGTCGGGGTGGCCGCGGTCGTGGTCGGGCTCGGTTTCGTGGTCCTGGCGGGCAGTTCGGGCGGGGCGCTCGGCGGCGGGCCGTTCCACCCGCTAGACCTGCGCGCGGCCGCGGTGTCCTTCGCGCTGGTGTGCTGGGTGGCGGTCCCAGGGGCGCTGATGGCGTGGTTCGGCGGGCCCCGGCCGGTGGTGGAGGGTCCGATCGGTCTCATCGACCCTGAAGACGAGTCGGCTGCGGACGAATCCGACTCTGAGGACTCTGAGGACTCCGACGATGACGACGCCGAGGGTGAAACCGAACCCGACGAACCGGTCGCCGAGGAGGCCGACGAGACCGCCGACGACACCGCCGACGAGATCGAACCAGGCCGCTGAGCAAGATCGAATACAGACCGCCTACGCTGGGCGTATCCCGTTCCGGCGCGCGCAGGAGTCCACGCTGAGTTTCCAGTTCTCCCCGGCGGTCGCGGCCAGGGTCGTCGTCCTGGTCTCGGGTTCGGGCACCCTGCTGCAGGCGCTGATCGACTCGGCCACCGTGCACATCGTCGCGGTCGGCGCCGACCGCAAGAACATCGAGGGACTGGCCCGCGCGGACCGCGCGAGGATCCCCAGCTTCGCCGTGCGCGTCGGCGACCACGCCGACCGCGCCGCCTGGGACGTCGCGCTCACCGACGCGGTCGCCGCGCACGAGCCCGACCTGGTCGTCTCCGCGGGCTTCATGAAGATCTTCGGGCCCCGGTTCCTCGACCGGTTCGCCAACCGGGTGGTCAACACCCATCCCGCGCTGCTGCCGTCGTTCCCCGGCGCGCACGCGGTCGCCGACGCGCTCGCCCATGGCGTCCGGGTCACCGGAAGCACGGTGCACCTGGTCGACAGCGGCATCGACACCGGCCCGATCATCGCCCAGGAAGCCGTCCCCGTGGCGGCGGGCGACGACGAGGCCACCCTGCATGAACGGATCAAGACGGTGGAGCGGCGGCTCCTGGTCGACGTGGTCACCAGGATGGCGCGCGACGGATACACCGTGGACGGACGAAAGGTGAGCATCCCGTGACGGACTCAGCCCAGCGCAAACCGGTTCGCCGGGCGTTGATCGGCGTGTCGGACAAGTCCGGTCTCCTCGAGCTGGCGACCGGCCTGCACGCGGCCGGGGTCGAGATCGTCTCGACCGGCGGCACCGCGAAGACCCTCGCCGACGCCGGTGTGCCGGTCACACCGGTCGAGGAGGTCACCGGCTTCCCCGAGTCGCTCGACGGCCGGGTGAAGACCCTGCACCCACGGGTGCACGCGGGCCTGCTCGCCGACACGCGCAACCCCGCGCACGTCGCGCAGCTCGCCGAGCTGGGCATCGCCGCGTTCGACCTGCTGGTGGTGAACCTGTACCCGTTCGTGAAGACGGTTGCCTCGGGCGCGTCGGTGGACGAGTGCGTCGAGCAGATCGACATCGGCGGACCCGCGATGGTGCGCGCGTCGGCCAAGAACCACGGCAGCGTCGCGGTCGTGGTCGACCCGACGCGCTACGAGTGGGTGCTCGCCGAGGTCAACGCGGGCGGCTTCACCCTGGCCGACCGGCAGAAGCTCGCTGTCGACGCCTTCCGGCACACCGCGACCTATGACGTCGCGGTCGCGTCGTGGATGGGCAGCATGCTCGCCCCCGACGACGAGGGCTCGGGCTTCCCCGGCTGGGTCGGGGCCACCTGGCAGCGCGCCGACGTGCTGCGCTACGGCGAGAACCCGCACCAGCGCGCGGCCCTGTACGCCCAGGGCGACGGCTCGCGCGGCCTGGCCACCGCGACGCAGCTGCACGGCAAAGAGATGTCGTACAACAACTATGTCGACGCCGACGCCGCCTGGCGCGCCGCCTACGACCACGAGTCGCCGTGCGTGGCGATCATCAAGCACGCCAACCCGTGCGGCATCGCGGTGTCCGAAGTGGACATCGCAGCGGCACACCGCGATGCCCACGCGTGCGACCCGCAGAGCGCCTTCGGCGGGGTGATCGCGGCCAACCGCGAGGTCACCGTTGCCATGGCCGAGCAGGTCGCGGAGGTGTTCACCGAGGTCGTCGTCGCGCCCTCGTACGCCGACGGCGCGGTGGACGTCCTCAGCCGCAAGAAGAACGTCCGCATCCTGGTCGCCGAACCGGTCCGCCGCGGCGCCGAACTGCGCCCGGTCTCCGGCGGTCTGCTCCTGCAGACGGCCGATGTGATCGACGCCGACGGTGACGACCCGGCCAAGTGGACCCTGGCCACCGGCACCCCCGCCGACGACGCGACCCTGGCTGATTTGGCGTTCGCCTGGCGAGCCTGCCGCGCGGTGAAGTCCAACGCCATCCTGCTCGCCCACGAGGGCGCCACGGTCGGGGTCGGCATGGGCCAGGTCAACCGCGTCGACGCCGCCCGCCTCGCGGTCGCCCGCGCGGGCACCCGGGCAGCGGGCTCGGTCGCCGCCTCGGACGCGTTCTTCCCGTTCCCGGACGGCCTGGAAGTCCTGCTGGAAGCCGGTGTCCGCGCCGTGGTCCAGCCCGGAGGTTCGGTTCGCGACGCCGAGGTCATCGCCGCGGCGGAGGCCGCCGGAGTGGCGGTGTACCTGACCGGGACACGGCATTTCGCCCACTAGGGCATGCTCTGGTTGACAGCGGCGGCGGGGCGGGTATGCTCGGTCTTGTCGAACAGATGTTCGAACGGGATCGGGTGGAGTCGAGGCCACTCGCCCCCGACCGCCGTCTCCCCACGGCAACCCGCGTATTGAGCGGTACGCGGCGAACGTGGGGAGGTGTACGCGGTGCGGTCGCTGGCTGCTTTCGGCGCGGGGAAGAACCCGGGAGCAGCCAGCACCCCACCGTCGGGTGGGTTACTCCCGATCACCCCGCCGTGCTTGACGCCACCGGCCGCCCCTGGCTCGACGCGGGCCCCGCTGGTCGGAACTTCCCCGGTCCCCCTTGCGGCGATGGGGGTCCCGTTGGTCGGTTCTTCGCCGGTTGACCCTGCTTCGGGTTCGTTGGTCGGGACTTCGCCGGTTGACCCTGCTTTGGGTTCGTTGGTCGGGACCTCGCCGGTTGACTCTGTGCCGGTCTCGTTGGTCGGTTCTTCGCCGGTCGACCCTGTGTCGGTCCCGCTGCTCGGGACTTCGCCAGCCGACCCTGCTTTGGTTGGTTCTTCGCCGGTCGGGACCTTTGGGGCTTTCCCGGTCAGCGTCTCCACTCCGATCAACCTCGCCCAGCAGTCGTCGTCCCGTGCGAGTCCCCCTGCCGACCCCTTGGCTCGCCTGGCCGCGCTGGAACGCATCCTGCCGGTCCGCCGAGGCAGCACACTTCCCGCCCGCACCGCTCCGGCCCGACCTTCCGCGGGCCCATCCGTCCCTGACTCGCCTCCGCCCGCCTCGGGTTCGCCTGCGCTTGCCACGGGTTCGCCGCCGCCTCGGGGGTTCCAGGGCCACCTCGATCGCGGGCGGGGTGGCGGGCTTGGCGACCGGGTCGAGCCCGGCAGTGATCAGCGTCGCAGCGGCCTGCGTGTTTCGATCTCGCCACCGTCTGCCTCGCCTCCGCTTTCCCCGGTCTCGCCGACGTCTGCCTCGGGCTCGCCTTCGCCTGTCTCGCCTACGCTTGCCTCGGTCCCGCCCCCGTTCGCCTCGGTCTCGCCGACGTCTGTCTCGGGCTCGCCACCGCGGGTCCTCCTGACGTCCGTCCCTGGGGATGCTCCAACGGCCTCTGCCGCGTCGTCGCCTGCATCCGCATCCGTGTCCCGGGCTACTCCGCCTGCTTCCGTCGCGTCGCGTGTCTGGCCGCCCGTGCCGGGAAGCGCACCGGCCGACGCGCCGTCGCGTGTCTGGGTGCCCGATTCGCCACCGCGTGCCTGGGCGCCTGATCCACTTGGTGCCGATTCGCCACCGACTGATCCGTCTTGCCTTGATTCGCCGCCGCGTGCCTGGGTATCCGATCCGCCTGTCGTCGATTCGCCACCCCGTGCCTTTCTGGCGCCAGCGCCCACGGCTTCCGGTGTATCGCCGCGTGCCTTGATGTCCGCACCCGCGAGCCCGGCCTCCGATCCGGCCCGCGTCTGGGATTCATCTGCCGACTCTCCGCGTCGCGCCTTTCGGGCGGCTGGGCCATCCGTTGCCCAGCCGCGGGTCCTTCCCGTCCGCGCCGATCTCGCCCCGCTCTTTCCCTGGGGTGGCCTCCGGCCCGGCGGCACCGTCGCCGTCCAGGATTCCGCCGCGCTTCTGTTGGCGCTTCTCGCCGAGGCGACCGCCCACGGCTCCTGGGCGGCCCTCGTCGGCATCCCCGATCTGGGCGTCCTGGCCGCCGCCGAGCTCGGGGTGGCGGTCGACCGGCTCGCGCTGGTGGCCAAACCGGGTGCGGACATCGTGGGTGTCACCGCAGCCTTGCTCGACGGGTTCGACATCGTCGCCGTCGCCGCCCCGCGGATCAGCCACGCCCATGCCCGCCGTCTTTCCGCCAGGGCCCGCCACCGCGACGCCGCTCTCATCGCTTTCGGTCAGTGGCCGGGCGCGGATCTCGAACTGCGATGCTCGGGCGGACGCTGGTCCGGCCTGGGCGTGGGCCACGGCCAGCTCCGCGCCCGCGCGGTCGACGTCCACATCCAGGGGCGCGGCTCGGCTGCTCGCCCGTTCCGTCTCCCCATCACCCTCCAAGGCGATCGCCCCGCCGTCCCGCCCCCTCTCTTCCCCACCCGACGCCTGGCATGAGCCCCGTTTGACACCCCACATGTTCGAACGTATGTTCGAACATGTGACCCAACTCCTCGTCGTCTGGTGCCCCGACTGGCCCGTCGTCGCCGCGAGCACGGTCGTCGGGCTGCCGCTGGACACCCCGGCCGCCGTGGTCGCGGCGAACCGGGTCATCTGTGTCAACGCAGGTGCGCGCGCCGAGGGCGTGCGCAGGGGGATGCGCCGCCGCGAGTCCCAAGGACGCTGTCCCGATCTCGTCGTCTTCCCCGACGACCTCGACCGCGACGCGGGCCAGTTCGAACCGGTGGCCGCCGCCGTCGAGGAGTTGGCGGTGGGGGTGGAGGTGGTGCGGCCCGGGGTCGTCGCCGTTCCCGCGCGCGGTCCGGTGGGCTACTTCGGTTCCGTGGCGGCCGCCGCCGAGCGGCTCATCGACCAGGTCGCCGCGCGGACGGGCGCCGAATGCCAGGTCGGCGTCGCCGATGGGTTGTTCGCCGCCACCCTGGCCGCCCACCGCGGCAAGCTGGTCCCGCCGGGCGGCAGCCCCGAATTCCTTGCCCCGCTGGCCATCGGCGAGTTGGACGGCAGACCGGAACTGGTCGACCTGCTCCGCAGACTCGGCATCCGAACCCTCGGCGACTTCGCCGCACTGAGCCCCGGCGACGTCACCTCCCGATTCGGCGCCGACGCCGGGCTCGCCCATCGCTTGGCCCGAGGTCTGGAGGAACGTCCCCCGGCGCGCAGGCGCCCGCCCGTCGACCTCTCCGTCACCCACCATCCCGACCCGCCCATCGACCGGGTCGACGCCGCCGCGTTCGTCGCCCGCGAGCTCGCCGAGCGCCTGCACGCGGGCTTGGCCGCGCACGGTCTGGCCTGCACCCGTCTGCGCATCCACGCGAGCACCGCCAATGGCGAGACCCACGACCGCGGCTGGCGCTGCGCCGAGCCGCTCACCCCGTCCGGCATCGCCGACCGGGTCCGCTGGCAGCTCGACGGCTGGCTGCGCGGCGCGGGCCGCCCGTCGGCGGGGGTCACGCTCCTGCGGCTCGACCCCGAGGAACTCGTCGACGGCCGCGCCCTGCAGTTGGGCCTCTGGCAAGGCGGCCACGACGAACGAGCCGAACGCGCGGGCCGCGCCATGGTCCACGTCCAAGGTCTCCTCGGCCCCGACGCCGTTCTGACCCCGATCCTCAGCGGCGGCCGCGGCCCCGCAGACCAGGTCCACCTCGTCCCCTGGGGCGACGAGCGCGCCCCGCCCGCCCCGCCGGACCGCCCCTGGCCGGGCCGCCTCCCCGCGCCGTCGCCCGCCGTCGTCCCGGCGACCCCGCTGCCGGTGACGGTCGTGGACGAAGCGGGAGTCGAGGTCGGTGTCACGGGCCGCTTCCGCCTCACCGGAGCCCCCGTGAGCGTGACCTTCGACGGCAGACCGCGCGTGGTCGTCGGCTGGTCGGGGCCGTGGGCCGCCGATGAGCGCTGGTGGGACCCGGCGTCGGCCCGCCGTCGCGCGCGACTGCAGGTGCTGCTGGCCGAACAGTCCGAAGAAGACAGTCAGGACGCGCTCTTGCTCGTCCGGGAAGACAAGAAGTGGTCTGTGGAAGGGATCTACCGATGATGACCTACGACGACGAGTTCCCGACGGCCGTCGAGTGGCTCGACTTGCTCGACCTGATCCCGCAGCCGCGCCGGTCGCCGGAGGCGGGCCCGCAGCTGCCCTGAGGGCCGTGGAAGGAGGGGCGAATGGGGTGGAACAACCCGCCGGTGCGGTGGTCTGAGGTCGAGCGCATCCTCTCCGGCCGCCCGCCCCAGGTCGGTGACGGTGGCGACAGCCCGGCGTGGACGCGTCGCCGCGATCGGTACGTCCCGCCCATGGGGGTGGGCCCGCCCGGCGTCACCGACCACGCCGACGGCGATTCCCGCGTCCCGTACGCCGAACTGCACTGCCACTCCAACTTCAGCTTCCTCGACGGCGCCAGCCATCCCGAGGAGCTGGTCGAAGCCGCCTCCCTGCTCGGCCTCGACGCCATCGCACTGACCGACCACGACGGCATGTACGGGGTGGTCCGCTTCGCCGAGGCGGCCAGGGAACTGGGGATGCGCACGGTGTTCGGCACCGAGCTGAGCCTGGGCCTCACCGGACCGCAGAACGGCGTCCCCGATCCGGAAGGCGAGCATCTGCTGCTCCTTGCCGACAAACAGGCGGGCTATCACAGCCTCTGTCGGGTCCTCACCTCCGCGCACCTGCGCGGCGACGAGAAAGGCAAGCCGGTCTACGACCTGGTCGAGGTCGTCGAAGAGACCCGCGACGACTGCGTCGTACTCACCGGAGGCCGCAAGGGCGGGGTCCGGCAAGCGCTTGCGGCGGGCGGTCCCACGGCCGCGTTCGATCAGTTGTGCCTGCTCGCGTCGGCCTTCGGGCCGGATCGGGTCTTCGTGGAACTGATGGACCACGGCCTGCCGGAGGACACCGACCGCAACGACCTGCTCGCCAAGATGGCCGACGAACTGGACCTGCCCACGGTCGCCACCAACGCCGTGCACTACGCCCACCCCTCGCGCGGCCAGCTCGCGGCGGCGATGGCGGCGGTGCGCGCCCGGTGCAGCCTCGATGATCTGGCGGGCTGGCTGCCGCCGTCGCCGACCGCGCACTTGCGCACCGGGGAGGAGATGGCCGCCCGGTTCGCCCGCTTCCCCGGCGCGGTGCAGCGGGCCGCGCTGTTGGGGGTGCAGCTGTCCTTCGACCTGCGCCTGGTAGCCCCCAAGCTGCCCCCGTTCGACGTTCCCCCCGGCCACACCGAAGTCACCTACCTGCGGGAACTGACCTACCTGGGCGCCGCGAAGCGCTACGGTTCGGCCGCCGAACGCCCGCGCGCCTACGCGCAGATCGACCACGAGCTCAAGGTCATCGAGGAACTCGGCTTTCCCGGCTACTTCCTGGTGGTCTGGGACATCGTCAACTTCTGCGTGAAGAACGACATCCTCTGCCAAGGCCGCGGTTCGGCGGCCAACTCGGCGGTGTGTTTCGCGCTCGGCATCACCAGGGTCGACGCCGTGCGCTGGGAGTTGCTGTTCGAGCGGTTCCTGGCCCCGGCCCGCGACGGCCCGCCCGACATCGATCTCGACATCGAGTCCGACCGGCGTGAGGAGGCGATCCAGTTCGTCTACGGCAAGTACGACCGCCGCCACGCCGCCCAGGTCGCCAACGTGGTCACCTATCGCGCCAAGTCGACCGTGCGCGACATGGCCAAGGCGCTGGGCTATTCACCCGGCCAGCAGGACGCCTGGAGCAAGCAGATCGACCGCTGGGGCCCCTTGCGGTCCACAGTGGACGACAACCATCTCGACGTCCCGGTCGCCGTGCTGGAATTGGCCGGGCAGCTGGAGAACTTCCCGCGCCACCTCGGCATCCACTCCGGCGGCATGGTCATCTGCGACCGCCCGGTCAGCGAGGTGTGCCCGGTCGAACCCGCCCGCATGCCCAACCGCACGGTCCTGCAGTGGGACAAGGACGACTGTGCCGCCGTCGGCCTGGTCAAGTTCGACTTGCTCGGCTTGGGCATGCTTTCCGCGCTGCACTACGTCATCGACCTGGTGGACGAACACCACGGGGTCGCCGTCGACATGGGCGAACTCGACCTCGCCGACCAGAACGTCTACGACATGCTCTGTCGCGCCGACTCGGTCGGAGTGTTCCAAGTGGAGAGTCGAGCGCAGATGGCGACGCTGCCCCGGTTGAAGCCGAGGGAGTTCTACGACTTGGTCGTCGAGGTCGCCCTGATCCGCCCCGGCCCGATCCAGGGCGGTTCGGTTCATCCCTATATCCGGCGCAAGAACAAGCTGGAAGAGCCGACCGTCGACCATCCGCTGCTGGAGAACGCCCTGCGCAAGACGCTGGGGGTGCCGCTGTTCCAGGAGCAGCTGATGCAGATCGCCGTCGACGTCGCCGATTTCAGCCCGGCCGAGGCCGACGAACTGCGCCGGGCCATGGGCGCCAAACGTTCCACCCGGCGCATGGAACGTCTGCGCGAACGATTCTACGCGGGGGCGATGGCCAACGGGCTCGACGAGCCGCTGGCCGCGCGCGTCTACGAGAAGCTGATGGCCTTCGCCAACTTCGGGTTCCCGGAGAGCCACGCGCTGAGCTTCGGCTATCTGGTCTTCGCCAGCGCCTGGTTCAAGCTCTACTACCCGGCCGCGTTCTGCGCCGCCCTGCTGCGCGCCCAGCCGATGGGGTTCTACTCGCCGCAGTCCCTGGTCGCCGACGCGCGAAGACACGGGGTCACCGTGCGCGGCCCCGACATCAACGCCAGCCTCGCCCACGCCACCCTCGAACCGGTCGAACCGGGATCGTCCGAGCAGGCGGTCCGCCTGGGGCTGGGCGCGGTCCGCCTGATCGGCACCGACCTGGCCGACCGCGTCATCGCCGAACGCGAGACCCCGTACCGGGACATGGTCGACCTGGCCCGCCGCGTCCAGCTCACCCGCCCGCAGATGGAGGCGCTGTCCACCGCGGGCGCGTTCAGCTGCTTCGGCGTCGAGCGCCGCGAGGCCCTGTGGGCGGCGGGCGCGGCGGCGGCTGAACGCCCGGACCGGCTGCCGGGCACCGCGGTCGGCGTCACCGCGCCCCGATTACCGGGGATGGACGAGGTCGAACTCGCGGTCGCCGACGTGTGGGCCACTGGGCTGTCGCCGGACAGCTTCCCGACCCAGTTCCTGCGCGAGCGACTGGTCCGACTCGGCGCGCTGACCGCGGCCGAACTGTCCAAAGTGGAGACAGGATCCCGGGTCCTGCTCGGCGGCGCGGTCACCCACCGGCAGCGCCCGCAGACCGCGGGCGGGGTCACCTTCCTCAACATCGAGGACGAGACCGGCATGGTCAACGTGGTGTGTTCGCCCGGCTTGTGGGCCCGGTACCGCCGGGTCGCGCGCAACAGCTCGGCCCTGCTGGTGCGGGGCGTGGTGGAGAGTGTCGAGGGGGTGGTGAGCCTCTACGCCGACCGGTTGCAGCAGTTGGATCTGCGCATCCCGGCCAAGTCGCGTGACTTCCGCTGAGCGGGCCGTGGCAGGCTGGGCGGGTGGAAACCGGCGAGGACTACCGCGACTGCGACCTGCACGGCCAAGAGTGGGACCAGCGGCACTTCACCGACTGCGACTTCACCGACGCCGACCTGCGCGGCCTGGTCACCACCGGCTGCACGTTCACCAACTGCGACTTCTCCCGCGCCGACCTGGGGGAGTCGCGCCACCGCACGTCGGCGTTCCGGTCGTGCAAGTTCGACCGCGCGACGCTGATGTTCAGCGAGTTCGTCGGCTGCAGCCTGATCGGGTCGACCTTCCTCGACTGCCGCCTGCGCCCGTGGACCGTACGCGACACCGACCTCACCCTGGTCGCCCTCGCGGGCGCCGCGCTGCGCAAGACCACGCTGTCGGGCCTGCGCTTCCGCGAGGCGAACCTCACCGACGCCGACCTGCGCGACACCGACCTGCGCGACGCCGACCTCACCGACGCGCGCCTGCGGGGCACCCAACTCGACAACGCCGACCTCCGCGGCGCCCGCATCACCGCCGACGGCCTGGTCCACGCCAGCTTCCGCGGCGCCCGCGTGGACCTCGACACGGCCATCGCCTTCGCCGTGGCCCACGGCCTCCGAATCGACTAGTGCGGACGCGTCGGGGGCTCCCGGCCGGGGATCTCGACGAGGTGTCCACTCTCCAGCAGTTCCGCGATCGAGCGGGCCAGAATGAACGCCGTCCCACCGCCAGGCTGCTCGAACCACGGGATAGCGATGCCGGTCAGGGCTTCCGTCGCGCGCATCACCCGATAGGCCCGATACGGCCGCGTCACCCAATCGGGTACCAGCGAGCGCCGCTCGAATGGGGTGCCCGCGAGGTAGGTCAGGTTGCCGCCGGGCTCGCCGTAGCGGTCGATCTCGGTGCCCGGTGCCAACTCGGTGATCGCTTTGCCGCGGAACAATGTCAGCGGCGGCTCACCCGGCCGCGGCTGGATCGGCCAGTCCTGCGGCTTCCGCGGCACCTCCACCTGCCGCGGCGTCGGCCTCGGCGCGGTGCGGCTGCGCTGGTACTCGTCTTCGTCCTCGTCGTCGAACACCGGCGCGGGCGCGGCCATGGTCGGCTGGAACAACTCCTGAGCCTTCTCCACCGGCAGCGTCGGCCGGAACAACTCGTCTCCGGTCGGCGGCACCGCCCGCCGGGCGCGGTGGTCGTAGTCGTCATCGTCGTCCACGAGGTCGGCCAGCGAAGCCCGCACAGTCGCGGGTCCCTCAGCGGTCTGCTCGTCGAACAACAGCTTGCCGACCAGGAAAGCCCCCGCGTCCGTCGCGCCCGCGAACACCGCGGAGGACACAAACTCCCGATCGAACCAGCCGACCCGCCACCCCTCGGCGGTCCGCACCATCGCCCACCCGGGCACGTCCGGGGTCGCGCCGATCCGGTATCGGGATTCAGCGATCCCCAACCCGGCGAGCCGCTCCCGAACCCGGTCGACAGCCGCTTCGACCCCAGGCTCGTCGTCGGCGGACGACCAGGCCGGGGCCACCACGGGCGCGGGTTCGGTGGGCGACACGTCACCCGGCGGGATCGTGGCGGGTTCCGCGACCCAGTCGGAGCGCTGTTCGCCGAGATCGGTCGGAGAAAGATCACCTGCCGGGATCCCCATCACGACAGCTGCCGCCTCGCCGAACTCGGGCTCGCCCGACGCGGGAGTCAGTCCATGGGTCGTGTCACGCCCTTGACGATCATCGCGGACGTCACCGACCGCATGCGATCCGTTCACCCGTGCGTGGTCGGCCGCACGGCCACCGATCGGAGCCGCACCCGGTCCCTGGTAGTCGAGTTCGTCGGACTGGACCGCGGTGGTCACCTGGTCGCCAGCGGATGTCCGATCACGCGTCTCTTGATCACCAACCGCCGCCTGACCGGCCACCTGGTCGCCGAACGGTGCCTGGTCACGGAACAGGGCGTCGTCGCCTGCAGGCACCTGGCCAACAGCCGACGCTTGGTTACCGATTGACGGGTGGTCGGTGCCGGGCGCTCGGTCACCGAGTGATGCGTGGTCGCTGATGGGCGCCTGGTCACCGAACGGTGCCTGGCTGCTGTCCGATGTTCGATCGACGATGGGTGCTTCGTCGGCGAGTCGCGTTTGATCGCTGGTCGCTTGCTCGGTGAATCGAGCCTGGTCGCCGACCGGTGCCGATCCGGCGACAGGGGCCGAGTGGTTGGCGGGTGCGTGATCGCGGGCCGTTTGGCCACCCACGAACCCTTCCTCGGCGAACGATCGGTCGCCTGCGGGTGCCCGATCCTTCGAGAATGGTTGGTCGGCGAACGCCGTCTGGTCGGCGGAGGTTGGTTGGTCCGCGAAGGGTGGTTGGTCCGCGAAGGGTGGTTGGTCCGCGAAGGGTGGTTGGTTGCCGAAGGGCGGTTGGTCGGCGGTGGAGCGTTGGTCGGCAGCAGGGGACTGCTCGGCAGCCCAACTGGGCCTGCCTTCGGAAGTCTCGGGGCCTGGAGCGTCGTGGTCGGCGGTCCCGCTGACGGACGCCGGGAGTTCGGTCGACCAGTCGGTGGCCGCCATCGCGGCGGTTTCGGCCGGTGACCATGCCGACGTGGGTTGTTCGGCGGGCTCGGGTTTCGGCTGCTCGCCGGTGTTCCAGTCAGTGGGGGACCAGTGGGCTGTCCGCTGCTCGTCCTCGTGTCCGGCCATCGACGGCTCCGCGCTCCAGCGCGGGGCGGCTTGGTCGGCCACAGTCGGCTCGACGGGATCAGTAACCGGTCGGCCCTGCTGGTCGTGGGCACCACCCGGTTCGGTCGCCCAACCGCGCGGCGGAGCCTCTGATGGGGCGCCACCCGATGACGCTTGCGGTGTGCCGGAGTCGGCCAGGTGGCCGCTGCCCGACTCGCTCGCGGTCAGCGAAGGGGCGCCGTTGGGCGGTTCTTCGCTGGTGACAGAGGGCGGGCCAGCGGTCGCGCCTTCGGCACTGGCGAACGACCGGTCGTCGGTTTTGCCTTCGGCAATGGCGACTGATCGGCTCTCGGTTGGTTGTTCGGCCGGTCGGCTGTCGTCTTCGCGTGCGGCGTGGGTTCGGCTGTCGGCCGGGCCTTCGGTGAAGGTGAAGGGGTGGCTCTCGGCTGGTTCGTCAGCAGTGGCGGACGATCGGCTCTCAGTTGGTTCTTCGGCGGGTGCGCTGGGGCTTTCGCTCGCGGTGGAGGGTCGGCTGTCGGCCGGGCCTTCGGTGAAGGTGAAGGGGTGGCTCTCGGCTGGTTCGTCAGCAGTGGCGAATGACCGGCTCTCACTCGGTTGTTCGGCCGGTCGGCTGTCGTCTTCGCGTGCGGCGTGGGTTCGGCTGCCGGCCGGGTCTTCGGTGAGCGTGAAGGAGCGGCTCTCGGCCGGTTCGTCAGATCGGCTCTTGGTTGGTTCTTCAGCCGGTCGGCTGTCGTCTTCGCGTGCGGCGTGGGATCGGCTGTCGGCCGGATCTTCGGTGGTGGCGACGGACTGGTCGGTCGGGCGTTCGGTGCCTGCAAACGATCGGTCGCCACGCGGGTCTTCACTGGTGGCGAAGGTTGTGTCATGGCTTGGACCTTGGTCCGCGCCTGCGGGCGGGCCGTCGTGGTGGGCGCGAGCGGCGTCGGCGGGTCGGACGTCGCTCGGGTGCGCGGGTCGGACTTCGGCCGCGGGACCTGTCCAGTGGCCGGGTGCCTGATCCGGCGTGCCTGCCGATGTGTCAACACCGTCCTGCCCGACCGCCGAGTCGGCAGGCGCGGGCAGTTGATCGGCCGCGTCGGTGGCTGAGTCCGGCTCGGCGGGCCTGCTGGGGTGTTCGCCTGCCGGGGAGGTGGACTCGGCGTCGGGCGGCGTGCCCGGCTGATCGGCGGTGAGCTTCTGGCGGTCCTTGTGGAGCATGGCGTAGCCCGCCTGCACCGGGATGGGTGGCACGGGACCGTCCGGACCCATGATCGGCGGTCGTGGGGTGGAGGCCGTTTGACCTGCCGTGCCTGGTCCGGTCTGTGGGAACGGCCGGCTCGCTGTCTGTTCGTCGGTGGGGGCGAAGCCCGCTTGGGCGCCATCGCTCGGCTGCGCGGTGCCGGTGGGCCTTCCGGGAAAGCCTCCGTGCCTGCCTGCGCCGAAGTCGGGTTCGGCCGGGCGGACAGGGGTGAACAGGTTCACGGGACGGTCCGCGCCCCCAGGGACAAGCCCAGCTGCCTGCACATCCGCTGGACGTCCGCCAACCGGCCTGCCCGCGTCCGCGGACCGGCCTGCGTCAACCGAGTGGCCCGCATCGGCGCCAACGGCTTCGCTCGCCTCCCGACGACCCGCCTCAGCCGGACGCCCCTCATCGCCGGAACGACCTGCCTCAACTGGACGGCCTGCCTCAACTGGACGGCCTGCCTGAACTGGACGGCCCGCTTCGGCCGGACGACCCGCATCCGCCGAGCGGCCAATGTCAGCGCCGCGACCCGTGTCGACTGGACGACCCGCGTCGCTGGGTCGGCCCGCGTCGGCGGGACGCCCGCCCTCGGCCGGGCCGCCGGCATCAGCCGAGCGATCCGCGTCACCAGGCCTGCCTGCGTCCGCCGGGCGACCCGTGTCCGGCTTGACCGCGTCCCCGCCCCGTCCAGGTTCGGCGTCCGGCCGGGCCGGTCGAGCGGCCTCCGCGGGCCGTGCGGCCCCGTTCGGGCGACGAGGACCGCCGCGGGTCAGGAAACTCGCTGCGGCGGTTCGGGTGGCTTCGTCCACATCTGGGGCACCGCCCGCCCGCCGGATGTGGTCCTGGAGCTCAAGTTCCGGGGGAATGCCGTGGACTCGCAGGTAGTAGTTGACCGCGGCGGGCCAGATCCACGTGCCGTCGGTGTGGAACGCGACCGGGACCGCCTGCCTGCCCTCGTCGTCCAGGTAGTCCTTGTCGAAGCCGCGCTGCGGCAGGGCGAGGGGGGCGCTGTCGAGGTAGCGCAGCACTTCTTCGGCGTCCTCGATCGGCGGCCGGTTCACCATGGGCCGACCGCTCGGGCCCGCCCCGTCGAAGATCCGGGCGACGCGGAACGGGGGCTTGAGTCCGGCCATCCTGCGCAGCAGCCAGTCGGGCACGTTCTGTTCCTCGCGGGGGAACGTGCGAAGATCATCAGCGTAGGCCGGGGGCGGCGGCGGGTTGACCCACCGCGGTTCCTCGCGGTCGTATTCGAGGTTGTAGGCCGACGGCTGGTCCAGCTGGTAGCGGGCGTTGTACCAGGTGCCGCGGCCCTCCCGGTACATCCCGGCGCGCAGCCTGGCGAAGAGCACGGCGATGTCCGGGGAGACCTTGATCTCCTCAACGGTCTCATCGGTGCGGGTCAGTTTGCCGGTGGCCTCGGCGTACCGGCCCAGGGCGCGGTACTCCACGCCGATCGACTGCCAGTCGGCGGGCGCCGCTCGGAGCAGGGCCAGCCCGATCTGCTTGACCAGGGCATCCTGTTCCGTCGGGTTCAGCTGCGTCGGTTGTGCCACGTAGACATCTTCTCCTGTCCGCAAGCCCCCGGCATACGGTGGTTCGGTCGTTGACCCTGCCACATCGCTCGACAGCGGCACGGGGCAACCTGTTTGTGTCACCGTCACATCTGTGCCAACCTTCGCGGCATGTCCGAGGGCGATCTCGCGCCGCACCTGTCTCGTCTGGGGCTGCCCGACGACGAGATCCGCTGCTACACCTACCTGCTGCGCACCGGCCCGTCGACGGCCGAGGAGATCGCGGTCGGGTCGGCCGAACACCTTGACCTGGTCCGACGCGGTCTGCGCGCGCTGATCGACGCGGGTCTGGTCGGCGCGGGTGGCCCCGACGGGCTGACGATAACGCCGGTCCCGCCCGCCTCCGGTCTACAGATCCTCAGCCGCCGCCGGGAGTCGGAGCTGGAGCAGGCGCGGGTCGCCACGCTCAACGCGTACGACACGTTCCGCCGCGCGATCTCCCCACAGCGCACCGATGACCTGATCGAGGTGGTCACCGGTACCGCCATCGCCCAGCGGATCCAGCAGATGGAGCTGAGCGCGCGCACCGAGATCCGCAGGCTGGACTCGCCCCCGTACTTCACCGAGGGCCACGTCAACAAGGCCGAGCTGGAGCAGCTGGCCCGCGGCGAGGTCACCTACAAGGTCGTCTACTCGCGTGCCGCCG
The DNA here is from genome assembly GCF_900070365.1 of Alloactinosynnema sp. L-07. Lineage (NCBI taxonomy): Bacteria > Bacillati > Actinomycetota > Actinomycetes > Pseudonocardiales > Pseudonocardiaceae > Alloactinosynnema > Alloactinosynnema sp. L-07. Next base: position 5,083,326 of record NZ_LN850107.1, on the reverse strand, counting down.
TCGAGGACCCCGGCCGCTACGCGCACAACATCCAGCCGTGCGTCGCCGCCGGTGAGCAGGCCAGGGTCCTGCCCGAGGTGCCGGTCAAGCTGACGATCATCGACCAGCAGTTCGCCACCGTCTCGCTGCCCGTCGCCGAGGCCGACGTCAACCGGTCGCTGCTCGTCGTGCGGCCCAGCAGCCTGCTCTCGGCCCTGATCGGGCTGTTCGAGGCGTCGTGGCGGCTGGCGGTGCCGCTGCACGGTGCCGTCCGCGCGGCCTCGCCGGTGCAGCCGATCGAGCAGCGCCTGCTCGGCCTGCTCGCCGCGGGCGCCAACGACGACTCCATCGCCCGCCAGCTCGGCGTCAGTAGGCGCACGGTGTTCCGGCACCTGCAGCGCCTGATGGACCACGCGGGCGCCACGACCCGCTTCCAACTCGCCGTGCACGCCGTCCGGCACCGCTGGATCTGAGCGTGTCGAAGCCGTTGGGCGCGGTCGTCGCCGTGCTCGGCGGTGTCGTGCTCGCGCTCCAGGCGCGGATCAACGGCGAGTTGGGCAGCGCGCTGGGTGACGGCCTGATCGCGGCGGCTATCTCCTTCGCCATCGGCCTGGTGATCCTCGCGAGCGCAGTGGCCGCCACACCCGCAACCCGGGCGGCGGTACAGCGCCTCATCGACGGTCTGAGGGCCCGCCGACTGCGGCCGTGGCAGTGTCTCGGCGGCACCGCGGGCGCCTGGTACGTGACATCCCAGGGCTTGACGGTGTCGGCGCTCGGGGTCGCGGTGTTCACCGTCGCCGTCGTGGCGGGCCAGGTCGTCAGCAGCCTGGCGGTCGACCGGGCGGGCCTCGCGCCAGGCGAACCGCAGCCGATCACGGCGTCGCGCGCCTTTGGGGCGGCGCTCGCGGTCGTCGCCGTCGGGGTCGCGGTGTCCGACGAGTTCGGCAGGTCGGGACACCTGTGGCTGGCGCTGGTCCCAGCGCTGGCCGGGGTCGGGATCGGCTGGCAGCAGGCGGTGAACGGCCAGGTCAGGGCGACCGCCGACAGCGTCGCGGTGGCCTCGGCCCTCAATTTCGCCGTCGGCCTGGTCGCGCTCCTGCTGGCCTCGGGGGTCGACGTCGCGCTGCGCGGGCTGCCCGACGCGCTGCCGCCGCAGTGGTGGCTCTACGCGGGCGGCGCGCTGGGCGTGTTCGCGCTGTCGACCGCGGTGTTCGCGGTGCGGCTGATCGGTGTGCTGATGGTCGGCCTGTGCGCGGTCGCGGGCCAGCTGGCGGGCGCGCTGCTGCTCGACGTGGCCGCGGGCGGGCTCCAGGCCGCCACGGTCGCGGGCGTGGTGATCACCTTCGTCGCGGTGGGGGTCGCCGCCAGTCCACGCCGCGAGTGAGAGGATGGGGCCCGTGACCGCGACGATTCTTGACGGCAATGCCACCCGTGACGCGATCCTCGCCGAGTTGCGCGGCCGGGTCGAGGCCCTCGCCGCGCGCGGTGTGGTTCCCGGCCTTGGCACGGTGCTGGTCGGCGACGACGCAGGCTCCCAGTCCTATGTCCGCAGCAAGCACCGCACCTGCAAGAAGATCGGTCTCAACTCGATCCGCCGCGACCTGCCCGCCGAGACCACCCAGGCCGAGCTGGAAGCCGTCATCGACGAGCTGAACGCCAACCCGGAGTGCACCGGCTACCTGATCCAGCTCCCGCTGCCCGGCCACCTCGACGCGGGCCGCGCGCTGCAGCGGGTCGACCCGGCCAAGGACTCAGACGGCCTGCACCCGGTCAACCTGGGCAAGCTCGTCCTCGGCGACGAAGGCCCGCTGCCGTGCACCCCGGTCGGCATCGTGGAGCTGCTGCGCCGCTACGACGTCCCGCTCGCGGGCGCGCGCGTCACCGTGGTCGGCCGCGGTGTGACCGTCGGCCGCCCGCTGGGTCTGCTGCTGACCCGCCGCAGCGAGAACGCCACGGTCACCCTGTGCCACACCGGCACCAAGGACCTCGCCGCCGAGGTCCGCCGCGCCGACATCGTCGTCGCGGCCGCGGGCAACGCGGGCCTGATCACCGCGGACATGATCAAGCCCGGCGCCGCGGTGCTCGACGTCGGCGTCACCCGCACCGACGCGGGCCTGGTCGGCGACGTCCACCCGGACGTGCGGGAGGTCGCGGGCTTCCTGGCCCCGATGCCCGGCGGCGTCGGCCCGATGACCATCGCGATGCTCATGAGCAACACCGTCGCCGCCGCGGAGCGGAACCTGTCCGCGTGAGCGGGGGCCGCGCACCGGTAAGCACCCCGCCCTGGTCCATCTGCCGTTCGCGCTGGTGATGGCGGTGGTGGTGGTCGGGCTCGTGCGGATCACCCAGTACTACTGGCGTGAGGGAACGGTGTGGATCGGCCTCGCGCTGCTGTTGGCCGCGGGCCTGCGCGCGCTGCTGCGCGACGAGCAGGCGGGCCTGGTGGCGATCCGCAGCCGCGCTATCGACGTGCTCGCCTACACCGCCTTCGGCGTGATGGTGATCGCGGTCGCGATGACCATCGAGGGTGGCCCGCTCTCGCGCTGATCAGGCGGGCGCCATGGTCAGACTCTCGATCATGGCCAGCGAGTCCTCCTCGCTCAGCGCGACACTGAGCAGCTCGACCACGATCCGGTCGTAGATCTTGACCTCGGCAAGGTCCTCGACGATCACCGTCGATGTTCGGTTCTCCAACACCACCACGGCGCCGCGCTCGCGGAACTGCAGCCGCTGGAACGGTCCGCCGAGGCCGGGGTGGCCGTGCGGCAGGTCGGGGACCACGCGGATGGTCACGTTCGGCTTCCGCCCCGCCTCGCCCAGGTAGCGCAGCTGGCCCCGCATGACGTCGCGGCCGCCGACGGCCGCGCGCAGGGCCGACTCGGCCACGATGGCGAAGAACCGCGGCGGCTGGGCCCGGCGCAACACGGCCTGACGGCGCAGGCGGTGGGTGTACTGCTCCTCGACGCAGCTCTCGTCGATCATGCTGACCTCGCGCAGCGCGGCCTGGGCGTAGGGGACGGTCTGCAGCAGCGCCGGGACGATGGCCTGCTCGTAGTCGACCAGCATGGTCGCCTTGGACTCCAGCACCCGCAGCGTGGCCGACTGCGCCCCGCCCATGCCGTCGACCAGGGCGAGCAGGTCGTCGCGGCGGGAGCCGTGCACGCCGTAGACCTTGAGGAGCAGGTCGACGTCGCCGGACTTCTGCGGTTTGCGGCCGTTCTCCATCCGGCTCAGCTTCGACGTGCTGATGCCGGTCCGCACGGTCACCTCCGCCAGGCTCAGCCCCGCCCCCTCCCGATGCCCGCGCAACTCCTCGCCGAGCAGTTCGATAACCATGTTCCGGTGTGATTCCCTCCGCCTGGCCCGCCGATGCGCTCATGATCGACCGCGCGGAGGGGCTGATGACGCAGTTCAGGGGCCTGTCGGCACAGAACCACCCGATAGGGACCGTCGAGACCCTTCTCACCGCGCGCGGTCCGGACCCCCGGGTGCTTGGTAGCCTCCCGGGTGCCGGGCGACGCTGCTGACAGGGCAGCCTGCCGCGTGGACGCGCCCGTGAACCAGCGGTCTCTCCTTGAGACCGCAACGTCCGCTTACTCGGGAGGATCCGCCAAGTGGCACCCGTCAACGTCACCGTCACCGGCGCCGCCGGCCAGATCGGCTACGCCCTGCTCTTCCGCATCGCCTCCGGGCAGCTGCTCGGCGCCGACACCCAGGTCAACCTGCGGCTGCTGGAGATCCCGCAGGCGGTCAAGGCCGCCGAGGGCACCGCGATGGAACTCGACGACTGCGCCTTCCCGCTGCTCAGCGGCATCGAGATCACCGACGACGCCAAGAAGGCGTTCGACGGGGTGAACGTGGCACTGCTGGTCGGCGCCCGCCCCCGCGCCGCGGGCATGGAGCGCGGCGATCTGCTCGCGGCCAACGGCGGCATCTTCAAGCCCCAGGGTGAGGCGATCAACGCCGGTGCCGCCGACGACGTGCGCGTGCTGGTGGTCGGCAACCCGGCCAACACCAACGCGCTCATCGCCGCGTCGCACGCGCCGGACGTCCCCCGCGAGCGCTTCACCGCGATGACCCGCCTCGACCACAACCGCGCGATCTCGCAGCTCGCGGCCAAGCTGGGCGTGCCGGTCACCGAGATCAAGAAGCTGACCATCTGGGGCAACCACTCGGCCACCCAGTACCCCGACCTCTTCAACGCCGAGGTCGGCGGCCGCAACGCCGCTGAGGCCGTCAACGACGAGGCCTGGCTCGCCGACACCTTCATCCCGACCGTGGCCAAGCGCGGCGCGGCCATCATCGAGGCCCGCGGCGCTTCGTCGGCCGCCTCGGCCGCCAACGCCGCCATCGACCACATCTACGACTGGGTCAACGGCACCGCCGAGGGCGACTGGACCTCCATGGCCATCCCGTCGGACGGCTCGTACGGCGTGCCTGAGGGCCTGATCTCGTCGTTCCCGGTGGTCTGCGCGGGCGGCCGGTACGAGATCGTCCAGGGCCTGGAGATCAACGAGTTCTCCCGCGCCCGCATCGACGCCTCGGTCGCCGAGCTGGCCGAGGAGCGCGACGCGGTCAAGGAGCTCGGCCTTATCTGATCCGCTGGATTCCCCAACGCCCGGCCGGGACTTCCGGCCGGGCGTTCGGCGTCACTGGGGGTAGAGCAGGAACGTCGCGCCCTGGCTGACGTCGTCGTGGGCGTCGTCGGCCTCGCTGGGCTGGTAGTCGAGGAACTTGGTCTGGCCTTGTTCCCTGCTGACGACGACGGCGTGGCCGCTCCCGTCGGCGCGGACGAAGCACAGCGCGAACTTCTTGTCGTTGTCGTCCGCGGCCGCGACGACGGCCTGTTGGACCTCGTCGAAGGTCGAGTACTCGGTGTAGGCGGTGGACAGGCCCGCCGCGGCGAACAGCTCATCGACCTCGGGGACGGTGGCGCCGCCCGCGTACTGCATCAGCTCGGTCTCGGTGATGAGCTTGTCCACCGTGATGCCGCGCAGGGCGGCGGCGGTGCAGTAGTAGCAGTTGTCGTCGAGGGCGTAGGTGTTGGTCGGTTCGTCCTCGGCGATGTCCATGGGCTCGGCGGTGACGGCCTGGTAGTCGTCGAGCGTCACCTCCACGTACCACCAGGTGTTGTCCTCGGGGCTCAGCCACATGAACACGGCGGCCTCGGTGGCACTGACCTGGTGCGCCGCCACGTTCTGGGTGATCACCTCCGCCCACCCCGAGACGTCGTCGAGCGGGTCGCCGTAGAAGGTGTTCGATCTGGAGAAGCGCATACATCGAGGAATACCCCCTGGCCAGGGGCGCCGTCGCGGATGGGAAGGCCGCAGGAAGGGCAGCGTTTCGTGTCCTGTTGGGACCGACAGCTCGTAGGTGCCGATCCCGTTACGAACTCCCTGCAAACGGGTATATACCGATCGTGGCCTCGTCCCCCGATCGCGTGAATGTGCAGGTCTTGGCATCACAGACCGCCGAGCGCGACGTTTCCCAGCTGACGGGTTCGCACAACCACGAGCGGAAACCGGGAACAGGAGGCGACGAGATGACCACCAACGCGCAGCACACTGAGCAACTCATCTCGCTGTATGGCGGCAGCACCCCGGTGCGCTCCCGGTGGACGTACCGGGCAGACGAACCGTTCACCATCACCGCGGCGTTCCAGACCGACCGGGACCGCTGGGTCGAGTGGATCTTCGCGAGGGACCTGCTGGTCGCGGGGCTGATCGGCCCGTCAGGCGAGGGTGACGTGCGGCTCAGCCCGGAGTTCTCCGGCGGTAAGTCGGTCATGGTGCTCGAGATCGAGTCGCCGGAGGGGCACGCGGTGCTGGAAATGGACCACGACGCGGTGGAGCGGTTCTTGCTGGCCACCACAAAGATCGTTCCGTTGGGTGCGGAGAGCGATCATTTCGACGTCGATGCCCTGATCGAGGAAATCACGAACGTGTAATCCCGCGGACCTGATGGCCGCCTGCCGACTCGGCAGGCGGCCATCAGTGTTTCCAGCGGTAATTACAGGCAGGCCTGGGACAGCGCGTTGACCGCGCCGACCTTCTCCTTGGCCCACGCCGCCACGTTCGCGGGGTCGATCGAGCCGGGGCCGAGCGCCCCGATCTTGTCCGACACGCCGTTGATGGCGTCCTTGAGCGTCGTGTCGCCGGTCTTCTCCGCGAGCGCGGACAGCTCCTGCGCGGTCTTCTCCGCGTCCTTCACCGCCTGGTCAGGGTTGGAGACGTCCGGGTAGAAGCCCGCGAGCCGGACCGCCTCAAGGCAGATGCTCGCCTTGTCGGTGGCCGCGTCAGCCGCGCTCGTGGCCTCGCGCACCTGCTGGCACGCGGTCAGACCAGCCGTCAGTACCGCCGCGGCCAGGATGGTCGCCAGCCGAGATCGCATGGTGCCCCCCTTGTGGAGTCGAAGAGGGCCACAGGCTACCTAGAGCTGTGTCCACGAACGTTGCCAGGCTCTCGACGGCCCAGCTTCCCGCTGGCCGCACCGCCGGAACGCCCAAGTACACCCAGTACGAGCGGCATTCCGGCGGCACGCCCAGCGGAAACCTGGATCCGCCGATAGCCCGACAACGCTCATGGACACAGCTCTAGTCGCATCAGGGGGACTCGTGCTCGACCTCGCAGTCGGGCCCTGGGAAGACCAGGCCCTGGTGTCCGTCATCGAACTTGACCAGATACGGCGGGGCGCCGTCGGCGCCGCGCACCTCAACGATCTCACCAAGAGCGTCCGCATTGCCGACCTTGCGACCGTGGACATGAAGTCGGTCGCCTACCGCTGCTCGCATGGGGCCACCTCCGGTGAATCAGGGTAAGCGGGACGGCGCGCGTCAGCCACCGGTGAAGACGCTGCGCGAGCTGTCGCCCTCGGCCGGGCCCGCGATGCAGTACAGGTATGTGCGGCCCTGTGCGCCCGCGTCGGACGGGATGATGTCGATCTCCCAGCCGGTGGTGTCGGCGTCGGTCTCGGTTCGCTCTCTCATGACTTCGGCTGAGCACGCGGCTTTGACCTCGGGCAGTTCGAGGATCTGGCTGACGTTGAGGATGGCGTTCTCGTCCGACAGCCACAGGCCGCTGAACGCCTCGTTGGGGTGGGGCTCGGTGCACGGGATGGCGCGGGCCTGCACGTCGCGGTCGCCGACGGTGACGAGCCCGCCGAAGCAGGCGTCGGTCACGCAGAATGAGGCCTTGCCGCAGTCGGCCATCTTCGGCGGGACGGCGTCCTTCTTGCTGGTGTCGGCGCTCTGCCCGCTCTGACTGTTCTGAGCTACCGCGGTCTCCGGGGTGACCAGCCCGCGCGCGAGGAAACCCGCGGCGAGCAGCGCCACCCCGGCCACGGCGCCCGCGGCGATCCGCCCGGCCCGCCGCTTCGGCGTGACCGCGGGGGTGATCCGCCGGGGCGGCAGCAGCCCCCGCAGCTCGTCGCGCAGTTGCTCGGCGCTGAGGGTCCGCCTGCCGGAGTCGGCCTCCAGCGCGCCGAGCAGGGCGGAGTTGAGCAGCGGCGGCGCGTGCTCGATCGGCGCGACCGGCGCGCGCAGGGCGGCGACCAGCGAGTCCAGCGAGCTCGACGGCCACGGGATGTCCCGCGGCCGCCTGCCGCTGGCCAGCGTGTAGAGGGTCGCCCCCAGCGAGTAGATGTCCCCCGCCCGACTCGGCGCCGCATGCGCGAACACCTCGGGCGCGGCGTAGTTGGGGCTCAGTGCCCCGACGGTCACGGTGTGCTCGGCGTGCGCGTCGAGGATGGCGGCCAGCCCGAAGTCGGCCAGCTTCACCGCCCCGAACGCGTTGACCAGGATGTTCGCGGGCTTGATGTCGCGATGCAGGATCCCGGCCGCGTGCGCGTGCGCCAGCGCGTCGGCCAACTGCCCACCGATCTCGATCACCCGATCGACGGCGAGGACGCCTTCGCGGGCCTGCACGTCGGCGAGGGACCCGCCCGTGCACAACTCCATGACGATGTACGGGCAGCCATCGGGCGTCACCCCGGCGTCGTACACGTTGACCACATTCGGGTGCCCCGAGAGCCGCGCGGCGGCCCGAGCCTCGCGAAGGAACCGAATCCGGTCGCGCTCGGTCGCGAGCACCCGATTGTCGACCTTGACCGCGACATCGCGCTCAAGGCGGTCCTGACGGGCGAGGAAGACGGTGCCGAACCCGCCTTGGCCGAGCGGGCCCGCGAGCGTCAGACCGGGGATGACGGGAGGCTGCACGCGGGCAATCTAGCTACCCGTTCTTCGCCGCTGCCTTGGCGGCCTTCTTGAATGCCCGCACCTCACCCAGACTGACCTGATCGACGACGTCGGCCACCGACCGATGCGCCCCGTCATCGCCATAGCTCCCCGCGGCCTCGCGCCAACCGTCAGCGGTGAGGCCGCGCTGCTTGCCGAGCAGGGCGATGAAGATCTTCGCCTTCTGCTCCCCGAACCCCGGCAACGCCTTGAGCCGCTTGAAGATCTCCGCGCCGGACGGGTCACCATCGGTCCAAATGGCCTGCGTATCACCGTCGTAATGCTCGACGAGGTACTGGCACAGCGCCTGGATCCGCTTGGCCATCGACCCCGGGAACCTGTGCACTGCGGGCGGGGTGGCCGCGATGGCCGCGAACTTCTCGGCGTCGTACTCGGCGAACGTGCGGGCATCGATCTTGCCGATCCGGTCGGCCAGCTTCTTCGGCCCTCCGAACGCGACCTCCATGGGGATCTGCTGATCAAGAAGCATGCCGAGGAGAAGGGCCAATGGACTCTCCTCCAGCAGGGCGTCCGCCTCCGGATTCTGGGCGATGCAGAGCTTGGTCATGGCCTTATCATGCCCCGAGGCGGTATGCCCTGCCGTAAGCTGGGCACATGACAGCCGAGGCGCATCGGTACGACGACATTCATGAGCTCGTCGACCAGTTGAATCCCGTCCAGGCGGATGCCGTGCGCGCTGTCGTGTTGCAGCTCGTCACCGGTTCCGGTTCGAGTTTCGCTCCGGACCGGCAGGTACGGCGGCTGTCATTCGCGGGCAGTGTGACTGCTGAGCCCGACTTCGCCGAGCGATCCGAGGACATTCTTCGGGAGATCAACCGTCGGTCCGCCGGGTGATCATCACGGATACTGGTCCACTGGTTGCGGTGGCCAATGATCGTGATGATCACCATCAGCGTTGCCTGGCGCTTCTTGAGGGGCATATGGGCCCTGTTCTCGTGCCCGCCCCAGTTGTCGTCGAAGTTTGCCAGCTTCTCGAAAGCCGTCGTGGCAGTCGAGCTGAGGCGCTTTTCCTCAGTGCCCTGGGTGAGGGCGAACTTCAGGTTGTCAACCTACTTCCGGTCGACTATGTGCGGGCGGCGAAACTGGTGGAGAAATACGCCGATCTGCCCATCGGGGCTGTGGACGCGTGTGTGATCGCCGTCGCCGAGCGACTGGATGTCCATGAGATAGCCACGCTCGACCGCAAGCATTTCAGCGTGGTTCGGCCAGACCACATCCCGGCGTTCACACTCCTCCCAGACTGACCTCGCGTGACCCCGGCTCCGGCTGGTGTCGGCAGCCGCCGAGACGATCTTGTTCGGTGGGTTGTGCGGTTAGGGCGCAAGAAGCCGAACCGTACAACTAATGCGCGCATCCCATGTGGTCCGACGCCGTTCCGGTTGCCGGTCTGTGGAGGCAGGCGCAGGCTGGCAGGCGTCACGACGGACAGGGAGTGGGCGGATGGCGGTTTGTGATACCTGCGGCAACGACTACTGGATGGCCTTCGAGGTGCGCACGGTCAGTGGCCAGGTGCACACCTTCGACAGCTTCGAGTGCGCGATCACCAAGCTGGCGCCCGTGTGCGAGCACTGTCGCTGCCGCATCCTCGGCCACGGGGTCGAGGTCGAGGGCCGCTTCTTCTGCTGCGCCCACTGCGCCCACAGCGCCGACGCCGAACTCGGGTCACAGATCCGCGACGCCGTCGGGGCGCACCCTGGCTAGGCCCAGAACTTCCAGTCGGGCATCTCGATCAGGTTCCACGGGGTCAGGTTGACCCCGTCGAGTACCGGCAGGGCCCCTGCCCGGTGCAGCGCGATCGCCGACGCCCAGACGGCGATCAGGGTGACCAAGGGGCCGACCATGGCCATCTCGACGCGGCCGCCGGTGCGCATGCGGAGGAACTTCGGTGGGGCGACGGGGTACCAGGTGCGCCAGGCGATCGGGACCGGCCAGAGGATCGGGCAGCCCTGCTCGGTGATGGCGTCGCCGAGGTAGTGGGCGATGCAGCCGATGGCGACGGCGACGCCGCAGGCCGCGGCGTCGGCGTCGGTCCGGTCTGTCCATTTGAGACAGGCGTAGGTGAGCATCACGGCGGTACCGGTGATCCACAGCGCGTCGTTGCGGGGGCACCACTTGTGCATGATGCCGCGCACGGCGAGGCCGCTGAAGAAGAACATGAGCACCGGCAGCGCCCAGGAGCGGCTGGTCTGGATGGTGGCCGTGGTGATCACGGCGGCCAGGGCGGCGAAGACCAGGGTGTGGGTGAAGCCGCGGTGGCCGCCGTCGCGGTCGCTGTCCCGACTGGTCCTGGTGACCTGGTAGATCCCGTGGCTGACGGCGTTGATCAGCTTCGACCCGGCCGCGGTGACCTGGCCGAAGGTGGTCGACACCGTCGACTGTGGGTGGTCGAGGTCGGGCAGCAGCGCCGCCCCGGTGGCCAGGACGGCGCCGACCAGCCAGCCTTTGATCGACAGTGTGCCCAGCGCCGTGTCGGCGGCCAGGGCGGTGACCGCCGCCCAGGCGGCCAGGCCGCTCATCGCGTGGGTGGGTCCGGTGGCCATGGCGGTATTCGATCACGGGCGGCCGTCAATCCCGACGAAGGACTACCCTCGGCCGAGTGTCGCGCCCTGAGCTTCCCATCAAGACCCGCCGCCTGGTCCTGCGTCAGTTCTCCATGGACGACCTGGACGCACTGCACGCGATCCAGTCCCGCGAGGACGTCGCGAAGTACCTCTACTGGGAGCCCCGCACCCGCGAGGAGACCGAGGAGGCGCTGCACGTCTATCTGACGTCGACCTCGCTCGCCAAGGAGGGTGACGGCCTCCGGCTGGCCGTCACCCTCGCCGACACCGGCGAGCTGATCGGCGACGTCATGCTGCTCTGGACGAGCGAGCAGCACCAGGGCGGCGAGATCGGCTACACCCTCCACCCCGACCACGGCGGCAAGGGCTACGCCGGTGAGGCCGCCGTCGAGATGCTCAAGGTCGGATTCGACGAACTCGGCCTGCACCGCGTCATCGGCAGGCTCGACGCCGACAACCGGGCGTCCGGGCGGCTGCTGGAGCGGCTCGGCATGCGCTTCGAGGCCAGGTTCAAGCAGAACGAGTTCGTCAAGGGCCGCTGGGCCGACGAAGCGGTCTACGCGATGCTCGCCGACGAATGGCGTGAGCTGACCGAGTCCTAGGGTGAGTGTGCACACAGGCATACGAAGCGCGTCCAGTTACCAGTACGCTTGTACCGTTTGAAGGCGCGCAGTAAGGCGAGAGGAGCACCGCGGCTCATGGCCAAGATCAAGGTCCAGGGAACGGTCGTCGAACTCGACGGCGACGAGATGACCCGCATCATCTGGCAGTTCATCAAGGACAAGCTGATCCACCCGTACCTGGACGTCAACCTGGCGTACTACGACCTGGGCATCGAGCACCGCGATGCCACCGACGACCAGGTGACCATCGACGCCGCCAACGCCATCAAGGAGCACGGCGTCGGCGTGAAGTGCGCGACCATCACCCCGGACGAGGCTCGGGTCGAGGAGTTCGGCCTCAAGAAGATGTGGGTCTCGCCCAACGGCACGATCCGCAACATCCTCGGCGGCGTGGTGTTCCGCGAGCCGATCATCATCTCCAACATCCCGCGCCTGGTGCCCGGCTGGACCAAGCCGATCATCATCGGCCGTCACGCCCACGGCGACCAGTACAAGGCCACCAACTTCAAGGTGCCCGGCGCCGGTGAGCTGACCATGACCTTCACCCCGCAGGACGGCTCCGAGCCGATCCAGCACGTCGTGGCCAACTACGGCCCCGACGGCGGTGTGGCGATGGGCATGTACAACTTCAACAAGTCCATCGAGGACTTCGCCCGCGCGTCCTTCGCCTACGGCCTGAACCGGAACTACCCGGTCTACATGTCGACGAAGAACACGATCCTCAAGGCCTACGACGGCTCGTTCAAGGACATCTTCCAGAACGTGTTCGACACCGAGTTCAAGGCCGAGTTCGACGCCAAGGGCCTGACCTACGAGCACCGCCTGATCGACGACATGGTCGCCGCGGCGATGAAGTGGGAGGGCGGCTACGTCTGGGCCTGCAAGAACTACGACGGTGACGTGCAGTCCGACACCGTCGCGCAGGGCTTCGGCTCGCTGGGCCTGATGACCTCGGTGCTGATGACCCCGGACGGCAAGACCGTCGAGGCCGAGGCCGCGCACGGCACGGTCACCCGGCACTACCGCCAGCACCAGGCGGGCAAGCCGACCTCGACCAACCCGATCGCGTCGATCTTCGCGTGGACCGGCGGCCTCAAGCACCGCGGCAAGCTGGACGGCACCCCCGAGGTGATCGGCTTCGCCGACGCGCTGGAGAACGTCATCATCGAGACCGTCGAGAGCGGCCGGATGACCAAGGACCTCGCCGCGCTGGTCGGCCCGGACCAGGAATGGCAGACCACCGAGGACTTCCTCGGCACGCTCGACGAGAACCTGCAGAAGAAGATGGCGGGCTGACACTCGTTCGGGAAGCCCCTCGCCCCGCGGCGGGGGGCTTCTCGCTGTCTATGTGACGCTGCGTCGCCGTCGTTGGCTCCGACGGGTGTTTCCCGGCTGATCACTGGCGCCGCGGCTGCGGGATGCGGGACCGTGGAACCAGGAGTACCGCGACAAGGAGCGTGCGAAGTGCTGCTGGTGCCCAAGACTGTGCTGATCGGCGGTGCCGTGGTGGCCGTCGCCTACATGTACTCGGTCGGCGGCGACGCCAACGGAAGCTCCCCGACCAGCGGCGCGGCGAAGTGCCGGATGTCGGTCACCGCCGACGTCCTGAACGTTCGGGCGGCCCCCGATATCCACGCGGGCGTGGTCGGCAAGTTCAAGCAAGGCGCGGAAACCGACGCCGACACCGTCGTGCGGAACGGCTACCGCCAGCTCGCCGCCAACCGCTGGGCGTCGACGGACTTCCTCCAGGCGCTGCCGGGCCGCACCTGCTGATCCCCGTAGGGTGTGCGGGTGCTGACGGTATCCACGATCAACGTCAACGGCCTGCGCGCCGCGGCCAAGAAGGGCTTCGTCGAGTGGCTCGCGGCCACCCCGGCTGATGTCGTGTGCCTGCAGGAGGTCCGCGCCACCGCCGACGACCTGCCCGACGACCTGGCCGCGCCCGCGGGCTGGCACACCGCGCACGCCGACTCGACAGTGCTCAAGGGCCGCAACGGCGTGGCGATCTACGCCCGCCAGGAGCCCACCAGCGTCCGCGTCGGCCACGGCGTCGCCGAGTTCGAGGCCAGCGGCCGCTACGTCGAGGCCTGGTTCCCTGGCCTGGCCGTCGGCAGCCTGTACCTGCCCAGCGGCGACGTGGGGACGCTGCGGCAGGAGCAGAAGGAGCGCTTCATGGCCACCTTCCTGCCCTACCTCACCGAACTGCGCGAGAAGGCAGCGGCGAGCGGGTGCGAGGTGGTCGTGTGCGGCGACTGGAACATCGCCCACCAGGAGATCGACCTCAAGGCGTGGAAGACGAACCGGAAGAACTCCGGCTTCACCCCGGGCGAGCGCGCGTGGATGGGGCAGGTCTTCACCGAGTACCGGGACGTGCAGCGGACGCTGGAGCCGGAGGGGCCGGGGCCGTATACGTGGTGGTCGTACCGGGGCAAGGCGTTCGACAACGACTCCGGCTGGCGTATCGACTATCAGGTCGCGACGCCTGGTCTGGCGGTACGGGCGCGGACCGCTGTCGTTGAGCGGGCGCCTTCCTATGCGGAGCGTTGGTCGGACCATGCTCCGGTGACGATCACCTATGACTGGCCCATGGCTGGGGATCAGTGACGGCGAGATGTGCCTGGGTGCCCGTTTGGGTGGTTCGCCTTGATTTGGGGCCCCTCGAATGGGCCTGCGCGGGTCTAAAAGGTGGGCTAGGTGAAGCCCACCCGCGCCGAAAGTTTAGGCCCATTCACCCCAAATCAAGGCGAACCACCCAAACGGGCCGTTGATCTTGGCCCCTTGCGTGACGCTTGCTGTTTGCCATGCCGCGGCGCGGTGGCCTGCCTCCGCGTAGGCCGTTCGGGGTACTTCGGTCCTGGTGTGCCCGAACTCGTCGGCGCAGTGTGTCGGGTGGCGGCGGGGACCGTCCCGTCGCGCCCCGGCAGTCGGGCGGTAGGCGCCCGGCTGGTGACCGTTGGAGGTTGCCATGGCGGATGTGCAGATCAGCAATCTGGAACGTGAAGGCGAGGTCCGGCAGTTTCACGCCCACGGCCATCTGACGCTCGGCAGTGCGGGCGGCATGACGCTCGGCATGGGTTCCTTCGAGCCGGGGTGGCGGTGGTCGGAGGACGTCAAGCCGCTGGCGGGCACCGATGCTTGTCAGGTCCACCACATGGGTTACGTGATGTCCGGGTCCATGGGCATCCGGCTGGAGGACGGCACCGAGTGTCAGGTCAACGCCGGTGACGTGGTCGACATCCCGCCCGGCCACGACGCGTGGGTGGTCGGCGACCAGACCTGCACGGTTCTCGACACCTCGCCGGACGCCACGGCCTATGCCAAGGGGCCCTCGCAGCGCGTGGCGCCGTACGCCGATGCCGACATGGCCGCCGTGCACGCGGGTTACGCGGCGTTCAACTCTCAGGACATTCCCGGGCTGATGGCGGTGCTCGCGCCGGACTGTGTCCAGTACAGTCCCGGCAACAGCCAGATCGCGGGCGAGTACCGGGGTGTTGAGGCCGTGCTCGGCTACTACGGCAAGATCGGCGAACTCACCGGCGGTCAGTTCCGCGCCGACCTGCTTGAGACCCACAGCGACGGCCGCGGCCATGTCACGGCGGTCCACCAGATCACCGCGACCCGCAATGGCGTCACCCGGGTCAGCCGCGGTTCGATCGTGTTCACCTTCGTCGACGGCCGCGCCGCCGAATTGAGGGAACTGCACGCCGACCTGGCCGGGGACGACGCCTTCTTCGCCTGAGTCCTGCTGTGGAACCTCGACCCGCCGCGACCGGGGCGCGGCGGTCGAGGGGCAGGCATCCCTGTTCGCAGGTCGGTGGGTGATCGACTACCCACTGCCGGTGGTTGATCCGCCGGGGTCTACCCTCGATCGAGACAACCGATAGTGCGGTTTCGGGGACGCAGGGTTGACACACTCGGTAGCTTTTTCATGGTCCACGCAGTGTGCTTAGTCCAATCGAGGGACGGTACAACGGTGTCAGGCGGTGTCAGTTCGTGAACGCGGAAACTCTGCGCAGTCACGCGCGGCGGGTCGCGGTGATCGGCTCGGTCGCGAGTGCGCAGGTGGTGTGGTCGGCACAGTCGGCCGCCGCGCAGGCGATGACCGAGAGCAGCGTGCCCTCCGGGCTGACCGGCCCGGTCGGGATCGTCGCGGTGGTGTTGGGGGTCGGCGGGCTCATCGCGGGGCTCGTCCGCAGGCGCAAGGTCGCCAAGGTGGTCAAGGTGCCGCTGCCTGGGCCACGCCAAGCCGCGCGCGCCACGGTGAGCCAAGACTAGGCGCTGTCCTGCGAGTCCGGCACGCGCTATCCGCGCCCGGACGGCCCCTGGCCGCACGGGCGGAAAGCCCAAGTACACCCAGTACGAGCGGCTTCCCGCCCGCACGCCCAGGAACCGCCCGGATCACGGATCCCACGCACCGGACTCACAGGACAGCGCCTAGAGACATGAAACAGCGGGCCCCGCAGGAGAACTCCTGCGGGGCCCGCTCTCTTTCCCGATGAGTCTTACTTGACCGCGTCGAGCGCGTCGATCACGCCTGCGCCGTAGAAGCCGCGGCCGGTGGTGCCGCCCTCACAGGTGGCCTTCCACGCGCCGGTGCCGTCCGGGTCGTAGACGCCCTCGGGGCACGCCTGGCGGTCGGCGCCGCGCTGCAGGGCGTGGATCACGCGGGTGGCCGACCAGGTCGGGTGCGCCGAGCGGATCAGGGCGACGACGCCCGCCGCGTGCGGGGAGGCCATCGAGGTGCCCTGTTTGTAGCCCCACTTGCCGTTGACCACGGTCGACAGGATGCGGCCGTTGGCGTCGGGGGTGCTGGGGATCTGCATCCGGTCGCCACCGGGCGCGGCGACCTCGGTCTCGGTGCGGCCGTAGTTGGAGAAGAAGGACTTGAGGCCCTTCACGCCAACCGACGACACGCCGACGACGCCGTGCACCTCGGCCGGGAGCTTGGTGCAGTTCTCACCGGTGGTGCGCTCGATCGGGGTCCCGTTGTTCGGGCTGCCCGAGTCGACGATGTCGTGCGAGAGGTCCCAGTTGCTGTTGCCAAGCGCGGCGACGTTGACGACGTTCTTGCGGTTGGCGTAGCGGATCGCGCGGCTGACGGCATCGGCGACGGCCTTCTGGTCGGCGTCGTCCTTGCACCACAGGTACCACGGGTCGACGAAGTACGAGTTGTTCGTGACGTGAACGCCATGCTCGGCGGCCCAGATGAACCCGCAGATCGCGTACTCGGGCCAGATGTACCCGTCGTCGTTGACGACCTTGATCGACGCCAGCTTCACGCCCGGCGCGACGCCGACGATGCCGACGCCGTTGCGCGCGGCGGCGATGGAGCCCGCGACGTGGGTGCCGTGGTCGCTGGTGGTCGGCGCCCACGCGGCCGGGGAGGTGTCCGGCACACCCTGGTTGGTGCAGCCCACCGAGCGCGAGGCGTCGATGTTGGCGGCGAGGTCGGGGTGGGTGGCCTCGATGCCGGAGTCGAGCACGCCGACGACGACGTTCGAGCTGCCCTCGTTGATCTTGTGCGCCTGGTCGGCCTTGATCATCTTGAGGTCCCACTGGTTGGCGGCCAGCGGCTCGGGTTCGGTCAGGGAGCCCTTGGGGCTGTCGACGACCGACTCGGTGTCCTCCAGCGCGCGCTGGTTTGCCCCGGACCGGGCCTGCGCCGAGTCGGCCGCGAGGGCGCCAACCGGGGCGGGTGTGACCAGCTCGGCCAGGTTCTGCGTCGCGCCCGCGCCGGTGACCCCCGGCTTGGAGCGCACGGCCGCGGCGAAGCCGGGGTCGGCCGAGGTGGCCACCACGACGCCGATCTGCGGCCAGCTCTTGACGATCGTGCCGCCGGTGGCGAGCACGGCGGCCTCGGCCTTCCTGAAGCCATGGCCCTGGGCGCCGAGCACCACGAAGTGCGCCACGGGGCCGTCGGCCGCCGCAGGCGCGGCGGGCGCTGCGGTGGCGGGCTGGATCAAGGTGGCCGCGAGGCCGGTGATGGCGGCGATCACCACCGCTCCGCTGAGGACGCGGAGCCGGGATCGACTGAGCACGAAGAACCTCCAGAGGTGACTGTTTCGGCGAGCGGCGTAGCCGATCAGGCTTTGATGCCACCCGGTTCCGGAGAACCTGTCATCACGCCACCCTATGAGCAATCGCCCGGATGGCGCAGCACACGGCCCGCCTCCCCGGAGTTTCTAGGCAGGGTCACCTTCAAGGGCACGTGCGGACAGGTGCGCACCGTGGTCGGCTGCCGTCACGGTCCCCTTTGGCTGCGGTCTAGTGGTGGGTCGCGAACTCGGACAACCCGGCCCCTGCCGGTGCAGGCGGGACTGGGACAATCGGTGGCGTGTCGACCGAGCAGAGCACCGCCCCCGCGCCCAAGCCGCGTGTGTTGTCGGGGATCCAGCCGACAGCGGACTCGTTCCACCTGGGCAACTACCTTGGCGCGGTCCGCCAGTGGGTGGCGCTGCAGGAGACGCACGACGCGTTCTATTTCATCGCCGACCTGCACGCCATCACCGTCGAACACGACCCCAAGCTGCTGCGCAAGCGCACCAGGGTCTCGGTGGCCCAGTTGCTGGCCCTCGGGCTCGACCCGGAGCGCGCGACGGTCTTCGTGCAGAGCCAGGTGCCCGAGCACGCCGAGATGGGCTGGGTGATGCAGTGCCTCACCGGGTTCGGCGAGGCGGGCCGGATGACCCAGTTCAAGGACAAGTCGGCCAAGCAGTCCGCCGACCGGGTCAGCGTCGGCCTGTTCACCTACCCGATCCTGCAGGCCGCCGACATCCTGGTTTACCGCCCGCAGTACGTCCCTGTCGGCGAGGACCAGCGCCAGCACCTTGAGCTGACCCGCGACCTCGCGCAGCGGTTCAACTCGCGGTTCGGCAAGACGTTCCTGCCGCCGGAGCCCTACATCCTCAAGGACACGGCCAAGATCTACGACCTGCAGGAACCCGGCGCGAAGATGAGCAAGTCGGGCTCCGCCACCGCGGGGATCATCGACCTGCTCGACGACCCGAAGGTGTCGGCCAAGAAGATCCGCTCCGCGGTCACCGACACGGGCCGCGAGGTCGTGTTCGACCCGGAGAACAAGCCGGGCGTGAGCAACCTGCTCGGCATCTACTCGGCCCTGACCGGGCGCGGCGTCGACGAGTTGCAGGCAGCCTACGAAGGCAAGGGCTACGGGGACCTGAAGAAGGACCTCGGCGAGGTCGTCGCCGACTTCGTCACCCCGGTCCGCGACCAGGTCAAGTCCTATCTGGACGATCCGGCCGAACTCGACAAGGTCCTCGCCCGCGGCGCCGAGCGCGCTCGCGAGGTCGCCTCGGTCACCCTGGCCAGGGTCTACGACAAGATCGGCTTCCTGCCCGCGCCCAAGTAACCCGATTGGGTTTGCGGGACCGCTTGGCGCCCAATAGCTTTCAGTGGTGACGGAGAGTGCGGCCAACCCCGAGTCCAAGATCGCCCGCCTGCGTCGACGGCGGCCGGGAATCGATCACCTGATCAGGGCTTACGACGCGTTCACCGAGCGCTACGGCAACCACTTCGCCGCGTCGATCACCTATTTCAGTGTCCTGTCGCTGTTCCCGCTGCTGCTGATCGCGGTCGCGGTCACCGGTTTCGTCCTCGCCGGGCAGCCCGACACCCTCACGGACCTGCGGAACTCGATCACCGAGGCGGCTCCGGCCGGACTGCGCGACCTGCTGACCGATCTTGTCAACGCGGCGGTCGAGGAACGCGGCAAGGTCGGTGTCATCGGCCTGATCACCGCCCTCTACACCGGCCTCGGCTGGATGACGAACCTCCGCGACGCCCTGACCGCGCAGTGGGGCCAGAAGCCGGTCGTGCAGCCATTCCTGCGCGGAATCGCCGTCGACCTGCTGGCCCTGCTCAGCCTCGGCGTGGCGATCGTGGTCTCCTTCGGCCTCAGCGCGGTAGGCGGCGGCGCGGCCGACTGGCTGCTGGACAAGGTCGGCCTGGGCGGCTACGGCTGGGCGAAGGTCCTCCTGATAGTGATCACCACCCTGTTGTCGCTGGCGGCGAACTGGCTGGTCTTCCTCTGGGTCATCACCCGACTACCCCGAACCCCCGTCCGAATCCGCAGCGCCATGCGCGGCGCTTTGGCCGCCGCTGTGGTGTTCGAGGCGCTCAAGGCGGTCGGGACGATCTACCTCAACATCGTGATCGGCGGACCGCTGGGCACGATCGTCGGCCCGATCGTGGGTCTGCTGGTCTTCGCGAACCTGGTCTCGCGAATGCTGCTGTTCATCACCGCCTGGACCGCCACGGCCAAGGAGAACTTCGTCCCCAAGCCAGTCCAGGCACCCCCGCCCGCGGTGATCCGCCAGACCGTAGAGGTGGCAAGGACACCACGGATACGCGAGGCAGCAGGCCTCCTCGGCGTAGGCGCCCTACTAGGACTGGCCCTACGCAGGCGGCGCTAGCGTCCTGCGGGCTAGACAGCTGCCCGAGCCCGAGCCGCCCGAGCGGCCTTGGCCCGCTGCCGCCGAATCCACAACCCGAACGACCCCAACACCGCCAACCCCGCCAAGATCACCAACGGCACCCCGAACGTCCCGAACGCCGACCGATGCGTATCCAACGGCGGCCCAGCCGACGCCGCCGATCCAGAGCTGGTCGGTGTCACGCTCACCTTCCCAGCGGCATCCTGCTTCCGCTGAACCTCCGGAGCCTTGTCCACCAACTGCCCCACCGGCTTGGCCGACGACTTCACCAGCGCGAACCCATAATCGAGCAACTTCGCGGCCTGATCGGCCAACGGCGCCGGATTGCGCTCACCACGCAGCAAAACAGCCGAAAGCCTGCGCCCACCCTGCTGCGCGGTCCCCAGATACGTATGCCGGGCATCATCGGTGAACCCGGTCTTCCCACCAAGAAACCCCGGATAAACCCCAAGCAGCCGGTTGTCATTGTTCACTCGGAACCCCGGCTTCGACCCATACCCGGGGAAGTCGATCGACCGAGTCGCGATCGCCTCAGCGAACTCCTTGTGCTTCATGGCCGTCCGAACCAGCAGGCTCAGGTCGTAGGCCGACGTGCTCATCCCAGGCCCGTCAAGCCCGGACGGAGTGGCCGCGCGAGTGTCCAGCGCGCCCAATTCCTTGGCCAGAGCGTTCATCTTCGACAGCGCGTTCGGCACGCCGCCCAGCTGGCGGGCCAGCGCGTGCGCCGCGTCGTTGCCCGAGCGCATCACCAGGCCCTGGAGCAGCTGGCGGACCGTGTACTGGCCGCCGGGGCCCACGCCGACCTTGGTGCCCTCCTGCGTGGCGTCCTCGGCCGTGCCGATGACGACCTCGTCCGGCCGCAGTTCCCGGATCGCGACGATGGCCAGCAGCACCTTGATGAGCGAGGCGGGCCGCTCGCGGGCGTGCGGGTCCTTGGCGGCCACCACGGCGCCGCTGTCGAGGTCGGCGATCACCCAGGAGGCCGCCGCGATGTCCGGCGGGGCGGGTGCGCCGGTGGGCTGGACCAGTCCGCACTCACCCATGTGGGTGCCGCCGACGGGCTCCTCCGGGACCGGCAGGGCGCTGGGGCTCGGCTGGCCCGGCTTGGGCTCCTCCGAGGTGTCGATCGGCGGCGGCGGGCGGTCGTGGTTCTGGCACTGCGCGCTGGTCTGCGCGGACTTCTGGACCTCGGTGGTCGACTGGGCAGTGGCCCCCGGTGCCGACGCGACCATTGCGCACAACGACACCAGGAGAACGGACACGGTCTGTCGGGATGCGAAGCGCACGAGAGCAGATTAAGGCCTGTCACGATCAGGCCACGATGCGCCCTATCACCCACACGTGGCGCGAGGTGTCGGGATGACTACTCACGGCGCCGTCGCCAACCGGGTTACCGGCGGGTAATGTCGCGGTCATGCCTACCGGCCGCACGTACGACGTCGTCCTGTTCGGTGCCACCGGCTTCACCGGGGCCCTGACCGCTGAGTACCTCGCCCGCAACGCGCCCGCGAAGCTGCGCTGGGCGCTGGCCGGTCGCAACAAGGCCAAACTGGAGACCGTCCGCGCAGGCCTGGCCGCGATCGACCCGGTGCTGGCCGAGATGGACCTGCTCGCCGCCGATGTCACCGACCAGGACTCGCTCAAGGCGGTCGCCGAGGCGGCGCGGGTCGTGGTGACCACGGTCGGCCCGTACGTGGCCTATGGCGACGCGCTCGTTGGCGCGTGCGCGGCGGCGGGGACCGACTACGTCGACCTGACCGGCGAGCCCGAGTTCGTCGACCAGACCTACCTGCGCCACCACGCGAAGGCCGTCGAGACCGGCGCGCGGCTCGTGCACGCCTGCGGGTTCGACTCGATCCCGTACGACCTGGGCGTCTACTTCACCGTCCAGCAGCTGCCCGAGGGCACGCCGCTGGTCGTCAACGGCTACGTGCGCGCGTCCGCGGACTTCTCCGGCGGCACGTTCCACTCGGCGATCACCGCGTTCTCCCGGCTCCGCACCAGTGCCCGAATCGCGGGCGAGCGTCGCAAGGCCGAGGGACGGGTGGCCGGGCGCAAGGTGCGCGGGATCTCGGGCAGGCCGCACTTCGAGAAGGACGCCGGGGCGTGGGTGCTGCCCGCGCCGACCATCGACCCGCAGATCGTGTTGCGCAGCGCGCGGGCGCTGGAGCGCTACGGGCCGGACTTCAGCTACGGCCACTACATCGCGGTGAAGAAGCTGCCGGTGGCCGTCGGCCTGGTCGGCGGCGTCGCGGCCATGTTCGCCGCCGCGCAGGTCAAGCCGGTGCGGGAGTGGCTGCTGGGCCGTAAGAAGCCCGGTGACGGCCCGTCGGCGGCCAAGCGGGCCAAGTCCTGGTTCAAGGTCCGCATCGTCGGCACGGGCGGCGGCAAGCGCGTCGTGACCGAGGTGGCGGGCGGCGACCCCGGCTACGACGAGACCGCGAAGATGCTGTCCGAGTCGGCCCTGTGCCTGGCTTTCGACCCGCTGCCCGAGGTGTCCGGCCAGGTCACCACCGCCACCGCCATGGGCGACGAACTGCTGAAGCGACTCGTCGCGGCCGGGATCACGTTCACTGTCGTGGAGGGCTGAAAAGCGTTTGCCTGAGCCGGTGGGCGGGCCAACACTGCTTCGATGACTCCACGCATCCGGACGGCAGGCCCGGCCGACCTCGACCAGATCGCCACCCTGCTGGTCGAGCGTGGTGAACCGGCGGACGCGCTGGACCACCGCCTGGTGGTTGAGCGCGCGGGCTGGGACTGCTGCGCGGTCGCGGTCGACGGCGACCGCGTCGTCTCGACGGCCACGCTGCTCGACGAGACCTTGGTCCTCGGCGGGGTGGAGATCCCGGCCGGGCAGGTCGAGCTGGTGGCCACGGACAAGGACTACGAGGGTCAAGGGCTGGTCCGGGCACTGATGGACTGGGCGCACGCGCGGTCGGCCGCGCGCGGACACCTGGTGAACGTGATGATCGGGATCCCGTACTTCTACCGCCGGTTCGGCTATTCCTATGTCATCCCGATCGAGACTTTCCGCCCGCTGATGAACAAGCCTTCGGCGGTCGAGGACTACACGCTCCGCGCGGCGACCGCGGCCGACATCCCGGCCATGGCGGCGCTGCAGGACGGTGCCCAGGCCGCGGCCGACCTGCGGATGCCGCACTCGCCGGACTGCTGGCACTGGCTGGTCGATCGAGAGGGCAGCACGAGCTGGGTGGTCGAGAAATCCGGAACGGTGGTCGCGACCGGACGCACGACCCCACCCGAGGAAGGCCTGCGCCTGCTGGAGATCGCGGCGGTCGACGACGAGGCCGCGGTGGCCCTGCTGAGCGAGTTCCCGGACGCCACGGTCAGCGCGCGCGGTCTGCCCGCACTGGAGCCGTATCTGGGCCCGGCGACGGATTTGCAGGCTCAGCAGTACTACGTCCGCGTCCCCGACCCGGTGGCGCTGCTGGAACACCTGCGGCCACTGCTGTCCGCCCGCTTGAGCGCCTTCGGCGATGGCGAGGCCCTGGTGTCGTTCTTCCGCTCCCACGTCCGGTTCAGCTAC
This sequence comes from Alloactinosynnema sp. L-07, assembly GCF_900070365.1. Lineage (NCBI taxonomy): Bacteria > Bacillati > Actinomycetota > Actinomycetes > Pseudonocardiales > Pseudonocardiaceae > Alloactinosynnema > Alloactinosynnema sp. L-07. Next base: position 5,059,912 of record NZ_LN850107.1, on the reverse strand, counting down.
TCGGCGGGCGTCGTCGGCCCGATGCGCACTGGAGGGGTGATGCAGGGGCCGTACGCGCAGGGCGGGGCAGGCGTGGCGCCGGACCTGGTTGGGTCGCTGCTGTTCGGCCCGCTGGGGATCGACGGCCTGCGCAGGATTCACCCGGATGTCTACCCTGGGCCGAACGAGGCGCTGATGGGCGCGCTGTTCCCGCCGATCAGCGCGGACATGCTGACTTACTACGTCCCCTGACGGCCTTGTGACCTGTCACCGATTACTTGGTCGGCATCAGCTCGGCGGCGACGTGCACGGTGCCTTCCATCAGGGCAGCATCGGGTTTGCCTGCCACCACGGCCGCTTCGGCGACCACGAGGACGTCTTTCTCCGGCCGGGAGTGAAACGGCGTGCCGGTGAACCGGATTCCCTGATTCTTCATCGCGGTGAACATCAGCGGTGTGACGCTGCCTGTCCCATCGGTGTCGATCAGGGATTTGAGGTCGCCGACATCGTCTTTGTCTCGCATTCGCACCCATGACACCGACACCACGAAGGTCCCGCCTGCCGGATCGGCGAGCGTGATGAGTGTTCGGTCCAGTGACTTGCATGGATGCCGCACGAAGAAGTCGCGAATCTGACCGTAGGAGTTGATCGCGCAGTCAAGGGCGTCCTTCGTGACGTCCTTGGCTTTCTTCTTCAAGTTAATCTGCCGCCAGGCATCGTCGGCTTTGCCTTTCCGCGCGGATTCCTTCGCCTGCTTAACCTGCGCTGACAGGCCCTTGGGCACACCGACCGACTCGGCTGCGCCACCCGCCGCGGTTCCACCGCTCGCGCCGCTGCTCATGGCGACCACTCCCGCGGCGCCGAGCGCCGCCAGGCCCAATGAGCTTTTCGCGTACTTGCCGCGCTTGTCGCGCGGCTGATCGGGATTCCCCACAGTCGCCCCCCTTTGCCAGTGAGGTCTCGCCACCCGAGGCGGCCGCGTTAGGGGGAGCCTGGCCGTGGTCACTCGATCGAGTGAATATGTAACGGTGGGCGTTGTCGGGGCGACTGAATGTCATCGGTGGTGATCTGGCCGCCCTTGGGGATCCGAGGATTCATGCGCAGGTTTCTTGCCCTCGCCGCAGTGCTTGTCATGACGACATCGGCCGCATGCGCGCAGCTCAGCCGGTCAACCGACTCGGGCAACGCGTCGAGTGAGCCCGCCACCAATGAGCGTGGCAACATCGTCAAACAGGCCGGGGAGCCCGCTGGGATCACCAACAAGCTCAAGGCGGGCAAGGAAGAGCTCACCTTCACGCTCAACTCGCTGTCGATGACGGATGTCTGCGAGAAGAACTACGGATCGTTCACAGACTCCACGAAACCCGAACACGGTCACTTCCTCGTGCTCGACATGTCCGTCACCACTGCGGCCGATCTGGATCCGATGATCGGCGGCCTCGTGCTGAATCCGAACTCGTTCAGCACGATCGGTCCGGACGGTGTCACCGAGACCGATCTGGCGACGATGGGGACGTATTCCTGCTTCTCCGATGAGCGATTCCCCACGGAAGGCTTCAAGTCCAGCCAGAAATACGCGGGCAAGATCGTGCTCGACACCAAGAACAAGTCCGGCGTCCTCATCTACACCCTCGGCGGTTTCGAGGGCGGATGGGAGTGGGCGTACACCGTCTGAGGAAAGGGGCCGTCCCAAGGCGGGACGGGCCCGTTCACGAGATCAACCTCAGCGCCGGAACAGCAGCGCCCGCTTCACTTCCTGGATCGCCTTCGTCACCTGGATACCGCGCGGACAAGCGTCCGTGCAGTTGAATGTCGTGCGGCAGCGCCAAACACCCTCGGCGTCGTTCAGGATGTCCAGACGCTCCTGCGCGCCCTCATCCCGCGAGTCGAAGATGAACCGGTGCGCGTTGACGATCGCCGCTGGCCCAAAATACGAGCCCTCATTCCAGAACACCGGACAAGACGTCGTGCAGCAAGCGCAAAGAATGCACTTCGTCGTGTCGTCGAAACGCTCCCGGTCGGCCGCCGACTGGATGCGCTCACGCGTCGGCTCGTTCCCATAGGTGATCAGGAACGGCTTGACCGCCTTGAACGCCTCCATGAACGGTTCCATGTCCACAAGCAGATCCTTGTGGACCGGCAGGCCCTTGATCGGCGCGATCGTCACCGTCGTGTGCTTGCCCTTGCCCGCCATCAGGTCCTTCACCAGAACCTTGCACGCCAAGCGGTTCACGCCGTTGATCTGCATGGCGTCGGAGCCGCAGATGCCGTGGGCGCACGAGCGGCGGAACGTCAGTGTCCCGTCGAAGTACCACTTGACGTAGTGCAGCAGGTTCAGCACCCGGTCGGTGGGCAGCGCGGGGACGCCGAAGGACTCCCAGCGCGGCTCGGAGTCGGTCTCCGGGTTGAAGCGCAGGATCTTCACCGTGATGGTGATCGCGCCGTCCGGCACCGGCGGCTGGTCGCCCCGGACTCCACTGGAAACAGTTGCGGCAGACATCAGTACTTGCGCTCCATCGGCTTGTACCGGGTGAAGGTGACGGGCTTGTAGTCGATCCGGATGTCGGACTTCAGACCGTCGCCCTGCTTGTAGAACATGCTGTGGCGCATGAAGTTCGTGTCGTCGCGGTTGGGGTAGTCCTCGCGGGCGTGGCCGCCGCGGGACTCCTTGCGCTCCAGGGCGCCCACGACCAGGACCTCGGCCAGTTCCAGCAGGAAGCCCAGTTCGACGGCCTCCAGCAGATCGGTGTTGAACCGCTTGCCCTTGTCCATCACGGTGATGTGCGCGTAGCGGTCCTTGAGGGCCTGCACGTCGTGCAGCGCCTGCTTCAGGGTCTCCTCTGTGCGGTACACCGACGCGTTGGCGTCCATGGTGGCCTGCAGCTCGGTGCGGATGTCGGCCACGCGCTCCTTGCCGTGGTCGCCCAGCACCATTTCGAGCTGCGCCTGGACGGCGGTGGCCGGGTCGGCGGGAAGGTCCACATGGGAGTGGTTCGCCGCGTACTCGGCCGCGGCCAGACCGGCTCGGCGGCCGAAGACGTTGATGTCCAGCAGCGAGTTCGTGCCCAGCCGGTTCGCGCCGTGCACCGAAACACACGCGCACTCGCCCGCGGCGTAGAGGCCGGGCACGACGTTGTCGTTGTCCCGCAGCACTTCGCCGTGGATGTTGGTCGGGATGCCGCCCATCGCGTAGTGCGCGGTCGGGTACACCGGGACCGGCTCGGTCACCGGGTCGACCGCGAGGTAGGTGCGGGCGAACTCGGTGATGTCGGGCAGCTTGGTCTCCAGGACCTCGGCGCCCAGGTGGGTGCAGTCGAGCAGCACGTAGTCCTTGTTCGGGCCGGCGCCGTTGCCGTTGAGGACTTCAAGGGCCATCGACCGGGCGACGATGTCGCGCGGCGCGAGGTCCTTGATGGTCGGGGCGTAGCGCTCCATGAACCGCTCACCCGAGGCGTTGCGCAGGATCGCGCCCTCGCCGCGGGCGCCCTCGGTGAGCAGGATGCCCAGGCCCGCCAGGCCGGTCGGGTGGAACTGGTAGAACTCCATGTCCTCCAGCGGCAGGCCCTTGCGGAACACGATGCCCATGCCGTCACCGGTGAGGGTGTGCGCGTTCGAGGTGGTCTTGAAGACCTTGCCGAAGCCGCCCGTGGCGAACACGACGGCCTTGGCCTGGAAGACGTGGATCTCACCGGTGGCCAGCTCGTAGGCGACCGCGCCGGTGCAGACCGGGCCGTCCTCCGTCTCGGTCAGACAGATGTCGAGGACGTAGAACTCGTTGAAGAACTCGACGCCGTGCTTGACGCAGTTCTGGTACAGCGTCTGCAGGATCATGTGACCGGTGCGGTCCGCGGCGTAGCAGGCGCGGCGCACCGCGGCCTCGCCGTGGTTGCGGGTGTGCCCGCCGAAGCGCCGCTGGTCGATCTTGCCCTCGGGCGTGCGGTTGAACGGCAGGCCCATCTTCTCCAGGTCGAGGACCGCGTCGATGGCCTCCTTCGCCATGATCTCGGCGGCGTCCTGATCTACCAGGTAGTCGCCGCCCTTGATCGTGTCGAAGGTGTGCCACTCCCAGTTGTCCTCCTCGACGTTGGCCAGCGCGGCGCACATGCCGCCCTGGGCAGCGCCCGTGTGGGACCTGGTCGGGTAGAGCTTGGTGAGCACCGCCGTGCGCGGCGACGAGCCTGCCTCGGCCACCGAGGAGATGGCCGCGCGCATACCCGCGCCACCAGCGCCGACGATCACGACGTCGTACTTGTGGAACTGCATGGGAGTTCGCCGTCCTAGTCCGCGCGGATGTTCGGGTCGAAGGTGAAGATCACGTACGAGCCGAGCGCAAGGATCAGCACCATGGACACGTAGAGCATGATCTTCAGCCAGAACCGGGTGGTGTCCTTGCGCGCGTAGTCATTGATGATCGTGCGCAGGCCGTTGCCGCCGTGGATCTCGGCGAGCCACAGCATCGACAGGTCCCAGAACTGCCAGAACGGGCTCGACCAGCGACCCGCGACGAAAGCGAAATTGATTCGGTGCACGCCGTCGTCGAGGATGTTCATGATGAACAGGTGGCCCAGCACCAGCACCACCAGCGCCATGCCCGAGATGCGCATGAACAGCCAGCTGACCATCTCGAAGTTGCTGCGGCGCGCAGCGGGCCTACGCGGCGCGCGGGGCTTGTCCAGAGCGGGAGACACAGTCAGAGTCGGTTTTGACATCTCAGTGGCCCCCGAACATCTCGGTCACGGTGCGCACGAGCATGAAGTAGGTGCCGGGGATCATCACCAGGACCCAGAGGCCGAGGATCGTCCACAGCATCTGCTTCTGGTAGCGCGCGCCTTTCTCCCAGAAGTCGACCAGCATGACCCGGATGCCGTTGAGCGCGTGATAGAGCACGGCGCCGACCAGGCCGACCTCGATGAGGTTCACGATCGGGGTCTTGTAGGTCTCGATGATCTCGTCGTACGCGTTGGGCGAGACCCGCACCAGGGCGGTGTCCAGCACGTGCGCGAAGAGGAAGAAGAAGGTGAGCACGCCGGTGATGCGGTGCGCCACCCAGGACCACATTCCCGGGTCTCCCCGGTAGAGCGTCCCGGTGCGGCGGGATCCACGGGCCACTTGCGTGGCGCTGGCCGTGTCGGACACGGTGGACGGCCTCCGATGTCTTTGGAACGTCCCAGCCGGGGTCTGTCGTGGACGGCGGCCTGGACTTTGGTCTGAGCGGATGCTAGCCCCGCAGCGGGGACCGCACCCAACGCGCGGATCCTCTCTGTGACAGACGAGACACGCCCGCCGCCGCGCACAATGGCCCCGCGACCACGGTGAGGGCGGTCCACTCGCGACGCGCTGCGTGTGACCGCCATTACTCTTGGTGAGTCTTCACAGTTAACGCAAACGATTGGGTCACGGCCCGCGCGCTGAGGGTGCGCGAGCCGTACCGGGGAGTACCTTCCTGCGAATAGCCATCGCGATCCGGTCATCCCGGGCGCGACAATCTCGGAAGGAGAAAGCCTTGCGCCGAATGCGAGGAGTTAGTCTCGCTGCGGGGCTGCTTGCGCTGGGCCTTGGCCTGGCGGGTTGCGGCGGGGACACCGGCACCGGATCCGGAAGCGGTGCCACCACGGGTGCCACCAAGCCGGCATCCAGTGTCAAGGTCGGCCTGGCCTACGACATCGGTGGCCGTGGCGACCAGTCGTTCAACGACTCGGCCGCGCGTGGGCTCGACAAGGCCAAGTCCGAGTTCGGTGTCGAGATCAAGGAACTCGAGGCCGCCGCGGGCGAGACCGACGCGCAGAAGGAAGACCGGCTGCGCCAGCTGGCCGATGGCGGCTTCAACCCGATCATCGCCGTCGGCTTCGCCTACGAGAAGTCGGTCGAGAAGGTCGCGGGCGACTACAAGGACATCAAGTTCGCCATCATCGACAGTGAGGCCCCCAAGGCCGCCAACGTCGGCAACCTGGTGTTCGCCGAGCACGAGGGCTCGTTCCTGGTCGGTGCGGCCGCGGCGCTGAAGAGCACGACCGGCAAGGTCGGCTTCATCGGCGGCGTGAACGTTCCGCTGATCCAGAAGTTCGAGGCGGGCTTCACCGCCGGTGTCAAGGCAGCCAAGCCCGACGCCACGGTGGACGCCAAGTACCTGACCCAGCCGCCGGACTTCACCGGCTTCAACGACCCGGCCAAGGGTGAGACCGCCGCGAACGGCATGTTCGACGCGGGTGTCGACGTCGTCTACGCCGCCGCCGGTGGTTCCGGCAACGGCGCGTTCAAGGCGGCCAAGGCCAAGGGCAAGCTGGGTATCGGTGTCGACTCCGACCAGTACAACCTGCCGTCGCTGGCCGACGTGAAGGACATCATCATCACGTCGATGGTCAAGAACGTCGATGTCGCGGTGTTCGACTTCATCAAGTCGGTCAAGGACAACACCTTCAAGTCGGGGGTGACGATCTACGACCTCAAGCAGGGCGGCGTCTCCTACTCCGTCAGCGGTGGGAAGGTCGACGACATCAAGGCCAAGCTCGACGAGTACAAGGCCAAGATCGTCTCCGGCGAGATCAAGGTTCCGGCCGCCAAGTAAGGACGGAATGGGCTGTGCCACGGGCCTGGGAGACCGCGAGACGCGGGTCCCAGGCCCGTGGCAGCATCCCAGCCGCGTGAGGCACAGCAACCCCAGTCCCTCGATCGAAGGATTCGGCCGTGTCAACGGAGCCACCGCGGGCGGCGGGCAGCGATCCTGCCCCTACCGTCGAGCTGAGCGGGATCACCAAGCGGTTTCCCGGCGTGATCGCCAACTCCGACGTCAACATCGCGGTCCGGGCGGGCACTGTGCACGCCCTGGTCGGCGAGAACGGCGCCGGGAAGTCCACCCTGATGAAGATCCTCTACGGGATGCAGCGTCCCGATGAGGGCACCATCGCGGTCGACGGTCACCCGGTCGTGTTCACCTCGCCCGCCGACGCCATCAGGGCGGGTATCGGCATGGTCCACCAGCACTTCATGCTGGCCGACAACCTGACCGTGCTGGAGAACGTCGTCCTCGGCGGCGAGCCCCGGTCGGGCATCGGTTTGGACTTCGGCGCCGCGCGGAACCGCATCCGCGAGATCTCCGACAACTACGGCCTGAACATCGACCCCGACGACCTCGTCGACGACCTCGGCGTCGGCCAGCGGCAGCGGGTGGAGATCCTCAAGGTTCTCTACCGCGGCGCCCGGACGCTGATCCTGGACGAGCCGACCGCCGTGCTGGTCCCGCAGGAGGTCGATGAGCTGTTCGGCAACCTGCGCGAACTCAAGGCCGAGGGCCTGACCATCCTCTTCATCTCGCACAAGCTGGACGAGGTGCTGTCGGTCGCCGACGAGATCACCGTCATGCGCCGGGGGACCACGGTGGCCAGCGTGCTGCCCAAGGACGTCACCGCGCGCAAGCTGGCCGAGCTGATGGTCGGCAGCGCTCTCCCGGTCCCCGAGCTGCGTGAGTCCACGGTCACCGACCGCCCGGTCCTTGAGGCCCGCGGCCTGACCGTGACCAGCGCCGACGGCCGCCGCGTGCTCGATGACGTGTCGTTCACCATCCACGCCGGCGAGGTCCTGGGCATCGCGGGCGTCGAGGGCAACGGCCAGGCCGAACTGGTCGAGGCGCTGATGGGCATCCGTCCGCTCGCGTCGGGCTCGGTTCACCTGGCGGGCGCCGACATCAGCAAGACCTCGACCAAGGACCGCCGCGAGGCGGGCATGGGCTACATCCCCGAGGACCGGCACCGTCAGGGCGTGCTGCTGGAGGCGACCCTCTGGGAGAACCGCATCCTCGGCCACCAGACCCGCGGCCCCAGCGTCCGCGGTCCGCTGCTCGACCGTGCGGGCGCCCGAGCCGACACGCGCCGCATCGTCGAGGAGTACGACGTGCGCACCCCGAGCATCGAGGTCCACGCCTCGGCCCTGTCGGGTGGCAACCAGCAGAAACTCATCGTCGGCCGCGAGATGAGCGGGTCCCCGGTGGTGCTGATCGCCTCCCACCCGACCCGCGGCGTCGACGTCGGCGCGCAGGCCGCGATCTGGGACCACGTGCGCAACGCCAGGGCCAACCAGCTCGCGGTGCTGCTGATCTCGGCGGACCTGGAGGAGCTGATCGGCATGTCCGACACGGTGACGGTCATTCTGCGCGGCAGGCTCGCGGGCCGGTACGACCCGGCGACGGTCACCCCACAGGAACTCGGCTCGGCGATGACCGGCGCGGGGAGTGAGGACTGATGAACAGGCTGACCCCCCGTGCGATCCTGCTGGGCCTGGCGGCCCCGCTAGGCGCGTTGATCTTCGCGACGGGCCTCTGCGCGGTGATCTTGCTGGTCACCTCGCACTCGCCGGTCGACACGGTCGACGCCATGTCGACCGCCGCCCAGCGCCCCCGGACCCTGGTCAACTCCCTCAACACGGCGACGACGTACTACCTGGCCGCCGTCGCGGTCGCCGTCGGCTTCAAGATGAAGCTGTTCAACATCGGTGTCGACGGCCAGTACCGCCTCGCGGCGATGCTGTCGGCGACGCTGGCGGGCGCGGCGTTCATGGAGGGCATTCCGTCCTTCATTCGCGTCACCATGACGATCGTCGCGGCGATGCTGGTCGGTGCCGCCTGGTCCGGGCTGGCCGCGCTGCTCAAGGTCACGCGCGGGGTCAGCGAGGTCATCTCGACGATCATGCTCAACGCCATCGCCACGTACCTGGTGTCCTACCTGCTCAACCCCGCCCGCCTGGCCGAGAACGTGCCGGGCAGCAACAACATCAGCACCCGCCCGATCGACGCGGGCGGCCAGGTCACCGGCATCACCGTCGAGGGCTCGTCCTCGAAGATCTTCGGCCTGGTGTTCCTGGCGCTGGTGGTCGGATTCCTCTACTGGTTCGTGCTCTCCCGCACCCGGTTCGGCTTCGAGCTGAAGGCGACCGGCCTGTCGGAGTCGGCGGCGGTGGCCAGCGGAGTGAGCGTGAAGAAGATGGTCGTCTACTCGATGCTCATCTCCGGTGCGGTCGCGGGCCTGGTCGGCATGCCGCAGCTGCTCGGCTCGTCGTACTCCTACGCGCTGGACTTCCCGGCGGGCATCGGGTTCACCGGCATCGCCGTGGCCCTGCTCGGCCGGAACCATCCGATCGGCATGGCGGTCGCGGCGCTGCTCTGGGGCTTCCTGGACAACACCGCGAACTCGCTGGACGTCGCGGGCATCCCGCGCGAGATCGTGCTGATCATGCAGGGTGTGATCGTGCTTTCGGTGGTCATCGCCTACGAGCTGGTCCGCCGGTACCGAGTGGCGGCCGAGCAGCGTGAAGTCGGCCGTGCCCTCGGCCGCACCAAGACCCTGGAAGAGGTGTCGGCATGAGCGCCGGGGGTCTCACGGTAGGGATGCAGACGGCGCCCGCCAAGCGCGGACGCAAGTTCTCGCCGATGGTCTACCTGATCGCGGTGGTCGTCGGACTGCTCGTGTTGTCGCTGGTCCGCGTGCTGGCCGGAGCGACCGATCTGACGTCGGCGGGCACGGTCCAGGCCGCGATCACCGCCGCCGTCCCGATCGCGATGGCCGCGCTGGCCGGGCTCTGGTCGGAACGTTCTGGCGTGATCAACATCGGCCTCGAAGGCATGATGGTCCTGGGCACCTTCGGCGCCGGATACGCGGGCTACCAGTGGGGTCCGTGGGCCGGTGTCGCGTTCGGACTCCTGCTCGGCATCTTCGGCGGCCTGCTGCACGCCATCGCGACGGTGACCTTCGGAGTCGACCACATCATCTCCGGTGTCGCGGTCAACCTGTTGGCACCTGCCGCCGCGCTGTTCCTGTCCAAGCTCTACTTCGCCAACGCCCCCGGCGGCGGCCAGAAGCAGTCGCCCCGCGTCGAGGACGCAGCCAAGGTCTCGGTCCCCGGCCTCGCGGATGTACTGGGCGACTTGGAGGCCAAACGCTGGTTCTTCCTGTCCGACCTGGCCGGAATCCTGCGCGGGCTGCTGACCGAGGTGTCGCTGCTGTCCATCTTCGCCGCGCTGCTGATCATCGGCACGGTGTACGTCCTGTGGCGCACCCCGTTCGGCCTGCGCCTGCGGTCCTGCGGCGAAGCCCCGATCGCGGCCGAGTCGCTGGGCGTCAACGTCTACAAATACAAGTACTACGCGGTCGTCGGCTCCGGCGCCTTCGCGGGTCTGGGCGGCGCGTTCCTCGCCATCAGCTCGGGCCAGTTCCGCGACGGACAGACCGGTGGCCGAGGCTTCATCGGCCTCGCCGCGATGATCTTCGGCAACTGGCGGCCCGCGGGCTTGGCCACAGGCGCGGGCCTCTTCGGCTACACCGACGCGTTGGCGTTGCGGGGTTCCACCGCCGTGCACGCGCTCCTGTTGTTGCTGGGCATCGCGCTGATCGTGGTCGCCGTCATCCAGTACCGCAACGGCCACAATGTCTTGTCAGGGGTCGCCGCCGCGATCGGTGTCCTGTTCGGCTGGTGGTACTTCAGCAGCGACGAGGTCCCACCCGAACTGGTCGGCGCCGCGCCATACGTGGTGACACTGCTGGTGCTCGCCTTGGCATCACAGCGATTGCGCATACCGCGAGCGGTCGGCGAGGTCTACCGACGAGGCGAGGGCAAATGATCGACTGGGACGCACTCCGCGAAGCGGCCGTCAAGGCCGCCGCGTCCGCCTACTGCCCCTATTCGGGGCTGTCGGTGGGCGCGGCGGCGGTGGTCGACGACGGTCGGATAATCACTGGTTGCAATGTGGAGAACGCCGCCTATGGCGTCGGCATGTGCGCCGAAGGCACCATGGCCGGGCAGCTGCATATCTCCGGGGGCGGCAGCCTTGTGGCGGTCGCGTGCCGCAGCGGGACGGGGGAGTTGCTGATGCCGTGCGGGTCGTGCCGTCAGATCATCTTCGAACACGGTGGCCTGGAGTGTCTGGTGGACACTCCGTCCGGCCCGAAGCCGATGTCGGAGGTTCTTCCGGACGCGTTCGGCCCGGATCACCTGCCGGGATGACCACCTCGGCCTGACACAGCGTCGCGGCTTGGAAGAGGATGTGGGACAACTCGTCCCACGGGCAGCCGTCCGGCCCCTCGGTGGTCGCGCGGACCACGAGTTCGCTGATCTTGTTGCGCAGCAGCACAAGCATGGTGACGAGATCGTGCTGTTCGAGTGTCAGATGCTCACCCACGCTTGGTCGCCCACGCGTCGGCGAAGCGGCGCAGGAGATCGTCGTCGGACCAGTCGCCGTGGTGGACGGGAATGGCGTCGGCGAGGGGTTGGGGTCCTTCGAGGACTGGGCGCGGGAGTTCGTCTTTGAGGATGAAGTAGCGGCGTTGTTCTACGCAGGTTCCTCGGAAGACGGCGATGTAGCGGTCTCCTTTGGCCCAGCGGAAGGTGTGGCCGTGGGCGTACAGGCGGGAGCAGGCGGTGGTTCCCGTGTACGGGTGGGTCAGACCCTTGATCTGCATGGGGATAACGGTGGCGTCCAGAATGGACTTGCCCAAGGGGGAACATATGATCACATCTCGCGGTGGCCGAATTCCTTGCCTGGCTGGAAACTGTAGCCATGACGACGAACTCGGCCCGCATGCGCGGACTGGCAGCCGAACTCCAAGACCTGCGCAAGGCCGCGGGTCTGACATTGCGGGACGTCAGCGAACGGATCGGTTTCTCCCTGGCGAAGATCAGCCGCCTGGAGAATGGAATCAGGGATGTGAGTGTTGAGGACACCGCAACTTTGCTGGGCGTCTATTCGGTGAAGGGTGCCAAGCGAGAACGATTGCTGGATCTCGCCAGAAATCTCCACCAACCGCACTGGCCTGCCACCGGGCGCGGGAACCTGCACCCCCATCTCGCCACTCTCATCGCCTTCGAGGCTATGGCTCTTCGGATCATCCAAGCCGAGATGCTCCTGGTCCCGGGCCTGCTGCAGACCGTCGACTACATGCGCACCGTCATGATGGTGCATGGCGCTTCCGCCGATCGGATCAAGGTACTGGTCGATGCCCGGCTGCGGCGCCAAGATATCCTGGTTCAGGCGAGGGCCCCGCACTATCTAGCCGTCATCGACGAGGCGGCTATTCGCAGACCGACCGGAAGCGCGGAGTTGATGGTCGCGCAACTGGAACACCTGTGTCGAATGGCGGAGCTGCCGAATATCGACATCCACCTGCTGCCATTCGATCGCGGCCACCATGTCGGCCTCACCGGCGGATTTGGGATCCTGCACTTCGCTAAGACGGCCCCGGTGGTCCACATCGACCACGAGAATTCGGCCATGTTCCTGCACGAGTCGGAAGACGTGAGCCTGTTCCAGGCGTCCATCGCCGGTATGCTGAAGGCAGGACTCACGTCAGCCGAATCGGTGAAGTTCCTGCGGCGGTACCAAGCCCGATATAGCCGGGAGTGAAACAAAAATGCACCTTGATCACGCACGGTGGCGGAAGTCCAGCAGAAGCGGCGGCGCCGAACACTCGTCGTGTGTCGAGGTTGCGTTCGTGCCCGGTCAGGTGGGTGTCCGGGACTCCAAGAATCCTGATGGCGGTCTGCTCGACCTCCCCGAACCGGCCTGGCATCCGTTCCTTCGCCAGGTCGGCCGTGGGCGGGCCTGAGCCCACCCACGGGCCGTCCTGATCAGGCCTTGAACGTGACCGACACCGAGTCACCGACGATGGCGACGGTGCCCTTGGTGCTGTTGCCGTCGAAGTCGACGCTCTTCTCCGTGTCGGCGGTAATCTTGTAGCCAGCCTTCGGCAGGGCCTCGCGGTAGAACCGCAGGATCTTCTCCGCGCCCTCGCCCACGACGACGAATGAGCCTTCGCTGCCCGCCACGGGGTTGATCTTTCCGCCGCTGACGACCGGGAAGCCCTTCGGAGCGCCCTTCGGCAGCGCCGGGAGGACGACCGGCGGCTCCGAGGCCGCGGCGGGCACCGACGACGGGGCCGGGGCGCCGGTGGCGACGGGGCCGTCGGTGGCGGACGGGTCGGTCTTGTCGGTCTTGGCTTCGCCCGCCGCTGTCGTGCCGGCGGCGCTGTCGGCGGTCTTGGCGTCACCGGTGCAAGCGGCGGTGCCGAGGCCCACGCAGATCGCCGCGGCGGCGAGGATCAGGCGTGCGGCCATGGGGGTGTGCTTCATGGTGATGATCTCCATGCAGGGTTGGTGACGGGAACCCCTACCTCCCGACCGCCGGACGGCGGCCAGGCTCCTCGGCCGGTTCCCTCCATCGAGACCCAGGAGGCTGCCGAGGATACGGTTTCCCATTTCACAGTTGTGGAACGTCATCGCGAGCGACCCGGCGCGGCCCAGGGGGTCAATCTCCGCCCCTCGGGTTAACGTTGGCCCACTGTTCGAAGTGTGGGAGGCGTCGGTGGAGCGGTTCAGTGCGGTCGACGTGATCCGGGCGAAGCGGGACGGCGCTCGGCTCACCGATGACCAGATCGACTGGGTGATCGACGCCTACACGCGCGGCGTCGTGGCTGATGAGCAGATGTCCGCGCTGGCCATGGCCGTGTTCCTCAACGGTATGGACACCGACGAGACTGCCCGTTGGACCGCCGCCATGGTCGACTCCGGCGAGACCCTCACCCTCCACAGCGACCGCCCGACCGTCGACAAGCACTCGACCGGCGGGGTCGGCGACAAGATCACCCTCCCGCTCGCCCCGCTGGTGGCGGCCTGCGGCGCCGCCGTCCCGCAGCTCTCCGGTCGGGGCCTCGGACACACCGGCGGCACGCTCGACAAGCTCGAAGCAATCCCCGGCTGGCGGGCCCGCCTCACCACCGAGGAGATCCTGGCCCAACTCGCCGACGTCGGCGCCGTGGTCTGCGCGGCCACCGAGGGCCTGGCCCCGGCCGACCGCAAGCTCTACGCGCTGCGCGACGTCACCGCGACGGTCGAGTCGATCCCGCTCATCGCCAGCTCGATCATGAGCAAGAAGATCGCCGAGGGCGCCGACGCGCTGGTCCTCGACGTCAAGTGCGGCTCCGGTGCGTTCATGAAGACCGCCACCGACGCTCGCGCGTTGGCCGAGGCGCTGGTCGGCATCGGCGTGGCCCGCGGGTTGAGGATCTCGGCGCTGATCACCGACATGTCCGTGCCACTCGGCCGGGCGGTCGGCAACGCGGTCGAGGTCGCCGAGTCGGTCGACGTGCTGCGCGGCGGCGGCCCCGCCGACGTGGTCGAACTGACCGTCGCGCTGGCCAGGGAGATGCTCGACCTCGCCGGACTGTCCGATGTGGACCCGGCGGCCGTATTGGCCTCGGGCGCGGCCTACGACGTCTGGGCCCGCATGATCCGCGCGCAGGGCGGCGACCCGGAAGCCGCGCTGCCCGAACCCAAGCACGTCCACATCGTCGAGGCGCCCGCCGACGGCGTGGTCACCCGGCTGGACGCCTACGCGGTCGGCGTCGCGGCCTGGCGGCTCGGTGCCGGTCGGGCGCGCAAGGAGGACCAGGTCCAGGCCGCGGCGGGCATCCTCTGCCACGCCAAGCCCGGGGAGTCCGTGCGGGCCGGTGATCCGCTGCTGGAACTGCGCACTGACACCCCCGCCGCCGTTCCCAGCGCGCTCGCGGCGCTCACTGGTGCCTACGAGATCGGCGACTCGGCCCCGGCGGCGACTTCGCTCGTGCTGGCGACGGTTCGTGGCTAACGCTGTTTGATCAGTGCGTCGATGCCGTCGAGGATGCGGTCGAGGCCGAAGATGAACTCGTCGTCGATCGGGTCGTCGTGGTCGAAGATGCCGGAGTTCAGGATGCCGGTCAGCTCTGGGTAGGTCTGCGGGTTGATCAGCCGCCGCAGCATCGCCGAATAGATGGGCATGACCTCGGGGTCGTGCTCCGTGCCGATGTCGGCGGCGAGGGTGGCCGTGGTCCGGACGTAGCCGGTGACCAGCAGGATCGCCGACATCTTGTCCGCCGGGCCCAGCGGCGTGTGCGCGAGCGCGCGCAGCCCGCTTTCCAGCCATAGCAGCTGGTTCGGCATCAGCGGCGGCCCGCTGATCGGCACCCGCAGCACCCACGGGTGGGCGCGTACGGCCTCCAGTTCCGCCCACGCCCACTTGGTCAGGCTCTCCCGCCACGCACCCTCGATCGGGTCCGGCGCCGGGTGGTAGGCGGCGTCGATCATGAGGGTGAGCAGCTCGTCCTTGGCCGAGATGTAGCGGTAGAGCGACATCGCGCTCGACCCCAACTCGGCTGCGACCCGGCTCATCGAGAGCGCGTCCAGGCCGTCCCGGTCGGCGACCGCGATCGCGGCGGCGACGATCCCCTCCAAGGTCAGACCACGTTTCGGCCCGCGGTTGGGCCGCTCGCGGAGCCCCCATGCCGCCTCGACGCTCTCGGGCAGTCCAGTGCTGGTCATGGCCTCCGCTTTCGGATCGGGGTTGACCCATCATAGTTCTGCGTATAACTTACGCAGTATCGCGTATGGGGTACGCAGTAAGGAGGGGAAGATCATGGAAACCACCGCCGGTCGTAAGGAGTGGATCGGGCTCGCCGTCCTGGTCCTGCCGTGTCTGCTGGTCTCGATGGACGTCAGCGTGCTGTTCTTCGGCCTGCCGTTCATCAGCGCCGATCTCGGGCCGAGCGCCAGTCAGCAGCTCTGGATCATGGACACCTACGGGTTCGTCCTGGCAGGCCTGCTGATCACCATGGGCGCGGTCGGCGACCGTATCGGCAGGCGAAAACTGCTGCTCATCGGCGCCGCCGCGTTCGGCGCGGCCTCCGTCGCCGCCGCGTACGCGAACACCGCCGAGATGCTGATCCTGGCCCGCGGCGTCCTCGGCCTGGCGGGCGCGACGCTGATGCCGTCCACCCTCGCCCTGGTCCGCAACATGTTCCACGACGCCGCGCAGCGCAAGACCGCCATCGCCGTCTGGACCGCGGGCCTGACCCTGGGCGCCACCATCGGCCCGATCGTCGGCGGCTTCCTGCTCGACCATTTCTGGTGGGGCTCGGTGTTCCTGATCAACGTTCCGGCCATGATCCTGCTGCTGATCGCAGGCCCCCTACTCCTCCCGGAGTTCCGCGCGCCGGAGTCCGGCCGCTTCGACCTGCCCGGCGCGGGCCTGTCGCTGGTCGCCATGATCACCCTGATCTACGGAATCAAGCGCGCCGCGATCGACGGTGTCGACGGGCTCGCACTGGCCGCCTTGGCACTGGGCTTGGCGCTGGCGGTCGCGTTCGTCCACCGGCAGCGGACCACCGCCTATCCGTTGGTCGATATCTCGTTGTTCCGCAACCGAACCTTCAGCGCGTCGGTGCTGATCAGCGTGGTCAGCATGTTCTGCTTCATCGGGATCACGCTCTATACCAATCAGTATCTGCAGTTGGTCCTCGGGATGCGGCCATTCACCGCGGCGTTGTGGTCGCTGGCGGTCATGCCGGGCGTGATGATCGTGATGACGGTGTCGGGCGTGCTGGCCAACAAGGTCAAGGTGTCGGTGCTCGTCCTGTCCGGCCTGGTGATCCTGACCGCGGCGTTCGTCATCCTGACCTTCGTCCGCGCCGACTCGCCACTGTGGCTGATCCTGGTCGGCGCAGGCCTGGTCGCCTCGGGCGTGCTGGTCACGACATCCCTGCTGGCCGACCTGATCCTCACCGCAGCCCCACCCGAACGCGCGGGCACGGCGTCGGCGGTGTCGGAAACCGGCAGCGAACTCGGCGCCGCACTAGGCATGGCCATCCTCGGCAGCATCGGCGCCGCGATCTACCACAACGAGATGGCAGCCCCCGTCGCCTCCCTACCCACCGACGCCGCCCGAATCGCCCGCGACACCCTCGGCGGCGCCGTGTCTCTAGGTGACCCGGCTGTGATCCAGGCCGCTCGGGTCGCGTTTACCCACGGCTTCACGGTGACAGCGGTCGTAGGTGCGATCGTGGTGGCGCTGACTTCGGTGCTGGCTTACCGGGCCCTGCGGCACGTGCCGGTGACGGCGAAGGAAACCGTAACCGCCTGAGAACTGTGTTGTGTCCTGCCTGTTGGGCATGGAGGTTGGGGGCAATTCTGATTCGCGACAGCGTCTCGTCGATCGGATGATCGAAGCCGTCCATGCGCCATTTGGGTGGTGTGGTGGGTATTGGCCGTATCGAATCGTCGTCGCCGACCGACATGGTGTCCACAGCAGCCCATCGGGACCTGGAGGAAATTCGCCATGCCACCGCCCACTGAGGGACGTCGGGATCGCATACACGAGAACGGCACCTGGGCCGACGATCCTGAAGTGGTCCCGTTGGCCACCGAACTGATCGAACTGAAGGCGTGGCTGGGCGAGAGACCGACCGAATAATGCTTCA
This sequence comes from Alloactinosynnema sp. L-07, assembly GCF_900070365.1. NCBI lineage: Bacteria > Bacillati > Actinomycetota > Actinomycetes > Pseudonocardiales > Pseudonocardiaceae > Alloactinosynnema > Alloactinosynnema sp. L-07. The sequence goes on along the minus strand of NZ_LN850107.1, from coordinate 5,042,666 downwards.
GAGTTCCCTCAGTAGGCACTCCTCTGAGGGAACTCTGACTGCCTGCTCTCGCACTCGCTCGGGCAGGCAAAGATCCTTTGGCGATACCCCATCGCGTGTTGCCGAATTGACGGATACCAAGTCACGGTCTCGGCTATGGCAGAAAAATTCAGCGGGACCGGACAGTGTGCGACAAGACCTGTCTTCGTCGCAGCTCTGTGGTGGTGCCGCCGGTTGGTTCGTGACCGCGTCGCGTCGTGCTCACAGCAGCACAACCTCTCGAATCGTGTCGTTGCTCCGGAGGAGAACGGTGGCGTCTTCTTCCTTGACCGAGCGGTAGACGAACTCGCCGTAGCCAACCAGCCTGCGTAGCGCTTCGGTCAGGCTCACGCCTTCTCTGTCGATCACGAGCTCTAATGCGCGGACCATGTCCGGCGTGATCGCGACGTTGATCCGCTTCGGTTCCGGCTTCGTCGGCTTCGAGCGATCTGGGGGGTCTGGCGTCAGGTCCTGCTCGGTGTCGGTCTCCGTGGCTTGCTCGGGAGGGGAAGTCTTCATCTGGGCACGCTCCCTTGAGTCCGAGGAACACGATCCCCGAACTCACGATGACGGCAGCGGGGATGGTTGGCGCCATCGCCCTGCCGGCGCGCTGAGTCCCAGCGCGGGATGGGTGGGTGTCGGTATTGGTTCGGCATCCACGAGTCGACCGGCTGCCGATCGTGGTACCTACCGGTAAGTGTAGCCACACTTGCGTAGAGTTTCAACACGCATCAACTGCGCTCTACCCACATAGTACGTGTGCCAAGTGTGTATGTTCGATGGTAATCTTGCGCCGAATGGGTCTCGACGCCACCCGGAACCCCCGCTCCGGGGGCGTCTCCCGAAAGGCTGGCGTCCGATGCGAAAGCGCACACCGACGCGCCAAGCTCCCGGTTCGTATGACGTGCTTGCGAACGGAACCTGGCTCGAGGAACTGCCTGAAGACCACCAGGTCGTCGACCGCCCCCTGGTTGTGACCAAGGAGAGCGGCCTGCAGGTGGTCGCGGCTGATGACTGACATCACCACCCAGTCGGGGCGAGGCGAGGACGGGGAGTCCGAGGGGCCAGTGTGGTCGGACCCCAGCGACGCGGTCGCGGGCGCGGGGGAGACGTGGTCGGACGGCGACACCGCTGCCGCGGATCGCGAGCTGATCGATACGCACACGCTTTTCAAGCTTCAGACCGAGCGCGCCGAGCTCGCCGCGGCACGGAAGGCTCAGGGTGAGACCCGGCGGCACAACATGAGGATGCAGGTCCGTGTTCTGAGCGGTGTCGGCCTCGTCTTCGCGTTCACCTTGGTCCTGCTGGCCATCGGCCTCTGGCGCGATCTCTTCCCGCTGGAGTTCGCCACGGAACTGATGCGCATGGTGATCCCCACCGTATTGGGGGCGGGTCTGACGATCGTCGGCGTGTTCTTCCGCAGCAACTCGGGGGGCGGCGAGGCTTAGTGGTCAAGTGAGGCGCGTGGAACCCGCCCTCCCGGCGCTGAGAGACTGACGCGCGGGAGGGTCTGGCGTATCTATACCCAGGCGATGGCTATCGCGGAACGTGCCCATTTGGTAGGCGGATAGACCAATACACCCCTGTGGGCGGCGCCACAGGGGGTTGGATATCCTGTTGTTCATACTGTTACGTACCGTATTTCCCAAGCTGGCGAAACAACGGCGTCCCGCTTGAGTGTCTGGGCACACCGCAGCGGGCGGGGGTCTCCATCAATCCAGGTGGGGACAATCGAGAGGGTCGGTCCCGGAGTTGGCGCTCCCCCGGCCCTTCTCAAACCACTCGGCTTGGAGTTGTGTCGCCCGGACCGCCGCTGCCGTTACCACCACTGACTGACAGTCGCGATTCAAAGCGATGCGTAACCATACTTTGCCTGACGGCCGTACTGTTAGCCAGCCGTAAACTGTACACCTGATCGGGTGCATTTCTCCGTAACGGCAATTCTGCGTACTTCTCGCACGACCCTGATGCGCCGTGGGCCCCTTGCGCGCGGCAAGAGGCCCACGGTTTGTTGTCTGCTTACGCGCCTGCGGCGATGTCGTTGTCCTCGGATTCCTCAAGGGCCTTCTCCGAGCCCTTGAGGTTCTTGCCGTTGGTCGGACGACGGCGGTTGCCCTGGCGGGGCAGTGCGGTCGGCGGGGGCGGGGTGGGGCTGCCGCCGCCGAGCATGAGCTCGGCGAAGGTGGCCATGGCCTCGTCCAGGTGGCCGCCGATGCGGCGGACCGACTCCTCGTTGGTCTTCTTCACCAGGGTCTCGACCGAGGACGAGTCCGGCTGGTTGGACAGAGTGCCCTCGACCTTGCTCAGGCTGGTCTGGATGGCACCGCGCAGGTCGCCGAGTTTGGCGGTGAAGCCGTCCTCGACGGTGTCCAGGCGGGTGGTCATCTCGTCGAGGCGCTCGGTGACCTTCTCCAGGCGCTGGGCCAAGCCCTCGAGGCGGTCGCTGGCGTCGACGGTCTCCTGGGTCTCGCGGAGGGCCTCGCGCAGGGCGAGGGTGGCCTCTTCGAGCTTGCCGTGGACCGCGTCGCGGGTTTCGCCGAGGGAGGTGCCCAGTTCGGCGCGGGTGCCGTCGAGCTGCTCGGTGGCGGCGTCGAGTTTGCCGTGCAGCGAGTCCGAGGTCTCGGTGACGCGGCCGTGCAGCGCGTCGGTCGACTCGGTGAGTCGGACCCGCAGGGCCTCGGCGGTCTCGGTGACCTTGGCCTGCAGGGCGCCCGCGGACTCGACGAGCTTGCCGTGCAGCGAGTCGCTCGACTCGGCGAGCAGGCCGTGCAGGGCGTCGGTGGACTCGGCCAGCTTGGTGTGCAGCGAGTCGGTCTTGCCGGTGGTCTCGGCGATCTTGACCTGCAGGGCGTCGGCGCTGGCGGTGACCTTGCCGTGGACCGAGTCCGAGGTCTCCGACACCACGCGCGCCAGGGCGTCCTTGGTGCCGTCGAGGTGCTCGTGCACGCCCTCGTCGACCTCGTCGAGGCGGCCGCGCAGCGCGGTCTCCATGATCTCGATGCGCTCGCGCACCGGACCGGTCGACAGCGACGGGACCTGGTCGATCTTGCCGTCCTGCTTGTCCAGGTGGTGATCGAGTTCGTCGATGCGGCGGTGGATGTTGAGGAGCTTGTCCTCCAAGCCGTCCATCCGGCCCGCGACACCCTCGAACCGGCCCGCGACGCCGTCGAGGCGGCCGTCCAACTGGGCGAACGGGGTGGCGAGCTTGTCGACGATGCTCTCGACCGCACGGCCGATGGCGGCGATGGCGGTGTCCTGCGCCTCCAGCTTCGACATCGCCGCGTCCAGGCGCTCGGCCAGGACGCCGACCTCGGTGCGGTCGGGCATCTCGGACAGGCGCTTACGCACCGATCCGATCGACTCCAGCGGCGACAGCCTGGCGTGGATCTCGTCCAGGGCGTCGAAGATCTGCTGCTGTTCGCTCTCACGGATCTCGGCCGCGCGCGTGAGCATGTTGCGCATCCGGTCGAACGACACCGTGGGGTTGTTGCTCTCGTTCACGGAGGTGACCTTCGTCCTGGGGAGGGGAGATGCAGACGACTCTGGGGAGCCTAGCCAGTCCCAAAAGGCGTCCATACACCACCCGTTGATAGTTCGTCGGCTCAGACACGGCGGATTGGACCGTTCGGCGTAGAGCCGTGCCGCATTGAGTGCGGCGCCCGCGAACCATACGTGACGGCCTAGCTACCCGATCGGGTGACCGCGAGAAGTGAGTACCGTGTCCACATGTCGAATCCGTCCTCGGCACCGGTCACCCCGGAAGCCATCCTCACCGCGCCCAAGGTCCTGCTGCACGACCACCTCGACGGTGGTCTGCGCCCAGCGACCGTCATTGATCTTGCCGAGGCGGGTGGGTACAAATCCCTGCCCACGACCGATGCGGGCGAACTCGGCGCCTGGTTCCGCGACGCGGCCGATTCCGGGTCGCTGGTGCGGTATCTGGAGACCTTCGCGCACACCTGTGGGGTGATGCAGAACGAGGCGGCGCTGGTTCGCGTGGCGGCCGAGTGTGCCGAGGATCTCGCCGCGGACGGTGTCGTCTACGCCGAGGTCCGGTACGCGCCGGAGCTGTTCTGCGAGCGCGGCCTCGAACTCGACGCGATCGTCGAGGCGGTCGAGGCGGGCTTCCGCGAGGGCGAGCGCCGGGCCGCCGCGGCGGGCAGGCCGATCCGGATCGGCACCCTGCTGTGCGCGATGCGCCAGAACGCGCGCTCGCTGGAGATCGCCGAACTCGCGGTGCGCTACCGCGACGCGGGTGTGGTCGGGTTCGACATCGCGGGCCCGGAGGCCGGTTTCCCGCCCACCCGAAACCTGGACGCCTTCGAGTACCTGCGCCAGCAGAACGCGCACTTCACCATCCACGCGGGCGAGGCGTTCGGGCTGCCGTCGATCTGGGAGGCGTTGCAGCACTGCGGTGCCGAGCGGCTCGGGCACGGGGTGCGGATCATCGACGACATCGAGGTGCGCGACGACGGCTCCGTCCACTTGGGACGGCTGGCGGCGTATGTCAGGGACCGGCGGATCCCGCTGGAGATGTGCCCGTCGTCGAACCTGCAGACCGGCGCCGCGCCGTCGATCGCCGAGCACCCGATCGGGCTGCTGACCCAGTTGCGCTTCCGGGTCACGGTCAACACCGACAACCGGCTGATGAGCGGCTGCTCGATGTCGAGCGAGATGGCGGCGCTGGTGGAGGCGTTCGGCTACGGCTGGGCGGACCTGCAGTGGTTCACCATCAACGCGATGAAGTCGGCGTTCATCGGGTTCGAGGAGCGGCTGGCGATCATCAACGACGTGATCAAGCCGGGGTACGCGAAGCTCCTGGGCATGTGAACAATCCTACAATTCAACAGTAGGATTGTTGGACAATCCTAAATGGATCGAGGTGGCAGGCGATGTGTCGGTACGCCGAGATCATCTACAAGGTCCACTACGTCTGCGTTCCATGTCGCCGGAGCAACAAGTACGCCTGGGACGGGGCGGTGCACCTGTGCACGTCGTGTCGGCGGCCGATGATCTTCGCGGGGCACGACTTCGCCGCGCCGCCTCGACGGGACGAATCCGGGTGGGACGCGGTCGCCGCCGTGCTCGGTGCGGGGCTTCGGTACGAGGGGTTCGAGCTGTGCGGCTGTGGCCGGACGCCTCAGTCTCGGCCACGGACCGGGGCGCTGGTTCGGGTTCGGCGCCAACTCGCCGAGCGCTCAGGTAAGTCGGATGCCGAGGCGTTGGCGGCTCGGGACCCCTACGACCTGGCCTGAGCGCTCGGCCTCGCCTGATCGCCCTACTGTGGCGGCGGGATTGTTGAACAAGTGAACGTTTGAACGTTGGGATTGTTCTACAAAACTGAACGAGGGGCCGGAAGATCCGGCCCCTCGTTCACAGCTTGAGGATCAGTGCGCGCGGAGCCGGTCCTCGAAGGTCTGCACCAGCTTGTTCCACTGCGCCGACTCCGTGTCGAATGGGGCGCTGGGGGCCAAGCGGGTCGGGTCCGGGGCCAGGATGAAGCTGACCAGCCAGCCCAGGCTCTCCGACTGGTTGAGCGCCTCGGTGACCGATCCGTCGTCGGCCCAGTCCGCGGTGTCGGTCAGCAGCTCCACCGCGAGGTCGAGCTGCACCGGGTCGACCGCGTCCACGCCTTCGGCCAGGTCGTCGCCGAGGCCCTGCAGCACATAGGTGTTGTCGGTCTCGACTTCGAGTTCCAGGCTGCCGTCGGTGGCCTTGGTGGCCACCTCCTCCCACGTCGACACCTCGGCGAGGTCGTTGTCGCCGTGGTCGCCGGTGGCCAGGAACTTCGCCAGGCCGCGCGCGGAGCCCGCGACGTCGATCTTGCCGTCGGAGCCGAGGAAGATCGGCTCGTCGTCGAGGTAGCAGCGCAGGGTGTAGTACTCGTGCCCGCTGACGATGATCTTGATCGGGTCGATGCCGACCTCGCCCCAGAAGCCGACCGGAACCTCTTCCTCGGCATCTTCGGTGGTCTCGGCGACGGGCTCGATGTCGTCGTCCTCCGCGGCGGCGTCAGCGGCCTCGGCCGCGTCGGCGTGGAAGGCGGCGAGTTCCTCGGCGCTCTTCTCCAGCGCGACCTCGTCGACCGTCGGGACGGTGACCACCGAGTCCAGCGCGTCGAGGACCTCGTCCCAGCGCTCGGCGATGGTCTCGGCGAGGTCGGTCCACAGGCGCTCGCCGTCGCGGCCGGTGAACGGCAGGGTGCCCTGGTTGAGCACCGCGAAGCCGTCGGCCGAGTTGAGCACCTCGTGCACCTCGTCGAGCTCGCACACGTCGGCCAGCGAGCGCACGATCTCGACGATCTCGGCGAGTTCGCCGATCGTCCAGGTGTCGGGCTCCTCCGCGGCCAGCTCCGGCACGCCGACCAGGTCGTACTGGTGGGCCTCGTCGGGCATCAGCTCGGCCACCGACAGCGCGGGCACCAGGTGCCAGGCCGGGTGGTCGGACAGGTCGTGCTCTTCGGTGGTGCGAACGAAAGCGGCGAGATGGGCGGCGTCGGGGAACGCGTAGAGGTCGTCCTCGTGGCCGAGGAACGCCTCCCATTCCTCACCTTCTTCCCGCCAGCGCGGCGCCCACAGCGTGACGACGTCACCCTGGGGCAGCCCGAGCTCGATCGGGACGATGTCCTGGGCCATTGGAGGTCCTCCTGGTGCGCGCAGCCATCGGCGTACGTGGGGTGCAGGCGGCAGCCTACGGGGTCGGGATCACCGGTCCGAACGTAGGGAGGACAGGTCGAACGACAGCGGATCGTCGGGGTCGAAGCCGTCATCCTCGACGGGTTCGCGCTGTGACCGGTCGGCGCTCGAACGCAACCGTTCATCGCGCCCGCGCTGGAACTCCTCGGCCGTTATGCCGCCCGCGTTGGGCTGTCTGGCCGGAGCCGACCGGCCAGAGATCAACTCTATGGCGTAGGTCATAGTGTCGCCCAGGATCGGGGCGAGCTTGTTGTAGCCGGCTTGGGTGGCCTGGTCCATGGCGGCTTGGGCCACCATCACGATGAGCCTGCCGAGTTGGTCGGCACCCCAGCGGACCGCGTCGGGGCGCAGCCACAGCTCGATCAGCTTGCCGCGGCCGTCGACGGTGACCCGGATGCTCTGGTGGTTGTCGTAGGCGGTGCCGCGCACGCTCTGCAGCACGGTGTCGATGCCCGCCAGCGCTTCCTGACGCGCGCGGCCGTCCTCGATGAGCTGCTTGGTGGACCGGCGGACCGGCTCGCGTTCGGTCATCTGGTCCGCCGCGGGCGGTGGCCGAGTGGGCTGTCGAACGCCTCGTCCTCATCGTCGTCGTCGGGCTCGTAGCCCAGCGACGTCAGGTGCTTCTCGCCTTCGGGCCCCAGGACCGGCGCGAGCGTCTGGTGCATCGCGGCCCCCGCGCGCCGGGTCGCGCGCTCGGCCAGCGCCATGATCTGCGCGGCCAGCGCCTCGGACCCGCTCGACAGCGCGGCCGGGGTCAGCGTGACGGAGCTGAGCAGGCCGCCGGGGCGGACCTCCACGGTGACCGCGCCGTCGCCGCTGGCGGCTTGGCCGGTGACCGGCCCGATCCGCTGCGCGCGCTGCTCCGTCTGCTCGACCTTGCGCTGGACCGCGTCGAGCTCATGACCGATATCGATCTCCACGGAGCTAGTGTGCCGCAGGCTCAGCCGGTCGGCCGGTAGAAACCGACGAACGGCATCCCGGAGTTGGTCGTACGCAGCGGGCCGACCTGCACCGGGTCGCCAGCCTCGACGATCTGGCCGTTGCCGATGTACATCGCCACATGGCCCTCCCAGCAGACCAGGTCGCCGGGCAGCAGCTGGTCGGCCGACGGCACCTCGGCGCCGATATCCTGCTCGCGGGACGTGCGGGGGATGTCCAGGCCGCCCTCGCCGTAGGCGTACTGCGTCAGGCCGCTGCAGTCGAGGCCCGACCCCGGCGCCGTGCCGCCCCAGACATAAGGAACACCGAGCTGGCTCAGCGCGGCGCGCACGGCCTTCGCGGCGGTCTCGTTGGGCGCCATGACCGAGCTGCCGTCGGGCAGGTTGACCTGCACGCCCGTGCCCGGCTGCGGCGGGATGGCCATCGGCAGCCTGCGCTTGGTGGCCACACCTCCGCCGCCACCGCCTCCGCCGCCCCCTCCACCACCGCCGCCTCCGCCCCCACCGCCGCCTTGGCGGTCGTTGTAGGCGGTCGGCGAGGTGGCGCCGGATGGGGTGGTCGACTGCGAGCCGCCGGTCAGCTTGGTGACGACGCCGCTGAGCTGGGTCATCACGGTGTCGAGGTTCGTCGACGTGTCGCCGGTGAGCTGGGCGGCGTAGCGGGCCAGCTCGGTGAGCTTCTGCTGCGCGCCCGCCGGGTCGCCCGCCTGCCGCAGCGCCGCGGCGGCCTGCAGGAGTTCGGCGGCTTTGCGGTTGAAGTCATCGATCTGGTCCTGGTTGACCTTCTGGCCGACCTTGAGGATCTCGCCTGCCTCGCGCACGGCCTGCTGCACGCCCGCGCTGTACTGACTCAGCTCGGCGCCCGCCTGGCTCTGCCCGCTGACGTCGGACTGGTGGCGGGTGCTGCCCTGGCCGGTCCAGCCCGCATGCAGCGCGGTCGCGTTCCGCGTGGCGTCGTAGGCGGTGGTGTCGAGGGTCGCGCTGACCGTGGCGTGCGCGCCGCCGATCCGGTCGATCGCGGCGTCGTCGGTGGCCAGGTGGCGCTGGGCGGTGGCCGCGGGCTGAATCATCGGCTCCAGCAGGTCGCGCACGGGGGCGGTCACGAGATCTCACCCGCCGCCCGCCGCAGCGCGGCCGTCGCGTCGTCCTCGGTGCTCTGCATGTTGGTCCAGGTGTTGCGCACGGCCTCGGCGGTGTTGCCCATGCTGTCGGCCAGCCCGCGGACGCGCTTGAGCTGGTCCTGGGTGGCCGAGCGGATCGCCTGGCTCAGCCCGACCTCACCGCCGATGATCGAGAACGCCTCGTCGCCGAACTCCCCGTGCGGCGCGAGATCCTTGTCGGCCATGCCCCTGAGCTGGTCGGCCAGCGGGTTCACCCCGGCGGTGTATGCCGCGAAGGCGTCTTCCTCGCCGTAGTAGCCGCCGGTGTCCGGTCGCGTCACATCTCCCCCTTGTGTCGCGCGCTTGGACGCACGCCACGCCTGCCTGGCTCCCTCGGAATTCAGGTTAGGGCACCGTGCTCAACTGGGTGGGAAGTTATCCACAGCGCACCCCGAACGGACGACTTTCGCAGGTGAACACGGTAATATGGAGCTTGCGAGACGCCGTTCAACCTCGACCTGGGAGGCCAGTGTGGCCGACGTGCACGACGTCGCCGCCGCGATTCTTGCCGAGACCGGGCCGGATTCGCCGATGCGGTTGCAGAAACTGCTCTACTACGTGCAGGGATGGCACTTGGCCACGAGTGGCAAGCCGGTGTTCCCCGACCGCATCGAGGCGTGGCGCGCGGGTCCGGTGGTTCCCGAGGTCTACAAGCATCACGAGGGCAAGCGCGAGGTCGCCTGTTGGGACGAGGGCGACCCGGACCGCCTCGACAGTGAATACCGCGAGACCGTGCGGTGGGTGGTGGCCCGGTACGCGGGCTTCGACCGCCACCAACTCAGCGCGATGACCCACGACGAAGAGCCATGGCGGGTGGCCAGGGCCGGACTGTCCGACGACGAGCCCAGTTCTGAGCCGTTGTCCGAGCAGGTCATGGCCGCGTATTTCGGCCGGTTGACCGTCGACTCGGAGACGGCCATCGCCCAAGCGGTGGCCAACGCGCGGCTCGAAGGAATGGAGGTCTCGGCCGAGGCCATCGACTACGCACGCGCGGTCGGTCGCGGCGAGATGACCACCGATGAAGCCGTGCGTCGGCGGATCAAGGAACTAGTCGGTCGGTGACCCAGAGCGACCCCTACACCGATCCCGCGACCGGTGTTCTGTTCAACCTGTTCGAACTTGACGATCCCGTGGCACTCGCCGAGGTGGAGCGCGACATCACCTTCCTCCGCGAGGACGACCTGCGGCGCGCGCCCCTGCCTGGCCAGTTCGACTTCAGGCACCTGCGGGCCTACCACCGGCACCTGTTCCGCGACATCTACGAGTGGGCGGGGGATCCGCGCAGGGTCAACATCGCCAAGCCGGGCGCCTTCTTCGCCAGCTGGCTGCATGTCGAGACCGCACTGCACGAGGTGTTCGCCAAGCTGCACAAGGAGAATCTGCTCGTCGGGCTCGACCGGGCCACTTACCTGGCCCGATTCACTTACTTCTTCATCGAGGTCAACGTCGTCCACCCGTTCCGAGAAGGCAACGGTCGAACGCAGCGGGCGTTCTTCCGCCACCTCGCGGCGCACGCTGGTTGGGAGCTCGACATCGCCACCCTGGTGGGTGCCCACTACATCGAGGCTTGCAACGGCGCGATGCTCGGCGAACCGGGTCGGCTCGCCGAGCTTTTCGACGCCGCTTTAAAGCCGATCTAGACGCCCATCGGGTGCCACACGGTCTTGGTCTCCAGGACCGCCCGCAGCCTGCTGATATCCGGCTGCCGGGCCCAATCCTGCTCAGCCGCGCGCAGCACCCGCTTGACCGTGCCCGACGCCGACGCCTCCAGTTCGGCGCGCAGGTCGTCCGGGGCGCCGGTCAGATCCAGGGCGTTGACGTCGGCGTGTGAGGCCAGCCACGGAGCCAGCTCTGCGGTGTGGCCGGTCAGCAGGTTGACCACGCCGCCCGGCACGTCCGAGGTCGCCAGGACCTCCGAGAGGGTGATGGCGGGCAGCGGTCGGTCCTGGCTGGTGACCACGACCGCCGTGCAGCCGGTCGCGATCACCGGGGCGATCACGCTCACCAACCCCAGCAGCGACGACTTCTGCGGCGCCAGCACCGCGACCACGCCGGTCGGCTCCGGCACCGAGAACGAGAAGTACGGCCCCGCCACCGGGTTCGACGCGCCCAGGACCGTGGCGATCTTGTCGGTCCAGCCCGCGTACCAGACCCAGCGGTCGATCGCGGCGTCCACAATGGACTGGGCCTTCTTGGCCTGCACGCCCTCGCTGGCCGATACCTCGGCGACGAACTGCTCGCGCCTGCCCTCCAGCAGCTCCGCGACTCGGTAGAGCACCTGGCCCCGGTTGTAGGCGGTGGCGCCGGACCACTTGCCGAAGGCGCCGCGCGCCGCCACAACCGCGTCGCGAACGTCCTTTCGGGACGCTTGCGCGGCGTTGGCGAGGAATTTCCCGCGCGAGTCCACGACCTGGTAGGTGCGGCCGGATTCCGACCGTGGGAACGCTCCGCCCAGGTACAGCTTGTATGTCTTGGCGACGCTGAGACGATCAGACATCGAGGTAAGCCTCCAGACCAGTGCGGCCACCCTCGCGACCGAAGCCAGACTCCTGGTACCCGCCGAACGGCGCGGTCGGGTCGAACCGGTTGAACGTGTTGGCCCACACCACGCCCGCGCGCAGCTTGTTGGCCATCCAGAGGATCCGCGAGCCCTTCTCGGTCCAGATCCCGGCCGACAGCCCGTACGGGGTGTTGTTGGCCTTGGTGACCGCCTCGTCTGGCGTGCGGAACGTGAGGACCGACAGGACCGGGCCGAAGATCTCCTCGCGGGCGATCCGCATGGCCTGGCTGACGTTGGCGAACACGGTCGGGGCGAAGAAGAAGCCCTTGTCCGGCAGCGGGCACGACGAGGTCCACCGGATCGCGCCCTCGGACTCGCCGGTGGCCACCAGCTCCTGGATCTTGGTGAGCTGCTCGCGCGAGTTGATCGCGCCGACGTCGGTGTTCTTGTCCAGCGGGTCGCCGATGCGCAGCGTCGAGACGCGCTTGTGCAGCTTGGCCAGCAGTTCCTCGGCGATCGACTCCTGCACCAGCAGGCGCGAGCCCGCGCAGCAGACGTGGCCCTGGTTGAAGAAGATGCCGTTGACGATGCCCTCGACGGCCTGGTCGAGCGGCGCGTCGTCGAAGACCACGTTCGCGGCCTTGCCGCCGAGTTCGAGGGTGAGCTTCTTGCCCTTGCCCGCCAGCGACTTCTGGATGATCTTGCCGACCTCGGTGGAGCCGGTGAAGGCCACCTTGTTGACGCCGGGGTGGTTGACCAGCTCGGCGCCGACGTCGCCGGCGCCGGGCAGGATGTTGACCACGCCCGGCGGCAGCTCGGCCTGCTGGATGATCTCGGCGAGGACCAGCGCGGACAGCGGCGTGGTCTCGGCGGGCTTGAGTACGACGGTGTTTCCGCAGGCCAGCGCCGGGGCGATCTTCCACGCGGCCATGAGCAGCGGGAAGTTCCACGGGATGACCTGGCCCGCCACGCCAAGCGGCTGCGGGTCGGGTCCGTAGCCCGCGTAGGCCAATTTGTCGGCCCAACCCGCGTGGTAGAAGAAGTGCGCCGCGGCCGTGGGCACGTCGACGTCGCGGGATTCCTTGATCGGCTTGCCGTTGTCCAGGCTCTCCAGGACCGCCAGCTCACGCGACCGCTCGGCCACCATCCTGGCGATCCGGTAGATGTACTTGGCCCGCTCGGCACCCGACATCGGGCCCCACACCTTGTCCTGCGCGCGGGCCGCGGCTTTCACCGCGCGGTCCACATCGGACGGTGCGGCGGTGCTCACCTCGGCCAGCACCTCCTCGGTGGCCGGGTTGATCGTCTTGAGCGGCTCACCGGCGCCTTCGACGAACTCTCCGTCGAGGAACATCCGGTAGCTCGGCTTGAGGTTCGCGATGCCCCGCGACTCCGGCGCGGGGGCGTAGTCGAAGGTCATCTCTAGTCCACCGTCACATAGTCGGGGCCGCTGTAGTTGCCTTCCAACTGCGTGCGGCGCTGCATGAGCAGGTCGTTGAGCAGGCTGGAGGCGCCGAAGCGGAACAGGTGCGGGTCGAGCCACTGCGGGCCTGCGACCTCCTGGACGGCCACCAGGTAGCGGATGGCGTCCTTGGTGTTGCGGATGCCGCCCGCGGGCTTGACCCCGCGCAGCTCGTCCGTCGCGGCGTGCCAGTCGTGCACGGCCTGCAGCATCACGTGGGTCACCGGCAGGGTGGCCGCGGGGGAGACCTTGCCGGTGGAGGTCTTGATGAAGTCGCCGCCCGCGAGCAGGGCCAGCCAGGAGGCGCGGCGGACGTTGTCGTAGGTGGCCAGCTCGCCCGTCTCCAGGATGACCTTGAGATGGGCGTCGCCGCAGGCGTGCTTGATGGTGCGGATCTCGTCGAAGACCTGTCCGTAGTGCCCGGACAGGAACGCACCCCGGTCGATCACCATGTCGATCTCGGTGGCGCCCGCCTCGACGGCCAGCTCGGTGTCGGCGATCTTGATCCGCAGGCTCGACCGGCCGGAGGGGAACGCCGTGGCCACGCTCGCCACCCCCACCCCGGTCCCCTGGACCTCGGCGACGGCGGTCTCGACCATGTCCGGATAGACACAGACCGCGGCGACGTGTGGGACGTCGGGCCGCTCCGGATCGGGCCTGCGGGCTTTGGCGCACAGCGAGCGGACCTTGCCCGCGGTGTCGGCGCCTTCGAGGGTGGTCAGATCGACCATGGCGATCGCCATGTCGATCGCCCACAGCTTGCTGGCCTTCTTGATGCTGCGGGTCGCCAGGCCAGCGGCCCGCTGCTCGACCCCGACCTGGTCCACGCCGGGAAGGCCGTGGAGGAACCGCCGCAGCGAGGTCTCGTCGCGGGTGGCGTCGGCGAACTCGGGAGGGATCGACGTCTTCGTCGAGGACACAGCCATGGTCTGAGTCTAGGCCGCGGCGGCCGTCTCGACCCGGGCGTCGCCGCTGGCCCGCCACACCCGCCACGCCAGCGCGATCAGCCAGAGGCTCCACAGTAGGTAGCCGACGAAGTTCGCCAGGTCGGCGCCGGGGACGCCGAGGGGGACGAGCACGCCGGACAGGATCAGGGCGGCGGCCGGAATAGCGAGGACGCGCAGGCCGAACTGCCGGGCGACGACCAGGGTCCATGCCGCCGTGGCCAGGTAGCCGAAGGTCTCGCCGACGACCGTGCCCAGGATGGTCGACACCGTGCGGAACGTCTCCGGGTCCTCGATGAACGGCACGATCGCGGGCCACCGCAGCAGCCCGATCACCTGCACCGCGGCGGCCGTCACCCCCAACGGCACGATCCAGTCCGGCCGCGGGGTCCGGGCGACGAGGCCGAACGAGATCGGGGCGAGCAGCCCGGCGCTGAGGGCCAGCAGGAGGAACAGGGTCGACACCGCGACCTGGTTGTCGGCGAAGCGGTCCATGACTTCGAGCGGCGGGTAGGCCAGGACGTCGGGGTAGTCGAACACGATCCCGAGGCCGAGGAAAGCCAGGTTGGCGCCGAGGGCGCCCGCGACGAGGAGAGCCGGAAGCATGAGGAGCCTTTCTCTGCACGGCGTACAATAATGATACACCGTACAGTGTTGCTCCATGGAAGACGAGACCTCCCGCCGAGGCCCCAAGCGCAGCCTTTCCGCCGACCAGATCGTGACCGCCGCGATGGGCATGTTCGACGGGGAGACACCCTCGATCCGCGGGGTCGCGGCCCGGCTCAACGTGCGCCCGAACACGCTCTACACCTACCTGCCCGACCGGGCCGCGCTGGAACGGGCGCTGGTCGACCGCCTCCTGGCCGAGGCCGACCCGGACGTCCTGGTCGGCCGACGCGGCTGGCGGCGGCGGATCGAGGACTATGCGATCAGCCTGCGCGAGGTCCTCCTGGAACGACGCGGGGCTGCAGCCCTGTTCCACGCGGCGCCGATGGACGGCCCGACCGCCGCGATCGTGGGAGAACGGCTGCTGGGCGCGTTCGTGGAGGCCGGACTTGATCCGATCAGCGCGTCACGCGCGGCCTACGCGGTGATCGTGCACGTCCTCGGCTCAGTCGCCCTCACCACCGCCGACCTGGGCGACAGCACCGAGGCCGCCCTGGTCGAGGCCCGAAGCCACCTCGCCATCGATCCCGACGCGTTCCCGCTGACCGCGTCGACCTTGGAGACGGCGGCGACCTGGAACACGGTGGAACAGTTCAAATGGTCGCTGCGCGCACTGCTAGAAGGCTGCGTCACCCCACCACGCGCGTCATAGGGTGTGGCTATGGGCCGTATTCGGCGGTGAGGGTGGCGGGCAGGCAAACAGGCATCACACGCCCAAGCGAGCTTGCGAACCTATTCCTCGATCTCCCGAACCTTCTTCTCCTTGCGCCGCTTAGGCGACCGCACATCCACCCCGCCCATCATCGCGAACCCAGTCACCCGCACGACCGGCGACCCAGGAGGCGCCTGCGTCCGGACAGAATTCGCGAACCCACCCATGAACCCAGACCCATTCACGAACACCGTCACGTCCTCAGGCACAGTGATCTCCACCCCACCCATCAACGCGAAAGCCTGAATCACAGTCTCACCGGACTCAAACGTCGCCTGGGTCAGATCGATCTCCACCCCGCCCATCACCGCGATAGCGTTGAACGTCGGCGGAACCACCCAAACACCCTTGCGATCAGACCCCGACATCACCGCGATCGCGCTGGACGAAGTCCCACGCCCACCAACCCTGGACGACGGCGCGAGAGGCGTGGCCAGCGGCTGCGGCGCGGTGTTCAAACGGGGCACGACCTGATGCCCCGGCAGGTCGCGGACCACCGGCTCCAACTCGCCATACGTCTTCGCCGCGTAGACCTGGTCGAGACGTTCCTCGAGTTCGTTGACGGTCAGCCTGCCCTCGGCCATCGCGTCGTGCAGGATCTTCGAGAAGCGTTCCCGGTCGGCGTTGGACGCGCGCATCTCGTGGGGGCCTGGGATCCCTGGCTGCTCGCTCACGCAAGGCAGCGTAGCGCTAACGGGTGACGGGGCGGCGGAAGAGCTACCGTGGGCGCCATGTCCGACACCCAGCCGTCCTTTCGGTCCGAGCAGATCAACCCAGGCGACCTGGCCCGGTTGGTCGACGTGCTCGACCGTCAGGCGGCGCTTCCCGGCATTGTGCGGCTGCGGTCGTGGGCGATGCTCGCGCTGGCGCCCAGGCCCGGGGAGCACGCTCTCGACGTGGGGTCCGGCACCGGTTCGGAGGTGCAGGCGTTCGCCGCGGTGGTCGGGTCGGCGGGGGACGCGGTCGGCGTCGAGCCCAACCCGTGGATGCGCGCGGTGGCCGAGGAGCGGGCCAGCGAGCACGCGTCGTCGGCGCGGTTCATCGAGGGCAACGCCTACGAACTGCCGTTCCCCGACGCGACGTTCGACGTGGTGCGGTGTGAGCGGGTCTTCCAGCACCTGGCCGATCCGGAGCGGGCCGCGGTCGAGATCGCGCGGGTCCTCAAGCCGGGCGGTCGGGCCGTGGTGATCGACTCCGACTGGGCGACCGCGATCATGCATCCCGGCGACCCTGAGGTGCTCAGCGCGTTGTCCGGGTCGATGCTGGCCGCCACCCCGAACCCGTACAGCGGCCGCAGGCTCGCGGGTCAGCTGACCCGCGCCGGGCTCAAGGTCACCGACATCGGCTCCCAGGCGCTGCTGCAGGAGTCCGACGCCACCGGGGACGGCTCCTTCCTGCGCGTGATGGCCGCCATGGCCGTCGCCCGGGGCGTGATCACCGAGGACCAGAGCACGGCCCTGGTCGACGAACTGGCAGTCGCCGCCGAGGTAGGCGACTTCCACATGTCGGTGACGATGTTCGCCGTACTCGCGCACAAGGTCTAGACGCGCGTCGCCTGGCCCCGGCGTTCCAGTTTGTGCCATGGCAGGCGCACGCCCGAGACCGCTGTCGCCACCGACTGGATGACGACCAGGTACATCAGCTGCCGGTAGACGAACTGCTGCAGCGGCAGCGCCAACAGCGGCCGCAGCCGTTCGCCGTCCAACTGGAACGCGATCACCGCCGGGATGGTCTGCAGGATCAGGAATCCCAGCCAGGTCAGCGTCGTGGCCACGGCGTCGCCGGTCAGCAGGCCGAACAGGGCCGCCACGTCGACGACCGGGGCCAGCACCGGCAGTAGGACCTGGAACAGCAGCAGATAAGGCAGCCCGCGACGGCCCAGCTTGCCCGCGGCACCGCGTTCGAAGACGGCGTGCCTGTGCTTCCAGACCGCTTGCAGCGTGCCGTAGCACCAGCGGTAGCGCTGTTTCCACAGCTGGCCGAGGGTGTGCGGGGCCTCCGTCCAGGCCACCGACCGTTCCGAGTAGACGACCCGCCAGCCGTCGCGCTCCAGGGCCATGGTCAGGTCGGTGTCCTCGGCCAGGGTGTCCTCGCCGACGCCGCCGACGGCCAGCACCGCGGAGCGGCGGAACGCGCCCACCGCGCCGGGCACGGTCGGCATGCACTGCAACACGTCGTACATCCGCCGGTCGAGGTTGAAGCCGATCACGTACTCGATGTGCTGCCACTTGCCGAGCAGGCCGTCGCGGTTGCCCACCTTGGCGTTGCCCGACACCGCGCCGACGGTCGGGTCCCGGAACTGGGCGGCCAGGGTCGGCACCGCGTCGGGTTCCAGCACGGTGTCGCCGTCGACCATCACGACCAGTTCGGTGCGCGCGGCGGCCAGGCCGGTGTTGAGCGCGGCGGCTTTGCCCGCGTTGGCCTGGCGGATCAGCCGGACCCTGGGCAGCCGCAGGTCGGCCACGATGTGCGGGGTGTCGTCGGTCGATCCGTCGTCGATCACGATGACCTCGACCGGGTGCCGCGAGCGCAGCACCGAGCGCAGCGTGGCCTCGATGCCCTTCTCCTCGTTGTACGCGGGCACCAGCACGGTCACGGGGTCGGCTACGGGGCTCGGGCGGTCGCGCCGGACCCGGCGGACGTGCATCCCGGTCGTGGCCAGCACCAGGATCGTGCGCAGCGCGGCCACCACCGTGGCTGCGATCAGCAGGAACTCCAGCGCGCCCGTGACGAACTCCGCCAGCTGCACGATCGCGACCAGCAGCAGCCCGCCGAGGCGGGTGAGCAGGTCGGGGCGGCCGCCGGTGTCGACCAGGCCCGTTGTCTCGGTGACGGTCCCGACGACCCAGCCGCGGGCCTGCAGGTCGGGGATGAGTCGGTCGAGCGCCGCCACGGTCTGGTCCCGGTCGCCGCCCGCGTCGTGCATCAGCAGGATCGCGCCCGCGTCGGACCTCGGTGTCGAGTTGGCGACGATCGCGTCGACGCCGGGCCTGCGCCAGTCCTGGGAGTCCAGGTCGGACAGCACCGTCAGTCGCCCGTCGTCGCCCAAGCGCAGCGCGGCCACCCAGGCCGGGTCGTCGAGCGACGCGGGGGTGGCGGCGTAGGGCGGGCGGACCAGCGCGGTCGTGCGGTCGGCGGCCCAGGCCAGCGCCAGGTCGGTGGCGCGTAGCTCCAGCCAGGTCCGGGTCTCGCCCGCCGTGCGCAGGTCGGTGTGGGTGGTGGTGTGGTGGGCGATCTCGTGCCCGCGTTCCTCGATCTCCTCGACCAGACCCGGGTGCCGGGCGACGTTGGCCCCGGTGACGAAGAACGTGGCGTGCACGTTGTGCCT
Organism: Alloactinosynnema sp. L-07; assembly: GCF_900070365.1. Lineage (NCBI taxonomy): Bacteria > Bacillati > Actinomycetota > Actinomycetes > Pseudonocardiales > Pseudonocardiaceae > Alloactinosynnema > Alloactinosynnema sp. L-07. The sequence goes on along the minus strand of NZ_LN850107.1, from coordinate 5,024,243 downwards.
GGACAGCACGTCGAGGATCTTCGGCGTCCACTCCGGGTCGGGGCCGTCGTCGAAGGTCAGCGCGAACATCTTGTCCTTCGGCCGGACCGTGCGCGGGGCCTCGCCGCGCGGGTCGATCACCGCCCCGCCTTCGCGCGCCGCGGCGGGGACTCCGGTCGCGGAACCGGTCGGGGACGCGTGCTCGGTGCCAAGTCCGCCGGTCAGGAACGCGTTGACGGCGAGCAGTCCGGTGACGGCCAGCAGGATCGCCGAGAGCAGGACCCAGTGCGCACGCGGCTTGCGGGCCTTGAGATGCCGGGCCACTAGCGGGGCGGCTTGGTCGGGCGGTCGGACGGCCTGCCCGGGGTCGGGTTGCCCGGTTTGCTGGTCGTTGTGGTGGTCTCGCCCGCGTCAGCGGTGGTGGTGGTGACCGGAGCGCCCTGGGCAGGCTTGGTCGAGGCCTTCGTCGTGGTGGTGGTCGCGGGCTTGCGGGTGGTCGAACTCGCCGGTCGGCTCGGGTCGCCCTGGTCGGGCTGTTGCAACGGGACGGCGGGCGCGGACGGCGGCGGCGGCACCGGCAGCGACGCGGTCGGCCCGATCGGGGCCCCGAGCAGGGCCGCGACGAGCAGGCCGCCGACGGTGGTCAGCGTGCCCACGGTCACGAGCGTGGTGGTGCGCACGGTCTTGCGGCGTCTCCCGGTGGGGTCGACGAACACCGGTGCGGCGGATCTGTCGGGCATCGTCACTCCAGCTCGGCGGACGGCTCACCCTAACGGGTGGCGTGGGCCGAAGGAATGACACCGCGAGCGCGGTGGCCTTTGCCGAAAAACTCGGTCGGAGCCGCTACCGTGTCGCCTCATGGATGTGCTCGTCGTCGACCACCCCCTCGCCAGGGCCCGCCTCACCGTCATGCGCGACGCGCGCACCGACAGCGCGACCTTCCGCGCCGCGCTGCACGAGCTGACCGTGATGCTCACCTACGAGGCCATGCGCGGGGCGCCGCTGCGCACCGAGCGGATCCACACCCCCGTCGCCCGCACCGACGGGCACTGGCTGGCCAACCCGCCGCTGCTGGTGCCGGTGCTGCGAGCCGGGCTGGGCATGGCCGACCAGGCGCACAAGCTGATCCCCGACGCCCAGATGGGCTTCGTCGGCCTGGCCCGCGACGAGGAGACCCTGCAGCCGACCCCATACATGGAGTCGCTGCCCGACGACCTGTCCGACCGCCCGGTCTTCGTCCTCGACCCGATGCTCGCCACCGGCGGCTCGATGGTCTACACGATCAAGCTCCTGGTCGACCGCGGCGCCACCGACGTCACCGCCCTGTGCGCGCTGGCCGCCCCGGAGGGAATCGAACACCTCCGGCAGGCCGGTCTGCCGGTCCGCCTGGTCACCGCGAGCATCGACGAACGCCTCAACGAGTCCGGCTTCATCGTCCCCGGCCTCGGCGACGCGGGCGACCGCCAATACGGCGCCCGCTAGGGCTATTCGCCGTTCACGACCTGAATGATTCGCGGGGCGAGGAAGTATCGGACTCGCCCTGGACTGCTGACTTCGGCGAGGATTCCGCCGGGCTCCTGATAGACCGAGAGATCGAGCAGCGGAGCCGGGAGTAGACCCCATTCGATCAGCAACAGAGTGACCAGGAGCCAGCCAACGCGTCCGCTTCCGTCCACGAACGGGTGGCCTTCGATCCTGCCGGAGAGAACAGCCTCCCGCCTGAGCATGGTCTTTTGTCAGCAGGTGTTCGCGCCGGCGTCCACCTATGTCAGTTGCGCCGCTGCCGTTCGGCGATCGTCAGGCGCATTGATATGGGCTCCGTTGTGATACTCAAGTCGATTTAGGTATCACAAGTGAGCCCTGGTGGGAGTTAGGTATCAGTCGGGGCTGGCTGCAGCCAGCCCGCCAGGTTGTTGCGCAGGGCGGTCTCGTAGGTCGACGAGACGTCCAACCCGGGTGGGAGGGCGCCGGTGAGTTCCAGCGAGACGAATCCGTGCACGATCGCCCAGCACGCCATCGTCATCGAGGCGGCCGGGCCGGTGAACACCCCGGACTCGACGCCCGCGCTGATGGTCCGCAGGAGCGGGGCCAGCGCCGAGAGCGCGAGGGCGTGGGCTTCCTCGTCCGGTTCGAAGCCGGGGATGGCATCGCCGAACATGATGGCGTAGAGGTGGGGGTCGGCCACGGCACTGTCGCGGTAGGCGATGCCGAGGTGGACCAGGTCTTGGTGGGGGTCGCCGGTCGGGGTGACGGCGTGCAGGCGGCGGCCGAGGCGGTCGAACGCCTCCACGTATAACTCCCGGACCAGGGCGGGTTTGCCGCCGAACAGGGAGTAGACCGCGGTGGTGGAGGTGTCGACGTCGGCGGCCAGTTTGCGCAGGCTCAACGCGGACGCGCCCTGGGTGGAGAGGAGTTCGCCTGCTCGGTCGAGCAGGCGGACCCGGAGTGCGTCGTCGTGGGTCTTCGGTCTGGGCACGCCATAGCGTACCGCGAATGGGTTTTGTAACACAGTTATTGGTATCACGGTGGTACCATCGGATTATGGCGATGACCTTGCGACTGACCGACGAGGAGAACGCGCGGCTCGATGAGCTCGCCGCCGCCGAAGGGCGCTCCAAGCAGGAGATCCTGCGCCTGGCGCTGGCCGACCGGTGGGCCAGGCTGCACAAGGAGGAGCAGCTCGGCGAGGTGCTCGGCCGCGTCTTGCCCCGCTACCGGGGCCTGCTCGACCGCATCGGCACGGTGTGACCCGGCCGGTGACGACCTATCTCGATGCCAGTGACCTGCTCGTCCTCGCCGCCGCGGTGACCGGTGGCGACCTGGTGGTCCGCGACCTCGGCCTGCTCGACTCCGCCGCGCACCGGCCCCGCGCCACCGTGCTCGGAGTGGAGGCCTACGACACGCTCTGGCTCAAGGCCGCCGCCCTGCTCGACTCGATCGTCCGGGCCCGCCCGCTGGTCGAGGGCAACTGGCGTCTGGGCTGGGTGGCGGCGGTGACCTTCTGCGACCTCAACGGCTGGTGGATCGACGCCGACACCGATCAGGCCCTGGAGGTGGTCCGCGAGGTCGGTCGCGGCGCCATCGAGGTGCCGAAGATGGCCGAACACCTGGAAGCGTGGGCTCTGCCCAAGGAGAGTGATTTGTAGTTGACCTGGAGCGCACTCCAGGTCCTACCGTCGATGGCGTGACTTACCCGATCGCCGAGGCGGCCCACCGCAGTGGACTGTCGATCGACACCCTCAGGTACTACGAGCGCATCGACCTGATCGCCCCGCCCGCGCGCGACGCGGCGGGCCGTCGCGCCTACTCCGACGACGACCTCGCGTGGCTGACCTTCCTCACGCGGCTGCGCACGACGGGCATGCCGATCAAGCTCATGCGCGAGTACGCCCGACTGTGCAGACAGGGCCCGGTCACCGCGGCGCCGCGCAAGACGATCCTTGAGGAGCACCGCGCCGATGTGCGCGCGCGGATCGCCGACCTCCAGTCGTCGCTCGCGGCGCTCGACTACAAGATCGACAACTATGAGCGCATCATGCGCACTCAGGAGGCTTCCGCATGACCACCCGGCTGTTGCGCGACCTGCGCGTCGGCGCCCAGGGCCTGGGCTGCATGGGAATGAGCGAGTTCTACGGCAAGACCGACGACGAGGAGTCGATCGCCACGATCCACCAGGCGCTGGACTCGGGCGTGACGCTGCTCGACACGGCGGACATGTACGGCCCGCACACCAACGAGGTCCTCGTTGGCAAGGCCATCGCCGGTCGGCGCGACGACGTCGTGCTGGCGACGAAGTTCGGGGTCGTGCGCGACCCGGCCGACCCGACGGCACGCGGGATCCGCGGTGACGCGGCCTACGTGCGGTCGTCCTGCGAGGCGTCGCTGCGGCGGCTCGGGGTCGACCACATCGACCTGTACTACCAGCACCGGGTCGATCCATCGACGCCGATCGAGGAGACGGTCGGCGCGATGGCCGACCTAGTGGCGGAGGGCAAGGTCCGGTATCTCGGGCTCTCCGAGGCGGGCGCGGCGACGATCCGCCGCGCCGACGCTGTGCATCCGATCACGGCCGTGCAGTCGGAGTGGTCGCTGTGGTCTCGCGACATCGAGGCCGAGGTGGTGCCTACGATTCGCGAGCTGGGGATCGGCGTGGTGGCGTACTCGCCGCTCGGCCGCGGCTTCCTGACCGGCCGGTTCGCCTCGCGCGCCGACCTACCGGAAGGTGACATCCGGGAAAAGTTCCAGCCGCGGTTCGCGGAGGGCAACTTCGAGGCGAACCTGGCCATCGCGGAGGTCTTGCGGGCGTTGGCCGCCGATCGCGGGGTGACCGCCGGGCAGCTTGCCCTGGCGTGGGTGCACAGTCGCGGGTCCGATGTCGTCCCGATTCCCGGGACCAAGCGACGCGCGTATCTGGCGGAGAACCTGGTCGCCGTCGATGTCGAACTCGGCGAGTCCGACATCGCGGCGCTGGAGGCGGCGGTCCCGGTGGCGGCCGGGGACCGGTATTTCCCGGAGTCGTTGGCGACCACCAACAAGTAGCCGTGGTGCGGTCGCCCCTCCATCCGGGAGGGGCGACCGGCTTAGTGGGGTTACCTGCAGACGGCGGCGACGACGCCGATGTGCGCGCAGGTGACGGTAGCGCTGTCGTTGGCGGGCGTCGGGTCCGCGGGCACGCTGGCCACCCGCTTGGCGGTGATCTTGTAGGTGTTGATGGTCAGTGGGCCGAGCGGGATGCGGAAGGTCTTGGTCGTGCTAGCGCCGCTGGCCATCGGTTCGATGGCGCAGGTCAGCACCCGGTTCGCGACGGTGCAGCCCGGGCCGGGGACCACGGTGGTGCGGGCGGGCAGCGCCGCGGTGATGGTGGCGCTGTCGACGGTGTCGGGGCCGTTGTTGCGCACCGAGATCGTGTAGTCCAACGCCGGGACCAGCACGCCGAGGCGCGGGGTGGCCGTCATCGTGACCGCGAGGTCGGCGAAGTCGGGGACGGTGATGTTGCGCATGACCGAGACGCCGTCGGCGAAGCGGTTGGTGGTGACCAGGTCGGGCCGTGCGTCGACGTCGACATCGACGGCGTGCACCTCGGTCGGAGTGGTGCCGGTCGGCAGGGGCGTGGCGGGGACGAACGTGCCGTCGCCGTTGCCCAGGATCGCCACCGAGTCCGCGCCCGCGATGGCCACGGCCAGGTCGTGGTCACCGTCCATGTCGAGGTCGGCGACCGCGACGCTGAACGGGTTCGGGCCGACCGCCTGGGCGGTGGGGGCGCTGAAGGTGCCGTCGCCCGCTCCCAGCAGCACCGCACTGCTGCCGTCGCCGTAGTTGGCCGTGGCCAGGTCGGTCTTGCCGTCGCCGTTGAAGTCGCCCGCGGCGATGTCGATCGGGTTGGCGCCCGAGGCGGACTGCGCCGCGGCGCCGAAGGTGCCGTCGCCGTTGCCCGCCAGGACCGAGACGGTGCCGGTGAAGAAGCCCGCGATGGCGATGTCGGGCTTGGTGTCGGAGTTGAGGTCGGCGAGCACGACGCCGCGTGAGTAGCCGCCAGCGGCATAGTCGGTGGGGGTGCCGAGGGTGCCGTCGCCCGCACCCAGCAGGACGGTCACGCCGTTCGGCCTGCTGATCACGACATCGGCCTTGCCGTCCCCGTTGAGGTCGCCCGCGGCGATGCCCTCCGCGCCACCGCTGACCGGGAACTTGACCGATGGGTCGAACGTCCCGTCGCCGCGTCCGCGCAGGATGGCGACGTGGCCCGCGATCGTCACCGCCAGGTCGGCCTTGCCGTCGCGGTCGAAGTCCGCGTCGGCGAGCCCGGTCGGCTCCTCACCCGGATTCACCGCGGCGCGCGCCGCGAAAGCGCCGCCGCCGGTGCCGAGCAGCACCGACAGTTCCCACTGGTAGCGGTCGGCGGTGACCAGGTCCGGCCTGCCGTCCCCGTTGAGGTCGGCGTCGATCACGGCCTCGGGGTGGTTCCCGGTCGCGTAGTCGACGCGGGGGGCGAAGGTGATCGGGTTCGCCGCCGACGCGGGGGTCGACGTGGCGAGGGCGACGACCGCCGCGCAGGTCAGGACTGGAATTGCCCGCGAGCGCGCGCGTGTGGCCATGGGACTACCTCCGAATGGGCGAATACCGGCATCGTCTGCGCCATCGCTCGGAGCAATCGATCCGTTTCCGGATCGGCCATACAATGTGGACAGTAGTCTTGAGAATTCGGAGAGTGACCTACAGCAATCCCGCCGCGATGGTCGCGCCCAGCTCCCAGCAGCGCTCCAGATCCGCCTTCGTCGGCTGTCCGAGAACCACCACGGGCTCGGCGGCGACGACCCAGCCCATCCCCTTCGTCACGGTCCGGATGCTCGCGACCGCGCCCTCGGTGCCCTCGTTGCCGTGGACGTAGAACCCGAACGGCGTGCCCCGGCCCGCGTCGAGGCAGGGGTAGTAGACGGTGTCGAAGAAGTGCTTGAGCGCGCCGCTCATGTAGCCGATGTTGGCCGGGGTGCCCAGCACGATCGCGTCCGCGGCCAACACGTCGACGGCCGTCGCCCCGAGCGCGGGTTCGCGGACGACCTCGACGCCCGCCAGCTCGGGGTCGCTCGCGCCGGACACCACGGCCTCGAACATCGCCTGCAGGGCCGGGGACGGGGTGTGGTGAACGATCAGCAGCCTGGGCACGGTGACCCACTCTGCCAGAGTCAGGCCGTGAAACCGCCGTCCACGGTCAGCGTGGCGCCGGTGACGAAACCCGCGTCCGGGCCGGCCAGGTAGGCCACCGCGCCCGCGATCTCGGCGGGTTCGGCGAAGCGGCCCAGAGCGGTGTAGCCGCGGATGGTGTCGGCGTAGGGGCCGTCGGCCGGGTTGAGGTCGGTGTCCGTCGGGCCCGGGTTGACCAGGTTGACCGTGATGCCGCGCGGGCCGAGTTCGCGGCCGAGCGCCTTGGTCAGCCCGATGAGCGCGGTCTTCGTCGTGGCGTAGCCCGCGTGGCCGGGGAAGGTCACCCGGTCGTTGACCATGGTGCCGACCGAGATGATCCGGCCGCCTTCCCGCAGGTGCCTGGCCGCGGCCTGCACGGCGGCGAACGGCGCGCGGACGTTGACGGACACGCTGTGATCGAAGGTCGCGATGTCGTGGTCCGCCAACGGTTCCACGACGTAGGTGGCGGCGTTGTTGACCAGGATGTCCAGCCTGCCGAACTCGGCCGCCGCCTGGTCGACGGCGGCGGCGACCGCGGCGGGGTCGGCACTGTCGGCCTGGATGGCGAGCGCGCGCCGCCCGGCCGCCTTGATCCGGTCCACGACGGACGCCGCCGCGTTCTCGTTGGTGTGAAAGGTGAACGCGACGTCGGCGCCGTCCTCGGCGAGCCGAATCGCTGTCGCCGCGCCGATTCCGCGGCTGCCGCCGATGATGAGAGCTGCTTTGTTCATGCCTCAATCATGATCGGACGGCGCCGCGCGGTCTGGCGGGTAACGGCCATGGCGCTACCGCAGCAGGCCCGCCACCTCGTCGGCGAGCGCGTCCAGGCTGCCCGCCGCCTTCGCGCGGATGTCGGGCAGCGAATCGCGGGACGGGACCGGTTCCACGACCTCCAGGTACGCCTTGATCTTCGGCTCCGTCCCGGATGGACGGACGACGACCCGCACGCCGTCCCCGGTGAAGCGCAGGACATCGGCCTTCGGCAGTAAGTCCTCGCTGGTCACCGGCACCCCGGCCAGTTCGGCGGGCGGATCGACGCGCAGGTCCGACATCAGGCCGCTGATCTTGGCCAGGTCGGTGACCCGCAGCGAGACCTGCCTGGTCAGGTGCAGTCCGTGGGCAACGGCGAGGTCGTCGAGCGCGTCGAGCAAGGTGCGGCCCGCGGCGCGGAGGGTGGCGGCCAGGTCGCAGATCAGGACGGCGGCGGAGATGCCGTCCTTGTCGCGCACGGAGTCCGGGTCGACGCAGTGGCCGAGGGCTTCCTCGTAGGCGTAGACCAGCCCGGTTCCCTTGCCGTCGCCCGCGCGGACCAGCCACTTGAAGCCGGTCAGTGTGGCGTCGTAACGGACCCCGGCGGCGTCGGCGACCGACTCCAGTAGCGACGACGAGACGATCGTGTTGGCCACCAACGGATCCGGGTGCGCGATCCGATCCAAAGTGGACAGAACATGCTGACCGAGCAACGCGCCGGTCTCATCGCCGAGCAGCATGCGCCAGGTGCCGTCGGGCGCTCGCACGCCGACGGCGCAGCGGTCGGCGTCGGGGTCCAGGGCGATGGCGAGGTCGGCGTCGACGTCGGCGGCCTTGGCGAGCAACAGGTCCGTGGCGCCCGGCTCCTCCGGGTTGGGGAACGGTACGGTCGGGAAGTCGGCGTCGGGCTGGGCCTGTTCGGCGACCATCCGCACGTCGACGAACCCGGCCTGGTTCAGCGCCAGCGCGAGCGGCCCCGCGCCGACGCCGTGCAGGGCGGTCGCCGCGACGCGCAGTTCGCGGGCCGTTCCGTGCGGCAGCGTCGCCACGTGGTCGAGGTAGCGCTGGAGCACCTCGTCGCCCAGGCGGGTCCACGAGTCAGAGCGGGGGACCGACACCGCGGGCGGGCTCGCGGTGACCGCGGTCTCGATCTGGCGGTCGGCGGGCGGCACGATCTGCGCGCCCGAGTCGACGTAGAGCTTGTAGCCGTTGTCGGCGGGCGGGTTGTGCGACGCGGTGATCTGCACGCCCGCGACCGCGCTGAACTCGCGCACCGCGAACGCCAGCACTGGCGTCGGCAGCGGCTGGGGCAGCACCCGCACGTCGAACCCGGCCGCAGCCAGCACCCCGGCGACATCGGTGTGGAACACCTCGGAACCCCGGCGGGCGTCGCGGCCGACGACGACGATGCCACCGGCGTGGCCCTGCGCGTGCAGCCACTCCGCCAGGCCTGCCGTGGTGCGGATGACGACCGCGCGGTTCATCCCGTTGGAGCCCGCCCGCACCGGGCCGCGCAGGCCCGCCGTGCCGAACTCCAGCGTGCCCGCCATCCGGTCGGCGACCTCGTCCACCGCGGCAGGGTCGCCGCCCATCGCCGCGGCGACGACCTTCTGCAGTTCGAGCTTGGTCTCGGGGTCGGGGTCGTCGGCGATCCAGCGGAACGCCCGGTCGCGCAGGTCCGAGGTCAGCCTGCTCACGAGCGCAGGACCAGCTCGCGCAGCAGCGTGCCCATCGAGCTCGCCGCGACCCGGCCCGCCTCCAGGACCTCTTCGTGGTTGAGTGGCTCACCGGTGATGCCCGCGGCCAGGTTCGTCACCAGCGACAGCCCGAACACCTCGACGCCCGCCGCGCGCGCGGCGATGGCCTCCAGGACCGTCGACATGCCGACCAGGCCCGCGCCCATCACGCGCAGCATGTTGATCTCGGCCGGGGTCTCGAAGTGCGGACCGGGCAGGCCCGCGTAGACGGCTTCGATCAGCGTGGGGTCGATCTCTTTGGCGATCGCGCGCAGGCGCGGCGAGTACAGGTCGGTCAGGTCGACGAAGTCGGCGCCGACCAGAGGGGAGCGCGCGGTGAGGTTGAGGTGGTCGCTGATCACGATCGGCTGGCCCACCTTGGCGCCCTCGACCATGCAGCCCGCCGCGTTGGTCAGCACGATCGCGCGCACCCCGGACGCGGCGGCCGTGCGCACGCCGTGGACGACCCGCGCGATCGGGTGACCCTCGTAGAGGTGCGTGCGGCCGAGCACGATCAGCACCCGCTTGTCCTCGACCCGCACCGAGCGGATCGTCCCGCCGTGCCCGGCGACCGTCGGGGCCAGGAAGCCCGGCAGGTCGGCCATCGGCACCTCGGCGACCAGGTCGCCGATGGCGTCGGCGGCGGGTTTCCAGCCGGAGCCGAGGACGAGCGCGATGTCGTGCTGATCGACCCCGGTCCGGGCGGCAAGCGCTTGCGCTGCCTGCTCGGCGAACGCGGTGGGGTCGATGTCGATGTCGATGGCGGTCACGCGGCGAGCCTACGCGCGGGAGCGCGCTCGCAGCACGAGGAACACGGGCAACCCGATCGGGGACAACAGGATGGTGAACACGAGCAGGGGTCCCATGATCAGGGGGTGGATGTTCAGCGTGCGTGACTCCAGGTACATCCATCGGCCGATGAACAGGTCCCACGCGATGATCTGCGCCCAGAGCAGCGCCACCGCGCCGTCGTCGGCGGCGAACGCCTGGAACTTCGCCAGCGACGGCGACGTCACCGCCGACCACAGCTCGGGGAACAGCGGCACGGCCAAGATCGCCCAGACGACCAGGGTCGGCAGCACGATCCACGGCGACGACACGATCCGGTGGGTCCACGACCAGCGCGGCGCGACGACCATCAGGCCCCAGAACGGGACGGTGACCCAGAACGCGAGGTCGAACAGCAGTGACGTCACGCGGCCACCGACTCGCGGATCTCGGTGTGCGCCGCCCTCGCCCACGCGACCCCGGCGATCCCCCCGGCGACGATCGCCGCGAACCCGAGCAGCGTGAGGGCGTCGGGCTGGACCAGGGCCTGCCCGCGGAACGCCTGCCAGGTGACCAGCGCGAAGAGTCCGATGTAGACGCCGCCCGCCGTCCAGGCCAGGCGGGTGCGGACGCGCTCGTCGGCGAGGATGGCGTACCGGGTCGCCAGGACGGTGACCAGCAGCGCGATCAGCGGAAGCGCCTGGACGGCGTGGATGCCGACGAAGTGGCCGACCCGCAGATCGCCCGCGACCGTGCTCCAGCCGGTGACCGGCATGATCGGGCCGCCGTCGGCCGCGCCGACCGAGTGCGCGCCCGCGATGCCGTCGACGCCGGTCTGCTGGCTCGACATCACCGCGCCGATGAGCATCCCGGCCAGGGAGATCCCCATGCCGAGGTTGATCGCCACGGTCAGCGAGCGCGGCGCGTAGCGGGTGCGGGCCAGCGATATGGACGCGACGAGTGTGGCGATCCAGAGGACGACCACCGTCAGGCCCATGACGTTGAACAGGGCGCTGTCGAAGGCGGTCTCGGTGTTGAAGTGGCTGCGTTTGCCGCGCAGCGCCTGCCCGACGATGATCGCCATCTCGACCACCCCGGCGCCGACCAGGACCGTTCCCGTGTGGTGCAGCCAGCGCGGGCGGCGCGGGTGCAGCGACATCAGCCAGGCCCAGGTGACGCTGTAGAGGATGAAGGACACGGCGAACTTGAACGGCTTGAGCCAGACCGGGGCGTCGACGACCAGGCGGTCGTCCACGACGAGGCCGACCAAGGAGAAGGCCGCGACCGCGGTCATGGCGAAGGAGAAGAGCATCAACGGGCGGTGCCAGTCGATCGCTTTGGCTATCCGGGCGTCCATACGTACCCCCTGCATGAATGGATAGTGTCACTCTCCACTATCCGATAGGTACACTATCCATCTGGTCGGGCCGGATTTCAAGAGGAGGTTTGCGTGCGGATCGCCGAACTGAGCAGGCGCAGCGGTGTCGCGGTGCCGACGATCAAGTTCTACCTGCGGGAGGGCATGCTCCCGCCGGGCGAGCGCACCAGCCCCAATCAGGCGCAATACGACGACGGGCACGTGCGCAGGCTGCGCCTGGTCCGCGCGATGATCGACATCGGCGGCCTGTCGGTCGCGGCGGTCCGGGAGGTGCTCGCGACGGTCGACTCGCCGGTGGACAACGTCGACAAGCTCATGGGGACGGTGTCCAAGGCGCTGGTGGACGAGCCCGCCGACGTGGACCCGGACGCGCTGGCGGAGGTCGGGGCGCTGCTGGAGGAGTTGGAGTGGGGGTGCGGCACCGACCACCCGTCGGTGTCGTCGCTGGCGGCGGTGTTCACCGCGGCCAGGGAGATCGGGCACGAGCGGCTCATCGCCGGGATGCGCCGGTACGCGAAGGCCTGTGAGCTGATCGCGGCGGTGGATCTCGACTACGTGGAGGGCGTCGCGGAGGTCGATCGGGTCCTGGAGAGCGTGGTCGTCGGCACCGTTCTGGGCGACTCGGCCCTTAGTGCCCTGCGCAGGCTGGCCCAGACCGCGGAGTCTCGCCGTCGCTACCCGCCCAAGGCTGACGAGGATCCGGCTTCGTAGGATTGTTCAACAAGGGGATTGTCCAACGAGGGGATTGTTCGACGATCGCCCGTCAGCCGGTGGCGCGGAACTCCGGCACGGTGCGGGTGAACAGCCCGCGCTTGCCGGAGTCCTCCTGCTCGATCGGCACCGTCAGGCTGACCACCCACAGGTCGGTGCCGATCGGCAGGACGTTGGCGAACGTCGCCCGGTTGACGTCGGTGGTCGCGGGCCTGCCAGGCGCGTCGTCGGCGACGTCGACGGTCCGGTAGGTCACCTGCACACCGGGCTCCGGGTCGGTCGAGCCGTCGATCGGGGTGGTGCCCACCAGCCGATATCCGGGCGCGCGCCGCGCCAGCACCGTGAGGTACTCGTCCGCCGTGTGCTTCGGGTAGAAGACCGGGAACCGCTCCACCACCAGCTCCGACGTGCCGTCCGGGGCGACCCAGTGCACCCGCGTGCTGTTGGGCAGCGTCTTGGTCACCCGCTGCTCGACGAACTTCACCCAGTCGCTCGGCACCGGCAGCGAGAAGCCGCCCCCCTGCTCACCGGCCAGCGTCGACGCGTCGGCGGTGCGGATCTCGACGTCGCGGACCGGCGCGGAGGCCTGCGACGCCTGGGCGTGGGACAGCGGGCGAACCGGCTGGCCGCCGACGAACCTCGTCAGCGCGAACCCGCCCGCCGCGGCGCCCGCGAAGAGCACCACCGCGGCCACCACGGCGACCACCGCCGCCCACGGCGACCGGCCCCGCGGCTCGTCGGGCTCGATGAAGGGCAATGGCCCCGGCACCGGCGCGAGCGGTGCGCTGGCCGAGGACACCGGGTCAGCCGGGGCGGCGATGGCCGGGGCGGTCGGGTCGGTGGTCTCGGCGAGCGTCGGGTCCGGCGAGTGGGGCAGGTCGGTGCGCAGGTCGGCGAACACGGCGGTACCGGGCATCGGCTGCAACTCGTGCAACCGCTCCCGGACCGTCCGCAGCGACATCCGCGCCGCCGGGTCGCGCACCATCAGCGCGGTGATCACCTCGCGCAGCGGGCCGTCGACGGTGGGTTCGGGGATCTCGCCGTGCACGACCTCGGTAACGATGTCGAGCACCGCGCCCTCCGGGTCGTACGGTGCCCGCCCCTCGACCGCCGCCCAGAGGGTCGCGCCGAGGCCCCATAGGTCGGCGTCCGGGGAGACCTCCGAGCCGGAGGCGACCTCGGGGGCGATGTAGGCGGGGGAGCCGAGCATGATCCCGGTCCGGGTCAGCGTCCGCTCGGCGACGTTGCGGGCGATGCCGAAGTCGGTGAGCTTGACCCGGCCGTCGGCGGTGACCAGGACATTGCCCGGCTTGACGTCCCGGTGTGTGATTCCCGCCTCGTGCGCTGCTTGCAGACCGGCCGCGATGGCGTCGCCGACGACGGCGGCTTGGGTCGCGTCCAGGGGGCCATTGGCGCGCAGGATCTGGGCGAGGCTGGTGGCTGGGAGGAATTCCATGACGACGAAGGGCTCGCCGTCTTCGCGGACCACGTCGTGCAGGGTGATGACGTTGGGATGTGAGACGACGGCGATGGCTCGGGCTTCGCGGAGGGTGCGTTCGCGGAGTTCGTCGGCTTCGCGTTGGGGGATGCCTGGGTCCAGGCGGACTTGTTTGACCGCCACTGGGCGGTGGAGGTGTTCGTCGTAGGCGGCCCAGACGGTGCCCATGGATCCCTGGCCGAGCACTGTTCGCAGCCGGTATCGGCCGCCGACCAGGCGTTGTGGGGGATCCTGGGTGGACATTCGACCATTGTCGCGGAAAGTGGCGTGGTGGTGGGGTGAGGTTCTTCGGCGCTCGGTCCGGTGGTTGGGCCCGGTGGTTGGGCCCGGTGGTTGGGTTCGCACCATCGGGTGAAGGTGGGCGATCACGCTTTGCCCGGGGCCCCTACGACGGCCCCTGTGGGGAGAAAGCGTGGGCGGAAGGGCACCCCACACGCCAGGCAGCTTAGGGGCCGCCGTCCCCCCGGACAAAGCGTGATCGCCCACCTTCACCCGATGCTGCTCAGGCGGCGGGTGCGGCTTGAGTGGGGGTGGGGAGGGCTCGGGCGGGGCTTGAGTGGGGGGCTTGAGTGGGGGCTTGGGTGCGGCTGGGGTGTGGGTGGGGCGGGGACGTTCTGTCTCAATCCAATGCGGGCAAGTGTGTGAATGGCGATTAGCCTCACAACGTCCTCGCCTGGTGTTGAGGCGTGGTTTCCGTAGCATTTCTGGGCATGACATCCCCCTCCGCGCATGAGCTGGTCCTGGCGGGCGAGTTCCCCGACGCCGGGTGGGAGCAGTGGCAGGAACTTGTGGGCGGTGTGCTGCGCAAGTCGGGGGTGGTGCCCGAGGACTTCGACGGGCCCGTCGAGTCGCTGCTGGCCACCACCACCTATGACGGCATCGTCCTGCAGCCGCTCTACACCGCCGCCGAGTCCGCTCCCGCTGCCGGGTTTCCCGGTTTGCCGCCCTATGTGCGCGGGGGCACACCGCAAGGTGGGGTGACGACTGGGTGGGATGTCCGCCAGCGGCACGCCGACCCCGATCCCGAGGTGACCCGGAAGGCCGTTCTCGCCGATCTGGAGAACGGCGTCACCTCCCTCTGGCTCTCCGTCCCGGCCGACGCGCTTGCCCACGTCCTCCAGGACGTCTATCTCGACCTGGCCCCAGTCACGCTCGACGGCGATATCGAGGCCGCCGAGGAGCTGCTGCGGATTCACGCCGAGAAGGGCATCCCGAACGGCGAGGTCAAGGGCAATCTGGGTCTCGATCCGATCGGCCATCACGCCCGCACCGCCGCTGGAGCCGACCTCGCCGCTGCCGCTCAGCTGGCCGTCAAAGCGGCTGAGTACCCGGCGCTGCGTTCGATCGTGGTCGACGGGCTTCCGTTCCATCAGGCGGGCGGGTCGGACGCCGAGGAGTTGGGCGCGTCCATCGCAGCCGGGGTCACCTACCTGCGCGCGCTCACCGCCGCTGGGCTCCCGGTCGAGAAGGCCGCCGCGCGGCTTGAGTTCCGCTATGCCGCCACGGCTGACCAGTTCCTCACCATCGCCAAGTTCCGCGCCGCGCGCCGCCTGTGGGCGCGGGTAGCCGAGGTCAGCGGGTTCGCGGCTCCGCAGCGGCAGCACGCGGTCACCTCGCCCGCGATGTACACCAAGCGTGATCCGTGGGTGAACATGCTGCGGTCAACGCTGGCCTGTTTCGGGGCCGGGGTCGGCGGTGCGGACGCGGTCACCGTGCTTCCGTTCGACGCCGCGCTGGGCCTGCCCGATGGCTTCGCCCGCCGCATCGCGCGGAACACGCAGTCGGTGTTGCTGGAAGAGTCCAAACTGGCCGGTGTGATCGACCCGGCCGGTGGCTCCTGGTTCGTCGAGCGGCTCACCGACGACCTGGCTCGCACCGCTTGGGACTGGTTCACCGAGATCGAGCGCGCGGGCGGGATCGTCGCCGCGCTCGACACCGGCGTCATCTCCGACCGGCTCGCCGCGACTTGGGAGGCCCGGTCGGCCAACCTGGCGACTCGCAAGGACGCCCTCACCGGCGTCAGCGAGTTCCCCAACCTGGCCGAGAAGCCGATCACCCGTGCTCCTGAGCCCGCCGCGCCGTCCGGTGGCCTGCCGGTGGTTCGCTACGCCGAGGCCTACGAGGAACTGCGCGACCGGTCCGACCGTGTGCTCGCCGAGACCGGCGCTCGCCCCCGGATCTATCTCGCCACCCTCGGCCCAGTCGCCGCCCACACCGGCCGCGCGACCTTTGCCGCCAACCTGTTCCAGGCGGGCGGCATCGAGACCATCGCGGGCCCGCCGGAGGGCTTCGCCGCCAGCGGTGCCACCGTCGCCTGCCTGTGCGGCAGCGACAAGTCCTACGCCGCCGACGGCCCTGCCGCCATCGAGCAGCTGAACGCCGCCAAGATCCTGCTCGCGGGCCGGGTCGAACTGTCCGGAGTGGACGGAAACGTCTACGCGGGCTGCGACGCGCTCGCCGTCCTGCGCGGTACCCTGGAGACGTTGGGAGTCAACGCATGAGCGAGCTTGCGAGCGAATCATCGACACAGGGCACCTCGCGTTCAGCGTCACCGAGCATGCGAGGTGGCCATATCAGCATCCCCGATTTCTCCAGCATCGACCTGGGTCAGCCGACGGGCGGCACAGCCGCCGACTGGCAGGCCGCGGTTCACGCCGCCACCGGCAAGGGCGCCGACGCGCTGGCCTGGGACACCCCAGAGGGCATCGGCATCAAGCCGGTCTACACCGCCGACGACCTCGCGGGCCTGGACTTCCTCGGCACCTACCCCGGCATCGCGCCCTACCTGCGCGGCCCGTACCCGACGATGTACGTCAACCAGCCGTGGACGATCCGCCAGTACGCGGGCTTCTCCACCGCCGAGGAGTCCAACGCCTTCTACCGCCGCAACCTCGCGGCGGGCCAAAAGGGACTGTCGGTCGCCTTCGACCTGGCCACCCACCGCGGCTACGACTCCGACCACCCGCGCGTGGCCGGTGACGTCGGCATGGCGGGCGTGGCCATCGACTCCATCTACGACATGCGCCAGCTCTTCGACGGCATCCCGCTGGACAAGATGAGCGTGTCGATGACGATGAACGGCGCCGTGCTGCCCGTTCTCGCGCTCTACGTCGTGGCCGCCGAGGAACAGGGTGTGGCGCCCGAGGCGCTCGCCGGGACCATCCAGAACGACATCCTCAAAGAGTTCATGGTCCGCAACACCTACATCTACCCGCCGCGGCCGTCGATGCGGATCATCTCCGACATCTTCAGCTACACCTCGCAGCACATGCCGAAGTACAACTCCATCTCGATCTCCGGCTACCACATGCAGGAGGCCGGGGCGACCGCCGACCTGGAGCTGGCCTACACCCTCGCCGACGGCGTGGAGTACATCCGGGCCGGGCGCGACGCGGGCCTCGACGTCGACCGGTTCGCGCCACGGCTGTCGTTCTTCTGGGCCATCGGCATGAACTTCTTCATGGAGGTCGCGAAGATGCGCGCGGCCCGCCTGCTGTGGGCCAAGCTGGTCAAGGGCTTCGAGCCCAAGTCGGACAAGTCGCTGTCGCTGCGCACGCACTGCCAGACCTCCGGCTGGTCGCTGACCGCCCAGGACGTCTACAACAACGTGATCCGCACCTGCGTCGAGGCGATGGCCGCGACCCAGGGCCACACCCAGTCACTGCACACCAACGCCCTCGACGAGGCGCTGGCACTGCCGACCGACTTCTCCGCGCGCATCGCCCGCAACACCCAGCTGCTGCTCCAGCAGGAGTCCGGCACCACGCGCGTGATCGACCCGTGGGGCGGCAGCGCGTTCGTCGAGCGGCTCACCTACGAACTGGCCCGCAAGGCGTGGGGCCACATCAGCGAGGTCGAGGCCGCGGGCGGCATGGCACAGGCCATCGACGCGGGCATCCCGAAGCTGCGCATCGAGGAAGCCGCCGCGCGCACCCAGGCCCGGATCGACTCGGGGCGGCAGCCGGTCATCGGGGTCAACAAGTACCGGCCGGACGGGGACGAGCAGATCGACGTCCTCAAGGTCGACAACGCGGGCGTGCGCGCGCAGCAGATCGAGAAGCTGCGGCGGCTGCGCGAGGAACGCGACAGCGGCGCGGTCGAGAGCGCCCTCAACGCGCTGACCAACGCCGCCGACGGTGGCGGCAACCTGCTCGAACTCGCCATCGACGCGGCCCGCAAGAAGGCCACCGTCGGCGAGATCTCCGAGGCGCTGGGCAAGGTCTGGGGACGCCACTCCGCCCAGATCCGTACGATCACCGGTGTGTACCGGGATGAGGTCGGCAACGCGTCCAATGTGGACGACGCGCGCGCCGTGGTCGAGGCCTTTGCCGAGGCAGAAGGCCGTCGTCCGCGCATCCTGGTCGCCAAGATGGGCCAGGACGGGCACGACCGCGGCCAGAAGGTGATCGCCACCGCGTTCGCCGACCTCGGCTTCGACGTCGACGTTGGCCCGCTGTTCTCCACCCCGGACGAGGTCGCCCGCCAGGCCGTCGAGGCCGACGTGCACATCGTCGGGGTCAACTCGCTGGCCGCCGGTCACCTCACGCTGGTGCCCGCGCTGCGCGAGGAACTGGCCGCGCTGGGCCGCGCGGACATCATGATCGTGGTCGGCGGCGTCATCCCGCCGCAGGACTTCGACGAGCTGCGCGCGGCGGGCGCTTCGGCGATCTTCCCGCCCGGCACGGTCATCGCCGACGCGGCGGCCGAGCTGCTGCGCAAGCTCGCCGACCAGCACGGACACTCGCTTGGCTAGAAAGATTGATGTCGGCGAGTACGCCAAAGGTGTGCTCGCCGCCGACCGAGGGCTGCTCTCGCGGGCGATCACGCTGGTCGAGTCCAAGCGGGCCGACCACCGCGCGCTCGCCCAAGAGCTGCTGGTCGAGCTGCTGCCGCACGCGGGCGGCGCGCACCGGGTCGGCATCACCGGCGTCCCCGGCGTCGGCAAGTCGACCTTCATCGACGCCATGGGCTCGAACCTGACCGCCGCCGGTCACCGGGTCGCGGTGCTCGCCGTCGACCCGTCCTCGACCAGGACCGGCGGCAGCATCCTGGGTGACAAGACCCGGATGCAGCGGCTCGCGGTCGACCCGGCGGCCTTCATCCGGCCATCACCGACCTCCGGCACGCTCGGCGGGGTCGCCAAGGCCACCCGCGAGACCATCGTGCTGATGGAGGCGGCGGGATTCGACATCGTGCTGGTCGAGACCGTCGGCGTCGGGCAGTCCGAGGTCACCGTGGCCAACATGGTCGACTGCTTCCTGTTTCTCACCCTGGCCCGAACGGGTGATCAGCTGCAGGGCATCAAGAAGGGCGTGCTGGAGCTGGCCGACGTCATCGCGGTCAACAAGGCCGACGGCGACCACACCCGCGAGGCGCAGAAGGCCGCCCGTGAACTGGCAGGCGCCCTGCGGCTGCTGCGCGCGCCCGAGGGCGCGTGGAATCCGCCCGTGCTGACCTGCAGCGGCATGGAGAACCTGGGGCTGGACACGCTGTGGGAGCAGATCGAGCTGCACCACAAGACCTTGTCGGAGTCCGGTGAGCTGGCGGCGAAGCGACGGCGGCAGCAGGTCGACTGGACGTGGCAGATGGTCACCGACACCCTGCTGGGCAGCCTGCACAGCCATCCAGCGGTGCGCGCTCTGGCCCCGGACCTGGAGAAGCAGGTCAAGAGCGGGACGCTGACGCCGACGCTGGCCGCTGAGCAGATCCTCAAAGCGTTCGGCGACCAGCCCACACCGATGTAGCGACATCCGCCCGCGCGCCGACTTTCAGGGTATGTCCGACGCCGAAGGGCAGCAGTTCGGGCGGTACCGGCTCGACGGGCTGCTCGGACGAGGTGGGATGGGGGACGTCTACCGCGCCTACGACACGGTGCTACAGCGCGATGTCGCGGTGAAGGTGCTGCCCGCCGACCTGGCAGGCGACGATGAGTTCCGGGCGCGGTTTCGGCGGGAGGCCGAGCTGCTCAGCAGGCTCCAGGCGCCGCACGTGGTGCCGATCAACTCCTTCGGCGAGATCGACGGCCAGCTCTATCTGGACATGCCGCTGCTGCCCGGCCAAGACCTCGACAAGCTGCTCGCGCACGGGCCGCTGGGCGCGGCCCGCGCGGTCACGATCATCGGCCAGGTCGCGCTCGCCCTCGGTGCCGCGCACGCGGCGGGCCTGGTGCACCGCGACGTGAAGCCGTCCAACGTCCTGGTGTCCACCGTCGACGGCGCCGACTATGTCTACCTGCTGGATTTCGGCATCGCTCGAAGCACCACCGGCACCACCAGCCTGACCAGGACGGGCATGGCCATCGGCACGATGGACTACATGTCGCCGGAGCGGTTCGCCAGCGGGCGGGCCGACGCCCGGTCGGACGTCTACTCCCTGGCCTGCCTGCTCTACGAGGCGCTCACCGCGACCAAGCCGTTCGTCTGCGCCGACCTGCCCGCCCTGATCCACGCGCACCTGTCGCTCCCGCCGCCGCTGCCCACGGTCCTGCGCCCGGACCTCCCGCCGGGTTTCGACACGACCGTTGCCATCGGCATGGCCAAGTCCCCCGACGACCGTTTCCCCACCGCGGGTGCGCTGGCCGACGCGGCCCGTCGCGCGCTCAGCGGTGCCGTGATGTCCCCGCCGCGACCCGATCGGCCACCCGACCCGACCAAGCTGGGCCTGCCCGATCCGCCCGCCTACCCCTACTTCGTGGCGCCCGCCCCGCCGCCCCGCAGCCGCTCGCGGGTCCTGCCGTGGGTCGTGGCCGCCGCCATCCTGCTTTCCGCAGGCGCGGGAGTCTGGCTGAGCGTGCTGCTCAACCGGCAGGGCGGGATCGGGGGCTCGACCGTGACCACCACGCCGGTCGCCACCACGACGAAATCCATCGCGACCCGGCCGACGACTACCCGGACGACCACCGCGACCAGGACCACCACCACCGAGACCACGACGACCACGTCGAGGCGTCCCACGACGACGCGTCCCACGACAACGCGCACCACGACAACGCGTCCCACGACGCGCCCCACCGCCCCGCGTGTCCGGGGCACTGGCGACTTCTACCAGTGCACCAACCAGCTCCCGCCGAGCAGCCTCGGCCCCGAGGTCGTGTTCACCGTCGCCAACCGGACAGACCAAGCGCTGACCTTGGACTACTTGGACACAGCGGGTGTGTGGCGGCCCTGGTACCAGCTGGCGGCAGGCGAGACCTTCAACGGCCGCACCGCGGACGGCGGCTGGTGGGGCGTGCGCAACGCCAACGGCTGCCTGTCCGTCTTCCGGTATCAGCGGCAGGTCATCGTCGAATAGCGGCCGGCTATGATCCTCCGGTGAACCACGAGGACCTGACCCTGGAGCGGGACCGGGAACTCGATCGGATCACCGCGACGCTGGACTCCGCCGCGGCTGGCGAAGGCCGGGTGCTCGTCGTCGAGGGCACCGCCGGGATCGGCAAGACCCGGCTGGTGCGCGAATGCCGGGACCTGGCCAAGGCGCGTGGGTTCGGCAGGCTCCAGGCGGTCGGGGACGCGCTTGAGGCGGCGATGGCCTGGGGTGTCATCCGGCAGCTCGTCGAGCGTTCGGTCTCCCGCTACTCCGGCGGCACCCGCGCGGCCATCCTGGCCGGGCCGTCCGGGGCGGCGCTTGACGCGCTCGACGCGGCCGCCGCCGATCCCAGCGAGGCCGAGCTGGCCAGAGCCCTGCACGCGCTCTGGTGGGTCGCCGTCGACCTGTCGTCCACCCGGCCGCTGCTGATCACCGTGGACGACGCCCAGTGGGCCGACGTGCCATCGCTGCGGTTCCTCGACTATCTCTCCCGCCGTATCGCCGACCTCCCGATCGCGCTGGTGGTGGCGACCCGGCCGCTGGAGGCGAACTCCGGTCCGCTGGCCCAGATGAGCGTGTCGCGGCAGGCGGAGCGGATCCACCCGCGCCCGCTGACCCGCGACGCCCTCGCCGAGTTCGCCGCCGCCCGCGGCCCCGCGCCCGCCGCCGAGGTGGCCGCCGCGCTGCACGAGGCCAGCGGCGGCAACCCGTTCCTGGCCACGGTCCTGCTCGACGAGGTCGACGCGCTCGGACTCGACCCCGACCACCCCGCGACCGGCGCGCGGATCGCGGGCCTTGGGCCGAGCACGGTCTTCCGGGCGGCGCTGGGCAGGCTCCCCGACCCGGCGATCCGGCTGGCCAGGGCCGCCGCGGTGCTCGGTCAGGGCATCGACCCCTGGCTGACCGGGTCGGTCGCCGACCTGGACCCGGCCGACCTGCCCGCCGCCGTGGCCGCACTCGTCGCCGGGCACGTGCTGGCCGACGACGGCGACCACCTGGTGTTCCAGCACCCCGTGGTGCGCGAGGCCGTCCTCGCCGAACTCGGTCCGCTCGCCCGAGCGGCACTGCACGCCCGCGCGGCCATCGCGCTCACCGCGGCCAACGCGCCCGCCGACCGGGTCGCCGCGCACCTGGTCAACGCACCCAGAGGCACCCTGCCCGACGCCGCGGACGTGCTGCGGTCCGCCGCGGCGGCGCTGCTCGCGGCGGGCGACGCCGCGACGGCGGCGACGCACCTGGCCCGCGCCGTCGACGAGTGTCCGCAGGACCCCGCGGTGCGAGCGGAGTGGGGCCGGGCGCTGCTACGCACAGGCGCCGCGGTCGAGGCGCGCGTCCAGCTGCGCGCCGCCGCGGCCGGACTCCCCGACGCCGAGCTGATCGCCGCCGCCGCGTCGGCCACCGTGCTCATCGACGGTCCGGAGGCCGCCGCCGACGAGCTGACCGCCGCGATAGCCGCGCGCCCGGCCGGTGCGCGGGAGGCCGGGCGGATGCACCTGCAGGCCCGCCTCGCCGTGATCCGCTCGTTCGTTCCCGGCCTGCGCCAGGCCAGCTCGGCGCACCTGGCCGGGTACGCGGACCTGCCAGGGGAGACCCCGGACGAGCGCACCCTGCTCGGACTGGTGGCCCAGACCGGCCGCTACGAGGTGTGGCCCGCCGACCAGGTCGCCGCCATCGCCCGGCGCGCGCTGTCCGACGGTGCCTACCTCGACGACGCGGCGGGCAGCACCGACGCGATGGTCGCCTGGGTGGTGGCCATGCTCGCGCTGATCATGGCCGACGATGTCAACACCGCCGGGCGGGAGGTGGCCCGCGCGCAGCAGCGGGTGCGCGCGCACGGCTCGCCGGTCGAGTTCGCCATGGTGGCCAACGTGTCGGTGTTGCTGAACTGGCGTCAGGGCAACGTGGGCTCGACGGAGGCCGAGGCCGAGAGCACGCTCGCCGCGGCCGCGAACGAGGATCCCAGCCCGACGGTGACCGCGCTGCGGGCGACCGCGACCCAATTCGCCGCCTACAGCGCCATCGAGCGCGGGGACCTCGACGGCGCCGCCTCGGTGTTGGCCAGGTTCGACGCCGAGCACGCCGACGCGCCGCGGATCATCCCGACGATCTGGCTGCACGAGGCCCGCGCCACCCTCGCCCTCGCCGCGGGCGACGCCGAACTGGCCCGCAGAATGGCCTATCAGCAGCGCGACGAACTGGCGTCGGCGGGCTTCGACCCGTCATCGGTTTCCTGGCGGGTGCCCGCGATCCGGGCGCTGATGCTGCTCGGCGAGCCCGCCGAGGCACTGCGCCTGGCCGAGGAACTCGTCGCCATCGCCCGCCGCTGGGGCGCGCCGACCGAGGTGGGGATCGCGCTGCGCCTGTGCGCCCACGCCGACCCCGAACAGCGGCTCGACCTGCTCACCGAGTCCGTGGAGGTGCTGCGCGGCGCGCCGTCCCGGTTGGAATTGGCCCGCACGCTCGTCGATCTCGGCGAGGTTCTGCGGGTGTCCCGGCGGCGGACCGAGGCCCGCGAACCGCTGAACCAGGCCGCCGACCTGGCCGCCGTCTGCGGCTCCCCGGTCCTGCGCGCCCGCGCGGTCACCGTGCTGGAGGCGCTGGGGGACCGGCCGCGCCGACCGGTGTTCGGTGGGCTGGACGCGCTGACCGCCAGCGAGCGGCGGGTGGCCGACCTCGCCGTCACCGGCCGGGGCAACCGGGAGATCGCCCAAGAGCTGTTCGTCAGCCCGAAGACCGTGGAGAACCACCTCGGCCGGATCTACACCAAGCTCGGCATCGCGGGCCGCCGCGACCTCGTCCGCGTCCTGGTCTGAGGTTGCGTTGGGGGGTACCCCCAAGTTTCGCCAGGAGCAGTTGAGGGATCGACCCTCATGCCTCGGCGCCCGTGATCGAAGAGTCTTGTCCTACCACAGGGAAGCCGCGGGGGAGCGGCGAAAACAGGAGGTAGGAACATGTTCCGGAAGCTGATCATCACCACCGCGGCCGTCGCCGCCGGAGCGGCCGCGGTCCCGGGGACCGCCGCGGCCGACATCATCGGCACCCCGCCGCCGTGCGTGCGGCTCAGTGATGTCACCGGGCCGGACTTCGACGTCAAGCAGTGTGGGGTCAGCGACGTCGACCAGTACCGGGCGGGTCTGGAGGCGAACGGGAGCTCGTACTGCGGCCCGAGTTCGCTCTACAACGTGCTCCACTACTGGTCGCACGTGAAGAACGCCCCGGTCGGCTGGCAAACGACCAAGGTGGGCAACCTCGACCCGCTGGACCAGGCCGACTACAACGTGATCACCAACTCGATCGGCCGGATCGGCGTCGACGCGCAGTACGACCTGGAGGACGGCACCAACCTCGGCAACCTGCAGACCGCGTGGAAGATCGCCACCAAGCCCGCCAGGGACGCGGGCTGGGCGACCGGGCAGGGCAACGTCAACTCGTCCGTCGCGACGGACTTCGGCGGTGACCTGGCCAAGCGCCTCAACGTGGGGCCGCTGCAGATGTCGTACGGCCGCTACTACGCGGGCCCCAAGGCGGGGAGCTGGGAGCGCAGCGGTGGCCACATCGTCACCGTGGTCGCGGCGAAGGGCTCGTTCGGCGGCGACACCGTGCAGATCAAGATCGCCGATCCCGCCCAAGCGGCCGATCACAACCAGGGTGACTTCCTCAAGACGCAGTCGAGCTACATCCTTCGCGACCTCACGCTCAAGAAGGTGAGCTTCAACGAGTACGTGCCCGTCGCGGACGACCCGGACACCGCCACCGACGAGAGCTTGCTTCCCGGCACCTACCGCTCGATCACGCGCTGGGAGCTCGTCACCCCGTTCCAGGGCGAGACCAAGCGCGTGATGATCGAGAACTTCAACTGGTTCGTCATGGCCCCGCCGGTCGGCTGACCGGCACCGGAGCCGCTGGGCCCGCCCACCTCACCCGAGGTGGGCGGGCTCGCGGCCTTAGCGGAGCGTGAGCGGTCCGACTAATCTGGTCACCGTCTCCCCGACCCGACTTGGAGGGCCTGTGACCCGGCTGCTGATCGGCCTTTTCCTCTCCGCGCTCATCGTGTTCGGCGGCGGGTCCGCGGCGACCGCCGACCCGGTCGCCCAGCCGACCGACACCGTGGCCCCGACCGGTCCTGCCCTCGACCCGGCCACCGAAAACGATGCGGCACGGGACAAGAACAAACTCATTATCGGAGTAACCGCGGTCGTGCTCCTGGGCATTGTCATCTACGGCAATCGCGTGCGCGCCAAGCGCCGAAAGTCGTGATGATCGCAGCTCAGCGCGGGTGGACCACCGATCGTCTTGATCATTCAACGGTGCGGCAGAAGAGCCGGGCACCGTTCGTCGCAGGGGCGGTACCGGCGGTCTTGCGATGTGGTCACGGCCCCGGTGGTGGGTGCGGGATGGGGCACTATGGGTCCTGAGATGAATCCCAAGACCATTGCCGGAGGGGTCGCGTGACTCTGCTGGATTCGCGGCCGGAGCTGCCGCCGGAAGGCGGCCGCGATGGCCGACCGACCGGCCCGACCGTGCTGATCACGCCCAGTGGGGTCACCATTCCCACTGTGGAGGATCTCGCTGTCGGACGCGGCCCCGCCTGGCTGGACCAGTGGCTCGCCGCCAACGCCGCCGATGTGGTGGCGTGGTTCCGACACTTCCACGCGCACCCGGAACTGTCCCGCCAGGAGTTCGCCACCACCGAGATGGTCGCGGGCCTGCTCAAGTCCTTCGGCCTGCAGCCGGAGCTGCTGCCCGGCGGCAACGGCCTCATCTGCGACGTCGGCGAAGGCGACCGCTGCGTCGCGCTGCGCGCCGACATGGACGCGCTTCCGATGACCGAGGCCACCGGCCTGCCCTACAGCACCACCGTGTCGGGGGCCTGCCACGCCTGCGGCCACGACGCCCACACCACGATCCTGCTGGCCACCGGCATCGCCCTGGCCTCCGCGCCGGTCCTGCCCGGCCGGGTCCGCCTGATCTTCCAGCCCGCCGAGGAAGTCATGCCCGGCGGCGCCCTCGACGTCATCGAGGCGGGCGGCATCGACGGAGTCGAGCGCATCTTCGGCCTGCACTGCGACCCCCGCCTGGAAGTCGGCCGCGTCGGCACCCGCGTCGGCGCCATCACCTCGGCCACCGACCTGCTGGAGCTGCGCCTCACCTCACCCGGCGGCCACACCTCCCGCCCGCATCTGACCGCGGACCTGGTCCACGCCCTGGGCACCGTGATCACCGGCCTGCCCGCCCTGCTGTCGCGCCGGATCGACCCAAGGTCGGGAACCGTCCTGGTCTGGGGCGCTGTTCACGCGGGTGAGGCGGCCAACGCGGTCCCGCAGGACGGGGTGCTGCGGGGGACGCTGAGGACGGGCGACCATGACGTCTGGGCGGACCTGGAGCCGATTGTCGCCAGTCTGGTCCAATCGCTTCTGGCCCCGACCGGGGTCGGGTTTGAATTGATCCACACGCGGGGCGTCCCCCCGGTGCTCAACGACCGCGAAAGCACGCAGCTGTTGCGTGCGGGTATTGAGACCGCTTTGGGTGAAGACGCGTTGGCGGGGACCAAGCAATCCTCCGGTGGTGAGGACTTCGGGTGGTACTTGGAGAACATCCCGGGGTCGTTCATGCGTCTGGGCGTTTGGACGGGGGTTGGGCCGAGGCATGATCTGCACCAGCCCACGTTCCAGTTGGACGAGCGCGCACTGCTGACCGGCATCCGAGTCATGGCTCACGCCGCCCTGACGGCACTCGCGTAGAGCAAATCGCAAGGGGCCAAACAGGCACCCGCGAGACCAAGCAGGCCCCCAGCCCTAGGCTTAGCCCATGCGCTTCGTCCTCGCCTCTCAGTCACCTGCCCGTCTAGGCATGCTTCGCGACGCTGGGATCGAGCCTGTGGTTCGAGTGTCCGGTGTGGACGAAGAAGCCATCGAGCGGTCGCTGCCCGACGCCCGGCCAGATGCGGTCGTCATTGCCTTGGCCGAAGCGAAGGCTCGCGCGGTGTTGGATCAGGTTGTCGCCGAGTACCCCGACGCCGTCATTGTCGGCTGTGACTCCATGCTCCACTTCGACGGTGCCCTCATGGGCAAACCGGCCACCGTCGACATCGCCCGTGAACGCTGGACCCGGATGGCGGGCAACGCGGGTCACCTCCTCACCGGTCACGCCGTCCTCCGCGTCGACAACGGCGAAGTCACCGCCACCGCCACCGGAACCGAGAGCACCGTCGTCCGCTTCGGCAAGCCCACCGACCGCGAACTGGAGGCCTACCTCGCCTCCGGTGAACCCCTGCGCGTCGCCGGTGCGTTCACGCTCGACGGGCGGGGCGGGTGGTTCGTCGACGGCATCGAGGGCGACCACTCCGGGGTTATCGGGATCAGCCTGCCCCTTATGCGCAGGCTGCTGGCCGACATCAACCTCTCCGTCGTCGATTTCTGGACCGCCCCCACTTCCTGAGTTGACCACCTCAAGGGCAGTCGCGCAGCAGTGCCGCTGGGAAGGTGATCTGCGGGTAGCCCGGGATCTGCTCGACCTTCGAGTAGGTCTTGGTGCACCCGATCTCCTGACCGCCGAGATCGAAGACCTGCGCGTAGACCGGTCGGTTCGCGCACACCTGGTTCGCGCGGCAGTCGTGTTGTACCGCGATCACCTCCGGTGACGAGTCGCTGACCAGGTTCCCCAGCATCAGCACCCCCGCCGCCGACAGGAATGGCCGGTCCTGGGCGCGCCACTTGTCCGAGCGGCCGACCACCACCTGGCCGGTCGTTCCGCCCGGGCCCGCGCCCCGGATGAGGCAGGCCGACGCCGAGCCGGGTACGCACTGCAACGATGTCGGACTCAGCGTGACACCGAGTTCGGTGACGGTCGTCTCGATCACCTGGCTGGAGGACGGTCCGCCGATGCGCAGCCTGCCCGAAGTGGCGCCCGCGTCGGCGATGAGTTCGACGAATGTGCCGCCGACTGTTGTGGTCGACAGCACTTGACATGGTTCGCGCAGGCAGCCCGTCACGCCCACCGCAGGGGTGCTCGTCGGGGCGCTCTGGGTGGTTGTCGGGAGCGCCGACATCGGGTTTGACCTGGCGTTCAGTACCGCCGCGCCGATCAAGGAGGCGGCGGTGACCAGACCGCTGATGACGGCCGTCCACACCACTGATCGGGGGGCGCGGGCACTCATCGCCGTGTCATCTCCTCGCATGCGGCGAAAACTGGGCACAGTATCCCTCGCCGGTGTGGGGTTGCTCTCGGTTCACTAGAGGCGCTGGGTCCGTAAACTCCCCCCAAGCCCGCGAACGTAGGAGGAACGGCGTGCCCGAGTCGGCAAAGGCGCTGAGCAAGGTTCTCATCGCCAACCGCGGCGAGATCGCGGTCCGTGTCATCCGTGCCTGCCGCGACGCCGGTCTGGGCAGTGTGGCCGTCTACGCCGATCCCGACCGTGACGCTCCGTTCGTCCGGCTCGCCGACGAGGCGTTCGCGCTCGGCGGCAACACCCCCGGCGAGAGCTACCTGTCCTTCGACAAGGTGCTCGACGCCGCCAAGCGCTCCGGTGCCGACGCCGTGCACCCAGGCTATGGCTTCCTGTCGGAGAACGCCGACTTCGCCCAGGCCGTCATGGACGCCGGGCTGACCTGGATCGGCCCGGACCCGCAGGCCATCCGCGATCTCGGCGACAAGGTGACCGCGCGGCACATCGCGATGCGCGCTGGCGCGCCGCTGGTGCCCGGCACCAAGGAGCCGGTCAACGGCGCCGAGGAGATCATCGCCTTCGCCGAGGAGCACGGGCTCCCGGTGGCGATCAAGGCCGCGTTCGGCGGCGGCGGCCGCGGCCTCAAGGTCGCCCGCACGATCGAGGAGATCCCCGAGCTGTTCGACTCCGCGGTGCGCGAGGCGGTCACCGCCTTCGGCCGCGGCGAGTGCTTCGTCGAGCGCTACCTGGACAAGCCGCGCCACGTCGAGGCCCAGGTGCTGGCCGACCAGCACGGCAACGTCATCGTCGTGGGCACCCGTGACTGCTCGCTGCAGCGCCGCCACCAGAAGCTGGTCGAGGAGGCCCCCGCGCCGTTCCTCACCGACACCCAGCGCGCCCAGATCCACTCGTCGGCCAAGGCCATCTGCAAGGAGGCCGGGTACTCCGGCGCGGGCACCGTCGAGTACCTCGTCGGCACCGACGGCACCATCTCGTTCCTCGAGGTCAACACCCGCCTGCAGGTCGAGCACCCGGTCTCGGAGGAGACCACCGGCGTCGACCTGGTCCGCGAGCAGTTCCGCATCGCGGCCGGCGAGAAGCTGCGCTTCACCGAGGACCCGGCCCCGCGCGGCCACTCGATCGAGTTCCGCATCAACGGTGAGGACGCGGGCCGCAACTTCCTGCCCGCCCCCGGCACCGTCACCCTGTTCTCCGCCCCGGACGGCCCCGGCGTGCGGGTCGACGCGGGCGTGGAGACCGGCACCGTCATCGGTGGCCAGTTCGACTCGCTGCTCGCCAAGATCATCGTCACCGGCGAGAACCGCGAGGAGGCCATCGCCCGCTCCCGCCGCGCGCTCGACGAGTTCGTCGTCGAGGGTATGGCGACGGTGACGCCGTTCCACCGCGCGATCGTGCGCGACCCGGCCTTCCTCGGCGACGGCGCGGGCTTCTCGGTGCACACCCGCTGGATCGAGACCGAGTTCGACAACAAGATCGAGCCCTTCACCGGCGGCGCCGACGTGGCCGAGGAGGACACCCCGCGGCAGAACGTCGTGGTCGAGGTCGGCGGCCGTCGCCTTGAGGTGTCGCTGCCCGGCACGTTCTCGATCGGCGGTGGTGGTGGCGGTGCCGCGGCGGCCAAGGCCAAGCCCCGCAAGCGCGCGGGCGGCAAGGCGGGCGCGGCGGCCTCCGGCGACGCGGTCACCGCGCCGATGCAGGGCACCATCGTCAAGATCGCGGTCGAGGACGGCCAGACGGTCGAGCAGGGCGACCTGATCGTCGTCCTGGAGGCGATGAAGATGGAGAACCCGGTCACCGCGCACAAGTCGGGTACCGTCACCGGCCTCGGTATCGCCCAGGGCGAGACCGTCACCACTGGAACAGTGCTCTGTGAGCTCAAGGACTGACGAGGCGGGCGAGGGCCGCCTGATCAGGGTCAGCGACCGGGAACGTGACCTGGCGGTCGAGCTGCTCGGCGAACACGCCAAGCTGGGCCGCCTGGAACCGGACGAGTTGGCGGCCCGGACGGGCTGGGCGCGCTCGACGCGGATCCGGGCAGGCCTCGACACCTTGTTCGCGGACCTCCCCCTCCCGCACCCCGACTACGACGCGTTGGCCAAACCCGAATCCAACTGGTGGGACGAGCAGGACGACGGACTGGTCGCGACGCCCACGAGTTCGGCGTTGTCCACGTTCGCGATTCTGACGTTCTTGCTCGGCCTGCCAGGGTCGATCGTGCTCGCCGTGCACACGGAGATCTGGTGGCCGATCGTCGCGGTGGTGATCACCGCGATCGCCGTGGGGGGACTCTCGGAGCGGTTCAAGAAGCCCGCGCTGAGAAATGCCTCAGGTCACCCAGTCGATATTTCCGTAATATCGAACGCGTGACCGAGTTTCCGCAGTCCGAGATGCGCATCGGTGATGCCGAACGGGAAGACGGTCTGCGTGCGCTCGGGGAGCACATGAGCGCGGGCAGACTCACCGTCGACGAGTACGGCGACCGCAGCGCCAAGGCGACCACCGCGACCACGCGGGGCGAGTTGATGACGCTGTTCGTCGACCTGCCCGACCCGCGGCCCCGGTTCGGTCCGCCCGCTGTCGTCCCGGCGTTCGCGGCGCCGCCCGCGTACGCGCGCAGGCCGCCGCCCGCGGTGCGGCGAATGCCGAACGTGCTGGTCCCGATCGCGGTGGTGGTCGGGGCGTTCCTGTTCTTCCGGTTCGGGCTGCTCCCGCTGCTGCTCCTGCCGCTGATCGTGATGATGTTCAGCGGACGCCGCCACCACGCGGGCCGGGGCTGGCACTGAGCGGGCCGCGGCTGTTGCTGCTCGACCTCGACGGCGTGCTGCGGGGCTTCCCCGACTTCGACGACTCCGCGTTCGGGCTGCCCATGGGCTCGGTGATGGCCACAGCGTTCGACCCTGAGCTGTTCCGGCCCGCGATCACCGGCCAGGTCACCCACGACCGCTGGCTGGCCACGGTCGCCCGCAAACTGGTCAGCGACACCGTCCCCACCGCCCAAGCCGCCGCCGCGGCAGCCGCCTGGTCGGGTCCCGGATACGTGATCGGGACCGCGCTCGGCCTCGTGCGGGCCGCGCGGGTGCGTAGCCGGGTCGCGCTGCTCACCAACGCCACCACCAGGCTGGCAGGCGACCTCGCCGCGCTCGGGCTCGACCGGGAGGTCGACGGCGTGATCTCGTCGGCTGAGATCGGCATCGGCAAACCCGATCAAGAGGCTTATCTGGCCGCGCTCGCGCTGCTCGACGCCAGCGCCGACGAGACCCTGTTCTGTGACGACGCCGAGCCCAACGTCGCCGCCGCCCGGCGGGTCGGGATGGCCGCGGCGCACGTCCCCGACACCGACGCGCTGCGCACCGCGCTGTCCGTGCACGGCCTGCTTGGCTGACTTCGCTAGCGTGGCGGCCGTGGAATTCGTAGAGATCAACGCCGGTCGGTTCTATCTGCGCGCGCTCCGCGCCGACGACCGGATCGACGACCGGCAGGCGATCGTCGAGGGCTTCGCCGACCCGGAGAGCAGGCGCTGGCTGTCGCACCTCGATGTCTCCGACCTCGACCGCGCGGAGGCCTACATCGTGCGTCGCGCCCAGGGCTGGGCCGAGGAGACGCGGTTCTCGTGGGCCGTGGCCGAACCGACGACCGGCGACCTGCTCGGCGAGGTGCTGCTTAAAGAGGTCGACCTGGCCGCGGGCACCGCGGAGGCGGGCTGTTGGACGCACCCGTCGGCGCGTGGCAGGGGGATGGCGACCGAGGCGCTGGGCGCGGTGCTGCGCTTCGGTTTCGGCGCGCTCGGCCTCAAGGAGATCGTCTACAAACACAGCCCCGGCAACGAGGCTTCGGCCAGGGTCGCGGCCAAACTCGGGTTCACGGTCGTCACTGAGACAGACGAGCGAATCGTGCTCGTGCTGCGTAACGACTGAACGGCGGGCGACGGTAGGGGGAGGGGAACCTGACGATCGCGGCGTGCGTCTAGAAAATGAGCCACGAACGGTCGAATCCGAGCATCGACACTCGATAGAGTGGGTTCACCACAGGTAGTGACGGGGAGGCGACGTGCCGGGCACGGACGGGCACCACCAGGGCGGGCAGGGCGGGGGCCACGGTTCCGGCAACGGGAACCAGGGCGGCGGGGGTAATGCCGCCCAGCACGGCACCGGATACAGCGGCCACAACAACAGTGGCCACGGCTCGCCGGATCGCAAGGACCTGCTCAACCTCGACGCGCAGGCCGTCCCCGCGCTGCGCGGCGCGTTCGTCGCCGCGCTCGACCAGGTTGACCGGCAGCTGGAGGTCGCGGCCGGGGATCTCCCGGTGACGGCGTGGGCCAACGACCCGGTGAGCCTGCGCGCCGCAGGCGTCGTCAACGCGCTGTCCGTCGACTCCGACATCGCCGCGCTCGACGCGTTGCGGGCGTTCCGCAAGCAGTTGGGCACGGCCGTGGACAACCTGGACAAGACCGCCGACCAGTACCGCGTGCTGGAGGACGACACCGAGGCGACCGTGTCGCAGACCGGCCAGGGCTGAGGGGGACGACATGACTGAGCAGACCGCCAAGCGCTGGCAAGGATTCACCCACGACGAGCTGTACCGCCTGCTGCACGAGGGGCCCGGCGCGCAGGCGTCGGCCGCCCCGGCGCGGCGGTGGGCGGAGCTATCGGCGGTGCTCGCCGATGTCGGCCAAGACCTGCTGACCTCCCTGGAGAGCACCGGCGCGGGGTGGCAGGGCCGGGCCGCGGGCCGGGCGTACGACCGCCTGTCGCCATTGGCCGCGTGGGCGACGGACGCGGCGGCGACGGCGGCGCAGATGCGCACCGCCGTGGAGAACCAGGGCGACCACATCGCCAGGGCCCGCGCGGAGATGCCAGCCCCGGAGTCCGCCCCGACCCAGGCGCCGGACCCGACGGTCGCGCCCGTGCTCCAGGTGGCGGGCGCCCAGGTCGACCCTGAGCCCCTCGAAGCCGCCAAGTCCTCGGCGGAGCAGCGCGCGTTCGAGGTCATGGCCGCCTACCAGCAGGCCACCGACACCAACCTCGGCACGCTGACCGCGCTGAACACCCCGGCCGAGGTGGTGAACCACGGGCACGGCAACCACAGCAACCGCGGCCAGGGCATCACCATGTCGACCCACGTGTCCTCGGCGCCGATCACGACGGTTGTCCCCGACACCAACCACCACAACAGCCACCACCGCCCGCCCGGCCACCACCAGCACTCGGGCAGCCAGAACGTCTACATCTCGGGCGCCACCATCAGCGCCGACCCGCCGCGCCGCCCGCTGCTGACCCCGGGCGCGCTGTCGGCGTCGGTCCCGATGGAGACCAACCCGGTCCTCGGCGCGGCCCCGCGCTCGGGAACCGGCCCCACGGAGAGCGATGAGCGCTCCTCATCCCGACGCCCGGCCGCGGCCGCGAGCATGGCGATCGGCGCCGACCCGACCACGAGTGGCGGCACGTCCCCGCTCGGCACGTCGGCGGCCCCGCCGCTGGGCACCACCGGCACCGCGGGCACGCCGATGGGCTCGGCCGCCTCGACCACCCCGGCGTCGTCGGCCGACAAGCTCGGCCTGCGCCGCTTCGGCGCTGACGCCGTCGGCTCCAGCCAGTGGTTCGGCGACCCGGTCGAGCAGGCGCCGAGCCGCGAGGTCTCCGGCCGCCGCCGTGACCTCGGCAGCACCGAGCAGGTCACCGAGTCGGTCGTCATCGACGGCGAGGACCACCAGCTCCCGCCCGGCGTGATCGGCGGCTGACCCGAGAACTCGGCGGATATGCTGGAGCCGCTACAAACCGGCACCTAAGGGGACCGTGGCGGCGGTAGACCACGGTGACCGCCCGACCGCACCCGCCAACCGAACGGAACCAAGACTTGAAAGTTCCGGGGAGGCGGTCAAGTAGGTCTTGGGCTGCTCTAGCGGCTCTGTGTGCGTGTTTCTTCATGGTGATGCTCGATTCCACGATCGTCACCGTGGCGATCCCGGCCATGCTGACCGACCTCGACGCGACCCTCAACGAGGTCATCTGGGTCAACAGCGTCTATCTGCTCGCCAACACCGTCCCGCTGCTGCTCACCGGCCGCCTCGGCGACCGGTACGGGCCCAAGCGCGTGCTGATCATCGGACTCGTCCTGTTCCTCGGCGCCTCGCTCTGGTGCGGCCTGGCCACCACCGCTGAGTCCTTGATCGCCGCCCGCGCCGTGCAGGGCCTGGGCGCCGCGGCGATGACGCCGCAGACCCTCACCTTCATCACCAGGCTGTTCCCGGCGGAGCGCCGCGGCGTGCCGATCGCGGTGTGGGGCGCGGTCGCCGGGGTCGCCACGATCACCGGCCCGGTGATCGGCGGGCTGCTGGTGGAGAACGCGGGCTGGCAGTGGATCTTCCTGCTCAACCTGCCCATCGGCGCGGCGGGGCTGGTCATGGCGCTGGTCCTGCTCCCCGACTGGCGGCCGGGCGGCCGAGTCCGCTTCGACACCCTCGGCGCCGTCCTTGCCTCCCTCGGACTCGCGGCGCTGGTCTTCGGGCTGCAGAACGCCCAGCACTACCACTGGGGAACCATCGTCGGGCCGATCAACGTCACGGTCGTCATCGGCGTCGGGCTTGTGCTGATCGGCGCGTTCCTGGTGTGGCAGCGGCGGACCAAGGACGAGCCGCTGGTCCCGCTGGTCCTGTTCACCAATCAGACCTTCTCCTACGCCAACCTCACCTACGCCGCCCTCGGCTTCGCCACGACCGGCATGTTCCTTCCCCTGGTCATCTATGTGCAGTCCGTCCTCGGCCTCGGCCCGGTGGACTCCAGCGTCCTGTGCGCGCCGATGGCGGGCGCGGCGGGTCTGGCCGCGATCGGCGCGGGCCGCGGGATGCGCCACATCAACGGCAAGACGCTGATCATGACCGGCCTGGCCGCCCTGGCCTGCGGCACCGGCCTGATCGCCGTGTTCGCCGAGCCCGACGCCGACCCGCTGGACCTGGTACCCGGTCTTGTCGTGGCAGGCCTGGGCATCGGGCTCGTCTACTCGCCGCTCACCGCCGCGGCGACCTTCGGCCTGCCGCCGCACCTGGTCGGGGCCGCGTCCGGAGTGTTCAACACCTCGCGGCAGGTCGGCGGGGTTCTCGGCAGCGCGACGACCGGCCTGCTGCTGCAGGTGGGGCTCAGCTTCTCGGTGCCGGAGGCGGCCAAGCAGTACGCCAGAGCCCTCCCGCCGCGCTACGCCGACGAGTTCGTCCGCCGGATCACCGACGCGGCCAACACGGCCAGCCAGTTCGACGACAAGGGGCCGCAGATGCCCAGCGACTGGTCGCCGTCGATCGCGGGGCGGGTGCGGAACCTGGCGACCGACGCCTACGACCTCGGCTTCACCAACGCGGCAAAAGCGACCCTGGTTCTCCCGGTCGTCGTGCTCGTTCTCGGCATCGTTTGCGCCGCGGGCATGCGCACGCCACCAACTGGTAACGCGAAAAACCTGGACTACCCGCGCGAGCGCGCGACTCCGTAGCGTCATCGCCATGACGATCCGGCGGTCACTGCTCACCGTCATCGCGGCGGTCGGCGCTTCCCTTGTCCCCCTCTCCTCGGCGACAGCCGCGCCCGCCGCGAGCGAGCCGGTCTACTCCTACGCAGCCGCGGTGCGCGAGACAGTCTGGGTCGACACCGGGCTGACCTCCCCGCAGGGCGCCCGGGTCCGCGTGGCCGCCGACATCGTCAGGCCGAGCACACCCGCGAGCGTCAAGGTGCCGGTGATCATGGACGCCAGCCCCTATTACACCTCGCTCGGGCGCGGCAACGAGAGCCAGAAGAAGACCTACGACAGCGCGGGCAAACCAATCCAGTTCCCGCTGTTCTACGACAACTACTTCGTCCCACGCGGCTACGCGATCGTGCTCGTCGACCTGTCCGGGACCGCGCGCTCCAACGGCTGCGTCGATGTGGGCGGTCGTTCCGAGATCGCCTCGGCGAAGTCCGTGATCGACTGGCTCAACGGCCGCGCGACCGGCTACACCTCGGCCACCGGGACCACCCGGGCCACCTCGGGCTGGTCGACCGGGGCGGTCGGCATGATCGGCAAGTCGTGGGACGGCACGATCGCCAACGGCGTGGCCGCGACCGGCGTCGACGGGCTCAAGACCATCGTGCCCATCGGCGCGATCAGCTCCTGGTACGACTACTACCGGGCCCATGGCGCGACCCTGAACGCGGGGACGCCGTCAGCGTTGGCCGCCCGCGTGGAGAACGCCCAGGGCAAACAGAACTGCGCGTCGGTGAAGTCCGCTTTGGACAGTGGGTCGCCGTCGAACGGAAATATGACAGCGATGTGGCGCGACCGTGACTACGTGGCGAGCGCTGCCAACATCAAGGCGAGCGTGTTCGTCGTGCACGGCGTCAACGACCTCAACGTGAAGTCGATCAACTTCGGCCAGTGGTGGGCGGCGCTGCCCGCGAGCGTGGAGCGCAAGATCTGGCTGTCGCAGACCGGTCACGTCGACCCGTTCGACTTCCGCCGCTCGGTCTGGGTCGACACCCTGCACCGCTGGTTCGACCACTATCTGCGCGGCGTCGACAACGGCGTCCAGAACGAGCCGCGGGCCAGCGTGGAGCACAAGCCGGACGTGTGGACGACCAGTGCGGCCTGGCCTGCGGTCACCGGCCCGAAGTACCTGTACGCGCACCCGTCGAGCACCGCGGGGGTCGGCGTGCTGAACGGCGCCCCGCCGCCACCCGCCGAGATCCCCCTGTGGGCGAACTTCACCGACAACCGCAGTAGCGAGTACTCCTGGATCACGAACCCGACGTCGACCTCGTCGGCCCGGCTGCTCTACAGCTCGCCCGCGATGGCCGCGGACAACCGGATCTCCGGCACCCCGCGGGTGACGATCACCGCGACCTCGACCTCCAGCGCCGCCCGGCTCACCGCGGTGCTCGTGGACCTCGGACCGGCCACGATCCGCGACTACCGCGGCTCGGGCGAGGGGATCACCACCCTGTCGACCCGCTCCTGCTGGGGCGAGAGCACCCCCGGCGACAGCGCCTGCTTCCTCGACACGGCCACCTCTACCACGTCGACCAGCGCCAATATCATCAGCCGAGGCTGGGCCGACCTGGGCCACTACGCCTCGCTGGACTCCCGGGCCACGCTGACCTCGGGGACGCCGTACCGGATCACGTTCAACCTGGCCAGCACCGACCAGGTGATCCCGGCGGGCCACAAGCTGGCCCTGGTGATCGGCAGCACCGACAGCGCCTACATCGGCTCAGCGGGCAACTACCCGAAGATCGGCGTCGACCTCACGAAGACGGTGCTGCACATCCCCATGACCGGGACGTTCTGACTCCGGGCGGCTGCGCACCGCCCGGAGTTCCAGAGATTCCGGTGAGGCGGACCAGCTCACCAGAAGTGTGCGACGTCGACGACGATGCGTGAGCCGCCGTTGGCGTTGTTCAGGACGAACGCGCGGAATGGGAGGCGGGCGCGGACACCGAGGCCGATAGTGGTCTGGCCCTCGAAGCTGCCCGCGTCGGCGACCTGGCGGAAGGTCTGCCAGCCGGTCACGTTGACCAGTTCACGGCGGTTGGCCGGGTTGAACGTGGAGTTGCCGAAGTCGTCGTAGGACGGGGCGATCGCCACGATCTCGATCTTCGCGCCACCGCGCAGCGGGACGATGTGGCCGGAGCCGTCCTGGCGGACCTGGTCGACGTAGCGCACGAAGTAGCCGTCCGCGCCGCCCGCGCGGATGTCCAGGACGAGACGGTCGTAGCACTGGTGCCTGCCGCCGCGCACACCCACAAGGGGGGCCACCTCCGTGGCGGGCGCCGACTTGGGCAGCGAGCCCCAGCTGATCCCGCAGAATCCCGGCGTCGCGGAGGCGGTCGACGAACCGACCACGCCCAGCGCCAGCATCGTGCCGACCGCGACGGCGACCGCGGTCATCCGGGTGGTCCATCTTCGAACACTCATGGCGATCTCTCCTCGCACCTGCCGAAACCCCTTCGGCGAGAGCTGACCGTGATTTCGGTCATACCAGGAGGACGCGTGTGGACGTCCGAAGTTGTCGCGGGTTCAGCCCGTTGTCGGACCGATACCGTCGCACGGGCGGATCCGCAGGTCACCGACGTAATCGGCGGGTGCTCCGGCGGCTTCGGCGGCGTCGGCGACCACCCCGAGGTAGCGCGCCGACGGCAGGCCGCCCTCGTAGGCGTCCAGGACGTAGAGCCACGCCAGGACCGAGCCCTCCAGCGTCTGCACGCGGAGCCGGATCTTGGAGTGCAGCCCCAGTTCGGAGCCCTCCCACCGGTCCAGGAGCGGCTCGTCGTCGGTGACGTCGTAGAGAACCACGAAGACCTGGGAGTCCGGGTCCTCGACGATGGTGGCCAGCGCGCCTTCCCAACCGAGGTCTTCGCCTCCGAAGGTCAGCCGCCAGCCCACCAGCCATCCGGTCCCCGCCATCGGCGAGTGCG
Organism: Alloactinosynnema sp. L-07; assembly: GCF_900070365.1. Lineage (NCBI taxonomy): Bacteria > Bacillati > Actinomycetota > Actinomycetes > Pseudonocardiales > Pseudonocardiaceae > Alloactinosynnema > Alloactinosynnema sp. L-07. The sequence goes on along the minus strand of NZ_LN850107.1, from coordinate 4,985,818 downwards.
GGGCTCGCTGCATCATCTGGGCCGGGTCCATGTTCGACCCATAAGCGGCGTAGAGCGGCACGCCGACAGCCTAGCGACACCGGGGATCATCGGCTCGCAAGCACGCGCGTTTCGCGGCCACGTCGCGTTCACCCGATCGGGTCCGCGTACGGTAATCGCGGACGCGAGCTCGATGTAGGAGGACACCAGTGACCCGGATCGTGATCATGGGTGGCGGCCCGGCCGGGTACGAGGCGGCCCTGGTCGCCGCTCAGCACGGGGCCGATGTCACCGTCATCGAACGCGACGGCCTCGGCGGCGCCTGCGTGCTCTATGACTGTGTCCCGTCCAAGACGTTCATCGCCTCCGCGGGCGCCCGCTCAGCCTTCCGCGACGCCGACGAACTGGGCATCGGCACCGACGACGTCGACTCGTCAGTGCACCTGCCCGTGGTTCGGGGGCGTGTGCGCGGGCTGGCCCTGGCCCAGTCCGCCGACGTCCGCAACCGCGTCCAGCGCGAAGGCGTCAAGATCCTCATCGGCAACGCCCGCTTCTGCGACGACCGCCCCGGCATGGCCGCCCACCGGGTCGAGGTCACCACCGCCGACACCGTCGAAATCCTCGACGCCGATGTCGTGCTGATCGCCACCGGCGCCACCCCGAGGGTCATCGCCGGAGCCGAGCCAGACGGCAAACGGGTGTTGGACTGGCGCCAGATCTACGACCTGGAACAACTCCCCGAACACCTGGTAGTCGTCGGCTCCGGCGTCACCGGCGCCGAATTCGCCTCGGCCTTCATCGAGATGGGCGTCAAGGTCACGGTGATCTCCAGCCGCGACCGCGTCCTGCCCCACGAGGACGCCGACGCCGCCGCGGTCCTGGAGGACGTGTTCTCCGAACGCGGCACCACCCTGGTCAAACACGCCCGCGCCGAAAAGATCGAACGCGACGACAAGGGCGTCAAGGTCCACCTCAAGGGCGGCGAGATCGTCGAGGCCTCCCACGCCCTGATGACGGTCGGCTCGGTCCCCAACACCAGCGACATCGGCCTGGACAGAATCGGCATCGACCTCGGCCCCGGCGGTTTCATCGCCGTTGACCGGGTCTCGCGCACCAGCGTCCCCGGCGTCTACGCGGCGGGCGACTGCACCGGCGTCCTGATGCTCGCCTCGGTCGCCGCGATGCAGGGTCGCATCGCCATGTGGCACGCCCTGGGCGAGGGCGTCGCACCGATCAAGCTGAAGACAGTCGCCGCCAACGTCTTCACCCACCCCGAGATCGCCACCGTCGGAATCAGCCAACAGGCCATCGACTCGGGCGAAGTCCCAGCCCGCACGATCATGCTCCCCCTGGCCACCAACGCCCGAGCCAAGATGGAAGGTCTGCGTCGAGGCTTTGTGAAGCTGTTCTGCCGCCCCGCCACCGGAGTGGTGATCGGCGGCGTGATCGTCGCCCCCAGCGCCAGCGAACTGATCCTCCCCATCGCGCTGTCAGTGCAGAACCAGCTGACAGTGGATGACCTGGCCCTCACCTTCTCGGTCTACCCGTCCCTGTCGGGTTCGATCACCGAGGCAGGCCGCCAGCTCATGCGTCACGACGACCTGGACTAGAGATAGACAAGGTGAGGGACAGGCGCCCACCGGCTCAGCCTCCGTTCGACGCCCGATACCCCGGCGCGGCCTGCCGAGCCGCAGGAGTGTCAAGCCGAGCGACCGCGTCAACCAACGTCCGCCCAATCACCTGCCGTGCCCGCAGCGCAGGGTGGTTCGCGCTGTAGTTGTCGGCGTTCGCGGCCTGATCACCGGCGAACTGACCGGACGCGAACAGCGCGTAGAACGCTGTCGGCTTGTCAGCGGTGTTGAACACGATGCCCGCCTCGTTGCGCCCGTCGGCGAACCAGCCTGCCTTCGTCGCTACTTTCAGGCGTTCCGCGGAGCTGAGATTCAGCCGGATGCCATCAGTGAACGAGGTTAGCGACCGCAGAAGCGACAACAGATAAGCCGAAGACGTCGCCGAAAGCAACTCCCCATCAACCAACCGCCGCAGCAAAGCATGCGTCTCCCGCGCCGTCGTCTTACCCAGGAAGAACCGATTCGGATTCGCCACCGGCTTCACCTGCGTATGCACAAACCCCTTACCCCGCAAGATCTCATTCAACTCGGCGGCCGGACAAACGAGACCACACAGACGCACACAAGTGTTGTCAGACACCGTAAGCAGCGTCGCGAGCACGTGCCCAAGAGTCACCTGACTCGGGTACGCCCCATCGAGACCAAAGATCCCATCGGTGTCCCGACTGACAATGGCACTACTGACTTCCACCCGCTGATCGAGCGTCAGCAGACCGCGGTCGATCTTGTCCAACACCGCCACCGCGACCGCGATCTTGTTGACGCTGTACGCCTCCACAACCTCATCGGCCCGAACATCGACAGCCGCGCTCGCCGCACCGTCCACATCGGACACGCTGATATACGACGCCCACGTGCCCAGCGACTTCGCGGTCTCGCGCTCGTAGACCCTCCTGACCCGGCCGCACGCCTGGGCGGCGGTCGTCGAAGCGTCCTCCGCCGCGGCGGTAGTGGTTCCGACCCCCAATACGGTGCCGACAGCGGCGGCACCCAGGCCCAGTGCGGACCTTCGATTCACGTTCATGATCCGAGTCAACCAGAAACCGTCGAGTCGGGTGACAAAGACACGAGACATACTCACCGTGTTCGAGCCACACATCTGGGTAGCCGGGTTGGGTGAATCTCCCCCAAACGTATAGGGATCGCTCTACTGGCGCGGTACGTCTGGAGACGCGGGAACCAGTCCGGTCCCGACGGTCTCTGGAGGCACTATGTCTCGCCGAATGGAATGTCCGGAATGTCTTGGCTCAGGGCTCGCGCCCAACCGACGGGACTTCTGCCCGCGGTGTGGCGGTATCGGCCAGGTGCCGAGGCTGTTGTTCGAACCGATATCGGCCCGCAGATAGCCGCGGCCCGTAACGGTGGGCAGTCGGGCCGCGACATGGCGTGCGGGGATCTACCACTGAGAGAGGCACAGTCCTGTGACGTATCCGCCGCAATCCGACGAGCCCTATGGCCAGCCCGCTGAGTCGCAGCCAGGCTCCTACGGCTATGCGCCGCAGGCGCCCGCATACCCGCAGCAGGGATATCCGGCGCAGGCCGGGTACCACGGTCCGGCCGCGCCGCAGAACGGGCTCGGCACCGCCGGGTTCGTCACCGGCCTGCTCGGCCTGATCCTGTTCTGGGTTCCGCTGATCGGCCTCGTCCTGGCGATCATCGGCGTGTCGCTGTCCGGTGTCGGCATGGCCAAGGCCAACCGCGGCGAGGCGAACAACAAGGGTCTGGCCATCGCGGGCCTGGTGTGCGGCGTCATCGGGGTGACGATCTGGCTGATCGCGTTCATCGCGGTCGCGTCGAGCTGACCGGTCGCCCAGGTCGGGGCCCACTCCCGACCTGGGCCGACCGGCGGCTCAGTCGTGTTCGACCCAGTCGAACGTCCTGGTCACGGCCTTCTTCCACTGGGCGTAGTTCTTGTCCCGCGCGGCGTCGTCCATCGCGGGGGTCCATTCCTTGTCCTTGGCCCAGTTCGTGCGGATGTCGTCCTCGCTCTCCCAGAAGCCGACCGCCAGGCCCGCCGCGTACGCCGCGCCAAGAGCCGTGGTCTCGGCGACCTTGGGCCGGATGACGGCGACGCCGAGGATGTCGGCCTGGAACTGCATCAGCAGCTCGTTGCCGACCATCCCGCCGTCGACCTTCAACGCCGTCAGCGGCACCCCCGAGTCGGCGTTCATGGCGTCGATGACCTCACGGGTCTGGAACGCGGTGGCCTCCAGGACCGCGCGCGCCAGGTGGCCCTTGTTCACGAACCTCGTCAGGCCGACGATCGCGCCGCGCGCGTCCGAGCGCCAGTAGGGGGCGAACAGGCCGGAGAACGCGGGGACGAAATAGCAGCCGCCGTTGTCCTCGACCGTGCGGGCGTGTTCCTCGATCTCGGCCGCCGAGCTGATCATGCCCAGGTTGTCCCTGATCCACTGGACCAGCGACCCGGTCACCGCGATCGACCCTTCCAGTGCGTACACCGGATCCTGCGAGCCGATCTTGTAGCAAACCGTTGTCAGCAGGCCGTTCTGGCTCATCACCTGATCCGTGCCCGTGTTGAGCAGCACGAAATTGCCTGTCCCGTAAGTGTTCTTGGCCTCGCCGGGCGACAGGCACGCCTGGCCGAAGGTCGCCGCCTGCTGGTCGCCGAGGATGCCCGAGATCGGCACGCCCGCGAGGGCGCCACGCTCCCGGACGTTGCCGTACTCCTCCGACGACGAGCGGATCTCCGGCAGCATCGCCAGCGGCACGCCCATCTCGCCTGCGATATCGGCGTCCCAAGACAGGGTCGACAGGTCCATCAGCAGCGTCCGCGACGCGTTGGTCGGGTCGGTGACGTGCACGCCGCCGTCGGGGCCGCCGGTCATGTTCCACAGGACCCAGGTGTCCATGTTGCCGAACATCAGGTCCCCGGCCTCGGCCTTGGCGCGGGCGCCGTCGACGTTGTCGAGGATCCAGCGGATCTTCGGGCCGGAGAAGTAGGTCGCCAGCGGCAGACCGGTCTTGGCCCGGTAGCGCTCCTGGCCGTCACCGAGGTTGCCCAGCTCGGTAGCGATGCGGTCCGTCCGCGTGTCCTGCCAGACGATCGCGTTGTAGACCGGTTTGCCGGTCTTGCGGTCCCACACGACGGAGGTCTCACGCTGGTTGGTGATGCCGACCGCGGCGATGTCGGCGACGTGCAGGTCCGCCTTGGCCAGCGCTCCCGCGGCGACCGCGCGGGTGTTCTCCCAGACCTCCTCGGGGTCGTGCTCGACCCACCCGGCCTGCGGGAAGATCTGCCTGTGCTCGCGCTGGTCGACCGCGACCACCTCACCCGCGTGGCTGAAGATCATGCAGCGGGTGGAGGTGGTGCCCTGGTCGACCGCGGCCACGTACTTGGTCATCGGTTCGTTCGCCTCTCGTCGCGACGGTCAGGAAGGCAGGATCTGGGAGAGCAGGCCGGCGAGAACGGCGCCGACGAGCGGGCCCACCACCGGGACCCACGAGTAGTTCCAGTCGGCGCTGCCCTTGCCCTTGATCGGCAGCACCGCGTAGGCGATGCGCGGGCCGAGGTCGCGGGCGGGGTTGATGGCGTAGCCGGTCGGGCCACCGAGGGAGTTGCCGATCCCGATGACCACGAACGCTACCGCCGCGTAGCCGAGCGCGGCGTTGCCGAACTGGGGCAGGCCACCCTCGGCGCCCGCGGTGACGCCGGGGCTGGTCAGGATCCAGAACACGAGCACGAACGTACCGATGATCTCGGTCGCGAGGTTCCAGCCGTAGTTGGGCACGGTCGGTCCGGTGGCGAAGATGCCGCGGGTGGCCGCGGGCTCGTCATGGGTGTCGAACTGCAGTTTGTAGGTCACCCAGCACAGCACGGCGCCGAGGAACGCGCCGACCATCTGGCCGGACAGGTACGCCGGGAGCTTGTCCCAGTCGAGCTTGTCGGCCGACGCCAATCCGAGTGTGACGGCCGGGTTCAGGTGCGCCCCACTTGGCGCGGCGATGCTGGCGCCGGTGAAGACGGCGAAACCCCAGCCGATGTTGATCAGCAGCCAGCCGCCGCTGTGGCCCAGCGACTTCTTCAGCACGACGTTGGCCACGACACCACAGCCCAGCAGCGTCAGCGCCGCGGTGCCCATCAGTTCCCACAGGAAAATCTCGCCGAAGTTCAGGTTCACCAGTGATCTCCCTCGCGCTCATTGTGCGGCGGAGGGGCAGGCAGGGGCGACCTGGCACGGGCGGCTGCGCTGCCTACCCTGAGTGAGACTGGACGCTACCTGCGGCTAGCGCCGCTGTCCATCCGTTGGCTCAGAGCACCCATGCCCGCTCACCTCGAACGCGGTAGCGTCGGGGACGAGTGTGACGAGCAGGGAGGCGGAAGTGGCCACGCGCAAGCCCCCACGATCCACATCGGACCCGATCGGCGGCAGGCTGGATCCCGCGGTCAGGACCCAGGCCTGGGAGAAGCTCGGGTCAGAGACGTTCGACGTGGTGATCATCGGCGGCGGCGTCGTCGGCACCGGAGCCGCCCTCGACGCCGCCACCAGGGGGCTCAAGGTCGCCCTGGTCGAGGCGCGCGACCTGGCCTCGGGGACGTCGAGCCGGTCGAGCAAGCTGTTCCACGGCGGCCTGCGGTACCTGGAGCAACTGGAGTTCGGCCTGGTCCGCGAGGCCCTGCGCGAGCGCGAGTTGATGCTCACCCGGCTGGCCCCGCATCTGGTCAAGCCGGTCAGCTTCCTCTACCCGCTGACGAAGCGGATCTGGGAGCGGCCCTATACCGCCGCTGGTCTGTTCCTTTACGACACGATGGGCGGTTCCCGGTCGGTTCCCGGCCAGAAGCACCTCACCCGTGCGGGTGCGTTGCGGATGGTCCCCGCGCTGCGCCGCGGGTCGCTGATCGGCGGCATCCGCTACTTCGACGCCCAGGCCGACGACGCCCGCCACACCATGACCGTCGGGCGCACCGCGGCCCACTACGGCGCCGTCGTGCGCACGTCGACGCAGGTCGTGGCCTTCCTGCGGGAGGCCGACCGGGTGGCGGGGGTGCGCGTCCGTGACGTGGAGGACGGCCGCGAGACCGACGTCAGGGCCAACGTGGTGATCAATTGCACGGGCGTGTGGACCGACGAGATCCAGCGCGCCTCCGGCAGCCGGGGCCGGTTTCGGGTGCGGGCGAGCAAGGGCGTGCACATCGTCGTCCCGCGCGACCGGATCGTCTCCGAGTCCGGGCTGATCCTGCGCACGGAGAAGTCGGTGCTGTTCGTGATTCCGTGGCGCAATCACTGGATTGTGGGGACGACCGACACCGACTGGAATCTCGATCTGGCCCATCCGGCGGCCACCAAGGCCGACATCGATTACATCCTTGATCACGTCAACACGGTGCTCGCGACCCCTTTGACGCACGACGACATCGAGGGCGTCTACGCGGGGTTGCGGCCGTTGTTGGCGGGCGAGAGTGAGGAGAGTTCAAAGCTGTCCCGTGAGCACGCGGTCGCCCGGGTCGCGCCTGGGCTGGTCGCCATCGCGGGCGGGAAGTACACGACCTACCGGGTGATGGCGGCCGACGCGGTGGACGCGGCCTCGGTCGACCTGCCGGGGCGGTTGCAGCCTTCGATCACCGATCGGGTGCCGCTGTTGGGGGCAGACGGGTATCACGCGCTGGTGAACCAGGCCGACCTGCTGGCGGCGCGGCATGGGCTGCATCCGTATCGGGTGCGGCATCTGCTGGACCGGTATGGGGCGTTGGTCCACGAGGTGCTCGACCTGGGTTCGGAACGCCCGGAACTGCTGAAGCCGGTCGACGCGGCGCCGGACTATCTGCAGGTCGAGATCGTGTACGCGGCGGCGTGTGAAGGTGCTTTGCACATCGAGGACACGTTGGCTCGGCGGACGCGGATCTCGATCGAGTATCCGCATCGTGGGGTCGACTGCGCCGAGCAGGTGGCCGCGTTGATGGGGTCGGTGCTGGGGTGGTCCGCTTCGCAGGTTCAGCACGAGGTCGCGGTGTATCTGGCCAGAGTCGAAGCGGAGCGTGACTCGCAGACCCTGCCGGACGACGAGGCCGCCGACGCCACGCGGTCGGCCGCGCCGGAAGCGCGGCCGCATCTGTTGGAGCCGGTTCTCTAGATGATTTGAGTGCTCAGTGCGGCAGGGTTGACGCGCGCCAGGCGCCGGGGCCGTGGTCGAGCTGGCGGCGGACCGCTGACGTGCGGGACGACCACGCCGATTGGTCGGTGGCGCTTTCGTCGGCCGCCGCGTTGCCCGCAGCGGCGACAATCGCGGTCAGGGCGGCCAGTTCGACGTCGTCCGGGGTGCCTCGGACGACGCGCAGGATGGGGGTCTCGGTCACGGGCTGCTCCTGCTTCACAGGGGGATGTTGCCGTGCTTCTTAGGAGGCAGAGTCTCCCGCTTGTCGCGCAGCATGCGCAACGAACGGGCGACATAGCCCCGCGTGTAAGAAGGCGGGATCACCGAGTCGACGTAGCCGCGCTCGGCCGCGACGTACGGGTTGAGCAGCGTGTCCTCGTACTCGCGGTCCAGCTTGGCGCGCAGCGCGTCCACGTCTTCGCCTGCCGCAAGAGCATTCTTGAGGGTCTTGCGGTGCAGGATGTTCGACGCGCCGGAGGCGCCCATGACCGCGATCTGGGCGGTGGGCCAGGCCAGGTTCATGTCGGCGCCGAGGTGCTTGGAGCCCATGACGTCGTAGGCGCCGCCGTAGGCTTTGCGGGTGATCACCGTGATCTTCGGGACGGTGGCCTCGGCGTAGGCGTAGATCAGCTTCGCGCCGCGGCGGATGATGCCGGTCCACTCCTGGTCGGTGCCGGGCAGGAAGCCGGGCACGTCGACGAAGGTCAGCACCGGGATGTTGAAGGCGTCGCAGGTGCGGACGAACCGGGCCGCCTTCTCCGAGGCGTCGATGTCCAGGCAGCCCGCGAACTGCGTCGGCTGGTTGGCCACGATGCCCACGCTCTGGCCCTCGACCCGCCCGAACCCGACGATGATGTTCGGCGCGAACAGCGGGTGCACCTCAAGGAACTCGCCCTCGTCGATGACGCGGTTGATCACCTCGTGCATGTCGTACGGCTGGTTGGCCGAGTCCGGGATCAGCGTCTCGAGTTCGCGGTCGGTGTCGGTCAGGCTGTCGGAGACCGCGCCGTCCTCGGCGAAGCCGGGGAACACCGGCGCCTCGGACAGGTTGTTCGACGGCAGGAAGGACAGCAGCTCCTTGACGTAGGAGATCGCGTCCTCCTCGTCGGCGCCCATGTAGTGCGCGACACCGGACTTGGTGTTGTGCGTGCGCGCGCCGCCGAGCTCTTCGAGGGTGACTTCCTCACCGGTGACGGTCTTGACCACGTCGGGGCCGGTGATGAACATCTGCGAGGTCTGGTCGACCATCACGATGAAGTCGGTCAGGGCGGGGGAGTACACGTGCCCGCCCGCGTTGGCGCCCATGATCAGCGAGATCTGCGGGACCACGCCCGACGCGCGCACGTTGCGGGTGAAGATCTCGCCGTAGAGGCCGAGCGACACCACGCCCTCCTGGATGCGCGCGCCACCGCCCTCGTTGATGCCGATGATCGGGCGGCCGGTCTTGATCGCCAGGTCCATGACCTTGACGATCTTCTCGCCGTACACCTGCCCGAGCGAGCCGCCGAAGACGGTCACGTCCTGGGAGAACACACACACCGGACGGCCGTCGACGGTGCCGTAGCCGGTCACCACGCCGTCGCCGTACGGCCGGTTCTTCTCCAGGCCGAAGTTGGTCGACCGGTGCCGGGCCAGCTCGTCGAGTTCGATGAACGACCCGGGGTCGAGCAGCATGTCGATGCGCTCGCGGGCGGTCATCTTCCCCTTGGCGTGCTGCTTCTCCACCGCCCGGGCCGACCCGGCGTGCACCGCTTCGTCGTTGCGGCGGTAGAGGTCGGCCAGCTTGCCCGCGGTGGTGTGGATGTCGGGCTCGTCCACGGGCGGAGTGCCGATCGGCTCAGTCGCGCTGCTCATGGACCGGCAGCCTAGCGATCCTGCGCCATTCGGCGGGCGTGGCGTATCCGACATCACCTCGACATGATGAATCATAGTTCACTGAAGCACAGTTCACTGAACTGCAACCCAGTAAGGGATGTCGATGTACACCAAGCCGAGTGAAGTCTTCGATCGGGACTGGGAGTGGGAGGGCCTGACCAGCTTCGTCCAGGGCCGCCGATCCTCGGCGACACTCGGCATCGTCAGCGGACGTCGCAGGCAGGGCAAGAGCTTCCTGCTGGAAGCGCTCGCCGAGCAGTCCGGCGGCATCTACTTCGCCGCGACCGAGGGCTCCGAACAGGAGTCTCTGCGGATGTTCGCGGCGGCGCTCGCCGAGTACTCGGGTGTCGCTCCAGAGCCCTTCCGCGACTGGAACGATGCGATCTCGGCCATGTTCCACGCGGTGCGCGACCGCGCTGTCCCGGTGGTCATCGACGAATTCCCGTTCCTCTCCAAGGTTTCCCCCGGCCTGCCCTCGATCATCCAGCGTGAGCTGGGGCCAGGCGGATCCGGTCAGGAGAGTTCGGCCCGGTTGCTGCTCTGTGGATCCGCGATGTCGGCCATGGGAAAGCTGCTTTCCGGGCAGGCGCCTCTGCGTGGGCGCGCCTCCCTGGAACTGGTCGTCCAACCATTCGGATATCGGGCCGCGAGTCGATTCTGGGGCATCGATGATCCACAGCTCGCTGTTCAGCTCCACGCGATAGTGGGAGGCACGCCCGCCTATCGCGGGGACTTTGTGGACGACGACACTCCACAAGGGATTGATGACTTCGACTCCTGGGTCGCCAGGACGGTGCTCAGCCCGCGGATGCCGCTGTTCCGGGAAGCGCGTTACCTGCTGGCCGAGGAATCGGACATCCGCGATCCCGCGCTCTATCACGCCGTGCTGGCTGCGATTGCTGCGGGCAACACGGCAAATGGACAGATCGCGAGCTATATCGGCAGGAAAGCCGATCAGTTGGCCCATCCTCTCGCTGTGCTCGAGGACTGTGGACTGGTGGCCCGCGAACCGGACCTTTTCCGGTCGAATCGCTACCGGTACCGGATCGCCGAGCCGCTGATCACGTTCTATGCGGCGATCATGCGGATGCGTTGGTCTGAGCTTGAGCGGAAGCGGGCGGCGTTGCTGTGGGCGGACTCGCGCCGTATGTTCACGTCAAAGGTTGTCGGCCCACATTTCGAACAACTCTGTCGTGAGTACTCCGCCGACGTCGACGAAAGCGTGTTCGGTGCCTTTCCCTCGGAGGTCGGCGCGGGTGTGGTCAACGATCCGCAGAACCGCACCCAGATCGAGATTGATGTCGTAGTACTCGCCGCACCCGCCGACGGACCGCGCGGCGTACTGGCACTCGGCGAGGTGAAGTGGGGCGAGGTCATGGGCGTCGGCCACATTTCGCGGCTCGTTCGGGCCAGGGACCTGCTGGCCGTCAAAGGCTGGGACACCCGCGCGGCCAAGCTGGCCTGCTACAGCGGGGCCGGTTTCACCGACGAACTCCTCGCTGCCGCAGCTGCCGACGACCGGATCCTGCTGATCGATCTCGACCAGATCTACGCCCCGATTAGTACGGAAGTGTAGTTCCGGGAAGTGTACTTCTGTAACCTGTCACCATGGTGGACAAGCCGGACTGGATCTTTGATCGGGACGATGAGTGGCAGGCGATGACCTCATTCATCTCTCGGGGGCTCACCGTGGGTTCGCGCCCGAGGGCCACACTCGGCGTGATCAGCGGCAGACGCAGGCAAGGCAAAAGCTTCCTGCTGCAATCCTTGGCCGAACAGGTCGGCGGTCTCTACTTCGCTGCGACAGAGGCGACCGAGGCCGAGTCGCTGCGTGGGTTCGCGCGGGCGCTCGATCCGCATGTCCGCACTCGGCTGCCCGCGTTCGACGACTGGAACGAGGCGATTATCGGACTGTTCTCTGGCATCGGGGAGAACCCCACGACGGTCGTGATCGACGAGTTTCCCTTCCTTGTCAGGGCCTCACCAAGCCTGCCGTCCATCATCCAGCGGGAACTCGGGCCGGGCGGAAGCGGCTTCGGTAGCGCCGTTCGTCTTCTGCTCTGCGGATCGGCTATGTCGGTGATGGGAAAACTGCTGTCCGGGCAGGCACCGCTGCGCGGCAGGGCCGGACTGGAAATGCTCGTCAAGCCGTTCAGTTATCGGAGTTCAGCCGAGTTCTGGGGGATCACCGATGCGCGGCTCGCGGTCATGGTCCACGCGATCGTGGGTGGCACCCCGGCCTATCGGTACGAGTTCAGTGGCGGTGATGTCCCGGCTGACCTCGCCGACTTCGACTCCTGGGTGGCTCGGACAGTCCTGAATCCGCGCACACCGCTGTTCCGTGAAGCTCGGTATCTCCTGGCTGAGGAAACCGACATCCGAGATCCGGCGCTTTATCACACGATCCTTGCGGCTATCGCGTCCGGAAAGACCACCAACGGCAAGATCGCGACCTATGTCGGCCGAAAGTCCGATCAGATCACCCATCCGCTCAACGTCCTTGAGGATTGCGGTCTTGTTGTCCGCGATACGGACATGATTCAGGGGAATCGGTCGCACTATCGGATCGCGGAACCGTTGATCGCGTTCTACGAGGCGATCATGCGGGATCGCTGGCGCGATCTCGAAATGGCACGGGCGGACGCGGTGTGGGCCGATTCACGGCAGACCTATCTCTCGAACGTGGTCGGCCCGCATTTCGAGGAACTCTGCCGAGAGTTCGCGGCGGGCGCGGACGAGACGTTGTTCGCGGGTCGACCGGCGGAAGTGGGCGCGGGTGTGGTCAGCGACCCAGGGAATCGAACACAGATCGAAGTCGACGTGGTGGTGAAGGCGAGCTCCGACCGGGGGCCCCGCTGTCTGCTTTCGCTGGGCGAGGTGAAGTGGGGTGAAACGATGGGACTGGGGCATGTCGCTCGATTGACCAGGGCTCAGGGCCTGCTCGCCGCCAAGGGCTGGGACACCGTCTCGACCAAGCTGGCCTGCTACAGCGGGGCTGGTTTCACCGACGAACTCCGTGCCGCCGCCGCTGGCGACGACCGGATCCTGCTGATCGATCTCGACCAGATCTACGCCCCCGAGTGAGTCCGGGAAGCCTTCGGCGGCGAACGGATCTACGCTGATCGGCATGGCAGCACTCGACGCCGAGGCCCTGCGTGCGGCCTTGGTCACGCCCCATGGCCCCTACGCCGCGCTTGACGTGGTGTCTTCGACCGGGTCGACCAACGCCGACCTGCTCGCCGCCGCTGGGGCGGCGGATCGGACGGTGCTCATCGCCGAGGCGCAGACGGCCGGGCGCGGTCGGCGGGCCAGGGCGTGGGTGTCGCCGCCGGACGCTGGGCTCTACCTGAGTGTGCTGGTGCGGCCCGAAGGGGTCCCCGCCGTCAGGCTGGGCTCGTTGTCGCTGGTCGCGGGGGTGGCGCTGGTCCGCGCGGCGCGGCATGCCGGGGTGACGGCGACGCTCAAGTGGCCCAACGACCTGCTTGCCGGGCTGGCTCAGGCCAAATGCGCGGGCGTACTCGCCGAGGTCGGCCAGGACGGTGCCGTAGTGGTCGGGATCGGCCTCAACGTCGGCCCGCTGCCCGACCCCGTCCCGCCCGGTCCCGGCGGGATCCCGGCGACGTCGATCGCCGAGGAGGGCGGGGTGGGCGACCGGGCCGAGTTGGCCGTGGCGCTGCTGCGCTCCTTCGACGAGGCGGAGCGCTCGTGGCGCGGCGCCGAGGGCGACCTGTCGACCTCCGGGCTCCTTGCCGAGTACCGAGCCAACTGCTCGACCTTGGGCCAGCGCGTGCGCGTCGAACTGCCGGAGGACCGCGACTTCCAGGGCACCGCCATCGACATCGACGCTGATGGCAGGCTGGTGGTCGACGCGGCGGGCGCGGCCCGCACGGTGTCGGCTGGTGACGTGGTGCACCTGCGGAGCGCATGATTGCAACTTGGTGAGTCCCGCGCACGCGGGAACCGCCCGCCGGTACGGTAGCCGCGTCATCAGCGATGATCGGGAGGACACCGTGGCATACCCCGACGACTTGCTCAGCGACGGCGAGCGCGTCGTGCTGCACAAGCATCCCCACTGGAAGATGTTGCTGCTGCCCTACCTGGTCCTCGTCGTCGTGCTCGGCCTGGGCATCTGGGGCGCGATCCTCGCCCAAGACCTGTCGTGGGCCACGATCGCGTGGATCAGCATCGGCGCGGTCGGACTGATCCTGATCGTCTGGCTGTTCTTCGTGCCGTTCATCCGCTGGCGCACGACCCACTTCGTGGTGACCACCGACCGGGTGATGTACCGGGTCGGCGTGATCAACCGGACCGGCATCGACATCCCGCTGTCGCGGATCAGCAGCGTGCGCTTCGAGCACGGCCTGATCGACCGGATCGTCGGCTGCGGCACGCTGATCATGGAGTCCTCCGCGCAGGAGCCGCTGATGTTCGATGACATCCCGGGCGTGGAGAAGGTCCAGACCCTGCTGTACCGCGAGGTCAACGACAACCCGCACGACGACTTCCACCGACCCGGCACCGAGCCCGCCCCGCCCACCCAGCAGTACCCCGACCAGGGCGGACGTCGCTGACGATGGGCGCGCGTGAGGTCGGTCTGCCCGCCGTCACCCCGGGTGGCGGGCTACCCGCCCGGGTGACGATCTGGGAGGTCGGCGCCAGGGACGGGCTGCAGAACGAGAAGACGGTCGTCCCGGTCGACGTCAAGATCGAGTTCTTGGACCGGATGGCCGACGCGGGCCTGACCACATTGGAGGCCACCAGCTTCGTGCACCCCAAGTGGGTGCCGCAGCTGGCCGACGCCGAGGACCTGCTCGCCAAGCTCGACCGGGTCGACGGCGTGCGCTACCCGGTGCTGGTCCCCAACGAGCGCGGGCTCGACCGGGCGCTGGCCGCCGGGGTCCGCGACATCGCGATCTTCGGCAGTGCCACCGAGACCTTCGCGAACAAGAACCTCAACCGCACGCTCGATGAGCAGTACTCGATGTTCGAGCCCGTGGTCGGCCGCGCCCGCGCCGAGGGCCTGGACGTGCGCGCCTACGTCTCGATGTGCTTCGGCGACCCGTGGGAGGGCGCGGTCGCCCCCGCGCAGGTCGCGGCGGTCAGCAAGCGGCTGATGGACATGGGCTGCTCGCAGCTCTCCCTCGGCGACACCATCGGCGTGGCGACGCCGGGCCAGGTCGAGGCTGTGATCGGCGCGTGCGGCACCGAGGGCATCGAGGTCTCGTCGGTCGCCGTGCACTTCCACGACACCTACGGGCAGGCGCTGTCGAACACCCTGGCCGCGCTGCGGCTGGGCGTGACCACGGTCGACTCGTCGGCGGGCGGCCTCGGCGGCTGCCCCTACGCCGAGTCCGCGACCGGCAACCTGGCCACCGAGGACCTGGTCTGGATGCTCGACGGATTGGGCATCGAGACCGGCGTCGACCTGGACAAACTCGCCGACGCCAGCGCCTGGATGGCCCAGCGGCTGGGGCGGCCCAGCCCGTCGCGCGTGGTGCGGGCGCTACGCGGGTAGGCCGATGGAGATCGTCGAACTGACCGAGCGGCGCTGGCCCGCGCTGGAGCGGCTGTTCGGCCCCAACGGCGCCCAGTCGGGCTGCTGGTGCACGTTCGTCCTGCTCACCAAGCTTTGAACTCGCAGGGAACCGAACTGAGTCGGGTGGCGTCCAACGCGCGACCGTGCCGACTACTCGCGGAGGTGGCACAGGTGGCCGACCACCGAGCCCAGGTCGAGGATCTGCTCGCGGACTACCGCCGCGGCCGTGATCAGCTCGCCGGGGTCCACCGCGCCCTCGCGGCGGTCAACGAGTCGAGCACCAGTCCCTGTGGGCTGGTCACCGCCACCGTGTCGGCCCAGGGCCTGCTGACTGGGCTGGTCGTCGCAGACGGCGCGTACCGGTCCTACCGCCCACACGAACTGGCGGCGGTGATCGTCGCGGCGACAGCCGTGGCTGCCGACCGCGCGAGCCGCGTGGCCTGCGAGATCGTCGCACCGGTCCTGCCGTCGGGCACCGACCCGGCCGCGCTGCTGCGCGGCACGGCCGACCTCACGCCCGCCGAGACCGACCCGCTGCCGGTGGAGGACGAGAGCTTCGAGGACGTCCACTGGCTGGGGACGGGCAAGCCATGACCCTGCGCGTCGACGCCGCCAAGCTCGCCCGCGACGCGGCTCAGTTCACCGGATTCGCCGAGCGGGTCGAGGCCATCCACCGCGACCTGTCCGACCGACTCGGCGCCGTCGGTGCTTGCTGGGGTACCGACGAAATCGGCCGGAGCTTCGCCGCCGTGCACGCAGGCGCAGCTGACCAGACCCTCGCCGCAGTCGGCGGCCTGCCCGCCCGCCTGAGCGACATCGGCGAACGGTTCGCGAGCAACGCGGCGGCGTATGTCGATGGCGAGCAGGAGAACGTCGATCGGCTGGGAGCGCAGGGCTGATGGGTATCGAGCTCCCCCCGGAACTGGCCGCCACCGCGGCCGCCGCGGGCGTCACCTGGCCCGAGGCAGACGAGGACGCCCTGCGCGCGGCCGCCCAGGCCTGGCGCGACGCCGCCACCCAACTGGGCGCCGTCACCGCCGAGGCCGACACCGCCGCCCGAACAACCCTGACCGCTTTCGAAGGCGACGCCGCGACGGCCGCCGCGAGCCACTGGTCAGCCTTCGTCGCGCCCGACACCGGCCACCTGACGGCCACCGTCACCGGCTGCACCGCCGCGGCCGACCGCCTCGACCACGCCGCCGAGCAGGTGGGCGCGGCGAAGGTCGAGATCGTCCGCCACCTCACGGCCCTGGCGAAGAACACCGACGCGGCCGCGGGCAACCCGACCGCCATGCTCGGCCTGGACACGGCGGTCAAGGGCACCGCGGTCAACATCGCCGCGATCAAGGACGCGCTGGTCAGCTCGGTAGTGCCGGGCTCGGGCCTGGACGTGTCGGCGGTTCGGGACGTGGTGCACGCCCAGCCCGGCGCGGTCGCGGGATTCGGGTTGAGCGGCTTGATCGACGCGGTGGCCGGGGTGGTGCAGGGGGTCACGGACACGGCGGCTGGAGTCGCTGGTTCGGGGATGCCTGCGGCCGTGGATGTGGCAGGCGTGGGCAGCACGGGGCGGCTTGTGCCGGGGCTGGTCGCCGGCGTTGGGGACCTGGCAGGCGGTGCGGTCGCGGGGACCGGCCAGGTGGCCGGTGGTGTGGTCGCGGGGGCGGGCCAACTTGCCGGCGGTGTGGCTGCTGGGGCGGGGCAAGCGGTTGCCGGGGTTGGGGGCTTGGCAGGCGGTGTGGTCGCAGGACATCCGGCGGGCGGTGTGGTTGGCGGGGTCACTGACCTTGTGGGTGGTGTGGCCGCTGGTGCCGGGAACGTTGTCGCTGGGACGGGACAGCTGGTTGGCGAGGCCGCTGCCGGTGCGGGGAATGTTGTTGCTGGAACGGGGCAACTGGCAGGCGGTGCCCTCGCGGGCGCGGGCCACCTGGCAGGCGGGGTGGGCGACCTGGCCCCAGGGGCCACCCTCGTTGGCGACGTGTTGGCGGGTACGACCAACCTTGTGGGCGATGCGGTCCCGGGTATCACCAACCTCGTTGGTGATCCTGGGCACGCGGGCGACCTGTTGGCGGACGCTCCGACACCGCCCGCAGGCATTCCCATGGCAGAAGCTCCCTTCGCGGGATCGGATGCGCCGACGCCGCCTAGTGGGATTCCGGTGGCGGATGGCGCCGTTCACGCGGCCGCTGCCGCCGCGGTGATCGAGGCTCCTGCGCAGGCCGCTCCCGCCGCGCCCGCTGCCAATCCGCCTCCGGCCGCGCAGGCCCCCGCTGGGCCGGGTCCGGCCGGGCCGGTGGGTGGTGGGGTGCCGCTCGCGGGTGGTGGGGCCGCGGGAGGTGGCGCGGCCCAGGGGGGACAACGTCAGCAGCAGGCCGCACCCACGCCCGCGCCGAGGGGGGAAGCGCCCGCGGGTGGGGCTCGGCAGCCCGGTTCCGCACAGGCCTCGGTGTCGGAGCAGCGTGGTCAGGATCGGTCTGAGGACGCCATCGCCGCGATGGTGGGGTTCGGGGTCGGTGCGTCCGCGTTCGGCAGGTCGACGGGTGACGGGCCAGCGGGCGAGGTACGCCCGGGGCACGGGCCCCACGGCGAGAGCAAGCCAGGCGAGCGGCAAGCATGCGACGCGAAGTCGGCCGCGCAGGCAACGGATGCCAAGTCGGCGGGGCAGGCGACCGATGCCAGGTCTACGGCGCAGGCAGGCGACGGCAAGTCGGTCGGGCAGGCGAGTCCGGATGGCCACTCCGGTGACGCCGAGAGCGGGCACTCCGAGGGCACGAGTCTGTTCCTGCTGAACATGTTCCCTATCGGGCACCTTCCCGTCGCCGCGACCAAACCGACGCGGCAGCTGCCCGCCCCACCCGCTGAGGTCGACTACGCCGCAGGCCTTCGGTTCCCGCCCAATGACCACCCGACCCCCGTCGACCTGACAATCACCGCCTGCCCGACTGACGGCCAAGCTCAAACCCCCACCCCCGCGATGGTCGGCGGCTACGACCCCCTCGGCGGCCAGCACGAGCGCGACTGGGATCGGCGGTTCCTGGTTCGGCCCGACGCGCTCGCCACCGAGTACGCCTGGCCCCCTGGCGAGCTCTATCCCGAAGGCGGCACCGCCGACGGCGAACCCGAGGCGCTGCCCGTGGGCACGCTCATCGATCGGTTCGGCACACCCGAGGGGCGAGTGTTCTCCGCCGACGGAACCCCCTTCGCCGCCCGGTCGCTGCCGCCCGCGCATCTCGACGGGGGGTATCGGCGGTATCAGGTGGTACGGCCGCTGCCCGTGTGGCGGTCGGTGTCGGCGCCGTGGTTCGCGCAGCGGGGTGGTGGTGAGCGGTATCGGGCGACGTTGTCCGCCGCTGACCTGGTGGCGTTGGGGTATCTCGTGCAACTCATCGGAGGAGACCAGTGAACGCCGAGTCGATCATCGAGCTGCTCGGGGCCGTCGGCGTTCCGGCCGACGTCGTCACCGTCGGCGGCGAGGCCGACAACACCTGGTGCCTGGTGCGCGAAGGCGACGGGTGGGAGGTCTTCTGGCGCGAGCAGGGCAACCGATACGACTGGGCCAGGTTCAGCAGCGAGGCGGTGGCCTGCCACTACCTGTTCGGCAGGCTCACCTGGTCCCAGGTCGTGCGCGGCGCGGTCGGCGTGCGTTAGTGCCCCGAGCCGATATCAGGCGTTCGGAATCATCAATTAGGCAAGCAGCTTCAGCGCGGTCTCGTGCAGGTGGCCGTTGGAGGTCATCGCCGAGCCGCCGTGGATGGTGGGGTCGCCGGTCAGGTCGCTGAACCGGCCGCCCGCCTCCTCCACCAGGATCCGCAGCGGGGCCACGTCCCACGGGTTGACGATGGCCTCGGCGGCGATGTCGATCACGCCCTCGGCCACCAGACAGTGCTGCCAGAAGTCGCCGAACGCGCGATTTTCCCAGCAGGCGTCCGCCAGCGCCAGGTACTTCTCGCGCGAGTGGTATTCCACCCAGGAGCTCAGGTGGGTCGTCGAGAGATAGGCGTCGCCGATGTCGCGCACGCCCGAGACCGAGATCCGGCGCGGTTCGCCGCCGCTCTCCGCTGCCCAGGCGCCTTCGCCGCGGGCGGCCCACCAGCGCTTGTTCAGCGCGGGGGAGCTGACCACGCCGACGATCGGCTCGCCGTCCTCCATCAGCGCGATCAGCGTCGCCCACGCGGGCACGCCGCGCAGGAAGTTCTTGGTGCCGTCGATCGGGTCGAGCAGCCAGGTGCGACCCGCCACGACCGAGCCGCCGCGCTCCTCGCCCGCCACCGCGTCGGCCGGGCGTTCGGCGGCGATCAGCGCGCGGATGGCGTCCTCGACGGCGGTGTCGGCGTCGGTCACCGGGGACCGGTCGGGCTTGCGCTCGACCACGAGGTCGGTGGCGCGGAACCGGGAGTGGGTGATCGCGTCGGCCGCGTCGGCCAGGCGCAGGGCGAAGCTCAGGTCGCTTGACACGGGCACGATCGTCGCACGCCTAGGTGCTGTCCTGTGAGTCCGGTGGGCGCGGATAGCGTGCGCCGGGCTCACAGGACAGTGCCTAGGCTGGGCACCGTGAGTCTGGTGCTGCTGGCTGAGGACGACGCCGCCATTGCCGACCCGCTCTCCCGGGCACTGCACCGTGAGGGCTACGAGGTCGAGGTGGTGGCCGACGGCCACCGTGCGCTGGAGGTGGCCTCCACCGGCCATCCCGACCTGCTCGTGCTCGACCTCGGCCTGCCCGGGATCGACGGCCTCGACGTCTGCCGCAGGCTGCGCGCGGCGGGCCGTGGCATCCCGGTGTTGATGCTGACCGCGCGCGCCGACGAGGTCGACTTCGTCGTGGGCCTCGACGCGGGCGCCGACGACTACGTGGCCAAGCCGTTCCGGCTGGCCGAGCTGCTGGCCCGCATCCGCGCGCTGCTGCGCAGGCAGGCACCGGGCGCGATCGACGTCAACGGCGTGCGGATGGACCTGGCCGCGCGCGTGGTCACCGTCGACGGGGTCGAGGTCACCCTGGCGAACAAGGAATTCGAGCTGCTGCGGGTGCTGATCCAGCGCGCGGGCAAGGTCGTCACCCGCGAGGAGATCCTGGGCGAAGTGTGGAGCGGCCCGGACCTCAAGACCAGCAAGACCAGCAAGACCCTGGACATGCACATGTCGTGGCTGCGCCGAAAGCTCGGCGAGGGCGGCCCGCGGACCCCGGAGCGGCGGATCGCGACCGTGCGCGGCGTCGGCTTCCGCTTCAACGCCGACTAGTCATGCGCCGTCGCATCCTGCTCGCCATCCTGCTCGCGGTGCTGGTCACCGCGTGCGCGCTGGGCATCCCGCTCGGCTACACCGCCCTGCAGGTGGTCGAGTCGCTGACCAGGGAGGACCTGGCCGCGCGGGCCCAGCAGATCGCCGCGACGCTCGACGACGAGATCGCCAACGGCCGCCGGATCGACCTGGCGAAGGTCCAGCTGGCGGTGCCGCCGGGCGGCAGGCTGACGGTGCTGCTGCCCGCCGAAGGCGAGCGATCGCTCGGCCCGACGCTGCCGGAGGACACCGTCACCGAGGAGGTGCCGATCGTCCAGCAGGGCCGAGTGCGGCTGGCGGTCGACGCCGCGCCCATGCGGACCCGGCAGACCCAGGTCGCGGCCCTGGTGGCGCTGGTCGTGGTGGCGACCGTGGCCATCGGGACCGGGGTGGCGACGGTGACCGCGCGCAGGCTCGCCCGGCCGCTGCGCCACGTCGCGGCCCGCGCGACCCGGCTGGGCGCCGGGGATTTCCGACTCGATCGGACCCGCTATGACCTGCACGAACTCGATCTGGTTGCCGAGTCGCTCGACGCGTCGGCCACCGCGCTCGCCGAGCTGGTGCAGCGGGAACGCGACCTTGTCAGCGACGTGTCCCACCAGCTGCGCAGCCGGTTGACCGCCCTGCAGCTGCGCCTGGAAACGCTCGCGGCCGCGCCGGACGAGGAGACGGCCGCCGAGGCCGGGGCGGCCCTGGAGCAGGCCGAGCGGCTGGCCGACGTACTCGACGAACTGCTCGCCGCGGCCCGTGAGGCTCGCGCGGTCGCCGCCGAGCCGGTCGATCTGACCGTCCAACTGACCGCGATCGCCGACGAGTGGCGCGAGCCGCTGCGGTCGGAGGGCCGGTCGTTGCGGCTGCGGCTGCAGGCCGACCTGCTGGCCAAGGCCACGCCCGCCCGGCTGCGGGAGACGATCGGGGTCCTGCTGGACAACGCGCTGCGCCACGGCGGCGGGACGGTCACCCTGTCGGCCCGCCCAGGCGACGCGGCGACGGTGGTTGTGGAGGTCACCGACACCGGGGTGGGCGTGCCCGATGAACTGGTGCCGCACATATTCGACCGAGGCGTCTCCGGCGCGGGCTCCACCGGGCTCGGGTTGGCGCTCGCGCGGGCCCTGGTGGACTCGGATGGTGGTCGGCTGGAGCTGTCCACGGCACGGCCCGCGACCTTCACCGTGTTCTTGCCGGTGCCGAGGGCCGGGGACGTGCGTGGCGTGCGGTGGACCACGCAGCGATCACCGCGCTGACGCCATCAAACTGGCCAAGTAAGAATCTACTCACCTTGGTAACGTCGACACTCGATGCTGGCACCCGCAGGCTGAGGTCAACGCGCTTTGGTCAGGAGTGGCCGAGGGCCGCGGCGGCTTCGTCCTCGTCCTCGTCGCGCCTGCGGCGGCCGAGGTCGTCGGGGAAGACCCACTTCTTGAAGCCCCAGAAGCGGAAGAACATCGCCATCACCATGCCGATGATCGAGCCGCTGACGAAGTCCGCCGTCTCCTGCACCAGCAGGCTCACGTGCGGCATCTCCAGGTCCAGCCAGTACCGCGAGATGTAGGGCGGGATCAGGTTGATCACCACGCCGCCGCCACTGATCAGGAAGAACAGCGCGGCCTCGTGGTGGGTCTCGCGGCCGCCCCTGGTCCGGAACGACCACTCGCGGTTGAGGATGTAGGACACGATCGTGGCCACGATCACCGCGATGGCCTTCGCGGTGATCGGCTTGTCCTCCAGCACCGTGAATTTCAGCAGGAACCAGATGCCGTTGTCGATCACGAACGTCGTGCCGCCGACGATGGCGAACTTGAGGAGTTCGCGGTGCTTGAGCAGCAACTCGCGCAGTGGCCCCGGAACCCGGGCGAGCACGGACTCGACGACGGTCACCCGGTCAGTCTACGGATGACCTGTCAGGGGCCTCAGCAGGGCACGTCCCACCGCTTCGGTTTGTGGTTCCCGCCGACGCAGATCGGCGTCGGCTGCGAACCCGGTTCCGGGGTCGCCGACGGGCTGGTCGTCGGCTTGGCCGGACGCGTGTTCGGCGGGGTCGTCGTGGTGTTCGGCGGCGCGGGTGGTCGGTGCTGAGTCGGGTCGACCGGGTCGGCGGTGGTGGTCGGCACCGGCTTGGTGGTGGTCGTCTTGGTCGGCTTGGTGTTGGTCGCGGGCGGGGCGAAGCTGGACCACCACGGGCCGTGCGCCCACGGCACCCAGACGGTCGCGGTGTCACGCGCGGAGCCAAGTACGGCGGTCACGGTGATCTTGCGGGCCTTCCCGTCGTGCGGGTGGTCCGGGCCCCGGCCGATCCGGAAGACGACGTCGATCTTGGCGCCCGGCGCCATCGGGCCGGTCGCGCAGTCGATTGCCGAGTGCCCGCCGCCGCAGGTGATGGGCCCGGTGGCGGAGATCTTGGACCCGCCTTCGTCCACATTGAGTGAGACCGGCTTGGTGCTGGTGCCGGTGTTGGTCATGGTGACCTTGAGCAGGATCTCGCGTTGCCACGGCCAGAGCTGGGTGAACCAGTCGTCGGTGGTGACCATGGCCCGCACGTCGACCTTGTCGACCGTGGGCGGCGGCCGCACCTCGACCGGGACGACGACGTTCACCGTCAGCGACCGGCCCGCGCTCACGGTGCCCGTGACCTGCCCGCCGGTGGCGTCTGGGTCGGCGACCAGGCGGAACATCAGGGTGACGGCGTCGCCGGGGCGCAGGCCGTCGGTGGTGCCGCAGGTGACCGAGCCGGTCCCGCCGGGGCAGCGCACGACGTCGGTGCGCTGGGTGGCCAGCAGCGGTGCGTCGAAGCGCAGCAGTGGATCGCCGGTGAGCCGGTTGGCCGTCGCCGGGATCGCCCGAACGCCCGTGGGGAGGCTGAGGGTCGCGCTGATCGGCTCGGACAGGCTGCCGCCGGTGTTGCGCACCGTGATCGGCAGGTCGACGGGGCCGCCGCCGGGGGTCAGGGAGATCGGGGTGGCCGGGCCCGCGGCCGACAGGTTCGCCGGGGCCGGGTTCGGCGTCGGCTCCGGCGCGGGCGGCGGCACGGGCTGCTCGGGGGCCGGAGCGGCCGTCGTCGGCTTCGGCTGGATCGTCGCGGGCGGATCAGCTGGTGCGGGCTTGGGTGGCTCGGCGGCGGGCGGGGCCGGGGGCGCGGGTGGCGGCGGCGCGGGCGGCTGCGGTGTCGCCGTGACCGGCGCGGGCGCCGCGGCCGGGATCTGCTGACCGGTCGGCGACGCGGCCAGCCCCACGGCGACCGCGGCGGCCAGCGCGACGCCGGAGGCGGCCACGCCGAGGAACTGGCGCGGCGCGCTCGCGGCGGCTCCCGCGGCACCACCGGCGGCACCCGCGGTGGCCGCGCCCGCCGTGGCGATCGCCGCGGTCCCGGCCGCGGCCTTGGCCAGCGCCAGGTAACCAGCCGCGGCGCCGAAGCCCAGCACCAGCGGGGCGACGTTGAGCCGCAGGCCGGTGTTGATGTCGGCGAGTTCGGCGGACAGGGCGCGGCAGCGTTCGCAGTCGTCGAGGTGGAGTTCGACCTGGGCGGTTTCGCGCTTGGAGAGGCCGCCGCGGACCCAGGCGCCGAGTCGGTCGGCGGTGGCGCGGCAGCGGTCGCTGCTGTTTTCGGCGAGGTGGACTTGGAGGTAGGCCTGGCGGAGTCCTTCGCGGGCGCGGTAGGCCAGGGCGGAGACGCCGTTGGGGGTGAGGCCGAGGATGGGGGCGACCTGGGCGGGGTTCTGGCCTTCGATCTCGGTGTGCCAGAGGACGGCTTGCCAGCGTTCGGGGAGCATGGCGAAGGCGCGGGCGGCGAGGCTGCGTTCGAGTCCGGCGACGGCGGTGTCGGAGAAGGGGACCGCGACCTGGTCGGGGTTGACGCCGCTGACCTGGGAGACGTCGTCGGAGAGTTCGACCTTCTTGTCGCGGCGGGTTTTGTCGTAGGCGGTGTGGCGCAGGGCGGTGAGCAGGTAGGCGCGGAAGGCGGAGTCGGGGCCGCGGCCTTGGCGCAGGGTGTCGAGGACTTTGGCGAACGCCTCGGAGACCAGGTCGTCGGCCTCGGCGGGTGACCTGGTGAGTTGGCGGGCCAGGTTCCGCGCCGCGCCGACGTGCCGCTCGTAGAGCGATCCGTAGGCCGACACGGTTCCGGCGCGGACCGAATCGATGAGCTCGGCGTCGCTGGGGCCGTCGAGATCAGCCGGGACGGTCGACACGGTCCTCCCTCTGGCGTGGTCTGGTCCGGACTCCCCGTCCGGCCTCATGACCACACTCTCCGCGACCTAGTGTGACCGATGCTCACGGAGCCGTCACCTCCTCACTCCTACGGGGGAGGGTCACCCGATTCACCGGAATCGCGTCACGCCACGCTTTCGGCGGCGTTTCCCCGGTGAACCAACGACGGAAGGACACAAGGGTGTCGGTACGGGCGACGGACTCACGGTGGAACCGTGGCGACGCGAACGGTACTGACCGGAAGGTTCTCCGGGCCCGCTGGCGCACCGCCAGCCTCGCCGCGGGTTGGCGCTTCCCGAATGACTGGGGTCTGCCGGAGGTCGACGAGGTCTGCGCGACGGTCGTCGCCGACGGCGAGGTCCTGGCCGCGCTGGCCGACCTCGGCCGGGCCCGGGCCCGCTCGGGCGCCGATCTGGACGAGACGCTGACCGACTTGGCCGCTTTGCACGCTGTGGTCACGAATCCGGCCGAACGCGGCGGCCTCGTCGCCGCCGACCCGGACGCGACCCCGGCCCAGCTGCTCCGCGCCATGGCCCTGGCCTGGGCGGACGCGACGCTGGGCGACCTGCGCGACTCGGCGGCCACCGAGACGCTGACCGGCCTGGCGACCGAGGAGTACCTCCAGGTCAGGATCGGTGAGCTCTACCGCCACGGCCGCAGGAACGACGTGCACCCGGCGGATCGGTACGTGCTGCTGGTGGTGACCCTGGACCTGTCGAACGTCGCGGGCTGGCCGCGCCTGATGGCGATGATCCTGGTCGGCGACGCCCTGCGGTCGGTGTTCGACGGCGGCGAGACGCTGGCGGTGCTTGGCCCGTCGGTGGCCGTGGTGCTCGCCGAGCGGGACGCGGCGCTGCCGGGTCGGGTCCGGGAGGCGCGGGCGCTGATCGCGCGGCAGTTGGGCGTCGACCCGCAACTCCACACGGCGCGGCGGGTCGACGTGCGGCTGGAGCGGCTGCCGTGCGGCGAGGCGGCCGCCAGGAGCCTGGTCCGGGCCGTCGGGCGGGCATGAACCGGGAGTGGTGATCGCTGTCGGCATGGCTGATCCGGCGGGCGTGAACCGGGGGTGGTGATCGGCTGGCGGTCGGTGGTGATTTGCTGTCGCCGTGATTCAGACAGCCGCGCCCACCAGATCGCGCGTGTGGGCCCCGGTGTCCCTCTTCCCCGCGGTGTGTGGCGTGGCCGGGATCGTCGGCTGGCTGCTGGGGTGGCACCTCGGCGTCGACAGCGCCGTCTACCGCTCCGGCGCCGTCGCCCTGTTGAGCAGCGAACCCCTCTACGACCTGCCCCACCTGAGCGCGGAACCGTCCTGGGCGAGACTCCCGTTCACCTATCCGCCGACGGCGACGCTGCTGTTCCTGCCCCTCACCCTGGTCCCCACCCAGGTCGCGTGGGGAATGCTGGGCGCGGTCTCGATCACCGCGATGGTCTGGGTGGTCAAGCTCTCGATCGAGGCGATCCCGGTCCGTCCACAGTGGATGGACCCGGCCCGTACCACCGCGGTCCTCGGCGTGGTCCTGCTGGGCATCGAGCCGGTCTGGCGGACCGTCCTGCTCGGCCAGATCAACCTGATCCTGATGGCCGTGATCGTGATCGACGTGCTGGGCAACCGGAACCAGCTGCGCGGTGTGCTCATCGGCGCGGCCGCCGCGGTGAAGCTGACGCCGCTGATCTTCGTGGTGCACCTCCTGCTGATCGGCAGGCGCGCGGACGCCGCACGGGCCCTCGCCACGTTCGTCGCGCTGCAAGGCGTGTTCTACCTGGTCGTGCCGCACGACGTCAGCCAGTTCTGGGGGCACGCGGTCCGCGATCCGCAGCGGATCGGCCCGATCCACTGGGCGGGCAACCAGTCCCTCAACGGGCTGATCCTGCGGCTGAGCGACAACGCGGACTGGACCATGCGGGTCGCCGTGCCGATCGGGATCCTGTTGGCCATCCCGTGCCTGCTCTGGGTGCGGCGCCACCGGGACCGGCCGCTGCCCGCGCTGCTGGTGACCGCGTTCCTCGGCCTCGTGGTCAGTCCGGTCTCGTGGTCGCACCACTGGGTGTGGACGGTGCCGCTGGTCGTCTTCCTGCTCTCCCGCCTGCCCGACCGGCCCCGGCCGAGGGACTTCGCGGGCATCGGGGCCGTCATCGTCGTCTACGCGAGCTGCGTGTTGCTCGCGATGCGGCACAGCGATGACATCGAGCTGGAGTGGACGCCGGGTGAGTTCGTCATCGGCAGCTCCTACCTGCTGGTTCCGCTCGTCGCCGGGGCGATTTTCCTGGTCAGGCACCTTCGGCGTTAGTGTTGCTGTCCGTGGATCCACGTACCGGTTTTCCCGTCGTCGGGATGGTGGGCGGCGGGCAGTTGGCCCGGATGACCCATCAGGCGGCTGTCGCGCTCGGACAGTCGCTGCATGTGTTGGCGGTCTCGGCCGACGAGCCCGCGCCGCTGGTGTCGCCGAATGTGACTCTCGGGCACCACACCGACCTCGCGGCGCTGCGCAAGTTCGCGGCGGACTGCGACGTGCTGACCTTCGACCATGAGCACGTGCCCGGTGAGCACCTGCGGGTGCTGATCGCCGAGGGCGTCGAGGTTCGGCCAGGCCCCGACGCGCTGATCCACGCCCAGGACAAGCTCGTCATGCGCCGCAAGCTCGCCGAACTGGGGCTGCCGATCCCGGACTTCGCCGAGGTCACCTCGGTCGACGACCTGCTCGCCTTCGGCCAGTGGCCGTGCGTGCTCAAGGCCGCGCGGGGCGGGTATGACGGGCGGGGGGTGTGGATCCTGGACTCGCCTGCCGACGCGGGGATCGTCGACGAGTTGCTGGCGGCGGGAACACCCCTGCTGGTCGAGCAGAAGGTGCCGCTGCGGCGGGAGCTGGCCGCGCTGGTGGCGCGGTCGCCGTTCGGGCAGGGCGCCTGCTGGCCGCTGGTGGAGACCGTGCAGGTCGACGGCATCTGCGTCGAGGTGCTCGCCCCGGCGCCCGGGGTGTCCGCCGAGCAGGTCGAGGCCGCGCAGGAGCTGGCGCTTCGGGTGGCCGCCGAGCTGGGGGTCGTGGGGGTGCTCGCGGTCGAGCTGTTCGAGACCGACGACGGCGTGGTCGTCAACGAGCTGGCCATGCGCCCGCACAACTCCGGCCACTGGACCATCGAAGGCGCCCGGACCTCGCAGTTCGAGCAGCACCTGCGGGCCGTCCTGGACTACCCGCTGGGCGCGACCGACGCGCTGGCGCCCGCCGTCGTGATGGCCAACGTCCTCGGCGCGCCCGAGGCGCCCGCGATGGGCCCCGACGAGCGCCTGCACCACCTTTTCGCCCGCTACCGCGACGCCCACGTGCACTACTACGGCAAGCAGGAGCGGCCCGGCCGCAAGATCGGCCACATCACCATGCTCGGCGACGACATGGCCGACGTCCGCACCCGGGCCAAACTCGCCGCGCACTGGCTGTCGCACGGCGAATGGCTCGACGGGTACGAGATCCACTAGGAGCGAATGTGTCCACCCCCCTTGTCGGCGTGATCATGGGCAGCGACTCGGACTGGCCGGTCATGCGCCTGGCCGCCGAGGCCCTCGCCGAGTTCGACGTCCCGCACGAGGTCAGCGTCGTCTCCGCGCACCGCACCCCGCAGCGCATGCTCGACTACGCCCGCGACGCCGCCGGTCGCGGCCTCAAGGTCATCATCGCGGGCGCGGGCGGCGCGGCCCACCTGCCGGGCATGGTCGCCTCGGCCACGGTGCTGCCGGTGATCGGCGTGCCGGTGCCGCTGAAGTACCTCGACGGGATGGACTCGCTGCTGTCGATCGTCCAGATGCCCGCCGGGGTGCCCGTCGCGACGGTCTCCGTCGGCGGCGCGCGCAACGCGGGACTGCTCGCGGTGCGCATCCTCGCGGCGTCCGACGAGTCGCTGCGGGCCCGGATGGCGGTGTTCCAGGCCGACCTGGAGAAGCTGGTCCTGGAGAAGGACGCCGCCCTCCGCGCCACGCTCTGACTTCGCGTCGCCGGGCGGGTTGCCTCGCCCGGCGATGAATACCCAGGTCAGGGGTTCATCTCGTAGGCGCCGGACAGGCCCTCGACCTGCTTCCACACGTGGTCGAAGCGGCCCTGGTCGACCACCGGCTTGCGCACCGCGCCCAGCGCCCACTGCTGTTGCGGCAGGGTGGACGACGGCTTGCCGTGCAGGGTGACCGCGTGGCCGGAGAAGTCGCGCACGAGGGCGTCGAAGATCTGGTCGAGTACCAGTGGGTCGACGCCGGTCAGCTCGGCCTGCTCCAGGATCAGCTGCCCGTAGACGATCAGCGTGAACAGCTCGCCGAGGGTCAGCAGGTAGTCGAGGTCCCTCTGCTGCTCGGCTGACGGCGGCGCGGTGGTCAGGAACTCGGCGAAGGACTCGGCCTGCGCGGCGAACACCTCGACGTTGGGTACGTGCACGAAGGTGCGGTAGGCCTCGCGCCAGTCGTGGAAGCGAACCTTGCCCAGGCCGCGGGCGGGGCCCTGGTTGAACAGGAACACGTCGTCGGCGGCGTCCTGGCGGGTGGGCACCGCCGGGTACTCGGCCGGGGCGAACAGGTACTGCGGCATGAACTTCAGGATCAGCGCGAGGTTGACCGCGACCGTGCCCTCGAGCTTGGGCAGGCCGCGGATGTCGGTGGCGGCGATGGTGAGGTAGGTGTCGGCCTCGAAGCTCTTGGCGGAGGCGACCTCGCTGAGCAGGCCCACGATCCGCTCGGCCTCGGTGGTCGCCTGCATCTTGGTGACCGGGTTGAACAGCAGGTAGCGGCGGTCGTCGGGGCCCGCGGAGCGGAAGTAGTCCACGGCGCGGTCGCAGAACAGCTTCGAGGCGACCAGGCGGGTGTAGGCGTCGACCAGGTAGGACCGCACGTGCGGGAAGTCGGTGACGCGGTTGCCGTAGAGGATCCGGTTGTGCGCGTGGGTGATCGCCTCGTAGAGGGCGTGCTCGGCGATGCCGATGCCGCCGAAGCACAGGTTGAACTTGCCCACGTTGACCGTGTTCAGCGCCGCGTCGAAGGCGGCGGGGCCGGTGTGCAGGATGTCGTCGGCGGTGACCGGGTAGTCCTCCAGGCGGAACTCGGAGACGTAGATCGCCGACGGGACGACGTTCTTGACCAGGTGGTAGTTCGGGTGGGCGCTGTCGGCGGCGAAGAAGACGTAGCCGTCGGGCCCGTCGATCCCCTCGACCCGGCCGAAGACCGAGACCACGCCCGCCACGTTGCCGTTGCCGATGTAGTACTTGCCGCCGGTGGCCCGGTAGCCGCCATGGCCGTCGGGGGTGAGGACCATGTCGGTGGAGTAGATGTCGGCGCCGTGGTCCTTCTCGGACAGTCCGAACGCGCACACCCCGCCGTCGGCGAGCACCTGGGCGGCGCGGGCGCGCGCGGCCGGGTTCGCGCTCTGCCAGACCGGGCCGAGGCCCAGGATGGTGACCTGCCAGGGGTACCAGTAGCTCAGGCCGTAGAAGCCGAGGATCTCCGACAGCGCGGCGACGCGAGCGGTGTCCCAACGCTTGTTCGGGTCGCCCGCCGCGTCCGCCGCCGGGGTGAGCAGGGTGGCGAAGAGGTTCTCCTTGGCGGCGAACTCCAGGAAGTCGGCGTGGAACTCCTTGGCGTGGTATTTGCTGACCAGAGCCTGCTTGCCGCGCTCCTCGAACCAGTCGATGGTCGCGCGCAGGAGCCTGCGGGTCTCCTGGTCGAACTGCTTCGGGTCGTACGTCGCGGGGTTGAAGAGCAGACTTGTCATAAGGGCAA
Organism: Alloactinosynnema sp. L-07; assembly: GCF_900070365.1. NCBI lineage: Bacteria > Bacillati > Actinomycetota > Actinomycetes > Pseudonocardiales > Pseudonocardiaceae > Alloactinosynnema > Alloactinosynnema sp. L-07. Next base: position 4,955,463 of record NZ_LN850107.1, on the reverse strand, counting down.
AGCTACCCGGCGGTAACTTTGTTGGGAAGTGGTGCGACAAGACACAAGGACATCCAAGTAAACGCGTACTAACATCGTTGGCGAACGTGTGGGCTACCGGGAGGTAACAGTGGACGCGGGCTTCGGTCTCTACCAGCTCGGCGACGAGCACAACGCGCTGCGCGAGGCCGTGCGCGATCTGGCGGAGAAGGAGATCGCCCCGCACGCCGCCGATGTCGACGAGCACGAGCGCTACCCGATCGAGGCCCAGCGCGCGCTGGTCAAGGCCGGTTTCGCCGCCCCCCACATCGCCGAGGCCTACGACGGTCAGGGTGCTGACTCGATCGCGACCAACATCGTCATCGAGGAGGTCGCCCGGGTCTGCGCGTCGTCCTCGCTGATCCCGGCGGTCAACAAGCTCGGCACGATGAACCTGATCCTGGGCGGCTCGGAGGAGCTCAAGAAGCAGGTCCTCCCCGCCATCGCCGCGGGCGAGATGGCCTCCTACGCCCTCTCCGAGCGCGAGGCGGGCTCGGACACCGCGTCGATGCGCACCCGCGCCCGCCTGGACGGTGACCACTGGGTCCTCAACGGCACCAAGTGCTGGATCACCAACGCGGGCGAGTCCAGCTGGTACACGGTCATGGCGGTGTCCAACCCGGACGCCCCGAAGCCCGCGGACGGCATCTCGGCGTTCATGGTCCACAAGGACGACCCGGGCTTCGTGGTCGGCTCGAAGGAGCGCAAGCTCGGCATCAAGGGCTCGCCCACCCGCGAGATCCACTTCGAGAACTGCACCATCCCGGCCGACCGCATCATCGGCGAACCCGGCCAGGGCCTGCGCCTGGCGTTCAAGACCCTCGACCACACCCGCCACTCCATCGGCGCCCAGGCCCTCGGCATCGCCCAAGGCGCCCTCGACGCCTCGGTCGCCTACGTCAAGGACCGCAAGCAGTTCGGCAAGGCCATCGCGGAGTTCCAGGGCGTCCAGTTCATGATCGCCGACATGGCCATGCGCATCGAAGCCTCCCGCCACCTGGTCTACGCCGCCGCCGCCAAGGTCGAACGCGGCGAACCAGACGCGTCGTTCGCGTCGAGCGCCGCCAAGACCTTCGCGTCGGACACCGCGATGTCCGTCACCACCGACGCGGTCCAACTGTTCGGCGGCGCGGGCTACACCCGCGACTTCCCAGTGGAACGCATGATGCGCGACGCGAAGATCACCCAGATCTATGAGGGCACCAACCAGATCCAGCGCATGGTGATGGCCCGCCAGATCCTCAAGGGCTGAGCCTGCCTCCGACTGAACCAAGACCGCTGACGCCGACCGAACGCTCGGCGTTGAACGCGATGCTCGCACTCGATTTCCCAGGCGTCGCTGAGCTGCGGGCCCAGGCCGATTCCGCCCTCGTGGTCGGCCGCTGCGGTTGCGGCTGCGCGACGATCGACCTGGCCGTGCCTGAGACTGCACCGCTGGCGAAGGTGGAGTCAGCTACCCCAGTGTGGGCCGATGTGCCTGCGACCGGAGAAGGCCTGATCTTGCTCGTCGACTACGGCAGGCTGTCCTGCCTGGAGATTTACGGGACCGAGGAGCCGGTGTCCTCGGTGTTCCCAGAGCCCAAGTGGATCGTGCCGGTCTTGGAGGATTCCTACTGGACCGAGTCTGACGAACCTGACTGAAACTTCGTTGTCCTTTAGGACTGAACCTGTCCGCAACGGGTCATATCGTTTTCCTTACAAGCCACCGAGGGAAACGAGAGAGATCATGACCAGCACCGAGATCGTCGTGACGGGGGAGCGAGCGGACCTGCTGGAGGTGCTGACCAAGCACCGGGGACTGTTTCGATTCACGGTTCATGGCATCACCGAGGACCAGGCCCGCCTGCGGACGACGGTCAGCGAACTGACGCTGGGTGGCCTGATCAAGCACGTCGCCAGCGTCGAGCAGGGATGGGTGCGGTTCATCCAGGAGGGCCCCGAAGCACTGGCGGCAGGCGAGGGGAGCTGGGAGGACCAGCACCGCCTGACCGACGGTGAGACCCTGGCAGGCGAACTCGCCCGCTACGAAGAGATCGCCAAGCAGACCGACGAACTTCTAGCCACCCTCGACACCCTCGACGTGAGCCACCCCCTCCCCACCGCCCCCTGGTTCGAACCGGGCGCAAAATGGTCAGCCCGCCGCGTGTTCGTCCACATCATCGCCGAAACCGCCCAGCACGCAGGCCACGCCGACATCATCCGCGAGACCCTCGACGGCCAGAAGAGCATGGGCTGACCCCAACAGAGAACACAGCGGGAGATCAAGAACCAGCGTCGGCCCCGTGAAGTTGGGGACCGAAGGTCCTTGCTTGAGGGGACCGCAGGTCCCTGCTCTTCCCCCTGCACCCTCGTCCTGGCAATCCCTTGTCCGGAAACAGCGATGTCAATGGTCAGCTCCGCTGATCGCGCAGCGACGCCGCAGGCGCCATTGACATCGCTGTTTCCGGACAAGACGCTGATTGACGAGGGAGCCGACCCCGCGCCCCGAAGAACGAACGAGTAGACGCACGGCGAGGGACAGGCAAGACTCACCAGATGGCCCACATCGCGTGCTCACTCTGCGAAGCGATCTGCGGTCTAGAAGTCCAGACGAACGCCAACAGCGTCGTCTCCATCCACGGCGACCCCAAAGACCCACTCTCCCGCGGCCACCTCTGCCCCAAAGCCCTAGCCCTACAAGACATCCACGAAGGCGACCGCCTCCGAACCCCCATCCGCAAGACCCCCACCGGCTGGACCGAGATCTCCTGGACCGAAGCCTTCGACCACACAGTCGACCACCTAGCCAAGATCCGCAAACTACACGGCCCCAACGCGATCGCTGTCTATCAAGGAAACCCAACCGTCCACAGCCTCGGCGCGCTGACGCACGGAACAAGTTTCCTGAACCTCCTCAACACCCGCAACAGATTCTCCGCAACCTCCGTAGACCAACTCCCGCACCAACTAGTCGCCTCCCTCATGTTCGGCCACCAGTTCAAGCTGCCGATCCCGGACATCGACCGCACCGACCACTTCCTGATCATCGGCGCGAACCCCATGGTGTCCAACGGAAGCATGATGACCGTCCCCGATTTCGCCAACCGCCGCAAGGAACTCAGAACCCGCGCAGGCCGGATGATCGTAATAGACCCAAGAAGAACAGAGACCGCGAAGATCGCCGACGAACACCACTTCATCCGCCCCGGCACCGACGCGGCCCTCCTCCTGGCGATGATCGGCGTCATCCTCGAAAACACAAAGGGATACGACGAGATCAGGCCTCTCGCTGTCCCCGTCGACTGGGCCGAGGGAGTCACCGGCTTGACCGGGATTCGCCGCCTTGCCCAGGAATTCGCCGACGCGGACCGAGCGGTTTGCTACGGCCGGACCGGCGTCTCGACCCGGCGGCACGGCCTGGTCTGCCAGTGGGCGATCCAAGTTCTCAACATCATCACCGGCAACTTCGACCGGCCCGGCGGCGCCCTGTTCGCCAAGCCTGCCGTCGATCTGATCCGGATCACCGGCAAAGGCGAGCGGGATCGGTGGCGCAGCACAGTCCGCGGGCTCCCGGAGTTCGCTGGTGAACTGCCGGTGTCGACCCTCGCGGAAGAGCCCGAGATCCGGGCGATGGTCGTGTCGGCAGGCAATCCGGTTCTGTCCACACCGGACGGTCCACGGGTCGAACAAGTCTTGCAGAAGCTCGACTTCATGGTCGCCATCGACCCGTGGATCAACGAGACCACCCGCCACGCCGACATCATTCTGCCGCCGACCACGGCCCTCGAACGCGATCACTACGACCTGATCTTCCACGCGCTCGCCGTCCGCAACACCGCCCGATTCTCGCCCGCCGTGTTCCCCAAACCGTCTTCCAGGCGATGTTCGCCTACTACGCGCGCGGCCAGGACGCCATGGCCGCGGTGATGGGTGACCCGGACGCGGCCCTGCCATGGGACGGGTGCACCCTGCACGGCCAACCCGCCGCGGCCCGTCACGACTGGGAGATCTTCCGCGAACTCGGGCTCCGATACGGCAAGCGCTTCCCCCGCCAGTGGCTCAAGGCACAGCGGCTGAGGCTCACCCCGAACAGAATCATCGACGTTCTGCTCAGGCTTGGCCCCTATCGGCTCCCACTCAAGAAACTGAAGCAGCACCCCCACGGCATCGACCTCGGCCCCCTCGCCCCCACCGGCCCCCACAAGATCGACCTCACCCCGCGACTGCTGGTCGACGCGGCTCGGGACGTGGCGGACATGCCCACACCGCAAGGGCTTCTGCTCATCGGCCGCAGGCACCTGCGGGCCAACAACTCGTGGATGAACGACATCCCGCGGCTCACCAAAGGCAAGGTGCGGCACCACTTGCTGATGCACCCGGACGATTGCGCCGGTATCAGGGACGGTGTGCGTACGGTCCGCTGTCGGGGAAATCGAAGTCCCCGTCACGATCACCGCCGACATCATGCCCGGCGTGGTGAGCCTGCCGCACGGCTACTGGCAGGCCAACGCCAACGCGCTGACCGACCCGAAAGTCCTTGACGACAGCGGAAACGCCGTGCTGAACGGCATCAGGGTGACAGTCGCTTTGAGAACAGGGTGACCAGCGGCTGGTAGAACGAGCCGAGCAGCCGCGGGAGCAGGTCGACCACGTACGCGTCCGGGCCGATGAGGATGCGGGCCCGGTCGCGCCGCACGCCGTCGAGGATCGTGCGGGCGGCGCTCTCCGGGCTGGTCATGGCGACCCGGTCGAGCGCCTTCACGAACGCGGAAGCCTGGGTGGGGTCCGAGGTCCGGGCGTTGCGGGCGATGTTGGTCTTGATGCCGCCCGGGTGCACGCACGATACCCCGACCTTGGTGCCCTCCAGCCGCATCTCCTGGCGCAGCGCCTCGGTGAAGCCGCGGACGGCGAACTTGGCCGCGTTGTAGGCACTCTGCGTCGGCACGCCGATCAGCCCGAACACGCTGGAGACGTTGACCAGGTGGCCCTTGCTGGCGACCAGGTGCGGCAGGAACGCGCGCGAGCCGTGGGCCACCCCGTAGAAGTCGATGTCCATGATCCACCGCAGGTCTTCGTCGCTCATCTCGCGGACCGATCCACGCAGGGCGACGCCCGCATTGTTGATCACTAGGTCGACCCGGCCGAAGTCCGCGACCACCTCGGCGGCGTGGGCGTAGATGGCGTCGCGGTCGGCGACGTCTAGTTCGTAGGTGCGCACGGCGACGCCCGCGAGCGCCGCGGTCTCGGCCAGGCCCGCCTTGTCGATGTCCGACGCGGCGACCTTGGCCCCCTCGGCGACCAGCGCCCGGACCAGCGCCCGGCCGATTCCCGACCCCGCCCCGGTGACGACGGCGACTTTGCCCGCGAACGACTCCACGCTGCCTCCTCGAAGGTGTTACCCCCGGTAACTTACTTCAAGTAAGTTAGCTGGGCAAGGGCTTCGTCGACCGACGCGGCGGGGTCGGTGATCGGGAACTGGACGAACCGGATCGTCCGCGCCGGGTCGACCACCAGGGTGAGCCGCTTGAGCCGGTCGACCCCGGCGGCCCGGAACGTCGGCAGTCGCAGGGCCGCCGCGAAGCGCAGATCCTCGTCGGAGAGCAGGTCGAACGGCAGGTCGGCGTGGTCGGCGAACGCCCGCAGTTGGTCCGGCCGCTGGGTGCTGATCCCGCGCACTCGCACGCCCCGCGCGGCGAAAGACGTGTGCCGGTCGCGGTAGGTCATCGCCTCCAGTGTGCACCCGGCCGCGCCGGGGATGTCGAACCAGCCGGGCGGGAACGGGTTGCTGTTGGGCGCGAACGCGCCGGGGAAGCAGTAGAGGACGGTCCAGCGGTCGGCCGGGTCGGTCGGCTCGTCGCGCGACGACCGCAGCGCGAGTTCGGGAACGCGGTGTCCGAGCAGGCCTTGCACGCGCTGGGCCTCGGCGGACGTCGGCGCGGTCGTCGCCGTCAGGGATCCGTCGCCGGCGACGAACCGGGTGCCCCAGTCCTGCAGCGAGATGAGCACCGGGAGCAGGCCGAGTCCCGCGTCGGTGAGTCGGTACTCGAAGCGCGGCGGGTGGTCGCTGTAGCGGTGTTTGGCCACGACACCGTTCTCCACCAACGACTTCAGCCGCTCGGTGAGGGTCTTGCGGCTGACGTCGAGTTCGCGTTGCAGCGCGTCGAACCGGGTGACCCCGCCCGCGATGTCGCGCACGACCAGCAGGGTCCACCAGTCGCCGACAACGCCGAGGGCCTGCGCGATCGCGCACTCGGCGTCGGACAGATCGCTGTGTTTCATGGCCCTCGCTTCTCGGCTGACCACCTCAGTATAGTGAGTTCCGAATAGGAACTTACTCGCGAACTGGGGGCGACATGTTCTGGCGGTACTGGGCGGCGGGCGCGATCAGCCAGGTTGGCACGGCGGTGACGGCGGTCGCGCTGCCACTGGTGGCGGTGACGGTGCTGGGCGCGTCGGCCTTCGAGGTCGGCTTGGTCGCCGCGGCGTCCTACGCCGCCTGGATCCTGATCGGCCTGCCCGCGGGCGTGATCGTGCGGCGGCTGCCGCTGCGCGGCACGCAGGTGGCCATGGACCTGATCCGCGCCGCGGCGATCGGATCCATCCCCCTGGCCTGGTGGCTCGGCGAACTGACGTTGGTCCACCTGGTCGCGGCCGCCTTGGTGATCAGCTTGGCGAACGTGGTCTTCGACGTGGGCAACGCGACCTTCCTGCCGTCGATCGTCGCCAAGGACGAGTTGACGGCCCGGAACAGCCTGATCTCGGCCACCCACTCGACCACCCACCTCGGTGGACCCGGACTCGGCGGCCTGCTGGTCCAGCTCCTCGGCGCGGTCCCGACCTTGGTGATCGACGCGGTCAGCTTCCTGGTCTCCGCCGCGCTGCTGCGCAAGCTGCCGTCAGGGAACGCGCCCCAGCCCGAGTCGGCGCCGCCGATGCGGACGCAGATCCGCGACGGCCTGCGGTTCGTCCTGCGGCACCCGGTCATGCGCCCGTGCGTGCTGGGCGCGACCTCGATCAACTTCGTCAACGGCGCCCTGATGGCGCTCGTGCCCGTGTTCCTGGTCCGCGATCTCGGTGCCGCGCCCGCCGTGGTCGGTCTGCTCGTCGCCTTCGACGGCGTCGGCGCGCTGATCGGGGCGACACTGGCGACCCGGCTGGTCAACGCCATGGGCAGCGCCCGGGCGATCCTCGCCGCGTCGGCTTTCGGCGCGGCGTGCTGCCTGCTGCACCCGGCCGGGGCGGGTGGCTGGGGAATGGTGCTGTTCGCGCTGGGAGCGGCCGGGTTCAGCGCGGGCGTCGTGGTGTTCAGCATCTCCACCCGGACCCACCGTCAGGTCGCGAGCCCACCGGACCTGCTGTCGCGGGTGATGGCGACGGTCCGCTTCGTCTCCTGGGGCGCTATCCCGGTCGGCGCGCTGGCAGCGGGTGTGGTGTCGACGGTGATCGATACCCGGACGACGCTGTGGGTGTTCTGCGCGCTGGCGTTCCTCGCGCCCGTGGCGCTGTGGTTCAGCGAGGTCCGCCGGATCCGGGACCTGCTAGACGAACCGGTCGTGGTCTAGAGCAGGTCGAACGTGGTCCGCTCGCTGGTGCGGTGGGCGTCGAGGCGGCTGGGGTTGCTGACCTGGACGATCGACCCGCCCACCGCCAGCGGCGCGACCACGGCGGCCAGAACGCCGTCGGGCACCGTCCACTCGCGAGTCGACAGGACCCGTGCGCCCGCACCGTAGTTCTCCCCCAGAGCCCTCGCCGCGGCGACCACCTCGTCTACAGTGGACCCTGCAAGCGCGGGCGTCGAACCGTCGACCGTCGCGCCGAAGAAGTCGTCACCGAACATGCGGGCCTCGCCGACGAAGTCGACCAGCCCACCCGTCGAGCCGCCGAGGTCGCGGCCCATCGGGTCCAGCGACACCGACGCCACGGCACCGTCACCGTCCGCGCCCGGCACCGCGAAGGTCACCACCGGGTCCTCATCGGTGACGTGCGCGCCGCACCACCACGCGCCGAGCAGGATGCCCGCGGTCTGCCAGTGCGCGGGCAGCCGCACCGAGACCGGCGTACCCGGCTCGACGTCGTGCTCCTCGACCAGCCAGTTCGCCGTCTTCGCCGCCCAGTTGGCCACCGTCGCCACCGACAACTCGACCCGCGTGCCCGCCGTGTCGTCATAGTGGGTGATCAACGGCTTCGCGGAGTGCGCGCGCAGCGGGCGAAGCAGGATCTCGGTGAGGCTCACGGGGAACTCCGGTCAGTAGACGCAAGGTGCGGCGGTGTTGAGCGCGGCGGGGGCGCCGAAGTCGAGGAGGCGGTCGCCGGTAAGGTTCGACTCCTCGGTCATCGAGGGCGGTGGCGGGGCGGGCGGCGGGTTGGCCGTGGCCAGCCCCTTGATGTAGGCGTGCACAGCGGTCAGGTCGACGGTGATGATGCTCTGCCCACGGTCGTTGCGCGCGCCGACGCCGGTCACCGGGATGGTCACGAACTCCACCGCACCCGACGCAAGCGCTTGCGCCTGGTTGACCAGGTCCAGGAAATGCAGTCCGGGGTCCATCACCACGGTCTTGGCCACCGCGTTCTCAAGCTTGTTGAGCTTGCCAGGGTCGGCCAGGGTGCCGCCGCTGAGGACCTTGTTCATCGCCGAGGCGAGGAAGGTCTGCTGGCGGACGATCCGGTCGAGGTCGCCGCGCGGGAGGCCCTTGCGCTGGCGGACGAAGGCGACCGCGTCGCCGCCGCGGACGGTTTGCTGGCCGCGGCGGAAGTTCGCGCCGGAGTCGGGGTCGCTGGTCGAGCGGTTCAGGCACACGTCGACGCCGTCGATGGCCTCGGTGAGCAGGTAGAAGCCGTACAGCGTGACCTCGACGTAGTGGTCGACGCGCACGCCGGTCAGACCCTGGACCGACTGGACCAGCGCCGTACGGCCCGCGTTGTCGGACTCGCGTTCGATCTTCTCCCGGTCGCGCTCGCCGCCGTCGACCATCGACTGCGCGGTCTTGGCCTTGATGACCCCATACGCGCCGTTGATCTTCTCTTCGCGGTGGCCGGGGACGGCGACGTAGGTGTCGCGCGGGATGGAGATGGCGAAGCTCTTGCCCCCGTTGCGCGGCAGCCGCAGCAGGATCAGGGTGTCGGTGTTGATCGTGTCCGTTGCCTCGGTGCGCAGTTCGCGCAGCACCCTTGCCGACAGTGGGCGGCCCTGCAGGTCGGTTCGGGTGTCGTTGCCGACGACCAGGATGTCGTTGGCGCCGTCATCGGCGGACGGCGCGTCGGGGGCGTTGGCCGCGGCGGCGATGGCGTCGGTCGTGTTGACGCTCTCCTGCAGCTGATCGACTTGGAACCAGACCGCGCCCATCGCCGCCAGCGCGGCGGCCGACACCAGCGCGATCACGGACCGGCCGACAATCAGCCAGGTCTTCCCCGCCCGCCCCGCCACGTTCCGTCCCCCCGATTGCCTAGTGGTGTGTCCACGAACGTTGCCGGGCTCTCGACGGCCCAGCTTCCCGCTGGGCGCACCGCCGGAACGCCCAAGTACACCCAGTACGAGCGGCATTCCGGCGGCACGCCCAGCGGAAACCTGGATCCGCCGATAGCCCGACAACGTTCATGGACTCACCACTAGCCCCAAGCCTGGTCACAGGCTAGACGGACACGGACTGTAATAGGGGTCAGTTCACGCAGTTGAGCCCGCCCGCCTCGATCTTCGGCGGCGGCGCGGTGTTGCTCGGCGATGTCGTCGTGCTCGGCGTGGACGATCCGGTCGGCTCAGGTGGCTCGAATCTCAGCAGCCGGTCGCCGGTCAGCGAGTCGCCGACCTGGTAGCTGGTGCCCAGGACGATCCGGATGCGGCCGGTGGGCAGGGTCCGGTCCTCCTCGAAGACGAACGGGCCCGCCAGCGAGGTGGCCACCTGCTTGGCCGTGGCCAGCTCGCCCCTCGGGTAGCGGATGACCGAGCCGGACTGCACCGCGGTGTCGGTCGTCTGCCCGCGGCCGAAGCCCAGGCCCGAGAGTTCGTCGAGGACGTCGCCCGCAAGGCCGACGGTGTTCGAGCCGTTGCGGACGTCCACGGTGATGCCGTTGATCGTGGCTTTGGTGGTGGTCGTCGTCGACTCCGGGAACAGGTCGCTCGCCGTGGGGGTCGTGGTGGTGGGCCGGGTCGTCGCCGACGGGGAGCCCGAGGTGGACGGCCGGACCGGGGACCCGGTCAGCCGGGCGACGAACTCGTGCACCTTGGCCGGGTCGACCTTGATCACGTCCGCCCCGCCGATCTTCGCGTCGCCCTCGGTGGGGATGGTGCGGAACTCGATGTTGCCGCCGCTGAGGCCCTGCATCTGGGCGGCGAACGTGGACAGGTTCCAGTTCTTCGACAGCACCACCGACCGCTGGACCGCGCCGATCAGGTCGCGCGCCTTGGACGGGTTGGTCAGCATGTCGGCGGAGAGCACCTTGTCGGCCAGCGCGGCCAGGAACACCTGCTGGCGCACGATCCGGTCGAGGTCGCCGTTGGGCAGGTCGTAGCGCTGCCGGACGAAAGACAGCGCCTCCTTGCCGGAGATGGTCTGGCGGCCCGCGGCGAAGTTGGCGCCGGACTTGGGCTCGCTGACCGCGTTGTTCAGACACACCTCGACGCCGCCGATGGCCTTGGTGACCTCGTAGAAGCTGGCCAGGTTGACCTCGGCGTACCGCTCGATCTTGACCGCGTTGCCGACCAGCCGCTCGATCGTGGCGATCAGGTTCTTGCGGCCGATGACGGTGGCCCGCTGGTCGAGTTCCTTCTGGTCGGTCACGCCCTGGGCGGCCAGTGTCTTGCGGGCGTCGGTGTAGGCGTAGACGAACGCCGAGTTGAGCTTGTGCTTGCCGAAGCCCTCGCCGATGTCGACCCACGAGTCACGCGGGAAGGAGAAGGCGATCGCTCGGGTCCCGTCGACGGGGATGTGCACCAGGATCATGGTGTCGGTGTTGCGCTCGCCGTCGACCTTGCCGCCGTTGAGCAGCTGGAGCACTTCCTTGGGCAGCGGGTTGCCGAAGGCGTCGGTGCGGCTGTCCATGCCGACCAGCAGCATGTCGATCGCGCCGTCGAGCGGCACCGGGCGGGTGCCGACGTCCTCGGCGATCACGTCGGTGGTCACGGTGTTGGCGTCGACGTCGCCCACCGTCCACCAGCCGTAGGCCGTACCGGCGAGTACGGCGGAGGACAACAGAAACGCGACCGTCCGCACGGCCTGCGTGCCCAACCACCGCGCACGCTCGCCCACGAGCGCTCCTCCCCATCCCCGACCCGTCCCACCGTTCAGATTACCCAGGTGGCATCGGTAAGGGTTTCGGCACCGGCGGCGATTACCCGCACGAGTGGGCGACAGGGTCCGCGAACATGAAACACTCGGTCAGCAACCGAGAGGAATGGCGGAGCGATATGCGGGTTTTGGTCACGGGCGGAGCCGGGTTCATCGGATCGCACTATGTGCGGCAGGCACTGTCCGGCGCCTATCCGACCCTCGCCGACGCCGAGGTGGTCGTCCTCGACAAGCTCACCTACGCGGGCAACCGGGAGAACCTGGCCCCGGTCGCCGACAGCCCCCGGCTGCGGTTCGTGCATGGCGACATCTGCGACGCCGAGACCGTCGCGTCGGTGATGTCCGGGGTGGACCTGGTCGTCCACTTCGCCGCCGAGTCCCATGTCGACCGGTCCATCGCCGGGTCGTCGGAGTTCGTCCGGACCAACGTGCTCGGCACGATGACGATGCTGCAGGCGGCCCTGGAGGCCAAGGTCGGCAAGTTCGTGCACGTGTCGACCGACGAGGTCTACGGGTCGATCGAGCACGGCTCATGGCCGGAGACCCATCCGCTGGAGCCGAACTCGCCGTACTCGGCGTCGAAGGCGTCCTCGGACCTGATGGCCCGCTCGTACTTCCGCACCCACGGGCTGCCGGTGTGTGTCACCCGGTGCTCCAACAACTACGGGCCGTACCAGTTCCCGGAGAAGGTCATCCCGCTGTTCACCACCAACCTGCTCGACGGCAAGAAGGTGCCCCTCTACGGCGACGGCCTCAACGTGCGCGACTGGCTGCACGTCGACGACCACTGCCACGGCATCCAACTCGTCGCCGACGGCGGCAGGCCGGGTGAGATCTACAACATCGGCGGCGGCACCGAGCTGAACAACCGCGAACTGACCACGCTGCTGCTGGAGTCCACCGGCACCGACGAGTCGTTCGTCCAGCCGGTCATCGACCGCAAGGCCCACGACCGCCGCTACTCGGTCGACATCACCAAGATCAGCACCGAACTCGGATACGCGCCCCGCGTGCCGTTCGAGGACGGTCTCGCGGCCACCGTCAAGTGGTACGCCGACAACCGCGGCTGGTGGGAACCCCTCAAGGCCCGATCGGGGAACTGACGTGATCGATGTCCTCGTACCCGGCGGCACCGGGCAGCTCGGCCGCGAACTCGCCGCCCTCAGCGGCGACGCGGTTTCCGTGCGCGCGCTCGGCTCGGCGGAACTCGACCTGACCAGCGCCGGGTCGATCATCGCCGCGGTGTCCGCGTTGGCGGACAAGGCCCAGGCCGAGGGCAGACACCCGATCGTCATCAACGCCGCCGCGTACACCGCCGTCGACAAAGCCGAGACCGAGACCTCACGCGCGTTCGCCGTCAACGCCGACGGCCCGCGCGTCCTGGCGGCGGTCTGCTCCTCGCGCGGGGTGCCGCTCGTGCACGTGTCGACCGACTACGTCTTCGACGGCACGGCCGACCGGCCCTACGAGGTGGACGACCCGACCCGGCCGCAGTCGGTGTACGGGATCACGAAGCTGGCGGGCGAACAGGCGGTCCTGGGCTCGGGCGCGCGTGCCTGGGTCGTGCGCACCGCCTGGGTCTACAGCGCCTTCGGCGCCAACTTCGTCAAGACAATGGCCCGCCTGGAGCAGTCGCGCGAGACGCTGTCGGTGGTGGACGACCAGGTCGGTGCTCCGACCTGGGCGGCCGACCTGGCGGCAGGCCTGATCGACCTCGCCACGAAGATCGCCGAGGGCACGCCCCCGTCGAGCCGGGTCCTGCACTGCGCAGGCGCGGGCTCGGTCACCTGGTGCGGGTTCGCCAAGGCGGTCTTCGAGGAACTCGGCGCCGACCCATCCAGGGTCCACCCCTGCACAACGGCGGACTACCCGACCCCCGCCAAACGCCCGGCATACTCCGTCCTCTCCAACACCGCATGGACCGCCTCGGGCCTCACCCCCCTACCAAACTGGCGCGACGCGTTGGCACGAGCGTTCAAAGAACACCCGACGGGCTTCCAGCCGTAACCGCTGCCCGGCAAGTGAGGGGACCGCAGGCCCCAGCATTTCCCCCCTCATCGTGGCGCCGGAGCCGCACATGCCGCCCAGCAGCGGGCGAATCTCGGAGCTGCTCGCCCGCCGGCTCGACGCCATCCTCGGCGCCGGGCCTGCGGTCAGGCGTGGTGGTCGGCGAGCCGGGTCAGCAGGCGGTTGAGCTGCTGCCGCTCGGCGGCCGACAGCGGGGCGAGCAGATCGTCCTGAGCCTCGCCGACGATCCGGTCGAGGACCTTGAGCTGCTTCACCCCGGCCTTGGTCAGCTGGACGATGTTGCGCCTGCGGTCGACCGGATCCGGTGTGCGGTCCACCCACCCCTGGTCGAGCAGGTCGGCCACCGCGCCCGCGACGTCGCTGCGGTCGAGGCCGCAGCGACGGCCCAGGTCGGCTTGGCTGGCGGGGCCGAACTCCTCCAGGGCCGCGAGCATCGAGTAGTGGTAGCGGCGGGTGCCGGTGCCTTCGAGCCGGTCGGTGACGACGTTGCGGGCGGTGACCGAGTTCTGGTTGATCAGCCAGCTCGTCAGCGAGCGCAGCCGAGCCGGTGCTGAACGAGTGTCCATGTGGTTCACCGTAGCGCTTCCGATCGACTGGTGATACGTTGGTCAAACCAACGTTGGTACAGCCAACGAATTAGGAGGAGCAAGTGAACGCGGTTCTCGACATCACCCAGCTTGTCTACCGGCTCGCCGCCTGCCTCGACGATCATCGGTTCGACGACTTGCGCGAGCTGTTCACCGACGATGTCTCAGCCAGCACGCCAGGCGGAGTCGCCGAAGGTCGCGACGCGGTCATCGCGCAAGCGTCGCGCAATCATGAGGAGTACCAGCGGATCCAGCATCTGATCTCGAACGTGCTGGTCGATGTGGACGGATCCGAAGCCGCTGTGCGCGCGAACTTGATCGGGACGTTCGTCGGCAAGGACGACAAGCCTGTGCTCGAACTCGGTGCCGTGTATCGGTTCCGGGCGCGCGAGATCGACGCCGAGTGGAGGTTGTCGAGGGTGGAGGTCGCCCCGGTGTGGCGCGCTTAGGGCCTAGGTCGACTGGTATGCGGCGATGGTGAGTTCCGCGCACCGGCGCCAGGTGTGGGCCGCGGCGTGGGTGCGGCGGGCGGAGAGGGTGGCGGGGGACAGGGGGCTGTCCAGGACGGCGGCCAGTGCCACGGCCATGGCCTCGGTGTCGCCGAAGGGGATCAGGGTGGCGTGGCCGCCGGAAACCTCGCGCAGCGCGGGCACGTCCGAGCAGACCACCGGGACGTCGCAGGCCATGGCTTCCAGCACGGGCAGACCGAAACCCTCGTCCCGCGAGGGAAGCACGAGCGCGCTCGCCCCCGCGACCACGCTACGCAAGTCCACTTCGGACAGATAGCCGGTCGAGATCACCCGCTCCGACCCCACCGCGTGTCCAGGACCCGCGAGTACCAGCGGCGGTAGCGACGGGGTGGCGGCGTGGGCGTCGAGCAGCCAGCCCAACGCCTTGCGGGGGCCCGCCGCGCCGACGAAGAGCAGATACTCCTTGGGCAGGCCCATCTTGGCGACCAGGGCCTCGTTCGGCGGGCGCGCGGTGAACCACTGCGGGTCGACACCGAGCGGGGTCACCCGGACCTTGTCCTCGGACACCCCAAGCCGCTCGACAACCCGCTGAGCCACCGCGCGCGTCGGTGTGCAGATCACGGTCGCGCGGTCGGCCGAGAGCTGCACCAGGCGCGGGAGTTCGGCGTCGCTGGGCGGAAGTTCGTCGGGGAAATCGAGGAAAGCCAGGTCGTGGATGGTCAGCACGCCCTTGGCCCGGGCGGCGGCGGGGAGGACGAAGTTGGTCCCGTGCACGACATCGGTGAACCCGGCGAACAGCTCGATCGGCGGGAACTGGCCGCGCACCCACGCTTTGCGCAGCAGGCGGGCGGGCACCGGGAACCCGCGCGCCTGGGAGCCGTGCGGCAGGACATGGCGCAGCTTGCGCCAGCCGCGCAGGGTGAAGGCGACCGCCCGCATGTTCACGTCCGGCGAGGACGCCAGTTCCTCGGCGAGGGCGGCGGTGTAGCGGCCGATGCCCGTGCGGGAGCCCAGCAGCGGGGTCCCGTCGATGAGGACGCGGATCGGGCGGTCAGACATCGCCTGGGCCACCCCCGCGCAGTTTGTCCTTGGCCAGCCTGCGGACCCGGCCCGCGGCGCGGCGGGCCAGTTCGGTGGGGCCGCCGCCGTCGAGGTACTCGCGGACCAGGGCCAGGTCGCGCCGGACCGTGCCCGCCGCGCCCAGGGGCGCCCGGCGGACCAGCGGCTCGGCGCCCGGCAGCCGGTCGGTGGCCGGGCGGGGGTCGCGGCAGAAGGCGGTCAGCGGGGCGAGCGCGTTCTCCCAGGTGAACCGCTCCCGCACGCCCGCGATCCGGTCCTGGCAGGCCTGCGCGAACTCCGTGTCATAGAGGACCCGCTCCAGCGCGTCGGCCAGCGCGTCGACGTCCTCGGCCGGGACGACCACGCCCAGGCCCTCCGCGCGCACGAGTTCGGCGAACGAGTCGCCGTCGGTGGTGACGATCGGCAGACCCGCCCACAGGTAGTCGAGCACCCGCGTGCGGAAGGCGAAGGTCGTCTCCACGTGCTCGTAGTGCGTGGTGACCCCGCAGTCGGCGTCAAGCAGCCAGTCCTGACGCTGGTCGTAGGGCACCCACGTCTCGTTGAAGAACACGTGCCTGCCGGTCAGGTCGAGCCGACTGGACAGCGCGCGCACCTGGGCGCCGATGTCCATCTCCGGCACCTCGGGATTCGGGTGCTTCATCCCCAGGAACACCAGCCGGACCTCCGGCCGCCGCCTGGCCAGCGTCCCGATGGCGCTGACCAGCGTCAACGGGTCGAACCAGCTGTAGACCCCGCCCGCCCAGAGCACGACCTTGTCGCCGTCGCCGATGCCGGGCAGGCCGCCCTTGATCGGGTTGCGGCTCTGCTGCGGCGGCTTGCCCGGCAGGCCGAACGGCACCACGTCGAGCACCGATCGCAGCGTCGGGTCGCCGTCGTAGAGCGACGGTGTCAGCCTGCCCAGCGACATCAGGTGGCCCAGCCAGAAGTGCCGTTGCCGCTCCGAGGCGCAGATGAAGAAGTCGCCGCGCTCCAGCTGCGTGTTGAGCACCTTGGTCACCCCGACCAGGTCCAGTTCGCGCTTCTCGGCGATCTCGTCCTTGCCCTGTTCCAGCAGCTCAAGGTGCATCGGGTCGTAGACGTCGCACACGACGATCTTGGTGGAGTCCGCGTGCTTGAGCGACGGCACCAGCTCCAGCGCGTGCCCCTGGACGATCACCACGTCCGCCCAGGCCACGTGCGGTTCCAACTCGCGTCGCTTGGCCCGCAGAACCGGGAACGCCGCGTCCGGCGGTGCGCACACCGGGTTGACCGTCACCAGCCGCACGTCGTGTTCGGCGGCGAGGATGTCGGCCATGTTCCACGCCCGGATCGCCGGGCCCGCCATGCGCTCGGCCAGCGCGTCCCCGGTGATCACCAGGATCTTGCGGCGCGCGCCGAAGGCCTGCTCCAGGCCCAGCGCCTCGACGATCGCCTCGTGCGCGGCCAGGTAGCGCGGCAGCGGGTACGCGGGCTCCATCGCCTTGCGCATCAGCGGAACCAGGTCCGCGTCCGACCGCACCCGGGCGGCCTGCTCGACCGCGCGGGAGGCCGCCAGCGAGGGCAGCATCTCGACGAACTGGTCGATGGCGAGGATTCCGGCGAGCGTGGTCCGGGGGATGGACACCGGGCCCTCGCTGCCGTCGCGGCGGGTGATCTCCAGCTGCGTCGGGTCGACGTCGCCGCGCGCGGTGGCCCTGCGCACGGCCAGGGCGAGCGCGCCCGGCAGCGCCTTGGCCAGCGTCTCGTCGGAGAGGTTCTTGTAGAGCGCGGCCAACGCGTTGCGCTCCAACAGGTACAGCTCGCGCGACTGGTCCTTGGTGTCCACTTCGGACATCGACGCGTGGTGCCGGTGGTAGGCCAGCGACGTCGGCTCGTAGCGCACCCGCCAGCCGCGCAGGTTCAGCCGCCAGCCCAGGTCGACGTCCTCGTAGAACATGAAGAACCGCTCGTCGAACCCGCCGAGCTCGCGGTAGACCCCGGCCCGGACGAACATCGCCGAGCCGGTGGCGAACAGCACGTCGCGCGGGTCGTCGTGGCTGCCGTCGTCTGGCTGGCCGGCGTGGCGCTTGTAGCCCATGCCGAACCAGGTCAGGCCCGCGTCGACGAAGTCGATGTTGGTGCCGTCCCAGTCCAGGACCTTGCTGGCCACCGCCGCCACGTCCGGCTGCTCGGTCAGCACCCGCACCGCCGCGCGCGCCCACTGCCGATCGGGCCGCGCGTCGTTGTTGAGGAAGGCCAGGACCGTGCCGCGCGCGTGCCGGGCACCCAGGTTGCAGCCTCCGGCGAAGCCCAGGTTGGCCCCCGCCTCGACCAGTTCGACCCCGTCGACCGCGCCGATCTTGGCCGCACTGCCGTCCTGGGAGTCGTTGTCGACCACGATGACCTGCAGCCGGTCGGCCGGGTAGTCGAGGTCGGCCCGCAGCGCGCGCAGGCAGGTCAAGGTGTCCTCGGCGCCCCGGTAGTTCACCAAGATCACCGACAGTGTGGGCAGTGCCCCCTCGACCACGCCGACTCCTCCCCGTAGCTCCTGGGCCATAGCGTGCCTTATCGGCGTTGGTCCACGTCGCCCGACTGGCCGGACCACTCCCGCCAGACCGCCGTCCGGGCGTCCGGCGTGCAGAGTTTGATCTTGAGACGGGCCGCGACCGCGCGCGGCAGCCGGGCGGCGACCTGGCTCAACACCCGCAGCCGCAGGCCGAGTTGGAAGTTGTGCGCGTCCGGCACCCCGGCGCGCAGCGGCAGCACGGCGGTGAGCAGCGCGAACCGTGCCACCTGGGCCGCGGCGACGCGCGCGGGCGCGCACCGCAGCAGCGTGAGCAGCCGGTTGCGCTCGTTCCACAGGTGGAAATCGCGGGACCCAGGCGCGGTGCTCGCCCCGTGCAGGTGGACCACGTCCACCGGGACCGCCACGACCGACCAGCCCGCCAGCCGCAGCCGCCAGGACGTGTCGGTGTCCTCGTAGTAGCAGAAATACTCGCCTGGGACCCCGCCGACCTGCGCCAACACCGCCGCCCGGACCAGCGCGGCGCCGCCGCAGAAGCCGAAGACCGGGCCCGCGGTGGCGTCGGCGCCGTGCCCGTCGGCGGTCAGCCGGACGCCGACCGACTGCACCGCGCCCGCCGGGGACACCAGCCGGGCGCTGGCCGCGGCCGCGGTCGGGTCGGCGTCGAGGGTGTCCTCCAGCCGGGCCAGCCAGTCCGGTCCGGGGGCGGCGTCGTCGTTGAGCCAGGCGACGAACGCGGTGCCTGGATCGCCGACGGCGGCCAGCGCGCCCGCGTAGCCGACGTTGACCGGCAGCC